>NZ_CP120740.1:0-465000 GCF_029581235.1 Micromonospora sp. WMMD998
TGCTCGCGCTGACCGCCCCCGCCACCGCGGCGGACCGCACGACGGCCGACGGCCCGAGCATCAGCGCCGGGCGCCTGGTGTTGACGCCGACCGACCGGGGATACGTCGGGACGCTGACCGCGACGCTCACCAACCCGAGCCCGACCGACCCCGGGGTGGAGCTGTTCATCACCGAACCCGCCGGCGCCTCGTTCGTCGGCGTCGAGCCCGGGGACAACCCCTGCCTCCCGGATCGGCTGGAGCGCAACCGGGTGGTCATGCACTGCTCCGCCAACGGGGTTCCGACGCCGGGCACCAAGACCCTCCGGTTCAACTTCCACGTCTGGACCACGGCGCGCGACTACCCGATGACCGCACGCGGCGGCTCGATCGCGGTGGGCTCCTGGACCGAGGACGGCACCGAGATCACGGACACGGCCCGGTTCCAGACGCTGTTCCGGTCCACCACGGGCAGCCTCCGCCACCCCCGCGGCTACCGGCAGGCCACCCGGCCGGACGCGAGCATCCGGGGCGGGAACGTGACGCTGACCCCACGGGCCGACGGAACCCTGGAGGGCCGGATGCCGGTCACCGTCCGCTACGGCAACGACGCCCCGTCGTACGGCCTGGAGGTGGCGGCGAACCTGCCGCCGGGGGTGGTCGTGTGGACCACCGACCCGCCGGTGGACCCGAGCTTCCCGGACTCGTTCGGCGTTCCGGGCGGGCGGTTCCTGCCCGGTGAGGAGCGCACGTTCGACGTGGTGCTCCGGGCCCCCGCCGGCACCCCGGCCGGTTCGCTGGGCACCGGCTCGTTCACCATCGGCGCCCGCTACTTCCCGGGTATCCCGGTGTCCGACCTGAACCCGGCCGACAACACCACCTCGTTCACCGTGCGGGCGGCGGACGCGGGCTGACGTCTCTCGCCCGGCCGGCGCGCGTGCGCGCCGGCCGGGCGTCACCGTTCACCAGGCCGGGCGCTGGAGCAGCCCGACGAACTCCGCCAGCAGCCGCTCCCGCAGCGCCGCCGGGGCGGCGTCGAGCAGCGTGTTGACCACCGCCATCCGCTCCGGCACACCGGTGCCGTCGCCCAGGCCGAGCCCGCCGGCCAGGCCGGCCACCAGCTCCGGGGTGAGCGCCTCCGGGGTGAGGCCGCCGGCCAGCGCCAGCAGGTCCGGCGGCAGCGTCACCGGGCCGGCGGCCCGGGCCGCGGCGACCGCGTCGGCGAGCACCGGGGAGAACTCGGCCACCCGGGGGGCCACCACGGCTGTCACCGTGAGGTGCACGCTGGCCGGCAGGCCGGCGTACCGGAGTTGGGGCTGGGTGTGCCAGCCGCGCGCGGTCAGCTCGTCGACGAGCACGAACAGGTCAAGCTTCGGGTCGTCGGCGGTGAAGCAGACCACGGTGGACTCCGGTTCGGCCATCAGCCGCAGGCCCTCGGTCGCCCGCACCGCGTCGGCCAGCCCGGCGACCGCGTCCCGGGTCGACGCGGCCAGCCGCAGGTAGCCGTCCGCGCCGAGGTGGCGCAGCGTGGCGTAGGCGGCGGCGATCGGGCCGCCGGACCGGGTCGAGGCGATCACCGGGTTGACCATCGTGTAGCCGGGCCAGTCGGCGTACGCGAAGAACTGCGGGGCGCGCAACGAGGGATCCCGGTGCAGCAGCACCGACACCCCCTTCGGCGCGTACGCGTACTTGTGCAGGTCCACCGAGATCGAGGTGACCCCGGGCACGGCGAAGTCGAACGACGGCACCGGCGCGCCGAGCCGGCGCAGCCAGGGCAGCGCCCAGCCGCCGAAGCAGGCGTCCACGTGACACCGCACCCCGGCCGCCGCCGCGACGGCGGCGATCTCCGCCACCGGGTCGACGACCCCGTGCGCGTACGACGGGGCGGACGCGACCACGAGCACCGTCTCCGGGCGGATCGCGGCGGCCATCGCGGCCACCTCCGGGCGCAGCGTCACCGGGTCGACGGGCACCGCGTCCAGTTTCACCCGCAGGTAGTGGGCCGCCTTGGCGAACGCGGCGTGCGCGCTGGCCGGTGCCACGATCCGCGGCTCGGCCAGGCCGGGGCGGGCGTCCCGGGCCGCCTTGACCGCCAGCAGCAGCGACTCGGTGCCGCCGCCGGTGACGCTGCCGACCACGTCCGGCGCGCCGGTGCCGGGGCCGCCGCCGAGCAACCGGGCGGCGGCGGCGACGAGTGTGTTCTCCATCGCCAGCAGCGACGGGAAGGCGGTCGGGTCGAGACCGTTGACGTGCGCGCTCTCCGCGTACGCGGCCTGGGCCAGCTCGTCCAGCCCGGCGACGCCGGGGTCGTAGACGTAGGCGAACAGCCGGCCGCCGTGCGTCGGGCGGTCGGTGGCCCGCAGGGCCCGGATCTCGTCCAGCACCCGCGCGGCGGGCAGCCCCCGTTCGGGCAGCGCGCCCGTCCCTGCGGTGTCGGTCATCGGGTGTTCCTCTCGGGACGGGTCACGCCCGCGCCGCCTGCGCGGCGGTGGCGGTCAGATGGGCCGGAGTGAGTGTGTAGCCGCGCAGCAGCGCCACCGGGGCGGCCACCAGCAGGGCCGGCAGGACGGTGAAGCCGAGCAGCACACCGAGCCGGGCGGTGGCCGGTTGGGCGGCGGCGGATCCGGTCGACGAGGAGACGTAGCCGGAGAGCTGGAGCACCAGGCCGTAGATGCCCGGGCCCAGGGCCAGGCCGAACGTCTCCCCGGCGGTCCACAGCCCGGTGAACACGCCGGCCTGGCGGCGGCCGGTGCGCGCGGTGTCGTACGCGATGCAGTCCGGCAGCATGGCCAGCGCGAAGACCTGCTGGCCGGCATACCCGACGCCGATCAGCGCGACCACCGCATACACCCCGGCGGCCGGCAGCGCGGGCGCGGCGACCAGGGCGAGCGCGCCGGCCGCGAAGAGCAGCGACGCGGCGACGAGCGACGTGCGCTTGCCGAGCCGGGCGCCGGCCCGGCTCCAGAGCGGCATGACCAGCAGGGCCGGCGCGACGAAGCAGGCGAACAGCAGCGTCGGGCCGCTGTCCGGCGCGCGCAGCACCTGGTCGGCGAAGTACTTCACGCCGGCCAGCACGGTGGCCACCCCGGCGGACTGGATCACGAAGCAGACCAGCAGCAACCGGAACGGCCGGTTGCGGCCGGCCACGGTGAGCTGGGCGCGCAGGCTCGGCTCGCTCTCCCCCACCGTCCCGGCCGGCGCGGACCGGGTGCCCAGGAACGCGCCGACCGCGCCCACCACGATCAGCGCCGCGACGAACAGGCCCATCCACCGGTGGCCGGGGACGCCGTCGCCGCCGGCGGTGACCACCGCCGGGGCCACCGCGCCGGAGACCAGGATGGCCAGCGCCAGCACCGCGACCCGCCAGGTCATCAGCCGGGTACGCTCCGCCGGGTCGGCGGTCAGCTCGGCCGGCATGGCCACGTAGGGCACCTGGAAGAACGCGAACGCGGTGGCGGTGGCCAGGAACGCGAGCGCCACGTACGCGGCGGCGGCCGGACCGGTCGCGAACGGCGCGGCGAAGATCGCGGCGAACAGCGCCGCCAGGGCCAGCCCGCCGCCGAGCAGGTAGGGCCGGCGGGCGCCCCAGCGGGAGCGGGTCCGGTCGGAGATCCGCCCGGCGACCGGGTTGACGAGCACGTCCCACGCCTTCGGCAGCAGCACCAGCAGCGCGGCCACGCCGGCCGCCACCCCCAGCGTGTCGGTCAGGTAGGGCAGCAGGAGCAGCCCGGGCACGGTCCCGAACGCGCCGGTGACCAGGGAGCCCGACGCATACCCGAGGTGCACCCGGCGGGGCAGGCCCGAAGCAGTCATGGAGCCGAATGCTACTCACGTTATGGCCGGGATCACATCCCGGCCGCCAGTTCCCCGGGCTCGTCGGGCTCCCCGGGTGACCAGGCAGCCGCCGCCAGGTCGACCCGTTCCCCCCGCAGCGGGCACCCCTCGGCACGCAGCCGGGCCCGGGCCTCCCGTTCGTGCCCCGGCGGGAGCCGGCCGGCCGCGTTCACCACCCGGTGCCACGGCACCCCGCCGCCGTGCCGGGCCATGATCGAACCGACGAGCCGCGCCGACGCCCGCCCGGACCGCTCGGCCAGCGCGTCGGCCACCGCCCCGTACGACATCACGCGACCCGGCGGGATCCGCTCGACCAGCTCCAGCACCGCTTCGACGTACTCGTCAGGTGTCACGAGCTGCCACGATATGGGAACGCGGCATGGCCTCGCGGACCGCAACGCGCAGAATGGTCGGGTGCGCGAAGCAGTCACCTCGGCCCGCCGGATCGTGGTCAAGATCGGTTCGTCCTCGCTGACCACCACCGCGGGCGGCCTGGACGACGCCCGGGTCGACGCGCTCGTCGACACGCTCGGCGCGCTTGTCGCCGCCGGGCGCGAGGTGGTGCTGGTCTCCTCCGGCGCGATCGCCGCCGGTCTCGCCCCGCTCCGGCTGCCCCGGCGCCCGCGCGACCTGGCCACCCAGCAGGCCGCCGCCAGCGTCGGCCAGGGCCTGCTCATCGGCCGGTACGCGACCGCGTTCGCCCGGCACGGGCGCACCGTCGGGCAGGTGCTGCTCACCGTCGACGACGTGACCCGGCGGGCGCACTACCGCAACGCCTACCGGACCCTGCGCAAGCTGCTCGACCTGCGGGCGGTGCCGATCGTCAACGAGAACGACACGGTGGCCACCGAGGAGATCCGGTTCGGCGACAACGACCGCCTCGCCGCGCTCGTCGCCGCGCTCGTCGACGCCGACCTGCTGGTGCTCCTCTCCGACGTGGACGCGCTCTGGACCGGCGACCCGGCCCGCCCGGGCAGCACCCGGATCACCGAGGTGCACGGCGAGGGCGACCTGGCCGGCGTCGACGTCGGCGGGACCGGCCGGGCCGGGGTGGGCACCGGCGGCATGGTCACCAAGGTCGAGGCGGCGCGGATCGCCACCGGCTTCGGCATCCCGGTGGTGCTCACCGCCGCGCCGCTGGCCGCCGACGCGCTGGCCGGCACGGCGGTCGGCACGTTCTTCCACGCCAGCAGCCGGCGCCCCGCCGCCCGGCTGTTCTGGCTGGCGCACGCCACCGCCCCCCGCGGCCGGCTGCACCTCGACCCGGGCGCGGTGCAGGCCGTGGTGGGCCGGCGCAAGTCGCTGCTGCCCGCCGGCATCACCGCCGTCGACGGCGCGTTCACCGCCGGGGACCCGGTGGACCTGGTCGACACCGCCGGCGCGCCGGTGGCCCGCGGCCTGGTCAACTACGACGCGGTGGAGCTGCCCGGGCTGCTCGGCCGCTCGACGTCGGAGCTGGCCGCGGCGCTGGGCCCGGCCTACGAACGCGAGGTAGTCCACCGTGACGACCTCGTTTTGTTGTAAGGCGGGGGCCCTTCTTAACGCATTCTGCATAAGAAGGGCCCCCGCCTAACACCTCTGTGAAGGAGAGCGCATCATGAGCGTCGTCGAGCAGGCCCGACGGGCCCGGGACGCGGCGGAGGCACTGGCCGCGGCCACCCGTACCACCAAGGACGCCGCGCTGCACGCGATGGCCGACGCGCTGGTGGCGCGTACCCCGGAGATCCTGGCCGCGAACGCGACGGACCTGGCGGCCGGGCGCGACGCCGGGCTGAGCGCGGCCGTGCTGGACCGGCTCGCCCTCGACGAGGGCCGGGTGGCCGCCATCGCCGACGCGCTGCGCGAGATGGCCGCGCTGCCCGACCCGGTCGGTGAGGTGGTACGCGGCTCCACCCTGCCGAACGGGCTGGAGCTGCGCCAGGTGCGGGTGCCGTTCGGGGTGGTCGGCGTCGTCTACGAGGGCCGGCCGAACGTGACAGTCGACGCGGCCGGCATCTGCCTGAAGTCCGGCAACGCGGCGCTGCTGCGCGGCTCGTCCTCGGCGGCGCACTCCAACGCCGCCCTGGTCACGGTGCTGCGCGACGCGGTCGTCGCGGCCGGCCTGCCGGCGGACGCGATGCAGCTCGTCGACGCCGGCTCGCGCGAGTCGGTCAAGGAGCTGATGCGGGCCCGGGGCCTGGTCGACGTGTTGATCCCGCGCGGCGGCGCGTCGCTGATCCGCGCCATGGTCGAGGAGTCGACCGTGCCGGTGATCGAGACCGGGGTGGGCAACTGCCACGTGTACGTCGACGCCGCCGCCGACCTCGACAAGGCGCTGGCGATCACGCTGAACGCCAAGACCCAGCGCCTGTCCACCTGCAACACCGCCGAGTCGCTGGTGGTCCACCGGGCGGTCGCGGACGTGTTTCTGCCCGCCGTGCTGGCCGCGTTCGCCGACGCCGGGGTGACCGTGCACGGCAGCGCCGAGGTGGCCGCCCACTCCGCCGCGGTGGTCCCGGCGACCGAGGAGGACTTCGGCACCGAATACCTCAGCGCCGACATCTCGGTCGCCGTGGTCGACTCGCTCGACGCGGCGGTCGCGCACATCAGGCGGTACGGCACCGGCCACACCGAGACGATCGTCACCGACTCGCAGCGGGCGGCCCGGGAGTTCGTGGCCCGGGTGGACGCCGCCGTGGTCATGGTCAACGCGTCGACCCGGTTCACCGACGGCAGCGAGTTCGGGTTCGGCGCGGAGATCGGCATCTCCACCCAGAAGCTGCACGCCCGCGGCCCGATGGGCCTGCCGGAGCTGACCAGCACGAAATACGTCGTCACCGGCGACGGCCACCTGCGCTGACCGCCGGTTTCATGCCATCTGGAGGGGGTCCCCGGTGGACGGCGCGGGTGGGTCGCCCGGGGGCAGGCCGGGCCGGGTGGCCCCGGCCGCCGGCGGGGCGGAGCGGGGGGCCGGCAGCACGGGCGGGGCCGGCAGCACGGGCGAGGCCGGCGGGGCCGGCAGCGCGGACGAGGCCGGCGGGGCCGGCAGGGCGGGCGGCGCGATGCTGCTCGGCAGCACGAACGGCGCGCCGGAGAGCGGGGCCTCGAACGTATCCGGGCGGCAGGCCCGGATCGCGCGCAGCGTGGTGTGCACGTCGAACTGGTGACCGTCGTCGCTGTCCCAGCCACCGTCGCTGCGCTGGGTCTCGGCCAGCCGCCGCCGCGCGGACACCAGCAGCCACTGCTCCTCGCCCACCTCCACCCGTCGCAGGGTGGCGGCGAGCCAGGCCACGTCGGCCGGGGACATCTCCGGGATCCGGTCGGCGAGCACCGCCTGGATCCGGGCCGACTGGTCGTACATGCGCTGGCGGTGCAGCACGGCCGCGGCCAGCCACCCGGCCGGCAGGAACGACGGCCAGCTCCCGTCCGGCCCGAGCTGCGCGGCGAGCGTGTGGGCCGCCGCCTGCACCACCCCGGCGTACGCCCCGCCGACCCGGTGGTCGAGCGGGCCGGCGGCGCGGGCGTCCAGCCCGGCCACGGTGAGCCAGAAGCCGGCGCCGGCGGTCAGGTAGAACCGGGCCTCGGGATCACCGGGCGTGGCCCATTCCGGCGCGAACCCGGCCAGCGAGCGGTGCTCGTCCCAGCCGCCGTCGGCGAGTTGACCGGCGGCCAGCCAGTCCAGCGCGTGCCGGGCGGCGGGGCGGCCCAGCGCGCCGAGGTCGTCCAACTCGGACAGGCGGAAGCAGGTCGCGTCGACGGAGGCGACGTCGCCGTCGAGCACGGCGGGCCAGCCGCCGCCGGGGAGTCGGCCGGACTCCGCCGCGTCGAGCAGGTCCGGCGGTGCCGGCGTGCCGGAGCGCAACCGGGACAGGCGGGCGCGCTCCACCGTGTCACCGTGTGCCACGACGAACCCGATCGCCGCTTCCAGATCGACCACGGCGGTGACGCTACCTGCGTGGACGCGGTTCCGCCTCGGTAGCTCGGCCAGAAATCAGCGGACGACGGAGGCCCTCCCGGCGCGCCGGGAGGGCCTCCGCTCACATCGACGTCAGTACGCGGGCAGCGACGGGTCGATCTGCTTGATCCAGGAAAGCACGCCGCCCTGCACGTGCACCGAGTCCTTGAATCCGGCCGCCTTGAGCGCGGCGAGCGCCTCGGCCGACCGGACGCCGGACTTGCAGTGCAGCACGATCTGCCGGTCCTGCGGGAGCTTCGCCAGCGCCTCGCCCGAGATGATCTCGCCCTTGGGGATCAGCGTCGAGCCGGGGATCCGGACGATCTCGTACTCGGCCGGCTCGCGGACGTCGACCAGGAAGATGTCCTTGCCGGCGTCCTGCCACTCCTTGAGCTCAAGCGCGGTGATGGTGGAGTCGACCACCGCCTCCTGCGCCTCCTCGGAGACCGCGCCGCAGAAGTCCTCGTAGTCTTCCAGCAGGTCGGTGACCGTGGGGTTCTCGCCGCAGAGCGCGCAGTTCGGGTCCTTGCGGACCTTGATCTTGCGGTAGCTCATCTCCAGGGCGTCGTAGACCATCAGCCGGCCGACGAGCGGCTCACCGATGCCGGCGAGCAACTTGATCGCCTCGTTGACCTGGATCGACCCGATGGAGGCGCAGAGCACGCCGAGCACGCCGCCCTCGGCGCAGGACGGGACCATGCCGGGCGGCGGCGGCTCCGGGTAGAGGCAGCGGTAGCAGGGGCCGTGCTCGGCCCAGAAGACCGACGCCTGGCCGTCGAAGCGGTAGATCGAACCCCAGACGTACGGCTTGCCGAGCAGCACGGCCGCGTCGTTGACCATGTAGCGGGTGGCGAAGTTGTCGGTGCCGTCGACGATCAGGTCGTACCGGGAGAAGATGTCCTTGACGTTCTCCCGGTCCAGCGCGGTGTTGTGGATCTCCACGTGGACCAGCGGGTTGATCTCGCGGATCGAGGCGGCGGCGGACTCGGCCTTGGACCGGCCGATGTCGGAGACGCCGTGGATGATCTGGCGCTGGAGGTTGGACTCGTCGACGGTGTCGAAGTCGATGATGCCGAGCGTGCCGACACCGGCGGCGGCGAGGTACATCAGGGCGGGCGAGCCGAGACCGCCGGCGCCGACACAGAGCACCCGGGCGTTCTTCAGCCGCTTCTGCCCCTCCACCCCGACGTCCGGAATGATCAGGTGGCGCGAGTAGCGGCGGATCTCGTCTACGGTCAGCTCGGCGGCGGGTTCGACGAGCGGGGGTAACGACACGGTGAACTCCCCGGGATCGGCGGTGGGACCGCGCCATTGTCGCTCGCGAAGGCGGGGATCGGCCATGACGAGGGACACCCGGCCCGAACTGCGGGACCGGGAATAACGTCAGACGCCGTCGGTCGGCTCGCCGGAGTAGCGGACCCCGTCGACGTACGGCCAGGCGTTCGGCACGCAGCCGTCCAGCCCGTACGTCTGCTGCTGCATCACCGGGGCGGGGAGGCCGGGCGCGGGGCACGCCTGGTGCAGTTCGCCGAACTCGTGCCCGACCTCGTGGTTGATCACGTACGTGCGGTAGACGTCGAGCGGGGCGCCGTAGTCGGGCACCGCGGTCATCCAGCGCGCCAGGTTGAGCACGACCCGCCCGGGCAGGCGGCACGAGGTGTACCGCTCGGTGTGCAGGCCGCCCTCGGCGCACATCCGCTCGGAGGTGACCGGGGTGGCCAGATAGATGGTGAAGTCGGCGGCGGCGGCCTCGGGCACCCGTTGCACGCGCAGTTGCCCGGAGGCGATCCAGCTACGCGGGTCGCCGAGCACCGAGTCGACGGTGGCGGCGAACCCGTCCGCGTCCTGCCCCGTACCCCGCTCGACCTCGACCCGGTAGCGGCGCAGCGGGCCGCCGTCGCCGCGTACCGCCGATCGTCCCTGGGCCACCGTGAAGGTGCCGGGGCCGGCGGTGGGATAGCCGGTCGGGGCCGGCCGGTGGTCGGTGTCGGCGTCCGGCATCAGGGTGGGCTCGGCGGCGAGCGGGACCCGGGCGGGCCGCGTCGGCTCGCTCAGCCGGGTGATTCCCGCCGCTCCGCCGCCGGCCGCGAGCAGCATCGCCAGCAGCAGCACCGACCGTCGGCGGCGGCGGCGCATCCGGCGCAGCCCGGGGCGTTCCGGCGGGTCGTACGTCATGCCCCCAGCGTGCCACGCAATTCGGGCATTTAGCTGCTTTTGCCTTCTAAGCCGCGAATAACCTTCACAACGACGGGCCGGAGTACCGCTTCCCGTGCAGGTACGCCCACGGGTTCGGCCGGCATCCGTCGAGGAACAGGGTCTGCTGCTGCATCACCGGCGCGGCCCTGCCGGCACCCGGGCACGCCTCGTGGTGGTGCCCGAGCTGATGCCCCACCTCGTGGTTGACCACGTAGAGCCGGTAGGCGTCGAGCGGCATCCCGGCCGCGACCAGGTGCGGCGCGGAGGTCCGCCACCGATCCAGATTGATCACCACCTTGCCGGGCAGCCGGCAGGACGTGTACGGCACGCCGCCCTTGCGGATGTCGATCCCACCCGCCCCGCACAGCCGGCCGGCGGTGTCCCGGGTGGCCAGATAGATCGTGAAGTCGTACCGGCCGCCCGGCGCGACCCGCCGCAACCGCAGCCGGCCGCCGTCCACCCAGCTCCCCGGCCCGGCCAGCGCCCGTTGCACCGCGTCGCCGAAGGCGACCGCCTGCTCACCGGAGCCGTTCTCCACCGCCACCCGGAACCGCCGGACCGCCCCGGCCCGGCCGAGCACGTCGCCGGACCGGGCGTCGTACCCGAAACTGCCCCGGCCGTGGGAGGGCACCGGACCGGGCAGCGCCAGCACCGGCCCGGCCGACGGGCTCGGCGACGGCGGGACGCTCGCCGACGGCGCCGCAGGACCCGGGGGCTGCGCGGGGCCCGGGGGCTGCGCCGCGAACCCGTCGGTGACCATCTCGTCCGCGCCGGCCGGCGGAAGTCGCAACGCCACGCCGACGCCGACCGCGGCGGTGGCGAGAAACGCGCAGACCACGGCGACGGCACGCCATCGGTGGACGCGGGGCGTGAACCGCGCGGCGCGCGGACGGCGGGAGCTGGGCATCCGGCTCAGCCTGCCACGTCACGCCCGCTTTCGCGCTCCGCCGTTCCGGCGACCAGGGCCGTGGCCTGCGGTTACCGCCCGTTCGACCCCGGCGTGGCGACCTCCGGCACCTCGGCCGCCTCCGCTGCCTCGGCCGCCTCCGCCGCCGGGCCGGCGGCTCCCGGTGAGGAACCGTCCGGCGCCGCATCGGCGAGCAACGCCAGCACCGCCCGCGCCACGGTCCGGGGCACCTCCAGTTGCGCCACGTGCCCGACACCGTCGAGCATCAGCAGCCGGCTGTCCGGGATCACCCGGGCGGCCTGCGGGGCGACCCGTACGTCGACCAGGCGATCCTGCCGGCCGCCCACCACGAGCGTGGGCACCCGCACCGCCGCGGCCTGCCGCCAGAGCGCGCCCGCGCCCGGCAGGTACGACCGCAGGAAGCTACCGACCAGGCCGCGGAACGTGCGGACGTAGGCCGCCGCGTAGTGCGCCGCCTCGTACCGGATCCGGATCTCCTCGATCGCCTCCTGCCGGCGCTGCTCGCTGATCCGGGTCAGGTCCGCGACGCACGACTCCATCACCTGCTGCGCCATCACCTCCGGGGCGAGCTGCGCCAGCCGCCAGGCGGCCAGCCGCTCCCCCCGGGGGATCACCAGCACCGGCAGCATCCGCCCCTGCAACGAACGCCGGAAGTCCAGGAACGGCAGGGCCGGCGAGATCAGCGTGAGCGTGCGGACCAGATCCGGCCGCAGCGCCGCCACCCGCACCGCGACCGCGCCGCCCAGCGAGTTGCCGAACAGGTGCACCGGCCCCCGGTCGCTGTGCTCGATCCAGCGGACCACCCGGTCGGCGAAGGCCGGGATCGTGTACCGCCGCCCGGGCTCGCTGCGCCCGAAGCCGGGCAGGTCGATCGCCTGGCCGTCGAGCCGGCCCGCGAGCAGGCCGGCCAGGTCGGTCCAGTTCTGCGCGGAGCCACCGAGGCCGTGCACGTACAGCGCCGGCTCGGCGCCGGGCGCGGTGGCCGGGGTGTCCCGGACGTGGACGAGCGTGCCGTCGAGCGGCACGTGCCGGCCGGGCCACGGCGGCGGGACCTGGTGTGCGGGGAGGACATGGTCCGGCCAGAGTGCGGCACGCTTCATGTCTCCAGTCTTCCCCGCACCGACGCCGGCCGCACACTCCTCAGGCGAGCAGCGCCTCCAGGCGCCGGTTGACCGCCGCCAGCATGGCCCGGACCACGGCCTGCCGCGGGTCGCCGGCCACAAGCGCCGAACCGGCCAGCTGCTCCACCCAACCGTCGCAGACCAGCAGCACCACCACGGTCGCCACCTCGCAGTTGCCGAACGGCACCACGGCGGCGTGCTCGACGAAGCACCGGCCCCGCTCGCCGGCCGGCGCCTCGCCGCCGAGCAGTTCGTCCACCGCGACGGCCGCGGCCACCGCGCAGAGCCGGAGCACGTACCCGTCGACGGCGGGCCCGGTCGCGTGCCCCTCGGCCGCCCGGTCCCCGGCGATCAGGCGGACCTCCGTGGTGGCGTCCAGCCCGAACGTGCTCACCAGCACGTGGTCGATCACCACCCGGGGACCCGGCGCGCCGCCGGGGTCAAGCGGTCGCGACGGCGCGGTCTCCGTCGTGGTCATCTGCCCACCGGAGTACGAGGTGCCGAGCGTGACCGGGCTGCCGGTGGACATGCCGGTCGGCGCGGCGGCGAGCGAGGTGTCGTCCACCGTGGCCCGACCGCGGTGGGTGGTCTGCCGGCGGCGGCGCGGCGGCTCGCCCGGCTCGGTCTCCTCCACCGGCACGTCGGCCGGTCGACCGGTGCGCGACTCCACCCCGCCGGGCCGGCCCTCGCCGGAGCGGTTCCCGGTCGGGCGGCTCGACGTCGGCCGCCCCGCGCCGGCCCGCGCCGACGTGTCGTCCTCGCCGGGGCCGGCCGACCCCGCATCCCGGGTCGGGGCGACGGACTGGTCGTCGGCGCGCGGCTGCGGCGTACCGGATCGGCCCTCGGCCAGCTCGGCGAGCCGGTCGGCGCGCGGCGTCGCGGACCGGCGGCGCACCGGCGGCGGCGGTACGGGCGGCGCGCCGGGCAGGTTCTGCGGCGCGGCGGCCAGGCCCATCCGCTCCTGGAGCAGGCGGGCCACCAGCCGGCTCACGTCGGCCGGGTCCGCGCCGTCGGCCAGGTCCAGCCGGAGGCTGTGCGCGCCGGCCGGGGTGCGGCGGAGCGCGGCGTCCCGGACGCCGGCGACCTCGCGGACGGCGTCCAGGATGGCGTTGACGTCGAAGCCCTCGGGCCGCTCGCGCAACGGTGCGGGTTCGTCGTCCCGGCGCAGGTGGGTGGCGATCCGGGCGAGTTCGGGGGTTTCCGCGGACGGTTCCACGGCCGGCGGCTCCGGCACGACGGGCACGTCCGGCTCGGCGGGGACGCGCTGCGGCAGCACCGCCGGGGCCGGATCACCCGGCTGGGGCTCGGCGACCGCGCCGACGGCCGGCGGCTCGGGGGCGGACCGGCGGGCGGTGTAGGGCGGGGCGCTGCTCGGGCGGGGCGCGGGCGCCGGGTCGAACCGCGCCGTCCCACCCGTCGCGGGCACCGCGGAGAGGGGCCGGACACCGGCCGGCTCGGCGGTCGAGCGGTCCGGCACGCGGCGCGGCCCGTCCGCCGGCTCACCGGCGGCCCGGGCGGTCGGCGCGGGCGCGTACGCCCCGTCGTCGGCGGTCGGGGCGTACGCCGGCTCGTCGGCGGTCGGCCCGGGGGCGTACGCCGGCTCGTCGGCGGCCGGGGCGTAGGCGGCGGGCGCCTCCCGGGAGACCGGCGCGCCGGTCGGCTCGGGACGCGCGGACCCACCGAACGGGGTCACCGGCACCGGCGGTCCGGCCCAGGAGGGCCGCTCGGGGGGCTCGTAACCCGGCCGCGGTTCCTCGCGGGGCAGTCGGAACGGCCGGGTCGGCTCGGGGTACGGCGGCTCGTGACCGGCGGCCGACTCCGCGCGCACCGGCTCGTACGGCCGGACCGGCTCGGGCCGGGGCGGCTCGTAGCCGGCGGGCGGCTCGACGCGGGCCGGCTCGTACGGCCGCACCGGCTCGGGCGCCCACTCGGCGGCGCGGGCGGCGCGGCGACCGCTCGGCTCGTCGTCCCGGGGTCGCCGGTCGGCGGGCTCGTCGTCGCGGGTCGCCCGGTGGCCGACCGGCTCGTCGGTGCGGGCCCACGGCGGCGCCCAGCCGTCGCCCCAGCTCGGACGGTTCCAGGACGGGCCGGGCCAGTCCGGCTCGCCGCCCGTGGTCGGGTCGTCGGACCCGGCTCCCCGGGAGCCGGCGGCGGCCCGGGGGTCGGCGCCTCGGTGGTCAGTGGCGGCCGGCGGCCCCTCAGGCGGGCGCGGCCCGTCAGGCGGGCGCGGGTCGGCCGGGCGGTGCGCCGCCGGGTCCGCCGGGGCCTGGTCGGCATGGCCCGCGCCGGCGGCCGGCGGGTCGACCGGGCCCCGGCCGGACCAGCCTTGGCGGGACGACAGCGCGGGGTCGACGGTGGGCGCGTGGAAGCCCGGCGGCATCTCGAAGCCGGAGGCGGCGGCGCCGACCGGCGGCACCTGGAGCGCCGGGGGCGCGGAGGTCGGACCGCTCTCCGCCCACCGGGACACCCGGTGGGCGGACGTGTCGTCCGAGGCGTGCCGCGAGCCGGCGGAGTCGGTCGGGTCGGGTTGCTGCTCGATCGCGGGCGTGGGGCGCGGGGCCGGCACCGCCAGCCGGTCGCCGTCGCTCTCCCGGGGCGGCTCCGCCACCGGCGGGGCGCTCACCGGGGCCTGGCGGGTCACGGACGACTCCTCCCCGGCGTGGCGCACGCCGTTGACGTGCCGGCCGTTGGCGTGGACCGCCGGCTCCCCGGCCACATGACCGGGCAACGGGGCCGGCAGGTCGCCGTGCCGGGGCGAGGAGGCGGCCCAACCGCCACCCAGGTCGCTGTAGGGCCAGCCGCCGGGCGCCGGAGTCCCGCGGGACCAGCCGTTCGCCGGGGGGGCCCAACCACCGCCGGTGCGGGCCGGGTCGTCCTGCTGGCCCGTCCCGTCGCCGTGCTCTCCCGGGGTGGGGGCTCCGGGTTGCCCTGTTTCACTCACCGCGCGCTCCTTGGTCGCCCCCGCTGAGGCTACCGTGTGGTGACAGTGGCGATAAGTTACAGCGGCGGGCCAATTCCGCGACGGGTTCACGAACCCGGTCCGGTTCGGGCGTTACGTGCCGGCTCGACGCAGATACTCGGAGGTTCCCATGACCGCAGTGGGGAACGGTGCCCAGACCGCCGGTCGGCCCACCCGCCTGCCCCGCTCGGCGCGCCGTAAACAACTGCTCGCCGCTGCTCAGGAGGTGTTCGTCGCGCACGGCTACCACGCCGCCGCGATGGACGACATCGCCGAGCGGGCCGGCGTCTCGAAGCCCGTTCTCTATCAGCACTTCCCCGGCAAGATGGAGCTTTACCTGGCGTTGCTGGACACGCACTGTGACGCCATCGTCGCCAAGGTGCACGACGCGATGCGCGGCACGCAGGACAACAAGGAGCGGGTCGGCGCCGCCGTGCGGGCATACTTCGACTTCGTCGACCACGAGAGCGAGGCGTTCCGGCTGGTCTTCGAGTCCGACCTGCGCAACGACCCGGCCGTGCGGCAGCGGGTCGAGCGGGTCGAGCAGGGCTGCATCGCGGCGATCACCGACACCATCATCTCGGACACCGGGGTGAGCCGGGCGCACGCCGAGCTGCTCGCCTCCGGCCTGGTCGGCGCGGCGGAGACGGCCGCCCAGTTCTGGCTGGCGGGCGGCCGGCAGGTGGCCAAGCCGGAGGCGGAGGCGCTGGTCGCGGCCCTGTCCTGGCGCGGCATCGCCAGCTTCCCGCTGCAGGGTGAGTCAGCCTGACCATCGCCCCGCCCGATCGGATAGCCTTCCCACGGTGGCTTTTTCGCCCCAGTTGAGGAGGCACAGTGGAGGTCAAGATCGGCGTGCAGTACGCGCCGCGGGAGCTGGTCCTGGAGAGCGCGCAGTCGCCGGCCGAGATCGAGCAGATCGTGACCGACGCCTTCGCCAGGAGTGAGGGCACGCTCTCCCTGACCGACGAGAAGGGCCGTCGGGTCATCGTGCCGGTCGGCAAGGTCGCCTACGTCGAGATCGCGGAGGCCTCGCCCCGCGCGGTCGGGTTCACCGTCCGCTGACCCAGGTCGCACCGGTCGCCGTGGCGGGGGTCACCCGCCGCGGCCACCATCTCTCCATGTGATGCACCTCACATACAGCGCCCCCCAGTGGCCCGCCGGCACCCGGAATCGGGACGCCCCGCGGGCTGTTCGGGTAGGATGAAACAGTTGCCGTGGGCATCGACCTGGTCAGCCCCGCTGATCAGCACCGGTCCCCGGCGCGCGTGCGGCCCGGTCCGGCTCGGCGAAACCGCCCCCGACCGCGTGGCCCGCGCCAAACCGTCCGCGCCCTGAGGACATGAGGGGCGCACCACGAGAGGGCACCCCCACATCCACATGAGTGAGCAGATCTCCGGCCAGCCACTGGCCCCCACAGCTCCGGTCCCCCCGGAGGCACCCACATTCGCCGACCTCGGCGCCCGCCAGGAAACCGTCGAGGCCCTGGCCGCCGCGGGCATCACCCGCGCCTTCGCCATCCAGGAATACGCGCTGCCGATCGGCCTGCGCGGCGTCGACCTGATCGGGCAGGCCCCGACCGGCACCGGCAAGACGCTCGGCTTCGGCATCCCGCTGCTGGAGCGGGTCTTCGCCCCGTCCGAGGGGAGCGACGGCGTGCCGCAGGCGCTCGTCGTCGTACCCACCCGCGAGCTGGGCATCCAGGTCGCCAAGGACCTCGACGCCGCCGGTCGCACCCGGGGCATCCGGGTGCTGCCGATCTACGGCGGCGTGGCGTACGAGCCGCAGATCGAGGCGCTGCGCAAGGGCGTCGAGATCCTGGTCGGCACGCCCGGCCGCCTGCTCGACCTGCAGAAGCAGAAGCACCTGCGACTCGACCGGGTCCGCGCGCTCGTCCTCGACGAGGCCGACCGGATGCTCGACCTGGGCTTCCTGGACGACGTCGAGAAGATCCTCGCGATGCTGCCGGAGGACCGGCAGACGATGCTCTTCTCGGCCACCATGCCGGACCCGATCGTCGCGCTGTCCCGACGCTTCCTGCGCCGGCCGGTGACCATCCACGCCGGGCACACCGCCGAGACGGGCCCGTCGCCGCAGACCCAGCAGCTCGCCTACCGCACCCACTCGATGAACAAGGTCGAGATCGTGGCGCGGATCCTCCAGGCCGAGGGGCGCGGGCTGACCATGATCTTCTGCCGCACCAAGCGGGCCGCCGACCGGGTCGCCGAGGACCTCGACTTCCGCGGCTTCGCCGTGGCGGCCGTGCACGGCGACCTGGGCCAGGGCGCCCGGGAGCGGGCGCTGCGGGCGTTCCGCGCCGGCAAGATCGACACGCTTGTCGCCACCGACGTGGCGGCCCGGGGCATCGACGTCACCGGCGTCACCCACGTGATCAATTACGACTGCCCCGAGGACCAGGACACCTACACCCACCGGATCGGCCGCACCGGCCGGGCCGGGGCGAGCGGTGTCGCGGTGACGTTCGTCGACTGGGACGACATGCCCCGCTGGCGGATCATCGACAAGACCCTCGGGCTGGACATGCCCGAGCCGCCGGAGACCTACCACACCTCCCCGCACCTCTACACCGACCTGGACATCTCCCGGGACGTCAGCGACACCCTGCCGACCGCCGAACGCACCCGCGCCGGCCTCTCCGCCGAGGTCGAGGAGGACCTGGGCGGCGGGCGGTCGCGGCGGGACGGCCGACGCGGTGACAGCCGTGGCCGGGGCGGCGAACGCGGCGACGGCCGTGGCCGCGGCGGTCGCGGCGGGGAGCGCAGGCGCGGCGGCGGGGGCGATACCGCCGGCGGGCCCGCCGAGAGCGAGGCGACCACCGGCGCGGACGAGGGCACCCGCACCCCGCGTCGTCGGCGCCGCCGTCGGGCGGGCGAGACGGTGGCCGGCGAGCAGCCGACCGCAGTGATCAACGCCGAGGCCGCGCCCGCCGAGGCGGGCCCCACCGCCACCGGCGAGGGAGGCGAGACCGCCACCAAGCCGCGCCGTCGCCGTCGCCGTCGCAGCTCCGCCACCTCGGCCGACACGCCTACCGCCGACTGACGTACGACACCCACGGCCCCCGGACCCACCAACTCCGGGGGCCGTTCCCTGCCCTACCGGCCTCGAGTCGCGGCCGGGCGATCATGAGGTGGGGCAGCGAGAAGAAGGAAGGACAGGCATGCCGGAACCGTTGGACACGGCGCTGCGGGAGGTACGGGCACTGCTGCTCGACCCGGGCCTGACCCGGGCCGTGGCCGCCGGCCGGCGGCGCGGGCAGCGCCCCTCGGTGGTTCGCGCGGAGCTGCGCCCGGTCACCCTCAAGGCCGGGAACCGACTACAGATCGCCACCTCCGACGGCGCCCGGCCGCACACCCGGAACGTCGCCCCCGGCACGGAGGCCGGCACCGCCGTCGACGAGCTGCTCGCCGAGCCGTTCGGCAACTGGCACGTGGAGACCGCCGACACCACGCTCCAGCTCCGGGTGACCAAGTCCGGCGAGGCCCAGGTGCACCGCGCCGCCGCCAGCCGGCCGGTCGCCGAGCCCGGCGGACACGACCGCGCCAAGGACTGGCTCCTCGACCCGGGTGATCCGCTGTTCGCCGTCATCGGCGGATCCGCGGCCAAGCGCCGACAGGTCGACGCGTTCCTCCGGGCGCTTGCCGCGACCCTCCCCGACGACCGCACCGGCCCGCTGCGGGTGGTGGACCTGGGCTGCGGAAACGCCTACCTGACCTTCGCCGCCCACCGCTACCTGACCGGGCGCGGCCTGGACGTGACGTTGGTCGGGGTGGACGTCCGGGAGGACCAGCGCCGCCGCAACACCGAGCTGGCCGAGCGGCTGGGCTGGGCCGACCGGGTCAGCTTCGTCGCCGGCACCATCGCCGAGGCGTCCGTCGAGCCGGCCCCCGACCTGGTGCTGGCCCTGCACGCCTGCGACACGGCGACCGACGAGGCGCTGGCCCGGGCGGTGCGCTGGGGCGCCCGCTGGGTGCTCGCCGCCCCGTGCTGCCACCACGACCTGGCCGCCCAGCTCCGGGCCCGCCCCGCCACCGGGCCGGACGCGCTGCTCACCCGGCAGGGCATCCTGCGGGAACGCTTCGCCGACGTGCTCACCGACGCGCTACGGGCCGGGCTGCTCCGGCTGCACGGCTACCGCGCCGAGGTGGTGGAGTTCGTCGACTCGCAGCACACCCCGCGTAACCTGCTGATCCGCGCTCGCCGGACGGCGGGCGCGCCGACCGACGAGCACCGCGCCGAATACCGCGAGCTGGTGGACCGGTGGGGCGTCACGCCCCGGTTGCAGACGCTGCTCGCCGACTAGGGCCTGTGTCGAAGTCGGTGCCAGGGCTTGAGTTGTTGGGTGAGGGTCTTGGCGTGTCGGTGTTCGAGATGTAGCGAGGTCTCCGGTATCTGGTTCAGCGACCAAGCAGAACCCGAACACCGGAGACCTCGTGGACACCCTAGCGGTGACGAGGCGGCATGACCTGACCGACGCACAGTGGGCGGCGCTGGAGCCGTTGCTGCCTGCGGGGCGTCGGCCGGGTCGGCCGTCGACATGGACGAAACGGCAGCTCATTGATGGGATTCGGTGGCGGGTACGGGTTGGTGCCCCGTGGCGGGACGTCCCGGAGTGTTACGGGTCCTGGGCGGCGGTGTACGCGCTGTTCCGGCGTTGGCAGCGCGATGGGACCTGGGCGACGATCCTGACCGTGTTACAGGCCCTGGCTGACGGGGGCGGACGCGTCGTGTGGGACGTGTCGGTGGACTCGACGGTCGCTCGGGCGCATCAGCACGCCGCTGGGGCGCGTAAAAGGGGGATCTGCAGGTCGAGCCGCCGGGCGGGGTCACGGTCGAGCCGGACGACCATGCGCTCGGTCGCTCGCGCGGTGGGCTGACCACGAAGGTGCACCTGGCATGTGAGCAGGGGCAGAAGCCGCTGTCGATCGTGTTGACCGCCGGGCAGCGCGGGGACAGCCCGCAGTTCATCCCGGTGCTTGACGGGATCCGGGTGCCCCGTCTCGGCGGTGGCCGGCCCCGGACCCGCCCGGACCGGGTCCTGGCTGATAAGGCGTACACGTCGAAGGCCAACCGCCGCTATCTGCGTCGACGTGGGATCGCCGCGACGATCCCGTCGAAGGCCGATCAGGACGCGAACCGGCGTAAGAAGGGGTCCAAGGGCGGCCGGCCACCGGCCTTCGACCCCCAGCGGTACCGGCAGCGTCACGCCGTGGAGTGCGGCATCAACCGCCTCAAACGCCACCGTGCCGTGGCCACCCGCTTCGACAAACTCGCCGTCCGCTACGAGGCCACCGTGCACATCGCCGCGATCAACGAGTGGCTGTGACCGACTTCGACACAGTCCCTAGACGGTGCGCAGCGGCAGTTGGCGCCCTAACGGAGATGGCTTGCCCGAAAGTCCTCGGTCCCGTGTCTTGCTATGGGCCCCCCGGAGGCGAATGCACCGGCGCTGGCGCACTGCTGGCGCGGGTGAGGTGGACAGCGAGGTAGCTCCGCTGTGTGGTGACCCGCCGTCGGGGTCTCAGGACCTGCCCGACTGTGATCGCGCCGCTGTAGTGGCTCCGTGTGCGTCACCTATTGCGCGCGTGCGTGCGCTGCTGCCGATTTCCTCTGTTTTGGATCAAGGCGCCGCGCTCCGCGCGGCGCGGGGCGGAGAGCCACCGACTGCCGCCGGACCGCCGCCCCGAGTCTGTTGATCCGGCCCCGCGGCACGATCACGGCCAGGCGGTACGGAAGCCGAACCGGTCGGCCTGGTCGACGGTCAGGGCTTCCGACTGCCGCGCCAGTCCAACCCCGGGACTGGCTTGCCCCCGCCCTATCGCCCGCAGCCGGCGACACCTCACTCCGGAAGCCCTCAGCCGGTCGCTACACGCATGGCGCCTGCGACCGGACCCTCACGGCCAGCCCAAGCGTTCACAGCCCCAGAAGAGCGCTCAGGCGGCAAGATCGACCTGCCCACCATCTGCCCACAACCAGTTGTGAACGGCTGGACTCAGCCGGACTCGGCTAGATCAACGACAACGGCCCCCGATCAGCATCTCTGCTGGTCAGGGGCCGTATCTGCACCTGGTGGCGGGTAGAGGATTCGAACCTCTGAAGCTTTCGCGACGGATTTACAGTCCGCTCCCATTGGCCGCTCGGGCAACCCGCCAGGGCACCCCACCGCGTCGCAACGCGGCGGCGGAAGCAAGGATAGCGGTTGCCCCCCGCCCCATCGCAACGGGGTACCGTCGGGGTGTCCCACGCTGGTCAGTGCGGGACGGAACAGGACACACCGCCGGACAGCAGGAGCATGAGCATGGCAGCGAACCCGTCCTTCGACATCGTGAGCAAGGTCGACCGTCAGGAGGTCGACAACGCCCTCCGCCAGGCGGAGAAGGAGCTCGCGACGCGGTTCGACTTCCGCGGCACCGGCGCCGAGATCTCCTGGTCGGGTGAGGAGGCGGTCAGTCTCCAGGCGGAGACCGAGGAGCGGGTGCGGGCCGCCCTCGACGTCTTCAAGGAGAAGCTGGTCAAGCGGAACATCTCCCTGAAGTCGCTGGACGCCGGTGACCCGAGGTCCTCCGGCAAGACCTTCAAGATCGACGCCAAGGTCATCCAGGGCATCGACATGGACAAGGCGAAGGCGATCAGCAAGAAGATCCGCGACGAGGGCCCCAAGGGCGTCCAGGCGCAGATCCAGGGCGATCAGCTCCGCGTCACCGGAAAGAAGAAGGACGACCTCCAGGCCGTCATCTCGCTGCTCAAGGGCGAGGACTTCGGGGTCGCGCTCCAGTTCACCAACTACCGGTAGCCGCGCGCCGGCCGGGACACCGATCGGGTGCGCGACCTGAGCCCGCTGCGACGTGACCGTCAGGCGGCGAGCGACTGTTCGGCGCGTACCGCGGTCGCCTCGGCCCGGGCGATCGGACCGCGGGGTGGCGCGGCGACCGCGGCCCCGACGGCGACCGCCGCCCCGGCGAAGACGAACGCCCACGGCACGCCACCGGCGTGGTCGACGATCAGGCCGGCGACGGCGCCTCCGGCGGCGCTCGCCGCCACCGACATGGTGACCACCCAGGTGTACGCCTCGTTCAGCATGCCGGCCGGGGCGATCCGCCCGACGAGCGTGTTCTCCAGGGTGAGCGCGGGGGCGATGGCGGCGCCGCCGAGCGCCAGCGCGACGCCGAGCGGGGCCGGGCCGGGCATGACCGCGAAGACGGCGAAGCTGGCCGCCACGGTGCCGAGCAGCCAGGCGAACTGGCGGGTCATGTTGACGGCCGGCTTGCGTACGCCGAACCAGAAGCCACCGGCGGCGCTGCCGATGCCCCAGACGGCGAGCAGCAGGCCGGCCAGGCTCTCCGGGTCCTCGGCGCCGGTGTCCCCGGCGAAGGCCGGCACGATCACGCCGGAGGCGCCGAACGCGATGCCGAGGCTTGCCACGCAGACCAGCAGGGCGGGGAAGCCGCCGACCCGCAGCGGGCCGAGTCCTCGGGCGTGGTGCTCGCGCGGGTGTGGGCGCCAGGCGCGCATCACCCGGCCGAGGGCGACCGAGCCGGTGCCGACCAGGGTGACCACGGCGGCGCCGAGCAGCGCGGCGGAGGCGTCGGCGACGAGCACGAAGCCGGCCACCAGCAGCGGGCCGAGCACGAAGACGATCTCGAACAGGGACGTCTCGGCGGCGAGCGCGGTGTTGCGCAGGTGGCCTCGGCCGGTGGCCGGCGCGGTGAGGTCGTTCCAGGCGCCCCGGATCGCGGCGGTCAGCGGTGGGTACGTGGCACCGGCGACGCCCGCGGCCAGGTAGATCAGGGCGAGGTTGGCGGCGCCGGAGCGGCTGGCGGCGAGGAGCCCGAGCAGGGCGAGCGGGTGGGCCAGTGCGGTGGCCAGCAGCACCGGCGTGGGGCCCACCCGGTCAGCGACGCGGCCGGCGACCGGGCTGAGCGCGGCGCCGGAGAGCGCGTAGATGCCGCCGGCGACTGCGGCGAGGGAGTAGCGGCCGGTGACCTGCGCGACCACGAGCAGGAGCGCCAGCGGGGTCATGCCGATCCCGAGCCGGCCGACGATGCCGAGGATCAGCAGCAGCGGCGCGCCGGGGACCCGCCAGACGCCCAGGTACTGGCGCAGTGCGGCCACGGTCGACCTCCCGGATGTAATGAGTCAGATGCTATTCGACCCTAACGCCGGCCGAGGGCTGGGGAAACGGTCGGCTGCCTCACAGCGGTCCGCCTTTCCGGAATGTCGTCCCACGTGGGCACCGGGTGTCGGAGAGCCGGGGCGCGCCCGACCGACCGGCGGTTTGGCAGAAGTGACGCCTACCTGACCTGCGGGGCAAAGGACAGGGGCTGCCGTACGGGCCGGGAGGGAGTAGGTTCCTGATCGAACTGAGTCCATGCCTGGGGCGGCGGGATGGGCCGCCGGCGCGTGCGGAGGTCGGGATGAGCGGCATGGCGGTCGCACCGCTGCGGGTCGAGGAAGCGGACCCGTCGAAGCGATGACCGACACCGCGACGCCCGCCCCCGGCTACCGCGCGCTGTTCCGGCACCCGGTCGCGTCCCGGTTGCTTGTCGCCCGGGGCATCTCCGAGCTGGGCGACTTCGTCGGGCTGGCCGCCCTGCTGCTGCTCGCCTACGACCAGACGCGCTCGGTGCTCGGGCCGGCCGCCGTGTACGCCGCCCGGGCGCTGCCCGCGCTTCTTGTCGCGACCGTGTTCAGCGGCTGGCTGGACGTGCTGGCCCGACGCACCATGCTGATCGGGCTCACGCTGGCCGGCGCGGCGCTCATCGCCGTACCGGCGGCGGTTCCCCGGGCGCTGCCGGCGATCGTGGCGGCCGGCCTGCTCGGCGCGGTCCGGGCCGCGTACGGGAGCGTGCACGTGGCGATCATCGCCGAGGCGGTGGCGCCCCCGCTGCGGCTGCCGCTGTTCGGGCTCGCCGCCTTCGCCAACCAGAGCGGCCAGGTCGTCGGCCTGCTGGCCGGGGCGAGCGTCACGGTGGCGATCGGTCCCCGGGTGGCACTGCTGATCGACCTGGCCTCGTTCCTGCTCGCGGCCGTGGTCCTCGCCGGGCTGCGGGTAGGCCAGCAGGAGCGCCGGGGCCCACGACCACCGGCCACCGCGGGCGCGCGGATCATCGCCGCCCATCCGATCCTGCGCGGGGTCGCCCTGCTCACGCTGGCCACCATGCTGGCCGGCGGGCTGCCGGAGACGCTCGCACCGGACCTGTCCGGAGGCGCGTGGCGGCCGGTGGTGCTTGCCGCCTCGTCGTTCGGTGGCGCGGTGTTCGTGCTGCTGGTCGGGCGTCGCGGCTGGCTGGCCCGGGTGTCCGGCCAGGTGGTGGCCGCCGGCGCGCTCGCCACGGCGCTGCTGCTGGCCGGCCTGCTGGCGGCCGTCGACGCCCCGGCCTGGGCTCTCGCCGTGGCGAACGCGCTGATCGGAGCCGGCGGCGGCTGGCTGATCGGCGCGCAGGCGACGTTCGCGCGGCTGGCGCCCAGGGAGCGGATGGGGCAGGTGGAGGCGACAATCGTCGCCGGGAACATCATGCTCTCCGGTGTCGGTGTCTTCCTGCTCGGCGGCGCCGCCGCGTTGTTCGGCCCGGCGGTGGCCTACCTGGCGGCGGGGCTGGTGCTGCTCTCCACGGTGCTGTTGACCCGGCCGGACCGGCTGCCCGAGCCGGCCTGAGCCGCCGCCCGCGGCCCGCACTCGGCAACCGCCCGCACGCCGCACGCCACCGCCCGAACGCGGCTCCGCCCGCGTCCGGGGAGACGGACGCGGGCGGAGGAGGGCGGACGGGTCAGCGCTGGAACTGCACCGGGCCGGAGTTGCGGGCCATCTGCTCCAGCCGGGCCACCCGCTGCTCCATCGGCGGGTGGGTGGCGAACATCGCGGCGATGCCGCCACCCCGCTTGAACGGGTTGTCGATCATCAGGTGCGCGGTGCTGGTGAGCTGGCCCTGCGGCGCGAGCGGGCGGGCCTGCGTACCCATGTGGATCTTTTTGAGGGCGCTGGCCAGGGCCAGCGGGTCGCGGCTCAGCTCGGCGCCGGAGGCGTCGGCCTGGTATTCGCGGCTGCGACTGATCGCCAACTGGATCACGGTGGCCGCGATCGGGCCGAGGATCAGGGTGAGCAGCAGCACCGCCGGGTTCGGGCCGTCCTCGTCGTCGGATGAGCCCAGCGGGATGAACCAGGCCAGGTTGGCCAGCATGGTGATGATGCCGGCCAGGCCGGCGGCCACGCTGGAGATCAGGATGTCCCGGTTGTAGACGTGGGACAGCTCGTGCCCGATCACGCCCCGCAGCTCCCGGTAGTCGAGGATCTCCACGATCCCCTGGGTGACGCAGACCGCCGCGTGCTGCGGGTTGCGCCCGGTGGCGAACGCGTTGGGCTGCGACGTGGGGCTCACGTAGAGGCGGGGCATCGGCTTGCCGGCCTGGGTGGACAGCTCCCGCACCATCCGGTACAGCTCGGGGAACTGTGCCTCGCTGACCGGTTGCGCCTTCATCGAGCGCAACGCGAGCTTGTCCGAGAAGAAGTAGGTCACGCCGTTCATCAGCAACGAGACGAGCACGGCGATGACAAGTCCGCCGCTACCGCCGAACCAGTAGCCGACCGCGAGGATCAGCGAGGTCAACAGGCCGAGCAGCGCTGCGGTCTTGAGACGGTTGTGGTGCACGGTCGATCGCTCCTTCGGTGCCGCGGGCCCACCCGGGTAACCCGCTGACCGGTTCAACACACCGGTACCCGTCAACCATCCTTCCCATGGCTGAAAGTTGGCTGAGGATTCCGGTGCGCCGGGCTGGGCGGACCGCCCAGCCGGGCACGAACCGGTCAGCGCGCCGCGACGTCGAGCACGAGCTGCGGTGCGAAACCGATCACCACGGCGGCCACGGTGACCACCCCGAGGGCGATCGCCACGGTGCGGGCCGGGCGGGTCGCGGCGACGCCGCTGGGGACCGCGTAGAGCGTCGCGGCCACCCGCAGGTAGTAGGCCAGGCCGAGCACCGCGTTCAACGCCACCATCAGGGCCAGCCAGCCGGCGTGCCCGGCCAGCAGCGACCGGACCACCGTGACCTTGGCGAACAGCCCGGCCAGCCCCGGCGGCAGGCCGGCCAGCCCGATCAGCGCCAGCGCCAACGCGCCACCCACCCACGGGTGCCGCCGCGCCGCGCCGCGCAGGTCGGCGAGCGTGCCGCCGTCACCGTCCGCCGGCCGCAACGCGACCACCGCGGCGAACGCGGCCAACTCCAGCAGCACGAAGAAGACGGCGTACGCGACGGCCGCGGCGTACGCGCCGTCCCGCGCGTCTGCGGTGCGCCCCGCGGCCAGCGCCAGCGCGCCCAGCGGGGCCAGGATGTAACCCGCCTGGGCCACCGAGGACCACGCGAGCAGCCGGACGGTACGCCGCTGGCGCAGCGCCACCAGGTTGCCCACGGTCATGGTCAGCGCCGCCAGCGCCGCCAGCACCGGGCCGGTCACGCCGGCCGGCAGCGCCCGCTGCACCACCGCCAGCAACGCCACCACCCCGCCCAGCTTCGAGGCGGTCGACAGGTAGGCGGCCACCGGCAGCGGCGCGCCGTCGTAGGTGACCGGCGCCCAGGCGTGGAACGGCACGGCGGCGACCTTGAACGCCAGCCCGGCCACCACGAGCGCCACCGCGACCGTGGTGAGCGGCAGGTCACGCAGGTCGTCCCGGGCGGCCAGGGTGGCGCCGAGCCGGTCCAGGTGCAGGCTGCCGGTGACCGCGTAGAGCAGCGCCGCGCCGAGCAGCGTGACCGTGGTGGCGACCACGCTGACCACGAAGAACGTCACCGCCGCCTCGGCCCCGGCCAGGCTGGCCCGGCGCAGCCCGACCAGCACGTAGAGCGGCAGCGTCAGCGTCTCCAACGCCACCAGCAGGGTGATCAGGTCGCCGGCCGCGCCGAGCACCACGCCGCCGGTCATCGCGCAGGCCAGCAGGAAGCAGTATTCGCCGGCCGGGGTGCGCCCGGCCCGCAGCAGCGGGCCGGAGATCGCCAGCACGCCGAGCGTGAGCAGGGCGATCACCGCCGCCACCAGGGCCGCCCGGCCGTTCCACACCCAGGAGCAGTCCACGCCCACGCAGAACGTGCGCCGCTCACCGGCCGCCCCGACCAGTGCCGCGCCGGCCGCGGTGCCGGCCGCGCCGAGCGCCGCCACCGCCACCGTTACGGCGGGCCGGGCCACCAGCAGGTCAACCAGGAGCACCAGCACGGCCGTGCCGGCGGCCAGGTATCCCGGCAGCAGCGCCACGTTGTCGACAGGCTGCACCAGACTCATGGCACGACCCCCAGCAGGGCCTCCACCGGGCCGGAGGCGTAGGACAGGACCAGCGCCGGCGCCAGGCCGACCGCGAGCGCGAGCAGGACCAGCGGCGCCCAGGCGGTCAGCTCCGCCCCGGCCAACCCCGGCCCGACCGGGGCCACCGCCGGGGAGGGCCGGCCGTGACTGACCCGGCGCAGCAACCGCAGCAGGTACGCGGCGGTCAGCGCCCCGCCCAACGCCGCCAGCACCGCGAGCGTCAGCCACAACGGGCCGCCCCGCCGCACGGCGGCCACCACCGCGAACGCCTCACCCCAGAAGCCGGCCAGGCCGGGCAGCCCCAGCGAGGCCACCGCCGCGAAGCCGAGCAGCCCGGCCAGCCTCGGCGCGGTCTCCCGCAGGCCGGACAGCTCCGCAAGCGAACCGGTGTGCGTCCGGTCCTTGATCGCCCCGGCCAGGAAGAACAGCAGCCCGGTGATCACCCCGTGGGCGATGTTGCCGATCAGCGCGGCCTGGAGGCCGGTGGCGGTGAGCGTGGCCACCCCGAGCAGCACGAACCCCATGTGGCCCACGCTGGAGTAGGCGATCAGCCGTTTCAGCTCGCTCTGCGCCAGACAGACCAGGCCGCCGATGCCGATCGCCGCGACGGCGAGCGCGCCGAGGACCGGCGACGCCCAGCGGGCGCCCTCCGGGGCCACCCCGACGGCCACCCGGATCAGCCCGTACGTGCCCATCTTGAGCAGCACCCCGGCGAGGATCACGCTGCCCACGGTGGGTGCCTGGGTGTGCGCGTCGGGCAGCCACGAGTGCAGCGGCCAGAGCGGGCTCTTCACCGCGAACGCCAACGCCAGCAGTGTGAACGCGGCCAACTGGGTGTTGCGGGACAGGCCCGCGCCGCCGGTCAGCGCGACCAGGTCGGCGGTGCCCGCGGCGGCCACCACCACGTAGACGCCGACCAGCAGCAGCACCGAACCGAACAGCGTGTAGAGCGCGAACTTGCGGGCCGCCCGCCGCCGGTCGTCGCCGCCCCAGCCGGCGATGATCGCGTACATCGGCAGCAGGACGACCTCGAAGAAGCCGAAGAACAGCACCAGGTCGAGCGCCAGGAACGTGCCGAGGATGCCCACCTCGACCACCAGCAGCAACGCCACGAGCGCCCGGCCGCTGCCGCCGCCCGCCGGCACCCGCCACAGCGTGTAGCCGCAGCACAGCAGCGTGAGCAGCGCGGTCAGCACCACGAGCGGCCAGGAGATGCCGTCCACCCCGAGGTGGAACCGCAGGTCGAGCCCCGGCACCCAGGGCAGGTCGAGCTGGTGCCACGGCTGCACCGCCGGACGCGGACCGTACCCGAACCAGCCGTGCCCGCCGCCGACGAGCGGCAGCGTCGCCAGCAGCGTCAGCGCGGCGGCGGCGGTGCCGACCAGCCGGCCGGCCCGGTCCCCCGGCACCACGGCCGCCGCGACCGCGCCCAGCGCCGGGACCGCGACCACGGCGACCAACAGGGCCTGCCCGAACGTCATGAGGTGGCTCCGATCAGGACGACCGCCAGGCCGATCAGCAACGCGCCGGCAAGCACCCCGGCCGCCGCGCGCGGCAACGCCGCCCGGTGCAGCGCGGCCAGCCCGCCACCCAGCTCCACCGCCGCCCGGCCGGTGCCCTCCACCAGGCCGTCCACGCCCAACTCGTCACCGGCCCGCACGGCCCGCGCCAGCGCGCCGGTCGGGCGTACGACGAGAGCGTGCTGGACGTCGTCGAGCCGGAACGCCCGGGCGAACACCGGCCGCAGCGGACCCAGGAAGCGGGCCGGGTCGGCGGCCGGATCCCGGCGCCAGCCGGCCCAGGCCACGCCCGCGCCGGCCACCAGCAGCACGAACGGCAGGATCAGGTTCGGCGCGAGGTGGACCAGCTCCACCGCCTCGCCGGTGGCGTCGCCCGGCACCCGCAGCCGGTCGGCGAACCACGGCGCGAACGCGGCCAGCCCGAGCAACGCGGCCGGGACCGCGAGCAGCAGCACCGGCAGGCGCAGCGACGCCGGCGGGTCGTGCGGCCGGACCAGCGGCGTGCGGGCCGCGCCGAAGAACGTACGCAGCAGCAGGCGGGTGGCGTACCAGGCGGTGACCGCGACACCGAGCAGCCCGGCCAGCCACACCAGCCAGCCCACCCACGACGCGGTCGGGCCGGCGTCGTCGAGCGCGGCGGCCTCGGCGGCGGCGAGCACGCCGTCCTTGCTCCAGAACCCGGAAAGCGGCGGCACCCCGGCCAGCGCGCCGAGCCCCACCACCATGCACCAGAACGTCACCGGCATGCCGGCGCGCAGGCCACCCATCCGGGACATCAGCGTGGTGCCGACGGCGTGGATCACCGCGCCGGCGGCGAGGAACAGCAACGCCTTGAACGCGGCATGGGTGAGCAGGTGGAACAGCGCGGCGGCGGGCGCGCCGACCGCGAGCGCGCCGGTCATGTAGCCGATCTGGGAGACCGTCGACCAGGCCAGCACCCGCTTGATGTCGTCCTGCGCGGTGGCGGCGAACGCGCCGAGCAGGATGGTGACCGCGGCCATCACACCCAGCACCGCGAGCGCGGCCGGAGCGCGGTCAAAGAGCGGGAACAGCCTCGCCACCGCGTACACCCCGGCGGCGACCATGGTGGCGGCGTGGATCAGCGCGGAGACCGGCGTCGGGCCGGCCATCGCGTCCGGCAACCAGGTGTGCAGCGGGAACTGGGCGCTCTTGCCGGCCACCCCGGCCAGCAGCAGCAGGCAGGCGGCCGTCAACGTGCCGGTGGACCAGTCGTGGGCCAGCACGTCGGCGATCCGGAAACTGCCCGCGCCCACGCCGAGCAGCGCGATGCCGAGCAGGAAACCGACGTCACCCACGCGGGTGACCAGGAACGCCTTCACCGCGGCGCCCGGCGCCTCGGGCAGCCGGCGGTCGTGGGCGATGAGCAGGTACGAGCAGATGCCCATCACCTCCCAGCCGACCAGCAGCATGATCAGGTCACCGGACACCACCACGGTCAGCATCGCGGCGGTGAAGAGGCTGAGCTGCGCCGCGTACGGCGGGTAGCGGTGGTCCACGTCGACGTCGTCGTGCGGGCCGCGCCGCAGGTAGCCGGTCGAGTAGACCTGCACCGCGAGCGCCACCACGGTGACCGCGGTGGCCACCAGCACCGCCACGCCGTCCAGCCGCAGGCCCAGCGTGACCCGCAGCCCGCCCATCTCGACCCAGGTGGTGGCCGCCTCCACCGGACCGTCCACGCGGACCAGCAACGCCAGCGCGGCCAGCAGCGCCACCGCCGCGCCGGCCACGCCCAGCCCGACCGCCAGCCGCCGGGCCGGCGCCCGGTCACCGTGCGACACGGGCGGCACCAGCAACCCGAGCAGGCCGGCCAGGAGCGGAGCGCCCGGCAGCACCGCCGCGAGCCACAGCGTCATGAGGCCACCTCGTCGGGTACGGCCGCCTGGCGCTCGGTGAGCGGGACGTCGTCGACCGTGACGCTGGCCCGCAACCGGTAGAGCTGGAGCACGATGGCCAGCCCGACACCGATCTCGGCGGCGGCCAGCACGATCACGAACAGCGCGAACACCTGACCCGAGTGCGGCAAGGCGGCCCGGACCGTGGTGTCGGCGGTGACCAGGACCAGGTTGACCGCGTTGAGCATCAACTCCACCGCCATCAGCACCAGCACCGCGTTGCGCCGGCGCAGCACGCCGTAGACGCCGAGGCCGAACAGCAGCGCGGCGGTGACGTACGGGATGACCGGCCTCACCGGCGACCACCCTCGTCGACGGTCACCGGGGCCGGTTCGGCGGCGTCGGCGGGCGGGGTCGGGCGGCCGATGTCGGGGCGGGACAGCACGATCGCGCCGACAAGCGCGGCGAGCAGCAACACCGACAGCACCTCGAACGGCAGCACCCAGGAACGGAACACCTGCTCGCCGAGGCGCTCGGCGGTGCCCGCCGCCGGCAGCTCCACCCGCGACCAGCGGAACGCGTCGACAAGCAGCGCGGCCAGGCCGAGCCCGCTGCCGGCACCGACGAGCGCCGCCGGCCAGCCGGGCCGGTCGAGATCGTCCGAGGGGCCGATCGGGGCGCGGGTCAGCATCACCGCGAACAACAGCAGCACCACCACCGCGCCCACGTAGATCAGCACCTGCACCCAGGCCACCAACTCGGCGGTGAGCACCAGATAGTCGCCGGCCAGCGCGCCCAGGCAGACGACCAGCCACAGGCCGGCCCGGACCAGGTGGCGGGTGGCCACCACGAGCGCGCCCGCGCCCACCGCCACCGCGCCGAGCGCGAGCAGCAGCACGTCCGCACCGGTCATGAGACCGCGCCTCCGTCCGGCCCGGGGGCGGCGTCGGGGCGTACCCGGGTCGGGGTGGGCCGGGCGGCGGGCGCGGCCGGCGCGGCGGCCTTGCGGGCGGCGGTGGTCTCCTCCTTCGACGGGTCGCCGAGCGGGTCGTGTGCCGGTGGCGGCGGTACGGTGCCCATCCACTCGCCCAGGTGGTCCTTGTCGTGCAGCAGGTTCTTGATGTCGTACTCGGCGTACTCGAACTCGGGCGACCAGTAGAGCGCGTCGAACGGGCAGACCTCGATGCAGATGCCGCAGTACATGCAGAGCGAGAAGTCGATGTCGAACTTGTCGAGCACGTTGCGCTGGCGGGGGCGGGCCGCGCCGGGCACCGCCACCTCCTCCTTGTGCGAGTCGATGTAGATGCACCAGTCCGGGCACTCGCGGGCGCACAGCATGCAGACCGTGCAGTTCTCCTCCAGCAGCGCGATCACGCCACGGGAGCGGGGCGGCAGCTCGGGCGCCACGTCCGGGTACTGCTGGGTGGTCGAGCGGCGGGTCATCGTCTTCAACGTGACCGCCAGGCCCTTCACCAGCCCGCCGCCGGGCACTCCACCGTGCTCGCTCATGCCGCCCATCCTGCCCTGTGCCCCCGGCGCGCGCGACCACCACCCGACTTATGGCGGCGGTATCGTGAGCGCGGGGAGAACGACACACCGGGAAGGGCCTACCGATGACCGCCGCGTTGGAGAGTGACCACCCGCAGGAGCGCGAGTGGACGACCGACGATCTGGACGCGCTGCCGGAGGACGGTCGCCGCCGTGAACTGCTCGATGGAGTGCTGCTCATGTCCCCCTCCCCCACCCGGATGCATCAGAGCATCGCCGGCCTGCTCATGGCGGCGCTCGACGAGGACTGCCCCGACGGCTACGACGTGACCCAGGCCGTGGGTGTGCGGATCAACCGCACCCGCTACTTCATCCCGGACGTCCTGGTCACCACGTCGACCGCCGCCGCCCGCGAGCCGTCCCGCTACGAACCGCACGAGGTGGTGCTCGCCGTGGAGATCGTCTCGCCCAGCACCAGGTCGATCGACCGGGTGCTCAAGCCGGCGCTCTACGCGCAGGCCGGGATCCCGTTCTACTGGCGGATCGAGATCGAGGACGAAGGGCTGGTCGTCCACACCTACAAGATCGATCCGGTGCACGAGGTCTACGCGGAGACCGGCCGGTGGACCAAGTTCGTCGACACCGGCGAGCCGTTCCCGGTGAACCTGCCGATCAGCCGGATCACGCCCCGCCGGGTGTGATCGGGGGCAGCATCTCCACGCCGAGCTGCTGGAGCACCTGGAACAGCTCGTTGACGCTCCACACGTCGACGATCCGCCCGGCGTCGTCGAAGCGCAGGAACGACGCCCCGGAGTAGCTGACCACCCGGCCGGTCGGCGGCACCGGGCCGAACTGCCCGGCCTGAGTGCCGGCCGCCCGCCAGTGCACCGCGACCCGCCCGCCGCCGGCCACCACCTCGACGATCTTGTAGCGCAGGTCGGGGAAGGACGCCCGCCGGTCCCGGTGCCACGCAAGCGTCGCCTCCGGCCCGGTGCCGCCCAGCCCCGGGCACTCCGGCGCCACCAGCTCGTACGCGCTCTCCTCGCGGCCGGCGTTCCACACGTCGGCGATGAAGCGTCGGGCCGCCGCCTCCACATCGGTCACGGCGGGCAGCCTATGCCCGGTGTCAGCCGCTCGACCTGCCGGGACCGGCCGAAGCGACCATGATGGGAACGGACGTCAAGACTCGGAGGTGGGCGTGGGCGGCAGCGACGACGAGGTCCTCGACCGGACCGGCGGCAAGTACGTGGAACCGGGCGGCGAGTTCACCCGGGACCAGCGATACATCGCGACCCGGATCACCGCGGACGGGCGGGACGGCTGGCCGGTGGAGCCGGGCCGCTACCGGCTGGCGGTCAGCCGCGCCTGCCCGTGGGCAAACCGGCTGATCATCGTGCGCCGGCTGCTCGGGCTGGAGGACGCCATCTCGCAGGCCGTGGCCGGACCCACCCACGACAAGCGGAGCTGGACGTTCGACCTGGACCCGGACGGAAAGGACCCGGTGCTCGGCATCGAACGGCTCGCCGAGGCCTACTTCGCCCGGTTCCCCGGCTACGAGCGGGGCATCACCGTGCCGGCGCTTGTGGATGTGCCCACCGGGCAGGTGGTGACCAACGACTACGCGCAGATGAGCCTGGACCTGTCCACCGAGTGGACCGCTTACCACCGGCCGGGCGCGCCCGAGCTGTACCCGGAGCGGCTGCGCGCCGAGATCGACGAGGTGAACGCCGCCGTCTTCGCGGACGTCAACAACGGCGTCTACAGGTGTGGCTTCGCCGGCAGCCAGGAGGCGTACGACAAGGCGTACCACCGGCTCTTCGACCGGCTGGACTGGTTGGGCGAGCGGCTGGCCGGGCAGCGTTACCTGGTCGGCGACACCATCACCGAGGCGGACGTGCGGCTGTTCACCACGCTTGTGCGCTTCGACCCGGTCTATCACGGGCACTTCAAGTGCAACCGGCAGAAGCTCGCCGAGATGCCGGTGCTGTGGGCGTACGCCCGGGACCTGTTCCAGACGCCCGGCTTCGGCGACACGATCGACTTCGACCACATCAAGCGGCACTACTACGAGGTGCACCGGGACATCAACCCGACCGGCATCGTGCCGCTCGGCCCGGACCTGTCGAACTGGCTCACCCCCCACGGCCGCGAGGAGTTGGGCGGCCACCCCTTCGGCGACGGCACCCCACCCCCGCCGCCGCCGGCCGAGGAGCGCGTGAACCCTCAGCACACCCCGCTGGGCTGAGCTGAGGTGTTAAGCGGGGCCCCCGCCTCTACCGGAAACGTTAAAAGGGGGCCCCGCCTTACACCGCAAGGCGGACGGCGACGGTGAGCACCAACTGGGCCAGGGCCAGGGGGACCAGCACCAGCCAGCAGAGGCGCTGGAGCTGGTCCTCGCGCAGCCGGGGATAACTCACCCGAAGCCAGATGATCACGAACGCCACGGCGAACACCTTGAGCAGCGTCCACAGCCAGCCGAGCTGCGCGTCGGCGAACGGGCCCTGCCAGCCGCCGAGGAACAGCACCGTGGTCAACGCCGCGATCACCACGATGCCCACGTACTCGGCGAGCAGGAAGAACGCGAAGCGCAGGCCGGTGTATTCGGTCATGTAGCCGAAGACCAGCTCGGAGTCGGCCACCGGCATGTCGAACGGCGGGCGGCGGATCTCGGCCAACCCGGCCACGAAGAAGATCACCATGGCGGGCGCCTGCCAGAGGAGCCACCACGGGCGCCACGCCTCGACGATGCCGCTCAGGCTGAGCGTGCCCGCCGCCATCGCCACCGACGCGGCGGCCAGCACCAGCGGCAGCTCGTACCCGAGTAGCTGGGCCGCGCCGCGCAGCCCGCCGAGCAGGCTGTATTTGTTCGCCGACGCCCAGGCCGACATGAGCACCGCCAGCACCCCGATGCCCACCACCGCGAGCACGAAGAACAGGCCGATGTCGAGCGGCTGGGCGACCAGGTCACCCGGGCCGAGCGGGATGACCAGCAGCACCAGCAGATAGGGCACCAGCGCCACGGCCGGAGCCAGCCGGAACACCTGCCGGTCCGCCTCGCGCGGGGTGACGTCCTCCTTCTGGACGAACTTGATCCCGTCGGCGACGAGCTGCGCCCAGCCGTGGAAGCCGCCCGCGTACATCGGCCCGAGCCGGCCCTGCATGTGGGCCATCACCTTGTGTTCGGCCTGCCCGACGACCAGCGGCAGGGTGAGGAACGCGACGAGCACGCCGGCGACACGCAGGACCAGCTCCACCCAGTCCGGCATCAGCCCTCCCCCGCCTCGGGCTCCCGCGGCGAGCCCGGCTCCGGGCGCGAGCCCGGCTCGGGCTCCGGGTGCGGGCCCGCCCCCGACTCCGAACGGGGCGGGCGGGCCGGACGCGCTCCCGGTGCCGGGCGGGCCGGGCGCTCGCGGGCCGGGCGGGCCGGCGTACCGCCGCGCGGGCCCTCGCCCGCCCCGGCCGCCCCGGCCGGCGTGGGCGTCGTCCCCCACTCCCCCGGCGCGGGCACGCCCGGCGGTCGGATCGGCCGCCGCCCGCCGCCCGCCTCGGACTCGCCCGGCTCCTTCGCGCCGGGCCACGGCTTGGCCACCCGCGAGGCGAGCACGAACTCCTTGCGCAGCGGGTGCCCCTCGAACTCCGGCGGCAGCAGCAGCGGTCGCAACTCGCCGTGCCCGGCGAAGTCGATCCCGAACATCTCGTGGGTCTCCCGCTCGTGCCAGGCCGCCCCCGGGAAGACGTCGACCACGGACACGACGACGGGCGTGTCGCGGGGCACCCGGGTCCGCAGCAGCAGCCCGTGCCGGTGCCGGACCGACCAGAGGTGCGCGACCACGTCGAAGCCGTCGGCCAGCTCGTCCACCGCCGACAGCCAGTCCAGGAAGTCACATCCCAGCTCGGCGTCGTCGCGCACCGCGCGCACCGCGTCCGCCCAGCTCGCCGGGGGTACGTCGATGGTGGCGCGGGCGTACCCCTGACCACCGGAGACCGACGCGGCGGCCTCGACGGGCGCGAGCAGCGCGACCAACCGACGGCCGACCTCTTCCGGAGTCATGCGCTGATCCTATGGCCGGCGGCTCCGGCCCGGGTCGGGCCGTCCGGGCCCGGATCCCCGCGTTGCCGAGCGGGTGGGCGGCCGGCGGGGAAAGATGAGGCTCGTGCGTGCTGTGACTGTGACCCCTGGTGTCCCCGACTCGCTACGCCTCACCGAGGACTGGCCCGAACCGCCGCCCGAGGAGGGCGCGATCCTGGTCGAGGCGCTGGCGGTGGGCGTCTGCGGCACCGACCAGGAGATCATCTCCGGGGAGTACGGGGAGGCGCCGCCGGGCCAGGAGCGGCTGGTGCTCGGGCACGAGTCGCTGGGCCGGGTGCTGGAGGACCCGACCGGCACGTTGCACCCCGGCGACCTGGTGGCCGGCGTGGTCCGTCGCCCCGACCCGGTCCCCTGCGCCAACTGCGCGGTGGACGAGTGGGACATGTGCCGCAACGGGCGGTACACCGAGCACGGCATCAAGGGGCTGCCCGGTTTCGCCCGGGATCGCTGGCGGCTGCAACCCAAGTTCGCCGTCGGGCTGAACCCGGCGCTGGAGTCGGTGGGCATGCTGCTGGAGCCGACGAGCGTGGTGGCGAAGGCGTGGGACCACATCGAGCGGATCGGCCGCCGGGCCGAGTGGAAGCCGAAGACCGCGCTGATCACCGGCGCCGGGCCGATCGGCCTGCTGGCCGCGTTGCTTGCCAGCCAGCGCGAGCTGTCCGTGCACGTGCTGGACCGCGCCACGACCGGCCCGAAGCCGGACCTGGTCCGCGCGCTCGGCGCGACCTACCACACCTCGACGGTCGCCGAGCTGGACCTGCAACCCGACGTGGTGGTCGAGTGCACCGGCGCGCCCCCGGTGGTGCTGGACGCGATGTGCAAGGCCGCCCCGAACGGCATCGTCTGTCTGACCGGTGTCTCCAGCGGCGGCCGGACGATCAACTTCGACGCGGGCGCGCTCAACCGGGAGCTGGTGCTGGAGAACAACGTGGTGTTCGGCTCGGTGAACGCCGGCCGCCGGCACTGGGAGCTGGCCGCCGAGGCGCTCGCCCGGGCCGACCAGTCGTGGCTGACCTCCCTCGTCACCCGCCGGGTGCCCGTCTCGGCGTACCGGGAGGCGTACGCCTCGACCGGCGAGGACATCAAGGTGGTGCTGGACTTCACGCATTGAGCCGGGCGCTCAGATGCCGGGCAGCCGGCCGTTGCGGAACAGGTCCACGAAGAGCTGGTGGTCCTCGCGGGCCCGGATCCCGTAACGGTGCGCGAAGTCGACCAGGTAGCCGACGAAGCCCTCGGCGTCGGCGTCCACCGCCGCCACGATCGACTCCTCGGTGGAGTAGTCGACCAGGTCGTGGCTGGACTCGTCGTCGGCCACCGAGTGCATCCGGGCCACCGCCCGGCCCAGGTCGGTGAGCACCCCGGCCAGGTCCTCGGGCTCGTTGACGTCGGCCCAGTCGAGGTCCGCCGCGTACGGGGAGACCTCCGCGACGAGCTGGCCCACGCCGTCCAGCTCGGTGAAGCCCAGCCACGGGTCGGCGTGCGCCTGCAACGCCCGCTGCGACTCGGCGGTGCGGTGCCCCTGGTGCCGGAAATACGACCGGACCCGCTCGTCGTCGATGTGCCGCGCCACGGCCGGCACCTGGGCCTGCTTCATGTAGATGACGACGTCGTTCTCCAGCGCCTCGGTGTGCCCCTCCAGCAGGAGGTTGTACGACGGCAGCCCGGCCGAGCCGATGCCGACGCCCTTGCGCAGCACCACGTCCTTGATGCCGGCTGCCAGCGGGCGGTGCCGGGTGGTCGACTCGGGCAGCGTGTCGAGGTAGTCGGCGAACGCGGCGCAGACCTGCTCGCGCGTGGCCGCGTCGATCTCGTGCACACCGTCGCCGAGGGAGAACCGGCGCTCGTAGTTGTCGACAGTGGTCTGGGCGGCGAGCAGGTCCACCCGGGTGCTCAGTCGGGCCTGTTGGAGCACCCGGCGCAGCACCCCGTCGGCGTTCTCCAGCGTGATCGAGCCGATCGCGTCGTCCCCGCCGGCGGCGATCGCCCGCAGCTCGGCCAGGTACGACCGGGCGAAGCCGGTCACCAGCTCACCGATCACCCGGTCGGAGAGCGCCTTGGCGTAGCCGAGCAGGGCGACGCTGGCGGCGAAGCGCTTCAAATCCCAGGTGAACGGCCCGACGTACGCCTCGTCGAAGTCGTTGACGTTGAACACGAGCCGGCCGGAGGCGTTCATGTAGGTGCCGAAGTTCTCCGCGTGCAGGTCGCCGTGCATCCACACCCGACTTGTCCGGCCGTCGAGGTACCGGTCGCTGGCGAAGTCGCCGCGCTGGTCGGCGTAGAACAGCGACGCGCTGCCGCGGTAGAACGCGAACGGCGAGGCGGCCATCTTGCGGAACTTCCGGCGGAACGCCGCCGGGTCGACCGCCATGGACGCGCCGAACTCCTCAGTCAGCACGTCGACGATGAAGGCGGAACGCTTCTCCGGGGAGTCGGTCATGGTCCGCAGGCTAGCGCCGCCCCGCCACCGGCTCAGTCGGCCGGCGGGCGCACCGGGGGCGCGGTCAGCGCCTCGACCGGCCGGGCGACCACGTCCGCCGGGGAGGCGAGCCGGTCCGGGCGGGGGACGCCGCCGACGCCTGACCCCTCGGCGGCGATCTTCTCCTGGAGGCGGAGGATGCCGTGCAGCAGCGCCTCCGGGCGCGGTGGGCAGCCGGGCACGTAGACATCGACCGGGATGAGCTGGTCGACCCCCTTGGTGACCGAGTAGGAGTCCCAGTAGGGACCGCCGCAGTTGGAGCAGGCGCCGAACGAGATCACGTACTTCGGTTCGGGCATCTGGTCGTAGAGCCGCTTGATCGCCGGGGCCATCTTGTCGGTGACCGTGCCGCTCACCACCATGAGGTCGGCCTGTCGGGGGCCGTGGGCGAACGGGATCACGCCGAGCCGCATGAAGTCGTGCCGGCCCATGCTCGTCGCGATGAACTCGATGGCGCAGCAGGCCAGGCCGAAGTTGAAAACCCAGAGCGAGTAGCGGCGGCCCCAGTTGAGCACGAACCGGATCGGCTCGCCGAGCACGGCCGGCAACTGCACCTCGGGCCTCCCCCTGCTGTCGTCCCCGAACCGACAGTCAACCACAGCGCCCCTGCGTCAACCCGCGCAACCGACGTGGGCGTCCGTACGTGTGACAGGTGTGACCGCGCCGGCGGCACGTTCACGGGGAGGAACAGATGACGGTGACGAGGGGGCCACGGCTCGACGATCCGCCACCGGAGGGAACGACAGGCCCGCCGGACGGGTACCGGGCGGTCGACTTCGACGACCTGTACCACGCCCACTTCCGGTCTCTGACCATCCAGCTCACCGCCTACTGCGGCGACCTGTCGCAGGCGCAGGACCTGGTGCAGGAGGCGTTCTGCCGGGCGTTCGCCCGCTGGTCCCGGGTGTCGCGCTACGACGACCCGGTGGCCTGGGTACGCCGGGTGGCCTGGAATCTGGCCACCAGCCGCTGGCGACGGTTGCGGACGGCGCAGACCTGGCTGCACCGGCAGCGCGAGGAGCACGTGCCGGGGCCGGAGCCGGACCGGGTCGCGTTGACCGCCGCGCTGAGCCGGCTGCCCGCGAACCAGCGCCGCGCCGTGGTGCTGCACCACCTGGCCGACCTGAGCGTCTCGCAGATCGCGGCGCAGGAAGGCGTGCCGGAGGGCACCGTCAAGTCCTGGCTGCACCGGGGCCGGGCCGCGTTGGCCGCCCAACTCTCTCCCACGAACGAGGTGAACCGTCATGACTGACCCCGACGAGGTGCTTCTGGGCGGCGAGTTCGCCGCCTTCCGCGCGGCGTACGCCCCGGTGGTCGAGCCGGCCGGGACGGCGGCGGTCCGGCAGACCGTCCGCCGGCGGCGCCGGCGCGCCGTGGTGCTCACCGCCGGGGCGGTGGTGCTCGCGGTGGCGATCCCGGTGGGCGCGAGCGGCGCCCTGCACCGGCGCGGCGGGCCGCCGCCGGAGCCCGCGCTGACCGCCGAGCCGACCCCGTCGGCGACCGGCCCCTCGCCGTCCCCGCCGGCCGTCTCCGCGAGCCCGAGCGCGACGAGTGCCTCCCCGGCCGCGCCGGACGGCCGGATCAGCCGGGCCCAACTGCTGTCGGCCGACGTCGACCTGCCGACCTGGGTCGGTGCGTGGATGCCGAAGACCTGCACCAGCCGGGACGTGCGCCTCGACCCGGGCCCGAATCCCATCACGAAGTCCGTGCCGGTGCTGCTCGGCGACCCGGCGTACGGCGACATCGACGGCGACGGCGCCACCGAGACGGTCGCCCTGGTGGGCTGCCGCTACGGGGAGGCATCGGCGAAACAGGTGCTCGCCTTCGATCGGGACCGGAACGGGCGCGTGGTCACACTGGGCCGGGTGGTCGGCACGCACGAAGGCATGGACGACATCACCGACTTCTCGGTGCGGGCCGACGGCGCGGTCCGGGCGTACGTGGCCGACATCCAGCCCTGCTGCGACACCCCGATGTGGAAGCCACGACACCAGTGGCGGACGTTCACCTGGGCCGGCGCAAAGTTCACCCAGACGGCCGGACCGACCAGGTTCGGTCCGGACACCCGGTCGACGGACCTCACGTTGAGCCTCGGCGAGATGGTCCTCACGACGCCGGACGCCAGCGGGGACCGGGTCGCCACGGTGACCGCCACGGTGACGAACCGGGGCCCGGTCGACGTACCCCGGCTCGGTTTCTCCGGGTTCCGGTTCTACGACGTCGGCGAGCCGGCCGGCGGCGTGCTGGAGCGGTGTCGCGAGGTGCCCTCGGACGGTCCGGGCGCCTGTGTCCTGGACGGCCTCGCGGCCGGCGCCCGGCGGACCTACACGTTCTCGTTCCACTACACGCCGGCTCCCGACGGTGACGCCTCCCTGCGGGTCATCCACTACGACGCGCAGGACCACTGGTGGGACGACCTGAAGCCGAAGGACAACTCGGCCAGGCTGCGCCCGGCCGGTTGAATCTGTCACCTAAGCGACAAATCTGGATGCAACGGGCGAGCGGGCGGCACGTGTAACGGGTGTCGGGCGGCGGAACCACCGCCGCCCACCACGGGGATCACGGAGGAACTGCCATGACCACACGTACGGCACGGGTCGCCACCGCGCTGCTCGCCGGGCCCACGGCCCTGCTCGCGCTGACCGCCCCCGCCACCGCGGCGGACCGCACGACGGCCGACGGCCCGAGCATCAGCGCCGGGCGCCTGGTGTTGACGCCGACCGACCGGGGATACGTCGGGACGCTGACCGCGACGCTCACCAACCCGAGCCCGACCGACCCCGGGGTGGAGCTGTTCATCACCGAACCCGCCGGCGCCTCGTTCGTCGGCGTCGAGCCCGGGGACAACCCCTGCCTCCCGGATCGGCTGGAGCGCAACCGGGTGGTCATGCACTGCTCCGCCAACGGGGTTCCGACGCCGGGCACCAAGACCCTCCGGTTCAACTTCCACGTCTGGACCACGGCGCGCGACTACCCGATGACCGCACGCGGCGGCTCGATCGCGGTGGGCTCCTGGACCGAGGACGGCACCGAGATCACGGACACGGCCCGGTTCCAGACGCTGTTCCGGTCCACCACGGGCAGCCTCCGCCACCCCCGCGGCTACCGGCAGGCCACCCGGCCGGACGCGAGCATCCGGGGCGGGAACGTGACGCTGACCCCACGGGCCGACGGAACCCTGGAGGGCCGGATGCCGGTCACCGTCCGCTACGGCAACGACGCCCCGTCGTACGGCCTGGAGGTGGCGGCGAACCTGCCGCCGGGGGTGGTCGTGTGGACCACCGACCCGCCGGTGGACCCGAGCTTCCCGGACTCGTTCGGCGTTCCGGGCGGGCGGTTCCTGCCCGGTGAGGAGCGCACGTTCGACGTGGTGCTCCGGGCCCCCGCCGGCACCCCGGCCGGTTCGCTGGGCACCGGCTCGTTCACCATCGGCGCCCGCTACTTCCCGGGTATCCCGGTGTCCGACCTGAACCCGGCCGACAACACCACCTCGTTCACCGTGCGGGCGGCGGACGCGGGCTGACGTCTCTCGCCCGGCCGGCGCGCGTGCGCGCCGGCCGGGCGTCACCGTTCACCAGGCCGGGCGCTGGAGCAGCCCGACGAACTCCGCCAGCAGCCGCTCCCGCAGCGCCGCCGGGGCGGCGTCGAGCAGCGTGTTGACCACCGCCATCCGCTCCGGCACACCGGTGCCGTCGCCCAGGCCGAGCCCGCCGGCCAGGCCGGCCACCAGCTCCGGGGTGAGCGCCTCCGGGGTGAGGCCGCCGGCCAGCGCCAGCAGGTCCGGCGGCAGCGTCACCGGGCCGGCGGCCCGGGCCGCGGCGACCGCGTCGGCGAGCACCGGGGAGAACTCGGCCACCCGGGGGGCCACCACGGCTGTCACCGTGAGGTGCACGCTGGCCGGCAGGCCGGCGTACCGGAGTTGGGGCTGGGTGTGCCAGCCGCGCGCGGTCAGCTCGTCGACGAGCACGAACAGGTCAAGCTTCGGGTCGTCGGCGGTGAAGCAGACCACGGTGGACTCCGGTTCGGCCATCAGCCGCAGGCCCTCGGTCGCCCGCACCGCGTCGGCCAGCCCGGCGACCGCGTCCCGGGTCGACGCGGCCAGCCGCAGGTAGCCGTCCGCGCCGAGGTGGCGCAGCGTGGCGTAGGCGGCGGCGATCGGGCCGCCGGACCGGGTCGAGGCGATCACCGGGTTGACCATCGTGTAGCCGGGCCAGTCGGCGTACGCGAAGAACTGCGGGGCGCGCAACGAGGGATCCCGGTGCAGCAGCACCGACACCCCCTTCGGCGCGTACGCGTACTTGTGCAGGTCCACCGAGATCGAGGTGACCCCGGGCACGGCGAAGTCGAACGACGGCACCGGCGCGCCGAGCCGGCGCAGCCAGGGCAGCGCCCAGCCGCCGAAGCAGGCGTCCACGTGACACCGCACCCCGGCCGCCGCCGCGACGGCGGCGATCTCCGCCACCGGGTCGACGACCCCGTGCGCGTACGACGGGGCGGACGCGACCACGAGCACCGTCTCCGGGCGGATCGCGGCGGCCATCGCGGCCACCTCCGGGCGCAGCGTCACCGGGTCGACGGGCACCGCGTCCAGTTTCACCCGCAGGTAGTGGGCCGCCTTGGCGAACGCGGCGTGCGCGCTGGCCGGTGCCACGATCCGCGGCTCGGCCAGGCCGGGGCGGGCGTCCCGGGCCGCCTTGACCGCCAGCAGCAGCGACTCGGTGCCGCCGCCGGTGACGCTGCCGACCACGTCCGGCGCGCCGGTGCCGGGGCCGCCGCCGAGCAACCGGGCGGCGGCGGCGACGAGTGTGTTCTCCATCGCCAGCAGCGACGGGAAGGCGGTCGGGTCGAGACCGTTGACGTGCGCGCTCTCCGCGTACGCGGCCTGGGCCAGCTCGTCCAGCCCGGCGACGCCGGGGTCGTAGACGTAGGCGAACAGCCGGCCGCCGTGCGTCGGGCGGTCGGTGGCCCGCAGGGCCCGGATCTCGTCCAGCACCCGCGCGGCGGGCAGCCCCCGTTCGGGCAGCGCGCCCGTCCCTGCGGTGTCGGTCATCGGGTGTTCCTCTCGGGACGGGTCACGCCCGCGCCGCCTGCGCGGCGGTGGCGGTCAGATGGGCCGGAGTGAGTGTGTAGCCGCGCAGCAGCGCCACCGGGGCGGCCACCAGCAGGGCCGGCAGGACGGTGAAGCCGAGCAGCACACCGAGCCGGGCGGTGGCCGGTTGGGCGGCGGCGGATCCGGTCGACGAGGAGACGTAGCCGGAGAGCTGGAGCACCAGGCCGTAGATGCCCGGGCCCAGGGCCAGGCCGAACGTCTCCCCGGCGGTCCACAGCCCGGTGAACACGCCGGCCTGGCGGCGGCCGGTGCGCGCGGTGTCGTACGCGATGCAGTCCGGCAGCATGGCCAGCGCGAAGACCTGCTGGCCGGCATACCCGACGCCGATCAGCGCGACCACCGCATACACCCCGGCGGCCGGCAGCGCGGGCGCGGCGACCAGGGCGAGCGCGCCGGCCGCGAAGAGCAGCGACGCGGCGACGAGCGACGTGCGCTTGCCGAGCCGGGCGCCGGCCCGGCTCCAGAGCGGCATGACCAGCAGGGCCGGCGCGACGAAGCAGGCGAACAGCAGCGTCGGGCCGCTGTCCGGCGCGCGCAGCACCTGGTCGGCGAAGTACTTCACGCCGGCCAGCACGGTGGCCACCCCGGCGGACTGGATCACGAAGCAGACCAGCAGCAACCGGAACGGCCGGTTGCGGCCGGCCACGGTGAGCTGGGCGCGCAGGCTCGGCTCGCTCTCCCCCACCGTCCCGGCCGGCGCGGACCGGGTGCCCAGGAACGCGCCGACCGCGCCCACCACGATCAGCGCCGCGACGAACAGGCCCATCCACCGGTGGCCGGGGACGCCGTCGCCGCCGGCGGTGACCACCGCCGGGGCCACCGCGCCGGAGACCAGGATGGCCAGCGCCAGCACCGCGACCCGCCAGGTCATCAGCCGGGTACGCTCCGCCGGGTCGGCGGTCAGCTCGGCCGGCATGGCCACGTAGGGCACCTGGAAGAACGCGAACGCGGTGGCGGTGGCCAGGAACGCGAGCGCCACGTACGCGGCGGCGGCCGGACCGGTCGCGAACGGCGCGGCGAAGATCGCGGCGAACAGCGCCGCCAGGGCCAGCCCGCCGCCGAGCAGGTAGGGCCGGCGGGCGCCCCAGCGGGAGCGGGTCCGGTCGGAGATCCGCCCGGCGACCGGGTTGACGAGCACGTCCCACGCCTTCGGCAGCAGCACCAGCAGCGCGGCCACGCCGGCCGCCACCCCCAGCGTGTCGGTCAGGTAGGGCAGCAGGAGCAGCCCGGGCACGGTCCCGAACGCGCCGGTGACCAGGGAGCCCGACGCATACCCGAGGTGCACCCGGCGGGGCAGGCCCGAAGCAGTCATGGAGCCGAATGCTACTCACGTTATGGCCGGGATCACATCCCGGCCGCCAGTTCCCCGGGCTCGTCGGGCTCCCCGGGTGACCAGGCAGCCGCCGCCAGGTCGACCCGTTCCCCCCGCAGCGGGCACCCCTCGGCACGCAGCCGGGCCCGGGCCTCCCGTTCGTGCCCCGGCGGGAGCCGGCCGGCCGCGTTCACCACCCGGTGCCACGGCACCCCGCCGCCGTGCCGGGCCATGATCGAACCGACGAGCCGCGCCGACGCCCGCCCGGACCGCTCGGCCAGCGCGTCGGCCACCGCCCCGTACGACATCACGCGACCCGGCGGGATCCGCTCGACCAGCTCCAGCACCGCTTCGACGTACTCGTCAGGTGTCACGAGCTGCCACGATATGGGAACGCGGCATGGCCTCGCGGACCGCAACGCGCAGAATGGTCGGGTGCGCGAAGCAGTCACCTCGGCCCGCCGGATCGTGGTCAAGATCGGTTCGTCCTCGCTGACCACCACCGCGGGCGGCCTGGACGACGCCCGGGTCGACGCGCTCGTCGACACGCTCGGCGCGCTTGTCGCCGCCGGGCGCGAGGTGGTGCTGGTCTCCTCCGGCGCGATCGCCGCCGGTCTCGCCCCGCTCCGGCTGCCCCGGCGCCCGCGCGACCTGGCCACCCAGCAGGCCGCCGCCAGCGTCGGCCAGGGCCTGCTCATCGGCCGGTACGCGACCGCGTTCGCCCGGCACGGGCGCACCGTCGGGCAGGTGCTGCTCACCGTCGACGACGTGACCCGGCGGGCGCACTACCGCAACGCCTACCGGACCCTGCGCAAGCTGCTCGACCTGCGGGCGGTGCCGATCGTCAACGAGAACGACACGGTGGCCACCGAGGAGATCCGGTTCGGCGACAACGACCGCCTCGCCGCGCTCGTCGCCGCGCTCGTCGACGCCGACCTGCTGGTGCTCCTCTCCGACGTGGACGCGCTCTGGACCGGCGACCCGGCCCGCCCGGGCAGCACCCGGATCACCGAGGTGCACGGCGAGGGCGACCTGGCCGGCGTCGACGTCGGCGGGACCGGCCGGGCCGGGGTGGGCACCGGCGGCATGGTCACCAAGGTCGAGGCGGCGCGGATCGCCACCGGCTTCGGCATCCCGGTGGTGCTCACCGCCGCGCCGCTGGCCGCCGACGCGCTGGCCGGCACGGCGGTCGGCACGTTCTTCCACGCCAGCAGCCGGCGCCCCGCCGCCCGGCTGTTCTGGCTGGCGCACGCCACCGCCCCCCGCGGCCGGCTGCACCTCGACCCGGGCGCGGTGCAGGCCGTGGTGGGCCGGCGCAAGTCGCTGCTGCCCGCCGGCATCACCGCCGTCGACGGCGCGTTCACCGCCGGGGACCCGGTGGACCTGGTCGACACCGCCGGCGCGCCGGTGGCCCGCGGCCTGGTCAACTACGACGCGGTGGAGCTGCCCGGGCTGCTCGGCCGCTCGACGTCGGAGCTGGCCGCGGCGCTGGGCCCGGCCTACGAACGCGAGGTAGTCCACCGTGACGACCTCGTTTTGTTGTAAGGCGGGGGCCCTTCTTAACGCATTCTGCATAAGAAGGGCCCCCGCCTAACACCTCTGTGAAGGAGAGCGCATCATGAGCGTCGTCGAGCAGGCCCGACGGGCCCGGGACGCGGCGGAGGCACTGGCCGCGGCCACCCGTACCACCAAGGACGCCGCGCTGCACGCGATGGCCGACGCGCTGGTGGCGCGTACCCCGGAGATCCTGGCCGCGAACGCGACGGACCTGGCGGCCGGGCGCGACGCCGGGCTGAGCGCGGCCGTGCTGGACCGGCTCGCCCTCGACGAGGGCCGGGTGGCCGCCATCGCCGACGCGCTGCGCGAGATGGCCGCGCTGCCCGACCCGGTCGGTGAGGTGGTACGCGGCTCCACCCTGCCGAACGGGCTGGAGCTGCGCCAGGTGCGGGTGCCGTTCGGGGTGGTCGGCGTCGTCTACGAGGGCCGGCCGAACGTGACAGTCGACGCGGCCGGCATCTGCCTGAAGTCCGGCAACGCGGCGCTGCTGCGCGGCTCGTCCTCGGCGGCGCACTCCAACGCCGCCCTGGTCACGGTGCTGCGCGACGCGGTCGTCGCGGCCGGCCTGCCGGCGGACGCGATGCAGCTCGTCGACGCCGGCTCGCGCGAGTCGGTCAAGGAGCTGATGCGGGCCCGGGGCCTGGTCGACGTGTTGATCCCGCGCGGCGGCGCGTCGCTGATCCGCGCCATGGTCGAGGAGTCGACCGTGCCGGTGATCGAGACCGGGGTGGGCAACTGCCACGTGTACGTCGACGCCGCCGCCGACCTCGACAAGGCGCTGGCGATCACGCTGAACGCCAAGACCCAGCGCCTGTCCACCTGCAACACCGCCGAGTCGCTGGTGGTCCACCGGGCGGTCGCGGACGTGTTTCTGCCCGCCGTGCTGGCCGCGTTCGCCGACGCCGGGGTGACCGTGCACGGCAGCGCCGAGGTGGCCGCCCACTCCGCCGCGGTGGTCCCGGCGACCGAGGAGGACTTCGGCACCGAATACCTCAGCGCCGACATCTCGGTCGCCGTGGTCGACTCGCTCGACGCGGCGGTCGCGCACATCAGGCGGTACGGCACCGGCCACACCGAGACGATCGTCACCGACTCGCAGCGGGCGGCCCGGGAGTTCGTGGCCCGGGTGGACGCCGCCGTGGTCATGGTCAACGCGTCGACCCGGTTCACCGACGGCAGCGAGTTCGGGTTCGGCGCGGAGATCGGCATCTCCACCCAGAAGCTGCACGCCCGCGGCCCGATGGGCCTGCCGGAGCTGACCAGCACGAAATACGTCGTCACCGGCGACGGCCACCTGCGCTGACCGCCGGTTTCATGCCATCTGGAGGGGGTCCCCGGTGGACGGCGCGGGTGGGTCGCCCGGGGGCAGGCCGGGCCGGGTGGCCCCGGCCGCCGGCGGGGCGGAGCGGGGGGCCGGCAGCACGGGCGGGGCCGGCAGCACGGGCGAGGCCGGCGGGGCCGGCAGCGCGGACGAGGCCGGCGGGGCCGGCAGGGCGGGCGGCGCGATGCTGCTCGGCAGCACGAACGGCGCGCCGGAGAGCGGGGCCTCGAACGTATCCGGGCGGCAGGCCCGGATCGCGCGCAGCGTGGTGTGCACGTCGAACTGGTGACCGTCGTCGCTGTCCCAGCCACCGTCGCTGCGCTGGGTCTCGGCCAGCCGCCGCCGCGCGGACACCAGCAGCCACTGCTCCTCGCCCACCTCCACCCGTCGCAGGGTGGCGGCGAGCCAGGCCACGTCGGCCGGGGACATCTCCGGGATCCGGTCGGCGAGCACCGCCTGGATCCGGGCCGACTGGTCGTACATGCGCTGGCGGTGCAGCACGGCCGCGGCCAGCCACCCGGCCGGCAGGAACGACGGCCAGCTCCCGTCCGGCCCGAGCTGCGCGGCGAGCGTGTGGGCCGCCGCCTGCACCACCCCGGCGTACGCCCCGCCGACCCGGTGGTCGAGCGGGCCGGCGGCGCGGGCGTCCAGCCCGGCCACGGTGAGCCAGAAGCCGGCGCCGGCGGTCAGGTAGAACCGGGCCTCGGGATCACCGGGCGTGGCCCATTCCGGCGCGAACCCGGCCAGCGAGCGGTGCTCGTCCCAGCCGCCGTCGGCGAGTTGACCGGCGGCCAGCCAGTCCAGCGCGTGCCGGGCGGCGGGGCGGCCCAGCGCGCCGAGGTCGTCCAACTCGGACAGGCGGAAGCAGGTCGCGTCGACGGAGGCGACGTCGCCGTCGAGCACGGCGGGCCAGCCGCCGCCGGGGAGTCGGCCGGACTCCGCCGCGTCGAGCAGGTCCGGCGGTGCCGGCGTGCCGGAGCGCAACCGGGACAGGCGGGCGCGCTCCACCGTGTCACCGTGTGCCACGACGAACCCGATCGCCGCTTCCAGATCGACCACGGCGGTGACGCTACCTGCGTGGACGCGGTTCCGCCTCGGTAGCTCGGCCAGAAATCAGCGGACGACGGAGGCCCTCCCGGCGCGCCGGGAGGGCCTCCGCTCACATCGACGTCAGTACGCGGGCAGCGACGGGTCGATCTGCTTGATCCAGGAAAGCACGCCGCCCTGCACGTGCACCGAGTCCTTGAATCCGGCCGCCTTGAGCGCGGCGAGCGCCTCGGCCGACCGGACGCCGGACTTGCAGTGCAGCACGATCTGCCGGTCCTGCGGGAGCTTCGCCAGCGCCTCGCCCGAGATGATCTCGCCCTTGGGGATCAGCGTCGAGCCGGGGATCCGGACGATCTCGTACTCGGCCGGCTCGCGGACGTCGACCAGGAAGATGTCCTTGCCGGCGTCCTGCCACTCCTTGAGCTCAAGCGCGGTGATGGTGGAGTCGACCACCGCCTCCTGCGCCTCCTCGGAGACCGCGCCGCAGAAGTCCTCGTAGTCTTCCAGCAGGTCGGTGACCGTGGGGTTCTCGCCGCAGAGCGCGCAGTTCGGGTCCTTGCGGACCTTGATCTTGCGGTAGCTCATCTCCAGGGCGTCGTAGACCATCAGCCGGCCGACGAGCGGCTCACCGATGCCGGCGAGCAACTTGATCGCCTCGTTGACCTGGATCGACCCGATGGAGGCGCAGAGCACGCCGAGCACGCCGCCCTCGGCGCAGGACGGGACCATGCCGGGCGGCGGCGGCTCCGGGTAGAGGCAGCGGTAGCAGGGGCCGTGCTCGGCCCAGAAGACCGACGCCTGGCCGTCGAAGCGGTAGATCGAACCCCAGACGTACGGCTTGCCGAGCAGCACGGCCGCGTCGTTGACCATGTAGCGGGTGGCGAAGTTGTCGGTGCCGTCGACGATCAGGTCGTACCGGGAGAAGATGTCCTTGACGTTCTCCCGGTCCAGCGCGGTGTTGTGGATCTCCACGTGGACCAGCGGGTTGATCTCGCGGATCGAGGCGGCGGCGGACTCGGCCTTGGACCGGCCGATGTCGGAGACGCCGTGGATGATCTGGCGCTGGAGGTTGGACTCGTCGACGGTGTCGAAGTCGATGATGCCGAGCGTGCCGACACCGGCGGCGGCGAGGTACATCAGGGCGGGCGAGCCGAGACCGCCGGCGCCGACACAGAGCACCCGGGCGTTCTTCAGCCGCTTCTGCCCCTCCACCCCGACGTCCGGAATGATCAGGTGGCGCGAGTAGCGGCGGATCTCGTCTACGGTCAGCTCGGCGGCGGGTTCGACGAGCGGGGGTAACGACACGGTGAACTCCCCGGGATCGGCGGTGGGACCGCGCCATTGTCGCTCGCGAAGGCGGGGATCGGCCATGACGAGGGACACCCGGCCCGAACTGCGGGACCGGGAATAACGTCAGACGCCGTCGGTCGGCTCGCCGGAGTAGCGGACCCCGTCGACGTACGGCCAGGCGTTCGGCACGCAGCCGTCCAGCCCGTACGTCTGCTGCTGCATCACCGGGGCGGGGAGGCCGGGCGCGGGGCACGCCTGGTGCAGTTCGCCGAACTCGTGCCCGACCTCGTGGTTGATCACGTACGTGCGGTAGACGTCGAGCGGGGCGCCGTAGTCGGGCACCGCGGTCATCCAGCGCGCCAGGTTGAGCACGACCCGCCCGGGCAGGCGGCACGAGGTGTACCGCTCGGTGTGCAGGCCGCCCTCGGCGCACATCCGCTCGGAGGTGACCGGGGTGGCCAGATAGATGGTGAAGTCGGCGGCGGCGGCCTCGGGCACCCGTTGCACGCGCAGTTGCCCGGAGGCGATCCAGCTACGCGGGTCGCCGAGCACCGAGTCGACGGTGGCGGCGAACCCGTCCGCGTCCTGCCCCGTACCCCGCTCGACCTCGACCCGGTAGCGGCGCAGCGGGCCGCCGTCGCCGCGTACCGCCGATCGTCCCTGGGCCACCGTGAAGGTGCCGGGGCCGGCGGTGGGATAGCCGGTCGGGGCCGGCCGGTGGTCGGTGTCGGCGTCCGGCATCAGGGTGGGCTCGGCGGCGAGCGGGACCCGGGCGGGCCGCGTCGGCTCGCTCAGCCGGGTGATTCCCGCCGCTCCGCCGCCGGCCGCGAGCAGCATCGCCAGCAGCAGCACCGACCGTCGGCGGCGGCGGCGCATCCGGCGCAGCCCGGGGCGTTCCGGCGGGTCGTACGTCATGCCCCCAGCGTGCCACGCAATTCGGGCATTTAGCTGCTTTTGCCTTCTAAGCCGCGAATAACCTTCACAACGACGGGCCGGAGTACCGCTTCCCGTGCAGGTACGCCCACGGGTTCGGCCGGCATCCGTCGAGGAACAGGGTCTGCTGCTGCATCACCGGCGCGGCCCTGCCGGCACCCGGGCACGCCTCGTGGTGGTGCCCGAGCTGATGCCCCACCTCGTGGTTGACCACGTAGAGCCGGTAGGCGTCGAGCGGCATCCCGGCCGCGACCAGGTGCGGCGCGGAGGTCCGCCACCGATCCAGATTGATCACCACCTTGCCGGGCAGCCGGCAGGACGTGTACGGCACGCCGCCCTTGCGGATGTCGATCCCACCCGCCCCGCACAGCCGGCCGGCGGTGTCCCGGGTGGCCAGATAGATCGTGAAGTCGTACCGGCCGCCCGGCGCGACCCGCCGCAACCGCAGCCGGCCGCCGTCCACCCAGCTCCCCGGCCCGGCCAGCGCCCGTTGCACCGCGTCGCCGAAGGCGACCGCCTGCTCACCGGAGCCGTTCTCCACCGCCACCCGGAACCGCCGGACCGCCCCGGCCCGGCCGAGCACGTCGCCGGACCGGGCGTCGTACCCGAAACTGCCCCGGCCGTGGGAGGGCACCGGACCGGGCAGCGCCAGCACCGGCCCGGCCGACGGGCTCGGCGACGGCGGGACGCTCGCCGACGGCGCCGCAGGACCCGGGGGCTGCGCGGGGCCCGGGGGCTGCGCCGCGAACCCGTCGGTGACCATCTCGTCCGCGCCGGCCGGCGGAAGTCGCAACGCCACGCCGACGCCGACCGCGGCGGTGGCGAGAAACGCGCAGACCACGGCGACGGCACGCCATCGGTGGACGCGGGGCGTGAACCGCGCGGCGCGCGGACGGCGGGAGCTGGGCATCCGGCTCAGCCTGCCACGTCACGCCCGCTTTCGCGCTCCGCCGTTCCGGCGACCAGGGCCGTGGCCTGCGGTTACCGCCCGTTCGACCCCGGCGTGGCGACCTCCGGCACCTCGGCCGCCTCCGCTGCCTCGGCCGCCTCCGCCGCCGGGCCGGCGGCTCCCGGTGAGGAACCGTCCGGCGCCGCATCGGCGAGCAACGCCAGCACCGCCCGCGCCACGGTCCGGGGCACCTCCAGTTGCGCCACGTGCCCGACACCGTCGAGCATCAGCAGCCGGCTGTCCGGGATCACCCGGGCGGCCTGCGGGGCGACCCGTACGTCGACCAGGCGATCCTGCCGGCCGCCCACCACGAGCGTGGGCACCCGCACCGCCGCGGCCTGCCGCCAGAGCGCGCCCGCGCCCGGCAGGTACGACCGCAGGAAGCTACCGACCAGGCCGCGGAACGTGCGGACGTAGGCCGCCGCGTAGTGCGCCGCCTCGTACCGGATCCGGATCTCCTCGATCGCCTCCTGCCGGCGCTGCTCGCTGATCCGGGTCAGGTCCGCGACGCACGACTCCATCACCTGCTGCGCCATCACCTCCGGGGCGAGCTGCGCCAGCCGCCAGGCGGCCAGCCGCTCCCCCCGGGGGATCACCAGCACCGGCAGCATCCGCCCCTGCAACGAACGCCGGAAGTCCAGGAACGGCAGGGCCGGCGAGATCAGCGTGAGCGTGCGGACCAGATCCGGCCGCAGCGCCGCCACCCGCACCGCGACCGCGCCGCCCAGCGAGTTGCCGAACAGGTGCACCGGCCCCCGGTCGCTGTGCTCGATCCAGCGGACCACCCGGTCGGCGAAGGCCGGGATCGTGTACCGCCGCCCGGGCTCGCTGCGCCCGAAGCCGGGCAGGTCGATCGCCTGGCCGTCGAGCCGGCCCGCGAGCAGGCCGGCCAGGTCGGTCCAGTTCTGCGCGGAGCCACCGAGGCCGTGCACGTACAGCGCCGGCTCGGCGCCGGGCGCGGTGGCCGGGGTGTCCCGGACGTGGACGAGCGTGCCGTCGAGCGGCACGTGCCGGCCGGGCCACGGCGGCGGGACCTGGTGTGCGGGGAGGACATGGTCCGGCCAGAGTGCGGCACGCTTCATGTCTCCAGTCTTCCCCGCACCGACGCCGGCCGCACACTCCTCAGGCGAGCAGCGCCTCCAGGCGCCGGTTGACCGCCGCCAGCATGGCCCGGACCACGGCCTGCCGCGGGTCGCCGGCCACAAGCGCCGAACCGGCCAGCTGCTCCACCCAACCGTCGCAGACCAGCAGCACCACCACGGTCGCCACCTCGCAGTTGCCGAACGGCACCACGGCGGCGTGCTCGACGAAGCACCGGCCCCGCTCGCCGGCCGGCGCCTCGCCGCCGAGCAGTTCGTCCACCGCGACGGCCGCGGCCACCGCGCAGAGCCGGAGCACGTACCCGTCGACGGCGGGCCCGGTCGCGTGCCCCTCGGCCGCCCGGTCCCCGGCGATCAGGCGGACCTCCGTGGTGGCGTCCAGCCCGAACGTGCTCACCAGCACGTGGTCGATCACCACCCGGGGACCCGGCGCGCCGCCGGGGTCAAGCGGTCGCGACGGCGCGGTCTCCGTCGTGGTCATCTGCCCACCGGAGTACGAGGTGCCGAGCGTGACCGGGCTGCCGGTGGACATGCCGGTCGGCGCGGCGGCGAGCGAGGTGTCGTCCACCGTGGCCCGACCGCGGTGGGTGGTCTGCCGGCGGCGGCGCGGCGGCTCGCCCGGCTCGGTCTCCTCCACCGGCACGTCGGCCGGTCGACCGGTGCGCGACTCCACCCCGCCGGGCCGGCCCTCGCCGGAGCGGTTCCCGGTCGGGCGGCTCGACGTCGGCCGCCCCGCGCCGGCCCGCGCCGACGTGTCGTCCTCGCCGGGGCCGGCCGACCCCGCATCCCGGGTCGGGGCGACGGACTGGTCGTCGGCGCGCGGCTGCGGCGTACCGGATCGGCCCTCGGCCAGCTCGGCGAGCCGGTCGGCGCGCGGCGTCGCGGACCGGCGGCGCACCGGCGGCGGCGGTACGGGCGGCGCGCCGGGCAGGTTCTGCGGCGCGGCGGCCAGGCCCATCCGCTCCTGGAGCAGGCGGGCCACCAGCCGGCTCACGTCGGCCGGGTCCGCGCCGTCGGCCAGGTCCAGCCGGAGGCTGTGCGCGCCGGCCGGGGTGCGGCGGAGCGCGGCGTCCCGGACGCCGGCGACCTCGCGGACGGCGTCCAGGATGGCGTTGACGTCGAAGCCCTCGGGCCGCTCGCGCAACGGTGCGGGTTCGTCGTCCCGGCGCAGGTGGGTGGCGATCCGGGCGAGTTCGGGGGTTTCCGCGGACGGTTCCACGGCCGGCGGCTCCGGCACGACGGGCACGTCCGGCTCGGCGGGGACGCGCTGCGGCAGCACCGCCGGGGCCGGATCACCCGGCTGGGGCTCGGCGACCGCGCCGACGGCCGGCGGCTCGGGGGCGGACCGGCGGGCGGTGTAGGGCGGGGCGCTGCTCGGGCGGGGCGCGGGCGCCGGGTCGAACCGCGCCGTCCCACCCGTCGCGGGCACCGCGGAGAGGGGCCGGACACCGGCCGGCTCGGCGGTCGAGCGGTCCGGCACGCGGCGCGGCCCGTCCGCCGGCTCACCGGCGGCCCGGGCGGTCGGCGCGGGCGCGTACGCCCCGTCGTCGGCGGTCGGGGCGTACGCCGGCTCGTCGGCGGTCGGCCCGGGGGCGTACGCCGGCTCGTCGGCGGCCGGGGCGTAGGCGGCGGGCGCCTCCCGGGAGACCGGCGCGCCGGTCGGCTCGGGACGCGCGGACCCACCGAACGGGGTCACCGGCACCGGCGGTCCGGCCCAGGAGGGCCGCTCGGGGGGCTCGTAACCCGGCCGCGGTTCCTCGCGGGGCAGTCGGAACGGCCGGGTCGGCTCGGGGTACGGCGGCTCGTGACCGGCGGCCGACTCCGCGCGCACCGGCTCGTACGGCCGGACCGGCTCGGGCCGGGGCGGCTCGTAGCCGGCGGGCGGCTCGACGCGGGCCGGCTCGTACGGCCGCACCGGCTCGGGCGCCCACTCGGCGGCGCGGGCGGCGCGGCGACCGCTCGGCTCGTCGTCCCGGGGTCGCCGGTCGGCGGGCTCGTCGTCGCGGGTCGCCCGGTGGCCGACCGGCTCGTCGGTGCGGGCCCACGGCGGCGCCCAGCCGTCGCCCCAGCTCGGACGGTTCCAGGACGGGCCGGGCCAGTCCGGCTCGCCGCCCGTGGTCGGGTCGTCGGACCCGGCTCCCCGGGAGCCGGCGGCGGCCCGGGGGTCGGCGCCTCGGTGGTCAGTGGCGGCCGGCGGCCCCTCAGGCGGGCGCGGCCCGTCAGGCGGGCGCGGGTCGGCCGGGCGGTGCGCCGCCGGGTCCGCCGGGGCCTGGTCGGCATGGCCCGCGCCGGCGGCCGGCGGGTCGACCGGGCCCCGGCCGGACCAGCCTTGGCGGGACGACAGCGCGGGGTCGACGGTGGGCGCGTGGAAGCCCGGCGGCATCTCGAAGCCGGAGGCGGCGGCGCCGACCGGCGGCACCTGGAGCGCCGGGGGCGCGGAGGTCGGACCGCTCTCCGCCCACCGGGACACCCGGTGGGCGGACGTGTCGTCCGAGGCGTGCCGCGAGCCGGCGGAGTCGGTCGGGTCGGGTTGCTGCTCGATCGCGGGCGTGGGGCGCGGGGCCGGCACCGCCAGCCGGTCGCCGTCGCTCTCCCGGGGCGGCTCCGCCACCGGCGGGGCGCTCACCGGGGCCTGGCGGGTCACGGACGACTCCTCCCCGGCGTGGCGCACGCCGTTGACGTGCCGGCCGTTGGCGTGGACCGCCGGCTCCCCGGCCACATGACCGGGCAACGGGGCCGGCAGGTCGCCGTGCCGGGGCGAGGAGGCGGCCCAACCGCCACCCAGGTCGCTGTAGGGCCAGCCGCCGGGCGCCGGAGTCCCGCGGGACCAGCCGTTCGCCGGGGGGGCCCAACCACCGCCGGTGCGGGCCGGGTCGTCCTGCTGGCCCGTCCCGTCGCCGTGCTCTCCCGGGGTGGGGGCTCCGGGTTGCCCTGTTTCACTCACCGCGCGCTCCTTGGTCGCCCCCGCTGAGGCTACCGTGTGGTGACAGTGGCGATAAGTTACAGCGGCGGGCCAATTCCGCGACGGGTTCACGAACCCGGTCCGGTTCGGGCGTTACGTGCCGGCTCGACGCAGATACTCGGAGGTTCCCATGACCGCAGTGGGGAACGGTGCCCAGACCGCCGGTCGGCCCACCCGCCTGCCCCGCTCGGCGCGCCGTAAACAACTGCTCGCCGCTGCTCAGGAGGTGTTCGTCGCGCACGGCTACCACGCCGCCGCGATGGACGACATCGCCGAGCGGGCCGGCGTCTCGAAGCCCGTTCTCTATCAGCACTTCCCCGGCAAGATGGAGCTTTACCTGGCGTTGCTGGACACGCACTGTGACGCCATCGTCGCCAAGGTGCACGACGCGATGCGCGGCACGCAGGACAACAAGGAGCGGGTCGGCGCCGCCGTGCGGGCATACTTCGACTTCGTCGACCACGAGAGCGAGGCGTTCCGGCTGGTCTTCGAGTCCGACCTGCGCAACGACCCGGCCGTGCGGCAGCGGGTCGAGCGGGTCGAGCAGGGCTGCATCGCGGCGATCACCGACACCATCATCTCGGACACCGGGGTGAGCCGGGCGCACGCCGAGCTGCTCGCCTCCGGCCTGGTCGGCGCGGCGGAGACGGCCGCCCAGTTCTGGCTGGCGGGCGGCCGGCAGGTGGCCAAGCCGGAGGCGGAGGCGCTGGTCGCGGCCCTGTCCTGGCGCGGCATCGCCAGCTTCCCGCTGCAGGGTGAGTCAGCCTGACCATCGCCCCGCCCGATCGGATAGCCTTCCCACGGTGGCTTTTTCGCCCCAGTTGAGGAGGCACAGTGGAGGTCAAGATCGGCGTGCAGTACGCGCCGCGGGAGCTGGTCCTGGAGAGCGCGCAGTCGCCGGCCGAGATCGAGCAGATCGTGACCGACGCCTTCGCCAGGAGTGAGGGCACGCTCTCCCTGACCGACGAGAAGGGCCGTCGGGTCATCGTGCCGGTCGGCAAGGTCGCCTACGTCGAGATCGCGGAGGCCTCGCCCCGCGCGGTCGGGTTCACCGTCCGCTGACCCAGGTCGCACCGGTCGCCGTGGCGGGGGTCACCCGCCGCGGCCACCATCTCTCCATGTGATGCACCTCACATACAGCGCCCCCCAGTGGCCCGCCGGCACCCGGAATCGGGACGCCCCGCGGGCTGTTCGGGTAGGATGAAACAGTTGCCGTGGGCATCGACCTGGTCAGCCCCGCTGATCAGCACCGGTCCCCGGCGCGCGTGCGGCCCGGTCCGGCTCGGCGAAACCGCCCCCGACCGCGTGGCCCGCGCCAAACCGTCCGCGCCCTGAGGACATGAGGGGCGCACCACGAGAGGGCACCCCCACATCCACATGAGTGAGCAGATCTCCGGCCAGCCACTGGCCCCCACAGCTCCGGTCCCCCCGGAGGCACCCACATTCGCCGACCTCGGCGCCCGCCAGGAAACCGTCGAGGCCCTGGCCGCCGCGGGCATCACCCGCGCCTTCGCCATCCAGGAATACGCGCTGCCGATCGGCCTGCGCGGCGTCGACCTGATCGGGCAGGCCCCGACCGGCACCGGCAAGACGCTCGGCTTCGGCATCCCGCTGCTGGAGCGGGTCTTCGCCCCGTCCGAGGGGAGCGACGGCGTGCCGCAGGCGCTCGTCGTCGTACCCACCCGCGAGCTGGGCATCCAGGTCGCCAAGGACCTCGACGCCGCCGGTCGCACCCGGGGCATCCGGGTGCTGCCGATCTACGGCGGCGTGGCGTACGAGCCGCAGATCGAGGCGCTGCGCAAGGGCGTCGAGATCCTGGTCGGCACGCCCGGCCGCCTGCTCGACCTGCAGAAGCAGAAGCACCTGCGACTCGACCGGGTCCGCGCGCTCGTCCTCGACGAGGCCGACCGGATGCTCGACCTGGGCTTCCTGGACGACGTCGAGAAGATCCTCGCGATGCTGCCGGAGGACCGGCAGACGATGCTCTTCTCGGCCACCATGCCGGACCCGATCGTCGCGCTGTCCCGACGCTTCCTGCGCCGGCCGGTGACCATCCACGCCGGGCACACCGCCGAGACGGGCCCGTCGCCGCAGACCCAGCAGCTCGCCTACCGCACCCACTCGATGAACAAGGTCGAGATCGTGGCGCGGATCCTCCAGGCCGAGGGGCGCGGGCTGACCATGATCTTCTGCCGCACCAAGCGGGCCGCCGACCGGGTCGCCGAGGACCTCGACTTCCGCGGCTTCGCCGTGGCGGCCGTGCACGGCGACCTGGGCCAGGGCGCCCGGGAGCGGGCGCTGCGGGCGTTCCGCGCCGGCAAGATCGACACGCTTGTCGCCACCGACGTGGCGGCCCGGGGCATCGACGTCACCGGCGTCACCCACGTGATCAATTACGACTGCCCCGAGGACCAGGACACCTACACCCACCGGATCGGCCGCACCGGCCGGGCCGGGGCGAGCGGTGTCGCGGTGACGTTCGTCGACTGGGACGACATGCCCCGCTGGCGGATCATCGACAAGACCCTCGGGCTGGACATGCCCGAGCCGCCGGAGACCTACCACACCTCCCCGCACCTCTACACCGACCTGGACATCTCCCGGGACGTCAGCGACACCCTGCCGACCGCCGAACGCACCCGCGCCGGCCTCTCCGCCGAGGTCGAGGAGGACCTGGGCGGCGGGCGGTCGCGGCGGGACGGCCGACGCGGTGACAGCCGTGGCCGGGGCGGCGAACGCGGCGACGGCCGTGGCCGCGGCGGTCGCGGCGGGGAGCGCAGGCGCGGCGGCGGGGGCGATACCGCCGGCGGGCCCGCCGAGAGCGAGGCGACCACCGGCGCGGACGAGGGCACCCGCACCCCGCGTCGTCGGCGCCGCCGTCGGGCGGGCGAGACGGTGGCCGGCGAGCAGCCGACCGCAGTGATCAACGCCGAGGCCGCGCCCGCCGAGGCGGGCCCCACCGCCACCGGCGAGGGAGGCGAGACCGCCACCAAGCCGCGCCGTCGCCGTCGCCGTCGCAGCTCCGCCACCTCGGCCGACACGCCTACCGCCGACTGACGTACGACACCCACGGCCCCCGGACCCACCAACTCCGGGGGCCGTTCCCTGCCCTACCGGCCTCGAGTCGCGGCCGGGCGATCATGAGGTGGGGCAGCGAGAAGAAGGAAGGACAGGCATGCCGGAACCGTTGGACACGGCGCTGCGGGAGGTACGGGCACTGCTGCTCGACCCGGGCCTGACCCGGGCCGTGGCCGCCGGCCGGCGGCGCGGGCAGCGCCCCTCGGTGGTTCGCGCGGAGCTGCGCCCGGTCACCCTCAAGGCCGGGAACCGACTACAGATCGCCACCTCCGACGGCGCCCGGCCGCACACCCGGAACGTCGCCCCCGGCACGGAGGCCGGCACCGCCGTCGACGAGCTGCTCGCCGAGCCGTTCGGCAACTGGCACGTGGAGACCGCCGACACCACGCTCCAGCTCCGGGTGACCAAGTCCGGCGAGGCCCAGGTGCACCGCGCCGCCGCCAGCCGGCCGGTCGCCGAGCCCGGCGGACACGACCGCGCCAAGGACTGGCTCCTCGACCCGGGTGATCCGCTGTTCGCCGTCATCGGCGGATCCGCGGCCAAGCGCCGACAGGTCGACGCGTTCCTCCGGGCGCTTGCCGCGACCCTCCCCGACGACCGCACCGGCCCGCTGCGGGTGGTGGACCTGGGCTGCGGAAACGCCTACCTGACCTTCGCCGCCCACCGCTACCTGACCGGGCGCGGCCTGGACGTGACGTTGGTCGGGGTGGACGTCCGGGAGGACCAGCGCCGCCGCAACACCGAGCTGGCCGAGCGGCTGGGCTGGGCCGACCGGGTCAGCTTCGTCGCCGGCACCATCGCCGAGGCGTCCGTCGAGCCGGCCCCCGACCTGGTGCTGGCCCTGCACGCCTGCGACACGGCGACCGACGAGGCGCTGGCCCGGGCGGTGCGCTGGGGCGCCCGCTGGGTGCTCGCCGCCCCGTGCTGCCACCACGACCTGGCCGCCCAGCTCCGGGCCCGCCCCGCCACCGGGCCGGACGCGCTGCTCACCCGGCAGGGCATCCTGCGGGAACGCTTCGCCGACGTGCTCACCGACGCGCTACGGGCCGGGCTGCTCCGGCTGCACGGCTACCGCGCCGAGGTGGTGGAGTTCGTCGACTCGCAGCACACCCCGCGTAACCTGCTGATCCGCGCTCGCCGGACGGCGGGCGCGCCGACCGACGAGCACCGCGCCGAATACCGCGAGCTGGTGGACCGGTGGGGCGTCACGCCCCGGTTGCAGACGCTGCTCGCCGACTAGGGCCTGTGTCGAAGTCGGTGCCAGGGCTTGAGTTGTTGGGTGAGGGTCTTGGCGTGTCGGTGTTCGAGATGTAGCGAGGTCTCCGGTATCTGGTTCAGCGACCAAGCAGAACCCGAACACCGGAGACCTCGTGGACACCCTAGCGGTGACGAGGCGGCATGACCTGACCGACGCACAGTGGGCGGCGCTGGAGCCGTTGCTGCCTGCGGGGCGTCGGCCGGGTCGGCCGTCGACATGGACGAAACGGCAGCTCATTGATGGGATTCGGTGGCGGGTACGGGTTGGTGCCCCGTGGCGGGACGTCCCGGAGTGTTACGGGTCCTGGGCGGCGGTGTACGCGCTGTTCCGGCGTTGGCAGCGCGATGGGACCTGGGCGACGATCCTGACCGTGTTACAGGCCCTGGCTGACGGGGGCGGACGCGTCGTGTGGGACGTGTCGGTGGACTCGACGGTCGCTCGGGCGCATCAGCACGCCGCTGGGGCGCGTAAAAGGGGGATCTGCAGGTCGAGCCGCCGGGCGGGGTCACGGTCGAGCCGGACGACCATGCGCTCGGTCGCTCGCGCGGTGGGCTGACCACGAAGGTGCACCTGGCATGTGAGCAGGGGCAGAAGCCGCTGTCGATCGTGTTGACCGCCGGGCAGCGCGGGGACAGCCCGCAGTTCATCCCGGTGCTTGACGGGATCCGGGTGCCCCGTCTCGGCGGTGGCCGGCCCCGGACCCGCCCGGACCGGGTCCTGGCTGATAAGGCGTACACGTCGAAGGCCAACCGCCGCTATCTGCGTCGACGTGGGATCGCCGCGACGATCCCGTCGAAGGCCGATCAGGACGCGAACCGGCGTAAGAAGGGGTCCAAGGGCGGCCGGCCACCGGCCTTCGACCCCCAGCGGTACCGGCAGCGTCACGCCGTGGAGTGCGGCATCAACCGCCTCAAACGCCACCGTGCCGTGGCCACCCGCTTCGACAAACTCGCCGTCCGCTACGAGGCCACCGTGCACATCGCCGCGATCAACGAGTGGCTGTGACCGACTTCGACACAGTCCCTAGCGGCGGCGCTCGCTCCGGTTGCGGTCGCCACGGTCCAGGGCCGACACCCGCTCGCCCGGGCCCCGGTTCGTCGCCCGCTCGGTGTCCGGCGGCGACGTCGGGAACGGCACCACCTTCGCCGTGTGGTCGGAGTTGCCGGCGGCGGCGAAGGCGTTCCAGGAGATGTCGACGAGCAGACGCTTCAGCTCGGCGTGCCGGGCGGCGGCGTTGCGCTGGAGCGCCAGCCGCGCGCCCAGCACCACGCCGGCAAGCGTGGTGCAGATCGCGCCGGTCGCGGCGACCAGGTGCACACCCTCGGCCGGGTCCCCCTGCGCCGCGAGCACCAGCAGCCAGATCCAGAAGCCGAGTGCGAACACGCCGGCCTTGACCACGAAGAAGAGGCTCACCGCGCCAGGGCGGTGCGGAACGGGACGGTCCGGCTCGGCCATGCTGCTCCTCTGAATTCGCTGCCGGGGAGGGGTTCGACCAGCTTAATTGACAGTTCGCAACTGTTCATGCTCCACCGGTCCCGCCGGCGGGACCTTGCGACCGATCAGTCAGTTACTTCTTCGCGCGGGCGTACTAGGCTCGTGGCGCAGAGCCGGGCGCACCGGCGGAAGGGGACAGTTCCAGCAGGGATGGGTTCCGCAGACGTTTCGCCGCAGATGGCCTTCGCGCGTTTCGTGCGAAGGGCCATCGACGACGCCCGCGAAGAGCGCGGCTGGACGGTGACCGACCTCGCCACCCACACCGGTGTCGGCCGCTCCACCGTGTTCCGCTGGCTGGCCGGCGACTGGCAGGACTATCCCGAGCTCGCCAAGGTGCGCGGTTTCTGCGCCGCCCTCGATCTGCCGGTGGCCGCCGCGTTCCGGGCGCTGGGCCTGCCCGACGCCGGCACGGCGCCCCGCCGCCGGGGCATCGAGGACGGTCCGGTCGAGGCCGACGTGCGGGTGATCCTGGAACGGCTCGCCGACCCGAACGTCCCCGCCGAGGAAAAACACCACATCCGCGACCTGCTCCGCTACCTGGCCCGCCGCCCGGTCCGCCGGGCCGGTTGACCCGCGGGCCGGCCGGTCACGCGACGGTCAGAGTGAACTCCGCGGTCCGCACCACGCCCGCGACCTGGAAGTCCAGGAACATCCGGTAGCGGCCCGGTCCGGGTGCGGTCAGCCAGAACGTCACCGCGTCGCCGTCGAGCGTCGGCTCCGGATGCACGTGCAGATAGCCGAGGTCACCCTCGCGCAGCGCGACCAGATGCCCGTACGCGCCGAGGTAGGGCTCCAGCGGCGCGGCCCCACCGCCGGCGCCGGTGATCCGGAACCGCAGCGGCGCCGACCGCCCGACCTCGGGCGTGCCGGTGTACGCGGCGGTGAACCCGTCGACCGTGGCCGACGTGGCCGGGGCGGGCAGCGGCCGGGGCGCGTACCCGCCGGGCACGGCGAGGTCGGCGCCGAGCACGGCGGCGACCTGGCGGCCGTCGTCGGCGACCGCGGTGAAGTCCGCGTACATCCGCCAGGCGCCCGGTTCGGGCGGCGTCAACGGCACCGACCAGGTGCCGTCGGCGGCCATCGTCGGATGCAGGTGCCGGTAGCCGGTGAGGTCGCGGCGCACCACGATCACGTGCATCGGCTTGTCGTGCACGACGGCGAACCGGGTGACCGCCCGACGTCTGTCGTCGCGGACCTGGAAACGCAGCTCACCGGCGCTGCCGGCGGTCAGCTCGCGGGCCGACGGGACGAGCGTGTAGCCGGCCGAGCTGATCGACAGGCCGGTCGCGCCGTCGCCGCCGCCCCGGGTGACCGTCGCCCCGTCGTGCGAGTGCGCGCCGGTGCCGGGCGCGTGGGAGTGGTCGCCGACGGTCGTCGCGGCCTCACCGGTCGGGACGGCGGCGGCGGGGCTCGCCGGCGGATTCAGCCGGCCCAGCCCGAAGCCGAGCAGCACGGCCAACACCAGGCCGCCCACCACCAGGGCCAACCGCAACGTCTCCCGGTCCACCGCGACCGGACCCGTCGCCGCGCCCCCGGACCCCGTAGCGCGTTCGGCACCCGCCGCGCGGTCGGACCCCACAGCGCGGTCGGACCCCACAGCGCGGTCGGACCCCGCCGCGCGGTCGGACCCCGCCGCGCGGTCGGCACCCCCGGCGACGCCGCGGGGGCCCGGCCCGGTGTCGTCGACGTCGGGCGCACTCGCGAGCGGCGACGACTCAGGCAACGCCGCCGGCCAACTCGTAACCCGCCTCGTCCACGGCGGCGCGGACGGACTCCACCGGCAGCGGGGCCGTGCTGGTGACCGTGGCCGTCCCCCGGGCCAGGTCGATCCGGACCTCGTCGACGCCCGGCAGGGCGGACAGCTCCCCGGTCACCGCCCGGACGCAGTGTTCGCAGGTCATCCCGGTCACGGTGTACGTCTGGACGACGGGTCGCTGCTCGGTCATGGCCCCACGGTACCGCCGGCCGGGCCGCCCGCCGACGACGGCCGCGCGCACGGTGGCACGGCTCGCACCGCAGCACAGGTGTTAAGCGGGGCCCCCGCCTATGCAGAATGCGTTAAGCGGGGCCCCCGCCTTACACGGTGGCGAGGGCGAGCGGCAGCACGTCCGGGGCGCCGGCGCGGCGCAGCAGCCGCGCCACCATGCCCATCGTCCAACCGGAGTCGACCAGGTCGTCGACGAGCAGCACCGGCCCGCCCAGCGCGGGCAGCGCGTCGGCCACCTCGTCCGGCAGGTGGAAGGCGTCGTGCAGGGCGCGTACCCGCTGGGCGCTGTTGCCGCGCGGCCCGCCGGCACCGGCCGGGCCGGTCGGGGTGACCAGGCCGAGCAGCGGCAGCCGGCCGACCGTGGCGATCCGCTCGGCGAGCGTGCCGACGAGCAGCGGCCGGGCCCGGGAGCCGACCGCGACGACGCCGGCCGGGCGGCGGGGCCACGGGTCGTCGCCGTGCGCCCACGCCTTCAGCACCTCGACCACGGCCGCCACCACGTCGTCGGGCACCGGCCCGTCCGGCGCGTCCGGCCCGACCAGGCCCCGCAACCGCCCGCCCCACCCGAGGTCGGACAGGCGGCCCACGGCCCGCCCGGGCAGCGCCTGCTCCGCCGGGGCGATCCGGCCCTTCAGGGGTACGCCGACCGCGTCCAATCCGGTGGGCCAGAGCTTCTTCGGCGGGATCTGGACGCCGGGGCGGCCGAGGAAGGTCTGCGCGGCGGTGAGCGCCTCGGCGGACACGCCGGCGTCGAACAGCGGCCCGGCGCAGTTGTCGCACCTGCCGCAGTCCTCCGCCCCGGTGTCGTCGAGTCCTTCCCGCAGGTAGCGCATCCGGCAGTCGGAGGTGGCCGCGTACTCCCGCATGGCCCGTTGCTCGGCGGTGCGTGCCTCGGCGACGCGCCGCAGGCGGGCCTCGTCGTAGGTCCAGGGTTCTCCGGTGGCGAGCCAGCCGCCGCGTACCCGGCGGACCGCGCCGTCGACGTCGAGCACCTTGAGCATCAGCTCCAGGCGGGCCCGGCGCAGGTCGACGACCGGTTCCAGGGCCTGGGTGGAGATCGGCCGGTCGGTGTCGAGCGCGGCGAGCACCGTGCGGACCTGTTCCTCGGGCGGGAAGGCGAGCGAGGCGAAGTACCGCCAGATGGCCGCGTCCTCGACGCCGGGCAGGAGCAGCACCTCGGCCTGCTCGACGGCCCGGCCGGCGCGGCCGACCTGCTGGTAGTAGGCGATCGGCGACGGCGGCGCGCCGAGATGCACCACGAAGCCGAGGTCGGGCTTGTCGAAGCCCATGCCGAGCGCGCTTGTGGCGACCAACGCCTTGATCTTGTTGTCGAGCAGGTCCTGCTCGGCGGCGCGGCGGTCGGCGTCGTCGGCCTGCCCGGTGTAGGAGGCCACCGACCAGCCCCGGCCGCGCAGGAACTCGGCCGTCTCGGTGGCCGCGGCCACGGTGAGCGTGTAGACGATCCCCGAGCCGGGGAGCCGGTCCAGGTGGTCGGCCAGCCAGGCCAGGCGGTGGGCCGGGCTCGGCAATTCGAGTACGCCGAGGCGCAGCGACTCCCGGTCGAGGGTGCCGCGCAGCACCAGGGCGTCCCCGAGCTGCTCCGCCACGTCGCGGGTGACCCGGGCGTTGGCGGTGGCCGTGGTGGCGAGCACCGGCGTGTGCTCGGGCAGATTGGCCAGGAAGGTCCGCAGCCGGCGGTAGTCGGGGCGGAAGTCGTGCCCCCAGTCGGAGACGCAGTGCGCCTCGTCGACCACCAGCAGCCCGGTGGTGGCGGCGAGTTTCGGCAGCACCCCGTCGCGGAAGTCCGGGTTGTTCAGGCGTTCCGGGCTGATCAGCAGCACGTCGACCGCCCCGGCGTGGATCTCGGCGGTGATCTCGTCCCACTCGTCGAGGTTGGCCGAGTTGATGGTGCGGGCCCGGATGCCGGCCCGCGCGGCGGCGTCGACCTGGTTGCGCATCAACGCCAGCAGCGGCGAGACGATCACCGTCGGCCCGTGCTCACCGTGCTCGCGCAGCAGGGCGGTGGCCACGAAGTAGACGGCCGACTTGCCCCAGCCGGTGCGCTGGACGCAAAGCACCCGTCGCCGGTCGACGACAAGCGCCTCGATGGCGAGCCACTGGTCCGCCCGCAGCCGGGCGTGGTCCCCGGCCAGCCGTCGCAGCACCGTCTCGGCCCGTTCCCGCACCGCCTCCCGATCCAGACTCATCCGACATGTCTACCAGGCACGGACCCTCCGGCCCGGACCCGCGTGGGGCCGGACCGGGCAGGGAGGGGTCAGCGACGGGAGCGGAGGGAGGTCAGGAGGGGCGACAGGCGGGAACTGAGGCTGGCCAGGCCGCCGGGGAAGAAGTAGACCGCCAGGATGAAGACCGTGCCGAGGACGAACAACGGCTGGCTCAGGGGGTGGCTGAGGAAGGCGGGGAGGCGGTTCACGGCGTCGCTGGTGCCGAACGCGGTCAGGCGGTGGTCCAGGTACATGTAGAGGATGCCGCCCAGCACCGGGCCCCACCGCGTGCCCGGGCCGCCGAGCACCACCATCACCAGCAGCGACAGGGTCAGCTCGGACGACGTGATGTGCGGGCTGGCACCGCCCACGATCAGCACGTAGACCACCCCGCCGGCGCTCGCCAGGCCCCCGGCCAGGGTGAACGCGACAAGCTTGAACCGGTACGGGTCGAGCCCGAGCACCCCGATCCGGCGTTCGTCGTCGCGCAGCCCGGCCAGCACCCGCCCGGTCGGCGAGCCGCTGACCCGGTGCACCACCAGGACCACGAGCGCCAGGTACGCCAGCGCCAGCCAGTAGAGGTTGACCGTGTTGGTGACGCCGACGAGCGCCGCCGGCAACCCGGACACGTCCAGCGGCAGCCCTTCCTCGCCGCCGGTCAACCCGCCGAAGTCGCGGGCCACCAGGATCGCCCCGACCTGCGCGAAGGCCAGCGTCACCATGGCGAACGCGATGCCCACGGTGCGCAGCGCCACCGCGCCGAGGAGCGCGGCGAGCGTGGTGCCGCCGACCACGGTCAGCACGGCGGCCTGCCACAGCGGCAGCCCGGCCTTGGTGACGAGCACGTCGGTGCCGTACACGCCGGCGGCGAAGTAGAGCGCGTGCCCGAAGGAGAGCATGCCGGTGCGCCCGAACAGCAGGTCGTAGCCGGCCGCGAGACCGCCGAAGACCAGGCAGATGGCGAGCAGTTGCAGCGTGCCGGGCGAGTTCAGCGGCCCCTCGAAGATCCCCGGCAGGCTCAGCGTGGAGTAGGGCAGGACCGCCGCCACCACCAGGGCCACCAGCGGCAGGTACGGGCGCAGCCGGTGCCACCGGGCGGGCCGGGGCGCGAGTTCGTCGGGCACCTGCGCCGGGGGCGCGTCGACCACCGAGTTGGTCATGCGTGAGCCACCTTTCCGGCCAGTCCCTGCGGACGCAGCAGCAGCACCACGGCGAGCAGGCCGACCACGCACAGGTCACCGAGCCCGGATGTGCCGTAGTAGTTGACGAACTGTTGCAGCAGCCCCACGGCGACCGCCGCGTACGCGGACCCGACCACCGAGCCCATTCCGCCGATCACCACCACGATGAAGGCGAAGATCAGCAGCGACCCGCCCTGGCCGGGTGAGACGGTGCCGAAGTAGACGCCGCCGAGCGCGCCGGCCAGCGCGGCGGCGGCCCCGCCGATCGCGAACACGAGCGTGAACGCCTTGCGCACGTCGATGCCGAGCGCGGTCACCATCTCCCGGTTCTCCACCCCGGCCCGGATGATCAGGCCGTACCGGGTCCAGCGGAGGAACGCCAGCAGCGCGCCGAGCACCACCACGGCGGCGACGATCAGCAGCAGCCCGGCGTTCGGCACCTGCGCGCCGAGCACCGAGGTCACCTGCCGGCTCCAGTCGGGGCGCGGGAACGTCCGCGGGTCCGCGCCCCAGGTGGCCTGGAGCAGCGCCACGCCGGCAAGCGACAGGCCGACGGTGACAAGCACCTGTTCGATGGTGCGGGAGTAGAGCGGCCGGATCAGCACCAGCTCGACGAGCACCGCGACGAGCGAGCCGGCCAGCACCCCGAAGAGCACCGCCAGCACGAAGCCGAACCCGTCCGGCCCGGCGCCCGGCAGGTTGCCCGCCGCCCACCAGGTCGCGTACGCGCCGACGCCGAGGAACAGACCGTGCGCGAAGTTGAGCACGTCGGCGAGGCCGAAGACCAGGGACAGGCCGGAGGCGACGAGGAAGTAGAGCGCCGCCAGGCCGAGCCCGGTCAACGTCAGCAGGACCACCGTGTTCACGCCTTGACCTCCGCACCCACACCCAGCAGCGACTTGGTGAGCGCCGTCTCCAGCAGCAGCTCGCGGGCGTCACCGGTCCAGGCGACCTTCCCGGCGGAGAGCACCACCGCGTCGGACGCCAGCCGCCGCACCACCGCCAGGTTCTGCTCGACCAGCAGCACCGGCACGGACTCCGCGACCCGTTCCAGCACCTCGGCCACCTCGGTCACCACCTTCGGCGCCAACCCCTTGGTCGGCTCGTCGACGAGCAGCAGCCGGTTGTCGTTGAGGAGCACCCGGCCGATCGCGAGCATCTGCTGCTGCCCGCCGGAGAGCGAGCCGGCCCGTTGCCGTCCGCGCCGGTCCAGCTCCGGGAAGAGCGCGAAGACCTTGTCGTACGCCGGGGTGATGCCCCGCCGTTCGGCGAGTCGCAGGTTCTCCGCGACGGTGAGCCCGGCGAAGACGCACCGGTCCTCCGGCACGTAGCCGAGGCCGCCGCGGACCAGCCGGTGGGTGGGGCGGGTCAGCAGGGTCTGCGGGCCCATCCGCACGGTGCCGCGTACCTCGCCGTTGCGCGGGGTGAGCCCGACGATCGCGCGCAGCGTGGTGGTCTTGCCGACGCCGTTGCGCCCGAGCAGAACGGTGACGCCGGTCGGCGCCACCTCGAACGACACGCCCTGGAGGATGTGCAGTCCGGCGATCCGCACGGACAGACCCTCGACGCTCAGGACGGGCTCACTCATAGCGCCTCCCCCAGGTATGCCTCCTGCACGGTGGCGTTCGCCATCACCGTGTCCGGGGTGTCGCAGGCCAGCAACGCGCCGTGGTGCATCACGGCGATCCGGTCGGCCAGCTCCAGGATCACGTCCATGTGGTGTTCCACCATGAGCACCGCCCGCCCGCTGTCCCCGGTCAGCGACTTGATCACGCGGACCAGCTCCGGCACGTCCTCGGCGCTCACCCCGGCCATCGGCTCGTCCAGCAGCATCACCCGGGGTTCCCCGGCGAGCAGCAGGGCGATCTCCAGCTTGCGCTTCTCGCCGTGGGCGAGCGTGCCGGCCAGCGCCGTACCCCGGTGGTGCAGGCCGACCCGGTCGAGCGCCGCGTCGGCGGCGGCGGCCACCTCCCGGTCGGCCGCCGCCCGCCGCCACAACTTCATCGAGCCACCCCGGTGCGCCTGTACGGCGAGCCGGACGTTCTCCCGCACCGTCAGCGAGCCGAAGACCGAGGACGCCTGGAAGGTGCGCCCCAGGCCGAGCCGGGCCCGGCGGTGCACCGGGAGCGTGGTGACGTCCGCCCCGTCCAGCACGACCCTGCCCTCGGTGGGCCGGCGCAGGCCGGTGATCAGGTTGAACAGCGAGGTCTTGCCGGCGCCGTTGGGCCCGATCACGCCGAGGAACTCCCCCGGCGCCAGATCGAGATAGACGGAGTCGACGATGGCGACCTCACCGATCCGCCAGGTCAGACCGCGGGTGGCGAGCACCTTCTCAGCCCTTCATCTGCGCGACCGGCGGCGCGGTCTCGTCGCCGGTCAGGGTCTTCTGCGCGGTGGCCGTGAACGCGGTGCCGCTGCCGGTGAGCTTGGCCTGGTACATCGGCTGGAGCAGCGCGTGGTCCTCGGCGCGGATCTTCATGGCGCCCTTGATGCCCTCGAACTCCCAGCCCTCAAGCGCGGTGACCATCTTCTCCACGTCGTCGCCGCCCTCCTGCACCGCGCGGACGATCATCTGCGCGGCGGCGAACCCGTCCGGGTGGAACAGGTCGAGCGTGCCGCCGGGGATCTTCGCCTTGGCGGCCTTGGCGGCCTCGGTGTCGCTCGCGCCGTCGAAGTAGTGCGACAGGAACGAGATCTTGCTGCCGGCCGCGCCGAACGTCGGCCAGGAGGCGCGGATGTCCAGGCCGGTGACGACCGTGGTGGAGGCGAGGACGCCCTGCTGGTCGAGCGTCTGCCACATGGCGCCGGCGGTGGTGCCGGCCCAGGCGACGAAGAGCAGGTCCGGCTTCGCGGCCTTGATCTGGCTGGCGAACGGCGTGAACTCGGTGGCGCTTGCCGGCGCGCGCACGCTGCTCACGGTCGCCCCGGCGCCGCCGATGACGGCCTTGACGGCGGCCTCGTTCGCGTCGCCGAACGCGCCGTCCTGGGCGAAGACGACGACCTTCTTGCCCGTCGCGTCGCCGATGAACGACCGGGCGGTCACCACGTCCTGCCAGGACTGCCGCCCGGACCGGAAGGTGTACTTGTTCGCGCCGGTCACCCCGTCCGTGGCGGCCGGGCCGGAGATGAACAGCACCTTGTTCTGCGCGGCGATCGGGGCCACCTGGAGCGCCACCCCGGAGGAGGTGGACCCGGCGATGATCTTCGTGCCCTTGCCGATCATGTCCTTGGCGGCGGAGACGGCCTTGGCCGGGTCGCCCGCGTCGTCGGCCTCGGTCACCTCGATCGTGCGGTCGCCGACCTTGCCGGTGCCCTTGGTGGCGAAGTCGAGGCCGGCTTTGAACCCTTCGATGTACTGCTTGCCGTAGCTGGCCAGCGGCCCGGACTGGGAGTAGACCAGGCCGACCTTGACCGGCGCGGCGTCGCCGCCGCCGGAGGCGGTGTCCTGCGGGCTGCCACACGCCGTGGCAGCAAGCGTGGCCGCCATCATCGTGGCGGCGGAAAGGAACACCCGTCGCGTGTGCCGGATCGTCATTGCGACTCCAGGTGAGGACAGGAGGATTGTCAGTTGTCGGCTCACGCTAGAAGTGACGTCACCCACGGGCTATGTGGTCGACGCACACAAGTCTCCGGGGCAGGATGGCCGCGCGTTACAACCCCGGACACCACCTCGTAACCGCCCCGACCCGGAATGGCCCGGCCCACCACGCGGGGCCCGGCGGCAATGTCGGGCCCGCCCATTCACCGCGGGCCGCACTCCCCCTCGTGGTCCGCCGCACGCGGGCAGCGCCGGCCGCCGTCGAGCAACCGGTCGCACCAGACCCAGTGGCGTACGGACTGCTCGTCCTCCCGCGACACGGTCGTCCCGGCGCGCTCCACGTCGGCCAGGAAACCGAGCGCCCGGCAGACGGCCCGCGCGAACCCCCGAGCCCCGTCGAGGTCGGCCGCGAGCACCGGCAGGTGTACGACGAACCGCTCCCGGCTCACCGGCACGCCCCCGGCACGAGCCGTCTCCGGAGCGCCCGCTCGATCCGCCGTCGATGCCCGCGCCTTCGCCGCACGGGTGGGAACGGGTTGCGCACGGGTCCTCCTCGTCAGCCGTTGGAGGCGACCCGCCCACGGATGGGGGACGCGGGCGGGTCGCCGGCACCGAGACCGCAGCCCGTTCGGCGGTACGGCCCCGGAGCCCAATCCGGGCCCGACTCCCGAGGTTTGCCGAACCAACCGGAGCCGGACGCGGTCAGCCTACCCAAAATATTTGGGTAGGTCGAGCATGCGGCTCGTGCGTTCAACTTGTTGCAGTTGCTGGTGTAGGCCCGGCATGATCGGAGGTGCCGAACCAACCGGAGTCCTCACCATGCCCACAGCCGAAGCCCCATACCGCCACATCGCCAACGAACTCGCCGCGAAGATCAGGAGTGGCGAGTTGAAGCCCGGCGACAAGCTGCCCTCGACCCGCGAGCTGGCCGAGAGCTACGGCGTCCACATGAACACCGCCTCGCGCGCTCTGTCCCTGCTGCACGATCGCGAGCTGATCACCGGCCAGCCCGGTCGCGGCACCTACGTCGCCGAGGCGCCCAGCCGCTAGGCCTCGACCGAATCTCACCTCGCGGCGCATGAATCAGGACGCCGTGATGGTGTCAGATCATGGACTCCGCTTCACCCTTCGCGCATCCCACGAAGGGCATCACTACTGCTCATCATGCGCCCCGGCGGTTTGCGCACTCTTCACCTGCCGGACCACGGCCAGCGCGAAATTTAACTGAACGCTATCTTCGCATCACCATAAGTAAGTGAGGCGGGGAGGGCTCTTGTCCGCGAACGACGAATTCTTCCGCTCGAAGAAGGCAGCCGCCGTGCTCAAGCACGGCATTCTCAAGCGCTACCCGGTGGTGTTCGCCTCCAAGACGGGCCAGGGCAACCCGATCGTCTTCCTGGACGGTTACGCCGGCCGAGGCGAGTACGACGGCGGGGAGCCGGGTTCACCGCTGCTCCTGTCCCGGTGCGCCGAGTTCGTTCAGGGCTTCCGCGATGTGCTGGCGTTCTTCGTCGAACAGGACCCGGACAGCTACGCGAACCTGGAACAGGTCCTCCGGGAGAAGGGTGGCCCCGTCCAACGTGAACTGCGCCAGGGCAGCCTCGACCAGCACCTTCCCGAGTTGCTCGCTCGGGCGAAGGGTGCCTCGCTCTTCGCCTTTCTCGACCCTTTCGGCCCAGCCCTCGACTTCGACCTGATCCGTACCCGGCTGCTCGGCCGACCCAGTTGGCCGCCCACCGAGGTATTGCTTCACTTCAGCGTCTCCGCAGTGGCCCGAATGGGACGCGCCGTCCACGTCGCCGGTCAGCGACCGGTCGGGCTCTCAGAGAGCGAGCGAAAGACCGCCGCGCGACTGGACCGGTTCCTCGGCGGAGCCTGGTGGCGCGACGATTTCGCTCAGGTGTCGGACGCGCGAGATGACGAGCGTGCCACGGACATCGCATTGCGGGTCGCGGACAGGTACGCCCGGAACCTCACCCAGGGATCGGCCTACCAGGCGGTGCGGATGCCCGTGCGGCCACGGCCCGGCCTCGCGCCGAAGTACGTCCTAACGCTGTTCACCACACACGGCGAAGGGGCCTGGCACTTCGCCGACACCCTGGGTAAGGCCGGTGTCGAGTGGGAAGAGGCGTGGGTCAGAGAACAGCTACGCCGAGACGAGCACCTGGCCGACACGCTGTTCGGCGACGGCCCCGTCTTCGATGCCGAGCAGTATAAGGCCGAGAATGCCTCGCGCTGGTCGCGAGCGATCGAGCGAAATCTCGTAAAAATGCTGGAGCAGCATGCGTCGTTCAAGATCGTGGATCATGTGGCTGAGGTCTACGGCGAGGTGCTCGGACATGCCTGGGCGCCGCACGTGCGGCAGGCCGTCAAAGCGCTGTACCGGCAGAAACAGATCAGCTGCCCCGGCACGGGCGACTTCTGGAAGGAGGTCGCCTGGCGTCCGTGACGGGATGGCAGACCTCTACGCTTCCTAGGCCGACACGAGGGTGCGGGGCAGTGGCATCTCGTCCCAGGTCCGGCCGTCCAGCAGCCGACCCCCCACCTTCGGCGTGCGCCCGCCCCACTGTTTGAAGAAGAAGGCGGTGCCGACAGACCTGCACTGATCCCGTAGGTCACGGACCCACGCGGGATCCATCGGCCGGCAGCCCCGCCCGGACTCTCCGCCTGCGATAAGCCAGTCGATGCCGCCGAGATCCAGGTCAGCCAACGGACCGAGCAGTGGCTCCGCCGAGACGAAGCGCACCGCGGCTGGCACCTCCCGTAGTTGGTCGATCCGCTGTCGGTGCGCGCCGTCCTCGACACTCACGCCCATCCAGAGATTCGCAGGCCAGTCGAGGTGGTGGGCGACCTTCGCCAACCGCGCAGCTCGTTTGGTGAGCACCTGGAAAGTGTGCCGCGGCGTCTCACGCATCACGGCGAACACCTGTTGGACGTAGTCCAGGGGAACCCGGGCATGGAAAAGGTCCGACATGGAATTGACGAAGACGGTACGTGGGTCACGCCAGCGGCGAGGAATGTCCAGGGCATCGGCGTGCAGGGCGACACCGAATCCGGGACCGGAGGTACGCGGGTCGCCGTCGGTCTGGTATTTAGTCGAGCCCATGGCCTTGAGGCGCTTCGCCAGGGTCAGGGCGTAACAGTTGTCGCAACCGGCGGAGATGCGGTCACAACCGGTGGTGGGATTCCAGGTTGCTTCCGTCCATTCGATGGCGCTCTTGTCGGCCATGCGCCCTCCTTCCGATCGCGAAGTGCCCATCTTGTCGAACATCCGTACGCATGGGAAGAGCGCGGCGGCTTTCCGACCGATCTCTCGCCTTCATTGTCTGAACGATTCCTCAACGACCCGGTGGCGGGCGGCCGAGCGTGCTCGCCGACGACGTGGGGCGGTGGGGGTACTCGCGCGAGCGCAGGCACCCCCACCGGTAAGCAGGCGGCGTCAGCGGCCGGTGCGGGCGGCGACCGCCGTGTCGGGCTGGTCGGCGAACACGCCGTCGAGACCCAGGTCGAAGAAGAGTTCGTACTCGGAGGTGATGTCGCCGCGCGCGTTCGGGTCGGCACCGAGCCGGAAGTCCAGCGGCAGGAACTGGTTCTCGGCGCGGAACGTCCAGGCGTGCACCACCAGGTTGAGCCGGTGCGCGTCCCGGATCACCGAGGTCGGCGTGAGCAGCCGGCCGGCGCTGTCGCGGGGCACGATCAGGTTCTTGTTCAGGCCGACGCCGTCGGCGTACCGGGAGACCCAGGCCAGGCCGGCGGTGGTGGCCAGGTCGGCGTAGGTCCGGCGGTCACCGGCGGCGGTGAAGTCGTAGGGCGCGCCGGTGGCGTCCATGAGCTGGACCAACCGCACGTCGGTCAGCTTGTCGAGCTTGCGCAGGTTGGCCGTCTCGAAGCTCTGGATGAAGACCGGGTCGTCGCGGTGGGTCAGTCGGTTGCGGCGGAGCACCGCGACCAGGGGCTCCTCCAGCGCGCGCCCGATCGAGGCGAAGTAGGTCGGGTGCTTCGTCTCCGGGTAGACGCCGATGGTCCGGCCGCGCGCCTTCGACTCGGCCCGGGCCAGGTCGACGATCTCCTGGAAGGTCGGGATCGGGAACTGGCCGTCGAACGCCGTGTTCGTCACCCGCACCTGCGGCAGCCGCTCCTTGGCGCGCAGCGTCTTCAGCTCGGCAAGCGTGAAGTCCTCGGTGAACCAGCCGGTGACCGTCACCCCGTCGATGGTCTTCGTCGCCCTGCGGGCGGCGAACTCGGGGTGTGCCGCCACGTCCGTCGTACCGGAGATCTCGTTCTCGTGCCGGGCGACCAGGACGCCGTCCTTCGTCGAGACCAGGTCCGGCTCGATGAAGTCGGCGCCCTGCCGGATGGCCAGCCGGTAGGACTCAAGGGTGTGCTCCGGCCGGTAGCCGCTCGCGCCACGGTGTCCGATCACGATCGGTCGCTGGGCCGCGTGGGGGCGCTCGGCGCGGGGGCCCGGGCCGGCCTGGGCGGCCACGGCCGGCACCACCACGGCCGCCGCCGCGAGCAGCGCGCCGGCCACGCCGAGGGCGGAAAGGGTACGTCGCAACGCCGTCTCCTGTCGTCGATGGGTACGCACAGCAGACCCGGCGTGGTTGACGTGCAGTTGGTCGGTTCCTGACCTGCCGGTGAATCTCCGGACGGAAGATGACGTGGTGCGCCGTCTGCTCCGGAAGCCGGTACGGCTGGTGCCGCTCGGGTTCCTGGCGGTGATCCTGATCGGCACCGGCGTGCTCATGCTGCCCTGGGCCGACGACGCGCACCGCTGGACCCCGTTCTCGACCGCGCTGTTCACCGCCACGTCGGCGGTCTCGGTCACCGGCATGACGATGGTCGACACGCCGAACTACTGGAACAACTTCGGCCTCGTGACGATCATGCTGCTGACCCAGCTCGGCGGCCTCGGCATCCTGACCGGCGCGTCGCTGGTGATCCTGGCGGTCTCCCGGCAGCTCGGCCTGCGTAACCGGCTGCTCGTGCAGGCCGAGAGCGCCGAGTTCGGTCTCGGTGACGTGCGCCGGCTGTTGCTCCGGATCGCGGCCACCGTCTTCGTCACCGAAGCCGTGATAACCGCCGTGATCGGCGCACGCTTCTGGTTCGCCTACGACTATCCGCCGGGGCACGCGCTGTGGTTCGCCGTGTTCCACTCGGTCCAGGCGTTCAACAACAACGGCTTCACCCTCTACTCCGACGGGCTGGTCGCGTTCTCCCGGGACCCGTGGGTGACGCTGTCGCTCAGCTTCGGCTCGATCGTCGGCGGGCTCGGCTTCCCGGCGCTGTTCGAGGCGGTACGGGAGTGGCGGCGGCCCGGCCGGTGGGCGGTCGCCACCAAGCTCACCGTCTGGGGCAGCGTGGCGCTCACCGCCTTCGGCTTCGGCTACCTGCTGCTGGCCGAGTGGACCAACCCGGACACGATCGGCACGTACGACCTGCCGGGCAAGGTGTTGGCCGCGTTCGGTCAGATCGCGTTGAGCCGGACCGCCGGCTTCGACATGATCAACGTCGACCGGCTCGCCGAGGAGAGCTACCCGATGTTGATCGGCCTGATGTTCGTCGGCGGCGGCAGCGCCAGCACCGCGGGCGGCATCAAGGTCTCCACGTTCTTCCTGCTCGGCTTCGCGATCTGGGCGGAGTTGCGCGGCGAGCCGGACACCACGGTCGGGCGTCGCCGGGTGTCGACGGCCAGCCAGCGGCAGGCACTGACGGTCGCCCTGCTCAGCGTGGCGCTTGTGGCCGCCGGCACGGTCGGTTTGATCGTGTTCACCTCGCACGTGCGCTTCTACGCCGCGCTGTTCGAGGTCACGTCCGCGTTCAGCACCACCGGCCTCACCGTCGGGCTCAGCCGGGAGCTGCCACCGCACGGCCAGTACGTGCTGACCGCGCTCATGTACATCGGTCGGGTCGGCCCGCTCACCCTCGGATCGGCGCTCGCGTTGAACACCAGGCGACGTTTGTACCGCTATCCGGAGGAGCAACCCATTGTCGGCTAGACACTCGGACGACACCGGCGTGGTCGTGATCGGCCTGGGCCGGTTCGGCTACCACCTCGCCCGGGCGCTGACCCGCCTCGGCCACGACGTGCTCGCCATCGACCGCGACGCGGCCCAGGTCCAACGGTGGGCCACCGAACTGGATCGGGTGGTGCAGGCCGACGCCACCGAGGAGATGGCGCTGCGCCAGCTCGGCGTGACGGGCCTGCCGAGGGTGGTGGTCGCCATCGGCGCCTCGGTCGAGGCGAGCGTGCTCACCGTGCTGGCCCTGACCGAGCTGGGCATCCCGCAGATCTGGGCGCGTGCCACCTCGGAGAAACACGCCACGATCCTGCACTCGGTCGGCGCGCACCACGTGATCTTCCCGGAGGCGGAGACCGGCGAACGGGTCGCGCACCTGATCGTCAGCCGGATGCTCGACTTCATCGAGTTCGGCGACGACTTCGCGATCGCCAAGGTGCGGGTGCCCGCGCCACTGGTCGGGCGCACGCTGCGCGAGATCGCCCCGCGAAACCGGTACGGGGTGATGGTGGTCGGCGCGAAGCTGCCCGGTGAGCCGTTCCGCTACACCGGGCCGGACACGGTCCTGCCGCCGGACAGCGTGCTCATCGTGGAGGGCAGCATCAGCCAGGTGCAGCGCTTCGCGGAGCTGACCTGACCGGACCTGGCCGTCAGCCCTTCGGCCCCCTGGGACCCTTGCCCTTGCCCTTGCCGGGCCCACCCCCCTCCGGCTGTCCGCCTAGCCTTTTCCCTTACCGCTCTCCTTGCCCTTGGCCTTGGGCGGCTTCGGCGGCTTGGCCTTCGGCGCCGGCTTCGGTTTCGCCTTCGCCGGCCCACTCTTGGCCGCGGTCTTCGTGGTCTTCGCGGCCGGCTTGGCCGGGGCCTTCGTCTTCGGCGCGGTGGTGACCGGCACCGAGCCGGCGATGCCCGACACCTGCACCCCGCAGGGGTGGCCGCCGAGCGTGAACGCCACCGGCAGCGTGTTGCTCCCGGTGTAGCGCCCGGCCAACGTGAGCTTCGTCGACGCGCCCGGCGCCAGCGCCGGTGCGGACGCCGGCGCCGCGACCGACACCGTGCGCCCCACCTGGCGTACCGCGGGTTGGGCGGTGGTCACCGCCTGCTTGCCGGGGAAGCTGAAGCTCATGGTCCAGTCGCGCAGCTCCCGGGCACCGGTGTTGGTGATCGTCAGCTCGGCGGAGAAGTCCTTGCCGGTGTCCCGGCGCAACGAGTAGTCGACCGCGCAGGGCACCGGCTCGGGCAGGCCCATCCGCGCCTCGGTCGGTTCCACCCCGCCGCTGGCCGGGCTCTTCGACGTCAGGCCCCACATGGTGGCGGTGACCGCGATCAGCCCGGCGGCGGCCACCCCGGCCTCCACCCTGCGCCGCCGCGTCGCCGAACGCCGGGTCCGGGTGCGGATCGCCGAGTACGGCAGCGCGTCGGTCGCCGCCGACCAGGGCAGGATCGTGGTGTTCGCGTTCTCGGCCAGCACCGGGTCGACGGGGCCGAACGCCGGCGACACCGGCACGATCGACGCGATCCCGACCGCCTCGGCGAGCGTACGGGCCACCTCGGCGGTGACCGGGCGGTCCTCGGGGCGCTTGGCCAGGCAGCGGTGCACCAGGTCGGCGACGGGGGCCGGGAGCCCGGGCACCGGGGGCATCGGGTCGGGGTCGCGGTACATGTGGGCGCGCAGCATCTCGGTGGTGGTGCTGGCCTGCCACGGCAGCCGCCCGGTGAGCATCCGGTAGAGCAGCAGGCCGACCGCGTAGACGTCGGTCGCCGGCGAGACGTGGCCGTTGTTCAGCCGCTCCGGGGCGAGGTAGGCGGGGGTGCCGAGCAACGCGCCGTCCGGGCCCTTGTCGCTCTCCCCCACGAGCGCCGAGATACCGAAGTCGACGACCTTCACCCCGTTGGGGGTGAGCATGACGTTGCCGGGGGTGACGTCGCGGTGCACCACGCCCCGGGCGTGCGCGGTGGCGAGCGCCGAGGCGACCTCCGCGCCGATGGTCAGCGCCTCCCGCCAGGGAAGTTGCCCGTCCCGGCCGAGCCGGCCGCTGAGCGGGCCGCCGTCGACCAGCTCCATGACCACGTACGGCACGGTCAGCCCGACCTGGACGGACTCGCCGTAGTCGTACACGTTGGTGATGTTGGGGTGGCAGAGCCGCGCGGCGGCCTGCGCCTCGACGCGGATCCGGTGCCGGAACGCCTTGTCGCTGGCGAGCCGCGAGGCGAGCACCTTGACCGCCACCTGCCGGCCGAGCACCTCGTCGTAGCCGCGCCAGACCACCGACATGCCACCGGCGCCCAACTGCTCGACCAGCCGGTATCGCTCACCGAGCAGTTGCACGCCGTTCCTGACCGCTCCGCCCATGGTCGGTGCAGTTGCCCGAAGTCGACCTCGCTACACCTGCGCGGTCGTAATCGGTCAGGAAAGTCACCCGTTCAGGCGGTCGCGAGGAGTTGGTCCACCGGCGCGAAGTCGTCCGTGAGCACCCGCGCGTCCCCCACCCAGGCCGCCGTCCGCGCCTCGTCGAGCAGCTCGGCCAGCTCGGGGAGCCGCTTCAGGCCGGGCGGGATCCCGGCCAGCGGCAGCGGCGCGTCCGAGGCGACGATCACGAAGTTCGCGCCGTGCCGCCCGGCGATCGCGCCCGGCGGGGCGATCAGCGCGACGTGCGCGAACACGGCCGAGACGGTGGCCAGTTCGGCCCGGATGAACCGGTCCGGCGGATAGTCGATGACGTTCTGCACGTAGATCCCGTCCGGGCGGAGCACCCGGCGGATGTCGGCGGCCATCTCCCGGGTGGCCAGGTGCCAGGGCACTACCAGGTGACCGAACGCGTCGCCGACGACGAAGTCGCGGCTGTCGGTCGGCTCGCCGCCGAGCAGCACCCGCGCGTCGCCGACCCGGGCGCGCAGCTTCGGCCCGGTGCGCAGGCCCAGCTCCCGCCGGTCCAGGTCGACCAGCCCGCCGTCGACCTCGAAGACCAGGTTGTCGCTGCCGGGCCGGGTCGCCGCCAGGTAGCCGGGCACGGTGAAGCCGCCGCCGCCCAGGTGCAGCGCGTCCATCGGCTGCCCCGCCGGCCGCACCAGGTCCGCGACCAGGCCGATCCACTGGGTGTACGAGTATTCCAGGTGGGTCGGATCGGCCAGGTCGACGTAGGAGTGCCGCGCCGAGTTGAGGTAGAGCGTGCGCCCGTCCGGCGAGCCGGGGTCCGCCTCCACCCGGGCGCAGTGGTAGGCGGTCTCCACGTCGCACGGGTTCGGCGCGGCGGCGGTGAGCCCGGCCGCGGCGAGGCCGAGCAACGCCAGCGCCGCCTTGGCCCGGCCCGGCGCCGACAACCCGGCCCCGGAGCGCCGCCGCAGCCAGAATCCCAGCGCCAGCCCGGTCACGCCGAGCACCGCGGCGAGCGCCAGCACGATCACCGAGCTGGGCAGCGCGGCGACCAGGATGAAGCCGGTGCCGAGCGTGGCGGTGATGCCGCCGAGCGTGCCGATGCTGGAGAGCTTTCCGACCACCTGCCCGGTGCGGCGCAGGTCGGCGAGTTGGAGCTTCACCACCAGCGGGGTGATCCCGGCCAGCAGCGCCGCCGGCAGCAGCACGGTGAGCGCGGTCAGCAGCAGCACCGCGCTGGCCGCGCCGCCGCGCAACGCCTCACCGGCGTACCTGACGATGGGCAGGGTGATCGCGGTGGCGATGCCGGCCAGCACCAGGGCGGGGGCGAGCAGGTCACGCGGGTCCCGCCGATCGGCGAGCCACCCGCCCATCCACGCCCCGTACGCGATGGCGGCCAGCGCCATGCCGATGACCGAGCTGGTCACCTGGAGGGTCACCCCGACGTACGGGCCGACCAGGCGCAGCGAGACGGTTTCCAGCACCAGCACCGCCCCGCTGGAGAGGAAGACCAGGAAGGCGGCCAGCCCGTTCGGCAGGGCGTGCGGCGGGACCGGCGCCGTGGTTGCCGGATTCGTGACGATGTCGGGCGATGTGCTGCTCACCGTCGCGAGGGTACGCGGCGTTCCTGACCGTCCGGGTCAGTACATCGAGATGTGAACATGGTTTGTGTGGTCGGCGGCCGGGCTGCCGCCCCCGCTGTACGCCCGCCAGCCGGTGTTCGGCATCCAGATCTGCCGATACCAGATCACGTACATGATGCCCAGCTTGCTGGCGTTGTTCTTCGCCCAGTTGGCGAGGCTGTCCCCGTACGACTTGTCGCCGCCGGTGGCCGAGCGGTCCTCGAAGCCGCCGGTGGCGGCGGCGAAGTCGCAGGCCCGGCCCTTGGGGTGCTCGCCGCCTCCGCCGCTGCGGTGGCAGGAGGCGTAGCGCTTGTAACCCGCCGCCTTGGCCTGCTGGAGCATGTGCAGGGTGCGCGGCGTGATGCAGCCGCTGGCCGGCGTCGGGTCGTCCACCGAGCAGGACTCCGACGGCCACGAGCCGTCCGAGTTACGCGGCGCGGGCTTGGCCGAGGAGGAACCACCGCTGAAGCCCGAGCCGGCCCCGGAGCTGACCTTGGCCAGCGCCACCTCGGCGTCCTTCTTCTTCCGGGCCAGCACGGCGAGCTGCTTCTGCTGCTCCCGCACCTCGGCGTCGATGGCCAGCTTCGACTCGACGGCCTGTGCCTTCGCCTCGGCCAGGTCACCCAGCCGCTTGCTGTCCCGCTGGGCCATCATGTCCAGCTCGGCCGCGCGGTGGAGGAAGTCGTCCGGGCCGGAGCTGGCGAGCAGCATCGACACCGGGGTCAGCCGGCCCTGCCGGTAGGACTGCACGGCCACCTCGCCGGCCTGGGCGGTCAGCCCGACCAGGCGTACCTCGATGTCCTTGAGCTGGGCGGCAAGCGCGGCCTGGCGGCGCTTGGAGTTGTCCAGCTTGTTCTTCGCCTCGATGTGGCCCTTCGCGGCGGCCTCAAGCGCCGCCCGGAGCTGCTTGCTGCCGCCCTCGTCGCCGGCGTTCGGGCTGGGCGCGGCGGCGGCCGGGCCGCCGACGGCGAGGCCGGCGCCGAGCAGCACGGCCGTCGCGGTGAGCAGCGTCAGCAGCGACCGGCGGACGCGCCGGCCGGTGAGCCAGGTCCTGGGCACGTGATGGTCCTTCCGTCAACCGCCGGTCACGATACCGGACCAGGTGCGTCGCGCCAGATTCGTGACCTCCGATGGCGGATAATGTCGACGCAGCGTGTCGCGACCGTGGCGCGGCGCAGCTCAACCCGCGAGCAGCGCCCCGTACACCTCGTCCCAGATCTCCGCACTGGCCGCGACCAGCAGGCCCCGCCCCTCGTCGGCCGGGTGGTAGTCGGTGCCGTCGAACCGGCGGGCCACCCCGCCGGCCTCCCGGACCAGCAGCGTGCCGGGCGTGTGGTCCCACGGCAGCGTGCGCCAGAACAGCACGAACTGCTGCGCGCCGGTGAGCATGTCCAGATATTCCCGGCCGGCGCAGTGCTGGCCGGGCAGCAGCTCGCCGATCCGGCGGCCACCGGCCTCGACGTCGCGGCGGAACTTCTCCGGCAGGAACGTCGTCATCGCGGTGCCGCGCATCGCGCCCGCCGCCGGCGGCGGGCCGTCGGTCCGCACCGGCGTGCCGCCGAGTCGGGTCCCCGCGCCGAGCCGCCCGGCCGCCATCGTGCCGTCAAGCGGGTCGTAGACCCAGGAGGCCGCCGGCACGCCGTCGGTGAGCAGGGCGGCCATCAACGCGAAGGGCCGCCGGCCGGCGGCGAAGTTGGACGTGCCGTCGACCGGGTCGACCAACCACACGTCACCGCCGCGGTGCAGGTGCCGGAGCAGGTCCGGATCCTCGGCGACGGCCTCCTCGCCGACCACCACCGAGCCGGGACGCAACCGCCGCAGCCCTTCGGAGATCAACTTCTCGGCCTCGCGGTCGGCGACGGTCACCAACTCGCCGGGCGCCTTCTCGGAGATGTCGGACGGGTCGAGCCGGCGGAACATCGGCACGACCACCTCGGCCGCCGCCTCCCGGAGCAGCGCGGCGACGTCGTCCAGCAGTGCGTCAGCCACGCGGCGGCAGCTTGACCACGCTGACGAAGAACTCGTCGATCTGGCGGACCACCGAGATGAAGCGCTCGAAGTCCACCGGCTTGGTCACGTAGGCGTTGGCGTGGAGCTGGTAGCTGCGCAGGATGTCCTCGTCGGCCTGCGAGGTGGTGAGCACCACGACCGGGATCCGGCGTAGCTGCTCGTCCTGCTTGATCTCCTCCAGCACCTCCCGGCCGTCCCGGCGGGGCAGGTTCAGGTCGAGCAGGATCAGGTCGGGCGCCACCGCGTCCGCGTACGGGCCCTCGCGACGCAGGTAGGCGAGCGCCTCGGCGCCGTCGGAGACGACCGTCAGACGGTTGCGGAGCTTGTGCTCCTCGAACGCCTCCTGGGTCATCAGCACGTCACCCGGATCGTCCTCGACGAGCAGGACCTCGATCGGGCTCTTGCCGTCCGCAGGCGCGGTCATCCCACCGTCTCCTTCATGTCACCGTTTGTATCCTGTCGGTCCGCTCCCGCGGGCGACTCTGCCCCGACCGCCCCGTCCGGCTGACCCTCGGCGTCCACCGGCTCCGCGCCCTCCGCGCTTTCCGCGCTCTCCGCCTCGTCGGCGGCCTCCGCCGCTGCCGTGGCCTTCGCCGCCTCGATGTCGGCCGCCAGCGCGGGCACCGTGAACCGGATGGTGGTGCCCTCCCCCGCGTCGGTGTCCACCCAGACCCGACCGCCGTGGTATTCCACGATCTTCTTGACGATCGCCAGCCCGATGCCGGTGCCCGGATAGGCGTCCTTGGAGTGCAGCCGCTGGAAGATCACGAAGATCTTGTCGGCGAACTCCGGCTCGATCCCGATGCCGTTGTCCCGGCAACTGATCTCCCACTCGCCGTCGACCAGCCGGGCCGACACGTGCACCTTCGGCGGCACGTCGGCGCGGCGGAACTTCACCGAGTTGCTGACCAGGTTGGCCAGCAGGTTGGTCAGCAGCGGCTCCTCACCGCTGATCGTCGGCATCCGGTCCCAGGTCAGCTCCGCGTCGGCGTACTGCCGGGCCGCCTCGGTCTGCCCGGCCACGTCACCCATCACCTTGTTCAGGTCGACCTCGGTGAAGCCGGTGGTGAGCCGACCGATCCGGGAGAACGCCAACAGGTCGTTGATGAGCCGTTGCATCCGCTGCGCGCCGTCCACCGCGAACGCGATGTACTGGTCCGCCCGCTCGTCGAGCTGCCCGGCGTAGCGCCGCTGGAGGAGCTGGCAGAAACTGGCCACCTTACGCAACGGCTCCTGGAGGTCGTGCGAGGCCACGTACGCGAACTGCTCCAGGTCACGGTTGGAGCGGGTCAACTCCTCGGCCTGCTTCTGAAGCTGGTCGTTGACCCACTCGATCCGCTCCCGGGCCTGGCGTACCTCGTCCAGGTCCTGGGCGATCTTCTGCCGCATCTGGTCGATGTCGTCGGCGAGCTGGCGGAACTCCGGCGGGCCGGAGCCGGTGATGCGGTGCTGGTAGTCGCCGTCGGCGACCTCCCGCACCTGCCCCACCAGGGCGGCCAGCGGGCGGATCAGCATCCGGTCGAGTGACAGCAGCATCACCGCGCCGGCCACCGCCACCACCAGGGCCGCGACGATCAGCAGCACGACCAGCACGCCGCTGGTGTCGTTCACCCGGTCGGCCGCCACCTTGCGGACGGCGAGGATCTCGTCCTGGAGCGTGTCCACCGACGCCCGGATGCCGTCGAACTGCCGCCGGGTCTGGTCGGTGATCAACGCTTGGCCGGCCGCCGGACCGCTGCGCTCGGTGGTCGCTATCACCGGCTCGGCCACCTGGGCCCGCCACTGCTCGGCCTGCCCCTCGATGACGGACAACTCCCGGCGTACGCCCGGATAGCCGGCGGCGAGCCCACGCATCGACGCGACCAGGCTCCGCTCCCGCCGCAGGCCCTCCTCGTAGGGCGCCAGGTCGCTGCGGTTGCCGTTCACCGCGTACCCGCGCACCGCGGTCTCCTGGTCCAGCAGGGCGCTCATCAGCTCCTGCGCCTGGACCCGCAGCGGGCCGGTCCGGAGCAGGACCGCGTCGATGTTCTGCCGGTTCTTGGCCGCGACCGCCGCCTCCGCGGCGGCCAGCCCGAGCAGCAGCACCAGGACCACGCCGAGCAGCGCGCCCACCCGCCGCCGCAGGGTCCACCCCTGCTGGTACGCCTTCACTTATCGGCCCCCGCCCCGGGTCACCAGCAACATCGCCACGTCGTCGGCGAGCGGGCCACCGTTGATCTGCTCGGCGCGGCCGACCAGCCAGGCCGGCAGCTCGGCCAGCGGCACCGTCCGGTTGGCCGGCTCGGCGAGCAGGCCGGTGAGCCCCGGCACGTCGAGCCGTTCGTCGCCGCCGTCGACCCGCCCCTCGATGAGTCCGTCGGTGTACATCAGCAGGGACCAGTCATCGGTGTCGAACTCCAGATCGAAGGCAACGGGGCGACGGGGGCGGACGCCGAGCAACAGCCCGCCCTTCGCCGGAACCGGGGCGACCTTACCGCCGCTGAGCAGCAGCGGCGGCGGGTGACCGGCGAGTCTTACGGTGGCCCGGGCGGAGGCCAGGTCGAGCCGGGCGGTGGCCACCGTCGCGAAGATCTCCTGGAGCCGGCGTTCGCTCATCAACACCTGCTCCAGCGCCGGCAGCACCTCGTCGTCGGGCACCCCGGCCAGCACCAGCGCCCGCCAGGCCACGCGCAGCTCGACCCCGAGCGCCGCCTCGTCCACGCCGTGGCCGCACACGTCGCCGACGATCAGGTCGATCCGGTCCGGCCGGGTCTGCACCACGTCGTAGAAGTCGCCGCCGATCAGCGCGGCGTGCCGGCCGGGCCGGTAGAACGTGTGCACCGACACCTCGTCGGTGGTCATCAGCGGCTGCGGCAGCAGGCCCCGCTCCAGGCGGGCGGACTCGGCCTGGCGCAGCTCCACCTCGCGCAGCCGGCGGGCGTTCTCGTCGGCCCGCTTGCGCTCCACGGCGTAGCGCAGCGCCCGGGTCAGCAGGACCCCGTCGACCTGCCCCTTGACCAGGTAGTCCTGCGCCCCTTCGGCGACCGCCACGATGCCCAGGTGCTCGTCGGAACGGCCGGTCAGCACGCAGACCGCGGCGCCGCTCGCCATCTCCAGCACCCGCCGCAGCCCGTCCAGGCCCTGCGCGTCGGGCAGGCCCAGGTCGAGCAGGACGCAGTCGACGCCCATCACCCGCTGCCGGGCCTCGCTGAGGCTCGTCGCCACCAGCAGGTCGATCATCGAATTGGTCTCGGCGAGCAGCTCGCCGACCAGGAAGGCGTCGCCCTCGTCGTCCTCGACCAGGAGCACCCGCAGCCGTTCACCCGGCGGAAGGCCACCGTGCAGTGCGGCACCACCTCGGGGCGCGGCGGCGGAACCCGGCGCGCCGGCCCCCCGGTGCGGCCGAGCCACCGCCGCGAGTCGCGGGAGTTCGCTGGTGATGTCGGGCTCCTTCCGAGTGCCCTTGCTGATCCTGGCGGAGACAACGGTCGCACACAACAGGACCGCCGCCGGTGTGACGGGTGGGTGACCCGTACGCCCGGACAGCGGCGAGACCGACCCACGATGTTACGCGGGAGCGCTGCCGACCCGGCGGCGCACCGACCGGGAGTGCCGTCGTGTCCGGCGGGGGTGCAGGATGATGCCCACCCCGTAGGTCCACCCCGAGGAGTCCCCGTGGGCGTACCCCGCATCCGCCCCGCCGACCGCGCGCTCACCAAGCCGCGCCGCCGGCTGCCCGCCGCCGTCGCCGCGCTCGTCGCGCTGCTCGCCGTCGGGGCGGGCGTCGTGGTCAGCCTCGCCACCCCGGCGCCGCGCCCGGCGAGCGCGCCGGCCGGCGACTTCAGCGCCGCCCGGGCGTACCGGAGCGTCGAGGTGATCGCGGCCCGGCCGCACGTGGCCGGCAGCGCGGACAACGACCGGGTACGCGAACACCTGGTCGGCGCGCTGCGCGGGCTGGGCCTGGAGACCGAGGTGCAGGACGCGGTCGCGCCGGAGGCCGGTCAGCTTTCCGGGGCGGCCGGCGGGGCGACGCTGGCGCGGGTCCGCAACGTGGTGGCCCGGCTCCCCGGCACCGACCCGACCGGCAAGGTCTTCCTGGTCGCCCACTACGACTCGGTGCAGACCGGGCCGGGCGGCAACGACGACGCCGCCGGCACCGCCACCATCCTGGAGGTGGCCCGGGCGCTCACCACCGGCCCGCGCCCCCGCAACGACGTGGTCTTCGTACTCACCGACGCGGAGGAGGCGTGCCTGTGCGGCGCCGCCGGCTTCGCCGCCGACCACCCGCTCGCCGCCGACGGCGGGGTGGTGCTCAACCTGGAGGCGCGTGGCTCGACCGGGCCGGTGATCATGTTCGAGACGTCCCGGAACAACGCGAAGCTCGTGGACATCTTCGGCCGGGCCGCCCCGCACCCGGTGGGCACCTCGTTCGCCGTGGAGATCTACCGGGCGCTGCCGAACGACACCGACTTCACCGCGTTCCTCGACCGCGACTTCGTCGGGCTCAACTCCGCCTACATCGACGGCGGCGCGATCTACCACACCCCGCTCGACGTGCCGGCCCGGATGGACCGGGGCAGCCTCCAGATGCACGGCGACAACGCGCTGGGCCTGGCCCGCGAGTTCGGCCGCACCGACCTGGGCGACCTGCGGTCCGGCCACGACGACACCTACTTCCCGGTGCTCGGCCTGCTGGTCCGCTATCCCGGTGGGCTGAACCTGCCGCTGGGCGTGGCCGCCCTGCTCGCGGTGGGCGCGCTCGGCTGGTCGCTGCGCCGCCGGGGCCGGGCCACCGCCGGCACGCTCGCCGCCGGCGCCGGCCTGGCCCTGGCGCCGATCGTCGTGGCCCCGCTGGGCGCGTGGCTGCTCTGGGCCGCGATCACCACGATCCGCCCCGGGTACGCCGAGTTGCTCGACCCGTACCGTCCGGGCTGGTACCGCCTCGCCGTGGTGGCGCTCGCCGCCGCGGTGCTCCTCTGCTGGTACGCCCTGCTCCGCCGCCGGTTCGGCCCGGCCGCGCTGGCGTTCGGCGGCCTGCTCTGGCTGGCCCTGTTCGGCGTGCTGCTCGCCGTGCTGGTGCCCGGCGCGGCGTACCTGACGACCCTGCCGGCCCTGGCCGGCGCGCTCGCCGGCCTCGCCGCGCTCGCCACCCGACAGGACGGGCCGTGGCCGGTGGTCGCGGTGACGCTCGCCGGCGCGGTCGCCGTCATCATCCTGTTGCCCACCGTGGTGCTGCTCTTCCCGGCGCTCGGCATGGGCATGGGCGCGGTGGCCGCGCTGTTCGCGGTGCTGCTCGGCCTGGCCGTGCTGCCCGTGGTGGACCTGCTGCACCCCCGGGCCGGCGGCCAGCGCGGCCTGTTCGCGCTGCGCGCCCGCCGCCTCGGCGCGCTGCCGGCGGGGGCCGCGTTCGTGGCGGCGGCGGTGTTCGCCGGGGTCGGCCTCGCCGTCGACCGCTTCGACGCCGACCATCCCGTGCCCACCCACCTGATGTACGCGCTGGACGCCGGCACGCGGAAGGCGGCCTGGCTCAGCCACGAGGAGAAGCCGCAGCCCTGGACCGACAGCTACGTCGACCGGACCATCTCGGTGGCCGACGACTTCCCCGGGATCGGCGACGGCGAGTTGCGCGCCGGCCCGGCTCCGGCGGCGTCCCTGCCCGCGCCGAAGGTGGAGGTGCTCGCCGACTCCCGTAACGGTGACCAACGGGTGCTGCGGGTGCGGGTGACCCCGCAGCGGTCGGTCCGGCTGCTCACGCTGCACGTGGACACGGGCACCGCCACCGTGCGGTCCGCCTCGGTGGCCGGGCGGGACGTGCCGGTCAAGGCGCGCGACGGTCGGTGGGGCTTCGGCATCGTGTTCCACGCGCCGCCGCCGGAGGGGGTGGAGGTGACGCTGACGCTGGTGCCGCGGGGCGACACCGTGACGGTGCGCGCGATGGACGCCAGCGACGGATTGTCCTCCGTGCCCGGGTTCCGGGCCCGGCCGGCGGACGTGGGCGTGGTCGGCTCGCACAGCTCGGAGATGCTGGCGGTGGCGCAGACGTACACGCTCTAGCGTGATCCACGCCATCTCGCCGAAGTGGCGGTATCCGGACGCGGGGACACCGCCACTTCGGCGTACCGTGGCCACGGCGGCGAAGACGGCAGCCCGGTCGGTGCGGTCACTTGCCGCGTACGTGACGGTAGACGACCTGCAATTCGGACAGGTTGTGGTCGACCACGCTGAGTTCCTGCCCGGAAACGGCCTCGCGGAGCCGGGCCGCCTCATCGGGCTCGACGGCGGAGGTGCCGTACTTCTGGTTGGCCTCCTCGCGCTTCCCCGGGCGGTAGGTGTAGTACGCGTCGACCCGCCGGACATCGAGGTTGTCGGAGCACTGCTGGATGTAGTCCCGCGCCTTCGCCAGCATCGGCGCCACCTGCGTGTCGATCGGCCCGTCGGCCTTGAGCATGAACTCGTGCTTGGTTGACCCCTGGGTGAGCAGGAAGGCGTGCCGTTCCCAGTCGATCTTCAGTGAGAGGTAGGCGACGATCGAGTCGTCCGGCCCGTACGCGAGCAGCTTCACCTGGGCGAGCAACCTGTCACGGATGCTCCTCATGATGATCTCGAGAGCGGACGCCGGTGCCCGCACCGCGCTGGCGATCTCCCGGGCGACATGCGCGATGACGTTCAGCCGCACGAGGACCACCACTTCCGGGTCCACATCGACGGAGACCTCGATGTCGTCCTCGCCGTCGTCCATCACTCGCCACCCGTCCGGAAGTAGGTGAGGCGTCGCCGGGTGAGACCTCGCCGCTGCAACGCGTCCTCGATCTCGTCGAGCGTCACCCCGCCGACGCCGTTGGCGTACCGCTGCCGCGCCTCGACGATGCCCATCTGCGGGTTCTCCGAGAGGAAGTCGAAGATCTTGTCGCCGAGGCACTCCACCAGGGCGGACGAGATGGCGGCCACGGAGAGCCCCGGATAGCGGGCGGCAAGCTTCTCGACCTGCCCGAGAGCGAGTCCGGGCACCCGCGCGTGCAGCGCAGAGTAGATCATCTCGGCCCGTTCGGCGGTGTTCGGCTCCCAACTGAAGACCCGCATCCGGCCGGGCCTGATCAGTGGTCCGTGCAGCGTCGACAGGTCGTTTGTGGTGAGCACGATCGGAAATCGCCGACTCGTACCCACGTCGCACATCCGCACGTCGTCGGCGAGGTTCATCAGGAAGCCCGTCAGGAGCTGCGAGTTCACCGTGTAGCGGGCGTTCCGGTCCCGCCCGGCCGGCCCGAGGTCGAAGTCTTCCAGGACGAGCACCGGATAGCTGTTCTCGACCTCTGCGTGCTGCGCGGCCCGTTTGTAGAGGCCGCGTAGCTGCTCCACCGGGCGGCCCTCCGAACGTCCGCCCAGCTCCGACGAGGAGAACCGGAAGGGGACGAACCCGGCAGCCTTGAGCGACACCGCGGTCTGGAACGACTTTCCGTCACCAGGCGGCCCGACCACAGCCAACAACAGGGGATAATTGTCCAGGCACGACACGGCGAAGCAATGGGAGAGAACAGCCTTGCGGAACCGCTCCGGCACGCTCACTCGGGGTCTACCTCATTTCGCGTCTTTCGATATTCGAACGTGTCACCCTGCTGCAGCAGAAAGTTGACGTCGGTCAGGATCGCGACCTGTAGTTCCTTCTCCGACATTCCGGCGTACTCGCTCTTACGGCGGACCAGTGGCAGCACCTGCTGACCCGGCGGTGGCGCCGCGACCGGAGCCACCGGGGCGACCGGCGTCGGCCGCTGCCGAGGCGGAGCGGGGGCGACAGCCGGGCCGGACGCCGGCCGGACGCCCCGGACATGGGCCGCCGGTTTCGTCGGTGCGGGTCGCTCCGGCCGTTCGGCCTTGACCGCCCGGACCGTGTAGACACCGGTGATGAGCGCCGCCAATACGCCGAGAGCAGCGACTACTATTTCCGTCATTGGTACCGCTCCAGGGGTGGGTCCGACGAGTCTACGAAGATTCCGCCAATTTCCAGTATGGCCGGACGGGGCAAGGTCGACGGCTCTCCGACCCGCGCCGGTGCCCGCCCAGCCACACCCCGACGACCGATGGTCAACTGTCACCGGCCGAACCGGACCATGCGATCACCGTCAATCACAAGCACGACAGAGGCGAGCGGGATTTCCCATGGCATTCGGGCCGTCATCATGATCGCCATCCGCGGGACTCCGGTCCGCGAATACCGGATCGCCGGTCACCCATCTGCTCGCTACGCTGCCCCGCATGCGGCTGGAGACTGTCACTCCCGACAACTACGAGGCGGCGCTCGCGCTGTCGGTGCGCCCCGATCAGGAGGACCTGGTCGAGCCGGTGGTCAAGTCGCTGGCCGAGGCGTACGTCTATCCCGAGCACGCCTGGCCGAGGTTGATCTACGACGGGGACCGGCTGGTGGGGTTCCTGATGGCCTTCTTCGACATCCCGTGGGGCGACAACCCCGACGACCTGCGCGCCGGCCTCTGGCGGCTGAACATCGCGGCCGACGCGCAGGGCCACGGCTACGGCCGGTTCGCCGTGGAGGCGGTGTGCGCGGAGATCCGCGCCCGGGGCGGCACCCGCGCGTACGTCACCTGGGAGCCCCGCGACGGAGGACCGGAGCCGTTCTACCTGAAGCTGGGCTTCCGTCCGACCGGCGAGCAGAGCGAGGGTCAGACGGTCGCCGTCCTGGACCTGTAGCGCCTCCCTGGTGTCGGCCCCCGCTGGCATGATCCGCGCCGTGGGGATTCTCTGTGACTACTTCTCGGCACCCTCCGACGAGGCTGCTGCCGCGGTCGCCGACGTCCTGGGCGGTCCGCGCGCGGCGGCCGATCCCGGCTTCGATGTGGTCGAGCTGAAAGGGATCGAGCCGGCCGTGCGGCTCGGGACGCTGGAGGCGCTACTGACCAACCTCGATTACGACGCGGTGACGCGGAACCCCCGGCAGGGCAAGGCCGTCGCGGTCCGTGATGACGGCGAGGTGCTGGTCATCTCGCTGACCGACGAACTGCGAGCCGCGCTGGCCGACGCCCCGGAGAGTCGGCTGCGTGAGGTGGCGCGGCCGTGGTCCGAAACCGAGGAGTTCTGGGGGCAGGGTGACCAATCGGTCCTGGCCGAGGTGCTGATCGAGCTTGCCGGGTTGGCTCGCCGGGCGACGACCCGGGACGAGCGGCTCTACTGCTGGGTCTGCGTCTAGCCGCGTCAGTTCGGAGAGGTGGGGCGCGCTGTCGGACACGGGTCCGCAGCGGGATCGGAAACCAGGCCGAGGATCGCACTCAGGACGGTCAGGAAGACATTACGCGGCTGCTTGTGCAGCCAGACCAACACGTCCCGGTCGATCTGGACCTTCACGCCGCCTCACCGTTGGCGCGGTCGGCCAGCTCGCCGCGACGCTCGGGGTAGCGTGATCCACACCAGTTCGGGGAAGTGGCTGGATCGAAGCGGCTGGGATACCGCCACCTCGGCGAAGTGGAGTGGATCAAGCGCGAAGGCCAGCGTTACTTCCAGCGGAAGTGGACGAACAGGCGGCCGAAGTTCTTCGAGTCCTTCTCGACCCGGTGGTAGAGCTGCTTGACGTCCTTCTGGTCGAGGAAGCGCAGCACCTTCTTCTTGAGCGCGCCGGAGCCCTTACCCGGGATGATCTCCACGAGCGTGGCCTTCTTCGCCACCGCCTCGTCCATGATCCCGCGCAGCGCGCGATCGATGTCGTGGCCCTTGTTGTAGATGTCGTGGAGGTCGAGCTTCAGCTTCACGGTTCCATCCTAGGTACGCCGAAGGGCAGCCCACCCGGGCTGCCCTTCGGCAACGCTCACCGACCGACCCGACCCTCCACCCGCTTGAGCGCGGTGGTGTAGTCGGTGTTCGTCGAGTACATCGCCGCCGCGATGCGCAGGTGCCGCAGCGCGTCGGCCGGCCGGTTCATCCGCTCCAGCGTCCGGCCCAGCACGTGGTGCGCGTAGTGGTCGCTCGGGTCCCGGTCGACCAGCTCACGCAGGTGCTCCTCGGCCCGGTTGAGCTGGGCCGACTGGAAGTAGGCGCGGGCCAGCAACTGCCGCACCGAGGAGTTGTCGGGCTCCGCCTCGATGATCGGCTCAAGCAGCCGGGCCGCTCCGGTCGGGTCCCCGGAGTCGAAGAACATGGTCGCCCGCCGGTACTCCGCCAGAAGGTCCACTTGACCCACCTCCTCGTGTCGCGTCAGCCCTTTGTCCGACGCTGGCACAACACCGGCGCGACCGGGAGTGTTCCAGCGGGCAAAGATCAGGGGGTGGGGTCGTACCTTTCGCCCACCAGCTCCCACGCCCGGACACCACCCACGATTCCGGCCGTGTTCGGGACAACCACGACGTCGTCCCCCATCCGGGCCACCTGCTCCGGCCGGATCAGCCGCGAGTTGCCCCCGCCCAGATAGAGCCGGTCCCAGCGGAACACCGGCCGCAGGCCGTCGACCACCTGCCGGATCCGCCGGGACCAGAACGCGTCGCCCAGACGCCGCCGCTCCGGCTCCCCGACGTACGTGTCGTAGGTGGTGTTCCACCGCACCGGGGCGTGCGACAGCTCCAGGTGCGGGGCGATCACCCCGCCGTCGAAGAGCGCGCTGCCGAGCCCGGTGCCGAGCGTCAGGACCAGCTCGCAGCCCGTCCCGGCGACCACGCCGGCGCCGTGCACCTCGGCGTCGTTGAGGACCAGCGCCGGCATGTCGAACGCCTCGGCCAGCGCGCCGCGCGCGTCGTACCCGGACCATTCCGCGACCAGGTCGGGGTCGACGCGGCTGCGCGGCCCGGAGCGGGTCACGTAGTGCGGGGTGGCCACCACCACCCCGTGCCGGATCATGCCGGGCATCCCGACGGTGAGCCGGTCCGCCGCGGGCAGCCGGGCGCCGAGCTCCCGCAGCGTCCGCACGAACACGGCCGGCGGCAGGGGGTACGGCGTGGGCACGCGCAACGGGCGGGCCCGCATGGTGCCGGCGGCATCAAGCACGGAGGCTTTGATCCCGCCGCCTCCGCAGTCGATCGCCAATGTGGTCGCCACGGCTGTGAGTCTCCCTCACACCGGTACCTTCCCAAGCGCGGGACACGGTAATCCGGATGCGCCCGCCGGTATTCTCGGTCTCCTGATGAGCGCCACGTTGATCGCCAAGGATCTCACCGCCGGCCACGGTGACCGCCTCCTGTTCGAAGACCTCAGCCTGGTCGTCGCGCCCGGCGACGTGGTCGGCCTGGTCGGGGTGAACGGCGCCGGCAAGTCCACACTCCTGCGGACGCTCGCCGGCCTCCAGCCCCGCGAGCAGGGCACGGTGGCGTTGAACCCGCCCAGCGCCACCGTCGGCTACCTGCCGCAGGAGCCGGAACGCCGGCCGGGCGAGACGGTCCGTGACTTCCTGGCCCGGCGCACCGGCGTGACCGCCGCGCAGGCCGCGCTCGACGCCGCCACCGAGGCGCTGACCGCCGGGGCGGCCGGCGCCGACGACGCGTACCCGATCGCCTTGGAACGGTGGTTGGACCTGGGCGGCGCGGACCTGGACGAGCGGGCCGGGCAGGTCGCCGCGGAGCTGGGCCTCGACGTGGGCCTGGACCATCCGACGGTCGGGCTGTCCGGCGGGCAGGCGGCCCGCGCCGGGCTGGCCTCGCTGCTGCTCAGCCGCTACGACATCTTCCTGCTCGACGAGCCCACCAACGACCTCGACCTGGCCGGGCTGGACCGGCTGGAACGCTTCGTCACCGGGCTGCGCGCCGGCACCGTGCTGGTCAGCCACGACCGCGAATTTCTCACCCGCACGGTCAACCGGATCGTCGAGCTGGACCTGCACCAGCGGCAGGTCAACCACTACGGCGGCGGCTACGCGGCCTACCTGGAGGAACGCGCCGTGGCGCGCCGGCACGCCCGCGAGGAGTTCGAGGAGTACGCCGACACGAAGGCCGACCTGGAGGCGCGCGCCCGGACCCAACGCGCCTGGATGGAGAAGGGCGTGAAGAACGCCCGCCGCAAGGCCACCGACAACGACAAGATCGGCCGCAAGTTCCGCACCGAGGCGACCGAGAAGCAGGCGGCGAAGGCCAAGCAGACCGCCCGGCTGATCGAACGGCTGGAGGTGGTCGAGGAGCCGCGCAAGGAGTGGGAACTGCGGATGGAGATCGCCGCCGCGCCCCGCGCCGGCGCCGTCGTGGCCGCGCTCCGCGGTGCCGTGGTACGCCGGGGAGCCTTCACGCTCGGCCCGGTGGACCTCCAGATCGACTGGGCCGACCGGGTGGCGATCACCGGGGCGAACGGCTCCGGCAAGAGCACCCTGCTGGCCGCGCTGCTCGGGCGGCTCCCGTTGGACGAGGGTCACGCCGCGCTCGGCCCGGGCGTGGTGGTGGGCGAGGTCGACCAGGCCCGCGGGCTGTTCCTCGGCGACCAGCCGCTGCTCGACGCGTTCGCCGCCGCCGTACCCGAGCTGAAGCCCGCGGACGTCCGGACGCTGCTGGCCAAGTTCGGCCTGCGGGCCGACCACGTGCTGCGCCCGGCGGCGACGCTCTCCCCCGGCGAACGGACCCGGGCCGCGCTGGCGCTGCTCCAGGGCCGTGGGGTCAACCTGCTGGTGCTCGACGAGCCGACCAACCACCTCGACCTGGCCGCGATCGAGCAGTTGGAGTCGGCGCTTGCCGGCTACCCCGGCACGCTGCTGCTGGTGACGCACGACCGGCGGATGCTCGACGCGGTGAGCGTCAACCGGCGGCTGCGCGCCACCGACGGACGGATCGCCGAGGACTGATCCGTGCCGGACCGCCGGCCAGGGGTCACAATGACCACATGCTCAAGTGGGAGTACGCGCTGCTGGTCCGCCGCCGCCAGGCGGCCACCACCGACGCCGGGTGGGAGATCGTCTTCCACTGGTACGGCCCGGACGGCACGATGGTCGACGTCACGCCCTACGGCGACACCTCGGTGGTCCACCTGAACCGGGCCGGCGACCAGGGCTGGGAGTTGGTCGCGATGAGCGAGGACCCGTCGCTGCCCGGCCACGCCGAGCTGCACCGCTACCACCTCAAGCGCCCGAAGTCGCCCGCTCCCCAGCCCCGCCAGCGCCTCCGCCCCACCCGCCCCACCCGCCGCCCCCTCCCCTCCTGACCCCACCCCCCTCCCCCCACCCCCCATTCCCGCGCCCCTGTTTCACGGAAAGAGTGCCTACTCCACGCCGAACAGCCACTCTTTCCGTGAAACAGCGTCCTCGGCGGAGGGGCGAATGTGTGTGTTTCGGGATGGAATGGGTAACGCGCGGCCGGAGGTGGCGCATGGTGGCGATGGGGCAGGCCCCGCCCTCGGGTGAGCGGCTCCGGCAGGCCGACGAGTTCCTCGCCGAGGCGTGGGCCGACCTGGCCCGGCATGACGACCGGCTGCGCGGCACGGCCGTCGAGGTGCGCTTCGACCGGGGCGTGGCACACCTGACCGGAGCGGTCGCCGACCCGGCGGAACTGCGGCTGGTACGCGAGTTGATCGGCCGGTTGGCCGGGGTGCTCGGGGTGTGGTGCCGGGTCGGGGTCGCCGGTCGCCCGCCGGTGGTGGTCGACCTGGGCTGCGGCGCGACCAAGCAGTGGCCGGGCAACCTGGGGCTGGACATCTATCCGGCGACGGGCGTGGACGCGGTCGCCAACCTCTCCGGTCCACTGCCGCTACGGGACGACTCGGTGGACGTGTTCTTCGCGGTGCACATCGTCGAGCACCTGATCGACTTCCTGCCGCTCTTCGACGAGTGTCACCGGGTGCTGCGGCCCGGCGGCGTCCTGCACGTGATGAGCCCCTGGTGGCGACACGTCAACGCGGTCGCCGACCCGACCCACGTCCGCCTGCTCGACGTGCAGACGTTCAAGGGCATCTGCGGTCAGCGCCCGCCCGGCGCCCCCCGCTGGTATCCGCTGCACGTGGGCTGCGACGGCGCTTCCGTCTTCGCCGATCTGACCCCCCTGCCCGCGGATGCGGACCCCCCGTCCCCCTCCCACCTGGCGCGCTTCTTCGACTGAGTGGGTCAGGCGGGTGGGGCGGATTCGCGTAGGGCCAGGCGGTGGGGGGCCACCAGTTCGCGTGGCGGGGCGTCGCGGTCGGCGGCGAGGCGGTCGGCGAGGAGTTCGACGGCGAGGCGGGCGATGTGCGCCTTGTCCGGCGCGACCGTGCTCAGGGTCGGGATGGAGAAGCGACCGTCCTCGATGTCGTCGAACCCGGCGACCGCGACGTCCTCGGGCACGCGCAGACCGGCCTCGTGCAGGGCACGCAGCGCGCCGAGGGCGAGCGGGTCGGTGAAGCAGAAGACGGCGTCGGGGCGTACCCCGGAGGTGAGCAGGTGCCGCATGGCGGCTGCGCCGTCCGCGCGGCGCCAGGCCGGCGCGGACGCCACCAGGCGGTCGTCGTAGTCGATGCCGGCCTCGGCCAGCGCGGCGGCGTAGCCGGCCAGGCGCAGCCGGGCGCTGGCCCCCTCGGGGGTGCGTGGGGAGCCGATCGCGGCGATCCGGCGGCGGCCGAGCCCGGCCAGGTGGGCGGTGATCTCCCGGGCGGCGGCCACGTTATCGATCATGATGTGGTCGGCGGGGCCGTGCTCGACCCGTTCGCCGAGCAGCACCATGGGCAGGCCGTCGAGGCTGGCGAGGTCGTCGGCGGTGAGCGCGAGCGGGCTGAGGATCAGGCCGTCGATCATGTGGTCGCCGATCCCGCTGGCGGCCTTGCGTTCCTGCTCCGGGCCGCCGCTGGTCTGGTCGATCAGCACCGTCCACCCGTGTTCGGCGGCGGCGGCGACCACGTGGCGGGCCAGCTCGGCGAAGTAGGGGATGTCGAGTTCGGGCACGGCCAGCGCGATCACGCCGGTGCGCCCCTTGCGCAGGTTGCGGGCGGACAGGTTGGGCCGGTAGTGAAGTTCGGCGATGGCCTCCTCGACCCGGGCCCGGGTGTCGGCGCGCACGTGCTGGTAGCCGTTGACGACGTTCGAGACCGTCTTCACCGACACGCCGGCCCGCTCCGCCACGTCCTTGAGCCTGTGCCGCACTGGACCTTCCTCCCGCCGACCACTGCGGCGAACTCTACCGCGTCCCGACCCCCTTTACAGGATGGGTTACAACGTTGTAGAAACCAGGGGCGCGGTGACCGACGTCACCGGGCAGCAGCCCCGACGGAAAGGTGGCACCCGTGCCGAACGCGCAGCTCACGGTCGATCCGGCATTCCGGGTCGGCGAGGCCGACCGCCGGATCTTCGGCTCCTTCGTCGAGCACATGGGTCGATGCGTCTACGGCGGGATCTACGAGCCCGGGCACCCGGACGCCGACCCGCGCGGCTTCCGCCGCGACGTGCTGGAGCTGACCCGCGAGATGGGCGTGTCCGTCGTGCGCTACCCGGGCGGCAACTTCGTCTCCGGCTACCGCTGGGAGGACGGCGTCGGCCCGGCCGGTGACCGGCCCCGCCGGCTCGACCTGGCCTGGAAGACGATCGAGACCAACGCGTTCGGGCTGGACGAGTTCATGACCTGGGCGACCGCCGCCGGGGTCGAGCCGATGATGGCGGTCAACCTCGGCACGCGCGGCATGCCCGAGGCGTGCGACCTGCTGGAATACACCAACCACCCGGGCGGCACCCGGCTGTCCGACCTGCGCCGCGAGCACGGCGCCGAGCAGCCGTACGGGGTGCGGCTGTGGTGCCTCGGCAACGAGATGGACGGGCCGTGGCAGGTCGGGCACAAGACCGCCGAGGAGTACGGCCGGCTGGCCGCCGAGACCGCCCGCGCGATGAAGATGATCGACCCGTCGATCAGCCTGGTCGCCTGCGGCAGCTCCGGCCGGGGCATGCCCACGTTCGCCGCCTGGGAGGCGACCGTGCTGGAACACACCTACGAACACGTCGACTACATCTCCGCCCACTCCTACTACGACCCCGCCGACGGCGACCGGGCCAGCATCCTCGCCTCCGCGGTCGACATGGACGCCTTCATCACCGAGGTGACCGCCACCGCCGACCACGTCGGCGCGAAGCTGCGGCAGAAGCGCAAGCTCAAGGTCTCCTTCGACGAGTGGAACGTCTGGTACCAGTCCCGCCTCCAGGCCGACCTGGACCGGCGCGGTTGGGTGGAGGCGCCGGCGTTGATCGAGGACGACTACACCGCCGACGACGCGGTGGTGGTCGGCGACCTGCTGATCACCCTGCTCCGGCACGCCGACCGGGTCGGGGTGGCCTGCCAGGCACAACTCGCCAACGTCATCGCCCCGATCCGCACCCGCACCGGCGGCCCCGCCTGGCGGCAGACCATCTTCCACCCGTTCGCCCTGACCGCCCGCTATGCACGGGGCACCGTGCTGCGCACCGAGCCGGTCGGCCCGACGTACCCGACCAGGAAGTACGGCGACGTGCCGGTGCTGGACACCGTGGCCGTGCACGACGAGGAGACCGGCGGCCTGGCCGTCTTCGCGGTCAACCGGGGCCCGGAGGACCTCCCGCTCGACGTGGACCTGCGTGGCCTGCCCGGGTTGTGCGGCGAGGCGCACACCACCCTCGCCTCCGGGGCCGACCCGGCGGCCACGAACACCGAGGCCGACCCCGAGCGGGTCGCCCCCCGGGAACTCGCCACCCCCGTCCTCGACGGCGGCCGTTGCTCCGTGGTGCTGCCCGCCACCTCCTGGAACCTGCTGCGCTTCGCGCCGTGCGGGTAAGGAGGGGGCCCTTATTAACGCTTTCGGTATAGGCGGGGCCCCCGCTTAACACTCAGGTGTTAAGCGGGGGCCCCGCCTAACATCTGGGCGGTCAGGGGATGGGGGCGGGAGCGGGGGTGCGGGCGTCCTCGCGGCGGGCCAGCCGGTTCTTGCGGTGCCCGTAGCCGAAGTAGATGATCCCGCCGAGCGCCATCCAGATCAGGAACCGCACCCAGGTCTCCACCGACAGGTTGAGGCTCAGGTAGAGGCAGGCCACCGCCGTGACGATCGGCAGCACCGGCGAGAACGGCACCTTGAACGGCCGATCCAGGTCGGGGCGCCGCTTGCGCAGGATCGGCACCGCGATCGCGACCAGCATGAACGCGCAGAGCGCGCCGATGCTGACCAGGTCGGCGAGCGCGGACAGCGGCAGGAAGCCGGCGAGCAGCGCCACCGCGATAGTCATGATCGCGGCGATCCGGTACGGGGTGCCCCAGCGCGGGTGCACCTTGGCGATCGACGGCGGGATGAGCCCGTCCCGGGCGATGGCGAAGCCGATCCGACCCATGGCCACCAGATCGACCAGGATCACGCTCGTCAGACCGGCGACGGCGGCGATGGAGACGAGGGTCGCGGCCCAGCCGGCCCCGACCGCTCGGAACGCGGACGCGATCGGCGCGCCCTCGTCGATCTCGGTGTAGTTGACCATGCCGACCACGACGAGCGAGACGCCGATGTAGAGCGCGGTGGAGATGACGAGCGTGCCGAGCAGGCCCAGCGGCAGGTCGCGCTTGGGCTTGCGGGTCTCCTCACCCAGGTTCGCCACGGCCTCGAACCCGGTGTACGCGAAGAACACCACCGCGGCGGCGGTGAGCACCCCGACGAAGCCGTAGACGGAGGGCTCCAGCCCGAAGATGGCCTGGGTGACCGGCTGCTTGATGCCGCCGTCGCCGGCGCCGGCCGGCTCGCTGGACGGGATGAACGGGCTGAGGTTCGCGGCCTTCACGAAGAACAGCCCGGCGATGACGACGAAGGCGCAGATCGCCACCTTGACCAGCACCAGCAGGTTGGTGACCCGGGCGGACTCGCGGATGCCGACGATGGCGACGACGCCGAGCAGCAGCACGATGGCGACCGCGCCGAGGTTGACGATGCTTCCCTCCTCGGCGAACCAGGCGCTCGGCAGGCCGAACAGGTCGGTGAGGTAGCCGGACCAGCCCCGGGCCACCACCGCCGCGCCGAGCGCGAACTCCAGCAGCAGGTCCCAGCCGATGATCCAGGCGATGATCTCGCCCATGGTGGCGTAGGCGTAGGTGTAGGCGCTGCCGGCGGTCGGCACGCTGGAGGCCAGCTCGGCATAGCAGAGCGCGGCGAGCAACGCGACCGCCCCGGCGATGCCGAAGGAGATCACCACGCCCGGTCCGGCGCTGTTCTTCGCCTCGACGCCGGTCAGCGTGAAGATCCCGGTGCCGATCACGATCCCGATGCCGAAGCCCATCAGGTCGACCGGGCCGAGTCGACGGCGGAGCCCCGGCTTGCCGTCCTCGCCGTCGGCGTCGCCCTGGGCGAGCACGTCCTTGATCGGCTTGGTCCGCAGGACTGACATGGATCACCTCCCCCAACGCCGCGACCACCGCGTTGGCGGTCCGTGGTCGGCCAAGCTACCCAGCGTTCGCCGCGTCCAATCCCGCACGACGGGTGTCGGAATGGTCACGATGCGGTGCACGACTCCGGGGTCTTGCGCCGGCTCGGGATTGATGAAAGTTTCCTACCAGCAGCGCAATCATAGCGGCGAATCTTGCCGAGAGTGCGCCGCCGTCCGCCCTCGGACCCGACGAAGGGACCGCACCGCATGAAGGCAACACCGCTCAGAGCCGCCGCGCTGGCCGTGGCCCTGCTCGGCGCGCTTGTCACCGCCACCCCGGCACACGCCGCGACGAAGCCGACGACAACCACGAACTCCACCGACTGCGTGACGGATCCGGCCACCCCCAAGCGCCAGTTCCGGGCCATGTGGATCGCCTCGGTGACGAACATCGACTGGCCGAGCAAGGACTCGTGGACCGCCCCGGACCAGGTCGCCAAGCAGAAGGCGGAATACCTGGGCTGGCTGGACCTGGCCCAGAAGCTCCACCACAACGCCGTCGTGGTCCAGGTCCGACCGACCGCCGACGCGTTCTGGCCCTCGCCGTACGAGCCGTGGTCGGAATACCTGACCGGGGTGCGCGGCAAGGACCCGGGCTGGGACCCGCTGGCCTTCCTGGTCGCCGAGTCACACAAGCGGAACCTGGAGTTCCACGCCTGGCTCAACCCGTACCGCGTCTCCATGCCCGCGCCCGGCGGCGCCGGCGCCGACCTGTCCCAACTCGCGCCGGACAGCCCGGCCCGGGCCCACCCGGACTGGGTCTTCGCCTACCCGCCGGCGGGCGTCGCCGGCAGCCGGCTCTACTACAACCCCGGCATCCCCGAGGTCCGCGAGTTCGTCCAGACCGCGATGATGGACGCGGTCAAGCGGTACGACGTGGACGGCGTGCACTTCGACGACTACTTCTACCCCTACCCGAGCGGCACCTACCAGGTGCCCGACGACGCCACGTTCGCGCAGTACAACCGGGGCTTCACCGACCGGGCCGACTGGCGGCGGGACAACATCGACCTGCTGATCCAGGAGATGAACGCCAAGATCAAGGCGGCCAAGCCGTGGGTGAAGTTCGGGGTCAGCCCGTTCGGCATCTGGCGCAACGCCTCCGCCGACCCGAACGGCTCGGACACCACCGGCTCGCAGTCGTACGACATCATCTCCGCCGACACCCGCAAGTGGGTGAAGGAGGAGTGGATCGACTACGTCGTGCCGCAGCTCTACTGGTACATCGGCCAGTACCCGGCCGCCGACTACGCCCGGCTGGTGCCGTGGTGGGCCGAGCAGGTGCGCGGCACCCACGTCCAGCTCTACATCGGCCAGGCCGACTACAAGAGCGGCGAACCGGCGTACGGGTCGTACTGGATGAACCCGCGGGAGTTGTCGGACCACCTGACGTTGAACCGGTCGTACCCGGAGGTGCTCGGCAACGTGCACTTCTCGGCGGTGCAGGTCCGGGCGAACCGGCTCGGCGCGACCGACATCTACGCGGCCGAGCACTACTCGCGCCCGGCGCTGGTGCCCACCATGACGCACCTGCCGCACAAGCCCCTGCTCTTTCCGGTGGTCACCAAAGCCCAACGGGAGGCGGACGGGGTGCGGCTGAGCTGGCGGCAGCCCGCCGACGGCAAGGGCCCGCTCGGCACCGCCACCTCGTACGCGATCTACCGGTTCGACGGCCTCGGCCTGCCCGGCCGGTGCGACCGCGCCGACGCGGGCCACCTGGTCGGCACCGTCCGGGCCACCGGCGGCGGCACCCAGTCCTGGGTGGACGAATCCGCGGTCGCCGGCAAGCGCTACACCTACCAGGTGACCGCGCTCGACCGCCTGGCGAACGAGAGCCCGGCGAGCCTGCCCCGCTTCGTCCGCTGACAGGCGGTGGATGTCCCCGGGTCGCCACGGCGGCCCGGGGCATTCGTCTGATTGGGCGGATGTCAGCGAGCGGCCCTCCGGGCCATCCCCCCAGGTCAGCCGCTTGATTGACACTTCTCGACATCCGGAGACCCCGGAGGAGACCCGTCCCGACGGAGGTACCCATGTCCCGTCGCCTCGCCACCACCCTCACCGCCGGCCTGCTCATCCTGCTCACCCTGCTCGGCCCGGCCACACCGGCCGCCGCGGCGGTGAGCACCCAGCAGAAACTCGCGGTGCTCTCCACCTGGACCCAGACCACCGCCGCCAGCTACCACGCCTGGAACGGCGCCCGGCTCAACCGGACGCCCTGGACCGAGTACGGCTTCGACTGGTCCACCGACTACTGCTCGTCCAGCCCGGACAACCCACTCGGCTTCGCCTTCGGCCTCTCCTGCTACCGGCACGACTTCGGCTACCGCAACCACAAGGCCATGGGCATCTTCCCGGCCAACAAGTCCCGCCTGGACAGCGCGTTCTACGCGGATCTCAAGCGGGTGTGCGCCACCTACAACGCGATCGTCCGGCCCGCCTGCTACAGCCTCGCCTGGACCTACTACCAGGCGGTGAGCGTCTTCGGCTCGCTCGCCGCGGTGCGGCAGGCCGACCTGGACCGCGCCGCCCGACTGAAGGCCGACGCCGAACACCACGCCGCCCCCCGCCCCTGACCCCCGCCCGACCCGCCCGACCCCCTCGACCCGCTGTTTCACGGAAAGAGTCGTTACCCCGGCCCGGATAGCCACTGTTTCCGTGAATCAGCGCGCAGGGGGTGGGGTGGGGTGGGCGGGGTGGGCGGGTGGGGTGAGGTGGGTCAGCCGGCTGTGCTGTGCGGCTCCGGGGCCGGTTGGGACGTCGGGCGGCCGAACCAGAGCGAGTCGGCCGTCAGGTCCGGGTGCTCGACGTGCAGCGCCAGCGCCGCCGCCTCGTCCAGCCGCAGCCCGGCGCCCGCGCCGTACGCCGCGTCGAACGCCTCGTCGCCCAGGGCCCGGCGCAACTCCGCCTGCCGGGCCAGCCAGTATGGCTCGTAGATGCCGGGGGTGGCCCGCAGGCTCGCCCGGGTGGCCTGCGCCGCGCCGAAGAGCCGGGCCGCGGCCACCGCGTCGCCGGCCAACGCGCAGCGCACCGCGATCGCGTTGATCGTGTCGCAGGCCCGGCCCAGATAGCCGTGACTCATCCGGGACCGCAGCGCCACCAACAGGTGCTCGTGCGCCGCGACCAGGTCACCCCGGGCCAGCGCCACCATGCCGAGCAGCATGTCCACCGAGCGGCGACCCCGCTCCACCGGGCGGGCCGCCTCCACCGGACGGGCCGCGCCGAGCACCTCGGCCGCCTCGTCCAGCGCGCCCCGACGCCAGAGCAACTCGGCGAGGTTGTAGACGGCGAGCAGCGCGTCACCGACCACATCCTGCGCGTACGCCCAGTCGATCACCTCGCGGCAGACCCGTTCCGCCTCGGCGAACTGCCCCATGTCGACGAGCGGCGCGGCGCGACCGGCCAGCACCCGGGCCAGCAGCCCCAGGTCACCGGCCTGCCGGGCGGCTGCCTCGGCCCGCTGCGAATAGCGCAGCTCCTCGGCAAACTCCCCGTCGGCGCCCGCGTGCAGCGAATGCATGTGGTACGCGGCGGCCAGCTCGGCCTCCGGGATGTCCTCGCCGGTCTCGGCGATCCGGCCGTAGAGCCGGAACAGCCACAGCCGCCCCTCCCGGGCCAGTCCGCGCTCCCGCCACCACTGGTCCAGCCCGCCGGCCAGGTGCAGCCCCGACCGGGCGCTGCCCCCGGTGGCGCACCAGCGCAACGCGGCCCGCAGCTCCCCGGCGAGCGGGTCCAGCGCGTAGAGCGAGAGGGTCACCGGTCGGCCGTCCGGACTCAGGTGCGCCCGGTCCAGCGCGTGCCGGGACCAGGCGACGTGCCGGTCCCGGGCCGCCTGTTCCTCGCCCGTCTCGATCAGCCGGCGGGCCGCGTACGCCCGGATCGGGTCCAACATCCGGTAGGTGCTGCCCGAGGCGTGCGGTTCGGCCAGCACCATCGACTTGTCCACGAGCACCGACAGCGGGTCCAGCGGATCCTCGTCCAGCAGCCACTGCACGGTCGGCAGGTCCACCGGGCCGGCGAACACCGCCATCCACCGCAGCAGCCGCGACGAGCGGGCGCCGAGCGTCCGGTACGACCAGGTCACCGTGGCCTGGATGGTCAGGTGCCGCTCGCTCGCCGACCGCTGCACCGCCCGGGACGCCGGAGTCGGCGGGGCGGACCCGGTCGCGGCGGCCACCAGGTCGACGGTGTCCTGCTGGTTGCCGCTCCAGCCGGCCTCCACCGGTGGCGGTTCCGCCGACTCACGCCCCGCGTCCAGGGTGCCCATCATGTCGTCGAGCCGCTCCGCCAACTGCCCGGCGGACAGCACCCGCATGCGCGCCGCGGCCAGCTCGATGGCGAGCGGCAACCCGTCCAACCGGCGCACCACCCGGTGCAGGTCCGCCTGCTCGGTCGGGCCCGGCGGCCGACCGCCCCGGGCCGCCGCCGTGCGCTCCAGCAGCAGGGCCACCGCGTCGCTCGCGCCGCTGCCCGGCTCCTCGTCCACCGACAGCGGCGGGATCCGCCACACCACCTCACCGGGTACGCCGAACGACTCCCGGCTGGTCGCCAGCACCCGCACGCCCCGGCCGCCGGCGAGCAGCCGGCTGATCACCTCCGCCGACGCGGCCGGCTGGGCGTCGCAGGTGTCGAGCACCACGAGCATCCGGCGGGGCGCCGCGTACTCGACCAGGGTGTCGACCATCGGCCGGCCCGGTTCCGGGCGGAGGCCGAGCACGGCGGCGATCTCGAAGGCGACCAGCCCGGGGTCAGTGACGGCGGCGATGTCGACGAACCACACCCCGTCCGGATAGTTCTCGACGATCCCGGAGGCCAGCTCCACCGCCAGCCGGGTCTTGCCCGCGCCGCCCGCGCCCAGCACGGTCACCAGCCGGTACGCCTCGACCAGCCGCCCCAGCTCGGCCCGCTCGAAGTGCCGCCCGACGAACGAGGTGGACTGGGTGGGCAGGTTGTGGGCCGCCGCGTCGGCGGTGCGCGGGCGCGGGAACCGCCGCTCCAGCCCCGGTGCGACGAGCTGGAACAGGCGCTCCCGGTCGTCGAAGCCGCGCAGCCGGTGCAGGCCGAGGTCCAGCAGGGACGCGCCGTCCGGCAGCGGGTCGGCGTGCCGGGCGGTGGCCGCCGAGCAGAGCACCTGACCGCCGTGCGCGGCGGCGGCCACCCGGGCCGCCCGGTGCACCTCGGGGCTGGCGTACTCGCCGTCGCGCGGCTCGGCGTAGCCGGTGTGCAGCCCCATCCGCACCCGGGGGATGGCGTCCGGGTTCGGCCACTCGTGCCCGGCGAGCGCCCGCTGCGCGGTCAGGCACGCCTGCACGGCCGCCGCCGCGTTCGGGAAGGCCAGGAAGAACGAGTCGCCCTCGGTCAGCAACTCCGCCCCGTCCGTGCCGGCGAGCGTGTCGCGCAGCAGCCGGCGGTGCTCCCGCAGGACCGGTCGGTAGACCGGGCCGAGCATCCGGGCCATCCGCGTCGAACCCTCGATGTCGGTGAACACGAAAGTCACCCACCCGCTGGGGAGGTGGATCCGTGGCGACATACGTCGAACCTCCGCCCGCTGACGTCGGGTTCATGCTGCCCTATGATCGCGTCGTCACGCATCGTGAGAACGGACGGGCACATTCCGACCAAAGGTTCCCACAGACGACGTGCGCCCGGTCGAGCGGCGGTGGGTCAGCAGCCGCAGGCGCCGCCGCAGCAACCCCCGCCCGGGGCCGGCGTGCCACCGACCGGACCGGCCCCACCTCGACCGGTGAACGCCACGGTGGAGAGCAGCTTCACCGTGTCGGCGTGACCCTGGGGGCAGGTGGCGGGGCGGCCCGCCTCAGCCATCGGGCGGTTGACCTCGAAGGTGTCGCCGCAGGCGCGACAGCGGAACTCGTACCGGGGCATGCGGTAAGCGTACGGCCGGGCCTGACGCCGTCGCACGGATGGGTGATACTCGACGGGTGGTGGACGGCGAACGGCGACCGACGATCCGGCCCCTGCGACCCGCCGCGCCGCCCGACGGCGACGCCGGGCCGGTCCCCCGCCCCCGGCGGGACGAACCCGCCCCTCCGCCGACGACGACCACACCCGGGGCCGCGTCCACAGCGGAGCCCACGACAGCGGAGCCCACGACAGCAGAGCCAGCGGCGACAGAGCCAGCGGTCAAGTCCACAGCGGCGGAGCCCACGGCGGCAGAGCCCGCAGCGGCCGAACCCGCACCGGTCAAACCCGCGGCGGTCGGAGGGCGGCGTCGGCGGCTGCCGTTCGCGCACGCCGGTCGGGTGCGCCCGCGGCAGCTCGCGGTGGGCGCGGCCCGGGCCACCCGGGCGTGGGCGCGCCGGCCGAGCGGGCGCACCGCACTGCCGGCGCTGTTCTTGCTCGCCCTGGTCGGGGCCGCCGTCGCGGCCGGCGCGGTGCTCGTGCCGGCGGCCGTCCGCAAGCCGGAGCCGGTCGCGGTCGGGGCCACCAGCGCCGCCCCCGTGCAGAGCGTGCCGCAGACCGGCGCCGTGCCGGGCGTGACGGCGGTGCCCGGCCCGAGCGGCCTGCCCGGCACCGCCGGTCCGACCGGCTCACCGCCGGCCGGCGGCGCGACCGCCGGCCCGGCCCTGCCGACCGGTCGCCCGGCCGACGCGCTGACCGGGTGGGCGCAGCGGGTCGGCGTCACCACCGGAATCCCGGCGACGGCGTTGCAGGCGTACGGCTACGCCGAACTGGTGCTGGCCCAGACCCACCGCAGTTGCCAACTGAGCTGGACCACGCTCGCCGCCATCGGCTTCGTCGAGTCCCGGCACGGCACGGCCGGCGGCGCGACCCTGCGACCCGACGGCCTGACCTCGAAGGAGATCCTCGGCGCCCGACTCGACGGTCAGGGTGGCCGCTCCCGGATCCTCGACACCGACCAGGGCCAGCTCGACGGCGACAAGACCTTCGACCGGGCGCTCGGGCCGATGCAGTTCATCCCGAGCACCTGGCAGGAGATCGGCGCGGACGCCGACAACGACGGCGTGAAGAACCCGCACGACATCGACGACGCGGCGCTGGCCGCCGGCGAATACCTGTGCAAGGCCGGCCGGAACATGACCATCCCGGGCGACTGGTGGGGCGCCATCCTGTCCTACAACGACGTGCGGCGGTACGCCCAGGAGGTCTTCGAGAAAGCCGACGAGTACGGGCGCACCAGCGGCACGTGACGTGACGACGCGCGCACATTCGCGGCCACAACCCTTCCCCCGAGCTGCGGTTGACGGCAAGCTAGACGGGTGATGGTGCGCGAGTGGGACCCTCGGACAGCGTCGTCCGCCGAGATCACGTCACTGCTGGACACGCTGAACGCGGTCCTGGCGGCTGATCTGCCGCAGGATCCGCCCTGGCGGGTGAGCTTCCTGCGGGAATACCTGTCCGAGGTGATGCCCGGCGAACGCCGGATCTCCTGGGTCGCCCAGGAGGATCCGGCGCCGGACGGCAGCCCCGGCCCGATCGTCGGGCACGTGCACGTGCTGCTGCTCGGCGGGATCGGCGTGCTCGAGGTGCTGGTGCATCCGGCGCTGCGGCGCACCGGGCTCGGCCGCGAGCTGGTGCGGGTGGCTGCCCGCCGGGTCTGGGACGAGGGGTTCCAGTCGATCGGCGTGGAGGTGGTCGGTGACACCCCGGCCCTGGCCTTCTACGAGGCGCTGGGCTTCACCCGGGAATACGTCGAGACCCGCAGCGTGCTCGACCTGAGCGGGGTGGACTGGCCGGCTCTGACCGAGATGGCCACCGAGGTGAGCGCGGGCTACCACGTCGAGTTCTGCCCGGGCGGGCCGCCGGACGAGCTCATCGAGGCGTACGCGCGGGCCAAGGCCGAGGTGCGCGACATGGACGACGGCGAGCTGCGCCCCAGCTCCTACGATCCCGAGCGGCTCCGTGACAGCCTCGCCACGCTGCACCGGCGGGGCATGAAGCCGTACATCGTGCTGGCACTGCACGAGGAGAGCGGCGAGGTGGCCGGGCTGACCGAGGTGGTGGTGCCGGCGCAGCACCCGACGCGGGCCGACCAGTACGACACCATCGTGGTCGGCGAGCACCGCGGTTTCGGCATCGACCGGGCCATCAAGGCGCGGATGCTGCTGGAGCTGCGCTCGGCCGAGCCCGAGGTGGCCGAGGTGCAGACCTGGAACGCGCAGGCCAACGAGTCGATGCTCAAGGTCAACGCGGAGCTGGGCTACCGGCCGGACCGCGACTGGTGCGAATACGGTGTGGACGTCGCCGAGCTGGTGCACCGGCTGGACAGTCACCGCTGACGCCTGTTCACCAAACGGCTGCCCGGGGGATGGACGACGGACGGCCACGACCCTTAACGTGCGTTAGTTCCCGACCACCCCATCGTGGAGGCTCCATGCGCCCGCGCCGCATACTGGCCGTGCTCGCGACCACCGCCGCCGTCACCGCCACGGCGATCGCGGTCGCGCCCCCCGCGGCCAGCGCCGCGCCCACCGACCTGTTCATCTCCGAATACGTCGAGGGGTCGTCCAACAACAAGGCCGTCGAGCTGTTCAACGGCACCGGCGGCCCGGTCGACCTGGCCGCCGGCGGCTACCAGCTCCAGATCTTCTTCAACGGCGCCACCACCTCGACGAACGTGGCGCTGAGCGGCACGGTCGCCACCGGGGACGTGTTCGTCTTCGCCGCCTCGGCGGCCACCTCGACGATCCTCGCCCAGGCCGACCAGACGTACGGCGGCTCGCTGTTCAACGGCGACGACGCGATCGTGCTGCGCAGGGGCGAGACGGTTGTCGACTCCCTCGGCCAGGTCGGCGTCGACCCGGGCAGCGAATGGGGCAGCGGGCTCACCAGCACGGCCGACAACACGTTGCGCCGGTTGCCCTCGGTGAGCGCCGGCGACACCGACCCGACGGACCCGTTCGACCCGGCCGCCCAGTGGGCCGGCTTCGCCACCGACACGTTCGACGGGCTGGGCAGCCACGCCGTCGACGGCGGGGGCCCGGTCGACCAGCCGCCGACGCTCACGTGCGGCGGCGCGCTCGTCCTGGAGGCGGGCGCCACCGCGACCCGCGAGGTGACCGCCACCGACGCCGACGACACCGTCACCGACCTCGCCGTCACCGGGGTCGCCCCGGCCCCGGTGAGCGGCTCGATCAGCCGTACCGCGTTCACCCCCGCGGCCGGGGTCGGCGGCACGGCCCGTGCCACGCTGACCGCCACCGGCCTGCCGGCCGGCGGCTACACGGTCACCGTGACCTCGACGGACGTCGAGGGCGGCACCGCCACCTGCACGCTCGCCGTGCAGGCCACGAGCATCCTGTCGGTGGGCGAGGTGCAGGGCCGCACCACCGACGACGAGAGCGGGCGCACCGACCGGTCGCCGCTCGCGCCGGCCACCGGAAACAGCACCAGCCCGACGTTGTACGACGTCCGCGGCGTGATCACCAGCAGGTCCCTGACCCGCAGCTCCGCCGGGGCCGACCAGTGGGGTTTCTATCTCCAGAGCCGGCTCGGCAGCGAGGACGGGGACCCGCTCACCTCGGACGGCCTCTACGTCTTCATGGGCTCGTTCACCACCCTGATCGGCGGCTACGCCCCGACCGTCGGCGACGAGGTGGTGGTGCGCGGCCGGGTCTCGGAATACTTCGACCAGACCCAACTCTCCGGCGCCTCGCTGGTCCGCAAGCTCGACTCGGGGCTCGACGTGGACTCCGTGGTCCGGGTGACCGACGCGGTCCCACCGGCCGAGGCGGACGCCGCCGACCTGTTCTGGGAGCGGCACGAGGGCGAGCGGATGCGGGTCCGCGCCGGCAGCGGCGTCTCCGCGCCCCGGCACATCTACGCCTCCACCGCCGACTCGGAGGTCTACGTGCTAGACCGCGAAGACCCGATCATGAAGCGGTCCGACCCGTACGCCCGTCGGGTGTTCCGCGACGCGCACCCGCTTGACGACATCCCGGGCACGCTCTTCGACAACGGCAACAACCAGCGGATCCTGCTGGGGGCCGGTGGCGTGAAGGCGACCGCCGGTGACTCCGGCGCGCTGCTGCCCGAGGCCCGCACGTTCGACACCCTGACCGAGGACGCCTACGGCTCCGTCTCGTACGCGTTCAGCAAGTACAGCGTGCAACCCGAACAGCTCACCCTCACCGGTGGAGCGGACCCGGCGGAGAACCACCCACCGCGCCCGGCGGACCGGAACAGCGAGGTGGCGGTCGCCACCTACAACGTGGAGAACCTGTACGACTACCGGGACGACCCGTTCGACGGCTGCGACTTCGCCGGCAACAGCGGCTGTCCCGGCGTCAGCCCGCCGTTCGACTACGTGCCGGCCAGCCCGGAGGCGTACGCCGCGAAGCTGGCCACGCAGGCCCGGCAGATCGTCCACTCGCTGCACAGCCCGGACCTGATCCTGGTGCAGGAGGCCGAGGACCAGGACATCTGCTCGGTGGTCGACGGCAACCTGACCTGCGGCGACAGCAACGACGCCGACGGCGCGCCGGACACGGTGCAGGAGTTGGCGCTGGCCGTCGCGGCAGCCGGCGGACCGGCCTACGCCGCCGCGTACGACCGCACCGGCGCGGACGCCCGGGGCATCGCCTCGGCCTTCCTCTACCGCACCGACCGGCTGACGCTGGCCGCCGCGACCCCCGGTGACCCGCTGCTGGGCTCCACGCCGACCGTCCAGTATCGATCGGCCGCGCTGCCGTCCAACGCGGACGTGCAGAACCCGAAGGCGTTCAACGCGGTGCTGCCGGCCGACGTCGACACGTCGACCGGGGTGGACGGCAGCAACGTCTACACCCGCGCGGCGCAGTTGGCCCGGTTCACCGTGAAGGCGGCGCCCGGCTCGGCCGAGCGGTTCACGCTCTGGGCGGTCGCCAACCACTTCTCGTCCGGCCCGGACAGCCGGGTCGGGCAGCGCCGCGAGCAGGCGGCGTACGGGGCCGCGCTGGTGCGGGCGGTCGAGGCCACCGACCCGAACGCGCGGGTGGTCTACGGCGGTGACCTGAATGTCTTCCCACGCCCGGACGACCCGATCGCGACCGGGCAGAACCCGACCCCGTCGGACCAGCTCGCCCCGCTCTACCAGGCCGGCCTGCACAACCTCTGGGACGACCTGGTCGCGGACGCTCCGGAGTCGGCCTACTCGTACACCTTCAGCGGGCAGGCGCAGACCCTGGACAACATGTTCGTCAACGACCCGATGCACGACGACCTGGTGCAGGTGCGTACGGCGCACATCAACGCCGACTACCCCACCGACGCCGCGGATCTGGGTGACCGGGGCGCCAGCGACCACGACCCGCAGGTGGCCCGGTTCGCCTCGCGTGCCGCGCTGCGGGTGGCCGACACCTCGGTGACCGAGGGCGACAAGGGCACCAGCACGATGACGTTCACGGTCACCGTGTCCCGTCCGCTCTCCGAGCCGGCCCTGGTCTGCGCGTCCACCTTCGGCACCACGGCCCGGGCCGGCTCGGACTACGACCCGTACGTGGGCTGCCGGGTCCTGGCCGCGGGCCGGACCTCGATCGCCTTCCCGGTCACCGTGCGCGGTGACCGCAAGCGGGAGGCGGACGAGCGGCTCACGCTGTACGTGGCCGGGGTGCCGGGGCTCCGGCTCGCCGACCCGTCCGCGGTCGGGACGATCCTGAACGACGACTGAGCGACACTGCCCGCTGCGGCCCGTCACTTCGCTCACCAGCGGATCGGCGGGCCGCCGCGGTATCCGCACCGCTGCGGGTCCTTCGGGGGCGGCACGTTGCGGTATTTGGCCACCCGCACCTCCCACTGGCTGCGGCGTCGCAGGGCGTCCCGGACGGCCCGGTCGCGGTAGAACGTCTCGGGCGGCCGGGCCAGCCCGTACTTGTCGGCCCACCACTCCCCCGGCTCCGGATCGGTGACGATGTCGAGGTGGGACGGATATCGCCGCTCGGCGCCGTCACGCAGGTCGGCCCGGTCACGCATCGGCTTGAGCACCGTGCCGGCCTCGTCGACGACGACGAGCCGGAAGCCGGCCGTACCCACGATCCGCGACAGCATGGCGAGACTGGGCGCCAGGGTGCCCGCCTCGATCCGCCCGACGGTGGTCGGGTGCACCCCGGCGAACCGGGCCAGCTCGCGTTGGCTGGCGTCGGCGCGACGGCGGACCGCACGGACGATCCCGGCGGCCGGAAAGGGAATGTCGAAGGGCTCGGTGAGCAGCGCCGGCGGCTCATCCGCAGCCGGCGCGGCGGTCACCTCCGGCACGGTGGCCCCTTCGCCGGGGGCGGTGGCCGCCTCGGGGGCGGTGGCCGCCTCGGGCGCGGCGTCGGCGGTGTCGGTCACCCCGCCACGCTCGCGCCTCCACGGGCACCCCGGCAACCCGGTCCTCCCCGACTGTGGAAAACCCGGCATCCGCCGATCGATCCATCACGACCCGCCGGGCACGCGGCCCGAAAAGCAGTCACAGAGCGTCAACGTCACTCACGGTGACGCGCACCGACTGTCGTGACGGTCGATACGCCACGACCAATGCCTCCAATAGTTCAAATGGGACAGCTTTGCGCGTCCACCGACCTCACCTCTCGCTGACTTTGCTCTGCAGCCACCGACGCAGCAGACACCATCGGTTACTGCTGACTCGGTGGCTGCAGAGCAAAGTCTGGGGAGGACGAGGTCCACAGGCGAGGGCAATGTGACTCTCCGTCACAATAGACTGCAGCAGATCGAGCGGGACGCACAGGGCCATCGGACAGGGCCAGGATGGCCGGCCGAAGCTGGTGACCAATGCACGAGAGCGGGATACCGCATCGCACGTCACGACAGAGCACGGGCGAGCAGCGGGGACCGGCGCGGTGGGCTGCGGCACGTGGGCGTATCGGGCACATGGCTGGGGAGCGCGCAGGCCGCACCGTGCGACGCAGGGTGGAGACCGGAGTCGGAGGACGGCCGGCGCGGCGGCTGGCGGGGTCGCGACGGGGCGGTGGCGGGGTGAGGCGGTGGCGGGGCGGCGGGGTGGCGGGGCAGCAGGGCGTCAGTTACCGGGTCACAGGTCGCAGAGCCGGCGACCGGAGCGGATGTCGTCGAGTGCGGTGTGCAGCTCGGCGATCCGCCGTTCCGCCTCGGCGGTCAACCGGTCGTGCAGCCGTTGCCAGTCGGCCAGGGCCGGCTCCGGAGGCAGGGCCGCGAGCAGATCGCGGATCTCACCGACGGTGAGGCCGATCCGCTGCGCCACCCGGGCGACCCGGACCCGGCACGCGGCGTCCGGACCGAACCGGCGCTGGTTACCGCTGGTGCGACTGGCCGCGATCAGGCCCTGCCGCTCGTAGAAGCGGATCGCGGAGCCGCTGGCACCGCTCTCTCGGGCCACCTCGCCCACCGTCAGCATGGTCATCGCCCACTCCCCCACGAGCGCTTGACTTCAACAATTGTTCAAGTCTTAGCGTCCATCCCATGACGACGCAAGAGACGACCCAGGAATCACCGCTCACCCTCGCCGTGCTCGTCGGAAGCGTTCGCCAGCCCCGGATGGGTCGGATGATCGCCGATTGGTTCGTCGACCACGCCGGCCGTCACGACGGCCTCCGCACCGACCTGGTCGACCTCGCCGAGGTGCCGCTCCCGCTCGCCGACACCCCGCCCGGCGGCAACCCGGCCAGCCCGATCGCCGGTCGTCTCGGTGCCGCCGACGCCTTCGTCGTGGTCACGCCCGAATACAACCACAGCTTCCCGGCGGCCCTGAAGAACGCCATCGACTGGCATCACCGGGAGTGGGTGGCCAAGCCGGTCGGGTTCGTCTCGTACGGCGCCGGCTCGGGCGGGATCCGCGCGGTCGAGCAGCTCCGGCTGGTCTTCGCCGAGCTGCACGCCACCACCACCCGCAGCGGCGTGGTGCTCACCGCGCCGTGGGAGCGCCTCGACCGGCAGGGGCGGCTGGTCGCCGACGGGCCGCTGCAGCGGGCCGCCGACGCGACGCTCGGCGAGCTGACCTGGTGGGGCGAGGCGCTCCGGGCCGCCCGCCGGCGCCGGCCGTACGGTCAGTAACGCTGGCGGAGGAGCTGGGCCGCCTCGACCGCCCAGTAGGTGAGGATGATCTGCGCCCCGGCCCGGCGGATCGAGGTGAGCGTCTCCAGCATGACCCGCTCCCGGTCGACCCAGCCGTTGGCGGCGGCGGCCTCGACCGTCGCGTACTCGCCGGAGACCTGGTAGGCGGCGACCGGGACGTCCACCGCGGCCCGGACCGCCGCCACCACGTCGAGGTAGGGCAGCGCCGGCTTGACCATCACCATGTCGGCGCCCTCGGCGACGTCCAGCTCGACCTCGCGCAGCGACTCCCGCAGGTTCGCCGGGTCCTGCTGGTAGGTGCGCCGGTCGCCGTCCAGCGCCGACTCCACCGCGTCGCGGAACGGGCCGTAGAAGGCCGAGGCGTACTTCACCGCGTACGCCAGCACCGAGACGTCCCGGTGACCGGCGGCGTCCAGGGCCTTGCGGACCACGCCGACCTGGCCGTCCATCATCCCGGACGGCCCGACGACGTGGACCCCGGCGTCGGCCTGGGCGACCGCCATCTCGGCGTACGCGGCGAGCGTCGCGTCGTTGTCCACGCCGCCGTCCGGGGTGAGCAGGCCGCAGTGCCCGTGCGAGGTGAACTCGTCCAGGCAGAGGTCGCTCATCACCACGGTGGCGTCACCGACCTCGGCGATCACGTCCCGGATGGCCACGTTGAGGATGCCGTCCGGGTCGAGGCCGCCGGAGCCGGTCTCGTCCCGCGTCGCCGGCACCCCGAACAGCATGATCCCGCCGACCCCGGCCTGGACCGCCTCGACGGCCGCCTTGCGCAGCGAGTCCCGGGAGTGCTGAAGCACCCCCGGCAGCGACGCGACGGCCCGCGGCTCGGTCAGCCCCTCCTTGACGAACATCGGCATGACCAGTTCGGCCGGGGCGACGCGGGTCTCGGAGACCAGCCGCCGCACGGCCGCGTTGCGGCGCAGCCGGCGGGGCCGGATCTCGGGGTACGGCATGAGGGGTCCTCCTGTCAGCGGAACCTCAGGGCGGTCGGCCCCTGCACCTTCGAGCCGCGGCGCTGCTTCGCCGGCATGGCGGCGAGCTTCTCGCGCAGCTCGACGGCGTAGGCGGCGAGCGCCTCCACCAGGTCGGGCACCGAGGCGTGCGGCGGCTGCACGTCGACCCGCAGGCCGAACTCCGTCGCGGTCTCCGCCGTCTTGGGCCCGATGACGGCAACAACGGTACGCGCGTGCGGCTTCCCGGCGATGCCGACCAGGTTCCGGACGGTGGAGGACGAGGTGAACAGCACCGCGTCGAACCCGCCCGACTTGATCGCGTCGCGGATCTCGGCCGGCGGCGGTGCCGCCCGGACGGTCCGGTACGCGGTCACGTCGTCGACCTCCCAGCCCCGCTCGGTGAGGCCGGCGGCGAGCGTCTCGGTGGCGATGTCGGCGCGGGGCAGCAGCACCCGGCCGACCGGGTCGAGGATCTCGTCGTGCGGGGAGAACTCGGCCAGCAGCCCCTCCGAGGACTGCTCCCCCGCCGGGACCAGCTCCGGCTGGATGCCGAACGCGCGGACCGCGTCGGCGGTCGCCTCACCGATACAGGCGATCTTGACGCCGCCGAAGTGCCGGGCGTCCAGCCCGTGCTCGGCGAACTTCTCCCAGACCGCCCGGACCGCGTTCACCGACGTGAAGATCACCCAGGCGTACCGGCCGTCGACCAGACCCTTGACCGCCCGCTCCATCTGGGCCGGGGTGCGCGGCGGCTCGACCGCGATGGTCGGCACCTCGCAGGGGATCGCCCCGTACGCGCGCAGCCGCGCGCTCATCGCGCCGGCCTGCTCCTTGGTGCGGGGCACCAACACCTTCCAGCCGTACAGCGGGCGGTTCTCCCACCAGCTCAGCTTGTCGCGGTCGGTGACGCCCGTGCCGACGGTGAGCACGACGCGGCCGGTGAAGCCGAGTGCCGCCGCGACGAAGGAGTCCACGCTCGACGTGGTGGTGTACTGCGTCTCGCCGGTGCCGTCGCCGGTCACCCCGACCGCGGTGGCGCCGTCGACCCCGGCGGCCAGCAGCCCGTCCCGGACGGCGGCCAGGTCACCGGCGTCCACCGCGAGCGCCAGCGAGCCCCGGCCCACGGCCGCGGCGAGCGCGTCGAAGTCCAGCGCGGCGACGTCCTCGACGTCGGCGGCGGTGCGCACGCCCGGCAGCGGGACGCCCGCGTACGTGGCGACGCCCTCCGCCTGGCCGACGCCCGGCACCACCTCGAAGTGGGCGGCGGTGCGCGCCACCGCCTGCACCTCCTTGACCACCGAGTCGTGGCCGAACGGGTCGCCGGCCACCAGGTGCACGGCGTTCTGGCCGGAGCGGGCCGCGGAGATCAGCACCTTCGCCACGTCCCCCGGCACGCCCTCGGCGGGGCTGAACTCGGCGTCGGACCGGGCCTGGGCGCGGACGTGGGTCAGCAGCGACTCGGGGACTCCCCGGTCGTACACCACGTGGTCGGCCTCGACCAGGGCGTCGAGCGCCCGGCGGGTCAGCAGGCCCGGGTCGCCGGGGCCGGCCCCGACGAAAGCGATCCGGCCTACGGGCTTACGGGTGCGGGTCATTCTGTGCTCCCAAGTTGCTGGGTCCCCGGGCCGGCGTGTCCTTCTTGGCCGAGGATCGAGTCGGCGCCGAGTTCGAGGAGTTCGGCGGCGAGTGCCTTGCCGATCTCCGCCGCGTCGGCGGGCGTTCCGGTGCGGGACAGCCGGAGGTCACGGGAACCGTCCGGGCTGATCACCGCACCGCGCAGGTAGATCTCCTCACCGGTCTCACCCTCGGCGAGCTCGCCGTAGGCGGCCACGGGTGCGCTGCACCCGGCCTCCAGGGTGGCCAGCAGTGCCCGTTCCGCGGTGACCGCGGCGCGGGACGGCGCATGATCGAGCCGCGCCAGCAGCTCGATCAGGTCCTGGTCGTCGGCCCGGCACTCGACCGCGAGCGCGCCCTGTGCGGGCGCCGGCAGCATGAGCATCGGGTCGAGCGTCTCGGTGATGACGTCGGCGCGGCCGATCCGGGCGAGCCCGGCCCGGGCCAGCACGACGGCGTCGAAGTCGGCGTCCGGGCCGAGCACCCGGCCCACCCGGGAGTCGACGTTGCCCCGGATCGGGGTGACCTCGAACTGCATGCCCAGCGCGTGTAGCTGGGCGATCCGGCGCAGGGCGCCGGTGCCGATCCGCGCGCCGGGCGGCAGCTCGGCGAGGGTACGGCCGCCGGTGGCGACAAGCGCGTCCCGTGGGTCCTGCCGGGGCGGCACGGCCGCGATGTGCAGGCCGGGCGCCGCCGCGGTGGGCAGGTCCTTGTACGAGTGCACGGCGAAGTCGATCTCGCCGGCGGTCAGCGCGTCCCGCAGGGCGGACACGAAGACGCCGACACCGAGCCGCTGCACCGGGGCGGTGGAGCGGTCCCCGGCGGTCACCACCTCGACCAGCTCGACCGGGCGGCCGGTGGCCGCGGTGAGGGCGTCGGCGACGTGGCCGGACTGGGCCATCGCCAGGACGCTGCCCCGGGTGCCGAGGCGCAGGGGGGCGGTCATCGCGCACCTCCGGAGGTCGGGACGTCGGCCGCGTCGAACGACGACCGGCCGTCGAGGTCGGTGGCGACCACGTCGGGGACGGTGTCGACCGGTGACGTCTGTGGCACTTCCAGGTCGAACAGCTCGCGCAGCAGGGCCGCGTACTGGTCGCCGCCGGGTTCGGCGGCGAGCTGGCGGACCCGCACGGTCGGCTGGTGCAACAGCCGCTGCACCACCCGGTGCACGGTGCGGGCGACCTCGGCGCGCTGGTCGTCGCTGAGGTCGGGCCGGCGCTGACCGAGCCGGCGCAGCTCGGCGGTGACCACGTCGTCGGCCCGGCCGCGCAGGGCGGCCACGGTGGGTGCCACGTCGGCCCCGCGCAACCAGCTCAGGAACGCCTCGACCTCACCGGCCACGATCCGGCCGACCTCGGCCGCGTCGGCGGCGGCCGGCCCGTCCGCGAGCACCGCGGCCATCCGGTCGATGTCGATCACCTCGACGCCGGGCAGCTCGGCGACGCCCGCCTCGACGTCGCGCGGGACGGCGAGGTCGAGCAGGACCAGCGGGGGCCGGTCGGCGTCCCGGCGGGCGAGCGCCCGGCTCACCACGTCCCGGGTGAGCACCGGCTCGGTGGCGGCGGTCGCGGCGACCACGATGTCCACCGTGGGCAGTGCCTCGACCAGCTCGGCGATCGGCACGGCGGTCGCGCCGTAGGACTCGGCGAGGCGGACGGCGCGGGCGGCGCCCCGGTTGGTGACGGCGACCGGACCGGCGCCGAGCCGGGACAGGGTGGCCACGCCCAGCGAGCCCATCGCCCCGGCGCCGACCACCATGGCGGGTCGCCCGCTCAGGTCACCGTCGAGCAGGTCGGCGGCGAGGCCGAGGGCGGCGGTGACGACGCTCTGCCCGGCCCGGTCGATGTTCGTCTCGGTGTGCGCGCGCTTGCCGACCCGCAGAGCCTGCTGCATCAGCTCGTGCAGCAGCCGACCGGCGGAGTCGGCGCCGCCGGCGCAGTGGTAGGCGTCGCGGAGCTGGCCGAGGATCTGCGCCTCGCCGACCACCATGGAGTCCAGCCCGGCGGCGACCCGGAAGACGTGGTCGACGGCGGCGGCGTCGTAGTGCACGTAGAGGTGCGGGGCGAGCGCCGACGGCGGGCAGTCGGCCTGTTCGGCCAGGACGGCGCAGATGTCACCGAGCCCACCGTGGAACCCGGAGACGGTGGCGTAGACCTCCACCCGGTTGCAGGTGGAGACGAGGACGGCCTCGGCGACGTACGGCTGGGCGACGAGGCGGTCCAGCGTGCGGGTGAGGTCCGCGGGCGGGACGGCCAGTTGCTCAAGCGTGGCGACCGGGGCGGTGCGGTAGGACGCGCCGACGACGAGCAGTTTCACGTGCCGATCGCCTCCTGGGTGTCGGTGGCGGCGAGCCCGCCGGGCAGGGCGGTGAGGGCGGTCCCGCCGGTCAGCGACGCCTTGCGGTGCTCGTGGAAGGACAGGATCTGCAACTCGATCGCGAGGTCGACCTTGCGCACGTCGACCCCGTCCGGCACCGAGAGTACGCACGGCGCGAAGTTGAGGATGCTCGTCACGCCGACGGCGACGAGTTGGTCGGCGACGGCCTGGGCGGCGGGCGCCGGGGTGGCGATCACGCCGATCGAGATCGACTCCTCGGCGACGACCTGGGGCAGCTCGTCGGCGTGCCGCACGACCAGCCCGTTTATCTGTTCGCCGACGCGGGACGGGTCGGCGTCGAGGAGCGCGGCGATCCGGAACCCGCGGCTGGCGAAGCCGTCGTAGCCGGCCAGGGCGTGACCGAGATTACCCACCCCGACCAGGGCCACCGCCCGGCACTGGGTGAGCCCGAGCACCGAGGAGATCTGATCGATCAGCAGCGCGACGTCGTAGCCGACGCCTCTGGTGCCGTACGAGCCGAGGTGGGACAGGTCCTTGCGGAGTTTCGCCGAGTTGACGCCGACCGCGCTGGCCAGGCTCTCACTCGACACGGTCTCGTGACCGGCGTCGGCGAGCGCGTGCAACGCGCGCAGGTATTCCGGGAGCCGGGACACGGTCGCCTCGGGCAGCTCCGGAAGCGCCGGTACGGCACCGGTGCGGCCGGGCGCGCCGGGTGGACGGTGCTGACTCATGAGACTCCGTGCGGTGCGATCCTCGACCAGCGTCGGAGGCCGGTCGTTTCGGGACTCCCGCTGGCGACCGTTGTTGCCGGCTGTGCTAGCAGGGCGCGTCGGAACTACAGAGTAGGCGCTTGTGAAGAGGTGCACAAATCGCGATCTTGATGACTCGCGACGCCACTCCACCTGCCCCTCCATTCTCACAAGATCGATCAACCGCGCTCCCCTGGTGGCGCGCGGCAATTATTGCTCAATCCAGACTTCTCTGACCAATCGCGCGCGCCCGGTAGCGCTCAGTCACCGGCACGGCGAGGCGCTTCTCACGTTCCCGGTAGGGAGAACCCCACCCCGGATGCACCGGCGCGCGGGATGGGCCGGCCGGGTCCGCGCTCCTAGCCTCGAACCATGACCGCCATGCCGTCGGCCGCCGCGCCCGCCCCCTCGTCGCCCGTCCGGGGCCTGCTCCGCCAGCTCGGGAACGACACCGGGTACGTGATCTTCAGCCTTCCGTTCGCGATTGTCGGATTCGTGCTCGTCATCGCGGGGATCGCACTCACCGCCGGGCTGCTGGTCACCACGCTCGGCCTGCCGGTCCTCGCGGGCCTGCTGTACGCGGCCCGCGGGCTGGCCGACCTGGAACGGCTCCGGCTCCCCGGCGTGCTCGGCCGACCCCGGGTCCGCCCGGTCTACCTGACGCCCCGCCGTGGCGCCCGGTTCTGGCGGCGGGTGTTCACCCCGATGCGGGACCCGCAGTCCTGGCTCGACCTGCTGCACGCGTTCCTCCGGTTCCCGGTGGCCCTGCCCACATTCGTGATCATGGTGGTGTGGTGGGCGGTGGCGCTGGCCGGCCCGTTCTACGGCCTGTACGACTGGTCCATCCCGCGCGGGCCGGACGACCAGCACCTGAGCTATTTCCTCGGGATGGGTGACGGGGCCGGCGCGCGGATCGCGCTGAACACCGCGATCGGGCTGTTCGCGCTCTTCACCCTCCCCCTGGTCGCCCGCGGGCTGGCCCGGATCCAGGCCGGCCTGGCGTACTCCCTGCTCACCGGCGTGGCCGAGATGCGGCAGCGGATCATCACGCTGGAGGAGCAGAAGCGGGCCGCCGCCTCGGCCGAGGCGGTCGCCCTGCGCCGGTTGGAGCGGGACATCCACGACGGGCCGCAGCAGCGCCTGGTCCGACTCGCCATGGACCTGGGCCGGGCCCGCCACCAGCTCGCCGCCGACCCGGAGGCGGCCCGGCGCACCCTGGACGAGGCGGTCACCCAGACCCGGGAGACCCTCGACGAGCTGCGCGCCCTCTCCCGGGGCATCGCGCCACCGATCCTGGTCGACCGGGGGCTACCCAGCGCGCTCGCCGCGCTCGCCGCCCGCGCCCTGGTGCCGACCGAACTGCTCGTCGACGACGAGCTGGGCCGGGCCGGCGGCCGGCTCGACCCGGGCCTGGAGAGCACCGCGTACTTCGTGGTGGCCGAGGCGCTGACGAACGTCGCGAAGCACAGCCGGGCCAACGCCTGCCGGGTGGAGGTGACCCGGAAGGTGGGCCGGCTGGAGATCACCGTCACCGACGACGGGATCGGCGGCGCCCACCTGGCCAAGGGGCACGGGCTCAGCGGCATCGACGACCGGGTGCGGGCCGCCGGCGGCACCCTGGAGGTGGCCAGTCCGGCCGGCGGGCCGACCCGGATCCACGCCGAGCTGCCCCGGTGACGCCGGCCGGAGGCAGCGCGGTGGAACCGGACGTGATAGACACCGGACCCATGCGGGTGGTGATCGCGGACGACGCCGTGCTGCTCCGGGAGGGGCTGGTCCGGCTGCTCACCGAGTTCGGGCACGAGGTGGTGGCCGCCGTCGGCGACGGGGACGCCCTGGTCGAGGCCGTGGTCACGCACCGGCCGGACATCTCGGTGGTGGACGTGCGGATGCCGCCGTCGCACACCGACGAGGGGCTGCGCGCGGCGGTGGAGGCCCGCCGCCGGGTGCCGGGCACGCCGGTGTTGGTGCTGTCGCAGTACGTCGAGGTGTCGTACGCCGACGACCTGCTGGACACCGCGGGCCGCGCCGGGGGCGGGATCGGCTACCTGTTGAAGGACCGGGTGGCCGCGATCGACGAGTTTCTGGACGGGCTGGCCCGGGTGGCCGGCGGGGGCACGGTGCTCGACCCGGAGGTGATCAGTCAGCTCCTGGTGCGGCGCCGGCGCAACGACCCGCTGGCGGCGCTGACCCCGCGCGAGCGCGAGGTGCTGGCGCTGATGGCCGAGGGCCGTTCCAACACCGCCGTCGCCCGCGCCCTGGTGATCAGCGACGGCGCGGTCGAGAAGCACGTGCGCAACATCTTCACCAAGCTCGACCTGCCGCCGGACGCCACCACCCACCACCGCCGGGTGCTCGCGGTCCTGGCCCACCTGCGCGCCTGACCCCGGTCAGGGCAGGGTGCGTGCCATCCGTACCGCCGCGGTGAGGGTGTCGGCCACCGGGTGACCGCTGGCGCGCAGCGTGGCCGGGTCGGAGATGCCACCGGTGTAGAGGACGCAGGCGCCGCCGACCGAGGTCGCCGCGTCCGCGTCGTCGAGTGAGTCACCGATCAGCACCACGTCCGGACCGTCGAGCCCCAGCTCCGCGAGGTGCTTCTCCAGCCACTGCGCCTTGTGCCCGCCGCCGACCGCGGCGCGCAGACCGTCCACGCGGCGGAAGTGCGGGGTCAGCCCGTACGTGTGCACGGTGGGCACCAGCTCGTCGTGGAACCACATGGACAGCAGCGACTGGCCGCCCGGCCAGGCGGCGATCGCGGCGGTGGCGTCGGCGGCCAGCGCGCAGCTTGTCAGCCCGGCCCGGTAGGCGTCGTGGAAGATCCGGTCGAGCGCGCCGAACGCCTCGTCGTCGACCGCCCGGCCGAGCATCTCGGCGTAGTAGTCGGCGATCGGCCGGCGGAACCGCACCCGGTGCTCGTCGGCGCTGACCGCCCGGCCGCCAGCGCTGGCGAACGCCACGTTCGTGGCCCGCACCACCAGGTCGAGGTCGTCGAGCAGGGTGCCGTTCCAGTCCCACACCAGGTGGCGGCGCGTCCTCGTCACCCCAGCACCATAGTTCAGAGCTGCGGGGTGGTCAGATCCCGCAGCAGCCGGTCCTCCTCGACCCGCCAGTATCCGTGCTCCTTGCCGTCGAGCAGCACCACCGGCAGCCGGTCGCCGTAGTCGCGCTCCATCTCGACGTCACCTGTCACGTCCTTCTCCACCCAGCGGTCGCCGGTGACCGCCACCACCCGGTCGAGTGCGGCCTTGGCGTCCTCGCAGAGGTGACAGCCGGGCCGGGTGATCAGGATGAGCCGCGGGTCGCTGGACATCGGGTGCCTCCTGCGGTGCTCGGTCGGCGTCGACGGCGGGTCGGGCGTGAACCGGCTCAGATTACGCGCCGGCACCGACGGGCCGGCGGCCCGCGCCACATACGCAACTAACAGTGGATGGGAATCCCGAAAGTGGGAGCTGGATCTTCGCGAGCCACCGGGGCGCGTTCCGGACCGACCGGCCGAGCCACCGCCACGACACGCCGAGCGGAAAGAAAATTGGGTCCGACCTGGACTTCCCTCGAAACCAGGCTCGGACGCGGAAGTCAACCACGGGCGACGGACAACCGGTCCGCCGGCAGTGCCACCGGGCGGGAAATACTTCCGCTCTGTGTAACGGACTTGCCACGCGCGGGTGACGTTGGGCCTATCATCACTCGGGTCGGCGCACCCCATTTGCCGTGAGTCGACACCCCTCAGCCCGAGGAGGCCCCCGTGCCCGTGAGCGCATTGGACCAGCACCTCAAGGGGATCTGCCGCCCGTCGGCACGTCCCGGACCGGCCGCGCCCCACCGGGTCGTACCCGACCCCGCGGCGACGCCGGGGCGCCCGGCGCGGTCGCTGCCCACCTGGACCGGGGAGGCACGGTGACCACGTTCGGTTACGCGGAACGGCCGGCCGGAGTGGTCGGCCCGAGCCAGCGGAACCCGCTCAACGAGCGCGCCGATCCCGCCCCACGCCCCGACGGCCTGCTCGCCGTGCGCGGCGAGGGACGGCGGACGCGCAGCCGCGCGCACCACGGCAACGAGGCGCCCGTGCGCCCGGCGCTGCCCGGCGGCAACGCGAAGCCCGCCGCCGGCCGCCTCGGCGCGCCGGCCCGCCCCGTCCCGCCGACCCAGGCCCGGCGCGGCGACGCGGCGACGAGCGCCGAACCCTCGGCAGCCGAGACCGCCGTGTTCCCCACGGTGGCCGCCGGCGACACCGCGGTGCTGCCGGCCGTCCCGACCGCCACGCCGGCCACCGGCTTCCCGAGCCGCCCCGACCCGTCCGACCCGGCCACCGAGGTGTGGACACTCGTGGAACGGGCGCAGGCCGGCGAGGCCGAGGCGTTCGGCCTGCTCTACGACAGGTACGTCGACACCGTCTTCCGGTTCGTCTACTTCCGGGTCGGCAACCGCCAACTCGCCGAGGACCTCACCTCCGACACGTTCCTGCGGGCGCTCAAGCGGATCGGCAGCTTCACCTGGCAGGGTCGCGACCTGGGCGCCTGGCTGGTCACCATCGCCCGCAACCTGGTCGCCGACCACTTCAAGTCCGGGCGCTACCGGCTGGAGGTGACCACCGGTGACGTCCTCGACGCCGACCGGGAGGACCGCGGCCCGGAGGGCAGCCCGGAGGCGGCGGTGGTCGAGCACATCACGAACGTCGCCCTGCTCACCGCCGTCAAGCAGCTCAACCCGGAGCAGCAGGAGTGCATCGTGCTCCGGTTCCTGCAGGGCTTCTCGGTGGCCGAGACGGCCCGTGCCATGGGCAAGAACGAGGGCGCCATCAAGGCCCTGCAATACCGGGCGGTGCGGGCCCTGGCCCGGCTGCTGCCCGACGGCTTCCAGGGCTGACCAACGGCAGATCCCCTCACCCACCGGCGCGGGCGCCGGTGGGTGGCGTGTGCCCGACACGCTCCGCGTTCGCCATCACACCCGGTGATTTCGCCCCCGAACCGGCCGTAACCGGCGACCGCCGCGAACCGTTTCTCCGGGTGCGACCAGTGGTTGTCCCGGCGTCCCCCGGGCCACCCGGTCCGGCGGGTCAGGTCGGCCGTTCCGGTCGGCGCTGTGCCACACGCTGCCACGGGTCGCTGGTGACGACGACGGCCGCCCGGCCGTGACCAGCGGAAGGGGGTGCCCGCGGTGGACAGTGACCTCTTCTCCGGTCGGCGAGCCGAGCGCTTCGCGCAACTCCTCGACGAGGCCAACGGCGGACGCCGACACCACGTCCGGTCCCGAGCCGACGGCGAGCTCACCGCGCTCGTCGCGGTGGGCCGGCGGCTCACCGTCGAGCGGCCCACCGTCCAGGTCGGCTCCGAGTTCCGCACCAGCCTACGGGCGATGCTGGTGGCCACCGCCGAACGTGACGGCGTCACCGCCACCGCGGGCGCCACCGCCGGCCCGCGTGGCGCGTTGCTGCCGGCCATCACCGGTCGCCGCGCCCGTGCCCGGGGCGCGATCCTGGTCGGTGTGGCCGCCGGCGCGATCGCGCTCTCCGGCATCTCCGCCGCCAGCGAGAACGCGCTCCCCGGTGACGCCCTCTACGGCATGAAGCGGTCCACCGAACGGGCCCAGCTCGCGCTCGCCAAGTCGGACATCAGCCGCGGGCAGCTCTTCCTCGACTTCGCCCGGACCCGGCTCGACGAGGCCGCCTCGGTCCGCGAGGACCGGCTCGGCTTCAGCGCCGTCCTCGACGACATGGACGCGGACACCCGTCAGGGCGTACGCCTGCTGACCACGGTGGCCGCGCAGCGCTCCGACCCGACGGCGCTGGACGCCGTGGACACCTTCGTCGCCGGCCAGCGCCGGATGGTCAGCGGCCTGCTCGACCGGCCTGACCACGCCGACCGGGACCGGACCCGTCGCTCGCTCGCCCTGCTCGACGCGGCCGGCCGGCGCGCCGACGCGCTGCGCGAGGCGATCGCCTGCGGGCTGCCCGCGCCGGCGACCGGCGACACGCTCGGGCCCGCGCCCACCATCTGTCCCGGCGAACGCTGAGCGCGCGGCCACACTTCCACTCACGGCCACCCGACAGTCACGACGCGCCGGATACGCTCGACCCGGAAGGCTCGCGCGCTCGTCGAGGGGGAGGTGCCGTGACCGAATCCCGCAAGGTGACGGTCAGCACCGACGTCCACGGTCACACCGCCGGCTGGGCGGCGACCCCGGCGGCATCGGTGACCCCGGTCGCGCCGGACCCGACGGCCGCCGCGTTCTTCGACGTCGACAACACCATGATGCAGGGCGCGTCGATCTACTGGTTGGCCCGCGGGTTGGCCAGCCGGAACTATTTCACCACCGGGGATCTGGCCCGGTTCGCCTGGCAGCAGGCCCGGTTCCGGCTGCTCGCCACCGAGCACGCCGGCGCCATGTCGCAGGCCAAGGAGGCCGCGCTCGCGTTCGTGCGGGGCTGGCGGGTCGACGACGTGGAACGCCTCACCGAGGAGATCTTCGACGAGCTGATGGCACCCCGCATCTGGACCGGCACCCGCGGGCTGGCCCAGCGACACCTCGACGCGGGCGAGCGGGTGTGGCTGGTCAGCGCCGCCCCGGTGGAGATCGGCCGGGTGATCGCGGCCCGGCTCGGCCTGACCGGCGCGATCGGCACGGTGGCCGAGGTGGTCGACGGCGCGTACACCGGCCGGCTGGTCGGCGACCTGATGCACGGGCCGGCGAAGGCCGAGGCGGTCACCCAGTTGGCCGCGGTGGAAGGGCTGGACCTGGCCCGCTGCGCGGCCTACAGCGACTCCGCGAACGACCTGCCGATGCTCTCCGCGGTGGGCCGCGCGGTGGCGGTGAACCCCGATCCGGCGCTGCTGCGGCAGGCCCGTGAGCGGGGTTGGGACGTCCGCGACTTCCGCACCGGGCGCCGGGCCGCGCGCATCGCCGTACCCTCGACCGCCGCGGCCGGGCTGCTGGCCGGCGCGGTCACCGCCGGGCTGGCGCTGCACCGCCGCCGCCAGCGCGCCTGAGCACCGGCCGGCGCCGGCCCCGCCGGTCAGGGGCCGAACGGGTCCGGGCGGCATTCGAGCAGCTTGTGCAACGTCTGCTGGATGGTTTCCCGCACCTGGTCGGCGAGGTTGAACACGACGAGCGGGTCGTCCGCCGAGTCACGCAGGTGCGCGGTGGGGATCGGCGGGCAGAACTCGATCAGCCACTTGCTCGGCAGCGGCACCATGCCCAGCGGCCCCAGCCAGGGGAAGGTCGGCGTCACCGGAAAATATGGCAACTTGAGCAGCCGGGCGAGCGGCTTGATGTCGGCGAGCATCGGATAGATCTCCTCGCCGCCGACGATCGCCACCGGCACGATCGGCGTGCCGGTGCGCAACGCGGCGGAGACGAAACCGCCGCGGCCGAACCGCTGGAGTTTGTAGCGGTCGGAGTAGAGCTTCCCGATCCCCTTGAAGCCCTCCGGGAACACCCCGACCAGCTCGCCGTTGCCGAGCAGCCGTTCGGCGTCCGGGTTGCAGGCGACCGTGCCGCCGGTCTTGCGGGCCAGCTCGGAGACGACAGGCATGCGGAAGACCAGGTCGGCGCCGAGCAGGCGCAGGTAGCGGTGCGCCGGGTGCCGGTCGTGCAGCGCGGCGGAGAGGATCAGCGCGTCCAGCGCCACGGTGCCGGAGTGGTTGCCCACCACCAGGCCGGCGCCGTCGGCCGGCACGTGTTCCAGGCCGCCGACCTCGGTGCGGAACCAGTCCCGGTAGAGCAGCCGCACCAGCGGGTGGAAGACCGCGTCGGTGAGGTCGGGGTCGAAGCCGAACTCGTCCACCTCGTAGTCACCGGAGAGCCGGCGCCGCAGGAACGCGAGCCCCCGCGCGACCCGGCGGTCCCACTGGTCCCCCGGCCGGTCGGTCACCGCCGGCCCGGGCGGGCGGGCGGTCGGCGCGGTCGCCGGCCGGTGCCCGTTGCGCCGCGCCGGCTCCGCGTCCGGCCCGGGCCCGACCGGTGGTACGACGAATCGAGCGTCCCGCCGCTCCTGCGGCCCGCTCACGTGCGCTCCCGGACGGTCGAGCGGACCTGGCGGATGCTCTCCAGCACCAGGTGCTCGGCGGCGGCGAGCTGATCCCGCGTCACCACCACCCCGCCGAGGTGGGCGCGGATGAAGTCGTCGAAGGCGGCGGCGGTCGAGCGGGGAGTGAAGCCGAACTCCTGCTCCAGTCGGGTGGTGTCCACCACCCGACCGTGCACGAAGAGGTCGACCTGATCCAAACCGTAGCGGCCGAAGCCCAGGGTGCGGGCGACCGCGGCCACCCCGGCCAGGCCCGGCTCCAGCACCGGCACGGCCACCCGGCCGGCCCGGCGGATGGCCTGCGACAGCGACAGCACCCCCGGCCCGGCGACGTTGTACGTCCCCGGGTGCTCCTCGGCGACCGACCGGTGCAGCACCGACAGCGCGTCGTCGATGTGCAGGAACTGCAGGCGCGGATCGCGCCCGAAGATGGTGGGCACCACCGGCTGCGCGAAGTAGCGGGTGAGCGTGGTGTCGGCCGTGTAGCCGATGAACGGCGCGAAGCGCAGCACGGTCGCGGTGACGTCCGGCCGGCGGCGGCGGAACCCGCGTACGTATCCCTCGATGTCGAGGATGTCCCGGCCGAACCCGCCCCGCGGCACCTCACGCGGCTCGGTGTCCTCGGTGAAGACGGCCGGGTCGCGGAACGACACCCCGTACGCGGCGGTCGACGAACGGACCACCAGCCGGCGCAGCCGGGGTGCCCGCTGACAGGCGGCGAGCAGTTGCATGGTGCCGATGACGTTCTGTTCCTTCATCGCCGCCCGGCCGCCGTGCTGCCCGTCGGGGGCGGTGACGAGCGCCAGGTGCGCCACGGCGTCGACGTCGAGGTCGGTCAGGAGACCGCCGAGCGAGTCGAGGTCGAGGCGGACCAACTCGACGTCGGAGAGCAGATCGGCCAACTCGGGGTTGGGCGGGGCCGGGTCGACCCCGATGACCCGCTCGATGCGCGGATCGGCGGCGAGCCGGGCGGCGACATTCGCGCCGAGGAAGCGACCGACCCCGGTGACGACGACGACCCCCGGGGCACCTGAGGTGCCGCCGAGGGTCATGTCGTGCGCCTTACGCGGCCGGCAGGATCGAGCCGGGACGTCCGCGGCCTGATCACCTGAGCCTCCGAGGGTCGACAGTTGGCAAGTGGTGCCGGTGCCGGGTCAACGCCCGGCGCCGGTCACTTGCCGAGACGGCGACGCTGGACGCGGGTCTTGCGCAGCAGCTTGCGGTGCTTCTTCTTAGCCATGCGCTTGCGGCGCTTCTTGACCACCGAGCCCATACGAAAGCCTTTCGATGCAACGTGCGGGGCGGACCGGGAGGCGCCACCGCCGGTGGCGCCGTGCCCGCTTGCGGACAACGGACCGGACCAGCGAGGTGGGCAGGGCACACCAGGGTGCGATCTCGGTCGGGCTCCAGGGTAGCCGCAGCGCGTCGGCCGGACCAACGCGCCCCCGTCGCTGCCCCTTTTCGTCACACTCGGCGGGCGTCGCCGGCTGCGTCAGGCGGACTCCTGGAAGGCGCCCCGGAGGTATTCGTGCACGGCGTGCTCGGGCACCCGGAACGAACGGCCGACCCGCACCGCGGTCAACTCACCGCTGTGCACGAGACGGTAGACCGTCATCTTGGAGACCCGCATGACCGTCGCCACCTCGGCGACGGTCAGGAACCTGACATCCGACAGCCGTGCGTCGGACTGCGACCCGGCCATGGCTCACCGACCCATTCCCGTGCCCGGCGCGTGCCACCGGGCAGGTGTTCCCGCCCCGACGAGCGACGCGCGTGTAACCAGTACGGTAGCGGGACGGCTGTGACCCGCGCGATCCCTTCCCACCTTTGACCACCGTGGGACGAGCGTTCACCAGGGCTTTTTCGCCCGGACGGGTGGCTCGTCCGAATCCACCTACTCGGCGCGCAGGGCCACCACCGGATCGAGCCGCCCGGCCCGCTGCGCCGGCACCACGCCGAAGACGATGCCCACCGCCGCCGAGACGCCGAAGGCGAGCGCCAGCGACCACCAGGTGATCGCGGCCGGGATCGGCGAGAACACGTCGACGAGCAGCGCGGTGCCCACCCCGAGCGCCATTCCGGTCAGGCCGCCGATCGAGGTGAGCAGCACCGCCTCCAGCAGGAACTGCACGCCGATGTCCCGGGGACGGGCGCCGACCGCCTTGCGCAGGCCGATCTCGCGGGTCCGCTCGCGCACCGAGACCAGCATGATGTTGGAGACGCCCACACCGCCGACGAGCAACGAGATGCCGGCGATGGCGGCCAGCACGCCGGTGAGCACGCCCAGGATGTCGCCGAGGACGCCGAGGATCTGCTGCTGGGTGACGGCGCTGAACTCGGTGTCCGGATGCCGGCGGGACAGCTCCGCGACGATCCGCTCGCCGAGCTGGTCGATCCGCTCCCGGTCGGGCGCCTTCACCGCGATGCCGTCGATCCGCTGGGTGCCCCACAGCCGCTGCGCGGCGGTGACCGGGATGTGCACCTCGTCGTCCCGGTCCACGCCGAGGCTCTGCCCGAGCGGCGCGAAGACGCCGATCACCCGGAACCGCACGCCGGCAAGCGTCACCTGCTGGCCGAGCGGGTCACGGTCGGGGAAGAGCGCCCGGGCCACCGAGGCCCCGAGCACCGCCACCCGGCGGCTGGTGTCCACGTCGGCCCCGGTCAGGTAGCGGCCCCGCTGGAGCGACCGGGTGAACACCGACGGGGTGGTCTCCAGCACGCCCTGCACGGTGGTGAAGTCGGACCGGTTGCCGGCGCGCGCGGTCGCGCCGGAGGCCACCGTGACGGCCACCCGGCCGGGGTCGCCGACCACCCGGGACACGGCGTCGACGTCCCTGAGGTCCAGCGGGGACACCACCGGCGCGGTGCCCACCTCGATCTTCCCCGGCACCACCAGGAGCAGGTTCGAGCCGAGCCCCTCCACCTGCTGCTCGACCTGCTGCTTGGTGCCGGTGCCGATGGCCACCAGGATCACCACCGAGGCGACCCCGATGATCACGCCGAGCATGGTCAGCGCGCTGCGCATCCGGTTGGCCCGCAGCGCGTCAAGCGCCACCCGCCAGGCCTCGGCCAGCCTCATCCGGCGTCCTCGACGTCGCAGGGAAGGCGTCCGGTGGCCCCGGCGGCGCCACCGGGGCCACCGGACGGGTGCCCCGGACCGCTTCCGGACGCGGACCGGGGCTCCACGCTGGGAGCGCGACCAAGTGTCGCAGGTCCCCCGGCATCGTCCGACGCCGGTCGATCATGACCGGTGTCCGACCTGATCAGCCCGTCCCGGACGGCGATCCGGCGACGCGCGCGGGCCGCCACCTCCTGGTCGTGGGTCACCATCACCAGGGCCACCCCGGACTCGGCGTTCAGCCGCTCCAGCAGCTCAAGCACCGCCTCGCCGGTGGCGCTGTCCAGATTGCCGGTGGGTTCGTCGGCAAGCAGCACCGCCGGCTCGGTGACAAGCGCACGGGCGATCGCCACCCGCTGCTGCTCGCCGCCGGAGAGCTGGTTGGGACGGTGGTGCAGGCGGTGCCCCAACCCGACCCGCCCGAGCATCGCCGCCGCCCGCTCCCGCCGCTGCCGCGCCCCGACGCCCCGGTAGACGAGCGGCAGCGCGACGTTGTCCACCGCGGACGTCCGGGCCAGCAGGTGGAACGCCTGGAAGACGAAACCGATCGTCGCGTTGCGCAGCGTCGCCAGCTCCGGCGCGGTCAGCGTCGCCACGTCCCGACCACCGATCACCAGCCTGCCGCCGGTGGGCCGGTCCAGCCCGCCCAGCAGGTGCATGAGCGTGGACTTGCCCGAACCGGAGGGGCCAATCACCGCCACGTACTCGCCCTGGTCGATGGTGAGCGACACGCCGCGCAACGCGGACACCGACACCCCGTCCAACTCGTACGTGCGCGACACGTCGACCGCCTCGATCGCGGCGACGGTCACGGCAGTTCCTGGCCGTCGCGGACCTGGTCGGCGCCGCGCACCACCACCCGGTCGCCGGCCCGCACCCCGTCCACGATCTGCACCAGGTCCTGCCCCTGCACGCCGACGGTCACCGGGACCCGGTCCGCCCGGCCGTCCCGCAGCACCCAGACCGCGTCCCGCCCGTCCGCGGAGAAGACCGCCGAGGCCGGCACCGCCACCGCGTCGGCCGCCTCCCGCACCCGCAGCCGCACCACCGCGTTCATGCCGGGGCGGGGCACCGGTGCGGCCTCCGCCTCGCCGAGCCGGCCCGCGCCCAGGTCGAGCCGGACCCGGTAGGTGACCCCGCCCCGGGCCGAGCTGGTGGGGAGCACGTCCACCGAACGCACGGTCGCGTCGTACGTCGCGCCGGTCACCGCGTCCAGCTCGACCGAGGCGGGCACCCCGGCGCGGACCAGCAGCACGTCGGTCTCGTCCACCTCGGCGAGCAGACCCAGCCGACCGGTGTCCACCACGGTGAGCACAGGCGTGCCGGCGGTGACCCGGCCACCGGCCGGCACCGCGTCGTCGACGCCGGCCGGCGGGCCGCCCGACCCGGCCCCGCCCAACGCCGACGGGTCGAGGCCGGGCACCGACGCGCCGCCGGCCGCGCCGAACAGCCCGGCCAGGTCGGTCGGCGTCGCCGCCCGGGTGCCACCCGGCTGCACCACACCGGCGATCGGGGCCCGCAGCGTCAGCGCGTCGACGGTCGCCTTCGCCAGGTCGTACGCCTGCTGGGCCTGAAGCCGTTGCGCGGCCGACAACGCGCCGACGGCGCTGTTCAGGCCCGCCACGCCGCGCTGCACGGCGGCGACCGCGCGGTCGGCGGCGCGGGCGGCCGAGACGTACTGCCGCTGCGCCGACTCGACCTGGAGCAGCAACGCGGCGCGTACCCGCGGGTCGCCGACCTTGCCGGCGGCGGCGCGGGCGGCGGCGAACGCCTCGTCGGCGGCCCGGTCGGTGCCGCGCCGGTTGCCGCTCAGGTCGCCGGCGCCGACACCCCGGCCGGCGCGCTTCGCCGCGCGTAGCGCGTCGCGCGCCTGGGCCAGGCGGTCCCGCGCGGCCGGCGAGTCGACCACGGCGAGCACCTGCCCCTTGGTGACCCGCTGGCCGGGTTGGACGCGCAGGGCGGCGAGAGTGCCGTCGGCGGGGGCGGTGAGCGTCGCGGCGGCCCGCGCGGTCACCGTGGCGGGCGCGTCGATGACCTCGGTGACCGGCGCGCGGCCCACCGGGGCGACGGTGACCGCCGGGTCGTCGTCGCCGCAACTGGCGGCCGTGGTGCCGGTCAGCGCGACGACGGCGAGGAGTGCGGTGACGAGACGGGGGCGGCGGGCCGCGGGCAGCCGCGGCGAGAGGGTGCGGGCCACCCGGCCCATGCTACGACCCGTCGGCGGCGGTGCTCAGCCGGCGACCGCCCGGGCGTACGCGACGCAGTCGTCGTGCAACTCCGGCCACGGGTCGCCGAAGACCTCGTCGGCGGCCTGCGCCGGGGAGCGGCGCTTGTGCACCACCGCCCGGAAGAAGTCCAGCACCCGCGGCTCGCCGTACCTGTCGACCAGGTGGCGGACGGCCAGGTAGCCGATGCCGTACGCGCCGCCGACCCGGTCGTCGGTCGCGTCGTCGTCCGGGGCCACCGCGTCGAGCCGGCCGGACCACCCGCCGCGGATCAGCTTGCGCACCTCGGCCAGCCCCTCGTAGCGGTCGACCGGCTGCCCGTCGGCGCCGGCGTACTCCGCCAGCCCCTCCACCAGCCACCAGTCCGCGTGGTCCGCGTAGCCCTGCTCGGGCAGCGAGGCGGCGTGGGTCAGTTCGTGCCGGAGCAGGTCGTCGACGCCGGCCGGGGAAAGGCTCTGCGCGTTGAGCACCACGTCGTGCCGTCCACCCCCGACACCGATCGCGTAACCGGCGGTCCACTTCGGCCGGCCACCGCCGTACCACCGCTGCCACTCGGCCTTGCCGGCGTAGTAGACCAGGTAGCGGTCCGGTGGCGGACCGACCGCGTACCGGTCGGCGGTCCGGGCGGCGGCCTCGGCCTGGCCGAGCAGCTTGGGCAGCTTCGCCCGCTGGGCCGGCGTGGTGGCCACCAGCGCCCGCTTCCCGACCGCGACGGCCAGGTCGCTCACCTCCCAGGGGCGCACGCCCGCCGGGTCCGTCCGGGACGGCTCCACCGCGAGCAGCCGCGGCTGCTCGCCCACCAGCCGCCACCGGGTGCCCAGCCCCGCCGTGCTCGGCGCGCAGCCGGGCTGCACGAAGCAGTAGCCCACCGTCACCGCGAGCCGCCACTCCCCGGGCCGCCCGTCGACCGCCACCGGCACCCCGTCCGCCGCCGGACGCCACACCGTGACCCGCAGCGCGCGCAACGCCGCGTACCGCCGGCCCAGCGCCGGCCGGGCGGCCGGCTCCGCCACCGCCAGGAAGCCGGCCCGGTCACCGCCGAGCAGCGCCCCGGCCTGCCGGTCGAGCTGCCCGACCATCCGCTCGGCGAGCTGCCGCTGCGCCGCCGTCCCCGGTTCGGCCGCGCCCGCCGCCGGCCGCCCGGCCGCGTCCGGCTCCCGCAGGAGTACGCCGGGCACCGCGCCCGCGACCAGCCCGAGCACCAGCCCGAGCACGGTCCACAGCGGCCACCGCCGCCGCTTACCCGCCGCCGGGGTCGGCGCGGGCGCGGCAGGTACGACTGCCTGTGGCACCCAGGCGGGCGGAGTCGACGTCGAAGGTGGCACGGCGAACACGACCGTGTCCGGCTCGGACGCGGACGGCGGGGTTGGCGCGGTCGGTGGGGTCGGCACGGTCGGAACGGTCGGTGGGGTCGGCGCGGACGGCTCCGGTTCGGATGCGACCGGCTCGGGCGCGACGGGCTCCGGTGTGACGGGCTCCGGTGTGACAGGTCTGGTTGCGGCCGGCTCGGGTCCGGCCGGCACCGGCGCCGCGTCCACAGCCGATTCGCCGACCGACCGTAGGGCGGAACCACCTTCCGGCGCGGAGACGGACTCGGCCGCCGGCATCGGGACGCAAGCGCCCTCAGTCGGACGTGCGGTGCTGTCCGCGGGTGTGGGAGCAGAGCGGCTGGTCGGACCGGTGGTCGCCGCGACATCTTCCACCGGAGCGTCCGCACCCGGGTGCCGAGCGTCGCCCGGACCCGAGCCGAGGCCCGGTTCCTCACCGTCAGCCGCTCGGTCGGGGCGCGATCGGTCGTCGGTCGCCCGGTCGGGGCGCGAACCGTCGCCGTCAGCCACCCGGTCGGGGCGCGATCCGTCGTCGTCGGCTGCCCGGTCGGGAGGCTGCTCGTCGCCGTCGGTCACGGGCGAAGGGTACGACCAATCGGGCGTTCCGGGAAAGTGCCCGGCGAGTAGTCCCTGCCCCAGGCCCTGCCGGCAGATCTTGGAAGGGAACGGCCCTCAGAGGGGCCCTCCGCTTCCAAGATCTGCCGACGACGGTGAGACGTTGGTACGGCGCGCCCCTTCAGGGAGGGATTCGTATCAAGTCACCTGGTCTCTTCCGGACGCCGCGCAGGCGTGGAAGCGGCAACCGGCCGCACGGTGGTCTGCTCTCCGGTCGGGTCTCGTGCGCGGAGGGGCGGGCGGCGATCGTTTGGCCAGTGATCGACACCAGTTCGGTGGAGTGGTGGCATCGTCGGTGGTCGGATACCGCCACGTCACCGAACTGGCGTCCGGCCTACCGAGCCTCCCGAGCACTGCGGGCATCGAGAGGTGCAAGGTGGATCTGAGATCTTGGTACGGGGGCGCCCCTCCGGGGACGGATTCGTACCAAGATCTGCCGCCAACGCTCGCGAAGCAGCCGGCGGGAGCGGGGCGGCGGGGGCGCGTCAGACGGGGGCTCCGGCGTGGGTCAGGAGGGCCTTGTCCACGGCCCAGAGGAGCACCAGCACCGCGCCGGGGACGGGGTGGCCGGCAAGGGCGAGCAGCAGGCCGCCGGTGAGGAAGCAGGCGGCCTGGACACCGAGCTTGACCGGGCCGGGCAGCGGCACGGCGGCCCGGGGCGAGCAGAACACTCCCCAGGTCACGGCGAGTGCCAGCGGCGCGCCCAGGCCGGCGAGCAGCCGGACCGGCCAGCCGGCGTCGAGCGTGGAGCCCCAGAACCCGGCGGCGGCCAGCAGCGCCAACTCCAGCAGGAAGATGAGCGCCATCAGCGCGCCCCTCGTCGCACCCCCGGGAGACGACGGCCCGGCGTTCAACGGGACCGCCAGCCACGGTATGCGACGTCGAGTCCGTCGATCATCTGCTCGAAGGAGCGGTCGACGTCGCGGGGCAGCCCGAACCCGCCGGCCGCCTCCAGGGTGACGAAGCCGTGCACGGTGGACCGGAACATCCGGGTCGCGTCGACGGCCGCGTCGCCGTCGATGCCGTACCCGTGCAGGATCGCGAAGATCGCGCCGACCGCGCGCTCGGCGGCGGCCAGGTGCTCCGGGTCGGTCGGGTCGGGCGCCCGTTGGGAGGCCGGGTAACGGCCGGGGTGCCGGTGCGCGTACGCCCGGTAGGCGGAGGCGACGGCGCGCAACGCGTCGCCTCCGGCCCGGCCCGCGGCGGCACCGGTCAGCACGTCGGCCATCTCGGTGGCGGCCAGCACGGCGAGCTTCTGACGCAGGGCGTCCACACCCCGCACGTGTTTGTAGAGGCTGGGCAGCGCGACGCCGAGCCGGCCGGCCAGCGCGGCCAGGGTCAGCCGGTCGTGTCCGACCTCGTCGGCGAGCACGGCCGCTTCCCGGACCACCGTCACCGGAGTCAGACCGGCCCTAGGCACGCGCGGTCACTCGCAGGAACCCGACCAGGTCGGCGGCGGTGGCGTCGGGCTGGTCGGCGTGCGGATAGTGGCCGGAGTCGGTGATCATGCGCGCTTCGGCGACGGCGAACTGCCGGCGGGCGGCCCGCGCCTCGGCGCCCGGGTCGGGGAAGTCCGGGTCCTTCGTACCCATCAGGATCAGCACCGGCTGCCGTACCTCGCGTGCCCGTGCGGTCCAGTGCGGCTCCACCGGCGCGACCACGCCGCGCACCGCGGCCATCCGGCCGCGCAGCTTGGCGACCATCTCCTTGCGGTACGCGGCGTCGTCGGCCGGCCGCCCGCATGGGAAGAGCGTGCGGTGGAACAGCCCGAACAGCCGCGGGCTGCGTAGCACGGCGGCCTGGGCGGCCCGCATCAGCGGTTTCGGCTCCGGCCTGCCGACGAACGGGCTGACCTGCACGATGCCGCTGACCAGCGCCGGATCCTCGGCGGCGGCGAAGACCACGGCCGCACCGCTGGAGGAGCTGCCGACGAGCGTGGCCGGCCCGCCGCCCAGCGCCTGCGCCACGGCCAGCAGGTCGCCGCCGACCGCCGCCGGGGCGTACGTGGGCCAGCGCGGGCTGGAGTCGCCGTGGCCGCGTACGTCGACGGAGGCGACCCGGTAGCCGGCCGCCACCAGCAACGGCACCAGGTGCCGGAAGGCCGCCCGGTTCTCCCCCATGCCGTGCGACAGCACCACGAGCGGCCCTGCGCCGTGCACCTCGTAGGCGATCGTCCCACCGTCCCGCGACACCTGGCTAACCGTCATAGCTAAAAAGCTAACCGCATTAGCTTTCACCGTCAAGTGTTGACCTCGACGCGGCGCTGACCGTCGACCCGCGCCCCACCGAGGAGGACCTGCTCGCGCTCTACCTGGACGGGAAGGGGCCGGCGGGACCAGGGTCACCGCCGGCCCGTACTGGGACAGGTGGGGGATCACGTTCGCCGACCCGGACGGCTACCGCCTCGTGCTGTGCACCCGGACCTGGTCGAACGGCTGACTCACGTCGTCGACATCACCGCGCGGCCGAAGAACGCCAGATTGGCCGGGCGCTCGGCAAGCCGGCGCATCAGGTAGCCGTACCACTGGTCACCGTAGGGAACGTAGGTGCGCACCGTGTAGCCCTCGCCGACCAGACGCTTCTGCTCGTCCGGGCGGATGCCGTAGAGCATCTGGAACTCGAACCGGCCCGGGCCGCGGTCGAACCAGCGCGCCCGGTCCTCGCCGATCGCGATCAGGCGCGGGTCGTGGGTGGCGAGCATCGGGTAACCGTCACCTGCCATCAGCACGTTCATGCAGCGCACATACGACTTGTCCACCTCGCGGGCGGACTGGTAGGCCACCGACTCCGGCTCCCGGTAGGCCCCCTTGCACAGCCGCACCCGGGACCCGGCGGAGGCCAGCTCGCGGCAGTCCGACTCGGTCCGCCGCAGGTACGCCTGGAGCACCGCGCCTGTCGACGGGTGGTCCTTGCGCAGCTTGGTCAGGACGTCGAGCGTCGAGTCGGTGGTGGTGTGATCCTCCATGTCCAGCGTGACAGTGGTGCCCACCGCGTCGGCCGCCGCGCAGATCGCCCGCACGTTCTCGTACGCGAGCTGCTCGTCGAACATCTGACCGAGCGCGGAGAGCTTCACGCTGACCTCGGCGGCCGGGGTGAGCCCGGCGGCACCGAGCAGGCGCAGCAGTTTCACGTATTCGTCCCGGGTGGCGTTCGCCTGCTCACCGGTGGTGGTGTCCTCGCCCAGGTAGTCGAGGGTGACCGCTTGACCGTCGGCGACGAGCGCGCGGGTCGCGCGCAGCGCGTCGTCGGTGCCGGCGCCGGCGACGAACCGGCGGACGACGTCCCGGGTGAACGGGGCCGTCGCGACGAGCCGCTCCACCTGGGATGACCGGGAGGCGGCGAGGATGACGGAACGGAGCATGGGCCGAGCCTAACGCCCACCCCCGCACCCGCGCCGGGCACGTGTGAGGCGGCCCCGCCAAACGCATCGCGCCATGTGCGCGCCGAGTCGTCTACCGTTGGTGTCGTGAACTTCGACGCGTACGCCCGGACCGGGGTCGAGCTCGTCAACGCCCGGCTGGACGACCTCGACGGCCTGCGGGCCCTCTTTCCGGACGAGAACGCCTGGATGCGCGACGAGGTCGCGGAGCGGGACCTCGCCGTCTTCCGGCGGGCGCAGAAGCGCCTGCGGGACGTCTTCGAGTACGGCACGTCGGGCCGGGACGCCGACGCCGTGACGGAGCTGAACACGCTGCTGGAGGCGTTCCCGGTGCAGCCCCGCATCTCCGGCCACGACTCCTCGGACTGGCACATGCACGTGACCAGCCGGGGCGCCTCGGTCTCCTCGGAATACCTGGCCGGGGCGGTCTGGGGGCTGTCGGTCTGGCTCTGCGAGTACGGCAGCGCCCGGTTCGGCGTCTGCGCGGACGAGCGCTGCGGCAACGTCTACCTGGACACCTCGTCCAACTGCTGCCGGCGGTTCTGCTCGGAGCGCTGCGCCACCCGCTCGCACGTGGCCGCGCACCGCGCCCGCAAGCGTGCCGCGGTCGGCGAGCAGGCGGTGCCGGCCCAGCCGCTCGCCCCGGTCAGCTAAACCGCCGCCGGTCACCAGGTCCGCTGGCCCCCCGGTCAGGCGTCGACGGGTGAGGGCGCGGTCAGGTTGGCCCGGGCGAACTCCAGCGACTCGCGCAGGTCCGCCTCCCGGACCGCGCGGCTCTTCGCGCCCCGGGTGGTCACCTCCACCGCCACCGAGCCGGTGAAGCCCCGCCCGGCCAGCGAGCGGAGCAGCTCCGCGCAGGGCTGACCGCCCCGGCCCGGCACCAGGTGCTCGTCCCGCCCCTCGCCGGTGCCGTCGCCCAGGTGCACGTGCGCGAGCCGGCCGCCCATCCGGTCGGCCATCGCCAGCGCGTCCGTGTGCGAGGCCGCGCAGTGCGACAGGTCGAGCGTGTAGGAGGCGTAACCGGCGTCGGTCGGGTCCCAGCCCGGGACGTACGGGACGAACTGCCGACCCGCCATCCGCACCGGGAACATGTTCTCCACCGCGAAGCGGAGCCCACCGAACTGCCCGGCGATCGCGTCGAGGCCGTCGGTGAAGGTGCGCGCGTAGTCGCGCTGCCAGGTGAACGGCGGATGCACCACCACGGTCGGCGACTCCAGCGTCTCGGCCAGCTCAGCCGCCCGGCGCAGCCGCTCCCACGGGTCGGGGCTCCACACCCGCTGGGTGACCAGCAGACAGGGCGCGTGCACCGACAGCACCGGAATGTCGTAGTGCTCGGACAGGCCACGCAGCGCGCCCGCGTCCTGGCTCACCGGGTCGGTCCAGACCATCACCTCGACGCCGTCGTAGCCGAGCGCGGAGGCGAGCTGGAACGCCGCCGCGGTCCGTTCGGGAAAGACCGAGGACGTGGACAGGAGCACCGGGACGCGGGAAGTCACACCCCTCAGGGTAGCCGCACCCGCCAGGAGGCATCGGGACGAGCAGCCGCAAAATCACCCAGAGCGACCGCTCGGATCACATCGGTGCAAGCTGATCCAGCCGGCGCAGGATGACCCCCTCGCGCAACGCCCACGGGCAGATGTCCACGCTGTCGACGTCGAGCCGGCGCATCACCGCCTCGGCCACCACCGCGCCGGCCAGGAGCTGGTGCGCCCGCTGCGCGCTGACGCCCTCCAGCTCGGGCAGGTGAGCCGGCGGGATGTGCCGGACGAACCCGAGCACCTGCCGCAACCCGGTGCGGGTCAGGCTGCGCCGCGCCCAGAGACCGGCGCCGGACGGCGCGGCGCCGGCCAACCGGGCCAGCGAGCGGAACGTCTTGGAGGTGGCCACCGGACGCTCCCAGCCCACCTCGGTCAACTGCTTCACCACGGGGTCGAGCTGCGCGTCCACGTACTCCCGGAGGTCCTCCACGGCCTGGGCCGGCGGCGGCGTCAGCCCGGCCGGGTCGATCGCCAGCCGCTCCCGGCTGAGCCGGCCCGCGCCGAGCGGCAGCGAGACCGCGACGTCCGGATGCTCGTCGATGCCGGCGGCCAGCTCCAGCGAGCCACCGCCGATGTCGAGCGCCAGCAACCGCCCCGCGGACCAACCGAACCACCGCCGCACCGCGAGGAACGTCATCCGCGCCTCGTCCGCGCCGGAGAGCACCCCCAGGCGTACGCCGGTCTCGTCGCGGACCCGGGCCAGCACCTCGCCGGCGTTCGTGGCGTCGCGGACCGCGCTCGTGGCGAACGCCAACAGGTCCTCGGCGCCCAACCCGTCGGCCGCCGCCCGCGCCATGCCGACGGCCTTGACCAACCCGTCCGCGCCGGCGTCGGTCAACGCGCCGTCCGGGCCGATCTGCTCGGCCAGCCGCAGCACCACCTTCTCCGAGTGGGCCGGCCAGGGGTGTGCGCCGTGGTGGGCGTCGACCACCAGCAGGTGCACCGTGTTGGAACCGACGTCGAGGACACCCAGTCGCATGGGAGCACCCTAGGGCCAACACGTTTCGTCGGCTCGCCAGCCGGTCGAGGTGACCGCGCGTACGCTGGTCGGGTGACAGGGCAGATCGAGCTTCACGTGCTGGTGGACGACCCGGACGACCCGCGTAGCCGCGAGGTCGGGCTGGACTTTCCGCGGGAGTGGATCGAGTTCGCCGACCCGGCCGACCCGAAGCACGTCGTCCGGGCCGACCTGACCTGGCTGCTCTCCCGCTGGACGTGCATCTTCGGCCGGGGCTGCCACGGCATCGTGGCCGGGCGGGCGGCCGACGGGTGCTGCTCGCACGGCGCGTTCTTCACCGACTCCGACGACGAGAAGCGGGTCCGGGCGGCGGTCAAGCGGCTCACGCCGGAAACCTGGCAGCACTTCCGCCGCGGCTTCAAGAACTGGACCGAGAACGACACGATCGACGGCAAGACGCCGGCCCGGCGCACCGCCACCCGGGCCGTGGACGCGCCGTGCGTGTTCCTCAACGACGCCGACTTCCCCGCCGGGGGCGGCTGCGCCCTGCACGCCCAGGCGCTGCGCGACGGCGTGCACCCGCTGGAATACAAGCCGGACGTCTGCTGGCAACTGCCGGTCCGCCGCGACCAGGAGTGGCACAAGCGACCGGACAACACCAAGGTGCTGATCTCCACGCTGGCCGAGTTCGACCGGCGCGGCTGGGGCGCCGGCGGCCACGACCTGGACTGGTGGTGCACCTCCTCCACCGACGCGCACGTCGGCACCGAGCCGATGTACGTCTCCTACGGCCCGGAGCTGACCGCGCTGATCGGTGCGCCCGCGTACGCGAAGCTGGCCGAACTCTGCGCCGCCCGCCACCGCCAGGGCCAGATCGCCCCCCACCCCGCCAGCGAGTAAGGAGGGGCCCCCTTTTAACGCCTCCGGTAGAGGAAGGGGCCCCGCTTAACACGTCGGGAGCGCCGCGTCGACGAGTGCCTGGGCACTACGCCGGGCCGCCTCGGCGACCGCCGGGTCGGCGTCGAGCACACCGCCGGCAAGACCGCCGTCGAGCACCAGGGTGAGCTGCCGGGCCAGCAGCTCCGGCTCGGCCGCCCCGGCCTGCCGGGCCAGGTCGGTCACCCAGGCCCGCACCGCGTTCTTGTGCTCGACCGTACGGGCGTGCACCGGACCCCCGGCGGGCGACTCGGCCGCGGTGTTGATGAACGCGCAGCCGTGGTAACCCTCCCGACGGCAGGCCCCGGTGAGCGCGTCGAACATCCCGACGAGCTGGGCCCGGGGATCGTCGCCGGCCGCCCGGGCCGCCTCCCGCAACGCGCCGGACCAGGCCCGGTCGACCTTTTCCAGGTACGCCAGGACGAGGTCGTCCTTGCTCGGGAAGTGCTTGTAGAGCGTGGCCTTCGCGACGCCGGACTCGGCGATCACCGTGTCCACCCCGACGCCACGCGGCCCGTACGTGTAGAACAGCCGGAACGCGGTCGCCAGGATGCGCTCCCGGGCGGCGCCGGCGGGAGTGCGGGCCATGGGTCCTCCTCGGTGTCGGTCGAAGCCTATCTGTTCACCCCTTCTAAGTAGACAGACCTGTCTGTTAGTCTCGGTCGCACCGAGCGCACGCATCGGCGTCGCGCAATACCGGAGGACGGATTCCACATGCGTATCGCAGTGCTGGGCACCGGCATGGTCGGGCGGGCGATCGCCGCTCGCGCGACCGAACTGGGCCACGAAGTCGTCGTCGGCACCCGTGACGTCGCCGCCACCCGGGACGGGGACTGGGGCGACTGGGCCGCCGGCCACCCCGGAGTCGCCCTCGCCGTCCACGCCGACGCCACCGTCGGCGCCGACCTGGTGGTGAACGCGACAAGCGGCGACGGCTCCCTCCCCACGCTCCACGCGGCGGGCGCGGAGAACCTGGCCGGCAAGGTTCTGCTCGACATCGCCAATCCGCTCGACGGCAGCCGGGGCTTTCCGCCCACCCTGTCGGTGCTCAACGACGACTCACTCGGCGAACTGATCCAGCGGACGTTTCCCCGTACCCGGGTGGTGAAGGCGCTCAACACGCTCACCGCCGACCTGATGACACACCCTCGGCAACTCGGCGGCGGGGACCACAGCGTCTTCGTGTCCGGCGACGACGCCGAGGCCAAGAAGACGGTCGCCGAGCTGCTCATCAGCTTCGGTCACACCGACGTGATCGACCTGGGCGACATCACCACGGCGCGTGGCACCGAGATGCTGATGCCGATCTGGCTGCGCCTCTACGGCCGACTGGGCACGCCGCTGTTCAACGTCAAGGTCGTACGCTGAAGGCCGGCACCTCCGTGGTTCGGGGTGCCGGCCTTCAGCGTTGTTTCGTCAGCTGTTCCAGTACTTGGCGACGAGGTCGGTGGCCTGGTTCTCCACTGCGCGTAGGCGTCGGGGTACGCGGACACCTGCACGGTCTGCGCGGCCTTCGTCAGCGGCATGTCCTGCCAGCCGTCGACCTGCTTCAACCCCTTGAGGAACGCCAGGGTGGAGTATTCGGGGTCGGTGATCTGCTCCGGGCTACCCCAGCCGGAGGAGGGACGCTGCTGGAACAGACCCAGGGAGTCGTGGTCGTTGGAGTCACCCAGGTGACCCAGGTTCTCCAGCTTCGACTCCTGCAAGCTCGTCGCGATGGAGATGACCGCGGCCCGCTCGGGCAGGCCGGCCTTCTTCGTCGCGGCGACGATCGCCTTGACGTTAGCCGTCTGCTCACCGTTGAGCGTGATGCTCGACTGCTTACCTTCGGCCTGCACGGCGACCGGCTTACCCGCCGTGGCGGCGTGGGCGGTGTCGGCGTGAGCGGCGATCGGACCGGCGAACACACCACCGGTGAACGCCAGACCAGCGATACCCAGGACGCCCTTACGCAGGATCGTGTTCATCAGGGGGCTCCATTCCGGGGGTCGACACACACACCACACGGGGGGTCGGGCGCGTGTGCAAGCACCGTCAGGCGCTCAAAGCTTTACGGGGGGGGTCCGGCGGCTTCGCGGGGCGGGGCCTCAACGCGGATGGGCCGGAGTGACTGTGTAACGACCGGCTGCCCACCGCCATTCCCAGGGGGCAGGTCGGGCCGCGCCGCATGTCGGCGCTGGCCTTCCTCGGTCGTTCACCGGGTTACAACGCCCCCACCCCCGCGACGATTCCACCGACGGAGTGCCACCCACCACCCCCGAACCGGACACCGCAGACACCCGCCACACCACGCTCGGGTAGACACCCCTGGCGTTCCACCCGTGCGCCGCACAGCCCCACGAGTGGAACGCCGGGGGTGTCTCCGGACACCGCAGACACCCACACCGTTCCACCCGTCCCCCGCTCAGGGCGCGACTGGAACGCCACGGGTGTATCAGTGCGGCAGACACGCACGCATGACGCTCCATCCGCGCTGCACCCAGCCCTGACGGGAACGCTGAAGGTGTCTCCACGCACCGCAGACGCCCGTCACGGTCCACGCGCGCACCGTCAAGGCCCCGAGTGGATGGCCTCGACCCCGGCCCCTTCTAGTTGATCATGAAGTTGACCGCCGGGAGAGCGCTCCCCACTCCCGCCAATCACGCGCCGGGGCCGACCCACGCCCGGCCGGGGCGGTCACGGCTCGAACTTGTAGCCCAGACCTCGCACCGTGACGATGTAGCGCGGTGTGGACGGCTCCGGCTCGATCTTCGACCGCAACCGCTTCACGTGCACGTCAAGCGTCTTGGTGTCCCCCACGTAGTCGGCGCCCCAGACGCGGTCGATGAGCTGCCCCCGGGTGAGCACCCGGCCGGCGTTGCGCAGCAGCAGCTCCAGCAGCTCGAATTCCTTGAGCGGCAGTTGCACGCCAGCACCGTCGACGGTCACCACGTGCCGCTCGATGTCCATCCGGACCGGACCGGCGGAGAGCGTCGGCGCTCCCGTCTCGTTCGCCTCGGTGGTCTGCCGGCGCAGCACCGCCCGGATCCGGGCGACCAGCTCACGCGGCGAGTAGGGCTTCGTCACGTAGTCGTCGGCGCCGATCTCCAGGCCGACCACCTTGTCGATCTCGCTGTCCCGGGCGGTGACCATGATGATCGGTACGTGCGACCGCTGGCGGAGCTGACGGCAGACCTCCGTGCCCGACATCTCCGGCAGCATCAGGTCGAGCAGCACGATGTCGGCGCCGGTCCGGTCGAACTCGGTGAGGGCGGAGGTGCCCGTGGCGGCGACGGAGACCTCGAACCCCTCCTTGCGGAGCATGTAGGACAGGGCGTCGGAGAACGATTCTTCGTCCTCGACCACCAGTACGCGGCTCAACGGGTGTTCCTTTCCTGTGGTCAGACCTGCCGGAGCTCGGCCGGGCCGGCCTCGATCCCAGCGGAGGCGAGTGTCGCCTCCAGGTCGTCCGGGGGGCGGGCAGGCAGCCGGAGGGTGAACGTCGAACCCCCACCAAGGGTGCTCGACACATCCACCCGGCCGCCATGGTTGCTGGTGATGTGTTTGACGATGGCCAGCCCCAGGCCGGTGCCGCCGGTCGAGCGCGAACGAGCCTGGTCGGCGCGGTAGAAGCGCTCGAAGATTCGGTCGACCTCGCTCGGGGCGATGCCGATGCCCTGGTCGGCGACCGCGATCTCGACGTGCTCGTCGGTGCCCCGCACGGTCACCCGGACGGTGGTGTCCTCGGCCGAGTAGTTGATCGCGTTCTCCACCAGGTTCGCCACCGCGGTGGCGAGTTGGCTGTCGCTCCCGTACACGGTCAGGCCCCGCTGCCCGCCCACGACGATCTCCACCCGGCGGGCGGTGGCCGGCGTGCGGGTCCGGTCGACCACCTCGGCGAGCACCCAGTCCACGGAGACCGGTTCGGGTGCCGGCTGCGGCTCGGCGCCCTGGAGCCGGGTGAGTTCCAGCAGTTCCTGCACCAACCGGCCGAGTCGGGTCGACTCGTGCTGGATCCGTTCGGCGAACCGCCGCGCGGCGACCAGGTCCTCGGACAGGTCGGGCGCGTCGTCGCCGGCCGGCTCGGTGGCGTCGACGAGCGCCTCGGCGAGCAGTTGGAGGGCGCCGATCGGGGTCTTCAGCTCGTGGCTCACGTTCGCCACGAAGTCCCGACGCACCCGGGCCAGGCGGTGCGACTCGGTGACGTCGACCGCCTCGATCGAGATGTAGCCGGCACCCAGCCCCATGGCCCGCAGGTGCACGCCGAGCGGGTTGTCGCCGGCGCTGTCGCGGCCACGCGGCAGGTCGAGCTCGATCTCGCGCCGCACGCCCGTGCGGCGGACCTGCCCGGCGAGGGTACGGATCAACGGGTGCGCCGCGATCGAACCCGGTGTCGCCCCGGCCCGGAGCAGGCCCATCGCCCGGGCCGCCGGGTTCACCAGCACCGGCGTGTCGTTCGCGTCGAGCACCACCACGCCGGCCCGGAGCGAGTCGATCGTCTTGCGGCCGAGCCCGGAGAGGCCCCCCTGCGCTTCGTCCGGAATCGTCGGCCTCCCTGCGTCACGGCGGGAGGTCCCGCCGCCCCGCGACGCCCACCGGCGCCGCCATTCCGTCACGGAACCGGACAGCGTCGATCCGGCGACCAGTCCGGCCACCAGCGCCACGGCCACCGCGATGGCCACTGCCCATTCCACCCGGCGATCGTAGGGTCATTGTTAACCCAAGGAACGGTCACAAGAGGACGAATCACTCTCGCTTCCGAGAATGTTCACCCATGGGTCCCGCGTCGTTCATCCGCGTTCACCCTGGTGCCGGCCGTCCGGCCTACCGTGGGGCGCGCACCTGCTCACGCCGTACCCGCTTCGGGTCGCGGCCCCCGACCCCAGGAAGTGACGATGCGCGACGAGTTCCGGGCCGACCTGCAGATTGTCAGCCAACTGCTGGTGGACATGGCCGAGGCGGTGCGCGCGGCCATGCGGCAGGCCACCAAGGCGCTCCTCACCGCCGACCGCGGCGCGGCCGAGACGGTGATCGCGCGGGACGCCGAGATCGACGAGCTCTACCGGCACGTGGAGGAGCGGGTCTGCGACCTGCTGGCCCGGCAGGCCCCGGTCGCCTCCGACCTGCGGGCCATGATCACGGCCCTGCACGTGGCCGCCGACCTGGAGCGGATGGGCGATCTGGCCGACCACGTGGCCAAGACCGCGCTGCGCCGGCACCCCTCCCCGGCGGTGCCGGCCGAGCTGCGGCCGGTCTTCACCGACATGGCCGGCATCGCCGACCGGATGGCCGAGAAGATCGGCGCGGTGCTGGCCAAGCCCGACGCCGACGTCGCCGCCGAACTCGACCGGGACGACGACGCCATGGACGACCTGCACAAGAGTCTCTTCGGCGTGCTGCTCGGCGACGACTGGCCGTACGGGGTGGAGACGGCGATCGACGCGACCCTGCTGGGCCGCTTCTACGAGCGCTTCGCCGACCACGCGGTGAACGCCGGCGAACACGTGGTCTACCTGATCACCGGATCGCCGTCCGCCTGACCCACCGGGAGCAAGGAAGGGGCCCTTCTTAACAGGGGAGTGTTAAGAAGGGCCCCTTCCTCTACCAGAAGCGTTAAAAGGGGGCCCCGCCTTACATCAGCGGCCCTGGTTGGCCACCGCGGCGGCAGCCGCCTTGGCGGCCTCGGGGTCGAGGTAGGTGCCGCCGAGCACCTGCGGACGCAGGTCGCCGTCCAGGTCGTAGCGCAGCGGGATGCCGGTGGGGATGTTCAGCTTGGCGATCGCCTCGTCGGAGATCTGGTCGAGGTGCTTGACCAACGCGCGCAGCGAGTTGCCGTGCGCGGCCACCAGCACGGTCCGGCCGGCCAGGATGTCCGGCACGATCGAGTCGTACCAGTAGGGCAGCATCCGCTCGACGACGTCCTTGAGGCACTCGGTGCGCGGCATCAGCTCGGTCGGCAGCAGCGCGTACCGAGGGTCGCCGACCTGCGACCACTCGTCGTTGTCGTCGATCGGCGGCGGTGGCGTGTCGTACGACCGGCGCCAGAGCATGAACTGCTCCTCGCCGTACTCGTCCAGGGTCTGCTTCTTGTTCTTGCCCTGGAGGGCGCCGTAGTGGCGCTCGTTGAGCCGCCACGACCGGCGTACCGCGATCCAGTGCCGGTCGGCGGCGTTCAGCGCCAGCTCGGCGGTGCGGATCGCCCGGCGCATCACGCTCGTGTGCACCACGTCCGGCAGCAGGTCGTGCTCGCGGAGCAGCTCGCCGCCACGCCGCGCCTCGGTCTCACCCTTGGCGGTCAGGTCCACGTCGACCCACCCGGTGAAGAGGTTCTTGGCGTTCCAGTCGCTCTCGCCGTGCCGCAGCAGGACCAGCGTCCCGACGGTCGGTCCTTCGCTCGCAGTCATGCGGATCATCCTGCCGTACCGGCCGGGCGGACACGCGGGGACCTGTGGTGACGACCACCACGTGGAAATGCGGATGACCGGCGTTCCGGCGCAGGACTAGGTTGTAAGGCATCCGAGATATATCGGTCATTACCACACGGGGGCACGGGGATGCGGACGGTGCAGGGTTGGTTCCGGGACACGGCGGGCGGGTTACCGCGTTCCTTCTGGTATCTCTGGACCGGCACGCTGATCAACCGGCTCGGCTCGTTCGTCCTGATCTTCCTCGCCATCTACCTGACCCAGCAGCGGCATTTCTCGGCCGCGCAGGCCGGTCTGGTGATCGGGCTGTGGGGCGCCGGCGGCGCGGTCGGCACCACCGTCGGCGGCACCCTGACCGACCGCTGGGGCCGGCGGCCCACGCTGCTCACCGCGCACCTCGGCGCCGCCACCATGATGGTCGCGCTCGGCCTGGCCCGGCCGCTCTGGGCGGTGGCGGCGGGCGCGCTGCTGCTGGGCGTGTTCGCCGAGGCGGCCCGCCCGGCCTTCGGCGCGATGATGATCGACGTGGTGCCGGAGAAGGACCGGCTCCGCGCGTTCTCGCTCAACTACTGGGCGATCAACCTCGGCTTCGCCTGCGCGGCCGTCCTGGCCGGGCTCGCCGCCGAGGCCGGCTACCTGCTGCTCTTCCTGGTGGACGCGACCACCACGCTCGTCACCGCACTGATCATCTTCACCCGGGTGGGCGAGACCCGGACCGCGCCGGCCGGCCCGGTCGGAAAGAGCCTGCCGGCCCCGGCGGGCGCGCTGCGCACCATCCTGCGCGACCGGGTCTTCCTCGGCTTCGTGGCGCTCAACCTGCTCGGCGCGCTCGTCTTCCTCCAGCACATCTCGATGCTGCCGATCGCCATGGCCGACGCCGGGCTCAGCCCCGCCACCTACGGCTCGGTGATCGCGCTCAACGGCGTCCTCATCGTGATCGGGCAGCTCTTCGTGCCCCGGCTCATCTCCGGCCGGAGCCGGTCGCACGTGCTGGCGCTCGCCGCAATCATCATGGGGGTCGGGTTCGGGCTCACCGCGTTCGCCGACACGATCTGGCTCTACGGGCTCACGGTGCTGATCTGGACGCTCGGCGAGATGCTCAACTCGCCCTCCAACGCCACCCTGATCGCGGAGTTGTCGCCGGCCGCGCTGCGCGGTCGCTACCAGGGCGCCTTCTCGCTCTCCTGGCAGCTCGCCGGCGCCAGCGCGCCGATCCTCGGCGGCCTGCTCCGGGAGCAGGCCGGCAACACCGCGCTCTGGCTGGCCTGCGCCGGGGTCGGCGCCGTGGCGGCGGTCGCGCACCTGGTCTCCGGCCCGGCGCGGGAGCGTCGCGCCACCCGGCTCCGCGCCGCCGGGACGGCGGTCGCGCCGGTCACCCTGGCCCGCACCCCGGCGCCCGAGGCGGCCGAGGCCGCGGCCACGTCACCCGCCGCGCCGGTCCAGGTCGGTTCCTGAGTACGCCGCTGGGTACGGTACCTGGGCGTATCGGTAAGGAAACCTTCCTGGAGGACGGGTGCACGGCCTGCGGCGCTTGTGGGACGACACGGCCGGCGGACTGCCCGCCACCTTCTGGTACCTCTGGACCGGGCTGCTGATCAACCGGGCCGGCGCGTTCGCGCTGCTGTTCCTGTCGCTCTACCTCACCTCCGCGCGGGACGCCTCGCCCTCGCTGGCCGGGCTCGTCGTCGGCGCGTACGGCATCGGCGGCGCGGCCGGCACGCTGCTCGGCGGCGTCCTGGCCGACCGGTGGGGCCGCCGGTCCACGCTGCTCGCCGCCCACCTGACCGCGGCCGGGTTGATGGCGGCGCTGGCGTTCAGCCGGCACCTGGCGGTGATCGCCGTACTGGCCACGCTCGTCGGGGTGGCGCACTCGATGCCGGGTCCCGCGTTCGTGGCGGCCATCGTGGACGTGGTGCCGCAGGCGGCCCGGTCCCGGGCGTTCAACCTCCAGTTCTGGGCGTTCAACCTGGGCATGGCGGTGGCGTCGCTGCTGGCCGGCGTGCTCGCCGAGGCGAGCTTCCTGGCGCTGTTCCTGGTCGACGCCGGGGCCACGCTGGCCGCGGCCGTGGTCATCGCGCTCACGGTGCCCGAGACGTTGGCCCGCCAGGCGGTGACCCCGCGGGCCGTGCCGGGCCGGCGGCCCGGGCTGCACACCGCGCTCACCGACCGCACCTTCCTCGCGTTCGTCGGGCTGACCTTCCTGCTGGCCGTGCTGACCATGCAGACGTCGACGATCATGCCGCTGGCGATGCGCGCGGACGGACTGCGCCCCACCGCGTACGGGCTGGTGGTGGCGCTCGGCGGGGCGCTCATCGTGGTCGGGCAGTTGTTCGTGCCCCGGCTGATCGGGGCGTACCGCTCCTCCACCGTGCTGGCCGTCTCCACCGGGCTGATGGCGCTCGGGTTCGGCACGTTGACCGTCGCCGACGGGCTGCCGCTGTATCTCGGCGCGGCGGTGGTCTGGACGGTCGGGCAGATGCTCGCCGCCCCGCCGAACGCCCAGATCAACGCCGACCTGGCCCCGCCCCGGCTGCGGGCCCGCTACCAGTCGGTCTTCTACCTGACGTTCCCGGCGGCGTCCTTCGTGGCGCCCGCGCTCGGCGGGCTCAGCCTGGAGCATCTCGGCGAGCGGCACTGGCTGGTGGTGGGCGGGCTGGGCCTGTGCGCCGCGGCCGGTCACCTGCTCGCCGGTGGCCCTCGGGAACGCCGGATCGCCGCGTTGCGGGCCGCCGTCCGGGAGCCGGAGAAGGTCCGCTGAACAACGGCAGAGCGCCCACCCCGACCCCCGTCGAGATGGGCGCTCTGACCGTACGCCCGGCGGCGGCGGGCGACACTCACCCCCGTAAGCGTCGCCCGCTCGCGCCGCCGGTTTCCACGGGCGGCACCGTCCCCCAACGGTGTGCTCCACCCGATCATCGCGCATCGCTTGCGCGGATCTGATCGATCCGCCGCTCCCCCGAACGAAAACAAGCGCAACGCGGTGCAATAAAGCTAGTTCGCGCAGATTCTGGATTCAACCCGCATCGCTGTCTTACCGGTCACAGCACCGATGTCGGAAATCCGCCCGTCCCTGCTCCCGCCTCCGACCATCGCCAACACGGAGTTCCCGGCAACCATTCCCGTAAACCCTCAGCCGTCCTCGCGATTCGGGTTCTCCGTGCGGAAGAAGTTGCTCTGCCGGCCGTCCCGCATCTGCTCCTGATAGATCAGATTCAGCCGCCGCGAGTCGAATGTCCGGAACCAGTCGTCCCAGGGGATCTCCCGAATCCGGCTGCTCTCCCGGTAGCCCGGAATGTTGAAGGTCAGCACCCCGGGCCGGTCGCCCCGCTCGGTGCCGGCGATGGTGGCCGGCTTCGCCCCCCGGGCCCGGGCCCAACGCTGGATCACCTCGTGATTACGGGTCACCAGACTGCGCCCCGGACGCTCCGGACGATCCGCGAGCGACATGATGAGCTGCGAGGACCCGATCGACCGGCTGGACGCCGGCCCCCGCGTCGGCGCGGCCTGCGCACGAGCCGGCGCCGCCTTCGCCCGCGACGGGGCGGCCTTGGCGCGAGACGGGGCGGCCTTCGCCCGGGACGGCGCGGCCTTGGCCCGGGACGGCGTCGCCTTCGCCCGCGCCGACGCGGCCGTCGCGCGCGCCGGAGCCGCCTTCGCCCGCGACCCGGTGGCCTTCGCCCGGGACGGGGCTGCTGCCTTCGCCCGGGAGGGGGCCGCCTTCGCCCGGGACGGGGTCGCCTTCGCCCGAGCGGGCGCCGCCTTGCGCGTACCCGTCGCCTTGGCCCTGGCCCCGGTCGCCCGGGCGGCCGGGGCGGACTTGGCCGGCGTCGCCGCGCGACGCGAGGCCATGGTGCTCTTCCTCGCCGCGGTGGTCTTCTTCGCGGCCCCTGCCCTGCGGGTGCCCGAGGGCCGGCCGGCCGGGCCGGTGCTCCGCCGGGCCGCGCCGCCACGCCCCTCCGCGCGCATGGTCCGCGCGAGTGTCTTCACCAGCTCCGGCTTGCGCAGCGTGGAGGTCCCGGAGACCCCACGACGGCGGAGCTGGCCCCGGATGTCGTCCACCTTCATCCGGGAGATCTCGGACTCCGACACCATCGGGGTGTTCGGGGTCCGGTTACCGGTTTGCCGCTTGGTGCGGGTCGCAGTCGCGCCGCGACCTGAGCTGTTGCGCTGAGCCATGGGACACGCTCCTCGACAGTCCGTCCTCGGCCCGCGGTGGGTCCCAGTGCTCCGCACCGCGCGGTGCGGCATACCCGTCAGGAGGGCTCCGAACCTCCGGCGGCCGAGCCGGCCGGGGCCGAGGGCTCGAAGAGGTGGGCGAACGCGGCCAGGTTGGCGGTCGACTCGCCCCGCTTGACCCGCCACTCCCACTCCCGGCGGATGGCGGTGCCGAACCCGATCTCCAGCATGCTGTCGAACGACTCGTCGGCGTAGGTGAGCACGGAGCCGAACAGGCGGTCCAGCTCGTCCGCGTCGACGCCGGCCAGGTTGACCCGGCCGGTCAGGTAGACGTCGCCGACCGCGTCGATGGAGAACGAGACGCCGTACATCCGCGCGTTGCGTTGGAGCAGCCAGGCCCACAGCTCCTCGCGGCGCTCGTCGGGCTGGCGCATCACGAACGCCTCGATCCGCAGCGCGTGCTCGCCGACGATCAGGTTGCAGATCGTCTTGAGCTTGTGCGTGCCCGGCAGGGTCACCGCGTACGACGTCTCGCCGGTCGACTCCCACTCCAGCTCGCGCTCCGCGCAGACGGCCTCGATCAGGGCGGCGACCTCACTCGTGCGGCTCATCGCACCCACTCTACGGTCGCCGGGCTGTGGTCGCCGGGCGGCGGCGCGGTCACCAGGAGCAGGCGAGGGCCGGGTCGCCGAGCCGGCCGGCCAGCCGGGCCCGGTGTTCGGTGATCGCCTCCCCGTAGACCGTGAGCAGGCCGGAGACGGTCCGGTCCCAGGAGAAGTCGCGGGCGTGCCGCTCCGCCCCGCGCGCCAGCGCGGCCCGACGCCTCCGCTCGGGCAGCAGGCGGGCCAGGGCGCGCGCCCAGTCGACCGGGTCGTGTCCGTCGATGAGCATCCCGCTGACGCCGTCGCGTACCGCGGTGACCAGGCCGCCCACGGCGGCGGCCAGCACCGGCGTGCCACATGCCTGGGCCTCCAGCGCGACCAACCCGAACGACTCGTTGTGCGACGGTACGGCGACCAGGTCGGCGGCCCGGTAGAGGGCGGGCAGGTCCTCGCCGATCCGCGGCGGCAGGAAACGCACCCGGTCGGCCACGCCGAGCGAGTGGGACAGCTCGATCAGCGCGGTGGGTCGGTCCAGCCCACTGCCACTCGGACCGCCGCAGATCACCACGGTCAGCTCGCGGGCGAGCGCCGGCTCCCGTTCCCGCAGCGCGGCGATGGCGCGGATCAGCACGTCCGGCGCCTTGAGCGGCTGGATCCGGCCGACGAACGCGACCACGTACCCGTCGACCGGCAGGCCGAGACGGCGGCGGGCGGCGCGGGCCGCGGCCTCCCGGTCGCCCGGGGCGGGGCGGAACCGGTCCAGGTCCACGCCCGGCTCCACCACGGCCACCCGACCGGGGTCGGCCGCGTACCGGTCGAGCAGGTCGCGGGCCTCCACCCGGGTGTTGGCGATCAGGCGCTCCGCCTCGGCGACCACCTGCTCCTCGCCGATCACCCGGGCCTTCGGCTCGGGCCGGTCCCCGGCGGCGAGCCGGGCGTTCTTGACCTTGGCGAGGGTGTGCGCGGTGTGCGCCAGCGGGACGCCCCACCGCTCCTTGGCCAGCCAACCGACCTGCCCGGAGAGCCAGTAGTGCGAGTGGATCAGGTCGTAGTGGCCCGGCGGGCGAGCCGCCTCGGCGCGCAGCACGCCGGCGGTGAAGGCGCAGAGCTGGCCTGGCAGTTCCTCCTTGGTCAGCCCCTCCAGCGGCCCGGCGGTGACGTGCCGGACGGTCACCCCGGGGGCCATCTCCACCACCGGGGGCAGGTCGCCGGAGGTGGCCCGGGTGAAGATCTCCACCTCGACGTCGGCCGCGGCCAGCCGGCGGGCGACCTCCAGGATGTAGACGTTCATGCCGCCCGCGTCACCGGTGCCGGGTTGGTGCAGCGGCGAGGTGTGCACCGAGAGGGTGGCGATGCGGCGGGGCCGGGGCCACGGCAGGGCACCACGCTGACGACCGACACCGGTGTGCAACTCCGCCACGTCCGCTCCCTCTGTCACGGTTGATGCCGTCCCGCACGACCGGCGCTTCTCGGTCAACCCGTACGCCGGATGTCATCTTCCCCATCGGGGTTCGGAAATGCCTGACGCGGGTTCCCGGGCGTGACGGACCTCATCACGGCGCGGGGCGGGGCGGCGGGAGAGAATGTCCGGATGACCTCTGTCGCCATCGTCACCGGAGCGTCCAGCGGGATCGGCGCGGCCACCGCCCGCCGGCTGGCCGCCGAGGGTTTCCACGTGCTCGCCGCCGCGCGGCGTACCGACCGGTTGGCCGCGCTGGTCGCGGAGATCGAGGCGGCCGGCGGCGCGGCCACCGCGGTGGCCTGCGACGTGACCTCGGACGGGTCCGTCGCCGACCTGGCCGCCGCGGCGGACGCCGCGCCCGGCCCGGTCACCCTGCTGGTGAACAACGCCGGCGGGGCCCGCGGCCTGGACCCGGTGGAGACCGCCGACGTGGGCGACTGGCAGTGGATGTACGACGTCAACGTGCTCGGCACGCTGCGGGTCACCAAGGCGCTGCTCCCCGCGCTGGAGCGCTCCGGCGCGGGCACCGTGGTGATCGTCGGCTCGACCGCCGGGCACGTCGTCTACGAGGGTGGCGGCGGCTACACGGCGGCCAAGCACGCGCAGACCGCGATCGCCGGCACGCTGCGGCTGGAACTGTCCGGCCGGCCGGTCCGGGTGGTCGAGATCGACCCCGGCATGGTGCGGACCGAGGAGTTCGGCCTGGTCCGCTTCGGCGGTGACGCCGACCGCGCCGAGGCGGTCTACGCCGGGGTGGCCGAGCCGCTGGTCGCCGACGACGTCGCCGACTGCGTCGCCTGGTGCGCCACCCGCCCGCACCATGTCAACGTCGACCAGCTCGTGGTCCGCCCGCTGGCCCAGGCCGCCCAGCACAAGGTGCACCGGAAGTTCTGATGGAACGGCCGCTCGGCGTCGTCACCCGGGGCACGACGAATCCGAACCGGCTCCGGCGGGTGGACAACTGGATCGTCGGGGCCTGCGGCGACGCGCTCCGCGCCGCCGCCGACCCGCTGGTGGTGGACCTGGGCTACGGCGCCACCCCGGTCACCCCGTGGGAACTGCGGGCCCGGCTCGCCGCCCGGGTCCGCGCGGACGTGCGGGTGGTCGGGCTGGAGATCGATCCGGTACGGGTGGCCGCCGCCGAGCCGACCGCCGACCCGCCCGGTCTCACGTTCGCCCGGGGCGGCTTCGAGCTGGCCGGGCTGCGTCCCGCCCTGGTGCGGGCGTTCAACGTGCTGCGCCAGTACGACGAGGGCGAGGTGGCCGACGCCTGGCGCACGGTCACCGACCGGCTGGCGCCCGGCGGGCTGCTGGTCGAGGGGACCTGCGACGAGCTGGGGCGGCTGGGCGCCTGGGTGCTGCTCGACGGCGCCGGCCCGCGCACGCTCACCCTGGCCGCGAAGCTGACCACGCTGGAGAGCCCGGCGTCGTTCGCCGAGCGATTGCCGAAGGCGCTGATCCACCGCAACGTGCCCGGTGAGCGCGTGCACGACCTGCTCGACGCGCTGGAGCACGCCTGGCGCTCCGCCGCCGGCTACGCCCCGTTCGGCCCACGCCAGCGCTGGCTGCGGACCGTGGCAACGGTGAAAGAGTCAGGGTGGCCCGTCCAGGACGGCCCGAGCGCGTGGCGCCACGGCTACGTGACCCTCCCCTGGCCCGCCACAGCCCCCACCTGACCCCACCCCACCCTCCCGAAACCCCGGACGTTCCGTCGATCATGGACTTGTGGTGCCAATAAATGTCGGTTTCGGCCCGATATCAGAGGTGCCACAAGTCCAAGATCAACGCGACCAGTTGGCGTTCCAGGGACGGGGGCGGGGGTCAGATGGTGCAGTTGATCAGGACGGGCTCGGGGTGGAGGGGGACGCCGAAGCGGGCGTGCACGCCGTCGCGGATCTCCCGGGCCAGGGCCACCAGGGCGGCGGTGCTCGCCGCGCCGGACCTGTTGGTGAGCGCCAGCGTGTGCTTGGTCGAGATGGCGACGCCCTCCGGGCCGGCGTAGCCCTTGCCGAAGCCGGCCTTGTCGATCAGCCAGGCCGCGCTGACCTTCACCACGTCGCCGGGGCCCGGCCAGTGCGGCGGCTCGCCCACGTCGACCGCCCGCTCCCGGAGCAGCTCGTATGCCTCGCGGTCCAGCACCGGGTTGGTGAAGAACGAACCCACCGACCGGGTGTCCGGGTCGGCCGGGTCGAGCACCATGCCCTTGCCGGCGCGCAGCCGGCGCACGGTGGCCCGGGCGTCGGCAAGCGGCACCCGGTCGCCCACCTCGACGCCGAGCGCGCGGGCGAGTTCGGCGTAGCGGACCGGGCCGGAGAGCGGCGAGCGGGTGAGTTGGAAGTCGACCGAGAGCACCACCCAGCGGTCGCTGTACTTGAAGACGCTGCCCCGGTAGGCGAATCCGCAGTCCGCCGCCGCGAGCCGGACCACCTCGCGATGCGTGCGGTCGTACGCCTCGACGGCGACGATCGTCTCGGCCACCTCCTGGCCGTACGCGCCGACGTTCTGGATCGGGGTCGCGCCGGCCGAGCCGGGGATGCCGGAGAGGCATTCCAGTCCCGCCCAGCCGCGTTCGACGGTGGCGGCGACCAGGTCGTCCCACGGCTCGCCGGCGGCCACCCGTACGGTGACGGTGTCGGCGTCGGTGGCGACGACCTGGAAGCCCCGGGAGCGGACGAGCACGACGGTGCCGGGGAAGCCCTGGTCGCCGATCACCACGTTGCTGCCACCGGCCAGGAGCAGCACGGCCTCGTCGCGGGCCTCCGCCTCGCGCACCCGGCGGACGATCTCGATGGCGTCGGTGGCGATCTCCAGTCGTCCGGCGGGGCCGCCGAGGCGTAGGGTGGTGTAGCGCGCCAGGGTGCCCGGTCCGGTCGGTCCGGTGGCGGTCGTCGGTTCGGCGTAGACGTCTGACACGCCTTTCACCCTAGGCTGAGGGAGAGCCGCGGCACCCACTGGTGGCCCGGTCACCCCCGGGAGGATGGCGATGAGCAGACTGCACCACACGAAGGACTTCTGGATCGGCGCGTTGCGGACGGAGGGTCCCGCGTTCGCCGCGGCGGTGGCGGAGGCGCCTGCCGAGACACCGGTGCTGTCCTGTCCCGGCTGGACGGTCACCGATCTCGCCCACCACCTGACCCGGGTCTACGTGTGGGCGGGCACGGTGTTGGCGGCCGGCTCGACCAGCCGGCCGGAGCGGCACGAGCCGGAGCCGCCGGCCGGTCTCACCCCGGCCCAGTGGTATGTCCAGGAATACGAGCGCCTGACCGGGATCTTCGACGGGTTGGACCCGGAGGCCCCGGCGTGGAACTTCGCGCCGCAGCCGAAGAAGGCGGGTTTCTGGCCGCGCCGGATGGCGCACGAGACGGCGGTGCACCGCTGGGACGCCCAGCTCGCCATCGGCGCGGGTGACCCGATCGAGTCCAAGCTCGCCGCCGACGGGGTGAGCGAGGTGTTGGACACCTGGCTGCCGGCGGGCCGGCGGCGCGGCTCGGGTCCGTGGCACGGGGTGGTCCAGTTGACCGCGACGGACGCCGCCCAGGAGTGGTATCTGCGCCTGCGCGGCGAGGGGGTCGCGTTGCTGGACACCGCGACGATTCTGGATCACGACGACCACCGGGCCCGGGCGCAGGTGACCGGCACGGCGAGCGACCTGCTGCTGGCGTTGATGGGCCGGATCAGCTTCGACACGCTCGGGGTGGCCGGCGACCGCGGTCTGTTGGACGGCCTGCGCGCGGGCTGACCGCGTCGAATCTGGGCGGAGAGGGGCGATGACCGCCCCTCTCCGCTTTTTTCGGACGCTCTGAGAGCGCTCTCTTGACACGGTCGCGGGCCACCCACCAGGCTGTCGAGAGAGCGCTCTCTTAGTACCGGAACCGCCTTCCACCACCCGTTACGACCCCGAGAGGTCAGGACAGCATGCTCACCTTCACGCGCCGTCGACTGGCGGCGGTGGCCCTGGTCGCCGCCACCGCACTGCTCGGCACCACCGGCTGCGGCGGCGACGACGAGGCCGCCGCCGACGGGCCGGTCACGCTCACCGTCGACGTCTTCGGCCAGTTCGGCTACGCGGATCTCTACCAGGAGTACATGGCCAGCCACCCCGGCGTGAAGATCGTCGAGCGGGGCACCGGCAGCAACCTCGACGAATACTCGCCGAAGCTCACCCAGTGGCTCGCCGCCGGCAAGGGCGCCGGCGACATCGTCGCCATCGAGGAAGGGCTGCTCGTCGAGTACAAGGCCAACCCGCAGAACTTCGTCAACCTGCTCGACCACGGCGCGGCCGACCTGAAGGGCAACTTCCTCGACTGGAAGTGGAACCAGGGGCTCACCGCCGACGGCAAGCAGCTCATCGGCCTCGGCACCGACGTCGGCGGCATGGCCATGTGCTACCGCACGGACCTGTTCGCCTCCGCCGGCCTGCCCACCGACCGGGAGGCCGTGTCGAAGCTCTGGCCCACCTGGTCGGACTACGTCAAGGTCGGCGAGCAGTTCACCGCGAAGAAGACCGGCGCCGCGTTCCTGGACGCCGCGACCAACACGTTCAACACCATCCTGCTCCAGACCGCCGGCAACACCAGCGGCTACAGCTACTACGACACGAGCAACAACCTCGTCGTGGGCAGCAACCCGGCGGTACGGCAGGCGTACGACACCACGATGGACATCATCGACTCCGGCCTCTCCGGGAAGTACGGCTCCTGGTCGGAGGAGTGGGTGTCGGCGTTCAAGCAGTCGAAGTTCGCCACCATCGCCTGCCCGGCCTGGATGACCGGCGTGATCGAGGGCAACGCCGGCCCCGGCGCCAAGGGCAAGTGGGACATCGCCCAGATCCCCGGCGACGGCGGCAACTGGGGTGGTTCCTTCCTCGCCGTTCCGAAGCAGAGCAAGCACCAGGCCGAGGCGATCGAGCTGGCCAAGTTCCTGACCAGCGCCAAGGGCCAGATCGGCGCGTTCAAGGCGAAGGGCCCGCTGCCGTCGTCGCCGCAGGCGCTGGCGGACCCGGCGATCCTCGAGTCGACGAACGCCTACTTCTCCGAGGCCCCGGTCGGCAAGATCTTCGCCGAGGGCGCCAAGAACCTGAAGCCGGTCTACATGGGCCCGAAGAACCAGGCCGTCCGCACCGAGGTGGAGAACGCCGTACGCACCGTGGAGTTGGGCAAGCGCACCCCGGAGCAGGGCTGGACCGACGCCGTGTCGAACGCCGAGAAGGCCGCCGCCAAGTAACCCGAGCAGCGCGTGCGGGCGGCCCCGGCGACGGGTGCCGCCCGCACGGCGGAAAGGAGTTCTCAGGTCATGGCCGTCCAGCTCGACGCCCGCCCGCCGGTCGCACCGGCCCCCCGCGCCCCCCGCGCCGACCGGGCCCTGCGGCTCAGCCGGCTCGACACCAGATACTCGCCCTACCTCTTCGTCGCCCCGTTCTTCCTGCTCTTCGGCGTCTTCGGGGCCTACCCGCTGGCGTACACGTTCTGGGTCTCGCTGCACGACTGGGACCTGCTCGGCGCCGAGCACCCGTTCATCGGGTTCGACAACTACAGCCAGTTGCTGGCCGACCCGGACTTCTGGCACTCCGTGGTCAACACGCTCGGCATCTTCGTCATCTCCACCGTCCCGCAACTGCTGGCCGCGCTCTGGCTGGCCAACCTGCTCAACCGCCAGCTCCGCGCCCGCACCACCTGGCGGATGGCGGTGCTGGTCCCGAACGTCACCTCGACCGCCGCGGTGGCGATCGTGTTCGCGGTGCTGTTCGGCCGCGACTTCGGGATGATCAACTGGGTGCTCGACCACGTCGGGGTGAACGCGATCGACTGGAAGGCCAACAGGTTCGCCGCCTGGGTCGCCATCTCCACCATGGTCGACTGGCGGTGGACCGGCTACAACGCGCTGATCTTCCTGGCCGCCATGCAGGCCATCCCGCGCGACCTGTACGAGTCGGCGGCGATCGACGGCGCCGGCCGGGCCCGGCAGTTCTGGTCCATCACCGTGCCGCTGCTCAAGCCGACGATCGTCTTCGCGGTCATCATCTCCACCATCGGCGGCCTCCAGCTCTTCACCGAGCCGCGGATGTTCAACTCCGGCACCAACGCCATCCGCGGTGGGCCGCTGCGCGAGTCGCAGACGGTGACCATGTACATGTTCGAGAACGCCTTCGCGCCGCACTACAACTTCGGCTACGGCTCGGCCGTCGCCTGGCTGCTCTTCGCGCTGATCGCGGTGGTCGCGGCGATAAACGTCCTGCTCCTGCGCCGGCTCGGCGGCGGCACCCGCAAGGAGGTCTCCCGATGACCCGCCTCTGGTCGGCCAGCCGGCTCACCTACCTGGCGCTGGCGCTCTCGGCCGCGCTGTCGGTCTTCCCGATCTACTGGATGTTCGTGGTCGCCAGCCGCACCAGCGACGCGATGGGCCAGGTCCCGCCGCCGCTCACGCCCGGCGGCAACCTCGGCGCCAACATCGCGCGGCTGTTCGACAACACCGACGCCTACTTCCTCACCGGTCTGATCAACTCGGCGATCGTGGCCACCACCGTGACGATCTCGGTGGTGTTCTTCTCCACGCTGGCCGGGTTCGCCTTCGCCAAGCTGCGCTTCCGCGGGCGCAACGCGCTGCTGCTGACCATCGTCGCCACCATGATGGTCCCCACCCAGCTCGGCGTGATCCCGCTCTACCTGCTGATGACGAAGCTGAACTGGAACGACCGGCTGCCCGCCGTCATCGTGCCGGCGCTCGTCACCGGCTTCGGCGTGTTCATGATGCGCCAGTACGCCGGCCAGGCGGTCAGCACCGAACTGATCGAGGCGGCCCGGATGGACGGGTGCAACACCGCCCGGATCTACTGGAACGTGGTGCTGCCCGCGCTGCGCCCGGCCGCCGCCGTGCTCGGCCTGCTCACGTTCATGACCACCTGGAACGACTTCCTCTGGCCGTACGCGGTGCTCAACGACCCGGAGAACCCGACCGTGCAGTTGTCGCTGCGGGCCCTCTCCGACGGGTACTACCAGGACATGTCGCAGGTGTTCACCGGCACGGCCATCGCCACGCTGCCCCTGCTGCTGGTCTTCGTCCTGTTCGGCCGCCAGATCATCGGCGGGATCATGGAAGGTGCGGTGAAGGCATGAGTGAGCGGCGATTCCCCGAGGGCTTCGTCTGGGGGGCGGCCACCGCCGCGTACCAGATCGAGGGCGCCGCCCGCGAGGACGGTCGCGGCCCGTCGATCTGGGACACCTTCAGCCGTACGCCGGGCGCGGTGTCCCAGGGCCACACCGGCGACGTGGCCTGCGACCACTACCACCGGTACGCGCAGGACGTGGCGCTGATGGCCGAGCTGGGGCTGCGGGCGTACCGGTTCTCGGTGTCCTGGCCCCGGGTCCGGCCGGACGGCGCCGGCCCGGTCGAACCGCGCGGGCTGGACTTCTACGACCGGCTGACCGACGCGCTGCTGGCCCGGGGCATCGACCCGATCGCCACGCTCTACCACTGGGATCTGCCGCAGGCGCTCGAGGACCGGGGCGGCTGGGCCGTCCGGGAGACCGCCGAGCACTTCGCCGAGTACGCCGTCGCCGTGCACCGCCGCCTCGGCGACCGGGTCCACACCTGGACCACGCTCAACGAGCCGTGGTGCTCGGCGTACCTCGGGTACGGCGCCGGGGTGCACGCGCCGGGCCGACGCGACCCGGGGGACGCCTTCCGGGCCGTACACCATCTGTTGCTCGGCCACGGACTGGCCGCGCGGGCGTTGCGCGCGGCCGGCGCGGAGACGCTCGGGATCACGCTCAACCTGGCCGACGTGCAGCCGGCGGACGCCGGCAGCGCGGCGGACGCCGAGGCGGTGCGGCTCGTCGACGGCCTGCACAACCGGATCTTCCTGGACCCGCTGACCGGCGCCGGCTACCCGGCGGACGTGCTGGCGCACGTCAACCGGATCGTGCCGACGGACTTCGTCCGGGACGGCGACGAGAAGATCATCGCTGCGCCGCTGGACCTGCTCGGCCTGAACTACTACTCGCCCACCTACGTGGCCGGGCGGCCGGACGGCGGGGGCAGCGACGCCTACCCGGGCACCGCCGGCGCGGTCGAGTTCCAGCCGGCGACCGGTTCGCTCACCGACATGGGCTGGTCGATCGAGCCGGCCGGGCTGACCCGGCTGCTGGAGCGGGTGGCCGCCGACCACCCCGGGCTGCCGCTGCTGATCACCGAGAACGGCGGCGCGTTCCCGGACGCCACCCGGGACTCCTCGGGCCGGGTGGCCGACGCCGACCGGATCGCCTACCTCGACGGGCACCTGCGCGCCGCGCACGAGGCCATCGCCCGCGGGGTCGACCTGCGCGGCTATCTCGTATGGTCGTTGCTGGACAACTTCGAATGGGCCGAGGGATACCGGAAGCGGTTCGGGATCGTCCACGTCGACTACCTGACCCAGCGGCGCACGCCCAAGCAGAGCGCCCGCTGGTACCAGGAGGTGATCGCCCGGAACGGGCTGTGACGAGGTGGTGGTTACGGGGATGACGACGGCACAGCGGCCGACCCTGGAGGCGGTGGCCCGGCGGGCCGGCGTGTCCCGAGCCACGGTCTCCCGGGTGGTGAACGGCTCGACCACGGTCGCCGAGCCGATCCAGCAGGCGGTCCGGCGGGCGGTCGAGGAACTCGGGTACGTCCCGAACCTCGCCGCCCGCAGCCTGGTCACCCAGCGCACCGACTCGGTCGCGCTGGTGCTGCCCGAGGCGGCCACCCGGGTCTTCTCCGACGACCAGGTCTTCCCCGGCATCATCCGGGGCGCGGCCCAGGAGTTGGAGGCGGCGGACAAACAGCTCGTGCTGATGCTCGCCGGCTCACCGGCCGGGCACGAACGGGTCGAGCGGTACACCACCGGACGGCACGTCGACGGCGTGCTCTTCGCCTCGCTGCACGGGGAGGACCCGCTGCCCGGCAGGCTGGCCCGGCTCGGCATCCCGGTGGTGTGCAGCGGCCGGCCGCTGGACGGCGCCGACGTGCCCTACGTCGACGTGGACCACACCGGCGGCGTGACCACGGCGGTGGAGCACCTGATCGCCGCCGGACGGCGGCGCGTCGCCACCATCGCCGGCCCGCAGGACATGGTCGCCGGCATCGAGCGGCTGATCGGCTACCAGAGCGCGGTCACCGCTGCCGGGCTGCCGGAGCTGGTCGCGTACGGCGACTTCACCCGGGAGTCCGGCACCGCCGCGATGCGCGAGCTGCTCGCCGCCGACCCGGAGCTGGACGCCGTGTTCGCCGCCTCCGACCTGATGGCGCACGCGGCCCTGCGCACGCTGCGCGAGGCGGGCCGGCGGGTGCCCGACGACGTCGCGGTGATCGGGTTCGACGACATCGAGACGGCCGCGTACACCGAGCCGCCGCTGACCACCGTGCGGCAGCCGATAGTGGAGCTGGGCCGGGCGATGACCCGCCAGCTCCTGCGCATCGCCGCCGGCAAGCAGGTGGAGCAGGCGCTGCTGCTCCCCACGCAGCTCATCCTCCGCGACTCGGCGTAAGGCGGGGGCCCCGCTTAACGCATTCGGTAGAGGAAGGGGCCCCGCTTAACAAACCGCTCGCGGCGCGCGGGCGGGGTGGCTAGCGTCGCGCGGATGAGTGAAGCCCTGATCCGTCCCGCCCGGGCCGACGACGCCGACGGCGTGGTGGCGCTGCGCAAGCTGGTCTTTCCCTACCTGGTGCGGGGCGTCGAGTCGACCCGCCGGATGATCAGCGAGCCGCCGCCGGGCGAGGACTGGGCGGCCTGGGTCGCCGAGGCGGACGGGCAGGTCGTCGGCTGGGTGTCCGCGTACCGCAACACGCAGACCTCGACGCCCGGGGTGGGCGAGATCGCCACCCTGCACGTCCACCCGGAGCATCGCCGCCAGGGCCTCGGCACCGCGCTGTTCGACCACGCCGTCGACCACGTCCGGGCGCTCGGATCGACCCAGGTCCGCGCCCACACCCGCGCCGATTCGCTGCCGTTCGCACGGCGGCGCGGCTTCGAGCCCAGCCGCGAGCTGCACTACGCCGCGCTCGACCTGCGGCCCGCCCCGCCGATGCCGGAGCCGCCGCCGGGCGTACGGCTGCTGCCGACCGCCGGGCTCGACCCGCGGCGGGTCCACCGCGTCGACGCCGAGGCGTCCCGGGACGAGCCGAGCGACGTGCCGGTCGACGCGCTCGACTACGACCTCTGGCGACACGAGTGCTGGGAGAACCTCGGGCTTGACCGGGAGGCCAGCACGGTCGCCGAGGTGGACGGCGAGCTGGTCGCGTTGAGCCTGGTCAAGCGCGACGGCGACCGGATGTGGTCGGACTTCACCGGCACGCTGCCCGCGTACCGGGGCCGGGGGTTGGCCCGGCTGACCAAACAGGCCGCGCTGCACGTCGCCGCGGCGCGCGGGGTGCGGACCGCGTACACCTCGAACGACGAGGCGAACGCGCCGATGCTGGCGATCAACGCGCGGCTCGGCTACCGGCGGGTGGAGAGCCTGTGGGCGTGCCGCCGCACGCTCAGCTGAGCCCGGCGGCGACCTGCGACGCCGTCGCGTACGTGTCCGTCCCGAACAGCACCAGTCGCGCCTCGACCAGGTGCGCCGGGGTGGCCGCGTGCAGCGCGGTCAACGCCTGGGTGACCGCGTCCTCGACCGGCCAGCCGTAGATCCCGGCGGAGATCAGCGGAAAGGCCACGGACAGCGCGCCCAGCTCGTCGGCGACGCGCAGGCTGTTGGCGTAGCAGTCGCGCAGCAGCGCCGACCGGTCCTCGCGCGGCGCGTACACCGGTCCGACCGTGTGCACGACCCAGCGCGCGGGCAGGTCGCCGGCGGTGGTGGCGACCGCCTGCCCGGTCGGCAGCCCCCGCCCGTAGCGGGCGGCGCGCAACGCCCGGCACTCCGCCAGGATCGCCGGGCCGCCGCGCCGGTGGATCGCGCCGTCCACTCCCCCGCCGCCGAGCAGCGACGAGTTCGCCGCGTTGACGATCACGTCGACCTGCTGGGCGGTGATGTCGCCCTGGATCAGCACGGTGTCCATCTCAACGCTCCTCGGTGTGTTGACCGAGCGACCGGCGGGCCAGCAGGGCCGCCCCGGCGACGGCGGCCGGCATGACCAGCACCGCGCCGAGCGGGATCAGGAAACACAGGAAGACCGCCACCCCGAAGCCGAGCGCGGTCGGCCGGTCGGCCCGCAGCCGCGCCCGCCGGTCCGGCAGCCGCATCCCACGCCGGTAGAACGGCGCGCCGACCAGCTCCAGCGCCAGGAACCAACCACCCACTCCGGCGCCGACCACCGGCACCACCGTCTGACCCACCACCGGGATGAAACCGGCCGCGAAGAGGGGTACGCCGATCAGCGCGGACAGCGCCACCAGGCGCAACGAGTCGGCGACGCTGCGCCGCAGCGAGGCCCAGAACGGCACGTCCACCTTGCCCGGGGTGCCGCCGAGGCGGTCCTCGACCCGCTCCGAGATGGCCTCGTAGAACGGGTCGCCGACGGCGAGTGTGACCGCGGTGAAGGTGAGCACCCCGAGCAGCGCGGCCACCCCGACGACGGCCAGCCCGGCGGCGACCCGCAGCAGCCCACGAGCGGTCGACGACCAGTCGTCGGCGAACGGGGTGAGCCAGGCCGCCAGGTCGTCCACGAAGTAGAGCAGGGTGGCGAAGACGGCCAGGTAGAGCACGCCGGAGATCAGCGCCGGCACGATCCCGAGCACCATCAGCCGGGGGCTGCGGACGTACATGCCGAGCCCGCGCAGCAGCAGGCCGGCGCCGCCGAGGAAGCGGGTGACCGCGCCGGTGACGGGCGCGACGGTACGGGAGGCGTTCACAACGGCACAGCCTAGTGGGCTCGCGCACGTCGCCGCCGGAGGTGTTAGGCGGGGCCCCTTCCTATACCGAATGCGTTAAGCGGGGCCCCCGCCTTACACAATGGGTGGGTGCGTGCGTCGCGGCTGATCTCGTTGGTGCTGCTGCTCCAGTCCCGGGAGACGATGACGGCGGCCGAGCTGGCGCACGAGTTGGAGGTCTCCGAACGCACCGTCTACCGGGACGTGCTGGCGCTCTCCGCCGCCGGCGTGCCGGTCTACGCGGACCGGGGACGGGCCGGCGGTTACCGCCTGCTCGGTGGCTACCGGACCCGCCTGACCGGGCTGAGCCGGGACGAGGCGGAGGTGCTGTTCCTGGCCGGGCTGCCGGGGCCGGCCGGCGACATGGGGCTGGCCGACGCGGTGGCCGCCGCCGAGCTGAAGGTGCTGGCCGCGTTGCCGCCGAGCCTGCGGGACGCGCCGGCGCGCACCGGGCAGCGGTTCCACCTGGACGTGCCGGGCTGGTTCCGGGAGTCCGCCGCACCGCCCCGGCTGGCCGAGCTGGCCGGGGCGGTCTGGGGGGACCGGATGGTCGAGTTGCGTTACCGGCGCGGCGACCGGGAGGTGACCCGCGAGCTCGCCCCGTACGGGCTGGTGCTGAAGAACGGGGTCTGGTATCTGGTCGGCCGGGTCGGTGAGGCGTGGCGGACATACCGGGTGGACCGGGTGGTCGACGTCGAGGTGGGTGCGGCCGGCTTCGACCGGGACGAGCGGTTCGACCTCGGGGCGTACTGGCGGGAGCAGGCCGGCGCGTTCCTGCGCGACCTGCTGCGGGAGCGGGTGACGGTCCGGCTCGGACCGGCGGGCCTGCGGGCGCTGCGGCACCTCGTGGACGCGCCGTTCGTCTACGAGGAGGCGGTCGCCGCGGCCGACCGGCCCGACGGGCAGGGCCGGCTGGTGCTCCGGCTGCCCGTCGAGTCGGTCGATGTCGCGTACGGCCAACTGCTGGCGCTCGGCCCCGAGGTGGAGGTGCTGGCGCCGCCGGAGCTGCGGGACCGGTTCGCCGAGGCGGCCCGCCGCGCGGCGGCGCTCTACGCCGGCCCGCCGGAGGACACCGGTCAGCGGTAACCGGTGTCGTCGGCCGGCTTGCCGGTGGCGACCACCTCGTCGTGGTAGCGGGCCCAGTGCGGGCGGGTGCCGTCCAGGTCGGTGAAGCCGTACACCTGGGCCAGGCCGCCGCTGTCCAGCGACCGGCCGTTCCAGCGGGCCCGGTCCGGGTCGGCGGCCAGCGCGGCCACCGCACGCCCGACGAACGCCGGCGTCTCGGACATCACGAAGTGCGGGTCGGTCTTCGCGCCGTCGCGCCAGGTGGCCTCCGTGACGCCGAAGTGCTCAAGCATCGCCTCGGAGCGCAGCCAGCCGGGGGTGAGCGCGACCGCGGTGCAGCCGTGCGGGGCCAACTCGTGCGCCTGGCTGAAGCCGAGCCGGTTCACCGACACCTTCGCCAGGTCGTAGAAGACCGACAGGCGGTAGGTGGTGTCGTTGTACGCCTTCGTGCCGTCGCCGATCTCGACGACCAGCCCGCCCGGCTTGCGGATCAGCAGCGGCAGCGCGAAGTGGCTGGTGATGATGTGGGTGTCGACGGCCAGCCGGAGCGTGTGGAAGCCGGCGTCGAGCGGCTGCTCCCAGACCGGCTTCTCCCAGGTGATCAGCGGGTCGGCGCCCCAGATGTCGTTGACCAGCACGTCGAGGCGGCCCTGCTCGGCGTCGATCCGCTCGACCAGCCCGCGTACCTGCTCGGGGTCGAGGTGGTCGACCGCGACGGCGACGCCGGTGCCCCCGGCGTCGGTGACCAGCTCGGCGGTCTCCTCGATGGTCTCCGGCCGGTCCATCTCGGAGCGGCGCTCCCGGGTGGTGCGACCGGTGGCGTAGACGGTGGCTCCGGCGGCGCCGAGCTGGACGGCGATCTGCCGACCGGCGCCCCGGGTCGCGCCCGCCACGAGCGCGACCTTGCCGGTGAGTGGTGAGTTCATGGGTTCACCGTGTCACCGATACCTGACACCCGACGTCCGGTTTTCCGGACGGTCCGGGTCAGTCCGCCAGGCGTACGCGGACCCGGCGGTTGGCCCGGCCCTTGCTCTCCACCTTGACCACCTGGATCTTGCCGATCTGCGCGGTGGAGGCGACGTGGGTGCCGCCGTCGGCCTGCACGTCGAGCCCGACGATGTCGACGATCCGCACCTCCTGCTCGGTCGGCGGGATCAGGTTGGACTGGGTGCGGATGATGTCCGGCAGGGCGAGCGCGTCGGCGCGCGGCAGCACCCGGACGGCGACCGACCGGTCGGCGGCCACCTCGGCGTTGACCAGCTCCTCGATGCGGGCCTTGAAGTCCGGCGGCACCTCGGGGAGGTTGAAGTCCATCCGGGCCTCGCCGGGTTCCATGTTGCCGCCGGTGACGAGCGCGCCGAAGTCGCGGAACACCACGCCGCACAGCACGTGCAGCCCGGAGTGGGTGCGCATCAGCATGGTCCGCCGGCCGTCCTCCACCGCTCCTGTGACGTCGGTGCCGACCGGCGGCAGCGGGTCACCCTCGGCCGGGATGAGCCAGAGGTCGTCGCCCTTGCGGGTGCCGACGACGCGGGTCTGCACGCCCTGCCAGAGCAGCACGCCGTGGTCCGGCGGTTGGCCGCCGCCGCCCGGGTAGAACGCGGACCGGTCCAGCACGATGCCCTGCTCGGGATCGGCCGCGAGCACCCGGCACGTCCACTCGCGCAGCGTGGGGTCGGCGAGGTCGAGTCGGTGCGTACGGCCGTGGTGTGTGACGCCCATGGGCGGTGACGTTACTCGTTGAGGAACGACGAGATGCGCCCGCGCAGGTCGGCGCGTTCGGTCCAGAGCACGCCGGGCCGGTCGTACACGTGCAGGGTGGCCGCCGGCAGCGCGGCGGCCAGCCGCTCGGCGACGGAGACCGGATGCAGGTCGTCGTCCGCGCACGCGATCACCAGGGCCGGCGCGGTGACCGCGGCGAGCGCGCCGGCGTCGTCGAGCGCGGCCTGCTCGGGCAGGCCGGCCAGGCCGGGCGCGAGCCCGTCGCGCAGCAGTTGGTCGAGTCGTTGCCGCAGGTAGGACCAGCCGGCCGGGGTGTTGCGGACCGACGGCGGCAGCTCCAACGACACCACCTCGGCGAGCGCGTGCGCGTCGCCGTCGGCCACCGCGTCGAGCAGGCCGGTGAGGCGGGTGCGGGCCGGCTCGCCGCGCGGCGTGTCCAGCACGGCGGGGAGGAAGAAGACGAGCTTCTCGAAGCGTTCGGGGCTCTCGGCGAGCACCCGGCACAGCGCGCCCGCGCCGAGGCTGGCGCCGAACGCGCGGGTGGCGCCGCCGAGGTCGGCGACGGACCGCAGGTCACGGGCGAGGTCCAGGTAGGTCCACGGCCCGGGCGGGGAGTCGGAACGGCCGTGCCCCCGGAACTGGAAGAAGATCCGCCGCCCGGTGACGCCGCTGCCGAAGGGCCGGGTGGTGGCGATGCCGTTGCCCAGCCCGTGCGCGAACACGGTGACCGGGTCACCGACGCCGGTGACCAGGCGTTCCAGGCGTACCCCGTGCGGGGTGGCGACCAGTTCCGTCTCCGGCTCGGGCAGCGCCGGGCGGCCGGTGCGCGGCCCGCCCGGGCCGGGTCCCCAGGTGCGGGGGCCGCCGTCCGGCGGCGGGGGCCAGCGGAAACCTCTCACCAGGACCCTCGGCCGTCGTGCAGGTCCCGCAGGCCGGGCCGCACGTCGAGCAGGTAGATCAGACCGGCCGCGATGCCGACCAGTCCGAAGAGGCTGATCGGGCCGAAGCCCAGCAGGGTCAGCAGCAGGCAGACCGCCAGGATGGCGATCCAGCCGCCCTTGGGCAGCGTCCCGATGGCGGCGAAGCCGTCGCCGCGCTGGGTGAGTGCGTGCACCAGTGCCACGCCCTGGATGACCAGGGCGAAGACGAGCAGAATCAGCTCGACCACGGTGCGGACTTCGAACGCGAAGATCGGCGCGGCGTAGACCATGTCGGCAAGCTTAGGCCGAGACCCCGGAAAGGTCCGACAGGACGCCGTCCGGGGTCTCGGTGTGCGGTCGGGTCACTCGGCGGCCGGGCGGGTCCGCTTCGTGGCCTTCGGGGTGGCCGGCTTGGCGGCGGCGGCCCCGGTGGTGGTCGCCTTGGTGGCCCGGGTGCGCTTCACGGCGGCCGGCTTGGCGGCCACCGCCTCGGCGACCTCGGTCGGGCTGGGCACCTCGGTCGACGGGGCGTCGACCGGGGCCACGGCGGCGGGCGCGGTCTCCTCGGTCGCCTCGATGTCGGCGTTGACCGTGTCGGCGGCCTCCAGCACGCCGGCGCCGACGACCCGCTCACCGCGGGCGACCAGCTCGGCGTACGCGGCCAGGGCGCGCTGCTGCGCGACGTACGCGCCGGACACCACGGCGGCGGCGTTGCGGGTGGCGGCCTCGCGGAGCTTGTCCAGGTTGGCGGCCTCGCGGAGCTTCTCCAGGTTGGCGGCCTCGCGGAGCTTCTCCAGGTTGGCGGCCTCACGGAGCTGGTCGAGGTCGGCCTTCTGGCGCAGCTCGTAGCCGGTGCCGACGGCCTTGCCGCCGAGGTCGGTGACGACCCGGGTGCCGAGGCCGCTGACCACGGTGGGCAGCTTGCGGAGCTGCTCCAGGGCCAGCTCGCCGGCGCCGGCGGCGGCGTAGAGGGGGGCGGGGATGCGGTTGGTCTTCGGCTGGGTCATGACTGCTCCTCTTCGGCCGCTCCGGCGGCCTTCCGGGCCGCCCGGCGGGCGGTCGTGCGTTCGCGGGCGGCGGTGGTCGGCGCGGGCGCGGGGCCCGCCTCGGTGACGGCCACCGATTCGAGGACCGCCTCGGTCGGGGTGCCGTCGGGCGTCACGGGGCCGGTCGCGGCCGGCGCGACGGTGGCCGGGGCCGACGGCGCGGTGGCCGGCTCGGCGGCTTCGGTCGGGCCGGTCGTGCCGGTCGCCTCGGCCAGGCGTGCGTTCTCCCGGCGGAACGTCTCGTAGATCTGGGTGAGCGACTGCTTCTGCGCCATGGTCAGCTCGGGGTCGACCGCGATGGCCGCGAGCACACCCTGGCCCTCCTTGTCGTCGAGCAGCCCGGCCCGCAGGTACATGGCCGGGGTGGAGACGCGCAGCGCGCTGGCGAGCTGCTGGAGCACCTCGGCGCTCGGCTTGCGCAGCCCGCGTTCGATCTGGCTCAGGTAGGGATTGCTGACGCCCGCCTGCTCGGCGAGCTGGCGCAGCGAGATCTTCGCGTTGCGCCGCAGGTCGCGAATGAACCCGCCGACATCGGGAAGGTCCTTGCTGGTGGCCATAACTCCACCGTAACGCGCCCTGCTAGCTGCTGCAAGCAAAGTGCTAGCCACAGTTAGCGAGGTCACTCGAAGCCGGTTGCGGGCCCGATGGGCGGTCCGTACCGTTCCACCCTGTGACCAAGATCGAGATCAACGGCGCACGGCTCACGTACGACGAGGTCGGCAGCGGCAGCGTCGTGGTGCTGTTGCACGCCGGCATCGCGGACCGGCGAATGTGGCGGGAGCAGGTGCCGGCGCTCGCCGCCCGGCACCGGGTGATCGTCCCCGACCTGCGCGGCTACGGCGAGTCCGAGCTGCCGCCCACCCCGTTCGCCCACCACGACGACGTGATCGGGCTGCTCGACGCGCTCGGCGTCGAGCGGGCCGCGCTCGCCGGCTGCTCGTTCGGCGGCCGGGTAGCGGTGGACACCGCGCTGGCCCACCCGGAGCGGATCTCGGCGCTCGCGCTGTTCGGGGCCCCGGTCTCCGGCCACGAGTGGTCCGAGGAGACCGAACAGCTCTGGGAGGAGTTGGTCGGCGACGTGGACCCGGAGGACGTCACCGCCACCGCCGCCGGGGAGGTGCGGTTCTGGGTGGTCGGCCCGACCCGCCAGCCGGCGGACGTCGACCCCGGGCTGATCCGGTTCGCCGAGGAGATGGACCGCTGGGCGCTCGCCGCCGAGCAGGCGCTCAGCGCGATCGAGGTGGGCGAACTGGACCCGCCGGCCGTCGACCGGCTGGGCGAGCTGCGGATGCCGGTGCTGGCCGCCGCCGGCGCCCACGACCTACCCGACGTCCACCGCCTGGCCGACCGGATCGCCGCCGAGGCCCCGCACGGCACCCGCCTGCCGGACATCCCCGACGCGGCCCATCTGGTCCCCCTGGAACGCCCCGGGCCGGTCAACGCCGCCCTGCTCGACTTCCTGCCCTGATCGCCGTCGCGGTCGCGCGCTCGTCGCCCCGACGGGCGCGCGGCCGGCCGGCTACCAGACCGGGCGGACCGCGCCGACCGGGAGACCGCCGCCCAACAGGGGGAACTCGGCATACTCGGTGAGGATGGGCGCGCGCAGCCCGAGCCGCGTCAGGGCCGAGGTCAGCACCGGCATCCGGGGGCGCGCCGCGCCGTCGTCGATCTTCAGGGCGACCGCGCCGACCCCCGGGACCGCCGCCGCCAGCACACCCTCCGCGCCGATCTTGGCCAGCAGTCCGGGTACGCCGAGCATCAGCCGGGTGTCGTCGGCCACGGTGCCGCCGACCATCTCCGGGTACGCCCGCATCGCGTCCGCCACGCCCCGCTCGACCGTGCCCGGCTCGGCGGTCACCAGCCGCAGAAAGGCGCGTGCCAGCCCGGTCAGTGACACCGCGTGCACCGGCGCGCCACAGCCGTCCACCCCGACCGCCGCCACCGGCTCGCCGGTGAGCTCCTCGACGGTCGCGGTCACCCGCTGCTGGAGCGGATGCTCCGGCCGCCAGTAGCCGTCCAGCGGCCAACCGGCGGCCAGGCAGGTGAGCAGCATGCCGGCGTGCTTGCCCGAGCAGTTCATCAGCACCCGGGACGGACCGCCGCCGGCCCGCAGCACCGCCTCCCGGGCGGCCTCGCCGAACGGCAGGTCCGCCGGGCAGCGCAGCGCGTCCTCGTCCAGCCCGGCGCCCCGGAGCAACGCGACGACCCGCTCGACGTGGAACTCCTCGCCCGCGTGGCTCGCCGCGACGAGCGCCACGTCGGCTGGGTCGGTCAACGGCAGCCCGGCCCGGAGCATGCCGACCGCCTGCATCGGCTTGTTGGACGAGCGGGGGAAGATCGGCGAGGTGACGTCACCCGCCCCGGCGGCCGGCGAGCCGGCGGCGTCGAGCGCCACCACGGAACCCCGGTGGACGCCCTCCACGAACCCGGACCGGACCACCTCGGCGAGCGGCACGCCGCCCTCGTACGTCTTTCCCACGGGATGGACGGTACCGACGGGGCGCGGCGGGCCCGCGGCGGGGTGACCTGCGACGTCGACCCTGGCCGTACAGGGGTGTGCGCTCGCGTGCCGCTTACACGCCGAGCAGCGTGCGCGCCTCGGCGGTGGTGAGCGGCGGGCGCTGGGCGAGCTGCGCGAAGCCGACCGCCCGGGCGACGAGTTGCATGTTGGACTCCACCGGGCGGCCCTTCGCGTAGGTGACCGTGTCCTCCATGCCGACCCGCAGGTGACCGCCGGTCGAGAGCGAGGCGAGCATCACCGGGATGGTGCTGCGTCCGATGCCGGTGGCCGAGAACGTGGTGCCCGCGGGCAGGTCGCGGAGCATCTGCTCGGCGGCGACCAGGGTGGCCGTGGTGCCCGGCATCCCACCCGGCACACCCATCACGAAGTCGACGTGGACGTGCCCGCCGTGCGGCAGGCCGTACCTGCCGAGCAGCCGCTGCAACGCGGTGAGGTGCCCCAGCTCGAAGATTTCGTACTCGGGGACGACGCCCCGCTCCTGCATCCGGGTGTGCAGGTCGACGATGAACTCCCAGCGGTTGAGGAACACGTCGTCCCCGAAGTTGACCGTGCCCATGGTGCAGGAGGCCATGTCCGGCGCGGCGTCGAGCACGGCGAGCCGGTGGGCCTCCGGGTCGGTCACCGCGCCGCCGGAGGAGAGCTGCACGATCAGGTCGGTGCTCTCCCGCAACGCGGCCACGGTCTCCCGCAGCCGGCCCTGGTCGAGCGTCGGCCGCGCCTCGTCGTCGCGGATGTGGACGTGGATCACGGCCGCGCCGAGCGCCTCGCACTCCTTGGCGGTCAGCAGCAGCTCGTCGAGCGTCACCGGCAGCGCCGGCACCTCCGCCTTGGCCGACTCCGCGCCGGTGGGGGCAACCGTGATCAACGTCCCTGTCGTCATGCCCCGGATCCTAGACGGCCGCCGTCGCACCGCTGCGCAGGCGTTAAGCGGGGCCCCCGCCTCTACCGGAGGCGTTAAGCGGGGGCCCCTCCTTACACATCGAGGGCGGCGGCGGAGTCGCCCACCATCAGGCGGGCGTCGTCGGGGGTGTTGCGCTTGAGCACGGCGAGCGCGATCTGACCCAGCTCGTAGTGGTGCACGGCGGTGCCGACGAAACCGACGGTACGACCGTCGAGCGTCACCGGCGTGCCGGCGGCCGGCGGCTTGTCGCTCGTCACGCCGTCCAGGTGCAGCAACGCGAGCCGGCGCGGAGGCTTGCCCAGGTTGTGCACCCGGGCCACCGTCTCCTGCCCCCGATAGCAGCCCTTGTCCAGGTGGACGGCCGGTGCGATCAGATCCACCTCGGCGGGGATGGTGCGGTGGTCGGTGTCCACCCCGGCCCGGGCCCGCCGGGCGGCCACCCGGACCGCCTCGTACGCCCACAGCCCGGCCACCGGCACGCCGGCGTCCCGCAGCTCGGCCACCACCCGGGCCATGGCCGGGCGGGGCACCAGCAGGTCGACACCGAGCGCCACCCGCCGGGCCCAGCCGCCGGCCGGCAGCGGCTTGACGTCGTACACCACCGAGGGGCGTGCGGGCAGCTCGCCGGAGCGGAACTTCGGACCCGGCACCCCGACCAGGTCGGGCGCGGCCAGCCCGGTGACGCCCAGGGTGTCGAGCGCGCCGGCGGCCTCCGGCCCGACCAGCGAGAGCAGCGCATGGTCGGCGGTGACGTCGCGCGGGTCGACCTTGCTGAAGAAGCGCATCTTCTCCAGGTACGACAGCAGCCCGCCGGTCATCCCCGGCTCGGTGTCCAGCCAGGTGGTCTCGCCGTCCTCGGTGACGAGCGCGTGCTGCTCGACGTGCCCGTTCGGGGAGAGCACCAGCAGCTCGGTGCCCTGCCAGGGGGTCAGCGCGGCCAGGTGCTGGCTGGTCAGCGTGTGCAGCCAGGAGATCCGTTCCTCGCCGGGGACCGCGAGCACGCCCCGGTGCGACCGGTCGACCAGGCCCACGCCGGTGGCGAGCGTCCGCTGTTCGCGCATCGGGTCGCCGTAGTGCGCGGCCACCGGGGCGACCCCGGCCGCCCGGTGGGCCGGCTCGGGCTGGTCCCGGGTCTGCTCGTCGATGGCGTCGGCGGCGACCGCGCCCGCGATGTCGATCATCTCTGTTCCCCGTCCTGTGCGCACCTGCCGCAGACCCCGAAGAGCGCGACGTGCCCGATGTCGACCTGGAATCCGCGCTGCCCGGCCAGTTGGTCGGCGAGCGGCCGGAGCATCTCCGGGGAGATCTCGTCGATCGCCCCGCACTCCCGGCACACCAGGTGCACGTGTTGGTGCTCGCCGGCCGCGTGGTAGGTCGGCGAGCCGTGCGACAGGTGGGTGTGTGTCACCAGGCCGAGCCGCTCCAGCAGCTCCAGTGTGCGGTAGATGGTGGTGATGTTGACGCCGGCCGCCACCTCACGGACCGCCGTGTGCACCTGTTCCGGGGTGGCGTGCCCGAGATCCAGGACAGCCTGGAGGACAAGCTGCCGCTGCGCCGTCAGCCGCAGCCCGCGCGAGCGGAGCAGTTCCGCGAGGGAGGATTCGGACACCCTCCGATCATAGTTCGGCCGCCGCGCCGGCCGGCACTCATGATCGACGGGCCGGGGCGCACCGGAGTCGGGTCAGCCGGCGACCCGGGTCAGGCGGGCGGACAGGTGTGGGCTCAGGGGGTGGCCCATCGCGGCCATCTCCTGGGCGTACAGCAGGGCGCCCTCGACGATGCCGAACAGGCGGGCGCCGGCCGTGACCTCCTTCGCCGTGGCGGTACGGACGACCGCGTCGGTGGCGAACTCGATCTGCGTGCCCCGGCGCTTGCCGATGTGCAGCTCCATCACGCCCGTCGGCACGCTCATCAGCGCCTCGATCTCGTCGGTGACCCGATCGCCGTCGAGCACCGGACGCCACCAGCCCACCTCGCGACCGGCCGGACGGACCGGGCGGCTCTGCTCGTCCAGGATCCACGCCCGGGACTCGTAGAGCAGGAACGGGCGGCCGTCGTGGCTGATCCGGATCTCCTGGGCGAAGTCGAAGTCCTCGATCGTCGGGAACCCGCCGCGACCCCGACCGCGCCACACCCCGATGTAGGGCAGCAGACCATCCAGGCTCGGGTGCAGCTTCGGGCCGACACGCAGGTCGTGGCTCTCCTCGTAGGGGTACGGGTCGACCGGCGGCGCGTTCAGCCACGGCGGCTGAAGCGGATTCTCACTCATGGGTCACCATTTACCTCTTGCGATTCGCACAGCGACATAGACCAGGCCACCGGCGAACGCGCCCAGGCCGGCGACCAGCAGGCTGACGAACCCGATCTCGGTAACCATCCGGGCCATCCTATGCTGGGCGGCATGACGCGCACTCTCGTCGTCAAGGCCACCGCCGGAGCGGACGCCCCGGAGCGGTGCGCCCAGGCGTTCACCGTCGCCGCCACCGCAGCCGCGGCCGGGGTGGACGTGTCGCTCTGGCTGACCGGCGAGTCGACCTGGTTCGCGCTGCCCGGGCGCGCGGAGTCGTTCGAGCTGCCGCACTCGGCGCCGCTGGGCGAGCTGCTGCACGTGATCCTGACCACGGGCCGGGTGACCGCCTGCACGCAGTGCGCGGCCCGGCGGGACATCGGCCCGGGCGACGTGCTGCCGGGCATCCGGATCGCCGGGGCGGCGGTCTTCGTCGAGGAGGCGATGACCGAGGGCGCGCAGGCCCTGGTCTACTGAGCCTCCGCCGGTTGTCCATTCTGACCGGTCCGTCGATCCTGACCCGACATGTCGGATATACGCATACCATTCTGATGTGAGTGAGGCGATCGAACAGTTCTTCGCGTCGTTGCCGGCGCGCGCCCCCGCCGTGTTGCGCAGCCCGATCGGCGGCACCCTCCAGATCGACCTGACCGACGGCAACCGCACCGAGCACTGGTACGTGACGCTGGCCCCCGGGTCGGCGCGGGTCAGCCGGCAGGAGGAGCGCCCGCCGGATGCCATCCTGACCGCCGCCACCCAACTCTTCGAAGGGCTGGTCACCGGCCGGGAGGCCGGCATGGCAACGGTGCTGCGCAACGAGGCCACGTTCGGCGGGCAGGTCGTGCTGTTCCTGGCACTACGCCGCTTCCTGCCCAACCCGCCCGGCGTGCGGGACCCGAGGGACGCCGCCCGCGAACACGTGCGGCGGTCGACGTGAAGGAACGGGTGAGCATCCTCGACGGCAACACGTTCCTGGTCAGCGACCGGCGCGGCAACATCGAGCCGTCGTACGAATTCCCCACCGGGCTGTTCTCCTACGACACCAGGTTCCTCTCCACCTGGGTCCTCTCGCTCGACGGCCAACCGCTGCACGCGCTCTCGATCGACGACTCGCTGTCGTACAAGACCCGGTTCTTCATGGTCCCCGGCGATCCGACGCACGACCTGGACGCGGATGTCTCGGTGATCCGCAGCCACTCGATCGGCAGCAGCTTCGACGAGGACCTGACCCTGCTCAACCACTCGGTGCAGGACAGGGAGTTCCGTCTCCGGCTCGACATCGCCTCCGACTTCGCCGACCTCTTCGAGGTCAAGCAACGGTTGGCGAAGAAGGGCAGCACCAGCCCCACGGTGGAGGAGGACGGGCTGCGGCTCACCTACCGCCGGCAGGGTTTCCACCGGGAAACGAAGATCAGCAGCAGCGCACCGGTCGAGGTCGACCAGGGCGGGATGACGTTCCGGATCCGCGTCGCGCCACACGGCGCGTGGACCGCACGCCTGCACGTCTCCACCACGGTCTACGGGGCCCGCGGCGAGGACGCGCGGGCCACCCTGCCGCTCGGCGGGCAGCGCACGGTGGCGGACATCGAGGCCGAGCAGAACGCGCTGATCGAACGCGCGCCGACGCTCTCCTGCGACTGTCAGCCGCTGGCCGGGGCCTACCGCCGCAGCCTCACCGACCTGGCCGCCCTCCGGTACGAGTCGATCACCCTGGGCGTCCGGCTGGTCGCCGCCGGCCTGCCCTGGTTCATGACCCTGTTCGGCCGGGACAGCATGTTCACCTCGCTCCAGATACTGCCGTTCCTCCCCGAGCTGATCCAGCCGACCATCCTCATGCTGGCCGGGCTCCAGGGCACCCGGATCGACGACTTCCGGGACGAGGAGCCCGGCAAGATCCTGCACGAGTTGCGCTACGGCGAGACCGCCGGCTTCGAGGAGCAGCCGCACTCCCCCTACTACGGCGCCGCCGACACCACGGCGCTCTTCGTCATCCTGCTCGACGAGTACGAGCGGTGGACCGGAGACGGGACGCTCGTGCGCCAACTGGAGCAGGAGACCCGGGCGGCGCTGGCCTGGCTCGACACGTACGGGGACCTGCTCGGCACGGGCTACATCTGGTACATGACACGCAACCCGGAGACCGGGCTGGCGAACCAGTGCTGGAAGGACTCCCCCGACGCCATCTCCTACGCCGACGGCCGGCTGCCGCCGTTCCCCCGGGCCACCTGCGAACTACAGGGGTACGCCTACGACGCCAAGCTGCGCGGCGCCCGGATGGCCCGCACCCACTGGCACGACCCGGCGTACGCGGACCGGCTGGAACGCGAGGCGGCGGCGCTGAAGGAACGGTTCAACCGCGACTTCTGGATCCCGGAGCGGGAGTATTACGCGCTGGCCCTGGACCCGCGGGGGCGGCAGGTGGACGCGCTCACCTCGAACATCGGCCACCTGCTGTGGAGCGGCATCGTCGACGAGTCCCGGGCCCCGGCGGTCGTCGCCCACCTGCTCGGGCCGCGCCTCTTCTCCGGCTGGGGCGTACGCACGCTCGCCGACGACCAGGGCCGCTACAACCCGATCGGCTACCACGTCGGCACGGTGTGGCCGTTCGACAACTCGATCATCGCCTGGGGCCTGTGGAAATACGGCTTCCGCGACGAGGCCGGCCAGATCTGCGAGGCGATCGTGAGCGCGTCCAACTACTTCAACGGGCGGCTGCCCGAGGCGTTCGCCGGCTACGAGCGCGGCCTCACCGACTATCCGGTGCGCTATCCGACCGCGGGCAGCCCGCAGGCCTGGTCCGCCGGTACGCCGCTGCTGCTGCTCCGGGTGATGCTGGGGCTGGAGCCGCAGGGCGAGCATCTGATCATCGACCCGGCCGTGCCGTCGGGAATGGGCCGGGTGGAGCTGCTCGACATCCCGGGACGGTGGGGGCAGGTGGACGCCCTGGGCCGCAGTCGCACCCCGCACGACGCCACCCGAGGGCACTGAGCCGGCCGGATCAGGCCGGGCAGGGGCTGGTGACCGCCACCCGTACCCGCTCGTCGACCCGCTCGGCGAGCACCGCCGGGTCGCCCGGGCGGGCGTACCGGTCGGCGGAGTCCACCACCGGCGCGGCGCCGGCGCCGAACGCGGCGGCCAGCGGCTGGTCCGCCGCCACGGCGGCCTCGCCCCGGGCGGTCCGGGCGGTCCCGCCGCCGGGGCAGGGCGCGGCCAGCACCTGGACCGCGCCGGTCGCGCCGCCCCAGCGGCCCAGCACGCGGGCCAAGGCGGCGGACTCGCCGGCGGCGTCGGCGGCCGGTGCCCGGTAGCCGTCACCGACCGGCCGGCATCCGGTGGCGGCGGTGAGCAGGATCCGCCCGGGCCCGCCGGACCGGCCCTCGACCGCGACGAAGTCGCCGGCGTCGGCGCGCAGCAGCGGCTCGCCGTCGAACGACGAGACGCCGGCCCGCCACCGCGACGGCAGCCGGTCGGCCACCTGGCGCAGCACGTCGCGGGTGTCCGCGTCGGCGGTGGCCACCTCGATGCCGCGTTCCAGGCTCGCACCGGCGTCCAGCGGGGTCACCCGGCAGCCGCGGTCCAGCCGGTCCGGCAGGAGCGCCGGCACGCCGGCCGCCCCGACCGCGGCGCTCAGCTCACCGATCGCCCGGTCCACCACCGGACCGGCCTGGTCCAGCGAGCGCTGCTCCTTGACGGTGGGCGGATCGGTGCGCACCGACCACCAGGCCAGCCCGGCGAGCAGCACGGCCCACACCACCGTGGCAACCACCAGCCAGCGCTGCATGCGCCGGCCGGATCCGGGCTGCTCGGGACGGGTCGGCGGGGCGTACCCAGGGTGGACGGCACCGGTCACGCGATCCATCGTGTCACCCCTCCGCGACCCGCCTCGCTCCGGCTCTAAGATCTTGGTACGAAACGGCCCCCACAGGGGCACTTTGCTACCAGGATTCACCCGCATCCCAAAATCCGAGAGCCCTCGCGAGAAGGTGGCCCCTCGGTGGACGACGCCGCTGCGTGCGGCGGGTGGACCATCCGGGCGGCTGCACGTCCTGAGCCGGCGGCCCACGACGGCTCGGGCCGGCCACCCCGGTCCAGGGGCGGCCGGCCCGAGCCGACGCACGCGATGCGGAGGTGTTAAGCGGGGGCCCCGCCTATACCGCAGGCGTTAACAGGGGCCCCCGCCTTACGCCTTGACGGTGACGGTGACCTCGTTGATGCCACGGGCGGCGGTCACCGCGGTGTCGCCGTTGCCGTGCCGGGAGAGCGCCCGCAGCGTCCACGAACCCGGCGCGGCGAAGAACCGGAACTGCCCGGCCCCCGACGTCACCACCTCGGCGGTGAACTCGCCGGTCGAGTCGAGCAGCCGGACGTACGCGCCCGGCACGGCCTCACCGGACTCGGCGAGCACCTGCCCGGTGATGACGGTTTCCTTCTCCAGGTCCAGGCTGGCCGGGAGCGGGGCGGCCTGGTCCGGCGCGGCGCAGCCGGCAGCGGTCGGAGCGATCGGAGCGGTCGCCATGGTCACGCCTCCCCCGGCTCGTCGCCGAGCGCCACCGGCACGCCGACGAGCGAGCCGTACTCGGTCCACGATCCGTCGTAGTTCTTCACGTTCTGGTGCCCGAGCAGCTCCTGGAGCACGAACCAGGTGTGCGAGGAACGCTCGCCGATCCGGCAGTAGGCGATGGTCTCCCGGCCGTCGTCCAACCCGGCGTCGGCGTAGATCTTGCGCAGCTCGTCGTCGGACTTGAACGTGCCGTCCTCGTTCGCCGCCTTGGACCACGGCACGCTGATCGCGGTCGGCACGTGGCCGGCCCGCTGCGCCTGCTCCTGCGGGAGGTGGGCCGGGGCGAGCAGCCGGCCGGCGTACTCGTCGGGGCTGCGCACGTCGACCAGGTTCTTGGTGCCGATGGCGTCGACCACCTCGTCGCGGAACGCGCGGATCGAGGTGTCCGGCGCCTGCGCGACGTACTGCGTCGCCGGCCGCTGGACCGCGTCGGTGACGAGCGGACGGGCGTCCAGCTCCCACTTCTTGCGACCGCCGTCGAGCAGCTTGACGTCGCGGTGGCCGTAGAGCTTGAAGTACCAGTACGCGTACGCGGCGAACCAGTTGTTGTTGCCGCCGTAGAGGACGACGGTGTCGTCGTTGCCGATGCCCCGCTCGGAGAGCAGCGCCGCGAACTGTTCCTGGTTGACGAAGTCGCGGCGGACCTGGTCCTGGAGGTCGGTCTTCCAGTCGAGCTTGATCGCTCCGGCGATGTGGCCGGTGTCGTAGGCCGACGTGTCCTCGTCGACCTCGACGAAGACGACGCCCGGGGCGTCGAGGTTCTTCTCGGCCCACTCGGCCGAGACGAGTGCGGTGTCGCGACTCATCAGATCACTCCCTGGTGAGGATGGGTGGTGAGCCTGCGCGCGGAGATCGAAGTCGGTGGTTGTCGCACCACGCGCGGGACCCAGGCTGGAAACGGATCACGGGTACGTGCGACGGCGCCGCTGCCGGGCGTTCGGGGGGATGCTGCGAACCCTTGGTGCCGGTGGCCGCTAGGCGGCCGAAGACAGCCCCGCCGTCAGAGGACGGGGCGACACAGGCAGGTGGCCACGCGACACAGGTCGACCGCGCGCCGTTTGGTGAGGAGGGTCCCCATGGGCAGCGACACTACCAGCCGGACCCGCAAGCGCCACCGGTCCGACCAGCATGCGAGATGTGCGGACCGGTCCGCCGGCGGAGTTGATCAGACGGGTCGGCTCTCAGCCGGCCGAGTTGATCGGCACGTTCGTGGCGTCCGCTTCGATCACCAGGCCCTCCGGCGTCGGCTCCACCTTGCGCAGGTTGAGCTGGAACGGCAGCTCCGGCAGCGGCACGTCGATCGAGATGCTCTTGGCGTAGTTGGACAGCAGCGTCCGCGCCGGCGCCACGTTCGGCAGCCCCTCGGCGGTGAGGTCGTTGAAGCGCAGGGCCACCTTGCCGTCGTTCACGGTCAGGTCGGCGGTGCCGTTGACGGTCAGCTTGACGCCGAGGATGTCCACCGGGGCGGTGACGGCCAGGTTGCCGTCCCGCTCGGCCAGCTTCAGGCCGGGCCGGTTCAGCAGCTTCGCCAGGCTGTCGTAGGTGACGGTGCCCCGCCCGTCGACGCTCTCGGCCACCACGTCGCCCCGGCCGGAGCGGATGGTGTCCAGCGACGCGGTCACGTCGCGGGCGTCCACGTCCAGGCGCGGCACGTCGACCACGCCGCCCTGCACGTTGCCCCGCACGTCGGTCAACCGGATCGAGATCCGCTCGTACTTCCCGGCCAGCACCTGGTCGAGGAACGGGAAGCCGCCGATCTCGACCTTGGGCGCGCCGGACTGCGCGTCCTGCTTGGCGAGTTCCTGCCGCACCTGGTCGGCGATCGCCCGCTCGGCCACCCCGGCGGCCACCCGGTCGGCGACGACGAGCAGCCCGGCCAGCACCAGCAGCAGGACGACAAAACCGACAAGCAGCTTGCGGCCCCGGCGACGGGGCCGGCCCTCCGCGGGGTACGCCTCTGCCACGCCGCCTCCAGTCCTCGCCACGGTCACCGCGTCTCGCGGCGCAACCGTACTTACCCGAGGCGCGGTTTCCCCAACCGGGCGCGTCAGAGGAAGAGCACGCACATGGCGTACGCGGCCGGCGCGGCGAGCGCGAAGCCACCGAGCGGCCCCTGCATGTGCCGGGCCACCCACATGGTCGGCAGCTCGCCGGCCATCAGCCGGCCCGCCTCGGCGTATCCCACGGCCAGGTCGGCGAGCACGGCGGTGGCCGCGGCGACCACGCCGACCAGGGCGGCGCTGGTCGGGGTGAAGCCGACCAGGTAGCTGCCGAGCACGGCGCTGGTGAGCGTGCCGATCATGGCGCCCGCCACCACTCCGGCGGCGCCCCGGGGCACTTGCGGGGCGAGCCGCGGCCACGGCGCGATCGCGTCGGTCAACCGCGCCACCAGCAGGGCCACCCCGGCGGCGGTGAGGCAGACCGTGATCGCCTGGGTGCCCTTGGGGATCCGGCTGAGCACGATCAGCGAGGCGAACGCGACCACCCCGATCACGATGAGCAGGGTGCCGCCGAGCGAGTCGGTCACTCGGACCCGGTCCACCCGGCGGACGAGCTGGCCCAGCACGCCGAGCACGAGGCCGGCGACCGCGGCGTACCCGAGGGGGGCCAGGCCGGCGACGTCGGACTGCACGGCGGCGACGTCGGCGATCGCCGCCGTGCCGGCGCTGACAAGCGCCACGACGAGCAGCGCGGGCGGTCGCATGGCCATGGTCCAGGCGAGCACGTAGAGGAGTTGCACGCCGAAGACGATGGCCGCGAAGGGCAGCCGGTGCCCCGGGCCGGCGGTCTGCGCCCCGAGCACCAACCCCACGCCGAGCAGCGCGGCGAAGCCGGCCACGGTCAGCGCCAGCGGACGCCGGAAGGGGACCGGTGGGATGTCCTCCTCGGACGCCTCCTCCGACCCGGGGTCGGGACGCCGGCCCTGGCCGCCCTTGCGGAGCCGACGTGGCCCCTTACGCTCGGGCTGTTCCTCCTCCGCCTCGGCCGGCCCGGTGCGCGGGGCGGGCGGGTAGCCACGGGCGGGGCCGGACGGCCCGGCGGACGGGTCGTCGGCCCACGGGTCGCGAGCGGCGTCGCGTGAGGTGGAGGGAAACACGTCCCGATGGTGCCAGACCCGGGCGGTCCGGCGGGGGTCACGGTTTCGGCAACGTTAAAACCTTGGCCGCGATCGAGGGCAGAAAGGGCAAACAGGAAAAGCCGCGAAGGTGACGGCCGGAGCATCGGTTACGCTCAAGCCGTTACCCCGCCCGTCAGCGACGCCGGGACCCACGCAAGTTCACAGCGCCGCCCCACCCGGGCGTGCCGCTGGTCGCGCGCGGCCGTAGGGCCGCCGGGACGGAGGTGATCGTGGAGCTCCTGCTGCTCGTGACCGCACGAGCGGGTGAGCCGTCGGCGGTGCTGCCGGCGCTCGACCTGCTGCCGCACTCGGTGCGCACCGCACCCCGCGACGTCCGCACGCTGGTCTCCGGGCCGACGCCGGACGCCGTGCTGGTGGACGCCCGCTCCGAGTTGAGCGAGGCGCGTGCCACCTGCCGGATGCTGCATGCCACCGGGCTCGGCGTGCCACTGGTCGCGGTGGTGACCGAGGCCGGCCTGATCGCGCTGAACGCCGACTGGGGCGTGGACGACGTGATCCTCGCCGGTGCCGGCCCGGCCGAGGTGGAGGCCCGGCTGCGCCTCGCCGTCGGCCGGCTGAGCAACGCGGTCGCCGGCGCCGGCGGCTCGATCCGGGCCGGCGAGCTGAACATCGACCCGGACACCTACGCCGCCAAGCTGAAGGGCCGGCCGCTCGACCTCACCTACAAGGAGTTCGAGCTGCTGAAGTTCCTCGCCCAGCACCCGGGGCGGGTGTTCACCCGGGACCAGTTGCTGCGCGAGGTCTGGGGCTACGACTACTTCGGCGGCACCCGCACGGTCGACGTGCACGTCCGACGGCTACGCGCCAAGCTCGGCTCGGAGTACGAGTCGATGATCGGCACGGTCCGTCAGGTCGGCTACAAGTTCGTCGTGCCGCCGTCGCGTTCGCTGCCGGAGACGGAGCCCGCCCCGCTGCCGGTCTGACCGGTTCCGCACCACCCCCCCCCGGGGGCACTTTCCCCATATGTCCTATTTGACACAGAAATCCGCCTTATCCTGACTGCCTAATTTGTCAGGATCAAGGGGGACGCACGTGCGCGCGCTGACCACGGGGACGGCGAACGGCCGGTACCGCCTATGACCGGCTCGACGCCGCGGGTGCTGGTGGTCGTGACCGCGGTGCTCATCGGGCTGCTGGCCTCGGCGTACGCGCTGGGCCGCAGCCTGGTGCCCGAGCAGCACCCGACGACCGCCGGCACGGCCGCCTTCGGCGACACCACGCGCTACGCCGACCAGCCGCCGGACGCCGGCGCGCCGGAGGCCGCCCGGCCGAGCCCGGACGCGGCGCCGGACGCCGCCCCCGGCATGTCCGACGCCGGTGACGGCACCGGCCCCTTCGGCGCCCACCTCACCACCGGCTCGTCCCGGGTCGCGCTGACCTTCGACGACGGCCCCGACCCCCGGTGGACGCCACAGGTGCTCGCCCTGCTCGCCCAGTACGGCGTGAAGGCCACGTTCTGCGTCGTCGGCGAGAACGCCGAGAACTACCCGGACCTGGTCCGGTCGATCGAGGCCGAGGGGCACACCCTGTGCAACCACTCCTGGAAGCACGACGTCAACCTCGGCAAACGCACCACGGCGACGATCCGGGCGGACCTGCAACGCACCAACGACGCGATCCTGGCCGCCGCGCCGAACGCCCGGATCGCGTACTACCGCCAGCCCGGCGGCGCCTGGACCGCCCCGGTGGTGTCGGCCTGCACCGACCTGGGTCTCACGCCACTGCACTGGAGCGTCGACCCGTCCGACTGGAAGGCGCCGGGCGCGACCGTCATCGAGACGGCGGTCCGCACCCAGACCGGACCGGGCGCGATCGTGCTCATGCACGACGCGGGCGGGGACCGCTCCGGCACCGTCGCCGCGTTGCAGAAGCTGCTGCCCGAGCTGCTCGACCGCTTCGTGCTGGAGCCGCTGCCCACCGGCATCCAGTGACGAGTGCCACCGGCCGCCGTCGCGCTCCGGCGGGAACGGCGGCCCGCCGGCCGCTACCGTGACTCGGATGAGCAGCACCGAACCGACGAGTGGTCCCGGACCCGACGCGGCGGTCCCGGGCGACCGGGTCGCATCCGCCGAACGGCTGACGACGGCCGAGGTCACCGACGTGCTGGCGCTGGCGCGCGCGGCCGGCGACGCCGACGGCGCCGATCCGCTCGACGAGCACGTGCTGCTGCGGCTGCGCGACCCCGGAGCGCCGGCGGTGCACCTCACCGCCCGGGCCGCCGACGGCGCCCTGACCGGGTACGCGCACCTCGACACCACCGCGCCCGCCGACGGCGTCGGGGTGGAGCTGGTGGTGCACCCGGCGCACCGGCGGCGGGGCACCGGCCGGGCGCTGGCCCGGGGCGTGCTGGCCGCCGCGTCCGGCCCGCTGCGCGCCTGGGCGCACGGCGACCACCCGTCGGCCGCCGCGCTCGCGGTCGACCTGGGCTTCAGCCGGGCGCGGGTGCTCTGGCAGCTTCGCCGGCCGCTGACCGCCGCGCTGCCCGAGCCGGGCCTGCCCGAGGGCGTCGAGCTGCGGGCGTTCCGACCCGGCGACGACGACGAGTCCTGGCTGGCGGTCAACAACGCCGCGTTCGCCGAGCACCCCGAGCAGGGCCGGTGGACCGTCGACGACCTGCGCGTCCGGATGGCCGAGCCGTGGTTCGATCCGGCCGGTTTCCTGCTGGCGGTGGAGTCGGCCACCGGCCGGCTGCTCGGCTTCCACTGGACCAAGGTGCACGAGCGGCCCGGGTCGGCCCGGATCGGCGAGGTCTACGTGCTCGGCGTCGACCCGTCCGCGCACCGGGGCGGGCTCGGCCGGGCGCTCACCGCCGCCGGCCTGGCCCACCTGCGCGACGGGCGCGGGCTGGACCGGGTGATGCTCTACGTCGACGAGAGCAACACCCGGGCGGTCGCCCTCTACGAGCGGCTCGGCTTCGCCAGGTGGTCCGCGCACGTCAACTACCAGCTCGGCTGAGCGCCGGCGCGGGGGCGCCCCGTCGCCCGGGAAAATCGCCCTAAAGGCGATGCCCGGCGGCGAGTTCACGAAATGGACAGAACCGCCTCAGCGTACGGCCACCTCACCGGCCGGACGTGTTCATCCCGCGTTCACTTCCGACCGGCGAACCGTCCATCTGGCACTTCTAGCTTTCACGTCAGCCGGTCAGTGCCGGCCCCCCGGCACCCCGGGCGACCTGACCAAAGACGTGAAGGGAAACCTTTCAGTGAAGCTCCAGCGGCACGGCGCCATCGCCTGTCTCGCTCTTACCGCGGTCCTCGGCCTCAGCGCCTGCGGCTCGGACAACAACGAGCCGGCCGCCGGCGCCACCGGCTCCGCCGCGGCGGACTGCGCCACCGGCACGCTGAACGCCCAGGGCTCCTCCGCGCAGAAGAACGCCATGGCCGAGTGGATCAAGGCATACCAGCAGAAGTGCGCGGGCACCACGATCAACTACGAGCCGAGCGGCTCCGGCGCCGGCATCCAGGCGTTCATCGCCGGCACCGCCGACTTCGCCGGCTCCGACTCCGCCCTCAAGGAGGACGAGCAGCCGAAGGCGGACGCCCGGTGCAACGGGGGCCAGGCCCTCAACCTGCCGATGGTGATCGGCCCGGTCGCGGTCGTCTACAACGTCAGCGGCGCGGACAACCTCCAGTTCAGCCCGGCCACGCTGGCGAAGATCTTCGCCGGCAAGGTCACCAAGTGGGATGACGCGGCGATCAAGGCCGACAACCCGGACGCCACGCTGCCGTCGGCCGCGATCCAGGCGGTGCACCGCTCCGACGAGTCGGGCACCACCGACAACTTCACCAAGTACCTCTCCAAGACCGCCGAGTCGGACTGGACCTTCAGCAACTCCAAGGCGTGGAAGGCTCCGGGCGGCGTCGGCGCGGCGAAGTCCGACGGCGTGGCCAGCAAGGTCAAGAGCACTGACGGCACCATCAGCTACGTCGAGCTCTCGTACGCCGAGAACTCGGACCTGAAGATGGCCAAGATCAAGAACGGCGCCGGCGAGTACGTCGAGCTGACCGGCGAGTCGGCCGGCAAGACCATCGCCGGGGCCACGTTCGAGGGCCAGGGCAACGACCTGAAGATGTCGATCGACTACAACACCAAGGAGGCCGGGGCGTACCCGATCGTCCTGGCGACCTACGAGATCGTCTGCAGCAAGGGCATCGCCGCCGACAAGCTGCCGCTGATCAAGGGGCTGCTCGGTCACGCCGCCAGCGCCGAGGGCCAGCAGGAGCTGGTCGAGCTGGGCTACGCCCCGCTCCCCGACGAGGTTCGCACCAAGGTCGAGGCCGCGGTCGAAAGCCTCTCCTGACGCCCGGAACGACACCTTCTCAACGCAAAGCGAGCGAGCAGATGGGTGACACCCCTCACCGCTCGGCGCACGCCGGCACCGGCGGGACCCCCGTGGCCATGAGCCACGAGCGGCCCGCCGGTGCCTCGGCGCGTGTGGCCGAGCCCACCGGTAACCCGGGCCGCTCCGGCGGCGACCTCGGCGGAGGCGGCAACCTCGGCGGAGGCGGCGACCTCGACGGCGGCAGCCTCGGTGGTGGCGGCGGCCTGCCCCGGGCCCGCGCGTTCGGCGCGGAACGCGCGTTCCGCGCCCTGACCCTGGCCGCCGGCGCCACCGTGCTGGTGATCATCGCGGCCATCGCGATCTTCCTGATCGCCAAGGCCGTGCCGGCGCTACGGGCCAACAGCGAGTCGTTCTGGACCTTCGAGGGCTGGTTCCCCAACGACAACCCGCCGAAGTTCGGCATCGGCGCGCTCGCCTTCGGCACGGTCCTGAGTTCGCTGCTGGCGCTGCTCCTGGCGGTGCCTGTCGCGCTCGGCATCGCCCTCTACCTGTCCCACTACGCCCCGCGCCGCCTCGGCAACAGCCTCGGCTTCCTGATCGACCTGCTGGCCGCCGTGCCGAGCGTGGTCTTCGGCCTCTGGGGCCGCGACTACTTCGCCGGACCGGTCGCCGATCTCTCCGCCTGGCTGCACAAGTACTTCGGCTGGATCCCGATCTTCGGCGAGGGGCCGTACGGCAGCTCGATCCTCCTGGGCTCGGTGGTGTTGGCGATCATGGTGCTGCCGATCGTCACCTCGCTCTCCCGCGAGGTGTTCCGGCAGACCCCGATCGCCAACGAGGAGGCCGCGCTCGCGCTCGGCGCCACCCGGTGGGAGATGATCCGCACCGCCGTCCTGCCCTACGGACGGCCGGGCGTCATCGCCGCGGTCATGCTGGGCCTGGGCCGGGCGCTCGGCGAGACCATCGCGCTCGCGCTGACGCTCGGCTCGACGTACGCCATCTCGTTCAACATCCTCGAAGCCGGCGGCAACTCGATCGCCGCCAACATCGCCAACCGGTTCGCCGAGGCGAACGACACCGGCCGCGGCGCGCTCATCGCCTCCGGCCTGGTGCTCTTCGCGATCACCCTGATCGTCAACATCACCGCGCGGGCGATCATCTACCGGCGGCGCGAGTTCACGGAGTCCGCGGCATGACCTCCACCCTCACCTCCCACCGTCCCCGCCCGCCGGCCCAGCCGGCCACGCTGCGGGCCCGGCGACTCCCCGCGTACGCCGCGCCCGCCATCGCCGTCGCGGCGCTGCTGCTCGCCGCGGGCCTCGTGTACGGCGCGGGCATCGGCGGCCCGGTCCTGGTCGTGGTCCTCGGCGTGCTGCTCTACCTGGCCGGTCTCTTCGCCGCGGCGAACGCGGTGGAGGGCCGACGCTCGGCCCGCAACCGGATCTGGAGCGCGCTGATCCACTCCGCCTTCGTGCTGGCCGTGCTGCCGCTGGCCTCGGTGGTCTGGACGCTCGTCAGCAAGGGCTCCGAGCGGCTGGACGCGGACTTCTTCGGCACCTCGATGAACAACATCGGGGCGCGGGACGCCAACGGCGGCGCCTACCACGCGATCGTCGGCACGCTGGAGCAGGTCGGCATCGCCACGCTGATCACCGTCCCGCTCGGCGTGCTCTGCGCGATCTACATCGTCGAGTACGGCCGGGGCCGGTTCGCGTTCACCGTCCGCTTCTTCGTGGACGTGATGACCGGCATCCCGTCCATCGTCACCGGCCTGTTCGTGCTCGCCTTCTGGGTCCTGATCGTCTCGCCGGTGTTCAACGACGGCCGCCCCGGTTTCTCCGGCTTCGCCGCCGCGCTCGCGTTGAGCGTGCTCATGCTGCCCACCGTGGTCCGCTCCACCGAGGAGATGCTCCGGCTCGTGCCGGCGCCGCTGCGCGAGGGCGCGTACGCGCTCGGCGTACCGAAGTGGAAGACCATCCTGCGGGTCGTGCTGCCGACCGCGCTGCCCGGCATCGTCACCGGCATCATGCTCGCCGTCGCGCGGGCCGCCGGCGAGACCGCGCCGGTGCTGCTCGTCGCCGGCGGCGGCGCGGCGATCAACTTCAACCCGTTCGAGAACAACCAGTCGTCGCTCGCCCTCTTCGTCTACCAGCAGGCCGGCGAGGCGTCGAAGTACTCGCCGGCACGGGCGTGGACCGCGGCGCTGACCCTCGTCGCCCTCGTCCTCATCCTGACCGTCGCGGCGAAGTTGCTGGCCCGTCGAAACCAGCTCGGCCGATGAACACCGGAGGTACCGCCACCATGGCCAAGCGCGTCGAAGCCGCCAACGTCACCGCCTACTACGGCGGTTTCAAGGCGATTGAGAACATCAACCTGACCGTCGAGCCGAAGACCGTGACCGCCCTGATCGGCCCGTCCGGCTGCGGCAAGTCGACCTTCCTGCGGTCGATCAACCGGATGCACGAGGTGCTGCCCGGCGCCCGGGTCGAGGGCAACCTCACCATCGACGGGCAGGACGTCTACGACCGTGACGTGGACGTCACCGCGGTCCGCCGGATGATCGGCATGGTCTTCCAGCGGCCGAACCCGTTCCCCACCATGAGCATCTTCGACAACGTGGTGGCCGGGCTGCGGCTCAACGGCGTCCGGCGCAAGTCGATCCTGGAGGAGGCGGCCGAGAAGGCGCTGCGCTCGGCGAACCTCTGGGACGAGGTGAAGGACCGGCTCGGCAAGCCCGGCGCGGGCCTCTCCGGCGGTCAGCAGCAGCGGCTCTGCATCGCCCGCACCATCGCGGTCGAGCCGCAGGTGGTGCTGATGGACGAGCCGTGCTCGGCGCTGGACCCGATCTCCACGCTGGCCATCGAGGACCTGATGTTCCAGCTCAAGGACAAGTTCACCATCATCATCGTCACGCACAACATGCAGCAGGCCGCGCGGGTGTCCGACCGCACCGCGTTCTTCTCGATCGAGAAGACCGGCGACCCGGGCCGCCTGATCGAGTACGACAACACCCAGAAGATCTTCAGCAACCCCACCCAGAAGAAGACCGAGGACTACATCACCGGCCGCTTCGGCTGAGGTGTTAGGAGGGGGCCCCTATTAACGCATTCTGCATAGGAAGGGGCCCCGCTTAACAACGCCGCCCGGCGCAACGCCGCCGCGCGCAACCCCGCCCGCGCGCAACGCTGCTCAGCGGAGCACGAAGCGCGGCGACGCCCCCTCCAGGTCCTCGATGCGGGGCACGATCGGCGTACCCGGGTCTCGGTCCGCCGCCGCACGGGCCACGGCCGCGAGGTCGCCGGCGGCGGCGACCTCGGCGAGCGTGACCATGGTCGGCGGCAGCATGGTCAGCTCCCCCGCCCTCGCCCGGGCCAGGGCGTCCGCCGGGCGCAACCACAGCGTGAGGTCGGCCTCGCCGGACACGTCCCGGGTCCGCTGCCCCTCGGGCAGCAGGGCGACGAAGAAGTACGTGTCGAAGCGGCGCGGCTCGAACTCCGGCGTGATCCACCGGGTCCACGGCAGCAGCAGGTCGGACCGGAGCGTGAGGCCGCGCCCGGCCAGCAGGTCGGCGAAGCCGGTACGCCGGCCGACCAGGTCCTGCCGGGCCGCCTCCCAGTCGTCGCCGCTCACGTCGCCGACCACGGTCGCGGGGTCCGGGCCGGCCAGCAGCACGCCCGCCTCCTCGAAGACCTCGCGGGCGGCGGCGCAGACCACGGCCTGCGCGTCCGCCGGGTCGAGCCGGAACCGCTCGCCCCAGGCCGCCGGCTCCGGTCCGGCCCACCCGAGGTGCGCCTCCGAGTCGGACCGGTCCACCCCGCCGCCGGGAAAGGCGTACATGCCGCCGAACGTCATCGCGGCCACCCGCCGGATCAGATAGACCTCGAAGCCGTCGCCGGCCGGGCGGAGCAGCAGCACGGTGGCGGCGACCCGGGGCACCGCGGGCACGCCACCCTCGGCGTGGAACCGGCGGGCGTGCTCCACCAGGGCGGGGGGCGCGGCGAAGCCGTCGATCGTCATGGCCCGAGCCTAGTTCCCGGCCGGGCGACCCGGCCGGGCCGGATCCAGCCGAGGAACCGGTCCCAACGGGCCGCGTCGGTGAGGTGCCCGGTGGCCTCGACCAGGAGGGTGGCCAGGTAGATCGCGAGCGCCGCCCGGTCGTCGCAATACTCGACAAGCAGCGCCCGGCGGGCGGCCTCGCAGGGCCACGGACGGTCGCAGGCGTCGCAGCGCCAGGTCGGACGCCCGGCGACGTGCGGCCGGCTCACCGCAGCCGCAACGCGACGGCCCGGGCCTCGTCGTCGCTCAACGACATGAACCACAGGAAGCGCTTGACGATCTCGGGCGGCGTCGGGCCGTCGGCCCGGCCACGCAGGTCGCGGATGGCCCGCCGGGTGAGACGCGCAAACTCCGGGATCAAGGTCGCCCGGCGGGCGACGTCCGTCGGCGCGGCCCGCAGCGTCGGGCACGGCCAGTCGTGGCCGCATCGCGCGCAGATCCACGCCGGACCGTCCGCCACGTGCGCCGAAGGCCACCCCGAGGGGGTACGCGGAGACCAGCGCGATTCCGGCGCGACGTTGGTCCGGCGATCCGGGTCGAGGTGGTGCACCGCCTTCGCAGCGCTGGTCGGCGGTGTGGGCTTCTCGTCGGGCATGGCACTCCCCTCGTTGAGCGACCAGGAAGGGGCCGCCACCGGCGCTCGACCATGGCGGCGGCCCCCGCGTGCGACGCGACCGCCGGGCTCCGCCTCCACCAGCCACGCCACCTGGTGACACTCTGCTGCTGTCGCCGTTACTCTCGGAAGGCCGTTCGGGCTGCTGGGCTGGCCTGGCCGAGCCGGAACCGTGGTCGCGGGACGGTGAGTAGTCGATCTCCACGTTGGGAGGGTCTGAATGAGTGGCGTGCCAAGTCCCCTCGCCGACTTCATCGTGAGCGAGATCCGCCGAGCCCGAGGCATGTCAGGAATGACCCAGGAGACCTTCGGCCGTTCGGCGGGATTCAGCGCCTCGCATGTGAGTGCGGTCGAGAGCGGCTCACGGGCCCTCACCATGGACTTCGTCAAGGGCACTGACCGGGCACTCCGCAACGGAGGATTCTTCGAGCGGCTGGTGGCGAAGCTGGGCGCGCCGTCGTGGTTCCTGCCCTGGCTCGACGCCGAGCGCGGCGCTCGGCAGCTCCGTCTCTTCGAGCCGTTGCTGATCCCGGGTCTGCTCCAGACGGAGAACTACGCCCGCGTGGTGATGCGACTCAACGACCTCATGTCGACCGAGGAGGTCGACCAACGGGTGAGTGGGCGCATGAGCCGCCATCGGATCCTGACCAGCGAGACTCCACCGCAGGTCGTGGTGGTGCTCGATGAGTCCGCGCTGCACCGTGCCGGGGAGGAGTTTTCGGTCGTCATCGCGGAGCAGGTGGCTCACCTGATCGTCGTGGCCGAACTTCCGCACGTGCACATACACGTGATCCCGGCGACCGCCGGCCTCCACATCGGTCTGTCCGGTCCCTTCGCACTGGCTCGCGGCGAGGACGGCCGCTGGGTCGGGCACCTTGAGAATCAACTGGGCGGCATCGTCGTCGACGGCCAGGATGAACTTCATATCCTTGAGGCGCGATGGGAGAACGTCCGCACCGAAGCCCTCCCGCGTCGGCAGTCCCTCGACCTGTTGAAGGAAGTGCAGAACCATCATGGATCTCAATGACGCCACCTGGCGGAAGTCCCGGCGCAGCGGATCGAGCGGCGGGAACTGTGTGGAGGTTGCCGACGGTCTGGGAGATGTCGTCGCCGTCCGGGACTCCAAGGATCGGGTCGGGTCGGTGCTGCTTTTCACGCCGACCGCCTGGCGTGCGTTCGTCGCTGATGTCGCCGCTCAGCACTAGGGATGGGTGAGGACATGGACCTGAGTGGCGCGCGGTGGCGCAAGAGCAGCCGCAGCAGCGGCAACGGTGGGGCCTGCGTCGAGGTGGCCGACAACCTTGCCGGCGTCGTCGGCGTACGCGATTCGAAGGATCCGACCGGGCCGGCGCTTGCCTTCCGGACGGCGTCGTGGCGCGCGTTCGTCGCGGAGGTCGCCGGCCGGGTCTGACATCCCGACGGGTGGATCACCCTGCCGGCGGCCGAGCCGGCCGGGATAACGTGCCGGAATGACGCGTTGGGGAATTCTGGCCACCGGACACATCGCCGCCTGCTTCGCCGCCGACCTGCGGCTGGTGCCGGACGCCGAGCTGGTGGCGGTCGGGTCGCGTACCCGGGAGAGCGCCGAGGCGTTCGCGCGGCAGCACGACGTGCCGCGGGCGTACGCCTCCTGGGCCGAACTGGCCGCGGACCCGGACCTGGACGCGATCTACGTGGCCACGCCGCACGCCGCGCACCACGAGGCGGCGATGGCCTGCCTGGCCGGCGGCAAGGCCGTGCTCGTGGAGAAGCCGTGCACGCTCGACCTGCCGACCACCACCGACCTGGTGGAGACGGCGCGCGCCCGTGGGCTCTTCCTCATGGAGGCCATGTGGATGCGGACGAACCCGCTGATCCTGCGGGTAATGGAGCTGATCGCCGACGGCGCGATCGGCGAAGTCACCCACGTACGGGCGGACTTCGGGGCGGCCGGGCCGTTCCCGCCCGAGCACCGGATGCGCAATCCTGCGCTCGGCGGCGGCGCGCTGCTCGACCTCGGGGTCTACCCGTTGAGCCTGGCCCACCTGGTGCTCGGCGCGCCGCAGCACGTGCGGGCGTGGGCGAAGTTGAGCCCGGAGGCGGTGGACGAGAACACCGGCATGGTCCTGGGCTGGGACTCCGGCGCGGTGGCGACGCTCAGTTGCGGCATGGTCGGCCCCACCGCGATCACCGCGTCGATCACCGGCACCACCGGTCGGATCGACCTGCCGGAGCTGTTCTTCCGGCCCGGGTCGGTGGTGCTGCACCGGGCCGGCGCCGAGCCGGAGACGATCCCGGCGGACATGACCGGGGGCGGCTACCAGTACGAGGCGATCGAGGTGCAGCGCTGCCTGGCGGCGGGGCTGACCGAGAGCCCCCTGGTGCCGCACGCCGCCACGCTGGAGATCATGACGCTGATCGACGACATCAAGGCCCAGATCGGCGTCTCCTACGTGTAAGGCGGGGGCCCTTCTTAACACCCGGGTGTTAAGAAGGGCCCCCGCCTATACCGAAAGCGTTAAGCGGGGCCCCCGCCTTCAGAACAGGGGGCGGACCAGGAGGTATGCGAGGCAGGCGATGGCCGCCGCGGCCGGGAACGTGATGATCCAGGCGATCACGATGTTGCCGGCCACGTTCCAGCGGACCGCGGAGAGGCGCTTGGTCGCACCGACACCCATGATCGCTGAGGTGATCGTGTGCGTGGTGGAGATCGGGGCCTTCAGCACCAGCGCGTTGAAGTAGAGCACCGCGCTGGCCACGGTCTCGGCCGCGAAGCCCTCCGCCGGACCAAGATCGATGATCTTCCGGCCCAGCGTCCGGATGATCCGCCAGCCACCCGCGTACGTGCCGAGCGCCAGCATCGTCGCGGAGGTCCAGAACACCCAGCCCGGGATGTGCGTCTTGCTCTCCTGGAAACCGCCGGTGTAGAGCGCCAGCACGATGATGCCCATGGTCTTGGCGGCGTCCTGCATGCCGTGGCCGACGGACATGGCGGCGGCGGACACGGTCTGCGCCATCCGGAAGCCCCGGTTCAGCTTGCCCGGCTGCCCCTTCCGGAACAGCCACATGATCGCCAGCATCACCAGGAAGCCGAGGATCAGGCCGACCACCGGGGAGAGCACCATCGGGATGATGACCTTCTCCAGGATGTTGCCCCACTGGACGATGCCGTCGGCGGCGAACAGGGTCGCGCCGACCAGGCCGCCGAACAGGGCGTGCGAGGAGGACGACGGCAGGCCGAAGTACCAGGTGATCAGGTTCCAGGCGATCGCGCCGAGCACCCCGGCGAAGACCACGCCGAGGCTCTCCACCCCGGTCGGAAGCGTGACCAGCCCGTCACCGACGGTCTTGGCGACCCCGGCGCCGAAGTGCGCGCCGACGAAGTTGCCGACGGCGGCCAGGGCGAGCGCGATGCGGGGCGTCAGCGCCCGGGTCGAGATGCTGGTGGCGATCGCGTTGGCCGCGTCATGGAAGCCGTTCGTGTAGTCGAACGCCATGGCGACCGCGATCACCGCCAGCACGGCGATGAGTTCGGGGCTCACAGGATCAGGACTCCTTGACCGCGATGGTCTCGACTGTGTTGGCGACGTGCTCGAAGGCGTCGCAGGCGGCCTCCAACTCGTCGGCCACCTCCTTCATCTTCAGCACCGTGAGCGCGTCGTACTCACCGGAGAAGAGGCGGACGAGCAGCATCCGGTACGCCTGGTCGCCGTCGTTCTCGAGCCGGTTGCACTCGATCCAGTAGTCCTCGAGATCCTTCATCGACTTCAGCCGGGGCATCGCCTCGGCGGTGAGCTTGGCCTGCTGGTCGAGCACGTTGACCAGCTCGTGCAGCTCGCGCGGGAGCGACGGGAGCTTGGTCAGGCCGTACAGGTAGAGCAGGTTGCCGACCGCCTCCAGGTGGTCCATCACGTCGTCGAGCAGCGAGCCCAGCCGGTAGATGTCCTCCCGGTCGAACGGCGTGATGAAGGTGGAGTTGATCTTCTTGTAGAGGTCGTGGGTGATCTGGTCGCTGTCGTGCTCGATGTCGGTCAGCCGCTCGCTGATCGACTGCACGTCCGCGCCGGGCAGGCCCAGCTCGTTGAGCAGGTCGGTCCCCTTCACCAGGTTCTGCGCGGCCCTGGTGAAGAGCTCGTAGAAGGCGCCCTCGGTGGGACGGAAGGAAAACTTCACAGCACGGACCTCGTCGTGTCGGTGGAAGGGTGGCCGTCGCCTGAAGCAGGCGCCTGCTCTGGGCATGCTAGGGACACGGTGGAACCGGGCATCGACCGGCCCACCCCTGGTCAGGCCCGATTCACCGCTCGTTCACCTGCTGTTCACCTGAGTGCTTCGCGCCCTGGTCGCGTAACCGGTCACGCTCCCGTTCCACGTCGAAATCGGCAGCCGGATACCCCAGATCCAGGTCGTCGAACGTCTCCCTCAGCAGGTGGGCCAGCGCCCAGTCGCGGTACCACTTGCGGTCCGCCGGCACCACGAACCAGGGCGCGACGTCCGTGCCGCACCGCTCCAGCGCCTCGGCGTACGCGGCCTGGTATTCGCCCCACCGGGCCCGGGTGTCCAGATCGCTCGGGTTGTACTTCCAGTGTTTCGTCGGGTCGGTGAGCCGTTTCATCAGCCGCTCGCCCTGCTCGGCGTACGAGATGTGCAGCATGACCTTCACCACGGTCACCGCCGCCTCGGCCAGCTCCCGCTCGAAGTCGTTGATGATCTCGTAGCGGGACCGCCAGGTGGCCTCGTCGACCAGCCCCTCCACCCGGGCGATCAGCACGTCCTCGTAGTGCGAGCGGTTGAACACGCCCACGTACCCGGGTGGCGGCAGCGCCCGCCGGATCCGCCACAGGAAGTCGTGCCGCAGTTCCTCCTTCGTCGGCGGGCCGAACGAGCGGATGTGCAGACCGAGCGGGTTCATCGCGCCGGCCACCCGCTTGACCGCGCCGTCCTTGCCGCCGCAGTCCATCGCCTGGAGGACCAGCAGCACCCGGCGTGGCCGCCCCCCGGCCAGCCGCGCGCCGGACTGCGCGGGGGCGCTCGTGGCGCCACCCGGCCCGGCGGCGACCTGCGCGGCGGCGTACAGCATCTCCTGCTGCCCGCCCAGCTCCGCGCCGATCAGCTTGACCTGGCTCCGGGCCCACTCCTTGCGGGCCGACCCGCGTCCGGCCGACTTCGGCAGCCCCGGCATCGAGCGCGGGTCCACCGCATCGAGGTCCACCGTCCCCGGCCCCACCCGCAGCAACTCCCGCATCGACCCGTCCTCGGGCCGCACCACGCCACTCATCCCCCGATCCTCACCCGACAAGCCCGATCATGGGTACCGAGCGCCCGCTACACCCGATACGTACGCTTTACTCCGCCATCATCCACCGTCGCCGAAACGGCGGCGATCATGCCCGGGCCGACGGGCGGTGGGCGGCGGACGGGAGAATGGAGCGGTGGACGAACTGGCGGGAGAGTTCGAGGCGGAACGGGGGCATCTCCTGGCGGTCGCGCAACGGATGCTCGGCAGCCGGAGCGAGGCCGAGGACGCCGTGCAGGAGACCTGGCTGCGATACTCCGGCGCGCTCGCCGACCCGGCCGCCCGCGCCCGCGTCCGGGACCTGCGCGGCTGGCTGACCACCACCTGCTCGCGCCTCTGCCTGGACGTGCTCCGCTCGGCGCGGGTGCGCCGCGAGGCGTACCCGGGTCAGTGGTTGCCGGAGCCGGTGGTGACCGGCCTGCCGGCGACGGACGGGTTCGCGCCGGACCCGGCCGAGCGGGCGGTCCGGGCCGACCAGCTCGGCACCGCCCTGCTCGTGGTGCTGGAGCGGTTGACGCCCGAGCAGCGGGTGGCGTTCGTGCTGCACGACGTGTTCGCGGTGCCGTTCGGCGACGTCGCCGAGGTGCTCGCCGTGACGCCGGAGGCGGCCCGGCAGCTCGCCTCCCGGGGCCGCCGGGCGGTGCACGGGCCGGACGCGCCGCGACACACCGCCGACCTGGCCGAGCAGCGGCGCGTGCTGACCGCGTTCGTGGCCGCGGTGGAATCCGGCGAGCTGGACCAACTGGTCCGGGTGCTCGCGCCGGACGTGGTGTCGATCGGTGACGCCGGCGGCCACTTCCCGGCGGCCCGCCGGCCGGTGGTCGGCGCCGAGGCCGCCGGCCGCCTGCTCCTGGGCCTGTTCGACCAGGCCCGGCGGCGGGGCGGGTTGCGGGCCCGGCCGGTGCTCGTCGACGGCGTGCTGGGCTGGCAGGCGGAACTCCCCCGGCCCGACGGGCGGACCATGCGGATGGTCACCTCGTTCGCGGTGCACGAGGGGCGGATCACCGGCGTGTTCAACCAACTCAACCCGGAGAAGGTGGGCGAGCTGCCGCCGCTGGGCCCGGAGGCCGGCTGGCCGCCGCGCCTGTGAACGCGGTCTCAGACCACCAGGGCCAACCACTTCCGGTACGCCGTGGCGAACGGCTCGCTGCCGTCACCGAGCGCGCCGAGCAGCCAGCGGGCGGCGGCCTCGGCCTCGGCGACCAGGTCGTCCGGGTAGCTCCACCGGGCCCGGTGCTCGGCGAACTCGTCCTCGTCGCGCAGCTCGACGAGGCCGGTCTCGCGGCGGCGCACCACGTCCAGGTCGAGGTCGACCAGGTGCACCGTCTCGTCGCCGTCCCAACGGGCCGGCGTGGCGATGTCGCAGTAGACCTCGCTGGTGCGCGGCGGCGGGTTGAACATGCCCGTCCACCAGGCGTGCCGGGGCACCAGCAGGACGAACGGGATCTGCTCGACCGAGGGTCGGCCGTGGTAGACCGACGCGGTGCCGGCCGGCACACCGAGCCAGACGCCGAGGTCGTCCTCGGCGAGCCGGCGGGCCGGGTAGTCGCGGTGGGCGCTGCCGTCGTACTTGCGGTAGATCACGCGGACCACATCGCTCGGCATGCCTGGCACCCTAACCGATTCCGGCCACGCCACGCGATCGGCGAGTAACCGGACGCGACCCGCCGTCCGCCACGCCGCCGGAGCGGCCGGACCGGCGTCGGTGCCGACGGGTACGGTCGCACGGTGAGCCCGTCCCGCACCGTCACCGGCCCCGCCGTCCCGAAGAAGCGCCGGCACGGCCGACCGAGCGGTGGCGAGCTGCTGGCCGCCGCGGTGGGCGCGGTGCCGGGCGGCGCGACCCGGCCCGGCCAGCAGCAGATGGCCGACGCGATCGCGCACAGCATCGCCTCCGGCGAGCACCTGCTGGTGCAGGCCGGCACCGGCACCGGCAAGTCCCTGGCCTACCTCGCCCCCGCGCTGACCGTGGACGGCCCGGTGGTGGTCTCCACCGCCACCCTGGCGTTGCAGTCCCAGCTCGTCGACCACGACCTGCCCCGGCTGGCCGACGCGGTCGAGCCGGTCCTCGGCCGCCGGCCCACCTTCGCCGTGCTCAAGGGCCGCCACCACTATCTGTGCCTGGCCCGGTTGGACAGCTCCGTCGAGGACGAGCCGGACGACGCGCTCTTCGACGCGCCCCGGCCCGGCGGCGGCACGAAGTGGCTCGGCGAGGCGGGCCGGCTGGGCAAGCAGGTGCAGCGGCTGCGCGACTGGGCGGAGGAGACCGCCACCGGCGACCGCGACGAGTTGGATCCGGGCGTCGACGACCAGGTGTGGCGCAGCGTCTCGGTGCCGGCCCGGGAGTGTGTCGGCGCCAGCCGCTGCCCGTTCGGGCAGGAGTGCTTCGCGGAGGCGTCCCGGGCCCGCGCCCGGGAGGCCGACATCGTGGTGACCAACCACAGCCTGCTCGCCGTGGACATGCTCGCCGGCCGGCACATCGTGCCGCCGCACCGGCTGCTCGTCGTGGACGAGGCGCACGAGCTGGCCGACCGGGTCTCCTCGGCGGCCCAGGCCGAGCTGGTGCCCGAGCTGATCGACAGGTCCACCCGGCGGGCCCGGCCGCTGCTCCGCCCCGACCTGGCCGACCGGCTCACCGAGGCCGGCGACGCGCTGGCGGTGGGGCTGGCGGAGGCGCCGGCCGGCCGGCTCACCGCCGGGCTGCCGCCCGCGCTGCGCGAGGCGTGCACGCTGCTCGACTCGGCGACCCGGGCCGCGCTCGAGGCGATCGGCGACGTGAAGGCCGACGACCCGGACCCGGTCCGCAAGCAGCAGGCCAAGGCCGTGCTGGACGAGCTGTCCGCCACCGCCCAGCGGCTGCTCGAAGAGGGCGACCACGACGTGGCCTGGGTGGAAAAGCCGGAGAACGGCAGCCGCCGGGCCCTCGTGGTGGCGCCGCTGTCGGTGGCGGGCACGCTCGCCACCCACCTCTACGACGAGCGCACCGTGGTCGCCACCTCGGCCACGCTGGCGCTGGGCGGGCGCTTCGACACGGTGGCCCGGGCGCTCGGGCTGGAGGCGCCGCCGCCCGCCCCACCGTCGCCGGCCGCCGCCGCGATGGCCACCGCGGCCGCCGCCGGCCGTGGCAGCGAGCCGGTCCCGGTGGCGAGCACCGAGGGCAGCCGGGCGGCGATCGGCACGGTGCCGGCCACCGAGGGCCCCGGCTGGCGGTCGCTCGACGTCGGCTCGCCGTTCGACTACGCCCGGCAGGGCATCCTCTACGTCGCCGCGCACCTGCCCCGCCCCAGCGTCTCCGGGCTGCCCACGGCGGCCGGCGAGGAGTTGTTGGCGCTCGTCGGCGCGCTCGGTGGGCGTACCCTCGGGCTCTTCTCGTCACGACGGGCCGCGCAGCAGGCCGCGGAGCTGGTCCGCGCGCGGACCGACCTGCCCGTGCTGCTCCAGGGCGAGGAGGCGCTGCCGCTGCTGGTCCGCCGCTTCCGCGCCGAGCGGGAGAGCTGCCTGTTCGGGGTGATGTCGCTCTGGCAGGGGGTGGACGTGCCGGGCGACGCCTGCCAGCTCGTGGTGATCGACCGGCTGCCGTTCCCCCGGCCCGACGAGCCGCTCGCCGCCGCGCGGGCGGCGGCGGTGGACGCGGGCGGCGGCTCCGGGTTCGCGGCGGTCAGCGTGCCGATCGCGGCGGTACGGCTGGCGCAGGGCGTCGGCCGGTTGATCCGGGCCACCGGCGACCGGGGTGTGGTGGCGGTGCTCGACTCGCGCCTGGAGACGGCGCGCGGCTACGGCGCGTTCCTGCGTCGCTCGCTGCCCCCGTTCTGGTACACGACCCGGGCCGAGGTGGCCCGGGGCGCGCTGGAACGGCTCGCCAAGAGCTGACGCCCGCGCCGCCCCGGGCGGGGTGACGCGGGCGTCGGCGGGATCGGGCCGGGTCAGGGCGCCTGGGAGGCGACCACCACCGCGTCCGGCGGGGTGTCCGGCACGGTACGCGCGGCGAGCCGCCGGATGGCGGTGTTGAGCACGGCGATCAGCGGCACCGCGACAAGCGCGCCGGCGATGCCGGCGAGCACCACGCCGGCGGCGATGCCGATGATCACGGCGAGCGGGTGGATGGCCACCGCCCGGCCCATGATCAGCGGCTGGAGCACGTGCCCCTCGACCTGCTGCACGCCGACCACCGCGCCGAGGATCACCAGGGCGATTCCCGGGCCGCTGTCGACGAGCGCCACGAGCACGGCCACCACGCCGGACAGGAACGCGCCGACGATCGGGATGAACGCGCCCAGGAAGACCAACGCGGCCAGCGGGAACGCGAACGGGATGTCGAAGATGACCAGGAAGATGCCGATGCCCACGGCGTCGATGAAGGCGACGAGCACGGTGGCGCGGACGTACGCGCCGAGCGTCGCCCAGGACGCGCGGCCGGCGTCGTCGACCTTCCAGCGCGCCGCCACCGGCAGCAGCCGGACCAGGAACCGCCAGATGTTGTTGCCGTCGCGGAGGAAGAAGAACGTCGCGAACAGCACCAGCACGGTGCCGGTGAGCACCTCGGCGAGCGTGGCGGCGGTGCTGAGCGCGCCGCTCGTGAACCGCTCGGTGTTGCCGTTGATCCAGTTCTGCGCCTCGTCGATGTAGCGGGTGAGCTGACTGTCGGACAGGTGCAGCGGGCCGGTCTTCAGCCAGTCCTGGATCTGCCGGACGCCCTGGGAGGACTTCTCGCTCAGCTCCGGCACGCCCTGGATGAACTCGTTGACCACGAGCGTCAGCGTGCCGACCACCGCGGCCAGGCCGCCGACAAGCACCACGCCGGTCGCCAGCGAACGGGGGAACCGGGCCTTGAGCAGCCAGCCGACCGCCGGGGCGAGCAACGCCGACAGCAGCAGCGCCACGGTCAACGGGATGATCACGATGCTGATCGTGCCGACGATCCGCAGTAGGGCCCAGGTGACGATCCCGATCACGATCAGCCGCCAGCACCAGGCGGCGGCGATCCGCAGCGCGTGCGGCACCTCGGTGTCGTCGCGGCTGACGGTCGAGTTGTGCATCGCGGCCGGCGGCTCGGCGCCCACCACGGTCGCGGCCGGCGACGCCGCCGGGCCCGGCGAGGAAGGCGACGCCACCCCCGCGTCCTCCGGCATCGGGTCCGGATCGGCCCCGCGGGCCCGGGCCGCACGACCCGACTCGTACGCGCGGCGGAGCCGTCCGCGCATCCGCTCGAAGCGGCTCAAGCGCACCTCCCGCACAATTGGTCGACCCACGTCACAGGGCAGACAGGATACGTCGGACCGCCCCACCGTAGGGCCGTCCCGCCACACATTGCCCCGCCGTCCCGCCCGGCAACCACGGCGGGACCGCCCGTGTGGCACGCGGTAGCGTCTTCGCGTGACCGCCGACCAGAGTCTCGACACCGGGCTGCCCATCCGCCTGCTGCACGATCGCGTGCTGGTGCGTACCGAGGGCGGTGAGGGGGAACGCCGCTCCACCGCCGGCATCGTCATCCCGGCGACCGCGGCGGTCGGCAAGCGGCTGGCCTGGGCCACCGCGGTCGGCGTCGGGCCGCACGTGCGCTCGATCGTCGCCGGGGACCGGGTGCTGTTCGACCCGGACGACCGCTCCGAGGTCGAGCTGCACGGCCGGGCGTACGTGCTGCTGCGCGAACGCGACGTGCACGCGGTGGCGGCGGAGCGGGTGGAGACCACCGCGACCGGCTCCACCGGGCTCTACCTCTAGCGCCCGGCTGTTTGCGGCGCGTCCCGGCGGGAAGCCCAGGCACCTCAGCGTGCCCTGGGGAGGGACAATGGTCGTCGTCAAGCGGATTCTCGCCTGGGGATTGCTCGCATTCCTGATCTTCTTCATGGCCTTCCGGCCGGATGGCGCGGCGCAGTTGTTCCGGGGCATCGGCGCCGCGCTGATGGCCATCGCCCAGGGGCTCAGCGACTTCCTCAGCGGCCTGATGGCCTGACCTCAGCCGTGCGGGTGCCACGGGTGCGGGCCGTAGACCGCGGGTGGCGGCGGGGCCAGCACCACCGGGATCGGCACCACCGGCTCGTCCGGCGCCTCGACCGCGCGCCGGGACCCGTCCGGGAACCGCAGGTGGTAGCGCTGCCCGTCCCAGACCCCGACCGGCGCCTGCGGGTCGCGACCCACGAAGAACGACCGGTACGCGGCGATCGCGTCCAGCAGCTCCCGTTCCTCCCGCGCCGTCCGGTCCCGCTCGGCGGGCTTGCGGTCCAGGCCCCGGCGCATGCCGTCGCGCAGCAGCGCCAACCGGGTCGCGGCGAACTGGTAGCCGCGCATCGCCTTCACCCCGCCGTCGCCGGCCACCCGCCGGGCCCAGGCGCGGGCCGCGTGCCGCCGGCCCAGGCTGCCCAGCGCCGCCACCTCGGGCGGGGTGAGCCAGCCGGCCCGCACGTAGTCGGGCAGCGTGCGCTCGGTGAGCCGCCCCTCCCAGGCCCGCAGCCACACCGCCAGGCCGACCATGCCGAAGAAGATCGGCACCATCACGCCGATGTAGCCGTAGAGCACGATCACCGGCTGCCCGGTGACCTGGGCCAGTGACGGCAGCAGGTTCCACGTGCCGTGCAGCATCATCGCCACCAGCAGCCCGGCGAGCGGGGCGAGGATCCGCACCCGCCGGTCGGCGGTACGCGCGGCGACGCCCAGGCCGACACCGGTCATCGACGTGAACAGCGGGTGGGCGAACCCGAACAGCAGGATCCGCACGATGAAGATCGCGATCACCTGCTGCGCCCCGGTCGCCGGCCCGTATTCCTCGACACCCGTGCGGTAGCCGTATCCGCCTAGGTAGAGGATGTTCTCGACCATGGCGAAGCCGACCGCGGAGAGCCCGCAGTAGACCAGGCCGTCGGTCACCCCGGAGAACTCCCGCCGCCGGAAGATCAGCAGCAGGATCGGGCCGGCCGCCTTGGTCAGCTCCTCGATGAACGGCGCGACGAGCACGGCGGTCAACGCGGTGGGCAGCCCCCAGTCGTCGAACAGCCTCGCGCCGGTCTCGTTGACCAGCAGCGAGATGGCGGTGGAGACGAACGCGCCCCAGGCGAAGCAGAAGACCAGGTATTTCAGCGGCTCGGGTTCGTAGCGGTCGAGCCAGAGGAAGCAGGACACCAGCACCGGCACCGGCAGGATCGCCGCGATCACGCCGACCAGCAGCGCCTGGGCGCCCAGGCTCTCGCCGAGCGTGAAGACCATGAACAGCGCGCCGGCCGCGATCAACAGCACCACCCCGGCCAGCACCAGGAAACGCCGCCAGCCGAGCCGGCGCAGGGGCATCCGCGGCGTCGGCGCCCCGGGCGGCGGGGCGGCGGGCGCGGACGGCGGCGGCAGTGCTCCGCCGGGCGGGGTGACGGCCATGCGGTCAGCGTAGCCACCCACGCCCCGCTGGTCCGCCCGCATCACGACCGCTGTGTTCCCGAACAGTTCACAAGCGCCCCGGCTTGCTGTCCGCACCCCTGCCCCCACGCCGAGCGCGCTGATTCACCGAAACAGTGGCTACCCGGCCGCGAATAAGGCCGCTTTCCGTGAATCAGCGCGGAGGGGCGGTGGGGGTGGGGGTGGGGGTGGGGGTCTGGGTCGTGCCGCCGAAGGACTGACGGACCAGGCGGTTCGCCTCCTCCTGGTCGACGCCGGAGGCCACCATCAGGTCGCTGGCGGCGGTACGCACCTGGGCGATCACCACGCTGCCGGAGAAGCCCACCCCCTGGGTGTACGCCCGACCGGCCTCGCTCACCGCGCGCAGCGCCTGCTCCCGCGCCCGCTGCGGCTCCTCCCCCATGGCGAACTCGTGCCGGAGCAGGCGTACCGACTCGGCGAGGTGGGCGACGGCGTCCGGCATCGGCTCCGGGATCGGCTCCTCGTCCTCGATCATGGTCACCGAGCGGCGGATCAACGTGCCGCTGTTGCGCATCGCCCGGTCGATCGGCTCGGCCGCCTCCGCGTAGTGGGTCAGCTCGCTGCGCCGGTGCCAGCGGGCCGGCGAGATGGTGATGGTCTCCTTGGCGCCCTCGATCGCCTCGCTGAGCGCGGCCAGCTCCTCCTTGTTCTCCCGGAGCCGGAACAACGCCTGCTGGGCCGCGCCCCGGTCCCGGTTGCGCAGTGCCTGGGCGCACACGTCGAGCTGCTCGGCGAGCAGGTCCAGTGCCGGCCGGGCCGCCCGGTTGATCACCCGGAGCGGGTTCAGCGGAAGCAGGACGGCGGTGACCACGAGCGCGATGCTGCCGCCGACGAGGGCGTCGACGAAGCGCGGGAACTCCAGGTTCTCGGTGGACGGGGTGAGCGTCACGATCAGCACCGCGGTGGCCGCCGCCTGGATCACGATGGCCACGCTTCCCCCGGCGAAGATGGTCAGCAGGATCGCGGAGGTCACCACCAGCGCGAGCTGCCACGCGCCGGTGCCGAGGAGATAGATCAGCACGTCGCCGACGAGCACGCCGACCGCCACCCCGACGATCAACTCGACGGTACGCCGGAACCGTTGGCCCACCGAGGCGGCCAGCGTGCCCACCGCGGAGATGGGTGCGAAGACCGGTTGCGGGTTGCCCAGCAACCGGTGCGCCACCAGGTACGCCAACCCGGCCGCGAGCCCGGCCTGCAACGCCAGGCCGAACGCGGTCCGGACCCGGTGCAGCCGGTCGTGCAGCGTGGCCTTGCTCCTGCTCCGCAGTTCGTCCATCGCGGCGGCGATCCGTGGCCCGTCGAGGTCACCGCCCTCGTCGCGCGTCACGCGCCGCAGGAACGGCAGTCGTCGGTCCCGGGCCATGGCGGGTACTACCCGTCCCGCCCCCGGTGAATCCTCGCCCCGACGTCCGAGTGGGCCGAGAGGCGAAGCCGGGCCGGGACGACGTCGGGCAGACTGCACCCGGTGGACGAGATGACGGCGCGGTGGCGGGAGACGGCACGGGCGGCCGGGGCCACCGACCCGGCCGGGGTGGATCGGGCCGGGGCGCGGCTGCTCGCCGGCTGGCGGGAGCCGCACCGGCACCACCACACGGTGGCGCACCTGCGGACGGTGCTCGACGTGGTCGACGCGTACGCCGACCGGGCCCGCCACCCCGACCAGGTCCGGCTCGCGGCGTGGGGTCACGACGCGGTCTACGACCCGCGCGCGGGCGGCGACGCCAACGAGCGGGCCAGCGCCGATCTCACCGGATCGTTGCTCACCGCCGCCGGGGTGCCGGCCGCGACGGTGACCGGGGTACGCCGCCTGGTGCTGCTCACCGCCGGCCACGAGGTCGGGCCGGACGACCCGGACGGGGCCCTGCTCTGCGACGCCGACCTGGCGGTGCTGGCCGCCGCGCCGGCCGACTACGACAGGTACGCCGCGGCGATCCGCCGCGAGTACGCCCACGTGCCGGAGCCGGACTTCCGGGCCGGCCGGGCCGACGTGCTGCGGCACCTGCTCGCCCTGCCGGCGCTCTACCGCCTACCCGAGACGCACGCCCGCTGGGAGGGCCCCGCCCGCGCGAACCTGCGCCGGGAGCTGACCACGCTGTCCTGAGACACGGGGCTTCGGGCAGCGCAGGCCCCCGGCGCGCAGCAGCCGGACGATCTCCCGCGAGGGGACCACGCTCGCGCCCAGCCAGATCGCCGTCCGGAACCGCTCGGCGGGCAGGTCGTAGTGGTCCCGGTCGAAGCCACGCCGGGGTGCGCCGAGCATCTCGGCGAAGGCGTGCAGCTCCGCGTAGGAGACGTCGCTGATCAGGTGCGACCAGAGCCGGCCGCGCCACGGCACCGCGGGCGGGTCCAGGTAGAGCACGACGCCACGGTACGCCGCCGGTAGCCTTCCCGGCATGGTCGCCCACCCCCTCCTCGACGAACTACGGGCCGCGCTCGGCGCGTCCGCCGTGCTCACCGACCCGGACCTGCTGGCCGTCCACGAGCGGGACGAGGCCGACCTGTGCGCCTCGGGCACCCCGCTCGTGGTGGTCCGCCCCCGGGACACCGGGCAGGTGGTGGCGGCGGTACGCGCGGCCGGCCGGCACGGCGTACCCGTGGTGCCGCAGGGCGCGCGGACCGGGCTGGCCGGCGCGGCGAACGCGGTGGCCGGCGCGATGGTGCTGAGCACCGTGGCGATGGACCGGATCCGGGAGGTCGACCCGGTCGGCCGGATCGCCGTGGTGCAGCCCGGCGTGGTCAACGCGACGCTGGCCGGGGCGCTGCGGGAGCACGGGTTGTGGTATCCGCCGGACCCCGGCTCGTGGGAGTCGTCCACGGTCGGCGGCAACGTGGCCACCAACGCCGGCGGCATGTGCTGCGTGAAGTACGGCGTGACCGGCGAGTACGTCCTCGGCCTGGAGGTGGTGCTCGCCTCCGGCGAGGTGCTGCGCACCGGCCGGCGCACCGCCAAGGGCGTCGCCGGGTACGACCTGACCCGGCTCTTCGTCGGCTCGGAGGGCACGCTCGGCGTGATCACCGAGGTGACCGTGGCGCTGCGCCCGGCGCCGGAGGCGTCGCTGACCCTGGTGGCGGTCTTCCCGACCACGGCGGCGGCGGGCGGCGCGGTGGCCGGGATCGCCGAACGGGGGCTCACCCCGAGCCTGCTGGAGCTGCTGGACCGGACCCACCTGAGGGCCATCGAGGCGTACCGGCCGATGGGGTTGCGCACCGACGCGGAGGCGCTGCTGCTGGCGGCGGTGGACACCGGCGACCGGGCGGCCGGCGACCTGGACCGGATCGCCGAGGTGTGCCGGGCGGCCGGCGCCGACGAGGTCTACGTGGCCACCGACGCGACGGAGGCCGCCGCCCTGCTCCAGGCCCGCCGGCTGGCCCACCCGGCGATGGAACGGTTCGCCGCGGAGGCCTTCCCCGGCGGCAACGGCGGCCTGGTCATCGACGACGTGGCGGTGCCGCGCGGCCGGCTGGCCGAGCTGCTGGACGGGGTGGCCCGGATCGCCGCGGAGTGCGACGTGCCGATCGGCGTGGTCGGGCACGCCGGCGACGGCAACATGCACCCCAACATCGTGGTCGACCGGGCCGACCCGGCGAGCGTGGACCGGGGCCGGCGGGCCTTCGACGAGATTATGCGGCTCGGCCTGGAGTTGGGCGGCACGTGCACCGGGGAACACGGCGTCGGGCTGCTCAAGCGGGACTGGCTGGCCCGGGAGATCGGCCCGGTGGGCGTCCGGGTGCATCAGGCGATCAAGGCGGCGCTGGACCCGGCCGGGCTGCTCAACCCCGGCAAGGTGGTCTGACTCAGCCCTTGTCCTGCGCCGGCGTGGCCTGGGTGAGCAGCAGCAGCACCTCGTACGCCACCGGTGGCTCCGGCTCGCCGGGGCAGTCCTGGATGGTGATGGTCAGCCCCGGCGGGATGAGCAGCGTCGAGGTCAGCGCGCCGATGCAGAGCTGCCGGTAACGCCGGGCCTCGTCGGTCTCCCCGGCCAGCGCCGGGTCGTCGAGCATCCGTTGCAGCCGGGACGTCTGCTCGGGGTTCAGCGCGCCTGTCGCGTCGACGCCGTCGCCGGCGCAGTCGCGGCACTGCCACCGGCCGGTCGGCTCCACGTCGAGCGTGCGGAGCGGGCCGTCACCGCCGAGCCGCTGCACCAGGCTGACGCGCTTCCCGACCGGTGTCGGTGTGGCCGCGCCCTGCTGATCGGGGCCGCTGGCGCTCCCCGACCGGCCGAGGAGCGAGCAGCCGGTCAGGACGGTCACCAGCAGCACGCCAACGGACAGGGCGGAGACGCGCGTCCAGGATGGGCGAACCACGCGGGAAACCTACACTTCCGTAGGTAGGGCGCACTACCCTACTGATCAGTCCGTGTGGCTCCAGTTTGCTCAGCGGGGCGAGCTGGCCCGGTCGGCGGCGAAGCCGCGCACGTCGGGCGCGCCGAGCCGCGCCGCGTCGGCCGCGATGTCGTCCGGCATGAGCTGCGACTCCCGCTCGGCCTCCACCCGCGCCCGGTAGTGGGCGACCTCCCGGGCCCGGGTCGCCGCGTCCCAGCCGAGCACCGCGCCCATCAGCTCCGCGGCGTGCTCCGCCGACTCCAGGCCGCGGTGGCTGGTCTCGATGGAGATCCGGGTACGCCGGGTGAGCACGTCCTCCACGTGCAACGCGCCTTCGGCCCGGGCCGCGTACGTCACCTCGGCGGCGAGGTATTCCGGCGCGCCGGCCAGCGGCGAGCCGAGCAGCGGGTCCGCGTCGACCAGGGCGAGCACGTCGAGGGTGAGGTTGCCGTAGCGCTCCAGCAGGTGCTCGACCACCCCGACCGGCACCCCGTGCCGGCGGGCCAGGTCGGCCCGGTCCCGCCACATGGCGGCGTAGCCGTCCGCGCCGAGCAGCGGCAGGTCGGCGGTGCGCGACGGGCGGGTCCGGCCGAGGCGGTGCACCGCGTGGTCGACCACGTCGGAGGCCATCACCCGGTATGTCGTGTACTTCCCGCCGGCCACCAGCAGCAGGCCGAGCATCGGCTCGACCACGGCGTGCTCCCGGGAGAGCTTGGAGGTGGAGTCCGCCTCGCCGGAGAGCAGCGGGCGCAGCCCGGCGTAGACGCCCTCGATGTCGGCGGTGGTGAGCGGCCGGTCCAGCACGATGTTGACCTGCTCCAACAGGTAGTCGATGTCGCGGGCGGTGGCGGCCGGGTGGGAGCGGTCGAGCTGCCAGTCGGTGTCCGTGGTGCCGATGATCCAGTGGCCGCCCCACGGGATGACGAAGAGGACGCTCGTCGGGGTGCGCAGGATCAGCCCGGTCTCGCCGACGATCGCCGACCGGGGCACCACGAGGTGCACGCCCTTCGAGGCCCGCACCCGCAGGCCGGGGCGCAGCCCGACGTCGTTGAGCATTCGCGACATGTCGTCGCTCCACACGCCGGTCGCGGCGATCACGGTGCGCGCGCGTACCTCGAACTCGGCGTCCGGCGAGCCGGCCGGCGCCTCCAGGTCGCGCACCCGCACGCCGGTCACCTCGCGGGCCTGGCGGATCAGGCCGACCGCCCGGGCGCTGTTGACCACTGTCGCGCCGAGGCTGGCCGCGGTGCGGGCCAGCGTCACCACCAGGCGGGCGTCGTCGACCTGGCCGTCGTAGTAGCGGATTGCCCCGGCCAGCGCGTCCGGCCGCAGGCTCGGGAAGACCCGGCGCGCGCCCTCGCGGGTCAGGTGCCGGTGCATCGGCATGCCGCGCCCGCCGCCGAACACCCCGGCGAACGCGTCGTACGCGGCCACGCCGAGGCCGTAGTAGGAGCGGCGGAGGACACGTCGGGGCAGGTCACGGACGCCGCCGGAGGTGGGCAGCGGCACCAGGATCGGCACCGGGCGGACCAGGTGCGGTGCGAGCCGGGTGGCGAGCAGGCCGCGTTCGGTGAGCGCCTCGTGGACCAGGTGGAACTCCAACTGCTCCAGGTAGCGCAGGCCACCGTGGATCAGCTTGCTGGATCGGCTGGAGGTGCCGGCGGCGTAGTCGCGCGCCTCCACCAGGGCGACCTTCAGCCCCCGGGACGCGGCGTCGAGCGCGGCGCCCGCCCCGGTCACCCCACCACCGATGATCAGCACGTCGAACCGCTCGGCGCGCAGCCGGCGCAGGTCGTCGGCGCGGCGCTCGGCGGAGAGCTGGCCGGCCACGGATCGGGAGACGTTGGGGTCACGCACCCGTCCACGGTAGCCGTCCCCGCGCCACGACGACACGTCCCGGCCGTACCGTGATGACCATGCTGACCGGCCCGCCCGCTGCTCCCGTACCCCCGCCACCGCCGCGCGAGACCGGGCCGTGGCCGGTCGTGGCGGCGGTGGCGACCGGTGTCTGGGCCGTGCTTGTCACCGTGCCCGGCCAGCTCACCGGCTGGCTTGTCGACCAGGTGCTGCTGGCCCTCGGGCGGGACCGGGCGGTGGCGGCCTGGCCGGTGGTGGCGGTGGTCACCATGCTGCTCGTCGGCGGGCCCGCGCTGGCGCTGGCCCTGGCGCCCCGTTCCCGGGCGGTGCGGGCGACCGGGCGGGCGTGGACCGGCGGCGCGGTCGCGCTCGGCGCGGCGACGCTGCTGCGGGCGCTGCCGCCGGTGCACCACGAGGCGTACCTGGCCGCGCTGGCGGTGACCGCCGCGCTGCTCGCGCTCGCGGTCGACCGGCTCGCCCGCCGCCGCCCGGCCGTCCCGGCGGTTCCGCCGGGCGGTGACGCCGCCGTGACGCTGCTGGCGATCGCCGCCGGGCTGGCGGCGCTGCTGCCCTGGACCTGGGTGGGCGCGCTGGGCGGGGCGTTGGAGACGCTGCTCGCCGCGCTGGCCGCCGCCGCGTTCGGCGTGCTGGCCGGGGTGCTGCTCGGCCCCCGGTTCTGGGCCGGGCTCGCCGCCGGGACCACGGTCCGGCCGGCCCGGCTGACGCTCGTCGGCGGCCTGGTCGCCGGGGTGACGTTGACGCTGCTGGCGGCCGGCGCCGGGCAGTCCGGCGCCCAGTTGCCGGGCCTGGTCCTGCTGCCGCCGCTCGGCTTCGTGCTCGGGGCGCTGGAGGCCGCGGCCCGGCACGGCGGCCGGTCCGCCGGCCCGGCCCCGGTGCGGTGGCTGGTCGGCCTGGCGCTGGCCGGTCCGCTGGCGTTCACCGACCCGGAGGAGATCAGCCTGCTGCTGGCCACCGGTCGCGACGTGCCGTTCTGGGTCGCGGTCGGCACCGGCGCCGCGTTCGCCGTCGCGGTCCTGCTCGCCGTCGGGTACGGCGTGCTGCTCGCCCGCCCCCGCGCCCGCGCTCCCCGCCGGGGCGTGGCCGGGCTGGCCGCCGGGGCCCTGCTGGCCGCCGTGGCGGTGGTGTACGTGGTGCCCGGCCAGCCGGGGCTGCACGGCGAGCGGCTGTTCGTGGTGCTGCGCGAGCAGGCCGACCTGAGCGGCCTGCCGGCCGGCGGGCCCGGTCGGGCCGGCCGGGACGCCCGGGCCGCCGAGGTCTACCGGCGGTTGGTGGCGACCGCCGAGCGCACCCAGGGCGACCTGCGCCGCACGCTGACCCGGCTCCGCCTCGACCCGACGCCCTACTACCTGGTCAACGCGATCGAGACGGACGGCGGTCCGGCGGTGCGGGCCTGGCTCTCCGGCCGCCCCGAGGTGGCCCGGGTCCTCGTCGACCAGCGTCTGCGCCCGCTGCCCGCGGCGGCGCCGCCGGCCCGCGGGGACTCTCCGGCGCCGACCGGCCCGACCTGGAACGTGTCGCTGATCGGCGCGGACCGGGTCTGGTCGGAGCTGGGCGTCACCGGCGCCGGCGTGGTGGTGGGCAGCTCGGACTCCGGCGTGGACGGGGGGCACCCGGCGCTGGCCGCCGGTTTCCGGGGCGGCGACGACTCCTGGTACGACCCGTGGGAGCACCGCCGCGCGCCCGCCGACCGGGGCGGCCACGGCACCCACACGCTCGGCAGCGCGGTGGGTCGCGGCGGGATCGGGGTGGCTCCGGGGGCGAGTTGGGTCGGCTGCGTCAACCTGGACCGCAATCTCGGTAACCCGGCCCGCTATCTCGACTGCCTCCAGTTCATGCTGGCCCCGTTCCCGCCCGGCGGTGACCCGTTCACCGACGGTCGGCCGCAGCGCGCGCCGGACGTGCTCACCAACTCGTGGGGCTGCCCACCGCTTGAGGGGTGCGACGCGGGTGCGCTGCGTCCGGCGACCGCCGCGCTGGCCGCCGCCGGCATCCTGGTGGTGGCCGCCGCCGGCAACGAGGGGCCGGCCTGCGGTTCGCTCAACGACCCGCCGGCGCCGTACCCGGACGTGCTCACGGTCGGCGCGGTCGACCGGGCCCGCCGGCTCACCGAGTTCTCCAGCCGGGGCCCGACCGGGGGCGTCGCGAAACCCGACCTGGTGGCGCCCGGCGCGGCCGTGCCGTCGGCGTTCCCCGGTGGCGGCTACGCCACCCTCGACGGCACTTCCATGGCGACCCCGCAGGTGGCGGGCGTGGTGGCGCTGATGTGGTCGGCCAATCCGGCGCTGATCGGAGACCTGGACCGGACCCGGCGGATCCTCACCGAGACCGCCACCCCGGCCACGGTGCCGCCCGGCGCGACGTGCGGCGGCACCCGGGACACGGTCGGCGCGGGCCTGGTCGACGCCTACGCGGCGGTGCGGGCCGCCCGCAGCGGTTGATCGCACCAAATGGGGCATAACGCCGTTCGGCCGCTCTGGTGACCGATCGGCCCTACGGTCGGGAAGCAGAGGAGGCGGCGCATGACCACGGATGACGAACGGACCGACGACCCCGCACCGACCGGGGAGCGGGTCGCCGATCGGCTCGACCTCGGCGACGCCGAGCAGGCCGCCGCCGACCAGCCCGCCGAGGAGGAGTCACGGCAGCCGGTGGACGAGCCGAGGCGGCTGCTGCCGCCCTACGACCGGGCACACAAACGACGCAACCATCGCCCACTGCCCACCTGAGCGCGTACGCGGAAGGGGCGGACCGCTGACGCGGCCCGCCCCTTCTCGGCGTAACTGGTGGAGCTGGGCTCAGAAGTCCATCTCCCCGCCACCCGGGCCAGCCGGGGCGGCCGGGGTCTTCTCCGGCTTGTCCGCCACGACGGCCTCGGTGGTGAGGAACAGCGCGGCGATCGAGGCGGCGTTCTGCAGCGCGGAACGGGTCACCTTGGCCGGGTCGATGATGCCGGCGGCCAGCAGGTCCACGTACTCGCCGGACGCGGCGTTGAGGCCGTGACCCGGGTCGAGGTTGCGCACCCGCTCGACGACGACGCCACCCTCGAGGCCGGCGTTGACGGCGATCTGCCGCAGCGGGGCGTCCAGCGCGATCTTGACGATCTGCGCGCCGGTCGCCTCGTCGCCGGCCAGGTCCAGCTTGTCGAAGGCGGTCTTGCCGGCCTGCACCAGCGCGACGCCACCACCCGGGACGATGCCCTCCTCGACGGCGGCCTTCGCGTTGCGGACGGCGTCCTCGATGCGGTGCTTGCGCTCCTTCAGCTCGACCTCGGTGGCCGCGCCGACCTTGATCACCGCAACACCGCCGGCCAGCTTGGCCAGGCGCTCCTGCAGCTTCTCCCGGTCGTAGTCGGAGTCGCTCTTGTCGATCTCGGCCCGGATCTGGTTGACCCGACCCTGGATCTGGTCGGCGTCGCCGGCGCCGTCGACGATGGTGGTCTCGTCCTTGGTCACCACGACCTTGCGGGCGTGGCCCAGCATGTCGAGGTTGACGGCGTCCAGCTTGAGGCCGACCTCCTCGCTGATGACCTGGCCACCGGTGAGGATGGCGATGTCGGTCAGCATGGCCTTGCGGCGGTCACCGAAGCCCGGCGCCTTGACGGCGACCGACTTGAAGGTGCCCCGGACCTTGTTGACCACCAGGGTGGCCAGGGCCTCGCCCTCCAGGTCCTCGGCGATGATCAGCAGCGGCTTGCCCGACTGCATGACCTTCTCCAGGATCGGGAGCAGGTCCTTCACCGACGAGATCTTGCTGTTGACGATCAGGATGTACGGGTCGTCGAAGACGGCCTCCATACGCTCCGGGTCGGTCATGAAGTAGGCGGAGATGTAGCCCTTGTCGAAGCGCATGCCCTCGGTGAGCTCAAGCTCCAGGCCGAAGGTGTTGCTCTCCTCGACGGTGATGACGCCTTCCTTGCCCACCTTGTCCATCGCCTCGGCGATGATCTCACCGACGCTGGGGTCAGCGGCGGAGATGGAGGCGGTGGAGGCGATCTGCTCCTTGGTCTCCACGTCCTTGGCGAGCTTGAGCAGCTCCTCCGAGACGTTGGCCACGGCGGCCTCGATGCCCCGCTTCAGGGCCATCGGGTTGGCGCCGGCGGCCACGTTGCGCAGGCCCTCACGGACGAGGGCCTGGGCCAGGACGGTCGCCGTCGTCGTGCCGTCACCGGCAACGTCGTCGGTCTTCTTCGCGACCTCCTTGACCAGCTCGGCGCCGATCTTCTCGTACGGGTCCTCGAGCTCGATCTCCTTGGCGATGCTCACACCATCGTTGGTGATGGTGGGGGCACCCCACTTCTTCTCGAGCACGACGTTGCGGCCCCTCGGGCCGAGCGTCACCTTCACGGCGTCGGCGAGCTGGTTCATGCCCCGCTCGAGGCCGCGGCGCGCCTCTTCGTCGAACGCGATCATCTTGGCCATACGGCGTTGTCCTCCTGGACACTCACGGGCCACCCGGATGCCCGGATGGGCCGTCTGGTGTACGCACCTTGGGGACGTCGCCACCTGGCGACGACGACGTCCTCCTCGGTCGGGCCGGACAGCCCGCGACGACCGGCCCCGTGCCACTCCGGCGCCCCTGCGGACACCGGTGCGGCCGTGGCCCTACCGCCCCGACCATTGGCACTCACCGTACGCGAGTGCCAATGACTTGTTTAGCACTCTCCCTAGCCGAGTGCAAGCACGACAGCGCCGGTCAGCCGAGTTCCGCCGCCAGCCGGGCCGCGTTCACCGGGCCTTCCTGCGCCCGCTGCTCGGCGTACGCGACGACCAGCCCGACGAGCTGTGCCAGGTAGGCCGGCGCGGCGAGCGCGGCACCCACCACGGCCAGCGCCGCCGCCCCGACCGTGGTGCCCGGCGCGGTCGTCGGATCGGCCCCGAACACCGCGCCGCTCACCGCGCCCACCACGACGTCCAGCACTGTCGCCGCGAGCAGCGCGCACGCCACGAGCGCCACCCGGCCCAGCACCATGCCGAAGCTCCGGTGGAACAACCGCCACGACCGCCCGATCGGATCCTGCCGCTCGAACAGGTAGACCGGCCCGAACAGCGCGACCGCGAACCCGGCGTAGACGCCCGGCAGCAGGCAGAAGCAGAGGCCGAACGTGATCAGCAACGAGGCGACGATCGTCCAGCCCCAGAGACCGAGCGCGCGGCGCACCCCGTACCGGAGCGCGTCGCCCAGACCCGCCGGCGCGCCGGCCGCCTGCCGGGCGACCACCCACGTGCCGGCGGCCCAGCCGACGGCCTGGAGCGGGCCGAAGACCAGGGCGGCCAGCAGCACCACGCCGTAGAACGCGAGCGTCTGCTCCAGGTAGCCGTCCGGCAGCACCGGCGCGCCGTCCGGCCCGGTCGCCATCTCGTCGGTGGGGACGAGGAACAGCGAGACGACGGAGATCACCGCAGCCGGTACGGCCTGGGTGAGCAACATGATCGGCACCAGGTGCCGCCAGCCCCGCCGGACCGCGCCGGCACACCGCGCGAACCAACCCCCCACGCCCGCGTGCGGCGGGGTGACAAGCGGGTCCTGCGGGTCGAGACCCGGATACCAGCCGGGATGACCGCCGGGCATCGGCAACGCGGGGTACGCCGCCCCGGGCATCGGATGGCCGGGGTACGCCGACCCGGGCGCGCCGGTCGCCGGCCAGTGCCACCCGGGCGGCGCGGACCAGCCCGGTGAAGCGCCCTGCGGCGCGGGCCACCCGGGCGGGGTGCCGTCCGGCGCGAAGCCCGAGGGCGGGGTGCCTTGCGGCGCGGGCCACCCGGGCGGGGTGCCCTGCGGCCCGGAGCCCGAGGGCGGGCCGCCTTGCGGCGCGGGCCACCCGGCCGGGGTGCCTTGCGGCGCGGAGCCCGGGGGCGGGCCGTACCCGGGCTGGGGTGGATCGGCCGGGTACGAGCCGGGCCGGTCGGTGGGGGCCGGACCGGCCCAGGGGTCGGTGGGGGCCGGGCCGGCCCACGGGTCGGCGGGCGGCGACGGGGGCCGGGTCGGGTCGACCGGGGGCACCGGTTCGGCACCCGACGGGGGCAGCTCGGACATGGGCCCTCCTCAGCGACGACGGCTGGAACGGCTCATGATCTTCCACGGTGCGGGGCCGCACCGCAGCCCCGGTCGGGGGATGGTTCGGCCGCGCGAGGGCGACCGCCGATGATCAGATGACGTGGACGCGCTCGGCCTGCGGACCCTTCTGGCCCTGGGCGATCTCGAACTCGACCCGCTGGCCGTCCTCAAGCGCCTTGTAGCCGTCCATCTCGATCGCGGAGAAGTGGACGAAGACGTCCTGCCCGCCGTCGACGGCGATGAAGCCGTAGCCCTTTTCGGCGTTGAACCACTTCACGGTGCCCTGTGCCACGGTGCACTTCCTCACTCTGCGCGGCGTCCCAAGACCCGGAGACCGGCGGACCGGAACCGGCGGCGCACCGTTTCGGCGATCGGCGACGGCCGCTGAATCGGTGACCGAAATCGCACGCTACACGAGGCGTGACGACCGCGCACGACCACAAATCGGGCGTATTCCGGACCGCGCCGGGCACCCGGCGGCGCCGTCACCGGACCGGTCCGGTATGTATGCGGCATGACCAGCGCGCCCGCACCGACCACGGTCCGCCGGATCCGCCCGGAGGACGCCGCCCGGATGCGGGCGCTCCGGCTGGAGATGCTTGCCGACGCCCCGCTGGCCTTCCTGGAGACCGTCGCCGAGGCCGCCGCCCGGCCGCACGCGGACTTCGCGGCCCGGGTCGCGGCCGTCTCCCGGGGCGACCACACCGCCCAGTTCGTCGCCGACCCGGGTGGCCGCCTGGTCGGCCACGCCGGCGGCACGGCCGCGCCGGACGAGCCGGGCCTGACGCTCGTCTACGCGGTCTACGTGACCCCGGCCCGGCGGGGCACCGGGCTGCTCGCCGCGCTCGTGGACGAGGTGGCGGCCTGGTCCCGGGCGTGCGGGCGGCCCGAACTGATGATGGAGGTGGTGGTCGGCAACGACCGCGCCTGCCGGGCCTACCAGAAGCTGGGCTTCACCGACACCGGCGTACGCGTCCGGCACCCGCGCATCCCCGCCCTGCGCGAACTCCAGATGCGCCGCCCGGCCTGACCCGGCGGAGTGTTAAAAGGGGGCCCCTCCTCTACCGAATACGTTAAGAAGGGGCCCCTCCTTTCATGCGTGGCGGCGGGACTGGACCACGCGGAAGCGGTTTGCCACGTATGCGCCGTCGGTCAGGGCGGAGTTGGCCGCCGGGTTGGCGCCCGAGCCGTGGAAATCGGAGAACGCCGCCGACTGGTTGACGAAGACGCCGCCGGTCAGGTTGCAGGACAGGTGCACCCCGGCGTCGACCGCCGCCGCCTCGGCCGCGTCCAGCACCGCCTCGTCGGTGGAGTAGACGGCCGCGGTCAACGCGCCCTTCTCCCCCACCGTCTCGCGCAGGATGCGCAGGCTGTGCTCGGTCGAGTCGGTCGCGATGGCGAACGAGATCGGCCCGAACCACTCCCGCCCGTAGGTCGCGGTGTCGCCGGCGTCCAGCTTGACCACGGTCGGCGTACGCACCACGGCGCCCGGGAAGGACGGGTGCTCGACGGTGCGGGACTCCAGCACCGGCTCGCCCACCTTGGCGATCTCGTCGAGGCGCTCCAACACGCCGTCGTTGACGATCGCGCCGGTCAACTCGACGCCCCGGGCCGGGTCGGCGGTCAGCTTGGCGACCGCGCCGGCGATGCCGGCGGCCACCTCGTCGAAGCTCTTGTGCCCCTGGTCGGTGTCGATGCCGTCGCGCGGGATCAGCAGGTTCTGCGAGGTGGTGCACATCTGACCGCTGTAGAGCGTGAGCGTGAAGCCGAGGTTGCGGCAGAGCCCGGCGAAGTCGTCGGTGGAGTCGATCACCACCGTGTTCAGGCCGGCCTTCTCGGTGTAGACGGCGGCCTGCCGGGCGTTCGCCTCCAGCCAGTCGCCGTACTCGGTGGAGCCGGTGAAGTCGACGATCTTGACAGCCGGGTGCAGGGCCAGCGTCGAGGCGAGCTTCTCGCCTGCGGCCTCGGGGGCGAGTTGCACCAGGTTCGGGTCGAAGCCGGCCTCGGCGAGCACCTGGCGGGCGTACCGCACGGTGATCGCCAGCGGCAGCACGGCGCGCGGGTGCGGCTTCACCAGCACCGGGTTGCCGGTGACGAGCGAGGCGAACAAACCGGGGTACGAGTTCCAGGTCGGGAACGTGTTGCAGCCGATGACCAGCGCCACCCCGCGCGGCACCACGTGGAACGTCTTGGTCATCCGCAGCGGGTCGCCCTTGCCGGCGGCCTTCTCCCAGCCGGCCGTCCCCGGGTGGCGGGTCATCTCCGCGTACGCGTAGGCGACCGCCTCCAGGGCGCGGTCGAGCGCGTGCGCGCCGCCGGCCTGGAACGCCATCACGAACGCCTGGCCGCTGGTGAACTGCACCGCGTTGGCCAGCTCGAAGATGTTCCGGTGGAGCCGGTCGAGGATCTCCAGGCAGACCCCGGCCCGGGCCTTCGGGCCGGCGTCGCGCCAGGCCGGCAGCCCGGCGGTGGCGGCGGACACCAGCTCGTCGGCGCCGGCGTGCGGGTAGCGCACGTCCAGCGCCACCCCGAACGGGCTGGCCTCGGTGGCGACGGTGGTGCCGTCACCGGCCTGGTCGAGCGGGAAATCGCCACCCAGGTACGCCTCGAAGGCGGCCTTGCCGTCGGCGGCGGCGGTCTCGCCGTACACCCGCGGGCTGGGCGACTCGGGGTAGGCGGACCAGTACCCGCGTTCCGTGATCGCGGTCAGCGCCCGGTCGAGGGTTTCGGCGTGCCTGTCGTACAGGGGGTGCGGGGTCTCCGTCATGCCCGCCATCATGCAACAGAAAGGCACCAGATCAGTAGGGGCGTGTCACAACTCAGATGGTCAACTGCCAGTCGACCGACCCGGCGGCCAGCCGGAAGCCGAGCTGTTCGTTGATCGCGATCATGTGGGCGTTGGCGGCGGCGTTCCAGGTGTCGACGGTCCGCAGCGCCGGCTCGTGGCCCAGCGCGTACGCCAGGTTGGCGGCCTTGCAGAGCAGGCCGAGCCGGTGGCCGCGGTGGCCGGGGTCGACGATGGTGATCTGCTGCCAGGCGTGCTCGGTGCTGCTGGCGTCGAGGCTGAGTTGGCTCCAGCCGACGAGCCGGCCGGACGCCTCGTGCACCGCGCCGGTGTTGTAGCGGCGCACGCCCCGGGCGTCGAGCGCCCGTTCCACGGCCCGCTTCCGCTGCGCGTCCATCTTCTGCTGCTCCCACTCCAGCTCGCCCATGGGTGCGTCGAGCAGCAGCCGGCCCTCCAGGTGGGCCACGTCCGAGGCGTAGCCGTCGGGCACGTGGTCGCGCCAGTGCACCGTCCGGTAGCCGGTGGCAGCCGTGCGGGCGTCGGCCGACAGCGCGGCCAGCCGGTGCCGGCCGAGCGCGGTCACGTCGAGCCGGCGGCGGACGTCGACGTTCGCCGCCTTCGCGCCCATGGCGGCGGCGAACGCGGCGCCGGGGAACTCCCGGCCCTCCTCGCCGGGCAACGCGGCGGCGGTGGAGCCGACCAGCCGCTTGCCGCCGCTCTCCCGCAACAGCCGCACGCCGTGCTCGTGTAGCGCGCGCCCGATCCCGCGCCGCCGGTGGGCCGGGTGCACCACAAGCTCGACGCTGGCGTTGTCGGTGTTCTCAAGCGTGTGCAGGTGCAGCCGGAGCCAGCCGACGGGCGCCCCGTCGAGGCGGGCGACGACCCACCGCCCCTCGATGCCAGGCATCGGGTGCCGCAGCAGCGCCTCGAACCGCCGCCGGCAGGTCGGCGGCAGGTCCGGCTCGTCGACGGTCCGGGCCGCCTCCGCGATCCGGTACGCCGCGTCGAGCGTGGGTCGGTCGGCGGGATCGAACGGGGTGACGGTCAGGCCCATGACGGTGATGCTGGGCCGGAAACGGCGACGGGGCCAGCGGTTTTCCGCTGGCCCCGGCCGAGGTTGGTCGGGAGGGGTGTCCGCACAACGCCTCCGGCGTTGGGTCGCAAAACTTCGAAAAGTCTCCGGCGGATGCCCTCCCGCACCGAGCATCTTGCGCCGTCCGGTTCCTGCCGTCAAGTCCTCGGGGACGGTTTTCCGCAACTCCTCGCACATCCCCCGTCACCGCTGGTCGCCCCCGATCCCCCACCCGGGCGAGCCCGCCGCCGGCCGGGATCGCCCACCGCCGCACGTCGACCGAGGAGTTGGCGTCCGGATCGGTCGTTGTCGCTGACGCGGAAGTCCTTGATCAACGCCTTGCCGGGTGGGTCAGGAGAGGAGACCGGCGTCACGGGCGGCGCGGAGGCTGGGCTTGATCCGGTGCGTCGGCCCGGCGGCGGCAGCCACGGCGTCGAGCGTCTTCAGGCCCTCGCCGGTGTTGAAGACCACCGTCTCGGCGGTCGGGTCGAGCTTGCCGGACTCCACCAGCTTGCGCAGCACCGCCACCGTCACGCCGCCCGCGGTCTCGGCGAACACGCCCGTGGTCCGGGCCAGCAGCGTGATCCCGGCGCGGATCTCGTCGTCGTCGGCGTACTCCATCCAGCCGCCGGTGCGGCGGACCGCCTCCAGCGCGTACACCCCGGCGGCCGGGTCGCCGATGTTCAGCGACTTGGCGATGCCGGTCGGCTTGACCGGGACGATGGTGTCGCGGTCGTCGTGCAGCGCGGCGGCGATCGGGTTGCAACCGGCGGACTGGGCGCCGAACACCCTCCAGCCGCCGGCCGGCGCCTCCACCAGCCCGATCTCGACCAGCTCGGCGAACGCCTTGTCGATCTTGGTGAGCAGCTCACCGCTGGCCATCGGGATGACCACCTGCGCCGGGATGCGCCAGCCGAGTTGCTCGGCCACCTCGTACCCGAGCGTCTTGGAGCCCTCGGCGTAGAACGGCCGGACGTTCACGTTGACGAACGCGGTGTCCTCGAACTCGTCGGTCTCCACCAGCTCGCCGCAGAGCCGGTTCACGTCGTCGTACGAGCCGTCGATCGCGACCAGGTCACCGCCGTAGACCGCGGTGGTGACGACCTTGCCCTGCTCCAGGTCACTGGGGATGAAGACCACCGACGGCACGCCGGCCCGGGCCGCGTGCGCGGCGACCGAGTTGGCCAGGTTGCCGGTGGACGCGCAGGCGTAGCGGGTGAAGCCGAGCGCGCGGGCGGCGGTGAGCGCCACCGACACCACGCGGTCCTTGAACGAGTGGGTGGGGTTGGCGCTGTCGTCCTTGACCCAGAGCGGGCCGGTGATACCCAGCTCGGCGGCGAGGTTGCCGGCGGCCACGAGCGGGGTCAGGCCCGGGTCGAGGGTGACCCGGGTGGCCGGGTCCTGGCCGGCCGGCAGCAGGGCGGCGTAGCGCCAGATGCTGTTCGGGCCGGCCTCGATCTGCGCACGGGTGACGGTGGCCAGGGCGGCGGTGTCGTAGTCGACCTCGAGCGGGCCGAAACACTCGTAGCAGGCGTGCTGCGCGGCCAACGGGTAGCGCGCGGAACAGGCGCGACAGACCAGGGCCCGGGCCGGGCTGCGGGTGGTGTCGATGCCGGAGACGGCGGGAAGCGTCGACGTCATGTCGAGAGTTCCTCTCATCTTTCCCCGCATCGCCGGGTGCGGCGGGGACGGAATTGGCACCTGCCCGCGGTCGCTCGTCGTCGAGCGTGGCGGGTGGTTGCCGGGGCGTCGTCGGGCCGTATCCCTCAGCCCCTCTGGATGAGGTATGTAGTTGTGCCGCCGAGTCTATGCGCTGCTCACGAAGCTGCCACCCGGGGGTCCCACGGTGTGGGCCACGCGGGTGGCATGATCGCGGGTGGCATGATCGCCGGATGCGGAGTGTGGCAGCCGGTACCGGCCTTCTCGCGGCGCTGACGCTGCTGGCGGCGTGCACCCGGGCACCGACGCCGGTCGACCCGCCACCGCAGCCGACCGCCCCCGCCGTCTCGCCTACCCCGCCGTGCACCCCGGAGGGCATCCGGATCACCGAAACCGGGGTGAGCGCCGCGATGGGGTTGCGGGCCATGGGCCTGGAGCTGGTCAACTGCGGAAACCAGCCGTACGAGCTGCGCGGCTATCCGGCGGTCCGGCTCCGGGACGCCGACGGGGACCCGATCACGGTCCGGATCGTCCCCGGCGCCACCGGGATCACCTCCGGCTTCGACGCCTCACCCACCCGGGTCGTGCTGCGCCCCGGCGGGCGGGCCGGCGCGGCGCTGCTCTGGCGCAACACCGTCACCGACGCGACGGTGGTGGCGACCGAGGGCAGGCAGCTCGACGTCGCCCCGGTGACCGGCCGGCCGGCGCACCCGGTCACGCTGGACGGTCCGATCGACCTCGGCACCACCGGCCGACTGGGGGTCAGCGCCTGGAAGCGCCGCGACCCCGAGCCGACGACGCAACCGGCCGAGCCGAGCGGCCCGCCGTCCTCGGCCGTCACCCCCGACAACCCCCTCTGACGGCACGTTGACCCTGGCGGCCCGCCACTGCTCCCACATGGCGGTGACGCAGTCTCGGATGCCGGGGTGCAAGAGATCTTGGAGTTGTCGTACCAAATTTCGCGGCTTATGCGCCTTGCGCTGGCCATGTCGCTGCGCCGTTCACTCGGGCACGCGCTCGCCGTCGACTTCGGGCTGAATCTTGGTACGGGTCCGCCCCCCCCCGAGGGGCGAACCCGTACCAAGGTCGCGGTGTACGGCTCAGGCGGGGACGGAGGCGCGCGAGGTCGACGGGGTCTCGGCGGCCGTGCGGCGGCGGGCCAGCAGGGCGTCGAGCGCCCAGGTGCCCGGACCGAGCACCGCGATCAGCAGGAACGACCAGCAGAACATCGCGGCTGCCTCGCCGCCGTTGCGGATGGGCAGCAGGCCGTGCGGCTGGTGCACCACGAAGTACGCGTACGCCATCGAGCCGGAGGCGAGCAGCGCGGCCGGCCGGGTGCCCAGGCCGACGAGCACCAGCGCGCCGCAGACCAGTTGGATCAGCGCGGCCCACCAGCCGGGCCAGGTGCCGAATGGGATCGCCTCACCGGTGACCGGGTTGCCGCCGAGTATGCCGAAGATCGACGCCGCGCCGTGGAACATGAAGAGCAGGCCGACGACGATGCGGAACAGGGAGAGCACGGGGCCCTTCAACTGCGTGGGGACCATGGGAAACCTCCTGGGCGAGATGGGGCGACGTCCAGGATGGCGCGCTTAGGAATAGAAGTTAATCAATTCCTTGCTGGCGGGACAATCTTGTGGGAACGCTCCCATGATATGGGCGCGAAACGTTAAACGGGGCCCCCTCCTCTACCGGAGGCGTTAATAGGGGGCCCCGCCTTACACCTCAGCTCGTGATGTCCTTGCGGGTGAACCGCCAGAAGGCGAGCGCCCAGAACAGCGTCGCGTAGGCGATCGCCGAGATCGCGCCCCGCACCACGTCGTCGGTCTGCGTCGGCGTGGACAACAATCCCAGCCAGGCGCTGCTGTAGTGGGTCGGCAGCAGGTCGCGCAGCCCGCCCAGCGCGGTGATCTGGTCGAGGATGCTGGACAGGATCCAGAGCAGCACCGCGCCGCCGACCGCGCCGAGCGCGGCATCGGTGGTCACCGACAGCAGGAACGCCAGCCCGGCCACCACCAGCAGCACCACCGCCAGATAGCCGAGCACCCCGAGCAACCGGAGCAACCCGTCGGCCGGGGCCAACTCGGCGGAGACCTGACTGCTCAGCGGCTCCCAGCCGTACCGCAGCGTGCCGGCGAGCAGCGCGGTGCCCGCGAGCAGCAGCAACGCCAACCCGGAGTACGCGAGCGCGACCACCAGCTTCACCGCGAGCAGCCGGGCCCGGGGCACCGGCACGGCCAGCAGGTAGCGCAGGCTGCCCCAGCTCGCCTCGCTGGCCACCGTGTCACCGAAGAACAACGCCACCACCACGACCAGCAGGAACGACGCCGACACCAGGATCGAGAACAGGGTGAAGTTGAGCCCGCCCGCGGTGGCCAGGTCGGCCAGGCTGGCGAACTCGCCCCGCCCGCCGCCGTCGTCGTTCCCGGAGTCGAACTGGAACGCGATCAGGATGACCAGCGGCAGCAGCACCATGAACCCGAGCGCCAACTGGGTACGCCGACGCGACGCCTGCCGCCGGAACTCCGCCCCGAACGGAAGCGTGGCCGACGGCCGGTAACCGACCGCCGCCCCGCCACTGCCTTTCGACGCCACCTGGGAACCCGCCATCACCGGTCACCGCTTCCCCGAGAGTTCTCGCCGACCAGGGCGAGGAACGCGTCCTCCAGGCGACGCCGGGGCACCACCCGGTCCACCCCGATACCGGCGCGGACCAGCTCGGCCACCACCTCGCGGCGTGCGGTGCCGTTCGTGTCGACCACCAGCCCGCCGTCGTCGTCGGGCAGCACCCGCACACCGTCGAGCCGGTCGAGCACGGTACGCGCGGCGTCCGGGTCGCTCACCTCGAACAGCACGCTCGGCGACTCGCCGACGATCTCCCCGACCGGGCCGGCGGCCACGATCCGTCCCTTGTTCACCACCACCGCGTGGGTGCAGGTCTGCTCCACCTCGGCCAGCAGGTGGCTGGAGACCAGCACCGCCCGCCCGTCCGTGGCGTAGCGCTGGAGCACCCGGCGCATCTCGGCGATCTGCGGCGGGTCGAGCCCGTCCGTCGGCTCGTCGAGCACCAGCAGCTCGGGCAGGCCGAGCATGGCCTGGGCGATGGCGAGCCGCTGCCGCATGCCGTGGCTGTACTTCTTCGTCCGCCGGTGCACCGAGTCACCCAGGCCGGCGATCTCCAGCGCCTCGTCGAAGTGCGCGTCCGCCCACGGTCGCCCGGTCGCCCGCCAGTACGCCTTCAGGTTGTCCAGTCCGGACAGGTGCGGCAGGAAGCCCGGCCCCTCGACGAGCGCGCCGATCCGGGAGAGCACCGGCGAACCGGGCACCAGCCGGTGCCCGAACACGTAGATCTCCCCGGCGGTGGGCTGGGTCAGCCCCATCAGCACCCGCAGCGTGGTGGTCTTGCCGGCGCCGTTCGGCCCGAGCAGGCCGACCACCTGGCCGGGGTGCACCTCGAAGTCCACCTCGGAGACGGCGACGAAGCCGTCCGCGTACTCCTTGCGCAGGTTGCGCACGGCGAGCGGCACGCCCGCGTACTCCGGGTGCACGGAACGGTCCTGGCGGCGGTGCCGGCGGCGGGCGAGCAGGACGACCACGACGAGCCCGACCGCGATCGCGGCAAGCAGGCCGACAAGCACCCAGCGCCAGATCGCGGCCGAGGTGGGGATCGGCGCGGCGTCCACGGTGGGCAGCACCAGCGGGCCGTCGCCGAGCGCCACGGTGTGCACGGCCGGTTCGGCCGGCGTGGCGTACGCCTGGTCCGATGTCGCCACCACGAGCCGCAGCCGGTGCCCGGCCTCGACCCGGCGGACGATCGCCGGCAGCGTGACCGTGACCGGCGTCGCGGCGTCGAGGCTGGCCGGCAGGCCGGTCAGCCGCACCGGCGCGACCAGGCCGTCCGGCAGGGTGGCCGCGCCCTGCGGGTCGACGTCGTAGAGCTTGACGAAGAGCACCGCCTCGCCGGTCGCCGAGGCGGCCCGGATCCGCACGGTCGGTGCGCCCACCACGTCGACCGGGTCGTCGAGCGGCGCCGACTCGAAGCGCGCGTGCTGGCCGGGGATGTCACCGGCCACGCCGTCGAGCAGCGAGCCGAGCGCGCCGGCGAACGGGATCGTGGAGATCGCCGCCGGGTTGCCGTTGGGCGGTACGGCGACCGGCTGGGCCGGGCCGGTGAGCGCCACGTCGCGGCGCTCCTGCCCGGTCACGCCCGGGTAGTCGTCGGTGCGGTAGCCGGTGGCCACCAGACCCCGGTCGAGCGCGTCGAACCCGGCGATCCGGGAGAACGTGAAGGTGTCGCCGGGCGCCGCGCCCTCGCCCTTGACGTAGTGGTCGAGCCACTGCGCGGTCAGGAACCTCACCCGGTCGGAGTCGGAGGTCGGCCCGGCTCCGCCGTCGTGGCCGCCGGTGAACCAGGCGACCCGGACCGGGGTGCCGGTGGCGGCGATGCCGCGCGCGTTGGCGTCCGCCTCGGTGAGCGGAAAGAGCGTGTCCGCTTCGCCCTGCACCAGCAGGGTGGGGGCTTTGATCCGGTCCAGCGCCGGGGCCGGCGACGAGCGGCGCAGCAGCTCGACCGCGGCGGCGTCGGCCCGGCCGGTGGTGGCGATGCGCAGGTACGCGGCGCAGACGTCGGCGGCGAACCGCCCGCAGGCCGGGTCGGCGGCGCCACCCGGCGCCCGGCCGGAGCTACTGCCCGGGCCGGCGCCCGGCTGCGGGCTGGCCGGCCCGGCCGAGGCGGGCGCGCCCTCCGGCGCGGCGGCGGTGGCGCCGGACAGTCCGGCCGGGCCGGAGCCGGCGTTGCCGCCGCCGCCGAAGAAGATCCCGGCCCACCCCTTCTTGAACACGCCCTCGGTCGGCGGCTTGCCGGTGCTCTCCGGCAGGAACGCGCGGGACAGGTCGTTCCAGGTGATCATCGGGACGATCGCGTCGACCCGGCGGTCCTGCGCGGCCAGCAGCAGGGCCAGGCCGCCGCCGTACGAGCCGCCGACCACGCCGACCCGCGGGTCTCCCCCGGCGTCGAGGCGGATCTCCGGGCGGGCGGCGAGCCGGTCCAGCAGCCGCTGCGCGTCCCGCACCTCGTAGTCGGGGCTGTCCAGGTGGATCTGGCCGCCGCTGCGGCCGAACCCGCGGGCGGTCCAGGTGAGCACCGCGTAACCCCGGGCGACCAGGTCCTCCGCGTCGGAGCGGACCGACTCCTTCGTGCCACCGAAGCCGTGCGCCAGCAGGACCGCCGGCACCCGGTTGTCGCCGGAGGCGCCGTCGGGCAGGTAGAGCGTGGTGTCCAGGTCGACCGGCTCGTCCCCGTCCGGTCCCGAGCGGACGGTCACCAGGGCCGACTCGGTCCGGAAGTCCGGACCCTGCGGCCGGACCACCCAGACCAGCGCGGCGGCGACCAGGACGACCACCACCGCGGCGGCGACGATCCGGCGCGGGTGGCCGGACAGGGCACGCCAGGCCCGTGCGACGGGCAGCGGTGATCTCATGTGGCACACGGTACGGGCCGTCGACTGAGCGTTCCCTGAGATCCGCCGTACGTCCATTCGCCTGCGCCGTTCGGTGCGTACCGGCCGTCGTCCGCAGCAGGTCCAGAGCATCCCAGCGGGATGTATTCGCATCCCGTGAATTCACATCTACGGTTGCAAATCATCGTCGATGCCACGTCTCGGCGGCCCGATCCGACGCTGCGTGTGGCCATAATTCACTATCGGTCACCCCAGGACGAACTGACGTCAAGCCGACTCCGTGACCACGGTTCCAGCCACGCCCGGTTCGACTAATTTTCCGGTCCGGTGCACGGGACTGCTCACGGCGACCTCCCGCGGCACCGATCGCCCCGCCGTCGCCGTCGCCGGAGGAGACACACCATGACCGCTCCCGCGCCGCGGGTCCGTCGCCGGCCCTCCGTGCCGGGCCGCGTCCTGCCCCTGCTGCTGGCGCTGGTGCTGGTCGCCCCGCTCGGCCTGCTCTTCGCGCTGGCCGAGGGGAACACCGCGGACGACCACGACCTGGCCACCCGGGAACGGCTCGGCGTCCGCTACCTGCGTGCCCTCGGGCCGCTCACCGACTCGCTGGTGGAGGTCCAGTCCACGGCCGTCGCCCAGGCGCCGGCCTCCCGCGCCGCGCTCAACGCCGCCATCGAAGAGGTGGCGAGCGTGGACGACGCCGTCGGCGACGAGCTGCGCAGCCACGACCGCTGGGCCGGGCTGCGGGCGAAGCTGGACGGGATGCCGGCCCGCGAGCTCACCGACCCGGAGGCCGCGTACCAGGCCTACGGCGAGGCCACCGACCTGCTGCTCGCCCTCTACCTGAAGGTGCGGGAAAGCTCCGGCCTGATCCGCGACCCGCAGCCGGACTCGTTCTTCCTCCAGGACAGCATCGGCGGGGACCTGCCCGCCGCGACGGTGCTCGCCGGCCGGCTCGCCGACCTGGTCCGGCTGGCCGGCACGCGACCCGCCGCCCAGCGCACGCAGACCGGCATCGAGCTGGCCGAACTCCGGGTGGCCGCGTTCGGCCCGGCCAACGACCTGGTCGCCGACCTCCGCGCGGCGGTGGACAGCTCGGAGAGCACCGACCTGGGTGCCAACGTGCTCACCCCGTTGGACACCTACCAGCGGTCCCTCGAAGCGTTCACCGCGGCGGGCGGCGGGCGGGCCGCGCCGAACCCGCAGCAGCTCAGCGCCGCCGGGATCAGTGCCCAGGCCGCCGCCAAGCAGCTCCGCACGGTCATCCTCGACCAGCTCGACACCCTGCTGAAGGAGCGGCTGGACGCACTCGACCGGGACCGGCTGCTGGCCCGGGTCGCGGCCGGGGTGGCGGCGGCGCTGCTGGTGGGGCTGGCCGTGACGCTGCTCCGGCGCCGGCCCGCCGACACGCGCCCGCCGCACGTCGAGACCGCGCCGCCCCCGGCGGTCCGCCCGGACCCGCCGGTCCCCGCCCGGGACGCCGACCGCCTACCCGTCCGGGTCGGTGCGGCCCCCGAGGCCGAGCGGTGGAGGCCCTTCGATGCTGCTCACTAGGCTGCGGATCCGGGGCAAGCTCGCCCTGCTGGTGATCATCCCGCTGCTCAGCATGGTCGGGCTGGCCGTGCCGGTGGTGGTCGACCGGGTGGCCGCCGCGCAGCGGGCCGCCGACACCGCCGAGACCGTCCGCGTCGCCAGCCGGATCGGCAGCCTGGTGCAGGACCTCCAGCAGGAGCGCCTGCTCTCGATCGGGCTGCTGCTCGGTCGGGTCACCCGTACCGAGCTGATCCAGAAGTCCGCCACCGTCGACGACCGGGTCGCCGACCTGCGCGCCGAACCGCTGCCGGCACCGGTCAGCGAGGCCATCGAGGGGGTACGTCAGCTCGCCGACGTCCGCACCGCGACGCTCGACGGTCGGGCCATCCCGGCGCAGATCCTGAACACCTTCTCCCGGGTCGACCTCGCGCTGATCGAGTCGCTCCGGCTGCCGTTCCGGGTGGACACCGACACGTCGGCCGGGCGGCAGGTGCTCGCGCTCGACGCGCTGCTGCGCACCGACGAGTCGCTGAGCTCGTGCGCCACCCAGATCGTGCTGGTCCGCGCGAACGGTGACCCGACGGTGTCCGCCTCCTACATCGCCTGCGTCGCGACGCTCAACGTGGACAACCAGCGGTTCCGCAAACTGATCACGCCGGAGCAGCTACAGCTCGCGCTGCTTGACGACGCGGCGGTGGCCGCCCGGACCAACCGGACCTTCCTCCGGGACAGCGTGCAGGACCCGGTCCTCTCGATCGCCCGGGTGCCGCTGGACACGCTCTTCCCCTCGGTCCGCTCGATGATCACACTGGGCCAGTTCGTGGAGAAGAAGGTCATCGCGGACGTGATCGCGGAGACCGGCACCGAGGAGCGGAAGGCGCTGACCACGGCCTGGCTGGTCGCCGGGGCGGCGGCCGTGATCCTTCTCCTGGTGGTGCTGCTGAGCATGACCGTGGCCCGGACCGTGTCCCGGCCGCTGAGCCGGCTCACCACGTCCGCCGAGCGCGTCGCCCGGGTCGCCGAGGCGGAGCTGACCCGGGTCGCCGACGACGAGACCGAGTCGGTGCCGCCGGTGCGCCTCGACCCGGTGGACGTCGACGCCCGGGACGAGATCGGCGACCTGGCCCGCGCGTTCGACCGGGTGCAGCACACCGCCGCCCGGCTGGTCGAGCGGCAGGTGGCCGGCCGGCGCAACGTGGCGCAGATGTTCGGCCACGTCGGCCGGCGTACGCAGAACCTGGTCGGCCGCCAGATCGCGCTCATCGACCGGCTGGAACGGCAGGAGGCCGACCCGGGCCGGCTGGAGCACCTCTACCGGCTGGACCACATCTCCAGCCGGCTGCGCCGCAACGCGGGCAGCCTGGTGGTGCTCTCCGGCGCCACCGGCTCGGACGGTCACGTGGCGCCGGTCCCGCTGGCCGACGTGGTCCGGCTCGCGCTGGGCGAGATCGAGGACTACACCCGGGTCGACGTGCAGGTCCCGCCCGGTGTCTCGGCGGCCCCCGCGATCGTCGGCGATCTGGTGCTGGCGCTGGCCGAGCTGATGGAGAACGCGACCGCCTTCTCACCCCCGCACACCCGGGTGGTGGTCTCCGGCGAGCTGACCGGTGTGGGTGCCCGGCTGCTCGTGGTGGACCACGGCATCGGCCTCACCGAGGAACGGCTCGTCGAGGAGAACGCCCGGCTCACCCGGCGGGAACGCCTCGACCTCGCCCCGACCGAGGTGTTGGGGCTCTTCGTGGTGGGCCGGTTGGCCCGCCGGCACGGCTGGAACGTCCGGCTCGCGGCGACGCCCGGCGGCGGTGTCACCGCCGGCGTGGAGATCCCGGCCGCCTCGCTCGTGGTCCGCCGGCCGGAGCCGGCCGACGCGACCGTGGCCCGGGCCGCCGTCCCGGCCGGCGAGCGGCGTCCGGAACCCGCTCACACGGGTCGCGCGGTCGGCGTCCTGCCGACGCCCGCCGACCCGGTCGGCTTCGACGCGGAGCTGCTGAGCCGGGCCACCCGCAGCATCGCCAGCGGCGACTCGTGGAACGCCTTCGGCGAGCCGGCCGATCTGGACGGGGCCGGCCCGGTCGCCGCCGCACCGCCGGGGGAGGACCTCCGCCTCCCCGCCGGCGGCCCGCCGCCCGCCTGGCCGCCCGCGGCCGTGCCACCCACCACACTGCCCCCCGGCCCGGCCGCGCTCCCCGCGAGCACCACTCCGCCGACACCGGTCGTCGGCCCGACACCGGCCGCTCCCCCGGCCGCCGGGCCGACGACCGGCCCCGCCGTCGCGCCGCCCGCCGGCCCGGCCCACCAGGCGACGCCGCCCGCCGGATTCCCGCCGGGCGAACGGCCGTCCACCGTCCGGCCGTCCACCGCGCGGCCGTCGAGCGTGCCGGGTCCGGCCGGGCCGCCCGGGACCCGACCGATCCGGAAACGGGTGCCCGGCGCGAACCTCCCGGCCGGCCCGCCACCCGCGCCACCCGCGCCGGCCGGGCCGGCGATCGGGCCGCTGATCGGCATCCCGGACGACCCGGCCACGGTCCGCGCCCTGGTGGAGGCGTTCCAGGACGGGGTACGCCGGGCCGAGGACGACGTCACGCCGGCCGAATCGACGCCGGAGCGACCCCGGCTCAGCCGGCGGATACCCGGGGCGAACCTGTCCGTCTCGGCGGTGGCGCCCGCGCCCCCGGCCAGCTCCGACCCCGGCGACCCCGTCGAGGTCCGAAACCTCATCACCGAGTTCGAGGCGGGCGTCGCCCGTGCTCTTCGCGAAGTGAGCCCCCACCACCCACGCTATGAAGAGGATCCATCACGGTGACCAGCCCGTTCCTGCACGACAACGTCGAACAGAGCATTAACGGCGACCTCAGCCCCGAGGCGCGCACCTTCAACTGGCTGCTCGACTCGTTCACCTCCAGCACGGCGGGGGTGGTGGAGGCGATCGCGGTCTCCTCGGACGGACTCCTGATGGCCATGTCCGCGATCAAGGACCGGTCCAACGCGGAGCGGCTCGCCGCCGTGGTCTCCGGCATGACCAGCCTCGCCGGCGGCGCCGCCAGTTGGTACGCGCTGGGCGGGCTCAACCGGGTCATCGTCGACATGGCCGAGGGCTACCTGCTGATCAGCGCGATCAGCAGCGGCTCGGTCCTCGGCGTGGTCGCCGACCGGACCGCCAACCTGGGCACCGTGGCGTACGAGATGACGCTCTTCGCCGGCCGTGCCGGCGGCGCTCTGAGCCCCCGCCTGATCGCCGAGCTGAAGAATGCCGTTCAGCAATGATCCCGGGGGTCGCCGACGAGGATCCGGAGCCGGAACCCGGCGTCCGGGTCCGCCCCTTCCTGCGTGCGTCCACCCGGTCGACGTCGAGCACCGACGCCGACGACGGGGAGCCGTCCGGCCTACGACCGTTCGTGCTCACCGCCGGCCGGGTGGACGGTGACCCGGCGATCAGCCTGGAGACCCAGGTGACCGCCCGACCCGGCAGCATGTCGTGGGCGGTGACCGCCCGGCTGGCCCCGGAACTGGCCACGATCGTCGCGATCTGCGTCGAGCCGGTGTCGGTGGCCGAGATCTCCGCCCGGACCCGGATGCAGTTCGGGGTGACCCGGGTGCTGGTCGGTGACCTGCGCGCCGCCGGCCACCTCGACGTGCACGTCGCGGACGGCGACGACGCCCTCGATCCCGACCTCATCCTGCGAGTGATTGATGGACTTCGTGCGATCTCCTGACTGGCGGGCGTCCGCCCAGGGCGGGCCCGCCGCGAACAGCGCCCCCGCCCGCTACGGCAATCCCGCCCCGCTGATCGGCCGGGCCACACCGCCCCCACCGGCCGGACCACCACTGCCCTACCGGCCGCCGGGACCACCCGGGGAACCGGCCCCGATCGTCAGCCGGGTACCCTCGCCCCGCCCGCCGATCCCGGTGAAGATCCTCATCGCCGGTGGCTTCGGGGTCGGCAAGACCACCACGGTCGGCGCGATCTCCGAGATCGCTCCGCTGACCACCGAGGCGGAGATGACCACCGCCGGCATCGGTGTCGACGATCCGGGCGGGGTGGCCGGCAAGACCACCACCACGGTCGCCATGGACTTCGGCTCCGTGACCATCGACCGCAGCCTGAAGCTCTACCTCTTCGGCACGCCCGGTCAGGCCCGGTTCGGTTTCATGTGGGACGACCTGGCCCGGGGTGCGCTCGGCGCGCTTGTGGTGGTGGACAGCGCCCGGCTCGACGACTGCTATCCGGCGATCGACTTCTTCGAACGGGCCGGGCTGCCGTTCGCCGTGGGCGTCAACGCCTTCGACGGGCGGTTGGCCCTGGACCTGCCGTCCATCCGCTGGGCGCTGGCGATCGCCGAGCACGTGCCGCTTGTGCAGTTCGACGCCCGGGACCGGCTCTCCGTACGGGACGCCCTGCTTGTCGTCCTGGACCGGGCGCTTGACCGGGCGACCCGGTCCCGGGAACGCTGAACCATCCGTCGGTTCGGTCCGTGGTCATCGAAGGGGTGGACGCGATGAGAGGTGATCTGGACGAGACACTGGCCCGGCTGGCCCGGCGCGAGGAGGCGCAGCGCCGCCGGGCCCCGCTGCCCGGCGAGCCGGACGAGGGGGCCGACCGCGGCCTGACCCTCACCGGGTCCGACCTCTCCGGGTCCCACGTCGGCGGGCCGGACCTCGCCGGCCCGGACGTCAGCGGGCCGGACCTCATCGGGCCCGGCGTCGCCGGCCCGGACCCGGTCGGGCCGGTCGACCCTCGGGCCGGGCACGGCGCGTACCGGCTGCGCGGCGGGGAGACGCCACCGCCGCCCCGGCGGGATCCGGTCGAGGAGGTCGCCGAGGCGCTCCGGCGGGTCGTCGCCGATCACCCGGGGCTCGCCGTGACGGTCCGGGTGGAGCGGGGCAACCAGGCGTACCCGCTACGGGTCTCCTGGGCCGGACCGACGGTCACGGTGGGTCCGGTGCCCGCGCCGAAGCCGCCGCCGGCCTGGCCGATGTCGGTGAAGACGGTGGTCGACCCCGGCCACGACCCGGTCGGGACCGACCCGGCCGCCCGGCTCGCCGAGATGATCCGGCGCGACCCGTCGCTGCTGGAGAACCTCGACCCCCACTGACGAGAGCCGTCGCCACCCCCACGCGCGTCCCGCTCCTCCCGGCACGAATGACGGGGATCGTCAGCGGGTCGGCAGGGCGGAGTCCAGACACATTCGGGCGTGCGTCTTCCCGCCCTCTTCACGCAGTTCGGCGCCGCATCGACGAAGTACGGAGATCGCCCCGGCGTTGTCCGGCGTCGTGTCGGCCACGACCGTGTGCATACCGGCCGCCGCGGCGGCGTGCAGCAACTCCCGCAGCGCGGCGGCGCCCAGGCCCCGGCCTCGCGCCGACCGGCCGAGCCACATCCCGGTCTCCACCGTCCCCGGCTCGTCCCGGCGGGTCATCCGCACCATGCCGACCACCTCACCACCGGACACGATCGCGAACATCAGGGTGCGCGTCGGACCGTCCAGGCCGCCGAAGCTGGCCCGGTGGAAGTCGCGGAAGGCGTCCCGGCGGGCCAGCGACCAGCCGGCCGGGGCGTCCACCGGAGGCATGACATCCTCCGGTTCCGCCTCGGCCGCCGCTACGGAGAGCAACGGCTCCATGTTCCGCTCGTCCACCGGCTCCAGCCGTACCGCACCCGTCACGAGCCGGAGTCTGCCGGCCTCTCCGGCGCGCGTCCACCCCTTTGAGCACTCATTGCCGGTACGGCGGAGCGGGGCGACCGGTCGTACCCCCGGGGCGTTCCGGCTCACGCTGCGTTGTCATCCGACCGGTCCGTTCCCGGGTGAGGGCGCTCACGTCGGAAGGAACCCCGACGCATTCTGACAACTCTGCGTCACCGGCACGGGTCAGTCGGTAGCTTCGGGTTGGACGGACCACGACAGGGGGGTCGACATGTTGGAGCGGTTGCACGAGTCGGGAATCCGCGCGGAGCACGCCTACCTCGCCGGTTTCGTCAGCATCGGGCTCTCGTTCACCAGTTGGTTTCTCTCCAAGAGCCTGGAGCGTGCCGGCATGGCACGGGCGGACCGTTGGGGCATCTTCATCGGCGAGTGGGCGCCGACCTTCTTCGCCATCGGCAACGGGCTGCGCACCTACGAGAAGTGAGACCCGTCAACGCCGCCGGTTACGGGCCCGCGACGAGCGCAGCCGACGCAGCCGGCCGATCAGCAGCGGCTCGGCGGCCAGCGCGGCCGGGTGGTCCAGCAGCGCGTTGAGCAGTTGGTAGTAGCGGGTCGCGGACAGGCCGAACGTGTCCCGGATGGCCTGCTCCTTGGCACCGGCGTGTTTCCACCACCGGGACTCGAAGGTGAGGATCCGCCGCTCCCGCTCGGTCAGCCCGCCGGCGGCGTCCGCCTCAGCGGGTCCGGCCGCGTCGTCGCCGGCGGCGTCCACCCCACCGGCTCCGGGCGGCATGCCACCGGCATCCTCGACCCGGGTCTCATCGCCGGCCTCGACCGGGGTCTCATCGTCGGGCTCGACCGGGGTCCCACCGGCAGGCTCGGACGGGGTACGCGGCGGGGGGACGGCCCTCCGGCGCGTACCCGCAGTCGGTCCGGACGGGTCGGGCCGCTCCCGGGCGGTCCGGTCCGGGGCGTCGGCGGACATGGCGCTCCTCTCCGACGAAGAATGACCGGCGCGGGAGACGCGCCGGCCGAGGGGAACCCCAGCGTAACCAGGGCCGCCCTCGGCCGCATCGCCCCGCACGGTCCGCGCCGCCGTCGCCTGATGACGGCGGCGCGGACAGCGGGTCAGGAGATGTCCCGCCGGCGCATCGTCCAGAACGCGCCGACCAGGGCCGCCGCGGCGCCGACGCCGAACACCACCGCCGACTGCTGCCAGGTCACCACGTACCGGGCCGGCTCGCAGGCGCCCTTGGCGAACTGACAGGTGTCGTAGTCGAACAGCTCAGCCTGCTTCAAGAACCACGACTGGGCGTACGTGGAGAGCACGTAGCGGTCGCCGAACGGCACCGACAACACGCCGACCGCGATCCGGATGCCGATCTCGCTGACCGCGAAGAGCGCCACCGCCGCCCCGAGCGCCATCGCGGTGTGCCGGCCCAGCGAGGCGAGCGCGAAGGCGACCGCGGCGACGACGAGCACCAACGTCACCGCCCGCAGGCCGTCCAGCCCGATCGAGCGCCACACCCCGGCGGTCATCTTCGCGGTGGTGCCGCGGGACGTGCCGATCAGCCAGAACGCCGCCGTCCACAACGCGCCGAGCACGACGCTCAGCCCGAACACGGTGGTGAGCAGCGCGGCCAGCTTGGTGCCGAGCACGGCGAGCCGTTTCGGTCGCCACAGCAGCAGGTTCATCATTCCGCCGGTGTTCCACTCGGCGCCCACGAAGGAGGCGCCGACGATGAACGCGAAGAGCGCCACCGCACCGGCGAAGACGGCGATGAACGTGGGGAACTCGGCCCGGAAGTCGAACTGGTAGGGCAGGTTCCACTTCGGGTCGAACATCTCCGGCTGCGGCTGGTAGTCCTTGCCGCAGTTCGGGCCGTACCGGTCCTCGGTCTGCTCGCCGCGGGCCTGGGCGGCCTCGCACTCGGTCACGGTGCGCTGCCAGTCCTGGAGCGACTGCCGGTACTGGCGGTCGGACTCGGCCTGCGCGGCGGCCACCGTCTGCGGCGAGAGCTTGTGGCTGGAGAAGCTGAACGCGGTGGCCACGGTGGCGAGCCCGAGCACCAGCAGGACGAGCAGCAGCCGGGTGAGCCGGCGCTTGGCGAGCCGGCGCAGCTCGGTGACGAACAGGCTCATGCGCCCCAACCTCCTGCGGTGCCGGTCTGGTCGACCTTGGCGGACTGATCGACCTGACGGTGCTGGCCGGGGACCGGCGCGGTGGCGGTCAGTTCGAGGAAGACGCTCTCCAGGTCGACCGCGACCGGGGTGAGCTCGCTGACATAGAGGCCCTGCTCGGCGAGGAGCCGGCTGACCACCGCCGGCTTGTCCACGCCGGACAGCATCAGGTGGTCGGGCTCGCTGGCGACGCGGATCCCGGAGCGGGTGAGCGTCTCCACGGCCTGGGGCAGGTCGGTGACCGCCTCCAGGCGTACCCGCACGGAGCCCTGGGAGTGCGCCGCGAGCACCTGCTCGACCGGCCCGAACGCGACCCGCCGGCCGAGCGAGATGATGGTGACCGAGTCGCAGATGAGCTGGATCTCGCCCAGGATGTGGCTGGAGAGCACCACGGTCATGCCGGATGCGGCCAGGTCGCGCATCAGCCGGCGCATCTCCCGGATGCCGCCCGGGTCGAGGCCGTTGGCCGGCTCGTCCAGGATCAGCAGCTTGGGCTCCTTGAGCAGCGCGGAGGCGACGGCGAGCCGCTGCTTCATGCCGAGCGAGTAGGTCTTCACCCGCTCCCCGGCCCGGTCGCGCAGCCCGACCAGTTCCAGCACCTCGTCGACCCGCTGCTTCGGCAGCTCGCCGGCCTGGGCGAGCAGGCCGAGCGTGTCCCGCGCGGAGAAGTGCGGGAAGAACTGCGGGCTCTCCACGATGGCGCCGACCTGCCCGGCGACCGCCGGCAGCGCCCGCGGCAGCTCCTGGCCGAGGATGGCCATCCGGCCGCCGTTGGGCCGGATCAGCCCGAGCAGCGTACGCAGCGTGGTGGTCTTGCCCGAACCGTTCGGGCCGAGGAAGCCGTGCACCTGGCCGGCCTCGACCCGCATGTCGAAGCCGTCGAGCGCGTGGCGGACCCCGCGTTTCCGGCTCCGGTACGTCTTACGGAGACCCTCGATCTCCAGGACAGCCGACACAGCTGACCTCCCCCGATAAGTTAGGCGACAGCGACACCATACGCGGTATGCACGCGAAGGCAATACCCGGTATGCAACGTCGGCGTGTTAAGCGGGGGCCCCGCCTATACCGGAGGCGTTAAGCGGGGCCCCCTCCTTACACCTCAGGCGCAGACGACGTGCAGGCCGGCCTCGCGGAACGCCTGCACCAGGCTCGGTGACGCTCCGGAGTCGGTCACGAGCGTCTCCACCCGGTCCACCGAGCAGATCCGGGCGAATGCGTGCCCACCCAGCTTGGACGAGTCGGCGATGACCACGACCCGCTTGGCCCGGGCCACCATGAGGCTGTTCATGGCCGCCTCGCCCTCGTGGTGCGCGGCGGCGCCGAGCTGCGGGTCGATCGCGTCCACGCCGAGCAGCGCGACATCCAGCGTGACCTCACGCAGCAACGCCCCACCCAACGGCCCGACCAGCTCGAACGACTTCGGCCGGACCACGCCGCCGGCCACCACCACCTTCATCCGCGAGCGCACCAGCAGCTCGTTGGCGATGTTCAGCGCGTTGGTGACCACGGTGAGCTGGGCGCCCTCGGCGCTGGTGTTGAGGTCCGGGCGGACCGCCAGGGCGCGGGCCACCTCGGTGCTCGTGGTGCCGCCGTTCAGGCCGACCACCGTGCCCGGGGACACGAGCGCGGCGGCGGCGGCGCCGATCCGCTGCTTCTCCGCCGAGTGCTTGGCGGTCTTGTAACGCAGCGGCAGATCGTAGGAGACGCCGTTGGCGACCGCGCCGCCCCGGGTCCGCGTGATCATCTGTTGCTGGGCGAGCTGGTCGAAGTCCCGCCGGATGGTCGCCTGGGAGACCTCGAGCCGCTCGGCCGCCTCCTCGACGCTGACCCGGCCGCTGTCGGTCAGCATCTCGAGCAGCGCGTTCCAACGCGCGTAGCGGTCCACCGCGGGGGCCTCCCCTGACTGTGCACGTACGGTGATCGGTTGCGTGCACAGTAGTGCGCGAAACTGGGTCTGCGCAAAACCCCGTGCTGCGCGAACGGGGAGACGGTTGCGACGCCCACCTCACTTCGCGCAGAATGACGCGCGAAAGAAGGCCGGATCGCGCCGTATTGCGCAAGGTCTCCCGTGGCGAGGAGTGGTGATGGCGTACGTGCACGCGGAGATCGCGAGCCAACCCGACTGCTGGCGGGAGGCGGCCCGGCTCGCGCCGACGGTCGCCGAGCGCCTGCCGCGCCCCGGTGAGCGGGTCGCCGTGGTCGGTTGCGGCACGTCGTGGTTCATGGCGGAGGCGTACGCCGGACTGCGCGAGACCGCCGGCCAGGGCGAGACCGACGCCTTCCAGGCCAGCGAGTTCCCCACCGGCCGCCGCTACGACCGGCTCATCGCGATCACCCGCTCCGGCACCACCACCGAGGTGCTCGACCTGCTCGCCGCGCTGCGCGGGCAGATCCCCACCACGGTCCTGGTGGGCGACCCGGCCTCGCCCGCCGTCGCCCTGGCCGACGCCACGGTCGCGCTGCCTTTCGCCGACGAGCGCTCCGTCGTGCAGACCCGCTTCGCCACCACCGCGCTGGCCCTGCTCCGCGCCCACCTCGGCGAGGACCTCGGCCGGCTGGCCGCCGACGCCGAGGTGGCCGTCCGGGCCCCGCTGCCGATCGACCCGGCCCGCATCGAGCAGGTCACGTTCCTCGGTCGCGGCTGGACCGTCGGGCTGGCCCAGGAGGCCGCGTTGAAGTGCCGCGAGGCGGCCACGTTCTGGGCCGAGGCGTACCCGGCCATGGACTACCGGCACGGTCCCATCTCGATCGCCGCGCCGGGCCGGCTGGTCTGGGCGTTGGGCGGGATCCCGGACGGGCTCGCCGAGGACGTGGCGGCCACCGGCGCGGCGTTCGTGCACAGCCGCACGCACGGCTGCCGCACCGTGCTGACGAGCTGGGCGGCCGGCCGTACCCCGGTCGACCCGATGGCCGACCTGATCCTCGCCCAGCGCTTCGCGGTCGCGCTGGCCACCAGCCGCGGCCTCGACCCCGACGCGCCCCGCCACCTGACCCGGTCCGTGGTCCTGGCGTGAGGTCGGGCGACGAGGTCGTCGTCGCGCTGGACGTGGGCGGCACCGGGATGAAGTGCGCCCTGGTCCGGCCGGACGGCACGACCGTGCACACCGAACGGCACGCCACCGACGCCCAGCGCGGGCCGGACGCCGTGGTCGGGACGGTCCTCGACGTGGCCGAGGGCCTGGCCACCACCGCCCGCGCCGGCGGTTTCACGCCGGTGGCCTGCGGCATCGCCGTGCCCGGGGTGGTCGACGAGGCCCGCGGGGTGGCGGTCTGGTCGGCGAACGTGGGCTTCCGGGACGTACCGCTGCGGGACCTGGCGGGGGCGCGCCTGCGCCTGCCCGCGGCGCTCGGTCACGACGTGCGGGTGGGTGGCCTGGCCGAGGCCCGGCTCGGCGCCGGCCGGGACGCCGGCCACGTGCTCTTCGTCGCGATCGGCACCGGCATCGCCGCCGCGCACGTGGTCGACGGGTCGGCCGCCGGCGGCGCGCACGGCGCCGCCGGGGAGATCGGACACATTCTGGTACGCCCCGGCGGCCCGCGCTGCGGCTGCGGCCGGGCCGGGTGCCTGGAGGCGGTGGCCTCGGCCTCGGCGATCGGCCGCCGCTACACGGAGCTGGCCGGGACGCCGGCGACCGCCGCCGAGGTGGCCGACCGGGCGGCCGGCGGCGAGCAGCTCGCCGGTGAGATCTGGCGGGAGGCGGTCGAGGCGCTCGCCGACGGGCTCGCCACCGGGCAGGCGCTGTACGACGTGGCTACCGTGGTGATCGGCGGCGGGCTGGCCCAGGCCGGTCCCCGACTGTTCGATCCGCTGCGCGACGCGCTGCGCGAGCGGCTGACGTTCCACCGCGAGCCGCGCCTGGTCGTGGCCGCCCTCGGCGACGAGGCCGGTTGCCTCGGCGCCGCTTTACTGGCCCTGGACACCCTGGCGAAGGAGAGCTGATGACCCGGCGCGTGACCGGCAAGGTGGTGACCCCGACCGGCGTCATCCGGCAGGGCTGCGTGGAGATCCGGGACGGCCGGATCAGCGCGGTCGCCGACTACCCGTCGGTGCGCGACGGACACTGGATCCTGCCCGGCTTCGTGGACATGCACACCCACGGCGGTGGCGGGCACACGTTCACCACCGGCGACCCGTCCTCCGCCCGGCAGGCCGCCGCGTTCCACCTCGGCCACGGCACCACCACGCTGCTGGCCAGCCTGGTCAGCGCCCCGTTCGCGCTGATGCGGGACGCCACCGCCGCGTTCCGGCCACTCGTCGAGTCGGGCGTGCTCGCCGGCCTGCACTTCGAGGGCCCCTACCTGTCCGCCGACCGCTGCGGCGCGCAGAATCCGGAGTTCCTGCGCGACCCGTCCACCGACGAGCTGACCGAGCTGATCGAGCTGGGCGGCGGCGCGGTCCGGATGGTCACGCTCGCCCCCGAGCGGGCGGGCGCCACCGCCGCGATCGAGCTGCTGGTGGCGAACGGTGTGGTGGCGGCCGTCGGGCACACCGACGCCACCTGGGAGCAGACCCGCGCGGCGGTGGCCGCCGGGGCGAGCGTCGGCACCCACCTGTTCAACGGGATGCGCCCGCTGCACCACCGCGAGCCCGGTCCGGTGGTGGCGCTGCTAGAGGCCCCGAACGTGGTGTGCGAGCTGGTCGCCGACGGTGTGCACCTGCACGACGGCATGCTCGGTTTCGCCACCTCGGTCGCCGGGCCGGACCGGGCCGCCCTGGTCACCGACGCGATGGCCGCCGCCGGCATGCCCGACGGCGAGTACGAGCTGGGCGGCCAGGCGGTCACCGTGGCCGGTGGCGAGGCCCGGCTCAGCCGCGGCGGGGCGATCGCCGGCAGCACGCTCACCATGGACGCCGCGCTGCGACACGCGGTCGGCGCGGGCGTCGCGCTGCCCGACGCCGCCCGGATGGCCGCCACCACCCCGGCCCGCGCGCTCGGCCTCGGCGACCGGGTGGGCGCGCTCCAGACCGGCCTGCGCGCCGATCTGGTGGTGCTCGACGACGACCTGAACGTGGTCCGGGTGATGCGCGCCGGCGAGTGGGTGGAGTGAGCCGGGCGGGTCAGCCGGCGGCGGGGACGTCGACGCCGAGCACGGCCTGCTCGTCCGGGCGGTGCACCAGGACGTCCGCCAGATAGGAGTGCACCGCCCGGCGCATCCCCACGTCCCGGCCGGCCTGCTCGGAGAGCAGCCACTTGTGCTCGATGATCTGGGCGAACAGCTCCTGCGGCTCCAGCTTGCGGCGCAGGTGCGCCGGCACCGCCCGGACCACCGGCTCGAACACCTCGGTGAGCCAGCGGTGCGCCGCCTGCTGCTCGTCGGTCAGGTCGCTCTCCACCCGGTAGGCGTCCAGGTCGTTGAGGAGCTTGCGGGCCTGGTTCTCCTCGGCGTCCAGACCGGTCAGCCGCAGCAGCCGCCGGGTGTGGTAGCCGGCGTCGACCACCTTGGGCCGCACCAGGTAACGCCCGTTGTCGACGGTCGACAGCGCCACCTCGGCCACGTCGAAGCCCAGCTCGTTGAGGCGGCGGATGCGGGTCTCGATGTCGTGCCGGGCAGCGCGCTCGACCTGCTGCTCGTAGGTGATCTCGTGCCAGAGCTGCTCGTAGCGGCGCACCACCTCCTCGCAGACCACCTCCGGGTCGATCGACTCGTGCAGCAGGCCGGCGGCCTGGAGGTCGAGCGCCTCGCCGAAGATGTTCACCCGGGCGATCTCCAGGTCCTCGCCGCGCTGGCCGTTGGAGAGCGACGGGTGCAACGCCCCGGTCTCGGCGTCCACCAGGTAGGCGGCGAACGCGCCCGCGTCCCGCCGGAACAGCGTGTTCGACAGCGAGCAGTCGCCCCAGAAGAAACCGGTCAGGTGCATCCGGACGATCAGTGCGGCCAGCGCGTCCAGCAGCCGGTTCATCGTCTCCGGGCGCAGCGTGTTGGAGAACAGCGCGCGGTAGGGCAGGGAGAACTGAAGGTGGCGGGTGATCAGCACCGGGTCCAGCGGCTCGCCGTCGTCGGTCTGCCGGTCGGCCACGATCGCGATCGCCTCGACCGACGGGAAGTCGATCCGCTCCAGCGCCCGCAGCAGGTCGTACTCGCGCTCGGCGACCCGCTCCCCGGTCTCCTTCACCGCGTAGACGAAGCCGCCGAGCCGGACGAACCGGACGATGTGCCGGGAGATGCCCTGGGGTAGCGCCACCAGGTGCTCGGCAGGCCACTCGGCCAGCGGAGTCGACCAGGGAAGGTCGAGCAGCGCCGGGTCGACGAGGGCCGAAGTGATCCGCACGGCCACCAGTGTGACCGGTGACCGCCGCAGAACGCCTCCCTTCGTGGCTCGGCACACAACCGCCGCCGCCCCGGCCGCCGTCGGCGGCCGGTAGCGTGTGCGCGTGCGTCAGACCTCAGGGGTACGCCGCGACCTGCGGCTGCGGCCCGTCCGGCCGGCCGGGTGGTGGTGCGACGGGCTGCTGCTCGCCGCACTCGTGGCGCTGACCGTGACACTTGCCGCAGGGCACCTGTTCGGGCTCGACGCGGCCGTCGCCGACTGGTCCGCCGCGCACCGGCCGACCGCCGCCCGCTGGGTCGCGATGGCGTTCAACCTGCTCGGCCAGGGCACCCCGCTGACGCTGCTGGCGGCCGGGCTGGGCGTGCTGCTGGCGCTGCGGCTGCGCTCGGTGCGGGCGGTCCTGCCGCCGGTGGCCGCGTTCGTGCTGACGTTCTTCACGATCGGTCCGCTGAAGGTGTGGACCGCCCGACCGGCGCCGAGCGCCAGCGTGAAGGAGCCGTTCCTGCCACCCGAGCAGACGCTGCCGCTGTTCCAGCACGAACTGCCGGTGCGCTTCGCGCAGTCGTACCCGTCCGGGCACGTGGCCAACGCGATCGTCTGGTACGGCGTGCTCGCCCTGCTGCTGGCCCCGCTGCTGCGTACGGTCGGCCGGGTCGTCCCGCCCCGGCTGGTCACCGTGATCCGGGTGGCGCCCCCGGCGATCGTCTTCTGCACCACCGTCTACCTTGGCTGGCACTGGCTCACCGACTCGATCGCCGGGTTGCTGCTCGGCCTGCTGCTGGACCGGCTGCTGCGCCGGGTGCCCTGGGACGACCTGCCGCTGCCCCGGCGGCTCGGCGAGTGGGCGCGGCCGGTGGTCCGGTCCGTCCCGGACTGAACAGCGGCCGACCGGCCGGGCGCCGCCCCGCCGGCCGCAGGGCGGCACCGGCCGTTCACCCCGAGCCCCTAGGCTGCCTCTGTGGAACGGCTGGCGCGGCGACTCGGCGTACCCGATGCGGTCGTCATCGGTCTGGGCTCGATGCTCGGCGCGGGCGTCTTCGTGGTCTTCGCCCCGGCCGCGGCGGCGGCCGGCGGCGCCGGCCTGCTGGTTGCGCTCGCGCTGGCCGGCTTCATCGCGTTCTGCAACGCCACCAGCTCGGCGCGGCTCGCCGCCCGCTACCCGGAGTCCGGCGGCACCTACGTCTACGGCCGGGAACGGCTGCACCCGTTCGCCGGTTTCGTCGCCGGGTGGGGGTTCGTGGTCGGCAAGACGGCGAGCTGCGCGGCGATGGCGCTGACCATCGGGGCCTACCTGTGGCCGGGGCGGGCGCGGCTCGTCGCGGTCCTCGTGGTGGTGGCGGTGACCGCGGTGAACCTGCGCGGCATCGGCAAGACCGCGACCGCCACCCGGGTGCTCGTCGCGGTGGTGCTCACCGTGCTGGTCGTGGTGGCGGTGACCGGCGCGCCGCACGTCGCGGCCGACCGGCTCACCGGTCTCGCCGACGTCGGGACGCACGGCGTACTCACCGCCGCCGGCCTGCTCTTCTTCGCCTTCGCCGGCTACGCGCGGATCGCCACGCTCGGCGAGGAGGTCCGCGACCCGCAGCGCACCATCGGACGCGCGGTGCCGCTGGCGCTCGGCGCGGTGCTGGCGATCTACCTGACGCTTGCCGTGGTCGCGCTCGGCGTGCTCGGCTCCGGCCGGCTCGCCGCCTCGACGGCCCCGCTCGTCGACGTGGTGACCGCGGCCGGCCGGCCCGGACTGGCCTTACTGGTGCGGGCCGGGGCCGCCGTCGCGGTGACCGGGGTGCTGCTCTCCCTGCTCGCCGGCGTCGGGCGCACCACGCTGGCGATGGCCCGACACCGGGACCTGCCGGGCGCGCTGGCCGCCGTGCACCCGCGCCACCGGGTGCCGCACCGCGCCGAGCTGGCCGTGGCCGCCGTGGTGATCGTGGTGGTGGCGCTGGCCGACGTCCGGGGCGCGATCGGCTTCTCCAGTTTCACCGTGCTCGTCTACTACGCGATCACCAACGCCTCGGCGTTGACGCTCGGCCCGTCGCTGCTCGCCGCGTCGGGGCTGGTCGGTTGCCTGGTACTCGCGGTCAGCCTGCCGCTGCCAAGCGTGCTCGCCGGCTGCGGCGTGCTCGCCCTCGGCACCGCCTGGTACGCCGTCCGCCACACCGCCCGCGCGACCTGACCCTGCTCACTCGGTCGCGCGTGGATGGCCGGTGCCCGCATAGGTGAGCCACAACGTGCGGCGCTCGTCGTCGATCAGATACCAGATCCGGCCGCCGCCGGTCACCTCGTACTGCCAGCGTTCCAGGGCTTGACCCTTCCAGTGGCTGGTCGCCAACAAGCCCTTGAGTCGGTGATGACGGTCGGGGTTCGCCATCGATCGCGGGTCCGCTCGCAGCGCTTCGAACGCCCGGCGCAGGTTCGTCGGCACCTGCCGGACCAGATGCTCCCAGCCCTCTGCAGCGGCCGAGTCGGCGAAGCGCAGTTCGTACTCGCCCCCGACGGCCGGCGGCGCCGCCCGATCGCCCCGTTTCGGGCTCACGGCTGCGCGTCCGGCGCGGGCACCGGACCGAAGTCTCCGCTGGGCTCCCGGCCGACGTGCTCGAGCAGGACGGGATCGGCGTGCACCTCGGCAGTGTGCCGCCACTGGGTCAGCAGGACCGCGACGGGCGACAGATTCTCCAGCGAGGCGGCACCCTGCGCGACCGTGGTCAGCTCAGCTAGCAACTGGTCGACGTCCTCGTCGGGCAGGAAGGCGACCCAGGGCAGGGCCTCGCCCAATACTCGACGGACGGCCGCCAACGGCCCGGTACGAACCATGCCGGCCAGTAGTCGGGCGGTGAAATCGACGACGACCGCGTCCCGTTCCAACTGGTCGGCGCGGGTCAATGCCAGGTCACCGGCACCCCGACGGCGCAACCGCAGGGCGCGCACCTTTTCCAGCCGGTCCGCCGTGGCGGCCGGATGGTGGAGGAATTCGCTGAACGGAAGCTCTTCATAGACCGCACCCATGACTTCCACACTACCTTGGAACTGGCGCCGGTGGGTTACTCATCGGATTGGCGGGGAAACGGCGCGGCGGGCGGTCCGGGGGTGGTCTCCCGCAGCAGGGCGGTCAGCCCGGCCCGCCGGGCCACCACGGTCAACCGGTCGCCGGCGCGCAACACCACGCGCGGGTCGACCGACCAGTCGGCCTTCTGCCCGGTGCGGGTGTGCGCGAGCAGGCGCACCTCGCCCGGACGGGCGACCGCGCCGAGCGGACGACCGTCAAGCGGCGAGTCGGCCACCACCGGCACCTCGGTGACCAGCAGCGCGTGCCGGTCGACCGGGATGGTGGCAATCACCGCGCGGTCCAGCAGAGCCGCCGCGAACGACGGCGCGGCCAGGTAGGACACGCTGCGCGAGATGCCGATCCCGAACGCCTGCTGGATCCGCTCGGCGAAGTCGCCGTCGAACAACCGCAGCACCACCCGCAGGTCCGGGTCGAGGGAACGGGCGATGAGCGCGGCGCGCAGGTTCGCCCCGTCGTCGGTGGAAACCACCACGAGCGCCTGGCTGGTGTCGACCGAGGCGGAGCGGAGCGTCTCCTCCAGGCCGGCGTCGGCGACGATCACCGGCACCCCCAGCCGGTGCGCCAACGCGGCGCCCCGCGCGTCGGGGTTCTTGTCGATCGCCACCACCTCGACGCCGAAGTCGTGCAGTTGGGCCATCACCCGGGTGCCGATGTTGCCCAGCCCGACCACCACCACGTGCCCGGATCGGTCGGGTTGGATCCGGCCGGAGTGCAGGGCCAGCCGGGCGTTGACGATGCCGTCGACCACGGCGGCGGTGATCAGCGGGATCAACGCCAGCCCGGCCAGGTTGAGCACCACCTGCATCACCTGGGCGGCGGCCGGCTTGTTGACGTCCGGATCCTGCCCGCTGAGCGTGGTGACCAGAGTGAGGTAGAGCGCCTCGCCCCAGGTGACGCCGGCCGCCCGGGCGTTCAACCAGCCGAGCACCGCGATCACCCCCAGCAGCACCAGCACCGCTATGCCGATCTTGCGGGTGGCGAAGCTGCGGGCCGCCCGGAGCACCACCGCCACCGGCTGGCGGCGCCGCCGGGCCCGCACCAGCCGACGGGCGGCCAGCTCGGCGCCCGCCGGCCGGCCGGTCGCCTCGGCCAGCACCACGTCGGCCGCGGCCTCGTCGGCGGGCAGCACCCGGACCAGCTCCGGGTCGGTCGTGACGGCCAGGCCGCAGACCACGTCCTGCGGGCGTACGTCGGCACGACGGGCCACGTAGAGCGTGCGACCGGCGTGCCGGAAGTGGGTCGGCGCCAACTCGCCGAGCGCGGCGGCGACGAAGGCGGGAGCGGCCATCGAGGCGTCGGAGATGACCGCCGAATCGGGGAAGAGCTGACGCAGCCCGTCGGCCAGGTTGGTGTTGTACATCCGCACCACCAGGCGCAGCCGGGGCTCGACCGCCTGGGCGCAGAGGGCGGCGTGCATGTTGCCCACGTCGTCCTGGTGCAGCAGGGCCAGCCCGTCCGCGTCGACCAGCCCGGCCCGCCGGAACGTGGCCTCGTCGAGCCGGTCCGCCGTCACCACGCGGACCCCCGGCACGTCCCGCCCGTCCGGGCCGTCGGAGCGGCGGCGTTCCGGCACCACCAGCGTGACCCGGACCTGACCGGCGGTCGGATCGGTGGCGAGCAGCGCCCGCACCACCCAGTAGGCGAGCGGGTCGGAGCCGCAGACCACGTAGTGGGGCCGCTCGTCGCCGTTCGGCCGGAACCGCCACCCGGTCGCACGACGCGCGCGGTCGCGCAGGGGCTCGGCCATGCCCGGATCGTAGTCAGCCGCTCGCGGCCGACGCAGCCCCCGATCTTGAACGCATGTCGCGGCCGGGCGCGGGTAGAGCAGCGCCATGCAGACGTTCCTGCCCTATCCGGACTTCCTGGCCAGCGCCCGGACGCTGGACCAGAAGCGGCTGGGCAAGCAGCGCGTGGAGGCCATCCAGGTGCTGCGCGGGCTGACCCGGCCGGACTACGGGTGGCGCAACCATCCCGCGGTGAAGATGTGGGCCGGGTACGAGGAGGCGCTGACCCGCTACGGGCTGGACATGTGCGCGGTGTGGTGCGAACCGGGCCGGGCCGACACCTGCGCCGCCACGCTCGCCACCGACCTCGCCGCGGCCTGCGGCGTCACGACGATCCGGACCCAGGACGAGCTGGCCGTCACCGGTGACCTACCGCCCTGGCTGGGCCGCGACGACCTGCATCGCAGCCACCGTTCGTCCCTGCTGCGCAAGGACCCCACCCACTACACCCCCCTCTTCCCCGACACCCCCCTGAACCTGGAGTACGTATGGCCCCCCTCCGACCGCCCCCGCCACTGCCTGCCGTGAAAGGCGGGGGCCCCGCTTAACGCATTCGGTAGAGGAAGGGGCCCCGCTTAACACCCGCAGCCGGCGCGGGGCACCGCACGCGCCGGGCGGGCGCCGCGCCCGACGCGCAGGCGCCGCACCTGTTAAGCGGGGGCCCCGGCACATCCGTATGCGTTAACAAGGGGCCCCTCCTTACACCTGAGGCAGACTGGGGGGACTGGGGAGCGGAGGGTGGGGCGTGGGGCTGTCGCAGCGGGTTGGTCGGCTCATCGGCGTACGCGAGCACGTGGTGGACCCGGGCGGCGGTGGCGCGGACCGCGTGCCGCGACCGGCGTCGGCGCTCGTGGTGGGCGGCGGCATCGCCGGCTTGTCGGCGGCGGTGGTGCTGGCCGAACGCGGGGTGGCGGTGACCGTGCTGGAGGCCGCGCCGCACCTCGGCGGCCGGCTCGGGGCCTGGCCGGAGGCGCTGCCGGACGGTGTGCAGCGCAACGAGCACGGGTTTCACGCGTTCTTCCGGCAGTACTGGAACTGGCGGTCGATCCTGCGCCGGGCCGACCCGACGTTGGGTTTCCTCAAACCGGTCCCGGGCTATCCGATCCTGTCCGCGCAGTGGCCGACGGAGGAGTTCGGCAAGCTGCCGCCGGCCCCGCCGGCCAACCTGCTGGCGTTGCTGCTGCGCAGCCCGAGCGTGCGCCTGGCCGACCTCCGTGCGATGGACCGGGACGCGGCGCTGCCGTTGCTCGCCTACGACCCGGTGCGCACCTACGCGGAGTTCGACGAGCGGACCGCGGACGAGTTGCTCGCCTCGTTGCGCCTGCCGGACCGGGCGCGGGCGATGCTGTTCGAGGTCTTCTCGCACTCGTTCTTCAACCACGAGGCGGAGATGTCGGCCGCCGAGATGATCGCCCAGTTCCACTTCTATCTGCTCGGCAACCCGGAGGGCCTGGCGTTCGACTGCCCGGACGAGGACTACGCGACCGCGATCTGGGAGCCGCTGACCCGGCACGTGGAGAAGCACGGCGGCCGGGTGCTCACCGGCTCGCCGGCCGGGCGGCTGGACCGTACCCCGGGCGGCTGGCGGGTGACCGGCGCGGACGGTGACTCCTGGGCGGCCGGGCACGTGGTGCTCGCGGTCGACCCGCCGGCGCTCGCCGCGCTGGTCGCGGCCTCCCCCGGCCTGGTCGCGGCGGCGCCCGAGCTGGTGGGGCGGATGCCCGCGTTCGGCCGGCCCGGCCCGCCGTACGCGGTGGCGCGCTACTGGATGGACGGCGACGTCCGGCCGGAGCGGGCGGTGTTCAGCGGGGTGTCCCGGCAGCCCACGCTGGACTCGGTGACGCTCTACCACCGGCTGGAGGCGGAGCCGCGCCGCTGGGCGGAGCGCACCGGCGGCTCGGTGGTGGAGCTGCACGCGTACGCCTGCGAGCCGGACGTGCCGGCCGACGAGTTGGCCGCGCGGATGCTGCGGGAGCTGACCGTGCTCTGGCCGGAGGTCGCCGACCTGCGGGTCCGCGAGCTGCGCGCCCGGGTGGAGGCGCAGGCCCCGGCGTTCACCCCGGGCAGCCACGCCGGCCGGCCCGGGGTACGCACCGACGCCGAGGGGCTCTACCTGGCCGGGGACGGGATCCGCACCGGGTTCCCGAGCGCGTTGATGGAGCGTTCGGCGGCCACCGGGATCATCGCGGCGAACCACATCCTGCGGGCCGAGGGGGCGGCGGCCGAACCGGTCCGCTCGGTCCGCCCGCGTGGTCTGCTGGCCGGCCGTTCCCGATGATCCGTCGGTAGGCGGCGGCGCCCGGATCGACCGTCCGCTGACCGCCGCCGAGCGGGAAGGGCAGGGCCGGGTCGGGCCGGGTCGGGTCGGGTCGGGTCGGGTCGGCAGCCACCGTCCGACGGTGGATCGAAATACGTTGCTCGCGTTTCCACCGTCGATCTACCGTGAGCGCGCAAGGTCAACCACGCTCCGGGAGCTGTCCGTGTCGCTGCGATCCGCCACCACGATGCCGTCGTGGCTGTCCGGCGCCGGCGGCCCATGGTCCGGGAGGCGCGACTGACGCGCGCCCGCGCGTACCCGTCGCGCCGTCCGGTCCCCGTGGACCGGGCGGCTTTTTCGTACCGCCGATCGGGAAGGGAGAGCCCGGTGGACGCCGTCCTCGTCATCAACGCCGACCTCGGCCCGCTGCACCGGGTCACCGTCGAGCACGCGATCCGGATGCTCTGCCGCCGGGTCGCCGAGATCCACGAGGCCGAGCCGGATCGGCTGATCGGCGTCTTTCCGCTGCCGCGGGTGGTCCGCCTCGTCCGGTACGTGGTGACGCGCTGGCGGTTCCGCGCCGGCCCGGCCTGGTCCCGCGCCGGGGTGCTGGCGCGCGACGGTCGGCGGTGCGCCTACTGCGACGGCCCGGCCGGCACGATCGACCACGTCCTGCCCCGCTCGCGCGGTGGCCGGAACACCTGGGGGAACACCACCGCCGCCTGCTACGGCTGCAACCAGCGCAAGGGCGACCGGACCCCGGCCGAGGCGGGCATGCCGCTTCGGCGGGAGCCGGCCACGCCGAGCTGGGTCGCGCTGGCGCGGTGACGGACGGCCGGCGGGCACAGGGGGCGGTGCCGGGGGTACGCCTCCAGCGCGGCGCCCGCCGGCCCCCGCCCCCGATCTTGGTACGGATTCGCCCTCCCCCGGGGCGCTCTCGTACCAAGATCGAGGGGCGTGCGGTACGCGGCGATCGGGGATCGTTCCGGAAGTGGCCGGCGTTGCGTGCCCGGTTCACGGCCAAGTGCCGCACCCAGCCCAGGAACCTGCCGTACATCGCCACGCCGTCCGGCGGCTGGGCATTCAGCCGGGTCAGGTCGGCGATTGCCTCATGCAGCAGCTCGGCCATGTCGACGGCCAACCATTTCGGTTCGCCGGCGTACTGCGCAACCAACTCCAGCCGGGCCGGCCCGCAGGGCCACGGGTTGGCGCAGGCCGCACAGAACCAGAGCGGCTTGACGGGTGCATGGCGCTGCATGTCCACCTCCGGACGGGGTCAGCTTCGGCTGGCACCCCGCGTACCAGGAGCTACGCGCCACGAAGGTGTGGTTGGCCGTCGATGTCGAAGCCTGGATCGCCGAACACCGACGGCCCCGACCAGCCGACGACGAGTAGGCCCGCCGGCCGGTCGGACCCAGTGATCGACTCCACTTCGCCGAGGTGGCGGGGTAGCGGTTCCCGGGATGCCGCCGCTCCCCCGAACTGGCGCCCGCTCGACCCGAGGAACCGCCCAGAGCGCCAACCCTTCGCGTTCCGCACCCGGGTCAGCGGATTGCGCCGGCAGGAACCCCTCCCCAGACCAAGGCGCCGCCCTTACCCAGCGCGGTGCCAAACTGCGCCTCCCCGTGACCCAAGCCGGGCGATCATGAAGTTATCGTCACGACACGCCGGGCGGGGTGAGGATAACTTCATGATCGACTCAGCCGCCGGATCAGACGTGCCTCGTCGCGTCGACCGTCCCTCGTGGCCCCCGTTCGACGCTCAGGTCGTACCCCCGGACGGGTGCCGGTCAAACGGCGGTCAGCGAGCCGCCGGCGGGGTCCAGCGGAAGCGCGGCTGGCGGCGCTCGTTCACCGCCGCCACCCCCTCGCGGGCCTCGCCGCTGTCCCGCACCTGGGCGTGCCACCAGGCGATCCGGTCGGCGTCGGCGCGGCCGTCGACGATCTCCTTCGCGGCGGTCACGGTGAGCCGGGACCGCTCGGCGATCGTGGCGGTCAGCGCCGCCACCCGGCCGGCCAGCGCGCCGGCCGGCAGCACCTCGTCGACCAGGCCGATCCGCGCCGCCCGCTCGGCGTCGATCAGCTCGCCGGTGAAGAGCAGGTGCTTGGCCGCGGACGGCCCGACCAGCCCGGCCAGCCGCCGCGTGGTCGGCGCGGGATAGACCAGGCCGAGCCGGGCCGGGGGTACGCCGAAGCGGGCGTCCGCCGCGGCGAGGCGCAGGTCGCAGGCGACGGCGAGCTGGCAGCCGCCGCCGACGCAGGCGCCCTCGATCGCGGCCACGGTGGGGCGGCCGAACGCGGCGAGCCGTTCCTCGGCGGCCACCGCGATGCTGCCGTCACCGGCCAGCAGCTCGTCCAGGTCACCGAGGTCGGCGCCGGCGCAGAACGTGCCGCCCGCGCCGGTGAGCACGAGCGCCCGTACCGTCGGGTCGGCCTCCAGGCCGTCGAGCAGCACCGGGAGTTGGCGCCACATGGCCGGGGTCATGGCGTTGCGGCGGGCCGGGTTGTGGATCACCACGGTCGCCACCGGGCCGGTCACGGTGACGGTCAGCTCCGCGTCGGACATGGGTCCGACCGTAACGGGCGGGGTCCGGCGACCACCCGCGTGGGTGGTCGCCGGACCCCGGGTTCGGGCGGTCAGGTCAGGAGACGTTGACCGCGGTGTCGTCGATGACGAACGAGGTCTGCAGGAAGGCGTCCTCGGTGCCGGCGAACTTCAGCGTGACCGTCTGCCCGGCGTACGCGGCCAGGGAGAACGACTTCTGGCTGTAGCCGGTGGCCTCGTTCAGGTTCGAGTAGGTCGCCAGCGTCGCCAGCACGGAGCCGGACGAGTTGAGCACCTGCACGTTCAGCTTGTCGTACTGCACGCTCGTCGTGACTTCGGCGGAGTCGATGTGCAGCCAGAAGCTGAAGGTGTAGGTCGAGCAGCCCGACGGCAGGCTCACCGACTGCGCGATGTTCTCGCTGCTGCTGTAGCCGTAGCCGTTCAGCCAGGAGAACCGGGTCCCGCTGTGCGCCGTCTGACCGCTGTAGGAGCCGATCGTGCCGGTGGTGCCGGTCCAGGGGCTGGTGCCGGTCTCGAAGCCCGGGTTGCCGAGCTTCTGGCCCGCGCCGGTGCAGCCGCCGCTGCCGCCGGTGACGGTCAGCGAGTACGTCGCGGTCTTCGTGCCCGACGTGGCGCTGCCGGTGACCGTCACCGAGTAGGTGCCGGACGGGGTGCCCGAGCTGGTGGCGATGGTGAGGGTGGACGAGCCGCCGGAGGTCACCGAGGCGGGGCTGAACGACGCGGTGGCGCCGCTCGGCAGGCCGGACGCGGAGAACGTCACGGTCTGCGCGGACCCGCTGGTGGTGGCCGTGGCGACGGTGGCGGAGACGGAACCGCCCGCGGTCACCGACCCGGCGGTCGGGGAGAGCGAGACGGAGAAGTCGTTGCCGGTGGAGCTGCACGGCGCGTCGCTGCCGGCGACGTTCACCGCGGTCCACGCCGCCTGCACGGTCTTGTACTCGGTGGAGCAGTTGCCGTACAGGTCGGTCGCCGCCCGCAGGGTGTACGCGCGGGCGGTGTTCGCCGGGTTGCTGGTGCTCACGTACTGGGTGTTCGAGGTGAAGTACACGTCGAGCGCCCGGTACCAGATCTTCTCCGCCTTGGCGCGGCCGATGCCGGTGACCGCCGGCGCCGAGCCGCAAACCGGCGACGTGCCGTACGCCGTCGAGCCGGTGCCCTCGGCCAGGTTGAAGTAGAAGTGGTTGCCGACGCCGGAGGAGTAGTGCACGTCCTTGTTCTTGGTGCTGGTGGACCAGCACGAGTCGGACCTGCCGTCCAGCGACGGGTTGTACATGTAGCGCAGCGGCGTGCCGTTGCCGTTGATGTTGATCTTCTCACCGACGTCGTAGTCGCCCGGGTCGCTCGGCGCGGCGGCGTAGAACTCCATCATGTTGCCGAAGATGTCGCTCGTGGACTCGTTGAGGCCGCCGGACTCACCGGAGTAGACGAGCCCGGACAGCGCCTCGGTGACACCGTGGCTCATCTCGTGCCCGGCCACGTCCAGCGAGACCAGCGGACGGGAGTTGCTCGACCCGTCGCCGTAGGTCATCTGGGCGCCGTCCCAGAAGGCGTTGACGTAGTTGTTGCCGTAGTGCACCCGGCTCGGCACGCCCTGCCCGTTGCCGAAGATGCCGTTGCGCCCGTGGATGTTCTTGAAGTAGTCGAACGTCTTCGCGGCGCCGAAGTGGGCGTCCACGGCGGCGGACTGCCGGTTGGAGTTGGAGCCGTTGCCCCACACGTTGTCGGCGTCGGTGAAGGTGGTGCAGCTCGAGGTGCCGTTGTTCATGTCGCAGGTGCGGCCGTTGCCGTGCGACGGGTCGATCATCTGGTAGGTGCTGCCGGAGAGCGTCGTGTCGATGCTCACCGAGCCGGTGTAGATGCCCTGGCCGCTGCCGAGCACCGACTCGATCTCGTCGTACGAGCCGATGACCTTGCCGCTTGTCGCGTCGGTGATCACGTGCAGCTTCGACGGCGTCTGCTTGTCCGCCTTCCACCCGGTGGCGACGGTCTCCCAGGCCAGCCGACCCTTGCCGGTGGTGGCGTCGACGAAGAGTTCGGGCGCGCCGACGGAGGTGAGGCTGCCGGTGAACGCCTTGCGTGCGCTGGCCTTGGCCGCAGCCGCGCCGACCTTGGCGGTGGTGCCCAGGGTGAGCGGGGCGGACAGGCCGACCGAGGTGCCGGTCATGGTGCCGTTCGGGGCGGTGTGGACGACGAAGTCACCGCCGTAGACCCGCAGGCCGTGGTAGGTGCGGGCGTAGCGGGTGTGCGCCGCCCCCGAGGGGTCGACCTTGGTGCGGACGGCCTGGTACGCCTCCCCGCTGGTGCCCTGGACGGCACCGGGGTTGGCACGGAGCAGGCTGTCGGCCCGGGCCGCGGCGGCGGGCTCGGGGTTTGCGGCGCCAGGTGCTGCCGCGTGCGCCGTGGTGGTGACGCAGGCCAGCACGCCGCTGGTGAGCAGCGCTGCGCTGGCAGCGGCGACGGTTCTTTTCACGGGCCCTCCTGAAAGGAAGTTGTGACGGGGGTAGTCACTGATGTAGATATAGCTGAGACATCGAAGGACGTGAAAGAGATCGGCGGTTTCCCGTCCGAGACACTGACCGAACGGATGAGGGAGGCGCGGTGGACCGGAACCATGTGGCCCCGTCGCGCGTCCGATCGGTATGAGAGCAGCCCCCGCCATGGCGGCCACCGTCGCCGTCATCCTCACCCCGCTCGCCGGCTGCGCCCGCGCCGACACACCGGCGCCCGTCGACCCGGCCGCCACGCCCGCGCCCGCGCCCGGCGTCAAAGTGACGCTCGTGAAATCCGGTGGCATCGTCGGGCTCACCGACACCATCACCGTGCGGCCGGACGGGAGCTGGACCAGGACCGACCGGTCCGGCACCGCCCGCGACGGCCAGCTCACCGAGGCCGAACTCGACCGGCTGCGGCAGCTCACCGCCGACCCCCGGCTGACCGCCGAGGCCGCCGTCACCGTGCCGGCGACCATGTGCGCCGACGCGTTCAACTACCGGCTCACCATCGGCTCGACCACGAGTTCGTACGTGGACTGCCCGCCTCAGGCCACTCCGCCGCCCGCCACCGCCGAGGTGGTCGGCCTGCTCACCCGCGCAACCGGCTAGAAGACGAAGTCCGGCGGCATGCCGGTGCCGCGCAACTCCGGCGGCAGGTGCGCGACGTCGTTGACCGCGATCAGGTTCGGCGGGCCGCCGGCGCCGAAGCGGATCACGGTCAACCCCGCGTTGTGCAGGCCCAGACCGAGCCAGCGCCGCTCCGGGGCGTCCAGCGCGTGTCGCACCAACCAGGCGATCAGGAAGCTGTGCGTGACCACCAGTTCGCGTACGTCACCCTCGGCCGGCACGGCGGCGAAGCGCGCCACGGCCTCCGCCGTCCGGCGCGGCCCGTCGACCCGCTCGGCCGCGTCGTAGCCGGCCAGCATCCCGGCGTACGCCGGTGGCAGGCCGGTCGGATCCGTGTCGTGGGGCAGGTGGTCACCCACGCTGTCGGAGCAGTGCACGGGTACGCCGGGAAGCGCGGCGACCACCAACTCGGCGGTCTCCGCGGCCCGCAGGAGCGGCCCGTGGTGCACCGCGTCGATCCGCGCCCCGCGCAGCCGCTCGCCGAGGAGGGCCGCCTGCCGCCGCCCGCGCGCGGAGAGGCCGGTGTTCCCCTCCACCTCCGCCTCGTCCTGCTCGCCGTGTCGAGCCAGGAACAGCAGCCGGCTGGGCATCTGTCACCTCACCATGATCGCCGAGGGACGACCTTAGTCGCCCCTCCCGATGCCCGCTGCCCCGCGGTCAGCCGTTCGCCCACCGCTCCCGCGGGTGCATCTGGCCGATCCGGATCCGGTTGCCGAACGGGTCGCGTATGCCGAAGTCGATCCCGTACGGCCGGTCGGTCGGCTCGTCGGTCACGTCCACGCCCTTGGCGACCAGATCCGCGTACGCCTTGTGCGCGTCGTCGGTGGTGAGGAACAGGAAGCCGCCCGCGGCGCCCTTGGTGAGCAGTTCCCGCACCTGCTCGGCGGTCTTCGGATCCAGCGCCGGCGGGCCGGGCTTCTCCAGCAGGATCTCCCGCGCGGGGTCGCCCGGCACGTTCACCGTCAGCCAGCGCATGAAGCCGAGATCCTGGTCGGTGTTCACCTCCATGCCCAGCTTGCCGACATAGAAGTCGAGCGCCTCGTCCTGGTCCAGCACGTAGATCTGGGAGCGGGAAATCGAAGTCATCGTCATGCCACGAACGCTAGAGCAAGCCCCTGACCTGCTGCTTATCCAAAACTGCTCGGTCTGGTCCAGGATTTCGCGAAGCAGCTCGGCACGTTCGCCACGGCGGTCCGGTGCCGCCGGAAGTCGCTCGGCGACTCGCCGACGACCTGCCGGAACGTCCGGCTGAACGTGCCGAGGCTGGCGAAGCCCACGGCGAGGCAGATGTCGGTGACGTCCCGGTCGGTCTCCAACAGCATCGACATGGCCCGCTCGACCCGACGGCGTTGCAGGTAGCGGTGCGGGGTCTCGCCGAACGTGGCCCGGAAGGTGCGGATGAAGTGCGCCTGCGACACGTGCGCGATCCGCGCCAGCGCGGGGATGTCGAGCGGCTGCGCGTACGCCCGGTCCATCGCGTCCCGAGCCCGCAGCATGGCCCGGTTCGACTCCTCCACCCCCCGACTCATGAAAGGCGGGGGCCCTTGTTAACGCCTTTGGTATAGGAGGGGGCCCCTTTTAACACCCCCGCACCTCGCGCGCCCATGTCACGCCTCCCAGTTCTGCCCGGTGCCGTCGTCGCCGAGGACTGGCCGAGCGGCCGATTCGCCGACGCCCCGATGCGCAGGAGGGTAACCGCATGACCGACGTCGATTGACCGACAGTCACGGGAGGAGCTCCGGATGGACTCGCTGCGGAAGACCTCGCTGGTGGCGGGCGGCTGCTACGTGCTCACCTTCGTCTCCATCCCGACCGTCGCGCTGTACGACCCGGTACGCGACGCGGACTACCTCGTCGGCGGCGGGTCGGACACCCCGGTCGCCCTCGGCGGCCTGCTCGAGACGATCGTCGCGCTCGCCTGCATCGGCACCGCCGTCGCGCTGTTCCCGGTGCTCAAGCGGCAGGGTGAAGGCCGGGCGCTGGGCTTCGTCGCCGCGAGGGTGCTGGAGGCCGCCGGCATCCTCGTCGGCGTCGCGAGCATCCTGACCGTGGTGGCCCTGCGGCGGGCCGGAGCCGGCGCGGACGCGCTCGTCACAGGCCAGGCGCTGGTCGCGCTCTACGACTCGATGTTCCTGCTCAGCCAGAGCCTCATCCCGGCCGTGAACGCATTGTTGCTGGGTTCCCTGCTGTACCAGTCGCGCCTGGTCCCGCGCGTACTTCCGCTGCTCGGGCTCGCCGGAGCGCCCCTGCTCGTCGCTGCCGACCTCGGCGTCCTGTTCGACCTCTGGGACCGGCTGTCGCCGGTGACAGCGGTCGCGGCCCTGCCCATCGCGGTGTGGGAGTTCTCGCTCGGCGTCTACCTGCTCGTCAAGGGTCTCCGGCCCGCGCCGGTCACCGCAGGCGGCCCCGTCTCCCCCGACGACCGGGCCGACCAGGACATAACCGTCTGACCGTCGGGGGGAGACGGGGCGGGCTGCGACGCCCTGTGGAATTGGAGCCCCCGGCCGGGATCGAACCGGCGACATCTCGCTTACAAGGCGAGTGCTCTGGCCAGCTGAGCTACAGGGGCGCGTGTGACGGGCTCAGCATAGCGACTGGCCACCGGAAATCCCGCCTGGCAGTGCTCCCGACCACGGAAAACATCACCTTCCCGACCGAGATCGGCCGATGGATCGTCGTCGAATCGCTTCGAAAGCCGGGAGATTGATGCCTCGCCGTGCCCTGCTGACCGGAATGTCCATACCCGCTGTCCCACCCGCTGCTCCTCGCCTTGGCACAAACGCGAAAGCCGTTTACGGTGCAGTGACACGGACGACACTCCGGGCCGGCTCCGGCTGCCTGGGTGACGCACCGTCGGGCCGGCACCCTGGGTGCCGGTCGCTCCTTCCACTCGGATCGTCCGGCACGTTCCTGCCGGTGAAAGGAAGCGCTCCATCATGGCTACGGTCACCTACGCGAAGGCGTCCCGGATCTATCCGGGCACCGAGCGCCCCGCCGTCAACCAGCTCGACCTGCAGATCGGTGACGGGGAGTTCCTCGTCCTGGTCGGCCCGTCCGGCTGCGGAAAGTCCACCAGCCTGCGGATGCTCGCCGGTCTGGAGGACGTCGACGACGGCGCGATCTACATCGACGACCGGGACGTCACCCACCTCCCGCCGAAGGCCCGCGACATCGCGATGGTCTTCCAGAACTACGCCCTCTACCCGCACATGACGGTGTACGAGAACATGGCGTTCGCCCTCAAGCTGCGCAAGACCTCGAAGGCGGAGATCGACCGGCGGGTCAAGGAGGCGGCCAGCCTCCTCCAGTTGGAGGAGTTCCTCAGCCGTAAGCCGAAGGCGCTCTCCGGCGGTCAGCGCCAGCGTGTCGCCATGGGCCGCGCGATCGTCCGCGAGCCGCAGGTCTTCCTCATGGACGAGCCGCTGTCGAACCTCGACGCCAAGCTCCGGGTGCAGACCCGTACGCAGATCGCCTCGCTCCAGGCGAAGCTCGGTGTCACCACCGTCTACGTCACGCACGACCAGGTCGAGGCCATGACCATGGGGCACCGGGTGGCGGTCATGCTTGACGGCGTGCTCCAGCAGGTGGACACGCCCCGTACGCTCTACGACACCCCGGCCAACGTCTTCGTCGCCGGTTTCATGGGCTCCCCGGCCATGAACATCAAGACGGTGCCGTTGACCGAGCAGGGCGGCGCGTTCGCCGAGATGACCATTCCGCTGACCCGCGAGCAGATCGCGGCGGCCCGCGCCGAGGGCGGCGACGGCAAGGTCACCGTCGGCTTCCGGCCGGAGGACTGCGACCTGGTCAGCCCGTCCGAGGGCGGCATGCCGCTCGTGGTCGAGCTGGTCGAGGACCTGGGCTCCGACGCCAACATCTACGGCCACGCCGCGCTCGAGGGCCACGACGAGCGGTTCGTGGTCCGCACCGACCGGCGCAACATGCCGAGCATGGGTGCGACCGTGTTCGTCAAGCCGCGTGCCGGCCGCAACCACGTCTTCAACGCCGCCACCGGCAAGCGGATCTGACGTACGCGAAAAAAGGGGCGGTCCGCCACGGCGGACCGCCCCTTTTCGTCTGCGGTGTCAGGCTTCGGCGGCCCGGCGGCGCGCGACCTCGGCGAGCGTGACCGCGGCGGCGACGCTGGCGTTGAGCGACTCCACGTCGGAGACCATCGGGATGCTGACGGTCAGGTCGCAGGTCTCGCCGACCAGGCGGGACAGCCCGCGACCCTCCGAGCCGACCACGACGACGAGCGGGCCGGCCGCGGCCTCCAGGTCGTAGAGGTCGGTCTGCCCGTCGGCGTCGAGGCCGACCACGACGAAGCCGGCCTCCTTGCACGCCTTGAGCGACCGGGTCAGGTTGGTGACCTGGGCGACCGGCACGCGCGCTGCCGCGCCGGCGCTGGTCCGCCAGGCGGTCGCGGTGATCCCGGCGGCACGCCGCTCGGGTACGAAGACACCCTGCGCGCCGAACGCGGCGGCCGACCGGATGACCGCGCCGAGGTTGCGCGGGTCGGTGACGCCGTCCAGCGCGACGAGCAGCGGGGCGGCCTGTTCCAGCGCGGCGGCGACCAGGTCGTCGAACGGCTCGTAGGCGAACGGCGGCACCTGGAGGCCGACGCCCTGGTGCAGCACCCCACCGGTCATCCGGTCCAGCTCGGCGCGGCCGACCTCGAGGATCGCGATGCCCCGGTCGGCGGCGGTGCGGACGATCTCCTTGACCCGGTCGTCGACGTCAATGCCCTGCGCGGTGTAGAGCGCGGTCGCCGGCACCTGGGTGCGCAGCGACTCCAGCACCGGGTTGCGCCCGACGAGCAGCTCGGGGCTGTCCTTCGCCGGGTTCGACTTGCGGCCCGGGGCGACCCGGGGACCGCCGGACCGGCCGGTCGGCCTGCCGCCGCCGCTGCGGCCCTTGACGGTGGGTACGCCCCGACCGCCGCCCTTGCCCCAGGTGGTGTCCTTGCTGCCGGGTTGGCCGATCTTGGGCGCGCGGCCCTCCTCGGCGGCGGCACGGCGCTCCTTGTCCTGCTTCCAGGCGGTGCGCTGGGGCAGCTTCTCGGTGCCGGAGTATGCCTTGTGCCAGGGCCGTTCGTCGGCCGGCAGGGTGCGACCCCGGCCGGCGAGGGCGTCCTTGTTCTTGCCACCGGTGCCCTTGGGGGCGCCTGCCTTCGGCGTCAGTCGCCGGCCACGGCGCTGTGAGTTGCCGGCCATCAGTCCTGCTCTCCAATAGTCCAACGCGGGCCCTGGGGGGTGTCCTCGACGGCCACGCCAGCCTGCTTGAGCTGGTCGCGGACGGCGTCGGCGGCGGCCCAGTCCTTGCGGTCGCGGGCCTGGGCGCGCTGCTCCAGGGCCAGCGCGACAAGCGAGTCCACCACACCGCGCAGGTCACCCGCGCGGTCGCCGCCGGTCCAGGCCGGATCCAGGGGGTCGACGCCGAGGATATCCAGCATCGCCCGGGTGGCGGCCAGCGTCGTGCGGACGGTCACATCGTCGCCGCCGCTCAGCGCCGTGTTGCCGTCCCGGACCACCTCGTGCAGCACGGCGAGCGCCGCCGAGGTGTTGAGGTCGTCGTCCATCGCCGCCACGAACCCCGCCGGCAGCCCACCGGGTCGGCCCGCGCCGACCCGTTCGGCCGCCCGCTGCACGAAACCTTCGATCCGCCGGTACGCGACCGCGGCCTCCCGCAGCGCGTCCTCGGAGTAGTCGATGCGGGACCGGTAGTGCGCGGCGGCGTAGTAGTAGCGCAGCTCCACCGGGCGCACCCCGAGCGAGGCCACGTAGTCGAGGTCGAGCGTGTTGCCGAGCGACTTGCCCATCTTGGTGCCGCCGATGCTGAGCAGGCCGTGGTGCACCCAGTAGCGGGCGAACGGCAGGTCGGCGGCCTGCGACTGGGCGATCTCGTTCTCGTGGTGCGGGAACGTCAGGTCGAGCCCACCGCCGTGGATGTCGAACTCGGCGCCCAGGTAGCGCCAGCACATCGCCGAGCACTCGATGTGCCAGCCGGGCCGGCCGCGACCCCACGGGGACGGCCAGGCGGCGTCGGCCGGTTCGCCCGGCTTGACGCCCTTCCACAGCGCGAAGTCACGCGGGTCCCGCTTGCCCCGGTCGGGGGCGTCCCCGGCGGGCTGCATGTCCGCCGGGGACTGCCCGGACAGCGAGCCGTACGCCGGCCAGGAGGCCACGTCGAAGTAGACGTCGCCGGAGCCGTCGGTGGCCGGGTAGGCGTGCCCGGTGTCGATCAGGCGGGCGATCAGCTCGTGCATTTCCGGGATGTGCCCGGTGGCCCGCGGCTCGTACGTCGGCGGGAGCACGTTGAGCGCCCGGTAGGAGGCGGTGAGGATCTGCTCGTTCGCGTAGGCGATGGACCAGAACGGCCGGTCCTGCTCCATGGCCTTGGCCAGGACCTTGTCGTCGATGTCGGTCACGTTGCGGATGAAGGTGACCTCGAGACCCTTGCTCAGCAGCCAGCGACGCAGCACGTCGTAGTTGACGCCGGAGCGAAGGTGGCCGATGTGCGGGGGCGCCTGGAGCGTGAGACCACACAGGTAGACCCCCACCTTGCCGGCTTCCCGCGGGACGAAGTCCCGCACCGATCGGGTGGCGGTGTCATACAGGCGTAGCGTCACCTCACAAGGGTAGCCGTCCGCACATTTCCCGGTTGGCCGGAGCCGGGTCGTACGCTGCGTGCTGTGGACGCGCAGGCACGCCCGGGAGAGACCGCGCAGACCCTGGACCGGGGTCTGCGGCTGCTGCACCTCGTCGCGGACGCGCCGGGCGGGCTGACCGTCACCGAGGCGGCGCACCGGTTGGGCATCGGGCGGGCGGCGGTCTACCGGCTGGTCGGCGCGTTGACCGGGCACGGCATGCTCCGGCGCGACGGCGCGGGCCGGCTCCGGCTGGGTGTCGGCGTGCTGCACCTGGCCCGACGCGCCCAGCCCCTGCTCGCCGAGGGGGCACTGCCCGCGCTGCGCCGGCTCGCCGAGCGGACCGGGGCCACCGCGCACCTGACCGTGGTCGAGGGCGGCGAAGGGGTCGCGCTGGCCGTGGTCGAGCCGAGCTGGACCGCGTTTCACGTGGCGTACCGGACCGGTTCCCGGCACCCGTTGGAGCGGGGCGCGGCGGGTCGGGCCGTGCTCGCCGGCCGGGCCGGCGACCCCGGGCCGGTCAGCACCAGCGGGGAGCTCCAGTCCGGGGCGTACGGGGTGGCCGCGCCGGTGCTCGGGGTGCCCGGGCTGGAGGGCAGCGTCGGCGTGGTGTCGCTGACCCCGTTGGACGTGACCGAGGTCGGCACCCAGGTCACGGCCGCCGCCGAGGCGGTCGCCGCCGCGCTCGCCTGACGGCCCCCTCGCCGGCTGCCGGCCGCTCGCCGGCCGGCCGGCAGCTCGGCGAAGTGGCGCCATCAGAGCCGGGTGGATACCGCCACCTCGGCGAGATGGAGTCGATCATCCCGCTTCCATCCCGCCCTGAGGGCTCCGCTTCAGGCGACGGCCGTCCATGTAGGCCAGCGCCCCTCAACGCTCCCCACCAGCTCGCCCCACTCGCCCGACGCTCAAGTGGCAATTCGATCGACCCGACCGGTCACCCGCCGCCACTTCGGTGAAGTGGCGGCATCCCACCCGGTCGGATAGCCCCACCTCGGCGAAGTGGAGCCGAGCATCAGCCTCGGACCGGTCCAGCGGGCCGTGCAGCGCAGTGCAATCGCCGCCAGCTCGGCGAAGTGGCGCTGTCGGAGGCGGTCCGACCACACCACCTCGGCGAACTGGAGTCGATCTTTGACCAAAGATGGGGGTAAGGGCGCGTAGGCATAGCACATCGAGCGGCCGGGTGGTGGGTTGTCCACAGGAGCGGCGGAGGAGATGGGCCGCGGTTATCCACAGGGGTATCGGTCGGCCTCGGCTCGCCGCCACGCTTGTCGCATGCCACCTCATCCGCATCGACCGCCGCAGTTGGCATGGCAGGTCTTCCGGGGCTCGGACGCCGTCCGGCGCGGGCTGTTGTCCCGCCACCATCTCCGGGGCGCATCCTGGGTCAGACTTCGGCAGGACGTCTACGCCGATGCCCGCCTGGACCGTGACCACGCGTTGGCGTGCCGGGCCGTCCTGCTTCGCATGCCGCCCGGCACACTGATCGCAGGCCCGTCGGCGGCCTACCTGCACGGCGTCGAACACGCCGCCGATTTCACGGACGACGTGCACGTCCTTCTGCCAGTCATGGTCCGGGCCGATTCTCATCCGGGTGTCCGGGTGCACCACGCCCCGATGGCCAGCGCGCGCAGCGGCCTGCTGGTTCCCGCCGGTGCCGTGCCTACCGTTCCCGTCCCCCCGACCGACCGGCCAACGGGCGGCGCAGCCATCGCCTCGCCGACGGGCTTCGCTTCGGCCACGTCCGCCGAGGCACGGAGCCTGACCGGACCACCCACCCCGACCAGAGGACCCAACCCGACCAAGACGACGGCCCTCACCAGACCGGCAGGGCCGACCAGACCAGCGGGAAAGACCAGGCCACCAAACCCCACCAGGCCATCGGACCGGAGCGGGCCCCCGCCACGCACCGTGCCCGCCGTCTGTGCCTGGGAAACGGCGGTCTGGGCGGATCCCGTGCAGGCGGTCGGCATCATCGACGGGCTCCTGCGGATCGGGGCGGTCGGTCAGTCCGGCCTGGCCGCCGAAGCGGCCCGGAACACCGGCCGTCCGGGTGGCCGCCGGGCCTCCTGGATATTCGGCCTGACCGACGGCTGCGCCGAGTCACCGCCCGAGTCCCACCTGCGGGTGCGTTTGATGTTCGCCGGTCTGCCGCGTCCAGTGGCGCAGCATCCGGTGCGCGTGTCCACCGGCCTCGTCCTGCATCCGGATCTGGCCTGGCCGGAGTTCCGGGTGGCGGTGGAGTACGACGGTCAGTGGCACGTCGATCCCGACCGGATGCACCTCGACCGCCGTCGACTCAACCAACTCGTGGAGGCCGGTTGGCTGGTGCTGCACGTGACCGGTCGCCGCCTGCGCAACGAGTTTCCGCCCCTGGTCCGCGAAATCCGCGCCGCCCTGGTAGCTCGGGGGTGGCGGCCGTGAGCCGCCCACCTCGGCGGCCCTGCCGAGACGCCCACCGCCGCCCACCAGGCACGGAGAAGCCCGGGCGACCAGCGCCGCCCGGGCTTCTCGTTGGTGCGGGGTGGTTACGGCCGTGCGTTGGGCTTCAGCGGGGTCTTCACCGCCGCGTAGGCGTCGACGACCCCATAGCCGTAGAAGCCGTTGAAGTTCAGCGAGCCCGCGCAGTATGCGTCGAACTCGGCGCTGCGGCCCTCGTTGGTGTAGGTCTGCAGCCGCGGCTCCGGGCAGGCGTGCTCGGCCGCCGTCCGGTAGAGGTGCTGTTCGACCTGGTCCGGCGCCATACCGAAGCCGTCCCGGCCCTGCTTCTTGCCGAACCGGCTGACGATCAGCGCGGCCACGCCCGCGGCGTGCGGGGACGCCATCGAGGTGCCCTGGAGGTAGGTGTAGTAGCCACACTCACCCTTGGCGGTGCACTGCTTGAACACCGATTCCTCGAAGCCGGCCACGATGTCGCCGTTCTCGTCGACCGCCCCTTCCTCCTGAAGCACCTTCTTCGGGTACGTGGAGAGGATCATGTTGGCGTCGGTGAGATAGCTGTCGGTGCCGAAGCCGTCCCGGAACCAGCCGCCCGGTGCCGCCACCGCGGTCTGCTCGGTGCCGTAGTTCGAGTAGTCGGACTTCTTGCCGGACGGGCCGACCGCCGACACGCTGATCACGTGCGGGCCCTCGGTGGGCAGGTCCCAGCAGCTCGCGTTGTCGATCGGCCGCGGGTACGGGTCGGAGCCGTAGTCCGGGCTGCTCACGTCGGTGCGGGGGGCGCCCAGGTCCTCGTGGTTGTTGCCGAGCGCGCCGACGAGCGTGACGCCCTTGCGGTGAGCGAAGGTCAGCGCCCGCTTCATGGCCTCGATGATGGTCCGCTGCTCGGCCTGCGCCTCCGGCGAGTCGGCCGGGTTGGCGGTGCAGTTGTAGAGCCACGGGTCGACGTAGAACGACATGTTGACCACGTCCAGCCCGGAACGGCCGGCGTGGACCAGCGCGTTGACCACCGGGTTGAGGAAGAAGTAGCCGCTGTCCTGGCCACCCTTCAGCTCGACCAGGGAGACCTTCGGGGCCACGCCGGAGAGGCCGAAGCCGTTGGCGGCGGCGCCGATCGTGCCGGCCACGTGCGTGCCGTGCCCACCGTCGTCGGTGCCGACCGGGTCGAGGCAGCTCGCCACCTCGCACGGTCCGTCGATGTCGGGGATGTCCGGCGCGAAGTTGCGCGACAGCGCCCAGTTGAAGTTCGGTGCGAGGTCGGGCTGGCTGGCGTCGACGCCGGTGTCCAGGACGCCGACGGTCACCCGGCGGTCACCGGGCTCGATCTTGCGGGCCTTGTCGGCCCGGATCATGTCCAGACCCCAGAGCTTGTCGTCCAGCGGGTCCATCTTCTTGGCCTTGCCCTTGGCGGCCTTGCCCTTGCGCGCGCCGGGGGTCGTCAGGTGCTCCTGCTCGACCCGGTCCAGCTTCGGCTTGCGGCCGATCGCCTTCTCCTCGGCGGCGCCGACCAGCGCGCCGGCGGCGGTGGCCCGGCTCGCGAAGTCGGCCCGGTCGCTGGTGACCTGGAAGAGACCGACGTCGTCGGTGCGGGAGACGACCGTGCCGCCGGCCGCCTTGATCGCGGCAATCGCGGCGTCGGTGGACACACCACTCTCCGCCAGCACGGTGAAGGTCCGGGTGCTGGACGGCGCGGCGGTCGCCGGGACACCCAGGCCGGTCACCGTGAGTGCCAGCGAGGCCGCGACCGCGACCGCGCCGGCGGTGAAGCGCTTGCTCACCACATCAGATCCTCTCGTTGAGGGACGTGGCAGTCATCCCACAACACGGGAGCGGGTTTCGCCAGATGCACGTCCGTAATAGGCCGCAATCAGGCATTCGCGCTCGTCAGCGCGACCACCACGTCGGGCAGGTCGACCAACGTGGACCCTCGGCGTCGCGAGCGACACCTCGGCCGCTACTACCGCTCGCCGGCCAGCGCCGGCTCCGCCGTGACCGGTGCCGCCACGCCGGGGCCGGCCCGCATCTCGTCCACCCGCACCAGGGCGACCCCGCCGACGATGAGTACGCCGCCGACCAACTGGATCGCGCTCGGCAGTTCGTTCAGCACCAGCCAGGCGATGAGCACCGCGAACATCACCTCGGTCAGCCCCACGAAGGAGGAGAGGCGGGCACCGAGCAGCCGCGCCGCGGCGACCCCGGTCAGGTACGCGACCACGGCGGCGATCAGCGACAACCCGGCGATCGGCACCAGCCAGCTCATCCGGTGCCCGGCGAAGCTGACGTCGGCGGTGCTGGCGGCCAGCGGGAGGACCCCGACCGCGCCGAGCAGCAGCAGCGCCACGGCGCCGACGGCCATGCCGCCGCTCGCCATCACCACCGAGGGCAGGTCGGCGTCGATGCGGCCGGCGATGACGAAGTATCCGGCCAGCCCGATCCCGGCGCCGAGCCCCCAGAGCACGCCCACCGGGTCGAGGCGGCCGGCGCCGGTGAGGTCGAGGACCAGCACGAGCCCGGCCAGGGCGGTGATTGATCCGGCCACGGTCAGCAGCCGGGGACGCTGCCCGTGGACCAGCCACATCCACCCGACCACAAGCACGATGCCGAGGTATTCCAGCAGGAGCGCCACACCGACCGGGAGGTAGCGGACCGCGTTGAAGAAGCACGCCTGGGCCAAGGCCACGCCGAGCAGCCCGAACAGCACCACGGTCAACCCGGCGCGGCGCAGCACCGGCCACCGGCCGCGCAGTGCCAGCAGGGCGGGCACGGCCAGCACCAGCGCGGCGATGCCGACCCGGGCGATCACCACGGCCACCGCCGACCACTCGCCGGTGACCAGCGGGCGGGCGAACGTGCCCGAGGTGGCGAACGTGACCGCGGAGAGCAGGGCCAGGCCGAGCCCGGCACCGGACCGTTCACGCATCGGCAACTCCTGGTCATGAGTGAAAAGCATTACGATGATGACGCTAGGGGTGGTCCACGACAGGAGTCAAGTTGCTTTTTGCTCATGACACCGAATGCGGGCTGGCTGCTGCCGCCGCGCTTGTGAACACCGCCGGCCCGGGCCGGGAGAGCCTGCCCGACGTGGCCGCGCTCGATGAGTTCTTCGCCGCGCACGGGTGGAGCGGCCGGCACGAGCACACCGACGCCGAGCTGCGCCAGGTCCGCGCGCTACGACCCCGGCTGCGCCGGATCTGGTACGCCGACACCGACGAGGTGGTGGAGATCGTCAACGGGCTGCTCCGCGAGTCCCGCGCCCTGCCGCAGCTCATCCGGCACGACGACGAGCCGTACCATCTGCACGCCGTGCCCCGCGACGCGCCGCTGGCGACCCGGATGGCGGTCGAGGCCGCGATGGCCCTGGCCGACCTGGTCCGGGCGGGCGAGCTGAGCCGGCTACGCCGGTGCGACCACCCCGACTGCGACAACGTGCTCGTCGACCTGTCGAAGAACAGGTCCCGCCGGTTCTGCGACGCCGGCTGCGGCAACCGGGCCGCGGTCAGCGCCTACCGGGCGCGCAAGGCGTCCCACTCCTGACGGACCCCGGGCCAGTCCTCCCGGCGCAGCTCGTACTCCACCTCGCCGTGCTCCGTACCCGGAATCGGATCGTCGAACGTCAGGTGGAACGTGCGGACGTAGCGCAACCCCGCGCGGGCCAGCACCGCGCGGGACCGGTCGTTGACGGCCATCGTCTGCGCCCACACCCGGCGGAGGCCGACCGTGTCGAACCCGTGCCGCACCAGCGCCCGCGCGCCCTCGGTGGCCAGCCCGTGCCCCCATACCGCGCGGCGCAGCCGGTAGCCCAGCTCCCCCTCGCCGCCGTCGTCGGACGGGTCGAGCGCCAACCAGCCGAGGAACTCACCGGTCAACCGGTCGAGCACGGCCCAGCGGCCGAGGCCGGGATGACTGTCGTACTGCGCCAGCAGCCGGGGCAGCACCTCGTCGCGGATCGTCCCGGCCGGCGTCGGCACCCCGTTGGTCAGGAACCGCATGACCACCGGATCGGCATCCAGCGCGACCAGCCGATCCACGTCGTCCATGGTGAACCGCCGCACCGTCAGGCGCGCGGTCTCCAGCAACACCCCGTCATCGCCCACCGCCGGATCATCCCGCCCCGCCCAACCCCCGAGCGAGGCATTTACCGCCGCGGCGCACTGCGGTAGATCTTGGAAGAATTGGGCCCCTCCGAGGGCCGTTTCTTTCCAAGATCTGTAGTCACAGGGCTAGCCCGGGAGGTCCTCCGCGACCCACAGGCCACGACCCTGCAAACCCACGACCAGGCCCCGGTCCTGAAGGATGATGATCGCCCGCTGCACGGTCGTGACGCTCACGCTGTAAAGGTCGGCAAGTTCCCTGTAGGTCGGCAGACGCTCGCCCGGTGGGTATTCGCCATTTTTGATCCGGGTGGTCAGGTCCTCGGCAACCTCTCGGTAGCCGCCGCTCGGTATGGGCATGGAGGTTCCTTCGTTCGGCACCTTCCATCGGATCATGAGCAATACCCGCCTTCAAGACCAACATTGCCTTAGGTACTAAAGGTCTCTAAGCTGTCAGTCGTGGCGAGGTTCCTTCGTTCGGCAAGCGACGAACCGAGCCATGCAGCAGTCCGCGGAATGGGCACGAGGTTCCCGAGCAGGGCGTCGTGGTGGGACCGCCCGCTCCCCCGGCCGGGCGGTCCCACGGCCGGGGCGGCGATGTCACAAACGACTCAGCTCGAAAGGGACCGCCCATGCCGTCACCCGACCGGCCGCACCTGCCCCTGCGCCCGCTCTGGCTCTGCCGCGCCTGCGGCGCGCCCTGGCCGTGCGCCACCGCGCGCCTCACCCTGGTCGGCGAGTACGCCACCGACCCGGTCGGCCTCAGCGTGTATCTCTGCGGCGTGCTCTACGAAGCGACCGCCGACCTGCACCGGCTGTACCCGGACGACCGGCTCGACCCGGCGGTCCTGTTTCACCGTTTCCTCGGCTGGGCCCGCCGTCGGGCGATGCCCTGACGTCAGGGGTGGGTCATCCGGAGCAGGTCCAGCGCCTCGTCGAGCTGGGTTTCGGTGAGCTTGCCCGAGTCGACGTGGCCGCGGGAGATCACCACCTCGCGGATGGAGACCTGCTTGGCGAGCGCCTCCTTGGCGATCGAGGCGGCCTCGTCGTAGCCGAGGTGGCGGTTGAGCGGGGTGACGATCGACGGCGACCCCTCCGCGTACGCCAGGCAGACCTCGGCGTCCGCGACCAGGCCGGCCACCAGGCGCTCCGCGAAGAGTCGACTCGACGCGGCGATCAGCTTGATCGACTCCAGCAGGTTCCGGCCCATCACCGGGAGCATCACGTTCAGCTCGAAGTCGCCCTGCGAGCCGGCGAAGGCCACCGCCGCGTCGTTGCCGACCACCTGGGCGCAGACCTGGCGCATCGCCTCGGCCACCACCGGGTTGACCTTGCCGGGCATGATCGACGAGCCGGGTTGGAGATCGGGAATCCGCAGCTCACGCAGGCCGGCGCGAGGGCCGGACCCCATCCAGCGTACGTCGTTGGCGATCTTGTAAAGGCTGACCGCGACGGTGCGGAGCTGGCCCGACGTCTCCACAAGCGCGTCCCGGGCGCCCTGCGCCTCGAAGTGGTTGCGCGCCTCGGACAGCGGCAGGCCGGTCGAGTCCCGCAGCCGCCCGATCACCTTGCCCGCGAAACCCAGCGGCGTGTTGATGCCGGTGCCCACCGCGGTGCCGCCGAGCGGCAGCTCGGCCAGCCGGGGCAGCGCCATCTCCAGCCGCTCCACGCCATAGCGGACCTGCGCGGCGTACCCACCGAACTCCTGCCCCAGGGTGACCGGGGTGGCGTCCATCAGGTGGGTCCGACCGGCCTTGACGACGGTCTCGAACTCGGCCGCCTTCGCCTCCAACGCCATGGCGAGCTGGGTCAGCGAGGGAAGCAGATCCTCCACCACGAACTGGGTGGCGGCCAGGTGGATCGAGGTGGGGAACACGTCGTTGCTGGACTGCGACGCGTTGACGTGATCGTTCGGGTGGACGTCCCGGCCCAGCTCGCGGCTCGCCAGCGACGCGATCACCTCGTTGGTGTTCATGTTGGACGAGGTGCCGGAACCGGTCTGGAACACGTCCACCGGGAACTGGTCGTCGTAACCGCCGGCGACCACATGGGCGGCGGCGGTGGCGATCGCCTCGGCCACGTCCGCGTCGATCACCCCCAGCTCGCCGTTGACCTGGGCAGCCGCGCCCTTGATCTGGGCCAGCGCCTTGATCTGGGCCGGTTCGAGCCCACGCCCCGAGATCGGGAAGTTCTGCACCGCGCGCTGCGTCTGTGCCCGCCACAGCGCCTCGGCGGGCACCTCCACCTCGCCCATCGAGTCGCGTTCGATCCGGTAACCGGTCGCCTCTGGAGTCGTCACCCGTACCATCCTGCCCCGCCACCCGCCGACGTGCAGGGAAAGCCGACCGCACCTCAACCCAGCTCGGCGAGCAACTCCTCGGTCGCCCGCCGGTCCGGCGACTCGACCTGGCGGAACAGCGCCAGCGCCCGGGTGGCGTACCGGCGGGCCTGCGCCGGGTCGGTGTCGCGCAGGCAGCGGGCCAGCCCGTCGAGGGCCCGCCCCTGCTCGTAGCGGAGGCCGAGGCGGGTGGCGTCGGTCATCACCCGCCGGTGCAGGTCGAGCGCGGTGTCCACGTCACCGAGCGCGCGCAGGGCGCGGGCCAGCAGGTTGCGGGACGCGCACTGCCCGACCCGGTCCCCGGCGTCGGTCATCGCCAGCAGCGCGGCGCGGTGCCGGGCCTCGGCCTCGGCCGGACGACCCGCCTCCTGTTCCATCAGGCCGATCTCGTTGAGGATCTCCCCCTCGCCGAAGCGGTTGGCGCTGGACCGCTTGACCCGCAGCGCCGCCCGGAGCAGCCGGCGGGCCGGCCCCAGGTCGCCCATCCGGTGCCGGATCATGCCGAGGTGCCCGATCGCGTTCCCGGTGTGCCGGAACTCACCGCCCTCCCGGGCCAGCAGGACGTGCTGGCGGGCCGCCCGGAGGGCCAGGTCGTACCGGCCCCGGAAGAGCAGCACGATCGAGAGCATGTTGAACAGGGTCGCCATCAGCCCGGCGTCCTCCGGGTAGCGGGCGGTCCGGTGGGCCTCGTCCAGGCACTCCAGACAGCGTTCGTACTCGTCGCCGCCGAAACACGCGGCGGCGAGGTTGCCGAGCGCCTGCACCCGTTCCTGACGCAGGCCGAGCCGGCGGTAGCGGTCGACGACCGCCTCCATCAGCCGGACCGACTCCGCGTAACGGCCGAGGCGGAACTTCGCCGAGGCGAGATAGTTCATGGTGATGGCCACCGCCTCGTCGTTGCCCGACACGGTCGCCGCCCGCAGGGCCACGTCGTGCGTCTCGACCAGCTCGTCGAGGTGGCCGCCGACGAAGTTCGACCACCAGAACGCCCGGGTGAGCTGCCAGCAGTGGTCGAGCAGGCCCTCCGACTCGGCGAGGCGCACCAACGCGGTGAGCGTGGCCCGGTTCTCGTCGAACCAGGACAGGCCCCGCTGCTCCTGGGTGACCACCAGGTCGGGACGACGCGGCGGCGGGAGCGCGACGTTCGCCATGCCGCTCGGCTTGGCCTCGGCGAGGATCGCGAGAGCCGCCGCCACCTGAAGGTGATATTCGATCAGGCGGTCGACACCGTCGCGTCGTTCCTCCGCACGCTCGGACTCGGCCAACAGCCGGCGGGCGTACTCCCGCAGCAGGTCGTGGAGGCGGTAACGGCCCGGCTCCACCTCCTCCGCCAGATGCGCGTCGACAAGCTCGTCGAGCAGGTCCTGCGTCTCGGGCAGCGGCAGCTCGATGAGCGCCGCCGCCACCCGGTTGTCGAACCGCACCCCCGGGTGCAGCCCGAGCAGCCGGAACAACCGCCGGGCCGACGCCGACACCTGGGCGTACGACAGGGCGAAGGCGTGACCGACCGAACGCTCACCGGCCGCCAGCTCGGCCAGCGGATCCTGTGCCTCGGTCAGCCGCTGCGCCAGGTCGGCGACCCGCCAGAGCGGACGGTGCGCCAGGCGGGCGCCGGCCAGCCGGATGGCGAGTGGCAGGTAGCCGCACCGCCTGACCACCTCGTCCGCAGCCGCCGGCTCCGCGCCGATCCGGTCGGCGCCGACGACGCGGCCGAGCAGTTCGAGCGCCTCGTCCGGGTCCAGGACGGACAGCGAGTGGGGACGCCCGTCGTCGAGACCGACCAACCGGCGGCGGCTCGTCACCAGCACCAGATTGTCCGGGCCGCTGGGCAGCAACGCGGCGGCCTGGCGGGCGCTCGCCGCATTGTCCAGCACCACCGCGGCCCGCCGGTCGGCGAGTTCGGAGCGCCACATGGCCAGCCGGTCCTCCGGGTCGACCGGCACCCGCTCAGGGGGCACCCCGAGCTGCCGGAGCAACGTGCCGGCCGCCGCGGCGGCGGTCAACGGGGTGCGCTCGCTGTAACCGTGCAGGTCGATGAAGAGCTGCGCGTCCGGGAACTGCTCCCGCACGGCGGTCGCGACCTGCACGGCGAGGGTGGTCTTACCGCTCCCGGCCATCCCGTCGATCAGGTGCAGGCGGGCGCCCTCGGCCACGATCTCCTTCACCAGCCGGGCCATGGTCTGCTGCCGCCCGGTGAAGTCGCTGATGGCCCGGGGCAGGGCGCGCACCGGAACGGCCCGGGGCGCGACCGCCGGCCCGTTCCCGGCGTCGTCACCGGCGAGCAGCCGCTGATGCAAGGTCTGCAGCGCCGAGCCGGGTTCGATGCCCAGCTCCTCGGCGTAGATCCGCCGCCCCTCCCGGTAGACGGCGAGCGCGTCCGCCTGCCGCCCGAGCGCGGACAGCGCCTGCATCAACTGCCCGCGCAGCCGTTCCCGCAGCGGGTGACGCTCGACGTTCTCGGCCAGCTCGTCGACCAGGTCGGCCGCCCGGCGCAGCCGCAGCTCGACGTCGACGCACTCCTCCAGGATCGCGAGCCGCTGCTCGTCGAGCGTCTGCGCCCGCCGCCGTACGCTCCGGGCGGGAATGCCGGCCAGCGCGGGGCCGCGCCACAGCGCCAGCGCGGCCCGGTAGTGCTCCCGCGCCTCGGCCGCCCGACCGGCGCCGACCGCCGTGCGGGCGGTCTCCACGATGCGGGCGAACACCTCGGCGTCCAGATCGTCCGGCCCGACCCGGATCCCGTAACCGGCGGGGTCGGTGACGATGGTGTCGGCGGGCAGGCCCAGCACCACGAACCGGTGCCGCAGTCGCGACACGCAGATCTGGAGCTGGGCGCGGGCGGTGGCCGGCGGGCGTTCCTCCCAGATGGCGTCGACAAGCTCCTCGGTCGGCACCACCCGACCGGCGCGCAACAGCAGCATGGCGAGCACGATCCGGTCCCGACCTGCGGTGACGGTGGCTTCACCGCCGCCCACCCGCAGCGGGCCCAGGATCCCGAACCGCATCTGCGACCCCCGTACGCCCGGTTGCACCTTCCAGCAGCGTAGCCCGACGATCACCGAACGCCGCGTGGAGGCGATAGTGATGTGATAGCGGATCGACAGCGCCTGCGCCCAGACTCAATCCGGTTGTCGGTGACGGCATCCGACGGGGGCGGTGCGCCTGCCCGGCCGCGAGGCTGGTCAGGCGCACCGATGTCGATGCATGGCGGACACGCCGAGGGGCGCCCGGGCCAGGCCAGGACGCCCCTCGCGTACGTCGGTGGGGTCAGCGCCGGCCGACGGTGAGCACCGGCTTGGTGACCTCGGCGAAGAAGTCGTTGCCCTTGTCGTCGACCACGATGAAGGCGGGGAAGTCCTCCACCTCGATCTTCCAGACCGCCTCCATGCCCAGCTCGGCATATTCGAGCACCTCGACATGCTTGATGCAGTCCTGGGCGAGGCGGGCGGCCGGGCCGCCGATCGAGCCGAGATAGAACCCGCCGTGGGCGTGGCAGGAGCGGGTCACCTGAGCGGACCGGTTGCCCTTGGCGAGCATCACCATCGAACCGCCGGCCGCCTGGAACTTCTCCACATAGGCGTCCATCCGGCCGGCCGTGGTGGGGCCGAACGAGCCGGAGGCGTAGCCCTCGGGAGTCTTGGCCGGGCCGGCGTAGTAGACCGCGTGGTCGCGCAGGTAGTGCGGCATCGGCTCACCGGCGTCCAGCCGTTCGGCGATCTTCGCGTGGGCGATGTCACGCGCGACGACGAGCGGACCGGTCAACGACAGGCGCGTCTTCACCGGGTATTTCGACAGCTCGGCGCGGATCTCGGCCATCGGCCGGCGCAGGTCGACGCGGACGACCTGCTCGGTGTCCAGTGTCTCGTCGGTCACGTCGGGCAGGAAGCGCGCCGGGTCGGTTTCGAGTCGTTCCAGCCACACGCCCGACGGGGTGATCTTGGCGACCGCCTGCCGGTCGGCGGAACAGGAGACCGCGATGGCGACCGGGCAGGAGGCGCCGTGGCGGGGCAGCCGGACCACCCGCACGTCGTGGCAGAAGTAGCGACCGCCGAACTGCGCGCCGATGCCGAAGTTGCGGGTCAGCTCCAGAACCTCGGCCTCCAACTCGAGGTCACGGAAGCCGTGCGCGCTCATCGAACCCCGCGTCGGCAGCGCGTCCAGATATTTCGCCGAGGCGTACTTGGCGGTCTTCAGGGCGTACTCCGCGGAGGTGCCGCCGATGACGATCGCCAGGTGGTAGGGCGGGCAGGCGGCGGTGCCGATCAGCCGCAGCTTCTCCTCCAGGAACTGCATCATCCGCGTCGGATTCAACAGCGCCTTGGTCTCCTGGTAGAGGTAGGACTTGTTGGCCGAACCGCCGCCCTTGGCCATGAAGAGGAACTTGTAGGCGTCGGGATGCCCGTCCGGGTCCTCGGCGTACAGCTCCACCTGCGCCGGCAGGTTGCTGCCGGTGTTCCGCTCGTCCCACATGGTCAACGGCGCGAGTTGGGAGTAGCGCAGGTTGAGCCGGGTGTACGCCTGGTAGACGCCGCGTGAGATCGCCTCCGCGTCGGCGCCGTCGGTGAGCACGTGCCGACCGCGCTTGCCCATCACGATCGCGGTGCCGGTGTCCTGGCACATCGGCAGCACGCCGCCGGCCGCGATGTTGGCGTTGCGCAGCAGGTCGAGCGCGACGAACCGGTCGTTCGGCGAGGCCGCCGGATCATCGATGATCGACCGGAGCTGGGCCAGGTGCGCCGGGCGCAGGAAGTGGGCGATGTCGTGCATGGCCTCGGCGGTCAACGCGGTGAGCGCGGCCGGTTCGACGGTGAGGAACCGGCGGCCACCCGGGCCGTTGACGACGTCCACGCCCTCGTCGGTGACCAGGCGGTATTCCGTCTGGTCCGGACCGGTCGGCAGCAGGGGCGCGTACGAGAAGGCGGTGGCACTGCTCATGACCGAAAAGCCTAGGGCAGAGCGATCGATCGGTGACACCCGCCGGTGGGTCGTGGGACGCCCATCTCACCGCACGTCACTTCCCGTCGGCGCAGAGCTCCCGCTTCGGCCCGCAACTGCCCTGGTCGCTCGGGGGACGCCAGGTGTCGGCCGGGTCGGGCGCCGGCACCGCCCCCTGGTCCGGCCGGGACACCCCGGCGGCGGTGGCGCCCCAGCGGACGTACCCGATCTCCCGCCCCTCACCGATGATCATGCCGTTGGGGCCGACCGCCAGGGCGTTCCCCGACGTGCGCAGCTCGACCAGCGTCCGACCCCCGCGAGGCTCGACCGCGACCAGCCGGGACGGCTTCTCCTCGCTGATCACCACCGCGTACGGGGTGAGCGCCGCGCCGCTCTTGCTGCCCGTCGGGCGGGTCCACCGGGTGCGGTCGGCCGCCAGCTCACGGCCGAGCAGCGAGTCCTTGCCGGCGCCGCGCACCACCGCGTACCTGTCGTCGACGGCGAGCAGCTTCTCGCCCTCCGCGCCGACCTGGAGCGGCCGTCCGTCGTACCCGTCGAGCACCGCCTCGCGGCCGTCCGGGGCCACCCCGATGAGCACGTTGCGGGCGCCCTGCGGATCCTCCCGCTGCACGCAGCCGGCGGAGTCCGCGGTGCGCAGGTTGATCCCGGTCCGCCGCCACACCTGCTGGCCGGTGGCCGGGTCGACGGCGGTGATGACGAAGTAGCAGCTCCCGTCGCGGGAGGTCGCCGCGATCCGGAGCAGCCGGCCGCCGACCACGGACAGCCGCTCGTCGCGGCCGGGCTCGACGTTCTGGAGCACCCGGCCGGTCGCGGTGTCGAGCACGTGCACCCGCCCGTCGACCGGGAAACCCAGCAGCGGCGGGACCGACTCCGGCCCGGCCACCTCGCCGTCGATGCGGGTCGCGTCCAGCCGGCGGGTGCCGCGCAGCTCCGGGTTGTCGGCGAGCAACCCGCTGTGTACGCCGGGCAGGAAGGCGGTCCACAGCGGAGCGTTGCCCCGCGGCTCCCAGGCCCGCAATGTGCAGTCGGTCGGCTCCACGCAGTAGGCGTCGAGCAGCAGGTTGCGGTAGGTCCAGACGGCGATCGCGCGATCGTCGCGGCGACGGGTCACCCCGGTCACCGGGTCGAGCACCTCGTACCCCTTGTTCAGCAGCTTGCCCACGGCGACGACCGACTCGCGTCCGCTGCCGGCCACCGCGGACCAGTCGGCCTTGCGCTCCCAGAGCTGGGTGCCGTCGGCGAGGTTGCGCGACTCGACCCGGGTGCGCTGCTCCACGATCACGGTGTCACCGGCGATCGTGACGCTGCGTGGGGTGCCGCCGACGCGCTGCTGCCAGACCACGTCCGGCTCGGAGATCGGCTTGCTCCGGTCGACCCAGTCCCACAGGCCGGGGAAGGGGTTCCAGACGCCGGTGGCGGCGAGCACGACCACGGTGATGAGCCCGAGCAGCAACCAGCCGCGTGCGCCTAGGCCCTTCACACCCGACACGGTAGCGACGATCACCGGTCCGCCGGGCTTCGCGCGGGGCGTGTCGCGCCGCTTCTTGCGCGGCGTCAGGTGTTAATAGGGGCCCCCGCCTCTACCGAATGCGTTAAGCGGGGGCCCCTCCTTCACCGCTGGGCGGCGGAGCGGACCAGCGGCAGCGTGCGGTAGGGGATCTGCTCGGCCAACGCGATGATGGTGGAGGCGCGCCGGATGCCCTCCGAGGCGACGATCTGGTCGATGACCCGCTGGAGGTCGGTGTTCGACCGGGCCACGATCCGGCAGAGCAGGTCGCTGGAGCCGGTGATGGTGTGCGCCTCCAACACCTCCGGAATGGCGGCCAGGTGCGCGGTGACCTGGTCGTGGCCGTGCCGCTGGCTGATCTCCAGGGTGACGAAGCTGGTCACCCCGAAACCGATCGCGGCCGGCGAGATGTCCGGCCCGAACCCGCCCACCACACCGCGGCCGACCAGCTTGTCCAACCGGGCCTGGACCGTGCCCCGCGCCACGCCGAGCCGCCGTGAGCACTCCAGCACCCCGATCCGGGGCTCCTGCGCGAGCAGTTCGATCAAGCGGGCGTCCAGCTCGTCGAGCTGTACATCCTGATCAGTGTTCATGGTGTTTCACCATACCGAATGCACAACCTGACCAGGGATTTCGACAACGGTTGCCCAACCGGAGGCGGTCCGGCGATGCTCGCCGGACAAGCACACCACGGCGGCCCACGAGGCCGGCCGGTACGCGAGGGAGGCCACCATGACCCAGGCGATCGACCGACCCCAGCCCACCGAGGAGACCGACGCCGACGTTCTCGTCGGCGCCGTCGACCACGACATCAGCCGCGACCCGTTCCCGGTCCGGGGCCTCGACCACCTGCACTTCCTGGTCGGCAACGCCAAGCAGGCGGCGCACTACTACTCCACCGCCTACGGCATGACCTGCGTGGCCTACCGCGGCCCGGAGCAGGGCTACCGGGACCACGCGCAGTACGTGCTGACCAGCGGCTCGGCCCGGTTCGTGCTGACCGGCGTGGTCCGCCCGGACGCCGAGGGCGCGGAGCACGTCGCCGCGCACAGCGACGGCATCTCCGACATCGCGCTCGAGGTGCCGGACGTGGACGCCGCGTACGCGCACGCCACCGCGCAGGGCGCCACCGGCCTGCTCGACCCGCACGACGTCAGCGACGAGCACGGCACCGTCCGGATGGCGTCCATCGCCGCGTACGGCGACACCCGGCACACCCTCGTCGACAGGTCCCGCTACACCGGCCCGTTCCTGCCCGGCTTCGTCGCCCGCGGCCCGATCGTGGACCGGCGGCCGATGATCGACGCCGGCCTCCAGCCGAAGCGCTTCTTCCAGGCCGTCGACCACGTGGTCGGCAACGTCGAGCTGGGCCGGATGGACGAGTGGGTCGAGTTCTACAAGCGGGTCATGGGCTTCACCAACATGGCCGAGTTCATCGGCGACGACATCGCCACCGACTACTCCGCGCTGATGAGCAAGGTGGTCGCCAGCGGCACCCGCAAGGTGAAGTTCCCGCTCAACGAGCCGGCGGTGGCCCGCAAGAAGTCGCAGATCGACGAGTACCTGGAGTTCTACCGGGGCCCCGGCGCCCAGCACATCGCGGTGGCCACCAACGACATCCTCGCCAGCGTGGACGCCATGCGGGCGGCCGGCGTGGAGTTCCTGGACACCCCGGACTCCTACTACCAGGACCCGGAGCTGCGCGCCCGCATCGGCAACGTGCGGGTGCCGATCGAGGAGCTTCAGTCCCGCAAGATCCTGGTCGACCGGGACGAGGACGGCTACCTGCTCCAGATCTTCACCAAGCCGGTGCAGGACCGGCCCACCGTCTTCTTCGAGCTGATCGAACGGCACGGCTCCCTCGGCTTCGGCAAGGGCAACTTCAAGGCCCTGTTCGAGGCGATCGAGCGGGAGCAGGAGAAGCGCGGCAATCTGTGACACTGTCCGCGTGACCGAGCCTCCCCCGAACACGACGCCGCCGCCCGCCGGGCCCCCGCCCCCGGGCGGCGGCGTCGCGCCACCCGCCGGCCCGACGGTGCCCGCGCAGCACACCCCGCCGACGTACGCCGCCCTCCCCGGCTACCCGTCGCCGCCACCCGGGTACGCCCCGTACGCGGCGTTCGTCCCGCCCCCGCTGGCGCCGGACGGGCAGCCGCTCGCGAGCTTCGGCGACCGGCTGCTGGCCTGGCTGATCGACACCGTCGTGGCGTCGGCCGTGGCCATGGTCGTCTTCCTGCCGGTCTTCTTCCTGATCGTCTTCCGGGCGGTCGGGAACATCGAGCAGAGCGGCCCGGAGGGACCGGACCCGTCGGCGGTCTGGACGGACGTCTTCTTCCCGCTGCTCGCCGCCGAGCTGGGATTCTTCGCGTTTCTGCTCGTCTTCTACTGGCTCTACCACGTCGAGTACGCCCGCCGGACCGGGCAGACGCTCGGCAAGAAGGTGATGAAGCTGCGGATCGTCCCGGCGAGCCCCGGCGCGCCGCTGACCCGCGGCATGCTCGGCAAGCGCTGGCTGGTCGAGTTCGTCGCCGGGTCGCTCGTGCCGTTCCTCAACTACCTCGACGGGTTCTGGCAGCTCTGGGACAAGCCCTGGCAGCAGTGCCTGCACGACAAGTTCGCCGGCACGGTCGTCGTTAAGGTTGGTCCGTGAGCGTGAGGAGCGAGCCGGGCCTGCGAGCCCCGCAGTCGCGAACTGAGGGGGCACCGTGACGGTGAACGAGCACAGCGAGGCACGTCGGTGAGTGTGGAACCCGGCTGGTACGTCGACCCCGCCGAACCGGAGACCCGCCGGTGGTGGGACGGGGAGGGCTGGATCGGCGCGCCGATCCCGGTCGACGTCACTCCGCCCGACGGTCCCCCGCCCGCCGAGCCCGAGCCCGAGCCGGCCGCCCCGACGCCGACCTCCGGCGGCCCCACCACTCCGGCCCCGCCGCTCGGCACCCCGGGCCAGGCCGGCTCATGGTCGGGCCAGGCCGGACAACCGGGCCAGGTTGGTCTGCCGGGCCAGGTTGGTCAGCCGGGCCAGGTTGGTCTGCCGGGCCAGGTTGGTCAGCCGGGCCAAGCCGGACAGCCGGGCCAGGCCGGGCCGTGGTCGGGACCACAACCCGGGCGGCCAGGGCAGCCGGGATCGGGCGGCGCCTGGCCGGGGCAGCCCGGGCAGTCGGGGCCGCCGCCGGGCTGGCCCTACCCGCAGTGGCCGGGCCGACCGCCCGTCCCGCGCCCACACGGTCTGCCGCTCGCCTCGTACGGCGCCCGGCTGGTGGCCCGCCTGATCGACTTCGGCGTGGTGTTCCTGCTCAACGTCCTGGTCAACGGCTGGTTCGTCTGGCGCTACTTCGAGGCGATCGAGCCCTACCTGCGGGAGACGATGCGCCGGGCGTTGAACGGCGACACCTCCACCGAAGGGCTGCCCCAGATCGACGACCAGGCCGGCGGGCTCCAGGTCGTCATCCTGCTGATCGCCACCGCGCTCTGGTTCGCCTACGAGGTGCCGTCGATGGCGGCGCGCGGGCAGACCTTCGGCAAGCGGCTGGCCCGCGTCCGCGCGCTGCCGGTCGAGACGGACCAGCCGCTCGGCTTCGGCCGGGCGTTCCGGCGGTGGAGCACCCTCGGCCTGCCCACGCTGCTCTGGTACTGCTGCGGACTCGGCCTGCTGTTCCAGTTCGTCGACGCCGTCTCCCCGCTGTTCGACCAACCGCTGCGCCAGGCGCTGCACGACAAGCGGGCGCAGACCGTGGTGGTCCAGCTCCCCCGCGCCCGGCCCGACGCCCCCACCACCCCGCGCGACCGCGCCGACCCCCCGGGAGAATCCCCATGACCGAGACCGGACGTCCCCAGCCCGCGCTGCGGCTCACCCGCGCCGACCTGGACGCGCTGCCCAACTACGTGCCCGGCCGCAGCCCCGCCGACCTGGCCCGGGAGCTGGGCCTTCCCGAGGCGATCAAACTCGCCAGCAACGAGGTGCCGTACGGCCCGCTGCCGGGCGTGGTGGAGGCGGTCGCCGAGGCGGTCGCCGGCTCGCACCGCTACCCCGACATGGGTGTGGTGGCGCTGCGCCAGGCCCTCGCCGAGCGCTACGGCGTGGACGCCGAGCGGATCGCCACCGGCTGCGGTTCGGTGGCGCTCGCCGAGCACCTGGTGCGGGCCACCTGCCTGCCCGGCGACGAGCTGATCTACTCGTGGCGCTCCTTCGAGGCGTACCCGATCATCGCGGCGACGAGCGGCGCGACGAGCGTGCGGGTGCCGAACGACGCCGGGCACGGGCACGACCTGGCCGCGATGGCGGCGGCGGTGACCGACCGGACCCGGATGATCCTGGTCTGCAACCCGAACAACCCCACCGGTACGGCGGTGCGCCGCGCCGAGCTGGACCGCTTCCTCGACGCGGTGCCGGACGACGTGCTCGTGGTGATCGACGAGGCGTACCGGGAGTTCGTCACCGACGCCGAGGTGCCGGACGGACTCGACTACCTGGACCGGCCGAACGTGGCGGTGCTGCGCACGCTGTCCAAGGCGTGGGGCCTCGCCGGCCTGCGGATCGGCTGGCTGGTCGCCGCGCCGGCGGTGGCTGCCGCCGTCCGCAAGGTGGTCACCCCGTTCTCCACCAGCACGGCCGCGCAGGCCGGCGCGCTCGCCGCGCTGGCCCAGGCCGACGAGGTGGAACGGCGCTGCGCGCTCGTGGTGGCCGAGCGGGACCGGGTCACCGAGGCGTTGCGCAAGTTCGTGCCGGACGTGCCGGAGAGCCAGGCCAACTTCGTGTGGCTGCCGCTCGGCGACCGCGCGATGGAGTTCGGCCGGGCGTGCGAGGCGCGCGGCGTGATCGTCCGGCCGTTCCCGGGCGACGGGGTGCGCGTCACCATCGGCACCCCGGCCGAGAACGACGTGTTCCTGGCCGCCGCCGAGGTCGCGCTGGCCTGACCGGAAGGAGTCGGGGCCGGTCCGTCAACCATCGACGTACCGGTCCCGGGTCAACCGACCGGCACGGGCTGCCGCATCCGTCGTCGGTACGTGTAGAGGCCGAAGAGCAGCAGGATCACCAGCGATCCGGCTGCGCCGGAGGTGAGCACCAGGCGGGACCGATCCGCCTTCGTCACCGCGGCCGGGGCCGCGCCGAAGCTGATCTCGCCGGTCACGGTGCGCTTCGTCCAGCCGCTGGCCAGGTGCAGCCGCGCCTGCCACGGGCCGTCGGGCAGGCGGCGGTCGAGCGCGACCCGGACCGTCGTCCGTCCGTCCAGGGGAAGTGTCGCCGCCTCGGCCCGGACCGGTCCCGCCGACAGCCCGCCGGGCCCGTCGGCGAGCCACAGCTCACCGGCCAGGTCCAGGGCACGCCGGCCGGTGTTGTGCACCTCGGCGGTCACCACCGGGGTGCCGTCCGGGTCACGGCCGCCGGCGAGCGGCGCGATCTCGAACCCGGAGGGCGGTTCCCCGCCCGGTCCCACCGACAGGTAGACCCGGATCCCGGCCCGCGCCACCTGCTTGACCATGCGCCCGTCCCCGCCGGCCGTCTCGGCCCACACCACCGCGTACCGCTCACCGGCCTCGGCCCGCTCGGGCACCCGGATGGTGACCCACACCGTGGTCTCGTCGTCCGGGCCCAGGTCCACCCGGGTCCGATCGACCCGGATCCAGCTACTCAGTTCGTTCTCGGTCCGGCCGGGCGCGTAGACGAAGCCCTTGTCGGTGACCTCTGCCGCAGCCGGGTACACGTCGACGTCGCGCCGCACCTTCGATGCGTTCTCCACCACGATGCGCCGCCGGATCGTGGTGCCGGGGTTGACGTGGTCCACGATGTACTTGTGCGCGCGGGTGTCGTCGCGCCGGTTGACCGGGGCGTCGAGCAGGCGTACGCCGACCGCCGCCGGGACCCCGTCGGCGGTGCGGCTGGGCGACGGGTGGGGACGCGGCGAGCCGTCCCGCCGGGTGTCCCGGTCGGGTGCCGGCGCATTGGCCTCCGCGCGGTCGGGTTCGCGGGGCGCGGCCGGCGCGGCCCCGGGTACGGCTGCCGCCCCGACGGCGACCGCGAGGGTCACCGCCAGGGCGAGAGCGCGACGGAGTTCATGCCACCGAATGGGTGATCACCCCCGTGTAGGTGCCGCCGACCGCGTCGGCGGGAATCGTGATGCGCAGCGAGGGATTCCAGGTAGCGGAGTTGTTGCCGCTGCCGGAGGTCTTGCTGAACGCCGTGCGGGGCAGGTTGAGCGTCACCGCGTCGGCCGAGGTGGGCTGACCGGGCACGAAGGTGCCGGTGCCGGTGGTGGAAATCGCCGGGCCGGACCAGTACTCCACCAGGTTCGGCAGGACGGTCTCGGAAGGAGTGCCGCCGCCGGTGGTGAACGCGGTGCTGCTGACCGTGGCGGTCCAGGTCGCGCTGAGCGCCGAGCGGCTGTCGGTGACGGTGACGTTGCCGAGCTGGCCGGTCACGGTGGAGCCGGCGAACACGGCGCCGAGGTTCACCGAGGGCGGTACCGAGATGTCCAGGTTCGCGGTCGAGATGGTGAACGTGACGATGGTGTCGCCGGACGGCGCTGCCGCAGCGGGCGCCGCCAGGGCCAGCACGGCGGCTGCGGCGGCGGACAGGGTAAGAAGTGGCTTCCTCATGCCTGAGACGGTAGAAACCGCGTTTCGGCCGTCAGCCCGGAAATGGGACATATCACTCATTAGGCTACAGAGTGGGTGATAGTTCCGGTGTAGGTCCCGGCGACCACCGTAGAAGGCACCGCGACGCGGATGGTTGGCGCCCAGGACACCGTGTTGTTGCCGTTGCCGGCGGTCTTGCGGAACGCCTCCCGGGTCACGTTGAGCGCGACCGCCTGCGCCGCCGTGAGCTGTCCGGGCACCAGCGTCCCACCGCCCGTGCTGCGCACCGCCGGGCCGGACCAGTACGACACCTGACCGTTGGCGATGGTGCGCTGCGCCCCACCCCCGCCGGTGACGAAGGCGGTCGCACTCACCGTCGCGACCCAGAGGTTCGGGTTCACGTTGCCGCGCTGGTCGCGCACCTCGACCGTGCCGAGCTGACCGGTCAGCACCCCGCCGACGAAGCCGGTGCCGAGGTTGACCGAGGGCGGGACCGTGATGTCGACTCCGACGGTCAGGGCCAGCCGCACGGTACGCACCGGAGTCGCCGCTTCAACGGGAGCGGCGGCACCGACAGCGGCCAGGAGAAGCCCCGACAGGGCGGCTAGCGAACGCACGTCAGGGACTATAAGCCCTAATGTCCGATTTGTCGACTCAGGTGGCGGCCAGCAACACCGGCTCGGCCATCAGGAACCAGCCCTGGTCGTCGTCCTCCGGGACGGCGTCCTCCCGGACCCGCTCCACCGCGACGTAGCCGCTCACCGCGTACGCCCGGCCCGGCTGCCAGCCGATCCCGTCCCGCCCGACGTCGAGCACGAACTCCGACCGGGTCGCGCCGGTCAACGGATCGAGGGTGACCAGCTCCCGGCGGTCGGTCAGCAGGTGCACCCGGCCCGGCTCCACCGCGAGCACCCGGGCCGGGTGGACGTCCGCCCGGCGCCACAGTTCCTCACCCGTACGCGCGGACCGTCCGATCACCACCGGACCGGACGTGTCCACCACCCGCTCGCCGTCCAGCACCGAGTCCGGACCGTCCAGGCCCGGCGCGGCCGTCGGCTCCCCGGGATCCGTCACCAGCCAGCCCCGGCTGTCCTCGCCGCCCGGCCCGGCCGTACGCAGGCCACGGCACCCGGAGTGCCCGGCGCGGCAGCCGACCGGGGTGAGCACGAGCCGGTCCGGCGCGTCCGGCGGTCGCCAGCGGGTCCGCACCACACCTGTCGTCGCGTCCCGCAGCTCGACCGCGGCCGGCCCGGCACAGGTGTCCACCCCGACCATCTCGCCGCTCGCGGTGCTGCCCACGTCGACCCGGCAGCCACGACCGACGTCGGCCTGCCAGAGCCGGCGGCCGTCGCCCAGGTCGAACCCGGCGACCGCGCCCGGACCGGCGGCGAGCAGCACGGCGCGCCCGTCCGCGGCGCGGGCCACGTGCAGGCCGGCGGGCTCCCAGACGGTGGCGGCGAAGGTGCGTCGGGGTTCCGGCGTCGCCCCGGGCTCCGGGCCGTCGGCACGCCAGGCCACCCGTCCGGTACGCGCGTCGAGCGCCACCAGCTTGCCGTCGGACCAGCGGCTGACCACCGTCGTGCCCTCGGCGAGCACCCCGACAAGCGTCGCCGGCCAGCGCCGGTAGGACCAGAACGGGGTGACCCGGTGCCGGCCGGTGACCGGCTGGTCCGCGTACACCTGGCGGGCGCCTGCATAGACGCGGAGCCGGCCGTCCACGACGAGCGGTGCCACCGGCAGCCGCCCGATCACCCCGGCGGTCGGTGCGGGCAGCGCCGGGTAGGGCTCCCGGGCCACGGTCTCGACCTCGGCCGGCGCCAGCACCCGGGCGACCACGGCGACGGAGGCCGCGACGGCCAGCACCGCCGCCAGCGCCACCACGGCCCGCCGCCTGCCGGCCTCAGCCATCCGCCACCTCCGCCCCGGCACCCTACCGGCCGACTCGGGACCGCGACCCGCTCGCCCGGCTCGCGGCTCGCGGCTTCGAGATCTTGGTACGGGCCGGCCCCCAGCGGGGCGGTTCCATACCAAGATTGACTCTTTCCCATAGCTGGGAGCGCCGGTTCCGCCAACTGGACGGTGCCGAGTGCGGAGAACATCGACTCAGGCTTTGGGTGCATCTGTGGTCGCTCTGGCAACCACGGATGCACCCAAAGGCGGCCACGGCACGCGGGCGGCGCGGCACGGCACGGCGCGCGAGGGCGAGAGTGAGGGTGAGGGTGAGGGTGAGGGGAGCGGCTCAGGCGGCCTCGGCGGAGCGGGACGGGCCGGCGGCCACGGCCAGGTCGGCCAGGTCTCGCCGGAGCGCGCCCTCCACGGCGCGGGCGGCCAGGCCGCCGAGGATCAGCGCCAGGACCCGCCCGTACGGCCCGGTCGGCACCGCCTGCTGCTCGACCGTGACCTCGGTGCAGCCGCGCCGCCGCCGCTCGACCGTGCGCAGCGTCCAGGTGATCCGGTAGTCGACGCCGGAGCCGCGCGAGCCGAGCACCAGACGGCGCGGCGCGACGGCCTCGACCACCTCGAACTCCTCCGGCGCGGCCCCGCCGTCCGGCTGGGCCGGGGTCTCCCGCCAGGTGGTGCCGGGGGCGAACCCACCGGCGGTGAGCACCTCGACCGCGCCCACCGCGGACAGCCAGTCGGCGCGGGCCGGGAGGTCGGTCAGCAGGCGCCACAGATGGGCGTCCCGCGCCTCGATGAAAGCGGAAACGGTAACCGTCGACATGGCACCTCCCGTGTCATCCACGGTACGGGCCGTCACCGGTCCCGTGGAGCCCCGTGGCGACAATTCCACCACCGGCACCCCGGACGGGGCGCCGGCGTTCCCGTGGATCGTCAGCCCCGGAAGGCGTCGTCCCGCAGCGCCGCGACGAACGCGGACCAGCCCGGCGGGCTCACCGCGAGCGCCGGCCCGTCCGGGTCCTTCGAGTCGCGTACGCCCACCACGCCGTGCGCGGCGACCACATTGGTGGCCACCTCGACGCAGAGGCCCTGATCGTTGGAGCGGCTGCTGGTACGCCAGACAGCGCCGGTCAGCTCGGTCATGCTCGGTCCTTCCTGTTTCTCTTCCTCGTACGTCCCGGACCGGCACCGCCCGGGGCGTACTCGACCCGCGTCGATAAACGCACAAGGAAACGGCCCCGATCGCACACCAGGTGCGATCGGGGCCGTCGTCGAGGAAGGTGGATCTCAGTGGGCCGGGAGGATCGTCCCGGTGACCTCGCCGAGCGCGACAGTGGTGCCGTTCGGGCCGGGTGCGGTGGCGGTGATCGTCACCGTGTCGCCGTCCTCCAGGAAGGTCCGCTGGCTGCCGTCGGCGAACTTCACCGGCTCGGCCCCGCCCCAGGTGAGTTCCAGGAACGAGCCGACCTGATCACGTTGCGGGCCGGAGACGGTGCCGGAGGCGTAGAGGTCGCCGGTGCGCAGCGACGCCCCGTTGACGGTGAGGTGGGCGAGCTGCTGGGCCGGGGTCCAGTACATGGTGGCGAACGGCGGCTCGGCGACGCGCTCGCCGTTCCACTCGACCGACAGGGTCAGGTCCAGTCCGAGGTGCGGGACGTCCCGCAGGTATTCCTGCACCGGCGGGTCCTGGTCCGGCGCGGGCACGAACGCGGCGGCGAGCGCGTCGAGCGGCGTGACCCAGCCGGAGACCGAGGTGGCGAACGACTTGCCGAGGAACGGGCCGAGCGGCTGGTACTCCCAGGCCTGGATGTCCCGGGCCGACCAGTCGTTGACGAGCACCACGCCGAACACGTGGTCGGCGAAGTCGTCGACCGGCACCCGCTCGCCGAGCCGGCTCGGCACCCCGACCACGAAGCCGACCTCGGCCTCGATGTCCAGACGCACCGAGGCGCCCGTGGTGGGGCCCTGCGCGCTGGCCCGCTGCCCGGTCGGGCGGACCACCGGGGTGCCGGAGACGACCACCGTGCCGGCCCGGCCGTGGTAGCCGATCGGCAGGTGCTTCCAGTTCGGCAGCAGCGGCGGCTGGCCAGGCCGGAAGATCTGCCCGACGTTCCCGGCGTGGTACTCCGAGGAATAGAAGTCCACGTAGTCCGCCACCTCGAACGGGAGCAGCAGCTCGACCTCGCGCACCGGCACCAGCAGCGGCTCCACCGCCACCCGGTGCGCCGGGTCGGTGAGCAGCTCGGTGATCCGCTCCCGGACGGCGGTCCACTGCGGCCGGCCGAGCGCCAGGAAGGCGTTCAGCGTGCGCCGGCCCAGCGCGCCGCCGGCCAGCACCAGACCGGCCGCCTCGGCGCCGGCCAGGTCCAGCACGGAGTCGCCGATCCGGACGCCGATCCGCGGCTCGCCCTCGCCGTGCCGGAACACGCCGTACGGCAGGTTCGTCACCCCGTACGACGACCCCGCCGCTCCCTCAACCCACGTCATGTGTCGAAGCCTCCGTTCACCAGCCCCAGCCGGATCAGATCGGTAAGTGGTTCGGCGATACTGCACGAGCCGTAACCGGCCCAGAGCGGGCGCTGCGCCTCGCGCCGGGCCCGGGCCGACTCGACCACGCGCAACGGGTCGGTGGCGGCCAGCAGCTCGGCCACCGCGTCCACCTCGGCGCCCTCGACGGCGGCAAGCGTGGCGGCCAGCACGTTGACGAAGCCGTGGTGGGTGAAGCCGGTCTCCGGGTCGCGGTGCCGGATCGCGTGGTGCAGCCCGGCGGTGAGCTTGAACGGCAGGTCCCGTTCCCGGCAGGCGCAGATCACCGCGGCCAGCTCGACAGGCGTGGGGAACAGCTCGGCGGCGAGCCCGCCGGTGCGGAACTTGGCCGCCACCGGCAGGCCGCCGGCGCGCGCCCGCGCGAGCGCGTCCAGCGCGCCCATCAGCCCGAAGGTCAGCGGGATCTCGGCGTAGACGGCGGTGCCGTCGAGCCGGCCGGCGAGCGCGACCAGCTCGGCCACACCGGGCTGCGGGTCCTCGCCGCGCTTGGCGACCGGCGCCTCGATCTGCCGGGCGGTCACGCCGTCCGGGGTCAGGGCGGACAGCGCCTCGGGGAGCCCGTCCAGGCCGGTGTCGCCGATCAGCCCGATGACGAGGCCCGGGTCCGCCAGGCCGCGCAGCGCGCCGCGGACGATCTCCGAAGCGGGCAGCAGCAGCGGGCCCACCAGGTCCGCGTACCAGGCCGTGCGGTGTGCGCGGTGCGCGGTCACCGCGTCGGGCAGCGCGGCGTTGCCGGGCGGGAAGACCGCGGCGTCGTCGACCAGGCCGGTGAGGAGGCGGGGCACCTGCGTTGACACGAGACAAGAATGTACGGGACGCTACGAGGAACGGACAACCGCGTCCGATTATCGGACGCCACCGGCCGGCAACGGGACATAACGGGAGGCGAAATGCCCTACTACCGCAGCGTGGGCGAGGTGCCCCGCAAGCGCCACACCCAGTTCCGGCAGCCCGACGGCACGCTCTACGCGGAGGAGCTGGTCGGCCAGGAGGGCTTCTCCTCCGACTCGTCGCTGCTCTACCACCGGCACGCGCCGACCGCGATCCTCGCCGCCGAGGAGTTCGCCCCGCCCACCGTCACCCGGGTGCCGAACCTGCCGCTCAAGCCGCGTCACCTGCGCACCCACAAGCTGGACGGCAGCGGGGCGGACCCGGTGCTCGGCCGGCGGTACCTGCTCGCCAACGACGACGTCCGGATCGCGTACGTGCTTGCCGACCGGCCCTCGCCGCTGTTCCGCGACGCCACCGGCGACCACTGCCTCTACCTGGAATCCGGCTCGCTGCGGGTGGAGTCGCCGTTCGGCGTGCTCGACGCGGTGGCCGGTGACTACGTGGTCATCCCCACGTCGACCATCCACCGCCTGGTGCCGACCGGCGACGAGCCGACCCGGCTGCTCGCCGTCGAGGCGACCGGCCACATCGGCCCACCCAAGCGCTACCTCTCCGTCCGCGGGCAGTTCCTGGAGCACTCGCCCTACTGCGAGCGCGACGTCCGGGGACCGGACACCCCGCTGCTCGTCGACGGCGAGGAGGTGGAGGTGCTGGTCAGGCACCGTCGCGGGTGGACGCGGTACGTCTACGCGCACCACCCGTTCGACGTGGTCGGCTGGGACGGGCACATGTACCCGTGGGCCTTCTCCATCCACGACTTCGAGCCGATCACCGGACGGATCCACCAGCCGCCGCCGGTGCACCAGACGTTCCAGGGCCCGAACTTCGTCATCTGCTCGTTCGTGCCGCGCAAGGTCGACTACCACCCGGCGGCCATCCCGGTGCCGTACAACCACCACAACGTCGACTCCGACGAGATGCTCTTCTACACCGGCGGCAACTACGAGGCCCGGCGCGGCTCCGGCATCGAGCAGGGCTCGATCTCGCTGCACCCGTCCGGCTTCACCCACGGCCCGCAGCCGGGCGCCGCCGAACGCTCGATCGGCGCGGACTTCTTCGACGAACTGGCGGTCATGGTGGACACGTTCCGCCCGCTCGACCTCTGCGACGCCGGCACCGCCTGCGAGGACGACGGCTACGCCTGGACCTGGGCGCGCAAGCCCTGACCGTCCTAGCCCTGACCGTCCTAGCCCCGGCGGAACGCGGTGAACCAGGCGAACACCGTGGCCGTGATCGCCCCCACCAGCGGCCACGGGCCGCCGGTCAGCGCGTACACGGCCAGCAGCAGCGGCCCGGCGGCCGACGTGTACACCGCCGGGGCCAGGCCGCGTGACATGGCGTCCCGCAGCCCGGGCAGCCGGGCCGCCGGCAACCCCGCCAACAGGCCGACCCCGACCGCCACCAGCACCGCGAGCAGCCGGGACGCGCCCGGCGCGACCGGAGCCAGCCCCGCGGCCAGCAGCGTGGCGGCCAGTGACCAGCCGGCCGCGGACAGCACCAGCCGGCGCAGGCCGTCGTCGGCCGAGCGGACCGGGTCGGGCCCGGTCGGGGAGATCTCGGCCAGCTCGGTCAGGTGCTCAAGCGTCTCCGCGTAGCGGCGGCGCTCCAGCCGGGCCACGCCCGGGTCCTGCGCCGCCCCGGCCAGCTCCGGGTCCAGTCGCAACGCCTCGCGGTAGGCCCGTTCGGCCAGGTCGAACAGCTCCAGCCGGACCGAGACCAGGCCGAGCACCAGGTGCGCCTCCGGCTCGTCCGGGGTCAGCTCGACCCCACGCCAGGCCGCGTCGAGCGCCGTCTGCCCGTTGCGCGCGGCGGAGAGGATCGCGGCGGCGCTGCGCTGCGCGTACGGGTCGGTCGGGCCGAGCGCCAGAATCTCGTCCGCGGTGCTCGCCGCGGCCTTCCAGTGTTCCTGGTCGAGCAGCGCGAGCCCGCGTACCACGAGCGCCGGCACGTCGCCCGGTGCCGCTGCCAGCGCCGCCTCGGCCCCCGCCAGCGCCTCGGCGGGACGGTCGGCGGCGAGCTGCATCCGGGCCCGCATGGTCAACGCGCCCAGGTGAGCGGGCTCCGTCGCGATCAACGCGGTGAGTTCGCCGATGCCCTCGTCGTACCGGCCCAGCTCGGCGAGGAGGTGGGCGCGCTGGAGGAAGCCGTCGGCGGCGGACTGGTCGGGGGTGGCGTCACTCGGCATCCCGGCGAGCGTAACCGCCCCGCCCCACCTCGCGTCGACAAGCGCCGCCGCTCAGGCGCTGCGGCAGGGCGCGTCCGCCCGACCCCCGCAGGTCCCGAGGCTGCACCAGCGGCGTCTGCCGCTCTCGTCGAGGAACAACCACCCGCAGCGTTCGTCGGAGCAGACCCGGACCGTGAACCGACTCGCGTCGGAGAGCAACTGGGCGCCGCTGAACGCCGCGGCGTACAGGGGCAGCCGCAACCCGGCGGCGAGGGCGACCCACCAGCGTCCGCGCCCCTCCCCCTCGCGCCGGAACACCAGGTTCCGGGCGGCTGCCTCGGCGGCCCGGGCGACCACGTCGAACGACCGGCGGTCGGCCGGCTCGACCAGGCTGGCGTAGAGGGCGGCCCGGAGCGTACGGGTCTCGGCGAGCACCGCCTCCGCCGCGTCCGGGTCGCGCCGGGCCAGGTGCAGCAGGCGATTCACGGACACCTCGTCGGCCAGCCCGACGTGCCCCGCCCAGACGGCAAGCGTCCGGTATCCGCGCAGCCACTCGGCCCCGGGCAGCGGGGATTCGAGTCCCCACCCGGCGAAGGTGTTGCAGAAGTCGAGGGCGGGATGACCGCCGACACTCCAGGGCAGGTTCTCGTCGCGGACCCGCACCTCGTACGCGGGCCGACCCACCCGGTCGAGCCGGTCGTCCCCGGCCAGGACGCGGCGGCGCACCTCGCGCAGCCGCGACCCCGGCTCGACGCCGAAGTCCGCGATGAGCAACTCCCGGGTCGTGCGGTAGAGCCGCAGCGCGTCGGCCCGCCGCGCACCCCGGTACAGGGCGGTCATCAGGACGGCCACCAACTGTTCCCGCGTCGGATGCCGGGCGGCCAGCGGCGTCAACTCGGCGATCACCCGGCTGTGCCGGCCCAGCGCGAGCTGAGCCTCGGCGCGCAGTTCCACCGCCACCAGGCGGAGTTCCTCCCACGGGCCGTGCAGGCGGTCGCGGAGCGCGCCGTCCGCCTCGGCGGCGAGCAGCGGGCCCCGCCAGAGCGCGAGCCCCCGGTCGAGCAACCGCACCCGCTCGGCGGGGTCGGCGGCGCCACTTGCCGCCCGGACCAGTTCGCCGAACTCGTCGACGTCGACGCGGTGCCCGTCGTCCTCGACGACGTAGCCCTCACCTCGGGTGCTGATCCGCACCCCGTACGGGTTCAGCGAGCCCCGCAACCGACCGATGTACGTCTGCACCGCGCCGCGCGCCCCGGCCGGGGGCAGACCGTTCCAGAGCAGGTCGATGAGACGGTCGGTCGGCACCACCGCACCCGCGTCGAGCAGCAGCAGCCCGAGCAGGCAGCGCTCCTGGCGTCGGCTGCCGATCTCGACGGGCCGGTCGTCGTGGCGGGCCTCGAACGGCCCGAGCAGGCGGAACTCCATACCAATGAGGACGAGCCAGCCGGGGCCGGCGGTTGCCAGCCGGCGGTGAGCGCGTGGTCGGGCATCCCGGCGTCCGGCCCCGGGCGCGGACCCGAGGGGTCGGCGGCGTCGTCGACGCGGTGAGCCGGTGGTGAGTCACGGTGCGGAGGCTGATCCCGTCCCCGACAAGTGACCCGGACGGAGTGATCATGCGTGTCAGCAGGATGAGCGTCGCCCTGGCGGCGGTGTTGGCGGTGGTCGTCGCGACCCAGCCCGGCACGGCGACCGCCGCCGGCAGCGGCAGCGGCAGCGTGCGTGCCGGCGCCTGGGTGCCGGCGCCCCAGGAGGCGTTCGAGATGCCCGCCGGCGCCCGGTGCGAGTTCGCGGTGCGGGTGGAGCCGATCGTCGACGAGGTGCGGAAGCTGACCCTGGCGACCTACCCGGACGGCTCACCGAAGCGGGAACTGTTCACCGGCGCCCTCATCGACCGGGTGACGAACCTGGAGACCGGGGCCACCTCCACCGCCGACGCGAGCGGCACCTCGCTCGTCTTCTACCACACCGACGGATCGATGACCTGGTACGTCTCCGGTCCGGTGCTGCTCGGCTTCCGGGAGAACGCCGGCTCGCTGCCGAAGGGGCTGTGGATCGTCGACGGCCGGTTCCGGGTGGCGTTCGCCGCCAACTTCGACAAGACCATCACGATGCTCCACGGCACGACCCACAACGTGTGCACCGACGTCGACTGACCGCCGGCGCGGCGACCGGTGCGCCCGGTCGCCGCGTCACCGCGTCGGCGCCTCGTACACGAGCGCCACCGCGATGCCGGCGAGCCCTTCCCCACGTCCGGTGAAGCCGAGGCCGTCGGTGGTCGCCGCGGAGACCGTGACCGGCGCGCCGACCGCCTCGGAGAGCACCCGCTGCGCCTCGTCCCGACGCGGTCCGATCTTGGGCCGGTTGCCGATCACCTGGACGGAGACGTTCCCGATCGCGAAGCCGGCCGCCCGCACCCGGCGGGCGCTCTCGGTCAGCAGCGCCACCCCGGAAGCGCCCGCCCACTCCGGCTGGCCCACCCCGAAGTTGGCCCCCAGGTCGCCGAGGCCGGCGGCGGAGAGCAGCGCGTTGCAGGCGGCGTGCGCCACCACGTCGGCGTCCGAGTGACCCGCCAGGCCGTCCTGACCGGGCCAGAGCAGGCCGGCGACCCAGCAGGGCCGCCCGGCCGCGAACGCGTGCACGTCGGTGCCGACGGCCACCAGAGGAACGATCATGACCCGAGCGTACGCGCGTGCCCATCCGTCACCCGGCAACACCGGAGCGCCCCACGTTGACCAAGGAGTTCTCCTTGATCAACGCGGTCAGGTCCCGGTGAGGGCAGTGGTCAGGAGGTGTTCGGCCAAGGTCAGGTCGAACGGGCGGGTGATCTTCATGGCCAGCTCGGAACCGGGTACGCAGAACACCGGGACGCCCTGCTTCTCCACCAGGCCGGCGTCGTCGGTGAGTGGATCACCGGCCGCCCGGTGTGCGGCGTCGAGCACCGGCCGGCGGAAGCCCTGCGGCGTCTGCACCGCCCGGAGGGCCGCCCGGTCGACGGTGCCGAGCACCCGCCCGGTGGCGTCGACCTCCTTGATCGTGTCGACCACCGGCAGCACCGGGATCACCGCGTCGTGCCCGGAGCGGACCGCCGCGGCCACGGACTCGACCAGGTCGGGCGGGGTCAGCGCCCGGGCCGCGTCGTGCACCAGGACGATCTCCGGCCCGGCCGGCACGGCGGCGAGCGCTGCCGCGACGGACGCCTGCCGCTCGGCGCCACCGGGCACCACGGTCACCGGTGCCACCGGCGCGAGCAGCGCCCGCACCGACTCGACGTCGGCGGCCGGCGCGGCCACCACGATCGTGTGCACGGACGGCGCGTCGGCGAGCCGGCGGACGGCGTGCACCAGCAGGGGCTCCCCGGCGAGCGGTCGGAGCGCCTTGGGGGCGCCCGGGCCGAGGCGTACCCCGGCACCTGCCGCAGGAACGAGGACCGCGACGTCACCGCGCGGATTGAGCTGCGCGGTCACGTCGCGGTCCTCGGTTTCGTTCGCTGCGGTGCGGGTAGAGGCAATGGTGCCGATCAGGCCTCGGTCAGCACCTTGTCAAGCAGTGTCTCCGCCTCGTCCTTAGTGCTCTTCTCGGCCAGCGCGACCTCGCCCACGAGGATGTCACGAGCCTTGGCGAGCATGCGCTTCTCGCCCGCCGACAGGCCCCGCTCCCGCTCCCGGCGCCACAGGTCGCGGACGACCTCGGCCACCTTCAGCGGGTTACCGGAGGCCAGCTTCTCCAGATTCGCCTTGTAACGCCGCGACCAGTTGGTCGGCTCCTCGGTGTGCGGTGCACGGAGCACGTCGAAGACCTTGCCCAGGCCCTCTTCGCCGACCACCTCGCGCACACCCACGATCTCGGCGTTCTCGGCGGGCACCCGGACCGTCAGGTCACCCTGCGCGACCCTCAGGACGAGGTATTCCCTGGGCTCGCCCTTGATGACCCGAGTCTCGATTGCCTCGATGAGTGCGGCCCCGTGGTGGGGGTAAACAACGGTCTCGCCGACACTGAAAACCATAGGTTCGAAACCCCTTTCGCTGTGTCTAGGGTAACACGCTCAGGCACCGATGTCTCACCGCTGTCCTGATCGTTGGCGCAGCTCAGGGGCCCTGTGAGAGGTCTTTCTTCGGCTTGACAGGAGCTCAAGTCGATGGTTTCAACACGCTCCGTAACGAACAAATGACAACCCGGTATGGCTGGCCGGAGCGTACGGATCTAGGGCAATGCGCTCCTTCCATGGTAGCTCCGCAACTCCATTCGCGCCCAGGTGTGGCGGTACGGCCCCCGGTGCGGGACCCTGGGGATGGACGCGACGTCCGCTCACCGAGACGTTCCTGGGGGTCCGATGGGCGTGCCTGACGCAGACGGCCAGGGGCCGCCGGACGGCCTGCCCGGGCTGCCCCCGGAATGGGGCCGGGTGGTGGTGCCGGACGACGCCTCGGCGCTCGCCGACGAGGCCCGGCAGGTCCGCCGCGAGCTGCGCCGCGGCACCCGGCACCCGCGGCACCCCGGCCCGGTCCGCCTCGGGTTCCCCCTCCTGGCGCTGGTGATCTCGATGCTGGTCACGCTCGCCGGGCTGGCCGCCGTCACCTGGCCCCGGTCCAACCGGGCCGGCGGCCCGACCGTGCTCCCCCGGGCCACCACGGCCAGCCCACCCGTGGTCGGCCCGCTGCCCGCGCTCGACCTCGTCGGCGCCGACGACACGCCGGTGCCGCTGCGCAGCCTGCTGCCCGCCATGATCATCCTGGTCGACGCCTGTGCCTGCACCCAGGAGGTCGGCACGGCGGCGACCACCGCGCCCGCCGGGGTCACCGTGGTCACCGTGACCGAGGGCCGCAGCGCCGGACCCGCCATCGCGACCGGGGTACGCCCACTCGGCGACCCGGCCGGCGGCCTGCGCTCCTACCTGCACCTCGCCGCCCACCCGGGCACCGCCACCGCGCTGCTCGTGGACCGGCGGGGCACGCTGGTCCGAGTGGTGCCGGAACTCGGCCCCGCGGGCGACTACCAGGCCGACCTGGCCCGGCTGAGCGGTTGACCCGGCCTCAGTAGAGCGCTTCCAGCCGGGCGTCGAGCTGGGGCTCGCCCCGCAGCGCGGTGAACCACACCCGCACCGGCCCGCCGGTGCCCTCCACGAAGAGAACGTCGAGCTTCCCGTCGCAGTCGCGCACCCGTTCCAGGCCGTCCGAGTCGGCGCCGGTCAGCCGCACCACCACGGCCCCGCCGCCGGAGCAGCCCACCGAGAGCTGGTACATGTCGCCCGGTGACGGGGTCACCTGCCGCACCACAGGTTGCCCGTCCGCCGGCAGCTCGGACGTCTCCCGCCACACCACGTGCGACACCCGGACCGGACGCGCCGCCCCCTCCGGGTTCACCCGGATCACCACCGACCGGTCCGGATCGGAGCTCTCCAGGAGGGAACGTGGGTCCACGCCGACGAGCGGATCCGAGCCGGCCGGCCGACCCGGCAGCACCTCGCCGGTCTCGGCGTCGAGATCGACACGTGACTGGACGATGCCGTCCGTGGACCGCCCCGGGGTGGAGTCGAGAGCCGGCGCCGTGAACCGCCACCACCACGCGCCGAGCGCCAACGCCAGCACGGTCAGGCCAGCCAGCAACGCGCGCCGGATCCGCTCCTCGGACGCCATGCGTGCAGCGTAACCATGTGGACGGTTCCGCGGCGACCCGTCAGGACCCGCGTTCCAGCAGGGCCGCGTAGAGCGTCAGCCCCGGCCCGAACGCGAGCATCACCACCCGACGCGGTGGCGGGGACGCCCGGCCCAGCCGGTCCAGGATCAGCAGGACCGTCGGGGACGAGCAGTTGCCGTGCTCGGCGAGTGTCTCCCGGGACGCCGCGAGCGCCGCCGGCGGCAGGGCCAACTCGCGCTCCACCACGTTGAGGATCCGGGGGCCGCCCGGGTGCACCGCCCACCCGTCCACCTCGGACCGGTCGAGCCCGTGCCGCGCCAGCAGGTCGTCCACGAGGTCGCGGACGAACCGGGAAAGCACCATCGGCACCTTCGGCGACAGCCCCATCCGGAAGCCGGTGTCGGTGACGTCCCAGGTCATGTGGTCGGCGGTGGAGGTGTCGGTGACCGAGGTGACCTCGCGCACCGCGTACCCCCGACCGCCGGGCACGACCACGGCGGCGACCGCGGCGTCCGAGAAGAGCGCGTGCGAGACGATCTGCTGGGTGTCCACCCGCGCGCCCGGCGGCTGGATGTGCAGGCTGGTCAGCTCCGCGCAGAGCAGCAGCGCGGGCCGCCCCCGGGCGGTGACGAAGTCGCTCGCCGCGCCCAGCCCGGGCAGGGCCGCGTAGCAACCCATGTGCCCGACGAACATGCGCTGCGTGTCCGTGGCCATGCCCAGGTCCCGGGCGAGCAGGATGTCCACCCCGGGGGTCGCGTAGCCGGTGCAGGAGCAGACCACGAACAGGCCGATGTCACGGGCGTCCAGGCCGGCGGCGGTGAGCGCGCGGCCGACCGCCTCCTTGCCGAGCGGCAGCGCCTCCACCTGGTAGCGGCGCATCCGGCGCTCGGTCGGCCACTCCGAGACATCCTCCAGCAGGGGATTCACCGCGGCCTGCCGGTGGGAAACCCCGGAATTGGCGAAGATCCTCTCGGCCAGCGCCCGGGTGGTGCCGGAGAAGTGCTTCTCGAAGAAACCCGCCCACAGCTCGGCCTGCGCGGCCCCCGGCGGTTGTGCCACGCCCAGACCCGCGATCACCGGTACGCCCACGTCCCCCACCTCTCGATAGCTGTCTCCGCTCACCAACGAGGGGACGACCCGTCCCGGTCCGGGTCACCGCCGAGCGCGGCGACGCCGAGCCAGTCGGCGCACACGTCGGAGGTGGCCGGGTGCAGCGAGCCGCACCGGGCGTCCCGGTACAGCCGCTCCAGCGGATGGCCCCGACGGGTCGCCGAGGTGCCCGCCGCCTCCAGCATCGACGCCGCCACGTCCGCGGCCGTGGTGCCGGCCAGCAGCTTGGCGCGCCACACCCACCGGTTCGTCTCGGCGTCCCCGGGGTTCTCGTCGACCCGACGGGCCGCCTCGGCGACCGTCAGCTCGGCCGCCGCGGTGGCCGCGTCCGCCCGGCCCAGCCGGGCCCGGACCGCCGGCAGGCCGGCCAGGTTCCGGGCGTTCAGGTGCTCGGCGGCGGCGTCGATCGCGGCCCGCGCCACCCCGACGTAGACGGCCGCATAGCTGGCCACCAGCCAGTGCGGCATGAGCTGGGCCACCACCAGGGCCAGCCCCTCCACGCCGCCGAGCAGCCGGTCGGCGGGCACGGTCACGTCCAGGTGCAGGTCGTGCGAGGAGGTGGCGCGCATGCCGAGGGAGTCCCAGGTGGGCTCCACCGTGATCCCCGCCCCGGCCGGCACCAGGAACTGGGAGACGAGGGACTGGTCGGTGGCGCTGCGCGCGGCCACCAGGTAGCCGTCCGGGTGGCCCGCGCCGGAGCAGAAGGTCTTGCTGCCCTTGACGTGCCAGCCGCCGTCGACCGGCTCGTAGACGGTGCTGAGCTGCGACAACCGGGCGCCGGCGCCGCGCTCGCTCATCGCCACCGCGTACCACGCGCCGTCGGCCGCCGCGCGCAGCAGCCGGTCCCGGGCGGCAAGCGCCTCCTCGGGTACGCCGAGCGCCTCGGCCACCTCCTCGGTGACCGCGCCCAACGCGCCGGTGACCGAGGCGTGCATGTTGAACACCAGCGCGGTCGCGCCGTTGCCGCGCGCCAACTCGGTGGCGACCGCGGCGTACTCGGCGAAGGTCGCGCCCAGCCCACCCAGCTCGCGCGGGACCATCAACCCGAACAGGCCGGCCTCCCGCAGGTCGGCGAAGTCGTCCACCGGGAACGAGCCGTCCCGGTCGTGCCCGGCCGCGCGGGCGGCCAGTCGCGGCGCCAACCGGCGGGCCGCCTCCAGCGCGTCCACAGTCATGTCGCCTCCCTCTGCGTCCCTTACCCCGGGTGGTCCCGGCTACCCGCCGCGCCGGCCACTGCCCTGGTAGAGGACCGCGGTCGACCGGGTCGGCACGATGCGCGGCTGCGTCCGGACCGGACGGTCACCGCCCCACCACCGGCGCAGCAGCCAACCAAGCGTGCCGCCCACCTCCGGGCGGAGCCCGGATACGCGCAACGCCACGCCGTGCCGGGCGCACTCGGCGACGAGCGCGCGGGCGTCCACGAACAGCCGGTGGTCGTGGATGCCGCGCGGCACCGTGGGCAGCCGTTCGCCCACCTCCACCGCGACCAGGCGGGCCAGCAACGTGTCGTTGATGGTGTCCAGCACCAGCAGGCCACCGGGGCGAAGCAGCCGGCACGCCTCGGCGACCGCCCGCCGCCAGTCCGGCACGTGTTCCAGCACCTCACCGGCGGACACCACGGCGGCGCAGCCGTCGGCCAGCGGCACCGCGGTCGCGTCGCCCTGGAGCACGGTCACCCCGTGCGCGGCGGCCAGGTCGAGCGCCGAGCGGGTCAGGTCCACCCCGACGTGCCGGTAGCCCTTGCCGGCCAGGTGCGGCGCCAGCAGCCCGGCGCCGCAACCGAGGTCGACGAGCAGATCGTCCCGGGCGGACGCCGGGGGCACCAGCTCGGCGCGGGCGCGGGCCAGCCAGTGCAGCATCGCGAACGCGCCGTCCGGCCGCCACCACTCGCCGGCAAGATCGTCGTACTGCCGGGGGTCGTTCGGGGGCAGCGCCCGGCGCGGACGGGACACCGGGGCCGCTTCTGGCATGGACCGAGCGTGGCACGACTCCCCGGTAACGACCAGACTTCCCTTATGTCGACGCGGGTGTTAGGGCTGGTCAGGGCAAGCCATCCGGAGCCGGCGGCGGCGGTCGTCGTGGTCGCCGCGCTGCTCGCCGCCGGCGTCGGGCACTCCGTCGCCGGGGTGGTGACGGTGGCGCTCACCGTGCTGGCGAGCCAGCTCGCGGTCGGCTGGAGCAACGACCTGATCGACGCCGACCGGGACGCCGCGGTGGGGCGTACCGACAAGCCGGTGACCACCGGCGCGGTCGCCCGGTCGACGCTGGCCCGGGCCACCGCGGTGGCCGCCGTCGCCACCCCGCTGCTCGCCCTGGCCGGCGGCCCCGCCGCGGCGGCCTGCGCCACGCTGGGCCTGGTCTCGGCGCTGCTCTACAACCAGCCGTTGAAGTCGACAGCGGTGTCGGTGCTGCCCTACGCGGTCTCGTTCGGCGCGCTGCCCGCGTTCGTGGTGCTGGCCCGGCCCGGCTCGCCCGCGCCGCCGGCCTGGCTGGTGGCCGCCGCCGCGCTGCTGGGCGCCGGGGCGCACTTCGCCAACGTCCTGCCCGACCTGGCCGACGACGCGCGGACCGGGGTGCGCGGCCTGCCGCACCGGCTCGGCCCGGCGGGTAGCCGGCTGGCCGCCGCCGGGCTACTCCTCGCGGCCACCGTCGCCCTGGTGTTCGGCCCGCCCGGGCCGCCGTCGTGGGCCGGCCTGGCGGCGGTCGCCGCCGCCGTCGCGGTGCCGGCCGCCGGTTGGTACGCCGGGCGCGCGGCGGCCCGGACCGGCGGTCGACCGGTGGCCGCCTTCCGGGCGGTGCTGGTGGTGGCGCTCATCGATGTGGTGCTGCTGGTCGCGAACGGCCGGGTGGTCTGAGCGGTCCCCGGCGCGGGTGGCATTGCCGGGTCCGTGTGCGGCCCTCGATCAGCTCCAACTACCCTGGAGCGCGGTCTGCGCGGGTATGGCCACCCCGTGCCCGGCGGTCGTCCGGGCGGGGATCGTGACGAGGAGGACCGACGTGACGCGCTCGATCAGGGGTTCCCGGGGGCCGGCCCTGCTGCTGGCCGGTGCGGCGGCGGCGAGCCTGCTGCTGTCCGGGTGCGGTGCGGGGCAGGTGGCCGAGACCGCCAACAAGATCCCGTCGGTTCAGGGCGTCAATGTCGCGACCTCGGACAACCTCTACCTCGTGCGGGGCCTCTACGTGCAGTACCCCGGGCCGGACGGTTACGAGGCGGGCGCCGACGCGCCGCTCAACGTCGTGATCTACAACGACAGCAGGACGCCGGTGACGGTGACCGTCACCACGGACAGCGCGCGCGAGGTCGTGCTCACCGGCGGCGCCGGGTCCGACGGCGGGGCCACCCCGACCGGCTCGCCGACCGAGCCGGCCTCGGCCTCGCCCACCGCCACCGACCCGAGCGCCTCCCCCAGCCAGTCGCTGGAGGTGACCGGCTCGCCGTCGCCGAGCGAGTCCGCCTCGGCCAGCCCGTCGCCGTCGGAGAGCGAGGCCACGCCCGCCGGCCAGCCGGCCCGGATCGAGATCCCGGCGCTCGGCTACGCCCAGCTCCGCAGCGGCGGCCCGCAGTTCCTCCAGCTCGTCGGCCTGAACCGGGACCTGCTGGCCGGCCAGCAGGTCAACCTGACCTTCGACTTCGGCAACGGCAAGGTCATCTCCACGCCGGCGCCGATCGGCATCCCGCTCACCCCGCTGGCGCCGCCGTCGCCGATCGTCGACCCGCGTGAACACGCCGCCGAAGAGGGTGGCGTCGAGGGCGGCAGCCACGGCTGACGCCGTACCCGTTCTCCGCCGGCACCGCCGTCGTGGCCCGTGCCACACCGGCGGTGTCGGCGTCTCCGGTGGGCTTTCGTCGTACCGGCCGGTTAGCGTCCGGTGGTGACCACGCCCCGATCGACCTCCTCCCGCGCCGGCGCCGGCCGCGGCCGTGCCGCCGCCCGCGAACCCCGACCGGCCTACGAGTGCGACGCCTGCGGGCACCAGCCGCCCAAGTGGGTGGGCCGCTGTCCCGAGTGTGGCGAGTGGGGCTCGGTGGTCGAGTCCACGGTCACCGGCCCGATGGTCTCCGGCCGGGTGGTCAGCTCCCGGATGCCGGCCGAGCCGGCCCGGCCGATCGCCACCATCAGCGCCGCGCCGGCCCGGGCCCGGCCGACCGGCGTCAGCGAGCTCGACCGGGTGCTCGGCGGCGGCCTGGTCCCCGGCGCGGTGGTGCTGCTGGCCGGCGAGCCCGGCGTCGGCAAGTCGACGCTGCTGCTCGACGTGGCCCAGCAGTGGGCCGCCGGCGCCGGCAGTCCGTCGCTTGTGGTCAGCGGCGAGGAGTCGGTCAGCCAGGTGCGGCTGCGGGCCGAGCGGATGGGCACCCTGCACGACCAGCTCTACCTGGCCGCCGAGAGCGACCTGTCGGCGGTGCTCGGCCACCTCGACGCGGTCAAGCCGGGGCTGCTGGTGCTCGACTCGGTGCAGACGATCTCCACCACCGGCACCGAGGGCGTGCCCGGTGGCGTGACCCAGGTGCGCGCGGTCACCGCCGCGCTGGTCGCGGTCGCCAAGGAACGCGGCGTCGCCACCGTGCTCGTCGGCCACGTCACCAAGGACGGCCAGGTCGCCGGGCCGCGGGTGCTGGAGCATCTGGTGGACGTGGTGCTCCACTTCGAGGGCGACAAGCACTCCTCGTTGCGCATGGTGCGTGGCGTCAAGAACCGGTTCGGCGCGGCCGACGAGGTCGGTTGCTTCGAGATGCACGAGGGCGGCATCAGCAGTCTCGCCGACCCGTCCGGCCTCTTCCTCACCCGCTATTCCGAGCCGGTCCCGGGCACCTGCGTGACGGTGGCGATGGAGGGCCGGCGGGCACTGGTCACCGAAGTGCAGGCGCTGATCGGGGCGACGGTCGCCGGCTCGCCCCGACGCACCGTCTCCGGGCTCGACGGCGCCCGGCTGGCCATGGTCCTCGCGGTGCTCCAACGGCGCACCGAGCGGCTGACGCTGCACGACCGCGAGGTCTTCGCCGCCACCGTCGGCGGCATCCGGGTGGTCGAGCCGGCCGCCGATCTCGCGGTGGCGCTCGCGGTGGCCTCCGGCGGGCTCAACCTCGCGCTCAACCCGCACCTGGTCGCCATCGGCGAGGTCGGTCTCACCGGGGAGGTGCGCCGGGTCGGCGCGGTGCCCCGCCGGCTGGCCGAGGCGGCCCGGCTGGGTTTCCGGCTGGCCCTGGTCCCACCCGGTTGCGGTCCCGGCAGCAGCGGCGTCACGCCGGAGCACATGCGGGTGATCGAGGTCACGGACGTGCGAGCCGCCCTCCAGGCCGCCGCCCGCGCTTCCGCGGAGTGACGGTGCGTGGTCACGAGCCGGGACCGCCCGGACGATTCCGGACAGGCCGCGCGGCCCGTCGACGACCGCGAAAGCCGGACATCGCGACACATCACAGTAACCACGAGAGCACCCACCGCACGGCAGTCCGTAGAATGTGCCCGTGCCGACCGACCGCGATGCCACCAAGCCCGCAACGGCGACGCCGCACGCCCGCACCGGCGCCGTCAGCGGCAACCCGACCCGCTCGATCAGCGTGAGTGTCGCCGCGAGCGTCGGCGGGGCCGGCGCCGACCCGCTGCGGGCCAATCTCGCCCTCATGGCACCCGGCACCGCGCTCCGCGACGGTCTGGAACGGATCCTGCGCGGTCGCACCGGCGCGCTGATCGTGCTCGGCTACGACAAGGTGGTCGAGCAGATCTGCACCGGCGGGTTCCCGATGGACGTGGAGTTCTCCGCCACCCGGGTCCGCGAGCTGTGCAAGATGGATGGCGCCGTGGTGCTCTCCAGCGACGGCACCCGGATCGTCCAGGCCGGCGCGCACCTGATGCCCGACCCGTCCATCCCCACCGAGGAGTCCGGCACCCGCCACCGCACCGCCGAGCGGGTGGCCCGGCAGACCGGCTACCCGGTCATCTCGGTCAGCCAGTCGATGCGGATCATCAGCCTCTACGTCAACGGCCAGCGGCACGTGCTCGACGACTCGGCCGCGATCCTGTCGCGGGCCAACCAGGCGCTGGCCACGCTCGAACGCTACAAGCTCCGCCTCGACGAGGTCTCCGGCACGCTCTCCGCGTTGGAGATCGAAGACCTCGTCACGGTCCGCGACGCGGTGGCCGTGGTGCAGCGGCTGGAGATGGTCCGGCGGATCGCCGACGAGATCGCCGGCTACGTGGTGGAGCTGGGCACCGACGGTCGCCTGCTCGCGCTCCAGCTCGACGAGCTGATGGCCGGCGTGGACGCCGACCGCACCCTGGTCATCCGCGACTACCTGCCGGTCGGCCGCAAGTCACGCACGCTCGACGAGGCGCTCGTCGAGCTCGACCTGCTCAGTGCCACCGAGATGATCGACCTGGTGGCGGTGGCCAAGGCCATCGGTTACCCGTCCGCGTCCGACGCGCTCGACGCGGCGGTCAGTCCGCGCGGGTTCCGCCTGCTGGCCAAGGTGCCCCGGCTGCCGGCGGCCGTGGTCGACCGGCTGGTCGTGCACTTCGGCAGCCTCCAGCGACTGCTCGGCGCGACCGTGGAAGACCTCCAGGCGGTCGAGGGGGTGGGCGACGCCCGTGCCCGTGGGGTCCGTGAGGGCCTGTCCCGGCTCGCCGAGGCGTCCATCCTGGAACGGTACGTCTGACCCGTCTCAGCCGGTGATGGTCAGCTTCACCGGCTCGCTGATCTTGGTGCCGACCCGGGCGAAGACCTGGTACGTGCCGATCGGCGCGTACGGGCCGGCGGCCAGGCCGTCGGCGCAGCGACTGGTGTCCCGCCCGTTCCAACCCAGCTCGTAGGAGCGCTCGAAGTTCGGCGCGAACGACTGCACGTTGGAGCCCCGGTTGGTGCCGCAGGTGTCCGACGACCAGACCTTCTCCGCGCCGGCCTTGACGTAGAGCTCCTGCAGATCGGCCCCGACGTCCCGGCTGCACGTGCGGTCGGAGACGTTCTTGACCTTGAGGCGCAGCGTGACCACGGTGCCCCGCTGGGCGCTGGCCGGCAGCGCGACCGGCGTCACCCGCAACTCCGAGTCGGTGCAGGTGCCGGCGCCCGAGACCGACTGCCCGGACGTGCCGCCGTCATCGGCACCGGTGTTCGTGCCGTCACCGTCACCTGTGCCCGAACCGCCGCCGGTGTTCGTGTCGCCGCCTTCGGCGCGGGTGTCACCGGAAGCACCATCTGTGGGCGACGGGCTCGTCGACTGCGGAGTCAACACCGAGTCGGAGGGATTCGGGGCCGCACCGGCCGAGCCGCCCGGAGACGGATCGCCGCCCGGCGCGCCGGTGTTGTGGTCCGTGCCGGTGCACGAATAGAGCAGGACAATCAGGAAGAGCAGCACCGCGCCGAGCACGACGGCGCGACGCCGCCAGTACACGGCGGGAGGCAGGGAACCGACCGTCAGACGCATGATGCGCCTACCGTAGTCGCGCGACGCTCGGCGCGCCGGTCCGACGCGCCGGTGACCCTGCGCCACAACCGGCATCACGTCCACAGTGGAAGCGGGCGGGCACCGTCAGAGATAGACCTTGCGCTGGTAGACGGCGTGCGCCCCGGCCACCCGGTCGAGGAAGAGCTGCCCGGCGCAGTGGTCGATCTCGTGCTGGAGCGCACGCGCCTCGAAACCGTCGGTGACCAACCGCACCACCTCGCCGCTGCCCGGCAGCATCCCCTCCACCACGAGGCGGCTGGCCCGCTTCACGTCGCCGGTCAGGTCCGGCACCGACATGCAGCCCTCCCGGCCCGCCTTCCACCGGCTCGCCTCCACCACCCGGGCGTTGCAGAGCACGAACGTGCCGTGCACGGTCACCGCCTTGGGGTGCCCGGTCACGTCCACCGCGAACACCTGGGCGCTCACCCCCACCTGCGGCGCCGCCAACCCCACACAACCAGGCGAGACCCGCATGGTGGCCACCAGGTCGGCGGCCAGCCGCACCACCTCGGCCGAGGTCGGGTCGACCTCCGGGCCGGGTCGGCTCAGCACCGGCTCCGGCGCGGCGACCACCCGACGCACCTCACCCGGGACACCAAGCTTCTCCGGCGTCCAGCCGCCCAGGCCGGCGTAACCCTCGGCCGTCACAGCAGGTCCGTGTCCGCCGGGCGGAGACTGACCCCGACGCCCAGCTCCGCCGCGGCCCGGGTCAGCCGGCCGGCCACCTCGTCCGAGCTACCCGGCGGCAACTCCACCTCGGCGACCACCACGTAGAGCGCACCCGTCAACCGGGTGCTCAGGTCGGTCACGTTGCCGCCGACGTCGGCCAGCACCCGGGTCATCGCCGCGACGATGCCCATGCGGTCAGCTCCGTGCACCGCCAGCACGTACGGCTCGCCGGCGGAGGCGCTGCCACCGTCCGGGGTGACCGCGCGCACGGTGGCCAGCAGGTGCCCGTCGGAGGCGAGCGGGGCCAGCGCGGCCTCGACATCCGCGGCGGCCGGGCCCACGCAGATCAGGGTCATCGCGAAGTGGCCCCGCAACCGGGTCATCGTCGAGTCGGTGAGGTTCGCGCCGAGCCGGGCGAGGACCTCCGCGACATCGGCCACGATGCCGGGCCGGTCCCGGCCGATGACGGTGATCGCGAGCTCATTCATTCGGACATTCTGCCCCGCCGCCGGAGATCCACCGCGCCGGCCCACCCGGCCCGCCCAACCTGCGGGAAGGACGGCCGTGACATCATCGGCACCGCCATGACTGAGCCCACCTTCGCCACCCAGGTCAGCCGGTGGTACGAACGCAACGCCCGCGATCTGCCCTGGCGCAAACCAGATGTCGGTGCCTGGGCGATCCTGGTCAGTGAGGTCATGCTCCAGCAGACCCCGGTGGTCCGGGTGGTACCCGCCTGGGAAGCGTGGCTGGCCCGCTGGCCGGAGCCCCGCGCGCTCGCGGAGGACACCCCCGCGGAGGCGATCCGGATGTGGGGACGGCTCGGCTACCCCCGCCGGGCGGTACGCCTGCGAGAGTGCGCGGTGGCGGTCGTGGAGCGGCACGGTGGCGTGGTGCCCGACCGGCTCGACCAGTTGCTGGCGTTGCCCGGCGTCGGCACGTACACGGCCCGTGCGGTGGCCGCGTTCGCGTACGGTCAGCGGCACCCGGTGGTGGACACGAACGTCCGGCGGGTGGTGTGCCGGGCGGTCGCGGGTGAGCCCGACGCCGGCCCGACCACCCGGCCCGCGGACCTGGTCGCCACCGAGGAGCTGCTGCCCGTCGAACCGGCTGCGGCTGCCCTGGCCAGCGCGGCGTTCATGGAACTCGGGGCGGTCGTCTGCACCGCCCGCGCGCCCCGCTGCGCGGTGTGCCCGGTCGAGTCCAGTTGCGCCTGGCGGGCTTCCGGCCAGGCGGCCCCCGTCGGACCGACCCGCCGTCCACAGCGCTACGCCGGCACCGACCGGCAGGTACGCGGACTGCTGCTCGCGGTGCTCCGGGACGCCACCGGACCGGTGCCGCACCAGCGGCTGGACCAGGTCTGGCACGACGACGTGCAGCGGGCGCGGGCACTTGCCGGCCTGGTCACCGACGGGCTGGTGGAACCGGTGGGCCCGGAGTCCTTCCGGCTGGCCGGCGACGGCCCCGCCGTCCCCCTGCCCTGAGCCCGGTCAGGCGCATCCGGAAAGGCGACGGCCCCGGCGGCTCTCGCCAGCCGGGGCCGTCGCCCTGGAACAGTTGCCCTGACCTACGCGGCGTTGTCGTCGGCGCCGGTGGCTGCGGCGCCGAGGTCGGCGGGGACGGCGTCGGGGACGGCGTCGGGTCGGTCGGTGCCGCGGAAGACGAGTTTGGACTTGTCGATGTTGTCGGGGTCGCCTTCGCAGTCGACCACGACGATCTGGCCGGGGGTCAGTTCGTTGAACAGGATCCGCTCGGACAGGTTGTCCTCGATGTCGCGTTGGATGGTGCGGCGTAGCGGTCGTGCGCCCAGGACCGGGTCGAAGCCCTTCTTCGCCAGGTATTTCTTGGCGTTGTCGGTCAACTCCAGGCCCATGTCCTTGTTCCGGAGCTGCCCCTCGATCCGTTGGATCATGATGTCCACGATCGACAGGATCTCGATCTCGCGGAGCTGGTGGAACACGATGGTGTCATCGATCCGGTTCAGGAACTCGGGCCGGAAGTGCTGCTTGAGCTCGTCGTTGACCTTCTGCTTCATCCGGTCGTAGTTCGACTCGGAGTCGTCGGAGGCCTGGAAGCCCAGCGACACCGCCTTGGCCACGTCCCGGGTGCCGAGGTTGGTGGTCAGGATGATGACCGTGTTCTTGAAGTCCACGATTCGACCCTGGCCGTCGGTCAACCGGCCGTCCTCCAGGATCTGCAGGAGCGTGTTGAACACATCCGGGTGGGCCTTCTCGATCTCGTCGAACAACACCACCGAGAACGGCCGACGACGCACCTTCTCGGTGAGCTGGCCGCCCTCGTCGTAGCCGACGTAGCCGGGAGGGGCACCCACCAGCCGGGAGACCGTGTAGCGGTCGTGGAACTCGGACATGTCCAACTGGATGAGGGCGTCCTCGCTGCCGAAGAGGAACTCGGCGAGGGCCTTGGACAGCTCGGTCTTACCGACACCGGACGGGCCGGCGAAGATGAACGAGCCGGACGGGCGCTTCGGGTCCTTCAGGCCGGCCCGGGTCCGCCGGATCGCCTTCGAGACCGCCTTGACCGCGTCCTCCTGGCCGATGACGCGCTTGTGCAGCTCGTCCTCCATGCGCAGCAGGCGCGAGGTCTCCTCCTCGGTCAGCTTGTAGACCGGGATGCCGGTCCAGTTGCCGAGGACCTCGGCGATCTGCTCGTCGTCGACCTCGCTGACGACGTCCAGGTCACCGGCCTTCCACTCCTTCTCCCGCTGGGCCTTCTGGCCGAGGAGCTGCTTCTCCTTGTCGCGGAGCTGGGCGGCCCGCTCGAAGTCCTGCGCGTCGATCGCGGACTCCTTGTCGCGGCGCACCTGGGCGATCCGCTCGTCGAAGTCACGCAGGTCCGGCGGCGCGGTCATCCGGCGGATCCGCATCCGCGCGCCCGCCTCGTCGATCAGGTCGATCGCCTTGTCCGGCAGGAACCGGTCGGAGATGTACCGGTCGGCCAGGGTGGCCGCCGCGACGAGCGCCGCGTCGGTGATGCTCACCCGGTGGTGCGCCTCGTACCGGTCCCGCAGGCCCTTGAGGATCTCGATGGTGTGCGCCAGCGACGGCTCACCCACCTGGATCGGCTGGAAACGACGCTCCAACGCGGCGTCCTTCTCCAGGTGCTTACGGTATTCGTCGAGCGTGGTGGCGCCGATGGTCTGCAGCTCGCCACGCGCCAGCATCGGCTTGAGGATGCTCGCGGCGTCGATCGCGCCCTCGGCCGCGCCCGCACCCACCAGGGTGTGGATCTCGTCGATGAACAGGATGATGTCGCCGCGGGTGCGGATCTCCTTGAGCACCTTCTTCAGGCGCTCCTCGAAGTCACCGCGGTAGCGCGAGCCGGCGACCAGGGCACCCAGGTCAAGCGTGTAGAGCTGCTTGTCCTTCAGCGTCTCTGGCACCTCGCCCTTGATGATCTTCTGGGACAGGCCCTCCACCACGGCGGTCTTACCGACACCGGGCTCACCGATCAACACCGGGTTGTTCTTGGTGCGGCGGGACAGCACCTGCATGACCCGCTCGATCTCCTTCTCCCGCCCGATGACCGGGTCGAGCTTGCCCTCGCGGGCGGCCTGGGTCAGGTTGCGGCCGAACTGGTCCAGCACCAGGCTGGTCGACGGCGCGGCCTCACCCGGCGCGGCACCGGCCGCGGCCGGCTCCTTGCCCTGGTAGCCCGACAGCAACTGGATGACCTGCTGGCGGACCCGATTCAGGTCGGCGCCCAGCTTCACCAGGACCTGGGCGGCGACGCCCTCACCCTCGCGGATCAGGCCGAGCAGGATGTGCTCGGTGCCGATGTAGTTGTGGCCGAGCTGCAACGCCTCGCGCAGCGACAGCTCCAACACCTTCTTGGCCCGCGGCGTGAACGGGATGTGCCCGCTCGGCGCCTGCTGACCCTGGCCGATGATCTCCTCGACCTGCTGACGCACGCCCTCCAGGGAGATGCCGAGGCTCTCCAGGGCCTTTGCCGCCACACCCTCACCCTCGTGGATCAGGCCCAGCAGGATGTGCTCCGTGCCGATGTAGTTGTGGTTGAGCATCCGGGCCTCTTCTTGGGCCAGGACGACAACCCGTCGCGCTCGGTCGGTGAACCGCTCGAACATGCCCTCGTGCTCCTCACATGCCGTGCGCCTTGATGGTCAGATCTCGGCGGGGCCGGTGCGCGAACGTCCGGGACGGACGTCCGTGCCTCCTTACTCTATCGCCGCGGAGCGTCTCCGCTGAGGTCGTGTGACCCCGCCGGGGACCGTTCCGACGTCGTTTCTGCCAACCGTCCACGCTCAGGAGGTGTTCCGGGACCCCCGCCTGTACGCGCAGAGCGAAATTCGACCGGCGGTGGAGGGCCCGGTCGAGGGGTTTCGAGCGGGGGATACGCACCCGCCTCGGTCGTCCACAGCCTGTGGACGGAATCTCCACCGCCTGTGGACAACGCCGTCCGACGCCGGATTCTTCCCGCGCCGCGCCGGGGACTGGACGACCGCACAATTGACCACGGAACGGACATCCGTTACGACCGGCCGGTAAACGCCAACGCCGGCCCGGAGACGTCCTCCGGACCGGCGTCCGCCACCGTCGCGTACGACGGGGTCAGTGCCCCGCCTTCGCGTGGTACTCGTCCACGATCTCCTGCGGGATCCGGCCCCGGTCGGAGATGTCCTTGCCGGCCTTCTTGGCCCACTCGCGGATGGCGCGGTTCTGCTCACGGTCCGCGGTCGCGCCGCCGCGACCACGCGCGGCCCGGCCGCCCACCACCACACCCCCACGACCGACCTTCGAGCCGTGCGCGATGTACTGCGCGAATACGTCGCGCAATTTCTCCGCGTTGGACGCCGAGAGGTCGATCTCGTACTGCACGCCGTCGAGCGCGAACTTGACAGTCTCGTCAGCGTCCCCGCCGTCCAGGTCATCGACCAGCTTGTGAATGATCTGCTTGGCCACGTCCCACATTCCTTTCGAGCAGGGTTGTGCTCCTGCAATACTCCAGCACAATAACCTGTCCGACGCTTGCTCCGTCAATAGGATCGCGTAACAAGCCGGAGAAGCCTTGCGTGCCTACTCCGGCCGGACCAAGGGGAACAGGATGGTTTCCCGAATTCCCAGGCCGGTCAAGGCCATCAGGAGCCGGTCGATTCCCATTCCCATACCTCCGGCCGGTGGCATTCCGTACTCCATCGCCCGGAGAAAGTCCTCGTCGAGGCGCATGGCCTCGTCGTCGCCGCGCGCCGCGAGCTGCGCCTGGGCCACCAGCCGCTCCCGCTGCACCACCGGGTCGACCAGCTCGGAGTATGCGGTGCCCAGCTCGAATCCCAGCACGTAGAGGTCCCACTTCTCGGCCAGCCCCGGCTCGCTGCGGTGCGCCCGCGTCAGCGGACTGGTCTCCTCCGGGTAGTCGCGGACGAACGTGGGCGCCTGCAACGACGGCACCACCAACTCCTCGAACAACTCCTCCGCCAACTTGCCCGGCCCCCACTTCGGGTCGACCGAGAGACCGATCTTGTCCGCGTACTCCACAAGGCGTGACCTTTCGGTGCGGACGGTGACCTCCTCACCGAGCGCGTCGGAAAGAACGCCGAACAGTGTCACCGACCGCCACTCGCCGCCCAGGTCGAACTCACGACCGTCGGCGTGGGTCACCACCGTCGAGCCGGCGACCGCGACGGCGGCCTGCTGCACCAGATTTCGGGTCAGCTCGGCCATCGTGTCGTAGTCGCCGTACGCCTGGTAGGTCTCCAGCATCGCGAACTCCGGCGAGTGCGAAGAGTCGATGCCCTCATTACGGAAGTTGCGGTTGATCTCGAAGACGCGGTCGACGCCGCCTACCACCGCGCGCTTGAGAAATAGCTCCGGCGCGATTCGCAGATACAGATCGGTGTCGAGCGCATTGCTGTGGGTCACGAATGGGCGGGCCGCTGCGCCACCGTGCAGCAACTGGAGCATCGGGGTCTCGACCTCGATGAAGTCCTGCGCGTGCAGGGTGTCCCGCAGGCTGCGGACCGCCGTGGCCCGGGTGCGGACCATCTGCCGGGCCTGCGGGCGGACCACCAGGTCCACGTAGCGCTGCCGGACCCGGGACTCCTCGCTCAACGGCTTGTGCGCCACCGGCAGCGGGCGCAGCGCCTTGGCGGTGACCGCCCACTCGTCGGCAAGCACGGACAACTCGCCACGCCGGCTGGTGATCACCTCACCGGTCACCCCGACGTGGTCGCCGAGGTCCACCAGGCGCTTCCAGTCCGCCAGGCGCTCCGGCCCGACCCGGTCCAGCGAGAGCATCGCCTGAAGCTCGGTGCCGTCGCCGTCGCGCAGCGTGGCGAAGCAGAGCTTGCCGGTGTTGCGGATGAAGATCACCCGGCCGGTGACCGAGGCCCGGTCCCCGGTGGCGGTGTCGGTGGGCAGGTCGGCGTAGCGCTCGCGGAGCCGCGCGAGCGTGGTGGTCCGGGGGAAACCCACCGGGTACGGTTCGACGCCCTCGGCGAGCATCCGGTCCCGCTTCTCCCGGCGGACCTTCATCTGCTCGGGAAGGTCGTCGGCGGGGTCGGTGGGCAGGGCGTTCTGCTCGGTCACGGCACGCTTCCTCAGGCCTTGGGGAACATCGGCGGGGTCAGCCCATGAGCGTACTCAAGCGCCGTGCCGACCGTTACGGGATAACCTGCCCGCCATGACCGACCCCACTGCGGCGCTCTCGTTCGGCGGCGCCGCCGCCGCGTACGACCGGTTCCGGCCCCGCTATCCCGAGGCGGCGCTGCGCCGGGCGCTGGCCGGGCTGGCCGCCCCGGCCCGGGTGGTGGACCTCGGCGCCGGCACCGGCATCCTCACCCGTGGCGTGACGGCGCTCGGGCACCACGTCGTACCCGTCGAGCCGGATCTGGGGATGCGGGCGCAACTGGCGCTCGCCTCCGGAGGCACGACGGCGCTCGCCGGCAGCGCGGAGTCGGTGCCGCTGCCGGACGGTTCGGCGGACGCGGTGCTGGTCGGGCAGGCCTACCACTGGTTCGACAAGGAGCCGGCGCACGCCGAGATCGCCCGCGTGCTGCGCCCCGGTGGCACCTTCGCGCCGATCTGGAACACGCGGGACAGCGACGTCGAGTGGGTGGCCGAGCTGGAGCGGATCGCCGACCTGCGCGACCACGCCGGCAACCTGGTCGAGAAGGTCACCGGCTTCGGACCGGCGTTCGGCCCGGTGGAGCTGACCGAGTTCGCGCACCGGACCGCGCTCACCCCGGACGAGGTGATCGGCATGCTGCGCACCCGCTCGTTCTGGCTGACCGCCACCGCCGACGAGCAGGCGAGGGTCGACCGGGAACTCCGCGACCTCTTCGCCACCCACCCCGACCTGGTCGGCCGGGAGTCCGTCGAGCTGCCGTACCGGACGCTGGTGTTCACGGCCCGCAAGCGGTGAGCGCCAGCGTTAACAGGGGCCCCTTCCTATACCGGAAGCGTTAACAAGGGGCCCCTCCTTGCACCTCAGGTGTTGCGCTCGTAGACCATCCGCAGGCCGATCAGGGTGATCATCGGCTCGTGGTGGGTGATGGTGCGGCACTCGGACAGCACCAGCGAGGCGAGGCCGCCGGTGGCGATGACCGCGTTCACCTCGCCCAGTTCCCCGGACATCCGCTCGACGATCCGGTCCACCTGGCCGGCGAAGCCGAAATAGAGGCCGGCCTGCAGGCACTCCACGGTGTTCTTGCCGATCACCGAACGGGGCCGGGTGGCCTCCACCTTGCGGAGCTGCGCGGCGCGGGCGGCGAGCGCGTCGAAGGAGATCTCGATGCCCGGCGCGAACGCCCCGCCGAGGAACTCGCCCCGGTCGCTGATCACGTCGAAGTTGGTGGTGGTGCCGAAGTCGACCACGATCGACGGCCCGCCGTAGAGCGTGTACGCGGCAAGCGTGTTCACCACCCGGTCCGCGCCCACCTCCTTCGGGTTGTCGATGGCGAGCTGCACCCCGGTCCGCACGCCCGGCTCGACGATGACGCTCGGCAGGTCGGCGTAGTAGCGGCCCAGCATGGTGCGCAGCGAGCGCAACGCGGCCGGCACGGTCGAGCAGGCGGCCACCCCGGTGATCTCCACGGCGTCACCGGCCAGCAACCCGCGGAACATCAGGCCCAGCTCGTCCGCGGTGGAACGGGCGTCGGTCTTGATCCGCCAGGAGTGCACCAGCTTGTCGCCGTCGAAGGTCGCCAGCACGGTGTTGGTGTTTCCGATGTCGATGCAGAGCAGCACAGCGGCAGCCTAGACGGCGCTCGCGCCGGGGGTGAAGCGCGAGGAGTGAGCCGGGGTTGCGAGCCCCGCAGTCGCGAACGAAGACCAGCTCAAGTTACCTACCGCGCAGGTCGAGGGCGATGTCGAGGATCGGCGACGAGTGGGTGAGCGCGCCCACGGAGAGGAAGTCCACGCCGGTGGCCCCGTACTCGGCGGCCACCGGCAGGGTCAGCCCGCCGGTCGCCTCCAACTCGGCCCGGTCGCCCACCACGGCCACCACCTCACGTAGCTGTGCCGGAGTCATGTTGTCCAGCAGCAGGAAGCCCGCCCCGGCCTCGACCGCCTCCACCGCCTCGGCCAGCGTGTCCACCTCCACCTGCACCGGCACCTCCGGGAACGCCTCCCGGACCCGGCGGAACGCGGGCGCGATCCCGCCCGCCGCCAGCTTGTGGTTGTCCTTGATCATCGCGACGTCGTGCAGGCCCATCCGCTTGTTCGTGCCACCGCCGACCCGGACCGCGTACTTCTCCAGCGACCGAAGCCCCGGCGTGGTCTTGCGGGTGTCCAGCACCATCGCCTTCGTGCCGGCCAGCGCGTCGGCCCAGGCCCGGGTGTGGGTGGCCACCCCGGACATCCGGGAGAGCAGGTTCAGCGCCGTCCGCTCGGCGGTGAGCAGCAGCCGGGTCGGCCCGGTCACCGTGGCCAGCACGTCGCCGCGCGCCACCCGCTGCCCGTCGTGGGCCACAAGCGACACCTCGACCGTACGCCCGGCGCCTGTCACGTCGCCCACCAGCTCGAACACCGCGGCGGCCACCGGCAGCCCGGCCACCACCCCGTCCTCGCGCGCCACCAGGTCGGCGGTGTCCCGCTGGTCGGCCGGGACGGTCGCGACGCTTGTCACGTCGAGGAAGTCCGGGCCGAGATCCTCGGCCAGCGCGTCGACGACGATCCGCCGGACCCGCTCCGGGTCCAGCCCGCCGTCCCGCAGCGCCCGCACCGTCGACTCGATCATGGCTTCTGCTCCTCTGTTCCTGACGTTCGCGACTGCGGGGCTCGCAGAACCGGCTCACTCCTCGCGCTCACCCGGAGCCACCCTTCGTTCGCGACTGCGGGGCTCGCAGAACCGGCTCACTCCTCGCGCTCACCCGGAGCCACCCTTCGTTCGCGACTGCGGGGCTCGCAGAACCGGCTCACTCCTCGCGCTCACCCAACGCTCGACCAACCGTCCGTTCGGGTCCACCCCGGCCACCAGGTGACCCAGCCACCTGTCGTCGGCCGCCGGGAAGTCCTCCCGCCAGTGGCAGCCCCGCGTCTCCTCGCGGGCGTACGCGGCGGCGACTAGCGTCGACGCCACGGTGATCAGGTTCGTCGCCTCCCAGTCGGCGGTACGGGGCACCCCCCGCCCCTCGCCCAGCGCGGTGAGCGTGGCCGCGGTGCCGGTCAACGACTCCGCCGACCGGAGCACCCCCGCGCCCCGGGACATCGCCCGTTGCAGCTCCGCCGTGCCCGCCGCCGGCACCAGCCGGCCCGGCCCGCCCACCCACGCGCCGGTCTCCGCCGGCCGGGCCTGCTCGGGCAACCCGGCGGCGACGTCCTCGGCGATCCGGCGGGCGAAGACCAGCCCCTCCAGCAGCGAGTTGCTGGCCAGCCGGTTGGCGCCGTGCACGCCGGTGCAGGCCACCTCGCCGCAGGCGTACAGGCCGGGGATCGAGGTGCGACCCCGCCTGTCGGTCCGGACGCCGCCGGAGGCGTAGTGGGCGGCCGGCGCGACCGGGATCAGGTCGGTCGCCGGGTCCACCCCGATGGCCAGGCAGGACGCCACGATGGTGGGGAACCGCCGGGCCAGGAAGTCACCACCCAGGTGCCGCGCGTCCAGGAACACATGGTCGGCGCCGGACGCGAGCAGCACCCGGTGGATGCCCTTGGCCACCACGTCCCGAGGGGCCAGCTCGGCCAGCTCGTGCTGGCCGACCATGAACCGTTTGCCGTCGCCGTCGACCAGGTGGGCGCCCTCGCCCCGCAACGCCTCGGTGATGAGCGGCTGCTGCGCCAGGCCGGCGCCCGGCCCGCCGGCCGGCACGATCAGCGCGGTCGGATGGAACTGGACGAACTCCACGTCGGTGACGGCCGCGCCGGCGCGCAACGCCAGCGCCACCCCGTCCCCGGTGGAGACCGACGGGTTGGTCGTGGCGGCGAAGATCTGCCCCATCCCGCCGGTGGCGAGCACCACCGCGCGGCCGAGGATCGCGCCGACGCCGTCCTCGCTGCCCTCACCCAGCACGTGCAGGGTGATCCCGCAGGCCGGGCCGAACCCGCCCGGACCGTCGCCGGGCGCGCGTAGCAGGTCCAGCACCAGGGCGTGCTCGACCAGCCGGATCCACGGGTCGCGCCGCACCGCCGCGTGCAGCGCCCGCTGCACCTCGGCGCCGGTGGCGTCGCCGCCCGCGTGCACGACCCGGTCGGCCCGGTGGCCGCCCTCGCGGCCGAGCATCAGCGAGCCGTCCGGGTTGCGGTCGAACTCCGCCCCGATCCGCATCAGCTCGCGCAGCCGGGTCGGGCCCTCCTCCACGAGCACCCGGACCGCATCCGGGTCGCAGAGGCCGACGCCGGCGACCTCGGTGTCGTACGCGTGGGCGGCCGGGCTGTCCGCCGGGTCGAGCACCGCGGCGATGCCGCCCTGCGCCCACCGGGTGGAACCCTCGTCGATGTCGACCTTGGTGACGACCGTGACGTGCAGGCCGGCCTCGCGCAGGTGCAGCGCGGCGGTCAGCCCGGCGACACCGGAGCCGACGACGATCACGTCGGTGGTCTCCACCCAACCAGGCGCGGGTGCGGCGAGCAGCCGGGGCAGCACCGGCAGGTCGACGGTGGGTAGGTCCATGGGCACAGTCAACCCGAAGCGTCCTCGGTCCGGGCGGCGGGGGCGGGACGAGTGGTTTCGGCTACCTCGTCCGGACCGGCAGGCGGGCCGGGCCGGCGCCCTTCAGCGAGGCGGTCACCGTACGGTCGCTGAGCCACAGGTAGCACCGGACACCGCGGTCGCCGACCGCCCAGCGACCGGCGGCGGGCGGCCGGACCACCACGTCGCTGCGGTAACGCAGGATCGGGTCGGCGGGCACCCCGGTGAAGCGCGCGATGGCGGAATAGCAGCCGGCGTAGAGCGGCGCCCAGTCCGCCGGCTCCTTCGGGAAGGGGCGGTCCGGCGCCACCCACACCCCGACGAACTCGGCATCGTGTGCCCCGGCGCAGTCGGTCGGAGTGAGCCGCTGCACCCGGTGCCCGTCCCGGCTGGTGCGCTGGCAGCCCAGGCGCAGCGGGGACGGCGGCTTGAGCGCGTCGCGCAGGCTGCCCGTCCGGACCACCACGACGGCCGCCGCCTCGACCGTGTTCAACTCGGTCAGGTCGCACCGGTACCAGCGGGCCCCGGCCGTCCAGCCGACGCCGGTGGGGATCGCCACACCGAGCCGCAGCCGTCCGGCGCGCCAGTCGTCACCGACGTACGCGCCGGCCCGCTTGTCGCACTCGGTGAACGCGGCACGCAACTCCGGCGAGGTGAGCGCCGGCGGGGTTTTCCGGTCGGCGGGGAACGCACCGACGTGCACGGTCTCCACGCGGTGCGGCAGGTCGCAGTCGACCGGGTCGTAGCCCGCCAGGGCCAGGGTCGGGGTGAAGTCGGCGACCTGGCAGACCTCCGCCGCCGGGGTGAACGGCCCGGCCGGCGCGAAGGCGGCCCAGTCGTCGGTGAGGTCGCCGTCGAGCCCGCCGGACGAGGCGCACCCGGCCAACGTCGCCGCCGCGGCCAACACGGCGACGAGGCTACGCATCGCACGGCCCATCGCGCCTCCCCCAGCCCGACGACCGCCGATTCCGACGGTCCGCTCAGGGTAGCCGAAAATGACCTTCCGGTGACAGACCGCGAACCGCGGGATCGCCGGCGGGGATCAGTTCAGGGCGGCGGCCAGGGGGTTGGGGACGGGGTCTCCGGCGGTGCCGGGGGCGGCGGTGGCCGGGTCGGCACCGAGGTCGACGACCCGGTTGTCGGCGTCGACGTGCACCACCCGGGGCTGCCGGGCACGTGCCTCGGCGTCGTCCATCTGCCCGTACGAGATGAGGATGACCAGGTCACCGGGGTGCACCAGGTGCGCGGCGGCGCCGTTGATGCCGATCACGCCGCTGCCCCGCCGGCCCGGGATCACGTACGTCTCCAGGCGGGCGCCGTTGGTGATGTCCACGATCGCGACCTGCTCGCCGGGGAGCAGGTCCGCCGCGTCGAGCAGATCCTCGTCCACCGTCACCGAGCCGACGTAGTGCAGGTCGGCCTGGGTCACCGTGGCCCGGTGGATCTTCGACTTGAGCATGGTCCGGAGCATCGGGGTGCCTTTCCGCTTTCGTGGTGGGTCAGTGGCGCGGCGCGAGGTGGATCGCCGTGTTGTCGATCAGACGGGTGGCGCCGATCCAGGCCGCGATCAGCAGCCGGGCCGCGCCGGCGACCGGGCCGGGTTCCAGGTCGGGGTCGGTGAGCACCAGATAGTCGAGGCGGGCCTCCGGCGTACCCGGGTCGAAGCCCCGGTGCGCGGCGGCCAGCACCGCGCCCGCGTCGTCACCCCGCTCGGCCGCCGCGACGCCGGCGCGCAGCGCGGCGGAGAGGCTCAACGCGGCCCGCCGCTCCTCGGCGGAGAGGTAGCGGTTACGGCTGGACAGGGCCAGGCCGTCCGGCTCCCGCACGGTCGGCACACCGACGATCTCGGTCGGCACGTCCAGGTCGCGCACCATCCGGCGGACCAGGGTGAGCTGCTGGTAGTCCTTCTCCCCGAAGAACGCCAGGTCGGGGCGGGTGAGCTGGAGCAGCTTCAGGACCACGGTGAGCACACCGTGGAAGAAGCCGGGCCGGCTCAGGCCCTCCAGGTCCGCGCCGAGCGGACCCGGGTCCAGCCGCACGCTCGGCTGGCCCGCCGGGTACATCTCGGTCACCGGGGGCGCGAAGACCAGGTCCACCCCGGCCCGCCGGCAGATCTCCAGGTCCGCGTCGAGCGTGCGCGGGTAGCGGTCGAAGTCCTCGTTCGGGCCGAACTGGAGCGGGTTCACGAAGACGGTCACCAGCACGTGGTCGGCCCGCTCCCGGGCGGCCCGCAGCAGCGTCTCGTGCCCGGCGTGCAGCGCGCCCATGGTCATCACCACGCCGACCGTGCCGGTCAGCCCGTCCCGGGCCGCCGCCAACTCCTTCCGGGTGTGCACCACGCTCACCACGAGGAAGCCACCTCCATCCCGTCCAGCACGTCGAGCAACGCCGCCGCGTCCGCCGGGCGCAGCCGGCCCGCCGCGACCGCGCGGTCCGCCGTCCGTCGGGCCAACGCCAGATACGCCGGTACGGATTCCGGCGCGGTCCGCGCCAGCCGGTCCAGGTGCCGGCGTACGGTGCCCGCGTCGCCCCGGGACACCGGGCCGGTCAGCGCGTCGTCGCCGAGGCGCAGCGCGTTCTCCAGGGCGGCGCGCAGCAGCGGAGCGAGCACCTTCTCCGGCCGGTCCACCCCCGCGTCGCGCAGCCGGTCGGCCGCGTCGTTGACCAGGGTCACCAGGTGGTTGGCGCCGTGCGCGAGCGCCGCGTGGTAGAGCGGCCGGTCGGCCTCACCGACCCACTCCGGCACGCCGCCCAGGTCGGCCACCAGCCGGGCCGCGAACGGGCGCAGCGCGGTCGGGGCGGTCACCCCGTAGGAGATGCCGGCCAGGCGGGACAGGTCGTCCGGCGTACCGGTGAAGGTCATCGCCGGGTGCAGCGCGAGCGGGCGGGCGCCGGCCGCGACCGCCGGGGCCAGCACGGCCAGCCCGTGCGCGCCCGAGGTGTGCGCCACCACCTGGCCCGGGCGCAGCGCGCCCCCCGCGGCCAGGTCGGCGACCACCCCGGCCAGGGCGTCGTCGGGGACCGCGACGATCAGCAGGTCGGTGGCGGCGCGGGCCACGTCCGGGGCGGCCCGGTGCGGGGTCTGCGGCAGCAGCAGCGCGAGCCGGGCGTGGGAGGCTCCGGACCCGCCGGACGCGGCGACCACCCGGTGGCCGGCGGCGGCGAGGGCCGCGCCGAGCACGGCCCCGACCCGGCCGGCGCCGAGCACACCGACGGAGAGGGTACGGGGGAAGGCGAGCGGGGCGCGGAGGGCCCGCGGGCGCAGCGGTGCGCTCATGTCAGTGATCCAGTCCTCGGAGGGGGTACCGGTCGAGGCAAGTATGCGCCCGGGTGACAGACCGGAAACAAGAAGGTGTGAAAACCTTCACCGGCCACCCGGCGGGCCGGCGGCGGCGCGCCGTAGGGTCGGCACGGTGACGTCCGGACGCCCCGCGCTGCGCTGGCGCGACGCCATGGAGCTGGCGCTCTACGGGCCGGACGGCTTCTTCGTCACCGGCGCCGGCCCCGCCGCCCACTTCCGCACCAGCGTGCACGCCTCGCCGGTCTTCGCCGCCGCCCTGCTGCGCCAGCTCGCCGCGCTGGACGCGGCGCTGGGGCACCCCGCCCGGCTGGACGTCGTCGACGTGGGCGCGGGCCGGGGCGAGCTGCTCCACGCGCTGCTCGCGCAGGCCACGCCGGACCTGGCCGCCCGGCTCCACCCGGTGGCGGTGGAACGGGCCACCCGCCCGGACGACCTGCCACCGGAGATCGGCTGGCGCGCGGAGATCCCCGAGCGGATCACCGGCCTGCTGCTCGCCACCGAGTGGCTGGACAACGTCCCCCTGGACGTGGCAGTCCTCTCCCCGACCGGCTGGCACCACCTTCTGGTGAACCCCACCACAGGCGAGGAGACCCCCGGCCCCGCCCTCTCCCCCACCGACGCCGCCTGGCTCACCCACTGGTGGCCCCTCCCGTCCCGCCCGCACGGGTGGGGGCGGGTGGAGATCGGACGGGCTCGGGACGAGGCATGGGCGGATGCGGTGGGGCGGGTCGAGCGAGGGTTGGCACTGGCCGTGGACTACGGGCACCTGCGTCAGTCGCGTCCGTCGGACGGGACGTTGACCGGGTACCGGGACGGGCGGCAGGTGCCGCCGGTGCCGGACGGGTCGTGCGACGTGACGGCGCACGTCGCCATGGACTCGGTCGCCTCCGCCGGTGAGCGGGTCGCCCGGTGTGCGTACTCCCTGGTGTCGCAGCGGGAGGCGCTGCGGGCGCTCGGGGCCGACGGCGGTCGACCGCCGCTGAGCCTGGCCGCCCGCGACCCGGCCGGCTACCTGCGGGCGCTTGCCGCGGCGTCGGCGGCGGCCGAGCTGACCGACCCGGCCGGCCTCGGCGGGCACCTGTGGCTGCGGCAGCCGGTCGGCGTCGCCCTCGACCCGCTCGTGGCACGATGACGGGCATGACCACGGACGCCGGCGACCTCCGCGAGCTGACCGTCGGCACCGGCGCGGGCGGTGAGCAGCTCGGCACCGACATGGTGCTCAACATCGGGCCGCAGCACCCGTCGACGCACGGCGTGCTCCGGCTGCGCCTGGTGCTCGACGGGGAGAGGGTGGTCGCCGCCGAGCCGATCGTCGGCTACATGCACCGGGGTGCGGAGAAACTCTTCGAGGTACGCGACTACCGGCAGATCATCGTGCTCGCCAACCGGCACGACTGGCTGTCGGCGTTCTCCAACGAGCTGGGCGTGGTGCTCGCCGTCGAACGGCTCATGGGCATGGAGGTGCCGGAGCGCGCCACCTGGCTGCGGATGGCGCTGGCCGAGCTGAACCGGGTGCTCAACCACCTGATGTTCCTCGGCTCCTACCCGCTGGAGATCGGCGCGATCACGCCGATGTTCTACGCGTTCCGGGAACGGGAGACCATCCAGGCGGTGATGGAGGAGGTCTCCGGCGGCCGGATCCACTACATGTTCAACCGGGTCGGCGGCCTCAAGGAGGAGGTGCCGGCCGGCTGGACCGGCCGCGCCCGCGCCGCCATCGGCGAGGTCCGCCGGCGGATGCCCGACCTGGACCACCTGATCCGGCGCAACGAGATCTTCCTGGCCCGCACCGTCGGGGTCGGCGTGCTGTCCGCCGCCGACGCCGCCGCGTTCGGCGCGTCCGGGCCGGTCGGCCGGGCCTCCGGCCTCGACCTCGACCTGCGCCGGGACGAGCCCTACCTGGCGTACGACCAGCTCGACGTGCCGGTGGTGACGAAGACCGCCGGCGACTGCCACGCCCGGTTCGAGGTGCTGCTCGACCAGGTGTACGCCTCGCTCGACCTCGCCGAGCAGTGCCTGGACCGCGTGGACCGGCTGAGCGGGCCGGTGAACACGCGACTGCCGAAGGTCGTCAAGGCACCCGAGGGACACACCTACGCCTGGACCGAGAACCCGCTCGGTATCAACGGCTACTACCTGGTGTCCCGGGGTGAGAAGACACCCTGGCGGCTCAAGCTGCGCACCGCCTCGTACGCCAACGTGCAGGCGCTGTCGACCCTGCTGCCCGGCTGCCTGGTGCCGGACCTGATCGCCATCCTCGGCTCGATGTTCTTCGTGGTCGGCGACATCGACAAATGAGCGCGCCCGCCGGTGGGGCGCGGTCGGCGACATTTGCGGGACGGCACCCTTCCGCCCCTGTTCCGGGTGCACCTGATGCCGCTCCCGCAACCCCAGACGCGCCCGGACCTCGCGGCCGTCGGTCCACTCCGCCGCCCCCGCTGGCGGGCGGCGCGGGCGGTCAGCGCCAGCGGTCGGCGGCGCCCCGGGACGGCAGGCCGTAGCCGCCGGATTCCGGCTGCCGCCACTCCCGCTCGGGCTGCCGGTCCGGATCGGGCTGCCCCCACTCCCGCTCGGGCTGCCGGTCCGGCTCGGGCTGCCGGTCCGGCTCGGGCTGCCGCCACTCCGGCTCGACCTGACGCCACTCCGGCTGGCCGCCGCGCTGGGTCGGCGGACGCCACTCCCCGGGCACCGGCACCCCGCCGGACGGCAGCGCCTGTGGGTTCTCCCCGAGCCAGCCGCCGACCGGATCGTGGCGCCCCGAGCCGGCGTCGTCCGCACCGGGAGACACACCCCACGTAGAGCCTGCGTCGGAAGACGCGCCCCGGATCGCGGCCCACCGGTCCTCGATCCGGTATTCGGTGCCGCCCGCGTCGGCGTGCACCGCGGTCCGCCGTTCGCCGACGCGGAGTTCCCGCCCCTGGCCGTCGTCGTGCACCGCCGCCCAGCGGTTGCCGGCCCGCATCTCGGACCAGTGCTCTCCGTCCGGCTCGACGGCCCCCGCCCGCCCGTACTGCCCGGCCGGCGCCGCCCGGCCGTACTCCCCGGACGGCGCTCCCCGGCCGTACTCCCCGGACGGCGCTTCCCGGCCGGCCGTTCCGGCGTCGTACGGTCCCGACCAGCCCGGCGACGGCTGCTCCTCCGGCCAGGCGCCCGCTGCGGCCCGCCCCTCCGGCCCGAGCCACGCACCCGGACGGACCGGTGCGTCGTGCCGGTCCACCGGGCCGTCGTGCCGGTCCACCGGGCCGTCGTGCCGGTCCACCGGGCCGTCGTGCCAGCCCGGCCAGGGCCGATCCTCGGCACGGTCGCCCCAGCCGGCCCGCTCCGCGCCCGGCCCGGACCGCTGCTCGTCCGGCGGCCGTGCCCGGCCGTGGCCGGCCGACCAGCCGCCGTCCACCTCCCGCGACGCCCAGCCCCGCTCGCCACCGGCGGCCCGGCCGACACCCGCCCAGGGATGCCCGCCACCGGTCCGGTCCGGTCCGTCGCCACCGGCCCACCCGGCCCCGTCGCCGCTCCACCCGGCCCCGTCGCCAGGCGAGCCCGGACGGGCCCCGACGTCCCGCGGGCCGTCGTCCCGCGCGTCGGACCAGGGCCGCTCCGCGCCCGAACCGGACCACGGGCCCCCGGGCCAGGCGTCCTCGGCCGCACCGGACCGGCCCGACCACGGGTGGTCGTCCCGGTCCGCCTCGCGGTTCCCGGCCCGATGGTCGACCGGCTCGTCCCGGTGACGGTCCTCCGAGGGCGGCGGCCAGTGACCGGCATATCCGCCGTACCGGGAACCGGCCGCGTCGCCCCCACCGTCGACGATGGTGTGCCGGGTGGTGACGTGCACGGTCTCGGTGTGGTGGACCACACCGACCGGGCGATGTTCCGGCCGGGCCCCCGACTCGGGCACCCGTGCCGCCCCGTACACCCCGCCGGAGGGCCGCTCCGCGCCGTGTCCAGCGGACGACCGTGCCGGCTCCGCGCGGTAGCCCCCGGCGGGTGCCGCGCCGAGCCGGGCCGACTCGCCTCCGTGGCCGCCGAACCCGGCGTGCTCCGGCACGACGCGCCCCTCCACCGCGTACGTGTCAGGTCGCTCGACGTCGCGCGGACCCGCTCGCAGCGGGTCGGCCTGCTGGTCGTAGCGATCACCCGCCGGCCGGCTCGATGCGTCCTCGTCGTGGCCGGCCGGCTGCGCCCACCCCTCCTCGTACGCCCCGGCCACCGGCACCCGGGCCCGTCCGCCCGGACGCTCGTCGGCGGGTGCCGCAGCCAGGCCGGCTGCCGCTGCGTCGAGCCGGCGGCGCACCGCGCCTGCCGCTTCCTCAGCCCGTCGCGCCTGGTCCAGCGCCTGGTTGCCGCGTTGGGCGGCGGCCACGATCTCGGACCGCAGGTCCCGCCGAAACTGCTCCAGTTCCTCCCGCAACTCCTCGGCCACCGCGTCGCCGGCACCATGCTCGGGCCGCAGCGCGACGGAGAGCCCGATCAGCACGACGGCGAGGATCGCGAGCACGGCACCGAAGCGGAGTGTGCCGTTGCCGTCGGCGACCAGCAGGATGAGCGCCGCCAGGGGCGCCAGGCCCACACCGATCCAGAACACGACCGTCAGCAGCGCCGGGGAGCGCTTGTCGGCAGGGGCGACCGAGGCGGGCATGGGTGAGCAGACTACCGAGAGTTCCACCCGAGGGGAACGGGTCCGCACGGTCGGATGCACGCACCGCTGATCGGGCTGCCCGCCCGTACACGAGGCCGCCGGCCGGCCGATGCGACCGGCCGGCGGCAGTGGATCAACTCGTGGCGAGCGCGGCGTCGGAGGAGAAGACCAGACCGACACTCGCGGAACCGGTCTTCAGCGCGTTCTTGGTCTGCGGACCGCCCGCGTCGAGCGAGCTGAACGAGCCGGCCTTGAAGTCGTAGACCTCGACGAGCCCGGCCTGGCACTTCGGCCGCTGCGGGCACTCCGGCGGACCGGCGAGCACGGTGGCCTGACCGGAGCACTTCGCGGCCAGGTCGGAGAGCGAGGACACGCCGTACTTGTCGGCGAACGCCTTGGTCACCGCGAAGGCGTTCTGGTCCTGGGCCTGGGACGGCTGGCCGAACACCAGGCCGGCCTTGTCGCCCTCGGCCTTGAGCGCCTCCATCGTCTTGTCCAGCTCCGGCGAGGAGACCGGCTGGGCGTCCTTGCCGTTGGCCTTGGTGTTGAGGAACTCGGCCATGGTGGCCGCGTATTCCGGGACGACCTGGATCTGGCCCTTTTCCAGGGCCGGCTCGTAGAGCTCCCGGTTGCCGATGGTCTGCACCTTGACCTGGTAGCCGGCCGCGGTGAGCGCGATCTTGTAGAGCTCGGCGACGGTCTGGCTCTCGCTGAAGTTGCCGGCGCCGACCGTCACCTGGCCGCCCGGCCCCTTCTCGATCCCGTCGGTGACGCCGTTGGCGTCGGCGAACTCCTGCGCCGCCACCTGGGGGGTCTTCCGCTCGTCGTCGACCGTCCGGTTGAGCTGGATCAGCTTGGGGGTGTCGAGCTTCGCGGAGACCTTGTCCAGCGCGGCGACCAACTGCGGGGTGGCCGCCTTCGCGTTGATCGCGGGCAGGACGTTGTCGGTGTTCTGGAGCTTCTTGTCGTCGGTGAGGACGACCAGTTGGTCACCCGCCACCGGGGCGCAACCGGCTCCCGAGGCGCCCGCCTCGGGAGCGTCCGTGCCCGACGAGCCGGCGTCACCGCAACCCGTGAGAAGGCCCGCCGCGACGAGGGCGCCGAAGGCCCCCGCGGCCAGCCGTGAACGTGCGCGCATCAGGTGCCCGCCTTCCGTGTCCCGGCGCGACCCCTCCGGGCCGGCCGCGTGTCCGACGGGCGATCCGAATGCCGCCCGCGACTTCACCCAACATCCTCACCGACCCCACCGACAAATTCGGAGCGGTTTTCGTCATCCGATCGTCACCGGCCGACCGCGCGGCTGTGACCGGGAACGCAGCAAACCCGCCGGACGGGTGCGTCAGCCGCCGGCCGTGGCCGCGGCGGCGCGACGGTTCGCCCGCCGCCGGACCCGGCGCAGCGGACGCGGCGTGACCATCCGTTCCACCACCGCGAGTACGCCCTCGACAAGCATCGCCAGGCCGGCCACCAGGACACCCCCGGCGATGATCTGGCCCCCGCCCGCGGCGATGTCGAGACCGAACCCGGCCCGGATGATCTGACCCAGGCCACCGCCGTTGACGAAGGACGCGAGCGCGGCGGTGGCCACCACCTGCACGGCCGCCGTCCGGAAACCGGCCGCCAGGTAGGGCACCGCGAGCGGCAACTCCACCCGGCGCAGCACCTGCACACCGGACAGTCCCATCCCGCGCGCGGCGTCCCGCGCCTCCGGATCGGCCTGCCGGACGCCGGTGTACGCGTTCGCCAGCAACGGTGGCACCGCGAAGACCGCGAGCGCCACCACCACCGACGGCCGACCGAACCCGAGGAAGGTCAGCGGCAGGATGGTCAGCAGGGCCAGGGTCGGGATCGCCAGCGTGACGTTCGAGACCAGCAGCACCAGGCCACCGCCCCGGCCGCTGTGCCCGAGCCAGAGGCCGATCGGCCAGGCCACCAGGCAGCCGAGCAGCACCGCCAGGGCGGAGATGCTCAGATGCTCGCCGAGCCGGTCCAGCACGCCGCCCGGATTGGTCCAGTTCAGCGGATCGTTCAGCCAGATCCACGCCGCCTGCACCGGGTTCACCGAGCCGACCTCTCGCGCAACCAGGGGGTGAGCAGCCGGCCCACCCCGGCCAGGACCAGGTCGAGGACCAGCGCCAGCAGCACGCAGAGCACCGTGCCGGTCATGATCTGCGCCTTGTAGAAGTTGTTCTGGAAGCCCGCGAAGATGAGCTGGCCGAGCCCGCCCCGGCCGACCACCACCCCCACCGTGACCAGGGCGACCGTCGAGACGGTCGCCAGGCGTACACCGGTGAGGATGCCGGGCACTGCCAGCGGCAGCTCGATCCGGAACAGCCGGCCCCACCGGCCGTACCCCATGCCCTCGGCGGCCTCCCGCACCTCCGGTGGCACCTGGTTCAGGCCGGCCAGCGTGTTGCGGACGATCACCAGCAGCGCGTACAGCGCCACCACGGTCAGCACGGTCACCGCGCCGATGCCGAGATAGGGCGCGAGGAAGGCGAACAGCGCCAGCGACGGGATCGTGTAGAGCACCCCGGTCAGCGCCAGGATCGACGCGGCGAGCGACCGGAACCAGTACGCTGCCACCGCGAGCGGCAGCGCCACCAGCGCGGCGATCACGACGGCCCGGGCGGTCAGCCAGGTGTGCTCGCGCAGCGCCGCGAGGATGGTGTCAGAGTTGTCCCGCACGTACTGCCAGGAGAACCACGGATTACCCGGGGCGGCCCGGTAGCTCAGGTGGAGGAACACACGTGGACGTTACCCCGGGGACCCCCGCCGGTCACGGCGCCGCCTCGATCACGCTGGAGCGCATCCGCAAGCGCTACCCGGACGGCACCGAGGCGGTACGCGAGCTGAGCCTGGCGGTCGAGGCCGGCGAGTTGGTGGTGCTGATCGGGCCGTCCGGCTGCGGCAAGTCCACCGTGCTGCGGATGATCAACCGGCTGATCGAGCCGACCGACGGACGGATCCTGCTCGGCGACGACGACGTCACCCGGGTCGACCCGGTGACGCTGCGCCGCCGCATCGGATACGTGATCCAGAACGTCGGCCTCTTCCCGCACCAAACCGTGGCCGCCAACGTGGCCACCGTGCCGGGGCTGCTCGGGTGGTCGCGGGAGCGCACCCGGTCCCGGGTCGGTGAGCTGCTGGACCTGGTCGGCCTCGACCCGGCGCAGTTCGGCAGGCGCTACCCGCACGAGCTCTCCGGCGGCCAGCGGCAGCGCGTGGGGGTCGCCCGGGCGCTCGCCGCCGATCCGGTGGTGCTGCTGATGGACGAGCCGTTCTCGGCCGTCGACCCGATCGTCCGGACCCGGTTGCAGGAGGAGTTCCTCCGGCTCCAGGCCGAGGTCCGCAAGACCATCGTGCTGGTCACCCACGACCTCGACGAGGCGGTGCGACTCGGCGACCGGATCGCGGTGCTGTCCGAGGGCGGCGTCCTGGAGCAGTACGACACCCCCGCCGCGTTGCTCGGCTCGCCCGCCTCGGCGTTCGTCCGCGAGTTCGTCGGCGCCGACCGGGGCATCCGGCGGCTGGCGGTCACCCCGGTGACCCGCGCGGTGCTCGACCCGCTCCCGGCCGGCGACGGGACCGGCCTGCCCACCGTGACGTTGGGCAGCTCGGCCTACGACGCGCTGGGCGCGCTGCTCACCTCCGGCGCGGACCACGCCGTGGTCACCGACGACGGCCACCCGCTCGGACTGCTCACCCGGGCCCGGGTGCTGACCATGGGCGCGGTGGACTGAGCCCGGCCCGCCCGACCTGGCCGGGCCGACGATCCGGCCCAGGTCAGGCCCGGCCGCCCAGGCTGGCCAGGCCGACGACCCAGCCGGTGAAGAAGCCGTACGCGACACCGGTGCTCGCGGCCTGGAAGGCGGCGTAGAGCGTGCCGTCCGGGCCGAGGAGCGTGGCCACCAACCCGCTGAGCCCGCCGGCCAGGGCGTACGCGCCCCAACCGGAGAGGAACTGGCTGCCCGAGGCCGCCACCCGGTCCACCTGCGGGCCGGGCAGCAGATAGAGCAGCGCCGCGGCCAGCACGATCAGCAGGAGCGCCCGCAGGTTCGTGGCGAGCACCCCCTCGTCCGCCTGCCACCGCCAGGCCGGCCAGGCCAGCAGCCGCAGGAACCAGCCACCGGCGCCGGTCGGGTCGGTGTGGCCCTGCGCCCAGTCCACGTACATCGGGCTGCCGCCGACCGCCACGAGCAGGAACGCGGCGAGCGTGCCGGTCCCGGCGGCCGTGCCGTACCGGGAGACCGTGCGGGGGCTGTTGGTGCGGGCCATGGCGCGCTCAGTGCCCGGGTCGCCGCGCCGGGCAAACCTGCCCAGACGCGCGCCGACCGGCGGCCGGCGGGTGGCCACCGGTCAGTGCTTCATCAGGTAGTCGATGAAGGCGGCGCGCAGCAGCGGCGCGGACTCCTCGTAGCCGTGGCCGGTCAGCTCCCGCCACAGCGCGTTGGCCTCGTCGATGGTCGGCCCGACCGAGTTCGGCGCGCCGTCCAGGGCGGCGGCCTCGTCGGCGTTCGGCAGGTGCCGCAGCACCGACCAGAAGAACCCCACGTCGCGGCGCTCCCGGGCCAGGTGGAAGGCCTGCTCGCGCAACTCCTCGGTGGGGAGCTTGTCGAGCTCGTCGAAGGTACGGCCGCCGGGGGCAGGAGTCTCCGTCATGCCGCCGAGCCTAACCGGCGAGATCACCTCCGGCGCGCCGGACGCGACGCCGCCGCGGGCGCGGGTCAACGGTCGTCGCTGTCCCAGCGTCGAGGCTCGTTCTCCCAGCGTGGCGCCTCCCAGGCGTCGACCGGGGTGTCGGCGTTCCGCTCCGGCAGCACCGACGGCCAGGCGTCGGCCGGCCCGGGCGCCGGAGTCATCGCCCAGCCACCGCTGACCACGCCGTCGCCGACCGGCCGGAGCGGCGCGGGCACGCCCGCGCCGGGCGGCGCCGGGCGGGGCCGGCCGAACGTCTCCACCAGCCGCGTGACCAGCAGTCCGCCGCCGAGGACGGCGCCGCCCACCGCCCACCGGCTGATCGTCCAGTCGTGCACCACGGTCCAGGCCAGGAAGACCACCACCAGGCAGACCGCGAGCAGGGTGCCGAAGACGCCGCCGCGCCGGCCGTACGCGCTGGTGCCGCCGAGCATCACCGTGCCGACCGCCAGCACCGTCCAGTCCAGCCCGGTGCCCGGCTCGACCGGGCCGTTGCCGTTCGCGGCGATCAGCACCCCGCCCAGCATCGCCAGCACCGTGGAGCCGACGAGCGCCAGCGCGGTCACCGTGGCGGCCACCGCGCCGCGCCGCCGGGCCGGGTCGGCGACCGGCCGGAACCGCCCGATCAGCCGGCGCACCGGTTTGATCGTGCCGAAGAGACCACCGAGGACGGCCACCGCGGCGAACCCGACGAAGAGGTAGAGGGCGGCGCGCCGGGGGTCGTACTCGCCCTGGACCGCGACCGGGGCGGTGCGCCGCTCCAGATAGACGATCACGCCGGCGGCACCGGCCAGGCTGGCCGCCCAGCCGGGCACGTGCAGCACCACCACGGCGAGGGCGAGCGCCAGCCCGCCGGCCGCCGCCACCGCGAGCGCCGGGAGCAGCGCGTCCCGGGCCCCCCGGTCGCCCTGCTCGGCGAAGTGCAGCGCGGCGGCCAGCGCGACCGGGCCGATCGCCAGGTTCACCGCGGCGGCCCGCAGGGCCAGGCCGGCGGCCAGGGTGAGCAGGCCGAGCGCGGCCACGTCGACGAGCAGCGTCTTCAGCGCGCCGCCGCGCAGCGCGTCCGAGTCGGACCGCCAGAGCTGCCAGGTCACCGCCGCCAGCCCGGCCAGCAGCACGAACTCCCAGACCACGTGCACCGCGATCCGGTCCCGGCCGGGCTCACCGTGGGACGGGTCGTCGAAGATGTTCTCCAGTACGGCGGCGGGCACGCCGGACGACGTCTCCGGTGGGGCCGTCCGGCCCGGCTCGTCGTACCCCATCAGCGCGCGCCTCCCAGGTGGCCGCGTCCGGCCCACTCCACGGGCGGACCGGTGCGGCCGTCGCTCTCCGGTCGCCAGGGACGGTACCTGCGGGCGGTGAGCGGGGGAAGCCTGGGAGTCAGCGGCGCCCGCGCGGTGTCTCGCGGTCGCCCGGCTCCCGGTCCTCGTCGTCCTCCTGCTCGGGCACCCGGCAGGCGCGCTCCAGCCAGAGCGCGGCGACGACGAGCGCCAGCGAGGCGACGAGCCCGGCCACCGCCGCCGGCCGGTCGCTCTCGGCGGCGTTGGTCCGCTCCACGAACAGCCAGCCGGCCAACCCGGCGTAGAAGCCGGCGAAGATGGCACCGGCCAGCGCGGACGCCTTGGCGAGCACCACGAACCGGGCGACCAGCAACGGGTTCACCGGTTCCCGGCCGGGCCGCCGCTCGATCCGGCTGCGGGTGTTGACCGCCGCGTAGCCCTCCAGCACGGCCAGCCCGGCCAGCGTGATCACCGGAAGCCAGGGCAGGTCGGGGGCGTAGTCGTAGTAGAAGCCGCTGATCAGCAGCCAGGCCACCGCGGCGGCGGCCAGGCCGGCCACCACGAGCGTGGAGACCCGGGTCGGACCCATCCGGAAGCGGTCGGGGTCCTGTGGGTTCCGGGCCGTACTCATGCGTCCGACTCTAGCGTCAGATCGGGTCGTGGGCTCAGTTCCAGGGCGTCGGCCGCCAGTGGCTCGGCGTTGAGCAGGTCGGTCAGCCAGCCGTGCCCGGGCAGCCGGCCGTGCGGCTCGATGTCGATCCACGGCCGCAGCACGAAGGCGCGCAGGTGCGCCCGGGGGTGCGGCAGGGTCAGCTCGGGGTCGTCGACGACCACCGGCCGACCGGTCGAGTCCCAGACCGCGATCACGTCCACGTCGAGCGTGCGCGGCCCGTACCGCCGGGCCGGGTCGCGGGTCCGCCCGGCCGCCGCCTCGGCGGCCCGGGCCCGCGCCAGCCAGTCGCCCGGCGTCGCCGCCGGGTCCGCGACCATCACCGCCGCGTTCAGGTACGCGGGCTGCTCCGCGTCCCCCCACGGTGGAGTCTCGTAGACGCCGGAGACCAGCAGCACGTCGTCACCGAGCGCGGCCACCGCGGCGCGCAGGTGGCCGAGGCGGTCGCCGAGGTTGCTGCCGATCGACAGCACGGCCCGGGTCACCGGGTACGCCGCATGGTGACCGCCACGTCCCGGAAGGCGTGCGGGATGGGGGCCTCCGGTTTGTGCACGGTCACCGTGGCGGCGCCGACCCGCGGGTCGGCCAGGCAGATCGTGAGCAGCCGGTCGGCGAGTGTCTCGATCAGGTTCACCGGCTCGCCGGTGATCACCGCGGCCAGGCGCTCCGCCAGTTCGCCGTAGTGCACCGTGTCGGTCACCTCGTCGGAGCGGGCGGCCGGACCCAGGTCGAGTTCGAGCACGGCGTCGACCACGAACTCCTGCCCCTGGGCGCGCTCGAAGTCGTAGACGCCGTGCCGGCCGTGCGCGCGCAGGCCGGTCAGCTCGATCCGGCCGGTCACCGGGCCGCTCCGCTGCCGGCGCCGGCCCGCGTCGCGCTCGCCAGCCGTGGGCTGCCGGTGGCCCGCCAGACGGCGAGCGCGTCGGCGGTGCCGCGGACGTCGTGCACGCGTACCCCCCAGGCGCCGGCGGCCACGGCCAGCACGCTTGTCGCGATGGTCGCGGCGTCCCGCCCGTCGGTGGGGCGGGGCACGCCCGCCGGGTCGGCGAGCAGCCGGCCCAGGTAGGACTTGCGGCTGGACCCGAACAGCAGCGGGAAGCCGAGGTCGACCAGCTCGGACAGGCGGGCGCTGAGCGCCCAGTTGTGCGCGGCGGTCTTGGCGAAGCCGAGCCCCGGGTCGACGATGATCCGGTCGGCGGCGACGCCGGCGGCGAGCGCCGCGTCGACCCGCCGGCCCAGCTCGGCCCGGACGTCGACCACCACGTCGGTGTAGGTGGCCAGGTCGCGCATGTCGCGGGAGTGGCCCCGCCAGTGCATCAGCACCCAGGGGCAGCCGGCGTCCCGGACCACCCGGGCCATGTCCGGGTCGGCGAGCCCGCCGGAGACGTCGTTCACCACGTCCGCGCCGGCGGCCAGCGCGACCTCGGCGACCCGGGCCCGGGTGGTGTCGACGCTCACCGGGATGCCGGCGGCGCTCAGCTCCCGGACCACCGGGAGCACACGGGCGGTCTCGGTCTCCGCGTCGACCCGGTCGGCGCCGGGCCGGGTGGACTCGCCGCCGACGTCGACCAGGTCCGCGCCGGCCGCGCGCAGTCGCACCCCGTGTGCGACGGCGGCGTCCAGACCGGCGTATCTGCCGCCGTCCGAGAAGGAGTCGGGGGTGACGTTGAGAACGCCCATCACCACCGGGGCGTCCGCTCGTACCAGATCGGTCACGGACCCGACAGTACCGCTCGCCGGCAGGGGTTCCGGCCGCCGGGCGCGCCGCGGATCCGGCGCTCCTGACGTGCACGTTAGAACAAGTGTACGATCGGTCGTCCGGGTCGATCGGGGTCCACTCTTCGCGGCTTGTCGCAAAGGTGGCCGGCCCGTACGCTTTGGAATTGCCCGGCATCGAGACGGCGAAGCCTGGAGGGAGGGCCGAAGCGGGAAAAATCCTCCCAAAGCTCACCACCGTACGTGGTGGGTGACGGACCCAGCGTCATCGGCGCTGTTCCGGATGAGCACCATCCCGCCAGGTTTGCCTTGACTGCACCATCGCGGCACCGCCGGCCGCGACCCTTGGGGAGGTTTCCAGTGATCGCCATCGAGCTCATGGCAACGGCGTCGGCCGCCGTCGACCACGCGCTCCACACCCTGGCGTCGACTCCACTCGCCGAGCCGGCCCCGAAGGGCATCGACACCGACAACGTCGTCTCCTTCTTCGCCAGCAAGGTCGCACCGATCCTGCTCGCGGTCCTCGGAGTGATCTTCATCGGCCGGGCCAGCCGGGGCGAGATCTCCAAGGTGCTCACCAGCTCGGCCATCGCCATCATCGGGTTGGCCTTCATCGCCGGCGCGGCCACACTCTTCTTCGTCGGCGACTACCTGATCAACCTGATCTTCGAGTAGGGCGTTGGGCGACGATGCGGCTGCGCACCGACGACGACATCTACCGGGCCCGCCTGGTCTACCTGGGGCCGCCCGGCTACACCCTTCCGGTCCACCTGCCGTACGCCCAGTACGGCCTGTTCATGCTGCTCGTACCCCTCTACGTGTTCATCCACTGGTTGTTCACGCTCCAGGTGGATCTCTTCCCCGCCTGGGAGATCTCGCTCGCGATCGTGACGACCTCGTTCATCTTCCGGTACGTGGACCCGGACCGGCCGGCGCGCATGGTCATCCGGACCGCGCTGACCGACTGGCGACGCACCCGGGAGCCGGCCGCCGAGCTGCGGGATCCGCGCCTCGTCGCGAGCCGGATCAGGATCCGGGAGGAACTGGCATGACAGGGCGTACGCCGATGGCGCAGACGAACGACGCGGGTGAGGCGGTCGCATGAGTCGCTCTTCCACGCCGGGCTCCCCGGCCGGGCGCCCGGCCGGCCCCTCCGGTAACCGTGCGCGATCGTTCGACTACCCGCCCGACGAGGAGCTGGACGAGGTGGTCCTCGACCCGGCGCTCGTCACCAGCCCCGGGCACGGCCGGGTCGGCGTCTTCCAACCACCGCGTCCACTCACCCCCCGCGGCGCCGAGCCACGCGAGCCGGTGGGCCCCGACGGCGACATCGACTCGCCCTTCCTCGACCTGTTCGGCGGCGCGCAGCCCCGGGTCCGCCGCCCCGCCGCGCCGGCCGCCGGACCGCCCCCACCGGCGCCGGCGATCGAGCCCGTGGTGGCGCCGCCCCGCCGCGGTGTCGGCCGCGACGCGCTGCCCATCCCGCACCAGCCCGCCGTCCCGGTCGAACCGGCACCGCACCAGCCCGACCCGCCGGCCCGGGAACACGCCCCCGGCGTACGCGCGGTGGGGCGACCGCGCCCGGAGCCGGCGCTCGCCGCGCCCGTCGAGCCGCCCGCGCTCGACCCGCCACCGGCGACCCGCAACCGGGTGCCGACGCAGGCGGGTGACCGACTTCCCGTCCTCCGGCCCACCACCGAGCCGGAGCCGACCCCCGAGCCCGTCGTCGCGCCGGTGGCGTCCGCCGACGTGCGCGGCCCCGCTCACCGCGCCGATCGGCGGGAGCCGGAACCTGACCCGCTGGACGCCCGTCCGGTGCCGGCCGCGCCGTCCCGTGATCTCGGCCGGCCGGCGCACCGGGAGGTGGCGCCGCCCCGGCAGCGCTCCGCCGACCGCCGGAACAAGCCGGCCAAGCCGGTCCGGGTCCGCGCCCCGAAGATCAAGTTCGGCGACCGGGATCCCTCGGTCGAGCTCGCCATCACCGAGATCGCCGGGCACCTCACCTTCACTCCCAACACGGTCACCGCCTGGTACTGGCTGCCCGAGGTGCGCTGGGCGTTCCGCCCGGACGCCGAACGCGAGGCGCTGCTCTCGGCAATCTCCGAGCAGTACGCCGGCCTGGCCGGCTTCCGGCTGCACCTGCGTCGCACCACCCGTCCCTTCCCGGCCGACGAGTGGGCCCGCACGATCGACGCGCACACCGCCGCGCCGCTGCCCGACGTGCCCGGCACCACCGGCTGGGCCGACCACCTGGTCGCCGCCCAGCGGCACCTGATGTCGGTCAACCACGCCGAGGGGCAGACCTACCTCGGCGTCACCTTCGCCCGCCGGTCGCTCGGTGACTCGCTCACCGAACGCCTGCTGCGCACGTTCGGCCGGGGCACCGCCGACGGCGAGCGACGCCGGCTCGGCCGTACCGTCGAGCAGTTCGACGAGGTGCTCGGTGCGTTCGGCATGCGGGGTCGCCGGGTGAGCGCGCCCGAGTTGGAGTGGCTGCTCTACCGCTCGGTGGCGCTCTGCATGGCGCCGCCCGGCGTCCTCTCCCCGATCACCAACGGCCGGTGGGAACGCGGCGACCTGCTGGCCCTCACCGAGCAGGTCGAGCGCTACCGCACCCCCTACGGCTCCACGGTCAAGCTGGTCAACCGGATGACCGGCGAGGAACGGCACGTGGCCGTGCTCGCGGTGGGCCGGATGGAGCCGCTGGAGATTCCCGAGCGGCACGAGCCCTGGCTGCACTTCCACGAGCGCCTGCCATGGCCGATGGAGCTGTCCACCCGGGTCGACATCCTCGGCCCCAACGACTCCTTCCGGAACCTCGAACACCGGCTCCGGATGATCCGCTCCCAGCAGCTCGACTACGCCGAGCACGGCATCGACGCGCCGCCCGAGCTGGAACGGCTGGCCAAGCGGGCGCTGGTGATCGGCGACGAGATGACCACCGGGCTGCCGGTCGACTCGGCCCGCGCGCACGGCTGGCACCGGATCGCCGTCGGTGGCCGCACCCGCGAGGAGTGCCTGGAACGGGCCCGCCGGCTCATCCAGCTCTACTCGCGCGAACTACGGATCTCGCTCCAACACCCGAAGAACCAGGACTGGCTGGCCCGCGAGTTCATCCCCGGCGAGCCGATCGCCAACACCGGATACGTCCGGCGGATGCCCGTCAACCTGCTCGCCGCCGCGCTGCCGCAGGCCGCGTCCACCGTCGGCGACCGGCGCGGCGACCTGATCGGCCGCACCGCCGGCACCTGCCGCCGGCCGGTCTTCCTCGACCTGCACTTCCCGATGGAGGTACGCGAGCGCTCCGGCCTCGCCGTCTTCGTCGCCGAGCCGGGCGGCGGCAAGTCCACCCTGCTCGGCGCGCTCGGCTACCTGGCCGCCCGGCGCGGCGCACAGGTGACGCTGCTCGACCCGTCCGGCCCGCTGGCCCGGCTCTGCGCCATGCCCGAGCTGGCCCCCTACTCGCGGGTGCTCAACCTGACCGGGTCCGAGCAGGGCACCCTGGCGCCGTACGCGCTGATCCCCACGCCGCTGCGCAGCGAGTTCCCCACCGGGGCGGCCGGCGACCGGGAGTTCGAGATCGCCGTCTCCAACGCCCGGGCCGAACGCCGGATGCTCGTGCAGGACATCTGCATGATGCTGGTGCCGCCGCAGGTGGCCCGGGAGGCGTCGACCGCCACGCTGTTCCGGCACGCCGTACGCCAGGTGCCGGCCGAGGAGACGTCCACCCTGGACGACGTGGTCGCCTGCCTCCAGGGGCTCGACGACGACGCCGGCCGCGAGCTGGCGAACCTGCTGCTCGACACCGCCGAGATGCCGCTTGCCATGCTCTTCTTCGGCCGGCCGCCGGAAGGGCTGCTCGGCGCCGACGCCGCGCTCACCGTGATCACCATGGCCGGGCTCCGGCTGCCCGACCTCAAGATCGAGCGAGAATACTGGTCGGCCGAGGAGGCCCTGGCCCTGCCGATGCTGCACACCGCGCACCGGCTCGCGGTCCGCCGCTGCTACGGCGGCTCGATGTCGTCCCGGAAACTGGTCGGCCTGGACGAGGCGCACTTCATGGAGGGCTGGCGCTCCGGGCGGTCGTTCCTGGTCCGGCTCGCCCGCGACTCCCGGAAGTGGAACCTGGCCGCGCTCGTCGCCTCGCAGAACCCGAAGGACATCCTCAGCCTCGACGTGCAGAACCTCGTCTCCACCGTCTTCGTCGGCCGCATCGCCGAGGACAGCGAGATCGCCTCCGAGGCGCTGCGACTGCTGCGGGTGCCCGTCGACGACGGCTACGAGGCCACCCTCGCCTCGCTGTCCCAGGCCGACAGCGGATCGGCCAACCGGCTCGGCTTCCGCGAGTTCGTCATGCGCGACGTCGACGGGCGCGTGCAGAAGGTCCGCGTCGACGTGTCGTACGTCGACGGGCTGTTGAGCCACCTGGACACCACCCCCGCCGCGGTCGCCCAGGCCGCCGGGCAACTCCCGACCGTGCTGGCTGACCTGGAGGCGTGACATGGCGAGGGCCCGGGCACGGATCACGGCGCTCCTCATCGCTCTCGGCGTACTCGCCGGGGCCACGATCTCCTGGCCCCTGGTCGGGGCCACACCCGCGTACGCCGCCGGTCCGACCACCCAGGCGCGGGCCGAGCTGTGCAGCACCAAGGAGTGGCAGACCGACTTCCGCGCCTGCGTCGGGAAGCTCAAGGCGGTGAGCGAGGACCAGGTCGAGTGCCGTAACGCGCCGGTGCCGGCCGCACCGGACTCCGGCCTGGCCGGCTGGTTCGCGTCCCGGCCCGACTCGGCCAAGCAGCCCGGCCCGAAGGGCCTCTACAGCGACTACGGATACGCCGGTTACAGCTACACCACGTACGACGTGGACGGCGGCTGCGCCTCGTCCGTGCTCCACCCGGACTACCGCTTCACCACCATGGTGGCGAACGGCGAGTTCATGTTCGCCAACGCGGTCATCGGCGCGTCGAACGCGTTGCGGGAGCGCGCGTGGGACCCGCGGACCATGTGGCGCTGGGCCGACCCGCTCGTGGAACAGGCCACCAAGGCCGTCTACCAGAAGGTGTTCAGCGTCTTCGGCATCATCACCATCTGCGTGGTGGGTCTCTACCTGCTCTGGCGGTCCCGCCAGTCGGACATGAGCAACGCGATGACCACGGCCGGCTGGGCGATCCTGGTGATGGTGGCGGTGACCGCGCTTGCCGCCTGGCCGGTGAAGTCCGCGAACATCGCCGACGACACGCTGATCACCACACTCGGCGTGGTCCACGACGCGGTCGGTCCCTCCACCAAGGACATCCCACCGGACAAGTGCGTCCTGCCGAACCCGAGCGCCTGCGTGGACAAGCGCCCGCCCGCCGTACGGGCCAGCGACACCGCCACCGAGACCATGCTCTACCGCAACTGGCTGCGCGGCATCGTCGGCTCGGCGGACAGCGAAACCGCCAGGAAGTACGGGCAGGCGCTCTACGACGCCAAGTCGTTGACGTGGGAGGAGTCGGAAAAACTCCGTCAGAACCCGGCGACTCGCGAGGCCACCATCAAGGCCAAACAGCAGCAGTGGGCCCGGGTCGCCGAGCAGATCAAGTCGGAGGACCCGGAGGCGTACGAATACCTCCAGGGCACCAAGGACATGGACCGGATCGGCGCCGGCTTCATCGCGGTCCTCGCCTCGCTGCTCTTCGCCATGTTCGACCTGACCGCGTCGCTGCTGGTGCTGCTCGGCTTCCTGATCTTCCGGTGGGCGGTGATCGCCGCGCCGATCCTCGGCACGGTCGGTCTGATGCGCCCGGCCAGCGCCGGGCTACGCCGGCTGGCGAACGCCGTGGTGGCCGCCGTGTTCAACATCGCCATCTTCGGCACCGGGGCGGCCATCTACCTCTTCGCGGTCGATCTGATCATGAACACGGCCACGCTGCCCGGCTGGCTCCAGGTGGTCCTGGTCTGGCTCTGCGGGGTGGTGGGCTGGCTGCTGCTGCGGCCCTACCGGCGGATCACCCAGCTCGGCGGCAAGGACAGCAGCGAGGCGGTCAGCTCGGCCGGTTCGTGGCACCGCCGGTTCTTCCGGGACATGCGGATCGCCGCCCGGTTGGACGTGGCCGAGCCCGGTGGCACCAACGAGCCGGCGCTCGGCCGGCGTCGCGGGGTCGTGGCCGACCAGCGGAGCCTCCGGCCAGAGGCCCGGCACGAGGATCCGGCGCACACCGTCACCACCGTGGAACGGGAACGGCCGGACGGGCGGGAACGGCCGGACGAGGCGCCCCCGACCGAGCGTCCGGGCGGGCGTCCCACCACCGCCCCCCGGCCGCGCCGCGCGCCGTCGACCTGGACCGAGCCGGACGTGCCCGAGGAGGCGCCCTCCTACGCCGTCTACCGGCCGGACTCGGCGGACCGCGGCGGCGCGCCGGCCCGACCGGCGCCGCGGATCCGCACCGAGGCCAGGTGAGACCGGTGCGGCGGGCGGTGGAATTCCTCTTCACCCGGGTCCTCCGGTCCCGGCTCGGCCTGGCGGTGGTGATCGCCGTCCTGGTCTTCGGGGTGATCGGCGCGGCCCGGCTGGTCTCCGGGCCGGCCGAGCCGGGCGGCGGGGTGGCGATCCGCCCCACCCAGCCGATCAGCACGGCGGACCCGGAGGCCGGTGAGGACGGGGTGCTGTCCAGCCCGCCGGTCGCGGTCGCGCCGAGGACACGCCCGGGCGAGGCCACGCCCGAACAGGTCGCGGCACGGTTCGCCACCGCGTGGCTGACCGGCCCGGGCAGCACCGGGGACGCCTGGCAGGCCCGGCTGCGTCCGTTCTCCTCCCCCGCGCTCGAGGAGAAGCTGTCCGGCGCCGACCCGGAGACCGTGCCCGCCCGGCGAACCACCGGCCCGCCGACACTGCGACCACGCACCGAGTCCTTCGTCGAGGCGTCGATCCCGCTCGACCACGGCACGCTCCGGCTCGACCTGGTCGCGGCGGACGGTCCGTGGCTGGTGGACGCGGTCGATTGGGAGCGTCCGTGAGCGCCGGGCCGGCCGCCGCCGCGGCGGTCCGGCGCAAGCTGCGGGTCGGCGTGGTGGCCACCGCCGTCACCGCCGTCCTCACCCTGCTGTGCTGCGTCGGCGGAGCCGGCGCGTTCTTCCTCACCGAACTGGGCGGCGACCGGGAGGACCCGAAGCTCGCCAGCCTGTCCTGCGATCCCGACTACCAGGTGAACCTGACCGGCGACATGCCACGCTTCGCCGAGTACGGCGACAGTCAACTGCGCAACGCCGCCGTGATCATCAAGGTCGGTCAGGACATGAAGCTGCCCGCCCGCGGCTGGGTGATCGCGCTGGCCACCGCGATGCAGGAGTCGGCGCTGCGCAACCTCGCCAACAGCAAGGTCTCGGCGTCACTGGCCCTGCCGCACGAGGGGGTCGGCGCCGATCACGACTCGCTGGGCCTGTTCCAGCAGCGGCCCGGCTGGGGCAGCGTCGAGGAGCGGATGACGCCCTCGTACGCGGCCCGCAAGTTCTACCAGAAGATGGCGAAGGTGCCGAATTGGGAGCAGCGGCCACTGACCGCGGTGGCGCAGCGGGTCCAGGTCAGCGCGTTCCCCGACGCCTACGCCAAGCACGAGGCGCTGGCCGGGCGGATCGTCGACGCGCTCGCCGGCGGGGCGGCCCGGACCGTGGAGATCGCCGGTAGGGCCGTCTGCGACGCCGCCGCCGGGGCCCGGATCGCCGCCTCCGGCTGGACCGCGCCGCTGCCCGGCGGCGTGGTCTCCGGCTTCCGGACCGAGGCCCGCCCGAGCCACGACGGCGTGGACCTGGCCGCGGGCAAGCGGACCGAGATCCACGCCGCCTCGGCGGGCCGGGTGCTGGTCGCCCGCTGCGATCCCGACCACTCCGGCCGGCGGGACTGCGACCGGGACGGCTGGCCGAACAAGGGCGGCTGCGGGTGGTTCGTCGACATCCTGCACGCCGAGGGGTTCATCACCCGCTACTGCCACATGATCGAACGCCCCCGGGTACGCCCCGGCCAGGAGGTCGCGGCGGGCGAGGTGATCGGGCTCTCCGGCACCAGCGGCAACTCCTCCGGACCGCACCTGCACTTCGAGGTGCACCACGACAGCGACCGGTCCAGCGGCGGCGCTGAGAACCCGGTGCCGTTCATGCGCGAACGGGGCGCGCCCCTGGGCGAGAGCAAGTGAGGTCCCGCCCGTGAGCAACCCGCTGCCGGACCCCTTCGCGGACCGCCCGGACTGGGCCCCGCTGCCGCCCCGCCCGGTCGACGTCGTGCCCGCCACCGGCGGCGCCGAGCTGCGCGGTCGCCGTGTGCTTGTCGGCCTCCCCGGCCTCGGCTGGCGTGGCGACCTGCGGGCCGACGAGCGGGTGGTGCAGGGCAGCCGCACCTATGTGCCGGTCATCCCGGAGCACGAGTGGTACCGGGCCGAGTCCGAGCAGGTGGAGGTGTTCGCACCGCTGGTGCCGGTGGAACGGGTCTGGGTGGAGACACTCGGCGAACGGCGACCGGCACCGGCGTCGACCGGATCGGGCATCCGGCTGGTCTCGCTCGACGCGCCGGCCCGCCGGCCGCCCACTCCGGTCTTCGAGGCCGACGCCGTGACCGGGCGGCGGGTGGTGCACGTGGACGGCGGCGTGGAGCGACGCGACCTGCGCGCGGTCACCGAGACCTACTCCGGCGCGGACGGCGACATCTGCCTGCGGGTCGCGCCCGAGCTGGAGTGGTACCGCTGGGCCTGGCGCGGCCAGGCACCCACCACCCTGGAGGTGCCCGTTCACCTGCTCTGGCTGGAGTAGCCGGGCTCAGGCGGCGGGCCGGGCCGCACACACGCCCCAGCCGTCCTCGCGCCTCGCCTCGAACCGCCAGCCCTGCCGGTCGGTCTGGGAAACACCGCCGACGGAGGCCGAGATGATGAGATCGACCTCCACCACCGCGAGGTCGCCCGACTCTTGCACGGCCAGCGGACCCCAGCTCACCGAGATCCGCGTGCCGAACCGCTGTTCCCGGGCGACGAGGTCGTCCCGGAGTGCCCGCACGCCGTCCAGCTCCGACCGTCCACCACAGGTGAACTCCTGCGTCCTGGTGTCGTTGCGGTCCACCAGTAGAGCCCGGAGATAGTTGTCTACCACCACGTCGGGGGCGCTGCGGTCCGGGGCGGTCGCCCGGTCGTAGAGCACGAAACCGACGAGCGCTCCGCCCGTGCAGAGCAACGCCAACACCCCGGCGATGATGGTGAGCGCCGTGCGCAACGGGCGCTTCGGCCGCACCGGCCCCGGAGCGGGCGCGGGGGGCGCCAACTGCTCCGGCGGGGTCCGCTGCGCCGGTACGCGGGATACCTGGGAACCGGCGGGGGGCTGCACTGATTCCACCTCCTGAGGCTATCGGCTGCACGCCGCGTACCCAATGCCTCAGAACTGGCGGATCGTGGCGAACCGCCGGGCGGAGTCCGCCCGGCGATCGGGTGAGGCCGGTCACCGGCGCGCGGCCCACCGCGCCGACCGACATCCCGGTGGCGGGCTCCCGGCTGGGTTACCGTCACAGCTCGGGGGGAAGATGTCGGCCTCGGGGAGAGAGGTGGACGCGGTGGCGACTCCGAAGGCGCGTGCCGGTCGGGCCGCCGCGTTGCATCGGCGGGCCGAGGCCGCGGCGACCGCGGCGGCGGGCATCCTCGACGAGATCCGACCCGCGCCCGCCGACCACCACCGCCAGTACGAGCTGGCCGAGCGCCTGCGGGCGGCGGCCGAGCGGGTGGCGCCCGGGTGGGCCGGCGTGCCGCTGGAGGCGCTGGCCCCGACGACGCCGCCCGGCGACGGGCCACCCCCCTGTGTCCGGGTCGGCGTCGCCGCCCCGCTGGACGACGTCCGCTTTCCCGCGCTGGTGCCCCTGCTGGGCAGCGGCCACCTGACCGTCGACGCGGACGCGACGGATCCGCGGGTGGCCGGGCTGCTGCGGGCGCTGCTGCTGCGCCTGTTCGCGGCGACGCCGGCGGGTGGACTGCTGGCCCGGGTGGTTGACGGCGGGCCGGGCGACACGTTCGGCGGGTTCGCGGCGCTCGCCGACGCCGGCCTGCTGCCGCCGTCCGCCACCGACCTGGCCGGGCTGCGGGCGGTGCTGGCCGAGGCGGAGCAGTGGGTGGGCGCCGGGAACGCCCGGCAACGCGGCCACGACCGTACGCTGCTGCTGGTGGTCGCCGGGTTGCCGGACGGCGTGACCCCGGCGGACCTGGACCGGCTCGCCGACCTGGCGGAGCGGGGGCCGCGGGCCGGGCTGCACCTGGTGGCCGCCGGCTGGCCGGCCGGCAGTCCGCTGCCCCGGGCCACCCCGCTCACGGTGCGCACCGCGTACGCGCTTGTCGGTGATCCACCGCAGGTCGGGTTCAGCAGCCCGGGCGCCGGTTCGCCGGGCGGGTTGAACTCACCCGTGTTCCTGGATGACGATCCGCCGCCGGAGCTGGTCGCCGAGGTGTGCCGGCGACTGGCCCGCCAGATCGAGGACGGTTCCCGGCTGACCCTGGCCGATCTGCTGCCGGCGGACGGGCTGTGGACGGTCGACTCGGTCGACGGGCTGAGCACCACGGTCGGCGACGCGGCCGGGCGGCCGGTGAGTCTCGGCTTCACCGAGCTGACCCCGCACTGGCTGGTGAGTGGCAGGTCGCAGGCCGGCCGGTCGGCGTTCCTCACCGATGTGTTGTTCGGCCTGGCCGCCCGGTACGGCCCGGACGAGCTGGCGCTCCACCTGGCCGACCTGGGCGACGGCGAGTCCTTCGTGGAGTTCCTCCAGACCGAGCGGGACCGGTCCTGGGTGCCGCAGGTGCGCGCCGCCGGGATGGCCGCCGACCGGGAGTACGTCGCCGACCTGTTCGGTGAGTTGGAGGCGGAGTTACGCCGCCGGGAGGAGGCGTCCCGGCGGGCCGGCGGGCAACGCTTCGCCGAGTTGCGCGAGCACTGCCCGCTGCCCCGGATCGTCTGCGTGGTCGACAACTTCCCGCTTGCGCTGCGGGACCGGGACCGGCTCGCCACCGATCTGCTGGCCCGGCTGAGTGCGCTGGCCCGCGCCGCCCGCTCGTTCGGGATCCATCTGGTCCTGGCCGGCGAGGGTGACCTGGGCATCGGCGGCCCGCGGGATCCGCTGCTCGGGCAGTTTCCGGTGCGGGTGGCGCTGCCCGGCGGTTCGGCGGTGCTGGAGCCGGCCAACGATTCGGCGGCCGGCCTGCCGGTGGGCAGCGCGGTGGTGAACACGGCCGGCGGGTTGGGCGGCCCGCGGGGCGCGACCCGGGGCCACGAACGGATGATCCGGTTCCCGGATCCGTACGGCGATCCGGAGGTCCTGACCGACCTGCGGCGGCGGCTGTGGTCGGCCCGCCCGGCGGACGCCGTCCCGCCGGTGGTGTTCGCCGGCTACGCCCGCCCGCTGCTCGCGAACGATCCGCGGCACCGGGCGGCCCTTGCCGGTCGGGTCCACGCGCCGGCGGCGTTGCTGGGTCGGGCGGTGGACGTCCGGCGCAGCACGGTGGCGGTGCCGTTGGGGCCGGCCGCCGGGCGCAACCTGGCCGTGCTGGGCCGGGACGAGGAGGCCGAGCGGCTGCTTGTCACCGCGGTCCGTAGCGCGGCGGCGGCGCACCCGGACGCCGGGCGGTTCGTGGTGGCGGCGTTGGCGAACGGGTCGGCCGAGCCGGCCGGTGTGCTCGCCGCCGAGCTGGCGGGGCGGCATCGGGTGGAGACGGTCGACGCGGCGGGGCTGCGGGTGGCCATCGAGTCGGACGAGCCGGGTTATCTGGTGGTGTTCGGCCTGGATGTGCCGGACGCCGCCGAGTTGCCGCCGGAGTCGCTGCGGTCGCTGCTGTTGGAGGGGCCGCCGGCCGGTCGGCACCTGCTCGGCTGGTGGCGCACGCCGGGCCCGTTGGCCGGGCTGCTCGGTCCGGCGGGTGCGGTGGACAAACTCACCGCCGTGGTGGTCACGGACGTGCCGGGTGGCCGGCTGGAGCGGCTCTTCGACCGGCCGGTGTGGTGGCAGCCCCGTCCCGGCCGAGCGGTGCTCTGGGACGGTCCGGCGGAGCAGGGCACGGTCTTCGTGCCCTTCGGCCCGGAGGGCGGTGCCTGATGAGCGAGACGGGGACGGCGGTGCCCGGGCCGCGGGTGGGTGATCCGACCGTGACGGTGGACCCCGCCGAGTCGGCGTGGGCGGAGTACGTGGCGGCAGCGCGGCAGCTCGACGGGGTACGCCGGGCCGCGGCGACCGCCGCCGGGGAGCAGGCCCGGTCGGTGGCGGGGGCCCGCGAGGAGCTGACCACGGTACGCGAGCGGCTGGCGTCGCAGCAGTCCCGGCTGCGGGGGCTGGGCGTAGCGCCGATCTCGCTGGTTCCGACGCCGCCGGAGGTGACCGAGGCGGCCCGGTCGATGGCGGGCGGACCGTCGGCGGTGCTGGCGGCGCTGCGCTCGGCCGGTGGCTGGGCGGACGCGGCGGATGACGCCTTGGCCGCGCGTGGCCTGCCCCGGCTGGCCCGGTGGCCGGCCCGTCCGCGCAATCTGCTGGTGTACGGGCCGGTGGCGGTCGTGGTCCCGCTGCTCCAGCTCGCGCTCTACGCGGTCGCCGGTCCCGGGCCGGTGGTCGTGGTGGCGCTGCTGGTGGGGCTGCCGCTGCCGGCGGTCGCGTTCATGGTGGGCTGGCTCGCGGTGGGGCGGGTCTTCCGCCCTCGCCCGACGGACCGGGTGGATCGGACGCCCCGGTTCGGCGCCCTGGTGTGCCTGGTCCCGGCGGTGCTGGCCGCCGCCGGCCTGCTGCTGGCCATGCTGCCCGGCTGACCGTTGCGGGACGGCGACGGCCGCGCCTCCCGGTGGGGAGTACGCGGCCGTCGGGAAGCCGGGTCAGCGGTGCATGATCAGCGCCATCGCCTCGGCCCGCGACTTGGCGTCGTGCTGGAGGCCGCCGCGGACCGCCGAGGTGATGGTCTTGGCGCCGGATTTCTGGATGCCCCGCATGGCCATGCACATGTGCTCGCATTCGAGCACCACGATGACGCCGCGTGGCTTGAGGCTGGACATCAGCAGGTCGGCGATCTGGGAGGTGAGCCGTTCCTGCACCTGCGGGCGGCGGGCGTACACCTCGACCAGTCGGGCCAGTTTGGACAGGCCGGTGATCCGGCCGTCCGGCCCGGGGATGTAGCCGATGTGCGCGCTGCCGCGGAACGGCAGCAGGTGGTGCTCGCAGAGGCTCATCACGTCGATGTCCCGGACGAGCACGAGTTCCTCGTGGTTGGCCTCGAAGGTGGTGCGGAGCACCTGCGCCGGGTCGACCCGCAGGCCGGCGAAGAGTTCGGCGTAGGCGCGGGCGACCCGGGCCGGCGTCTCCCGGAGGCCGTCGCGGTCCGGGTCCTCGCCGACCGCGACGAGGATCTCCCGGACCGCCTTCTCGATCCGGTTGAGGTCGACGCTGTCCTCCACCGGACCGCCGGTCAGCCGGCCGCTGATCAGGCGCGCGGCGACGTGGTCGAGCGCGTCGTCCTCGTCGGGCTCGGTAGCGGAAACGGCCGGCTCCCGCTCGGTAGCGGAAACGGCCGGCTCCCGGTCAGGGGAGCCGGCCGTCGGGTCGGTGCTCAGTGCGTACCGTCCGAGTTGTTGCTGGCACCGCCGACCGAGATGCCGTCGGCCGTGGCCCGCGCCTTCTCGGCCGGCGTGAGCACCGGCGGCTCGGTGGAGGGCTGGCGCTTGCCGAAGCCGTGGTAGGGGGCCATCGGCGGGCGCTTGACCACCCGGGCGCAGATCCGGGCCATGTCGGCGGTGGAGAGGGTTTCCTTCTCCATCAGCTCCAGGACCATGTTGTCCAGGACGTCCCGGTATTCCACCAGGATCTCCCAGGCCTCGTCGTGGGCCAGCTCGATCAGCGCGCGCATCTCGCCGTCGATCTCGGCGGCCACCGAGTCGGAGTAGTCCCGCTCGTGGCCCATGTTGCGGCCGAGGAACGGCTCGTCACCGCTGGTGCCGTACTTGATCGCACCGAGCTTGGAGCTCATGCCGTACTGCGTGATCATCGCGCGGGCCAGTTGGGTGGCCTTCTCGATGTCGTTGCCGGCGCCGGTGGTCGGCTCGTGGAAGACCAGTTCCTCGGCCGCCCGGCCGCCCAGCGCGTACGCCAGGGTGTCGATCATCTCGGCCCGGGTCTGGGTGTACTTGTCCTCGGTCGGGAGGACGAGCGTGTGCCCAAGCGACCGGCCCCGGGACAGGATGGTCACCTTGTGCACCGGCGCGGCGTGCGGCAGCGCCCAGGCCACCAGCGCGTGCCCACCCTCGTGGTACGCGGTGATCTTCTTTTCCTGGTCGCTCATCACCCGGGTCCGGCGCTGCGGCCCGGCGATCACCCGGTCGATCGACTCCTCGAGCGAGTCGTTGCTGATCGCCCGCTGCTCCTTCCGCGCGGTGAGCAGCGCGGACTCGTTGATCACGTTGGCCAGGTCGGCGCCGCTGAAGCCCGGGGTACGCCGGGCGACCGCGTCGAGGTCGACGTCGGGCGTGAACGGCTTGCCCTTGGCGTGCACCCGGAGGATGGCCTTGCGGCCCTCCATGTCGGGGGCGTCGACCGGGATCTGCCGGTCGAACCGGCCCGGGCGCAGCAGCGCCGGGTCGAGGATGTCCGGCCGGTTGGTGGCGGCGATCAGGATGACGCCGCCCTTGGTGTCGAAGCCGTCCATCTCGACCAGGAGCTGGTTGAGGGTCTGCTCCCGCTCGTCGTGACCGCCGCCCATGCCGGCGCCGCGGTGCCGGCCGACGGCGTCGATCTCGTCGACGAAGACGATCGCCGGCGCGTTCGACTTGGCCTGCTCGAACAGGTCACGGACCCGGCTGGCGCCGACACCGACGAACATCTCGACGAAGTCGGAGCCGGAGATGGAGTAGAAGGGCACGCCCGCCTCGCCGGCGACGGCGCGGGCCAGCAGCGTCTTACCGGTGCCGGGCGGGCCGAAGAGCAGCACGCCCTTCGGGATCTTGGCACCCAGGGCCTGGTATTTCGCCGGGTTCTGCAGGAAGTCCTTGATCTCGTGCAGTTCCTCGACGGCCTCCTCCGCGCCGGCCACGTCCGCGAACGTGGTCTTCGGCGTGTCCTTGGTGATCATCTTCGCCTTGGACTTGCCGAAGTTGAGCACCCGCGAGCCGCCACCCTGCATCTGCGACATGAAGAACAGCAGCAGGAGCACCAGCAGCGCGATGGGGAGGAGATTGACGAGCAGGCTGACCCAGATGCTGTCCGACGACACCTTGGTGTCGACCGCACCGGTGATCCGGTCCGCCGCCTCGGCCTCGCGGACCTGGTTCCAGACCTGGCCGCCGACCTCGTACGGGAACTGCGCCTCGATCTTGTCGGTGGTGGTGTCGCCGAACTTGGCCTTGTCCTTCAGGTCGAGCTGGAGCGTCTGCTCCTTGTCCTGGAAGACGACCTTGTCGATGCCACCGGAGTTGAGCTGGTTGAGCGCCACGGATGTGTCCACCCGGTGGTAGCTGGGACCAGCGGTGAACAGTTGACTGAGCACAACGGCGCCGAGGATGACCAGGATGATCCAGACCACCGGTCGGCGGAAGAAACGCGTACGTTCCATGCTGTCGTCGGGCACCGAGGCGCCCGCATCCTCCTGATCGACGTCCTGACCGTCTGAATGGTGTCGCCGCCTCGGCGGCGGCCGGGGCCGCCGTGCGGGCCGGCCCGACCCCCGGGGCACGCGAACTGCCGCACCACGGTCATTCGACGGTACACCGTGCGCGCGAGGAGCGAGCTTGCGAGCCCCGCAGTCGCGCACATTTCGAGCCCAGTGCGCGCGAGGAGTGAGCTTGCGAGCCCCGCAGTCGCGCACATTTCGAGCCCAGTGCGCGCGAGGAGCGAGCTTGCGAGCCCGGCACCATTACGCGTACGGCGAACCGGGGGTTGAGCCGGCGTGGCCGGGAGCTCCCCGCCCGATCCGCACCTGCCGCACGGTCACGCGGCCCGAGGGGTCGGGCGTGGAGGGTGCCTCCACGTCACCGGCCCTACCGTAGACCGAAAGGCTGAGAGCCGGCTGAATGTCCGCTGATGAGCGGCCCGGCGGCGCTCAGGCTCGCGCGTACACCTCGGGCTTGAGCACCCCGACGTACGGCAGCTCGCGGTAGCGCTCGCCGAAGTCGAGGCCGTAGCCGACGACGAACTCGGTCGGGATGTCGAAGCCGACGTACTTCACCGGCACCGGCACCTTGACCGCGTCCGGCTTGCGGAACAGGGCGACCACCTCGACGCTGGCGGCGGAGCGCGACTCCAGGTAGCGCAGCAGCCAGGAGAGGGTCAGGCCGGAGTCGACGATGTCCTCGACCACCACCACGTGCCGCCCGGCGATGTCCCGGTCCAGGTCCTTGAGGATGCGGACCACCCCGGACGAGGTGGTGCCCTGGCCGTACGACGAGACGGCCATGAACTCCAGCTCCGCGGGCGGGCCCTGGCGGCCCAGCGCCCGGGCGAAGTCGGCCATGAACATGACCGCGCCCTTGAGCACGCAGACGAGCAGGAGACCGTCCTCGACGTGGGAGTAGTCCGCCGAGACCTGCTTGGCCAGCTCCGCCGTCTTCTCGCGGATCTGCGCCTCGGAGATGATCACGTGGTCGATGTCGGCGTCGTACCAGGAGCCGTCAGCCATGCTCCTAGCCTGCCGTACGCCGGATGGCCTCCGTCGGCGGGGCCGCACCTTTCGGCCCGGTCCCGCCGAGGATCTATGGCACTAATGGAACAAATCACCTCAGCAGGCGCGGGAGCGCCAGCGTCGGCCGTCGTCGGTCGGCTTCCAGTCGGCCGAGTCGCGCGTGTCGGCGGTGAGCCCGAGGGCGCTGGCGCCGAGGAGAAGAAACAGAAACAGAAGAAGCAGCAGAACGGTCACGGCGGCGCTCGCTTTCGCTTGGTGGAGAGTGTTTTCGCCGCCGGTGCGCACCGGACACCCCCAAGTCTGCGGCCCGCCGTCCGCTGCGGACAGTGGCAGGAATGCCCGCCACCATCGATTTCCTGCCACCGGCCGGGTTACCCTCGTCACATGCTCCGTTCAGTCGCCGTCCTCGCGATGGACCGGGTCGCCACGTTCGAGCTGGGCGTGTTCGCCGAGGTTTTCGGCACCGACCGCACCGACGACGGCTTCCCGCTCTACCGGTTCCAGGTCTGCACGCCCGGCGGCCGGGCGGTGCGCACCTCCTCCGGCTTCCACCTTCAGCCGCACGCCGACCTGGCGCCGCTCGAGGAGGCCGACCTCGTCGCGGTGCCCGCGCACTTCAGCGGCGTCACGGTGCCCGGCGACGAGGACCTCGCCGCGATCCCGTCCGACGTGCTCGCGGCGCTGCGGCGGGCGGCCGATCGCGGGGCGTACGTGATGAGCGTCTGCTCGGGCGCGTTCGTGCTCGGCGCGGCGGGCCTGCTCGACGGCCGGGAGTGCACCACCCACTGGCTCTACGGCGACGAGCTCCAGCGCCGCAACCCCCGGGCCCGGGTCCGGTGCAACTCGCTCTACGTGCAGGACGGCCGGCTGCTCACGAGCGCCGGCACCGCCGCCGGGATCGATGCCTGCCTGCACCTGGTGCGCCAGGAGCACGGCTCCGCGGTGGCCACCCGGCTGGCCCGGCGGATGGTGGTCCCGCCGCACCGCGACGGCGGCCAGTCCCAGTACGTCGAGGCGCCGATCCCGAAGGCGCCGGAGGCGCCCACCCTCGAACCGGTGCTGGAGTGGCTGATGGGGCACCTGCACCACGGCGTGACCGTGGACGAGCTGGCCGCCCGGGCCGGCATGGCCCCACGCACCTTCGCCCGCCGGTTCCGCGCCGAGACCGGCACCACGCCGCACGACTGGCTGACCAACCAGCGGGTGCTGCTGGCCCGGCGGCTGCTGGAGGACACCCGGCTCAGCGTGGAGAGCGTCGCCGACCGGGCCGGCTTCGGCGACGCGGCGGCGCTGCGGCACCACTTCACCCGGCGGGTCGGCACCACGCCGCACGCCTACCGGACCACCTTCCGCGAACGCGCCGACGCCTGATCGGCCCGCTGTTAAGCGGGGCCCCCGCCTATACCGGAGGCGTTAAGCGGGGCCCCCGCCTTGCACCAGGCGGCCCGTGTGGCGGCGCACCGGCAGGCCGCCGGGCAGGTGCGCCGGCCCCTGGCCCCGCCAGTCGGTGACCAGGGCGTCGAGCGCGGCCACGTGCCGGTGGGACAGGGCGGCCGGCGCGGCGCCCAACTCCCGCGCCCAGGCGTGCAGCACCCGGGTGCGGACCGCCGCCGGCAGCGCGGCCAGCCCGTCGACCGAGAGCCCGCCACCGGCGGCCCGGACGTCGGCGAGCGCGGCGTCGGCGAGCGCGTCGAGCGCGGCGGTGTCGGCCGCGAGCAGGCGGGCGGTCCGGGCCAGGTTCGCCACCACCGCCGGCCCGAGCGCGTCCACGAGCGCCGGCAGCGCCCCGGCCCGGACCCGGGCGCGGGCGTACGCGGGATCGGTGTTGTGCGGGTCGGCCCACGCCGCCAGGCCGAGCGCGGCACAGGCCGCCCGGGTGTCGGACCGGGCGACGTCGAGCAGCGGGCGCAGCAGCGGCACCCCGTCCCGCTCGCGCCGTTCCGGCATCCCGGCCAACCCGCGCGGCCCGGCGCCCCGGGCCAACGCCAGCAGCACGGTCTCCGCCTGGTCGTCGCGGGTGTGCCCGAGCAGCACGCCGGCCGCCCCGTGCCGCCGGGCCGCCGCGACGAGCGCCTCGTAGCGGGCCTGCCGGGCAGCCGCCTCGGGGCCGCCGGGTCGGCCGGTGACCCGGACCGGGATCACGTCGACGGGGTCGAGCCCGGCCGTGCGGGCCCAGCCGGCGACCGCGTCGGCCCGCTCGGCCGAACCGGGTTGCAGGCCGTGGTCGACGGTCACCAGGCCGGCCGGGCGGCCGAGCCGGGGCGCCACGAAGGCGGTGGCCGCGGCGAGCGCCAGCGAGTCGGCCCCGCCGGAGCAGGCCACCAGCACCGGTCCGTCTCCGGGCAGGTCGGTCAGCAGCCGGCGGACGGCGAGCCGGACGGCGGCGACCGCCGGCGCCGGCGCGGCCGGTGCGCGGGCCGGCGAGGCGGCCGGTGCCCGGGCGGCCGGTTCAGCCGGCGGTCGGGGTGGCACCGGCCGGCCCGTGCACCCGGGACACCCAGGCGTCCGGGTCGCCCAGCTCGTCCAGCCGGGGCAGGGTGAGCGGGGAGGAGAAGATCTTGTTGAAACCGGTCATACCGACCCGGTCGACCACGCCGTGCACGAACTTGCGGCCCTCGGCGTACTGGCGCATCTTGACCTCGATGCCGAGCAACCGGCGGATCGCCTTCTCCAGCGGGTTGCCGGACTCCCGGCGGCGGTTGAACGCCGACCGGATCGACTCGACGCTGGGAATGACCTCGGGGCCGACACCGTCCATCACGAACTCCGCGTGCCCCTCCAGCAGCGTCATCAGCGCGGTCAGCCGGTCCAGCACGGCGCGCTGCGCCGGTGTCTGCACGATGTCCAGCACGCTGGCCCGGCTGTCCGGCTCCCGGACCGCGTCGGAGAGCGTGGCCACCCCGCGGCGCAGGCGCTCCAGCAGGTGCTCGCCGCCCTGCGAGGCGTCCACGAACGCCTGCACCTCGCCGAGGAAGTAGGCGCGCATCCACGGCACGGCGGTGAACTGGGTGCGGTGGGTCACCTCGTGCAGGCACACCCACAGCCGGAAGTCACGCGGGTCGGCGCCGAGCTTCCGCTCGACCTCGACGATGTTCGGGGCCACCAGCAGCAGTTGCCCGGGGTCGCCGGCGAAGACCTCGTACTGGCCGAGCACCCGGCCGGAGAGGTAGGCCAGGATGGTGCCGGCCTGCACGCCGGTGAGCCGGGAGCCGATCGCCTCGGTGAACGCGCCCGGCCGCTTGTCCCCGGAGAGCCGCTCGACGAGCGGGGTGACGACCTCGCGCAACCCGGCGATGTTCGCCGCCGCCCAGTCCCGGCGGTCGACCACCCGCACCGGCGGGTGGGCCACCTGGGCCCGCAGGCCGGTGTAGTCGGCGACGTGTCCGGCGGCCTCCTCGGTCAGCCGGCGCAGGTCACCGACGACGTCGTTGGCCTCGGCGTACGACACCCGGGGGCCCGACTTGCTCAGCGCCCCCGCGGTAGCGGCGGCCAGATCCCAGTCCACGAACTGCGCCATGAACCCACCGTACCCGCGCCGGAACACCCCCACCCCGGCTCGCGCCGGCCGATCGACGGCGGTCGGTCACCGGCAGCCGCAGCCGGCCAGCGCGGAGGTGATCCGGTCGAGCGCCTGCCGGGTGTCGTCGAGCGAGCCCTGCGTCCGGTCGGTGAGCACGGCGAACGTGAGCAACCGGCCGTCGGCGGTGGTCACCGTGCCGGCGATGGCGTTCACCCCGGTCAGCGTGCCGGTCTTGGCGCGTACCACGCCGGCGCCGGCCTTGGTGGCGGCCACCCGGTAGCGGTCGTCGAGCGTGCCGGACCAGCCGCCGACCGGCAGGCCGCCGAAGATCGCGGCCAGCTCGGGGTGACTCCCGTTGCCGGCGAGCGTGATCAGGTCGGTGAGCAGCGACGGGCTGATCCGGTTGGTGCGGGACAGCCCGCTGCCGTCGGCCAGGCTGATCTCGTCGGCGGGCAGCCCCAGCTCGCCGAGCACCTCGTCGGTGGCCGCCGCGCCGCCCGCGAAGGAGCCGGGCTTGCCCCGGGCCAGCGCGACCTGGCGGGCCATCGCCTCGGCGATCACGTTGTCGCTGTCACTGATCATGATGTCGACCAGCCGGATCACCGGCAGCGACTCGACCTTGCCCAGCTCGGCGCCGGGCGCGGTGCCCGACCCGCCGGCGGTCGGCGCGGTCCCCCGGGTCACCTGGGCCGCGCTCCCGGTGAGGCCGAGCAGCTTCGCGAACTGCCGGCCGGCGGTCAGGTCCGGCTGGGGCACCCGCTCGGCGGCGTGGTTGGTCTCCTCGGCCGTGCGCCGCGCCTGCGCCGGGTCCTTCCGCGCGCCGTCGGTCATCAGCGCGGTGATCGCCGCGCCGAACCCGCCGGTGGGGATGTCGGCGTCCCAGCCGGGCTCGAAGACCGGCCCGCTGAACCGCGACGAGTCGACGATCACCCTGGTGGGGGCGGTGCCGCCGAGCGCGGCACGGACCTGGGCGGCCAGGTCGTCCAGGCGGGCCGCGCCCGGATAGAAGGCGTTCTTCTTGTCCACCGCGAGGGTGGGGTCGCCGCCGCCGACCAGGACCACCTCGCCCGGGTTCGCGCCGGCCACCGCCCGGGTGGGGATCCGGTACGCCGGGCCGCGCGCGGCGAGCACCGCGACGGCGGTGGCCAGCTTGGTCACCGAGGCGGGCACGGTGGGTGTGTCCGGCCCGCTGCCGTAGAGCGCCTGACCGGTGCTCACGTCCGCCACCGACACGTGCACCCGGTCGCCGAGCGCGGCGGCGCGTACCAGCGGATCCAGGGCGGCCCGGAGGCCGGCCCCGGTGGGCAGCGGAGCGTTGTCGTCCGGGCCGGCCAGCACCGCCGGCGGGTCGGGCTCGGGCGGCGCGGCGGCCGTACCCGACGGCGTGGTCCCGCCGCCCAGCCAGCCGTCGACCGGGCCGGGCCGGAGCACGGCCACCCCGCCCACCGCGAGCGCCAGGACCAGCACGGCGGCGAGCACGGCGACCAGTCGGGCCCGCCGGCGCGGCCGGACGGCGGGCGGCGGGGCGGACGGCGGCGGGGCGACACCCGCCGGCGGGACCGGTGGACTCACCGGGACCGGGGCAGGCCAGTTTCCCGGCGCTGTCCGGTCGCCCGGGTGGCCGAAGCGGGCCGGACCGGTGGCCGGCGTCGCCGGACGGGTCAGGTTGGCGCCCGGAACGGACACCCGCCCGGCGGCCCCGGTGGGAGCGGAATCGGATCCGGCGGACCGCCGCCCGTCAACCCCCTCGGGGCGGTAGTGTGAATCTTCCCTCCCCACGGACCCCTCCTCCCCCACTCGAAATCACCTTGGGTGACACTACTTCGGTCCGAACACTATGCGGCGGCCGGAGCCGGCGGGGGCGTTCCTCCCGTGCGGGCGGCGAGCCGGTGGTTTCCGTCAGCCAGCGTGGGCAACGAGGGAGCGTGGAAGATGGATTTCGACGTCACGGTTGAGATCCCCAAGGGTCACCGCAACAAGTACGAGGTGGACCACGCGACCGGCCGGATCCGGCTGGACCGCACCCTCTTCACCTCCACCCAGTACCCCGCCGACTACGGCTTCATCGAGGGCACCCTGGGCGAGGACGGCGACCCGCTGGACGCGCTGGTGCTGGTGCCCGAGCCCACCTTCCCGGGTTGCCTGATCCGGTGCCGCACCATCGGTATGTTCCGGATGACCGACGAGAAGGGCGGCGACGACAAGGTCCTCTGCGTTCCCTACGAGGACCCGCGCCAGGAGCACCTGCGGGACATCCACCACCTGGGCGAGTTCGACCGGCTGGAGATCCAGCACTTCTTCGAGGTCTATAAGGACCTGGAGCCGGGCAAGTCGGTCGAGGGCGCGACCTGGGTGGGCCGGGTCGAGGCGGAGGCGGAGATCGTCAACTCCTACCGGCGCGCCAAGGAGGCCGCGGAGCGCGGCGAGACGCTGCACTGACGGCGAGACTTCCCCGGGGCCCGGGTCGCGTTCGCGACCCGGACCCCGTCGTGTTCAGGCGAGCAGGCCACGGGCCCGGTCGTAGAGGTCGAGCACCGCGCAGGCCACCGGGACCACCGCGACCACGAGCGCGGTGTCGGTCAGGTCGGCCAACCGTCCGAGGTACGGCGAGACCGGCCGCCGGGCGTACGTCACGCCGGCGGTGACCGCCGCCAGGGCCAGGGCGAGCCCGCCGACGGCGAGCGCGAGCCGCCCACCCGGCCCGACCCGTTGCGCGAGTACCACGCCGAGCAGGGCGTAGCCGGCCAGCCCGGCGGTGACGGCCGGCACCCGGTGCCGCACCGCCACGAAGAGCCGGGAACGCAGCAGCAGCACGCCGCAGGCCACGGCGACGAGCAGCCGCCCGGCGGTCCCACCGGTGGCCACGAGCACGACGGCGGCGCCCACGGCCAGCGCCGCGTGCCCGAGCAGCATCCCGGTCAGCGCCTCCTCGGCCCGGGCCACGGCCGCGTGCACCCGCCCCCGGTCGGGCAGGTCCCGGGTGCCGGCGGGGGTGGGCAGGGTGAGCGGCGGCAGCGGCAGCTTGCCGACCCGGATGGCCAGCAGCGGCAGCCCGCCGAGCGCGAAGACCAGGACGCCGAGCAGCACGGCCGCGGTGCCGGCCGGGTCGAGCGGCAGCGCGCCGAGGGCGGACGCCGCGCCGCCCGCGCCGGCGGTCACGCCGGCCACCGGAACCCGGGACCGGTGGGCCACGCCGAGCAGGGCGAGCACCGCCACCAGCAGCAGCGCGACGGAGCCGACGAGCAGTTCGGGCGCGCCGAGCCAGCGCAGGCCGGGGAGCGGGCCGACCGGATCGCCCGAGCCGACCGCGAGCGCGCCGGCCGCCGCCGCCCAGGGCAGCGCGTATCCGCCGAGGGCGGTGCCGGCCGGGCCGTCCCCGTACGCCCGGGAGGCGGCGGTGGCGGCGAGCACCAGGATCAGGGCGACCGCGGCGGCGACCGGCCAGCCGCCGGGTTGGCCGGGACCGGCCGACAGCACGGCGACCAGCCCGACGGCGAGCGGCACACCGGCGCCGGCAAGCGTGGCGGCCCGGGTCGCGCCGGCCGACCAGGCGGCCCCGCGACGGCGGGACCCGTCGACGATCGCCTCGACCACGTCGTCGTACTCCAGCTCGGGCCACTCGGCGCGGGCCGGCACGAGGTGCAGCACCTCGCCGTCGCGGACACCCTGCGGCAGCAGCGCCTGGGCGGTGGCGAGCACCGCGCCGTCGGTGCGCCGCAGCACCCACCCGCCGTGCCGTTCGCCGTCGTCGGCGAGCCCCTCCCCGGCGTGCCGGAGCACCTCGGGCAGCAGCTCGGCCAGGGGAACCTGCTCCGGCAGGGCCACGTCGACCCGCCGCCGGGGCGCGCTGATCGTGACCCGGGCGAGCCCGCTTGTCATCGACGTATCTCCATCATCGAGCCGGATCGGTGGGCTGACGGACGAGAGGACTTTACCTACTATGAGCCAGGCTCGGGTTACCGAGAGCCATGGGAGGCTCCGTGTCCACTGTCGTCATCAAGCGGCCACCGCGCCGACCGGCCCCGGAGATCCCGGTCGGCGAGCTGCCCGTCGAGGCGCCGCCGGAGATTCCCACCGCGGCCGGCGGGCGCTGGCAGCAGGCGCTGCTGGTGCTGCCGATGCTCGGCGGGACGGTGGCCATGGCGATGATGTTCGGCCGGGGCGGCGGCGCCTACTCGTACGTGGTGGGCGGGATGTTCGGGCTCTCCTCGCTGGCGATGCTCGTCACCACCTGGGGCAGCGCCGGCCCGAAGAAGTCGGAGCTGATGGGCGCCCGCCGGGAATACCTGCGGCACCTGGCCACGCTGCGCCGCCGGGTCCGGCAGACCGCCGGCGCCCAGCGGGCCGGGCTCGCCTACCGCCATCCGGAGCCGGGGCGGCTCTGGTCCACCGTGGACAGTCATCGGGTGTGGGAACGCCGGCCGGGTGACCCGGACTTCGCCGTGGTCCGGGTGGGCGTCGGGCCGCAGACGCTCGCCACCCCACTGGTCCCGCCGGTCACCCGCCCGCTGGAGGAGTTGGAGCCGATGACCGCCGGGGCGTTGCGGCGCTTCCTGGACGCGTACTCGGTGGTGCCGGACCTGCCGGTGGCGCTGTCGCTGCGCAGCTTCGCCCGGGTCTTCGTACGCGGCCCGGCCGGCGCGGTACGCGGCGTCGGCTCGCCGGAGGCGCAGGCGCTGGCCCGGGCGGTGCTCACCCAGCTCGCCGTCTTCCACGCCCCGGACGAGATGCTGATCGCGGTCTGCGCCGGGCCGGAACGCCGGGACCGCTGGGAGTGGGTGAAATGGCTGCCGCACGCCCACCACCCGACCCGCACCGACGCGCTCGGCCCGGTGCGGCTGGTCACCAGCGCCGCCGCCGACCTGGAACGGCTCCTCGACGACGTGCTCGGCAGCCGGTCCCGGTTCAGCCCGCACGGCCCGGCCACCGACGGACCGCACGTGGTGGTGGTGCTCGACGGCGGCGACCTGACCGGGGCCGCCGACCTGGCCGGCGACGGCGGCGTCGACGCCGTCACGGTGCTCGACCTGGACACCCCGCCGCCCCGGCTGCTCGACCGGTACGCCCTGCTGCTCGACCTCGTCGACGGTCGCCTGCACTCGCACTCCGCGGAGGGGCACGTCGAGGTGGGCGCCGCGGACGCGCTGGCGCCGGCGGACGCCGAGGCGGTGGCCCGGCGGCTCGCGCCGCTGCGGCTGGCCGGCACGGCACGCGGACCTGCCGCGGCACCCGGCGCCGAGCCGGGCCTGCCGGAGCTGCTCGGCCTCGGCGACCCGGACGGCTTCACCGCCGAGCAGGGCTGGGCGCCCCGTGCCGCCCGCGACCGGCTGCGGGTGCCGATCGGGGTGGGCGCCGACGGCGGGGCGATCGACCTCGACCTGAAGGAGTCGGCGCTGGACGGCATGGGCCCGCACGGGCTGCTGATCGGCGCCACCGGGTCGGGCAAGTCGGAGCTGCTCCGCACGCTCGTGCTCGGCCTGGCCGCCACGCACGGCTCGGAGCAGCTCAACTTCGTGCTCGTCGACTTCAAGGGCGGCGCCACCTTCGCGCCGTTCGAGCGGCTGCCGCACACCGCCGCCGTGATCACCAATCTGGCCGACGCGCTGCCGCTTGTCGACCGGATGGTGGACGCGATCAACGGCGAGCTGATGCGCCGCCAGGAGCTGCTGCGCCGGGCCGGCAACTTCGCGAGCGTGCGCGACTACGAGCGGGCGCGCGCGGCCGGCAGCCCGTTGGCCCCGCTGCCGTCGCTGCTGCTGATCTGTGACGAGTTCTCCGAGCTGCTCTCCGCCAAGCCCGACTTCATCGACCTGTTCGTGCAGATCGGCCGGCTGGGCCGGTCACTCGGCGTGCACCTGCTGCTGGCCAGTCAGCGGCTGGAGGAGGGGCGGCTGCGCGGGCTGGACACCCACCTGTCGTACCGGATCGGGTTGCGCACGTTCTCCGCGCTGGAGTCCCGGACGGTGCTCGGCGTGCCGGACGCGCACGAGTTGCCCCGCAGCCCCGGGCACGGCTACCTGCGTTCCGGCACCGACCCGCTGGTCCGGTTCAAAGCCGCGTACGTCTCCGGGGCGGTCCGCCGGCGCACCGGCCCGGCGGGCGGCACCGGCGCCGGCGAGGCACGGGTGCTCGCGTTCTCCACCCACCTGGCGCCGGTGCCCGAGCCGGCCGCGCCGGCCGCCCTCACCGCCGAGGAGGAGAACGGTGAGACGCTGCTCGACCTGCTCGTGGACCGGCTGGCCGGGCAGGGCCCTCCGGCCCACCAGGTGTGGCTGCCCCCGCTGGACGCCGCACCCGCGCTCGACGAGTTGCTCGGCCCGGTCGGCGTCGATCCGGCCCGCGGGCTGACCGTGGCCAATCCCGAGCTGCACGGCGCGTTGCAGGTGCCGGTGGCCGTGGTGGACAAGCCGTTCGAGCAGCGGCGGGACCTGCTCTGGCTGGCCCTGGACGGCGCGGCCGGGCACGTCGCGGTGGTCGGCACCACCCGCAGCGGCCGGTCGGCGCTGCTGCGCACGCTCGTCTGCGCGCTGGCGCTCACCCACACCCCGACCGAGGCGCAGGTCTACTGCCTCGACTTCGGCGGCGGGACCCTCGGCGCGCTGCGCGACCTGCCGCACGTCGGCGGCGTCAGCGGCCGGACCGACGGCACCGCGGTCCGCCGCACCGTCGGCGAGGTCGCCGGCCTGCTCGCCGAGCGGGAGCGGCGGTTCACCGAGGCGGGGGTGGAGTCGATGGCGGCCTGGCGCCGGCGGCGGGCCGCGACGCCGGCGGCCGGGGCCGACCGGTTCGGGGACGTGTTCCTGGTCGTGGATGGCTGGAACACGCTGCGCGGTGAGTACGAGGACCTGGAGCCGCTGGTCACCGAGCTGGCCACCCGGGGGCTGGCGTACGGGGTGCACGTGGTGGCGAGCGCGTTGCGCTGGTCGGACTTCCGGCCCGCGATCCGGGACCTGTTCGGGTCCCGGCTGGAGCTGCGCCTCGGCGACCCGGCCGACTCGGTGGTGGTCAAGCGCGCACTGGCGGCGACCGTGCCGGAGGAGCGGCCGGGGCGCGGGATCACCGCCGGTGGGCTGCACTTCCTCACCGCGCAGCCCCGGGTGGCCGCCCTGGGCGCCGAAACCGGTGACCTGGTCACGTCCGTCGCGCAGGCGTGGACCGGTCCGGTCGCGCCCCGGGTGCGGCTGCTCCCGCCGGTGCTGCCGTACGCCGAGCTGGACCAGACCGCGACCACCGGCCTGGCCTTCCCGATCGGGGTGGCCGAGGCGGACCTGGCCCCGGTGGTGCTGGATTTCGCCACCGAGCCGAACTTCGTCGTCTTCGGCGACGCCGAGTGCGGCAAGTCCTCGTTCCTGCGCGCGCTCGCCACCTCGATCGTCGGCCGCTTCGGCCCGGAGCAGGCCCGGGTGATCCTGGTCGACTACCGGCGCAGCCTGATGGGCGCGATCGAGACGGCCCACCTGATCGGCTACGGCACCGCCGCCCCGCACACCACCGAGCTGATCGAGTCGGCGGCCGGCTATCTCCAGGGGCGGCAGCCAGGGCCCGGGGTGACCCCGGCCGAGCTGCGCAGCCGGTCGTGGTGGACCGGGCCGGAGCTGTTCGTGCTCGTCGACGACTACGACCTGGTGGCCGGTGGGCCGACGAACCCGTTGCGGGCGTTGGAGGAGCACCTCCCGCACGCCCGGGACGTCGGGCTGCACCTGGTGCTGGCGCGGCGTTCCGGCGGGGCCGGGCGGACCGCGTACGAGCCGATCATCCAGCGGTTGCGGGAGTTGTCCACGGCCGGGCTGGTGATGTCGGGCGGCCCGGAGGAGGGTCCCCTCGTCGGGCAGGTGAAGGCCGGCCCGCTGCCGCCGGGCCGGGCCCGTCTGGTCACCCGCCGTGAGGGCGTACGGCTGGTGCAGTTGGCTCATCTCCCGCCCGGATGACCGGACGCGCGGAAGTGCCCCGTGACGGCCGGGACAACCGGTAATCTCCGAGCAGCATGTGTCGGGAGCGACGGAATGGCTGGGGGAATGTGACCAGGGACCGGCAGGGACTTCCCGGCGTGCCGCCCCGGCGTCTCGCCGGGCGGGCACTGCTCGCCGCCGCGGCGGCGCTGGCCGTCACGGCCGGCCCGCTGGTTCCGCCGGCGTCCGCCGCGCCGGCCGCCTCCGTCGCCACCCGGCCGCCCTCCTGGATGGCTCCGCGGCTCGTGTTCCGGGCCGACCAGGTCCGCGACGAGCAGTGGCAGTTGGCGGAGCTGCGGGCGAGGACCGCCTGGAAGACGTCGACCGGGCGCGGCGTGGTGGTCGCGGTGATCGACTCCGGGGTGGACGGGTCCCACCCGGACCTGGCCGGGCAGGTGCTGCCGGGCCTCGACATGGTCGCGCCGGGCGGCACGGACGAGCCGGATCCGGTCGGCCACGGCACCACGGTGGCCGGGTTGATCGCCGGCCGGGCCGACGACGACCGTGGCGTGGTGGGGCTGGCGCCGGACGCGAAGATCCTCCCGATCCGGGTCCTGGACGCCGAGAACCGGTACGACGACGCTTTGATCATCGCGAAGGCGGTGCGCTGGGCGGTCGACAACGGCGCCCGGGTGGTCAACCTGTCGTTGGGCGGCGGCGGGGACAGCCCGGCCCTGGCCGCCGCGCTCGACTACGCCTTCGCCCGGGACGTGGTGGTGGTGGCGTGCACCGGCAACCTGGCCACCTCGACCACGACGAAGGTCTGGTATCCGGCCCGGGAACCGGGCGTGCTGGCGGTCACCGGCCTGGATCGCAACAGCGAGCACCTCTGGTCCGGCGCGATCACCGGCCGCGAGACCATCCTCAGCGCCCCGGCCACCGCTCTCTACGGCGCCCGCTCGCGGGGTGGCTACTGGCGGGTGCAGGGGACGAGCTTCGCCGCGCCGCTTGTCGCCGCCACGGCCGCCCTGGTCCGCGCGCGCTATCCGCGGATGTCGGCCGGCGACGTGGTCAACCGGCTGATCAGCACCGCCCGGGATCTCGGCCCGACCGGCCGGGACGACCGGTTCGGCTACGGCATGATCGACCCGGTGGCGGCGCTCACCGCCGACGTGGCGGCGGTGGGGCACAACCCGCTCGACGACAACGCCTCCCCCGGGGTGGTGGGCTTCGGGCCCGCACCGGGTGCGGACCCGGACACCCGGGCCGCGGCGGCGGGGCAGGGCGGCGACCCGTTCGGCCGCTCGCAGCCGGCCGGGTGGTCGGCCCACCCGGCGGGGCAGGCCGAGCGTTCCACGCCGGGGCGGCTGTGGTCCGGGCTGGCCCTGTTCGTCGCGCTTGTCACCGGCGCCGCGTTGATGGTGCGCCGGTTCCGGCGGGCCCGTCGCTGACCGGCGACGATCACCGGTCTGACCACCCCCCGCGCGGGGTAGTGAACATCGCATGAACAGCACCGGCCCGACGTTTACCCGCGACCGGTCCTGGCGGAGCCGCCGCCTCGACCCCGACCGGTCACTGGGCCTCCGGCTCACCCTGGCCGCCGTCGCGGCGATCCTGGTGCTGGTGCCGTTCGCCCTGCTGGCGCTGCTGGTGCTCGGCGCCTGGCCGCCGCTGCTGCGGCTGGACGCGACGGTCACCGACACGTTCCACGGATACGCGGTGGGCCATCCGGCCTGGGTACGGGCGATGACCGGGTGGACGCACGTCTTCGGGCCCGGCCCGCTGCGGGTGGCCGCCGCGGTGGTGGTGATCTGGCTGTTGCGGCGCGGGGCACGCCGGCTGGCGGCCTGGGTGGTGGCCACCATGGTGGCTGGGGGCCTGCTCGGCGCGTTGCTCAAACTGCTCGTCGGCCGGGACCGACCGGAGCTGCTGGAGCCGGTGTCCCGGGCCGCCGGCTACTCCTTCCCGTCCGGGCACACGCTGACCGCGACGTTGGCCGCCGGGGTCCTGCTGCTGGTCTTCCTGCCCTTCGCCCGCGGCCTGGCCGGGCGGGTCGCGTTGTGGACCGCGGCGGCGCTGCTCACGGTGGTGACCGGGCTGAGCCGGATCGCGCTGGGCGTGCACTGGACCAGCGACGTGGTGGGCGGCTGGGTGCTGGGGGCGGCCGTGGTGGCCGCCACCGCGGCCGGTTTCACCACCTGGCGGCCCGGCGCCGGGCACCGGCCGGTCCGGCCGCTGCGGGAGGGGGTGGAGCCCGAGGTGGTCGAGCCGGGCTCCGAGGATAGATGGGCGTAACGGAAGGTCCGTCAGGGTAAAGGGCGGCTCATGTCCGATGTCGCGGTCCAGATCGCCCGGCGCGTCCTGCTGCCGGTGGCCCTGCTCTTCGCCGCCATGGTGGGCCTGGGCCTGCTGGTCACCCGGGTGCTCACGCACACCTGGCCGTTCACCGTGGAGGACACGGTCAACCGGGAGTTCGCGGGCGACCGGACCTCGGGGTGGAACGACGTCTCGCTGGTGTTCAGCACGCTGGCCAGCACCCAGATGATCGTCGTGGTGACCGTGCTGGCCGCATTGGTGCTGCGGTTGGTGCTGCACCGCTGGCGGGAGCCGATCTTCCTCTGCGCGGCGGTGACCGCGCAGGCGCTGATCTTCCTCTTCACCACCATGGTCATCGACCGGAACCGTCCCGCCGTGGCGCACATGGACTCCTCCCCGCCGACGTCCAGCTTCCCCTCCGGACACACCTCGGCGGCGACCGCGCTCTACGTCGGTCTCGCGCTGCTGCTGGCGCTGCGGGCGCGCAGCACGCCGGCCAAGGTCGCCTGGTGGACGCTGCTGGTGCTGGTGCCGGTCGGCGTGGCGCTCACCCGGATGTACCGGGGCATGCACCACCCCAGCGACGTGGTGGCCTCGTTCGTCAACGGCGGCACCTGTGTGGCGATCATGGCGCGAACGGTGCTCGACCGCACGCTCACCTGGGGGCGCGCGAAGGTGTCGCCGCCGTTCCGGCCGGGCGACGACGTGACGCCGGCGGGCGCCCCGGCGGGCGGCTGACCGCCGCGCCGGTCGGCCTCAGGTGCAGTCGCCGGTGGCCACGCCCCGGGTACGCTCCGCGCCCGCCAGCGCCACCGACCGCGCCTCGGTCGCTGTCACCGCGAAGCCGGTGTTCGGGTCGTCCGCGGCAGCCGCGAAGATCACCCCGAGCACCAGCCCGTTCGAGGAGACCAGCGGGCCACCGGAGTTGCCGCTGCGCACCAGCGCCCGGATCGTGTAGATCTCCCGCGTCACGTCGGCGGAGGAGTAGATGTCCGGCCCGGTGATCCGGTCGACGTCGCGGACCCGGGCGGGCCGGGCGTCGTACGGGCCGTCGAGGGGGAAACCGAGCACGATCGCGTCCGCCCCGCTGGCCGCCGCCCCGGCGGCGAAACGCAGCGACGGCCCGGGCAGCCCGGGGACGTAGAGCACGGCCAGGTCCCGCGCCGGATCGTAGACCACCACCTCGCCGTCGTAGCGCTCCCCGCGCAGTTCCACTGCCACCGAGCGGGTGCCGGCCACCACGTGCGCGTTCGTCATCACCCGGTCGTCGGCGTAGACGAAGCCAGAGCCCTCGATCCGGCGGGAGCAGCTCGGCGCGGAGCCGAGCACCTTCACCACGGACCGCTTGCTGTTGGCGACCACCTGCGAGCCGGCCAGCGCCGGATCGGGCGGGGAGACCTGCCGGGCGTTGGTGCTGCCCAGGCCGCCGAACACGTCGGGAAAGCCGTTGGTGTCGACGGTGTCCCGCAACGCGGTGGACAGCTCCTGGGCGCGGTCGGGCAGCACCCGGTCCACCACGGTGAGCAGCGCGCTGTTCTTGACCGAGGCGGCCAGCCAGGGCACCGACGAGGAGCCCAGCGGCACCGCGACCAGCCAGGCCACGAGCATGACCGCGATGACCGAGATGAACGCGCCGCCAACGTCGTCGACCTTCTTGCCGGTCGGCCCGGTAATGGCGGCGCGCAGGTTGGAGCCGAGCCAACCGGCGAGCGCCTGCCCCAGCACGGCGAGCCCGAAGATCGCCACCAGGGAGATCAACACCCGGGTGCCGCTGGCCGCGAACTGCCGGGCGATCAGCGGGCCGACCTGGAGACCTATCAACGCGCCCAGGAAGAACCCGGAGAACGACAGGGCGCCGATGACGAAGCCCTGACGGTATCCGCTGATCGCGAACACGAGCATGAGCAGCAGCAGTACGAGATCCACGGCGGACACGCCCCCAGGGTACGGGCACCGGGCTCGTAGCCGGCTCAGCGCTCGCTGAACGTGACCTGAGGATGCGTGCGAGTGATCAGCGCACCCGGCTCTCGTCGGCCGCGTCGGTGCCGGCCGAGGGGGCGGGCGTGGCGCCGACCGGCGGCAGTTCCACCACCCGGGAGCGCGGCCAGGGCCGGGCCCAGCCACCCATCTCCAGCAGCCGGTCGATCACCCCGGCGGTGAAGCCCCAGACCAGCATGCCGCGCGCCGAGAAGGCCGGGCCGGTCCAGCCGCTGGGATGGCGTACCCGCATCCGGTTGTCCGGGTCGACCAGCTCGGCCACCGGCAGCCGGGCGACGTGCGCCACCTCGGCCGGCTCGCGCGGGTGCACCGGGTGCGGGTCGTGCCACCAGGCGAGCACCGGGGTGACCACGAAGTCGCTCACCGGGATCCAGAGGCGGGGCAGCTCGGCCAGCACGGTGACGCTTGCCGGGTCGAGGCCGACCTCCTCGTTGGCCTCACGCAGCGCGGTGGCCCGGGCGTCGGCGTCCTCCGGGTCGGCCGCCCCACCGGGGAAGGCCGGCTGCCCGGCGTGGTTGCGCAGGGTCGCGGCGCGCTGGAGGACCAGCACGTCCGGCCCGACCCCGGCCTCCTCGCCGAGCAGCACCAGCACGGCGCTCTCCCGGCCGCCGGTCTCCGGCGTGGTGAGCCGGGTGAAGTCCTCGGCCCGCGCGGTGCCGAGCCGGCCCAGCAGCGGGTCGAACCATCCCGGCGGTCGTCGGGTCATACCCGCACCCCGAGGTGGGTACGGACGAGCGTGGCGAGGCGGGCGTCGTCGAGCGCGCCGGTCCCCTCGATGTGCCGGATCCGCCCGCCGGCGTCGACGAGCACGGTGAGCGGGAACGCGCTGCGTTCCAGCGCGCGCTCGAAGGCGTCGCCCTGGTCGACGAGCATCGGGAAGCCGACCCCGAAGTCCTCGCCGATGGACTGCGCGCCGCCGCGGCTGTCCCGGCTGTTCACGCCGACCACCCGGAACCGGCCGTCGGCCCGCTCGCTGAGCCGCTGGAACGCGGGCAGCTCCTTGCGGCACGGCGGGCACCAGGACGCCCACACGTTGATCACCAGAGGCCCCTTGACCTCGCGCAGCGTGACCGGGGCCCCGCCGGTGAAGCAGTTGAGCGTCAGGTCGGGCAGCGGATCACCGGCGGCGCCGTCCGGCGCGGGCGCGGCCGAGGCCGGTGCCACGGTCAGCGGGGCGCAGTCGGCGAACGGCGACGGGCGTTCCGCCCGGGTGGCCGGCGCCGGGCCGGCCGGCTCCCCGGCCGTGGCGGTGCAGCCCGCCGCCGCCAGCAGCAGCGGGACGAGCAGGAGGGTGAGCCGGCGGTGGTTCACGGCACGTCCGCCACGGTCGCCTGCTGCGGCACCAGGTCGGGGTCGAGGCCGACGGCCGCCGCGAGGTCCCGCGCGCGGGGGCCCTTCAGCAGCTTGGCCGCCGCGGCCGGCTCGGTCGGCCCGGTGCCGTACGCGGGGCAGAGTTTCGCCAGCGTGCACGCGCCGCAGGCCGGCTTGCGGGCGTGGCAGACCCGACGGCCGTGGAAGATGATCCGGTGCGACAGCATGGTCCAGTCGCGTTTGGGGAAGAGCGCGCCGATCGCGTGCTCGATCTTGACCGGGTCGGTCTCGGTGGTCAGCTCCCACCGCTGCACCAGCCGCTGGAAGTGGGTGTCGACGGTGATGCCGGGGACGTCGAAGGCGTTGCCGAGGATGACGTTCGCGGTCTTGCGCCCGATGCCCGGCAGGGTGACCAGGTCGGCCAGCTTGCCCGGCACCTCGCCGTCGTACCGCTCGCAGAGCGCGCGACCCAGGTTGATCAGCGAGCTGGTCTTGTTGCGGTAGAACCCGGTGGGCCGGATCAGCTCCTCCAGCTCCGCGCGGTCCGCCCCGGCGTAGTCGGCGGCGGTGCGGTAACGGGCGAACAGCTTCGGCGTGACCTCGTTGACCTTCTTGTCGGTGCACTGGGCGGACAGGATCGTGGCGACCGCCAGCTCCAGCGCGTTGGCGTGGTCGAGTTCACAGTGCGCGTCGGGATGGGTCTCGGTCAGTATCCGACCGATACGGCGGGCGCGGCGCGTACGGCCGAGGTCGGTCTCGGGGGAGCGCGTGGTCACGCCGGCCAGCCTACGTCGCGGGGCCGACGTGCCGGCGCGCCGACGCGGCCCGCGTGCGCTCAGCCACCCGCCGGGGCGCTGATCTTGCCGGCCGCGTCGAGCTTCGCGCCGGTCTTACCGAAGTCCGCCCGGGTCACCTCGCGCACCAGCCCGAGGCCACGGTCCTGCCGGTCGACGGACGGCCGGCCCACGCCGTTCATCGCGGTCGAGGTGAACGTGCCGCCGACGAACCGCCCCTCGGCGGTGAGCGACACCTTGAGCACGCCGCCCCAGCCGAGCCGGCCGGCGCTGTTCAACGACTTCCCGCCGCCGGCGAAGTTGCCCAGGCTGTAGGCGATCAGCTTGCCCTGGTAGAACTCCATGCCGCGCAGCACGTGCGGGCCGTGCCCGATCACCAGGTCGGCGCCGGCGTCGATGACGGCACGGGAGAAGCGCACCGGGTCGCCCCGGTTCTCCCCGACGTACGTCTCGGTGCCCGGCTTCACCCTGGTCCGGTCGGCGCCCTCGGCGCCCATGTGCACCTGCACCACCACGAGCTGGGCCTGCTCCTTGGCCATCTCGATGACCTGCTTGGCGGCGTCGAGGTCGACCAGGCTGTTCGACCAGGGGTACGACGAGAAGCCGACCACCGCCACCTTGATGCCCTTGACGTCGACCACGGTGATCTCGCCGGGCGCCCCGGTGTGCTTGAGCCCGTGCGCCTCAAGCGCCGACTGGGTGTTCTCGTAGCCCTGCTGCCCGTAGTCGTTGCCGTGGTTGTTGGCCTGGTTGAGCAACTGGAACCCGGCCGAGCGCAGGTGCGCCGCATAGCCGGGCGGCGCCCGGAACTGATAGCAGTCCTTCGGGTTCGGGCCGCACTTGCCGGCACCGGTGTCCTCGGTGAGCGGCTCCTCCAGGTTGCCCATCACCAGGTCGCCCTTGAGCGCGGACTTCACGTCGTCGAAGAAGCCCTTGCCGCCGTTGGGGGGAAGCCGGTCCGGCGCGTTCCCCATGATCACGTCGCCGGTCGCGGTGAGCGAGATCGACGGCTCCTTCGACTCGCCGGCCGCCGGCTGGTCGCCCGTGGCGGGCCCGGCCGAGCCGGTGGATCCTCCGCCCTGCCCGTTCTGCCAGAGCGGGTCGCCGTCGCCGGAGTCCGAGCAGCCGGCGGCGAGCAGGACCGCGAGGAGGGCGACGAGTGCGGCGAGGCGCGAGCCGGCGACGGACCGGCGCGCGGCCGGAGCGGCGGGGCGACGGGCGCGGGACACAGAGGGGGTGGGAGCGTACATCGTCGGCGACGCTACCGTGCCGGGAACGCCGCGACGAGGGCCGAATGGCCGGAGTAGACGTCCGCTCACGTCAGCCCGCCCGCCGGTCGGACCACGGCACCACCGTGCCGGTGCCGCCGTCGCGCACCGCGGCGTGCACGGCGCGGGCCAGCGGGGCACCCCACGCCGAGCGCGGGCCGCCGTACGGGGCCGGCTCGCCGTCGGCCGGGCAGAGCACGGTCACCGCGTCGGTGGCGGTCCCGGTGGCCGGCAGCCCCAGCTCCCAGATCGCCTGCGCCTTCGCCTCGGTGGCCGTGGCCACCGCGTTGACCAGGGCCGCGTCCCCGAGCCGGGCCGGCACGTACGCGACGATGTTGATCGTGCCGACGCGCTGGGCCGGGGTGGCGGAGGCGGGCGCGGCGGTGGAGGCGGGCGCGGCGGCCCACACCGGTGTGCCCAGGCCGACCGTCGCCCAGACCCGGACGCCACCGTCCGCCCGGCGTACCACCTCGGTCACGTCGACGCCGGTCAGCAGCCCTACCCCGGGTCCGGCCAGGTCGAGGCCGTGGGCCAGCTCGGCCAGGTGGGCGGCGGGGTCGTCCCGGTCGTACGACATCGGCACGGTCGCGTTCACCACCCACCCGCGGACGCCGATCCCCCCGCCCAGCGGGGCGGAGCCGACCGCCAGTAACGGCGTCTCGGCCCGCCAGGCCAACAGCGGAATGTCCCACCCGGCCTCCGACCGGCTGGTAAGGATCGGCTCGCCCAGCACACCGGTCACCCTACGATCACAGGTGGGGAGGGGTGGCACCGGCCCGGACCAGGAGCGAGATCCAGGGGTGCACCTCCGATTCCTGCTCACGTGCGCCTAGACTGGCGGCGCGCGAGGGATCAGCGGACGGCGGACCCGGCCGACGGACGGCACGCGCAGGCGGAGGTGCGCGATGGACGAGGTACTGGCCCGCAGCGGGATCTTCCAGGGCGTTGACCCGGAGGCTGCCGAGGCGCTCGCCAAGGAGATGGAGACGATCGAGGTCCGCAAGGGCGAGGTCGTGTTCAACGAGGGCGAGCCCGGAGACAGTCTCTACATCCTTTTGTCCGGCAAGATCAAGGTGGGTCGCCGCGCGGCGGACGGCCGGCAGAACCTGATCGCCGTGATGGGCCCGTCGGACATGGTGGGCGAGCTGTCGCTGTTCGACCCCGGGCCGCGGACGGCGACCGCCACCGCGGTCACCGACACCCGGCTGGTCCGGCTCCGCAAGCAGGCCCTGCGGCCGTGGCTCAACAACCGGCCGGAGATCGCCGAGCAACTGCTCCGGGTGCTGGCCCGCAGGCTGCGCCGGACGAACGACTCGCTCGCCGACCTGATCTTCACCGACGTGCCGGGCCGGGTCGCCAAGAACCTGCTCCAGATGGCCGGCCGGTTCGGCACCCGCGACGGCGGCGTGCTGCGGGTGACCCACGACCTCACCCAGGAGGAGATCGCCCAGCTCGTCGGGGCCTCCCGGGAGACCGTCAACAAGGCGCTCGCCGACTTCGCCTCACGCGGCTGGCTGCGCCTGGACGGCAAGAGCATCATCATCCTCGATCCGGAGCGCCTGGCCCGCCGCGCGCGGGTCTGACCCTCCCGGCCGGCGCTTCCGGCCCCCGATTCGCCCCGGCCCGGTCCGCCCCGCGCGGCCCGGGCCGGTCCCGACGTCCTCACCACTTTTGGTCCCGGGACGGCGCCGACCACCGTCCATCCTGGACCGGGCCGCCCCGATCCGCGACTCTGCGATAGCGTGGCGTGATGGGCCGGCGTTACCGGATACTCCTCGTCTCCAGCAGCGGCGGCGTCCTGCTGGACCTGCTCGCCCTGCGCCCCTGGTGGGAGCGGCACGACCCGGTCTGGGTGGCGGTGCGCGCCCCCGACACCGAGGTGGCGTTGGCCGGGCAGCGGGTGCACTGGCAGCCCGAGCTGTCGACACGCACCCGGCTCCGGGTGGTGCCGGCGACCTGGCGGGCCCTGCGTCTGCTGCGCCGGGAGCGACCCGACGTGGTGGTGTCGGCCGGCACCGGAGTGGCCGTCGGCGTCTTCCTCGCCGCCCGCCTGCTCCGGGTGCCGTCGCTGTGGCTGGAGACGTTCAACATGACCGGGCCCGCCGGGGCCGCCGCCCGGCTCTGCTCCCGGCTCGCCGCCGCGGTGCTGGTCCAGCGGCCCGCCCTGCTGGCCTCCCGGCCCCGCGCGGTGCTCATCGGTGAGCTCTACTGACCATGGCCCGCGTCCTGGTCACCGTCGGCATGGGTCCGTGGCCGTTCGACCGCCTGGTCGCCGCCGTCGCGCCGCTCTGCGCCGCGCACGAGGTGTTCGTCCAGACCGGCACCTCGACCGTGACACCGCCGTGCCCGCACGAGGCGTTCCTGCCCCTGGACGACCTGCGGGAGCGGCTGGCCGCCGCCGACGTGGTGATCACCCACGCGGGCAACACCGTCCGTCTGGTCCAGCGCCTCGGCCGGGTGCCGGTCGCGGTGGCCCGGGAGGCGGCGCGCGGTGAGATGGGCAACGACCACCAGGCCGCCTACCTGCGCGCGGAGGAGCGCACGGGTCGGGTGGTCGCGGTGTGGGACGTGACCGACCTGCCGGCCGTGGTGGCCGGGCACCCGGAGCGGCAGCGGCTGTTGCTCGCCGAACGGCCGCTGCCCGGCGCGGTCGACGGCGAACGGCTGGCCGCCACGCTCGACGCGCTCTGTGCCCGGCTGGTCCGATGAGCCGCGCCGACGAGCGCCCGACCGGGCCGACGAGCCGGGCCGACGCGGCGGCCCGGCAGCCGTTCGACACCCACCCGCTACGCCGGTACGCGTTCGCCTGGGCGGCGCTCGCCGACCGCACCGGCCGGCACCTCGACCTGGGCTGCGGTCCCGGTGACTTCCTCGGCACGCTGCACGAACACGGCACGGTGACCTGCGAGGGCGCCGACCCGCACCCGGGCTACCTCGCCGGGCTGGCCGCCCGCCACCCGGGCCTGCCACTGCACCGGCTCCGGGTCGGCGGGCCGCTGCCGTTCCCCGACTGTCGCTTCGACTCGGTGAGCCTGCTCGACGTGTTGGAGCACGTGCCCGACGAGGCCGCGCTGCTCGCCGAGACGCACCGGGTGCTCGCCCCCGGCGGTCTGCTGGTGCTGACCGTGCCGCGCCGGCACATCTTCAGCTTCCTCGACCCGGACAATGCGAAGTTCGACTTCCCCCGGCTGCACCGCCGGATCTACTCGTGGCGGTTCGGGTCGCAGGTGTGGCACAGCCGGTTCGCCGACCTCTCCGACGACCTGCGCGGCGACATGTCGGTCGGCCGGGACCGGCACACCAACTACCGCACCGGTGAGCTGCTCGACCTGCTGCGCGCGGCGGGCTTCGCGCCGACCACGGTCACCGGCGCGAACCTGTTCTGGCGGTGGTTGCAGATCCCGGCGCTGCTCACCGGCGGGCCGGTGCGCCGGCTGCTGGAGCGCGGCATCCACCTCGACGGCCGGCTGTTCCGCTCGGCCAACCTCTTCGTCGTCGCCCGGAAGCGTCCGGAGACGCCCGTGCGCGAGATCGACACCGACACCGACCGGAGGTGCCCGTGAGCATGGCCGACACCGCACGGCTGGCCTGGTTCTTCGGCCGGCTCGCGGTCAAGGAGCGGGTCGCGCCCCGGCTGCACGTACGGCCGCTCGTCGCCGAACTGTTCCTCACCGACAACTGCAACCTGCGCTGCACGAGCTGCGGCTGCTGGACCACGAACACCAGGGGTGAGTTGTCCACCGAGGAGTGGCGGGACGTCCTGCGCCAACTCGTCGCGCTGCACATCCACAAGGTCAACTTCACCGGCGGCGAGCCGTTGATCCGGCCGGACGCGCTGGCCCTGATGGCGTACGCCCGCGAGGTGGGGGTGCGCCACCTGCACCTGAACACCAACGGCATCCGGCTCACCCCGCCGGTCCTTGCGGAGGTGCTCGCCGCGGGCGTACGCAGCTTCAACGTCTCCGTCGACGGGCCGACGGCGTTGGTGCACGACCGGATCCGGGGCCGGCTCGGCGCGTTCGAGACGACCACCCGGCACCTGCGCAACCTGATCGCGGAGCGCGACCGGCTCGGCCTGAAGGTGCGGATGAACTTCACCGTGATGCGGGACAACGTGGACAGCCTGCCCGGCATCGCGGCGCTGGCCCAGGAGCTGGGCGTGACGCTCTATCTCAACCTGGTCACCGACCGGACGTTCCTGTTCCGCACCGACGCGGTCACCGGGCAGACCGACGTGGCCGGCGACCGGCTCGACGCGGCGCTGGCCGAGCTGGAGGCGATGGCCCGGGCCGACCGGCGGTGGCTGCCGCGCTACTCGGAGCTGCGCTACCTGCGCGGGCACTTCGACGACCTGGTGCAACGTGACCTGCCGTGCGCCGAGTCGCAGCTCAAGCTGATGGTGCACTCCCGGGGCGAGATCGGCGGCTGCTGGGCGCACGACCCGACCGCCTCGGTCCGGCAGCGGCCGATCGCCGAGATCGTCGACGCCCCGGAATACCGCGCCGAGCACGCGAAGCTGTTCCGCAAGGAGTGCGTCGGCTGCGGCAGCAACTACAGCCTCAACCTGCGCTGGCGACCCGGCACCTATCTGGCCGACCGGCAGTGGCGGCGCGGGCGGCGCAGCCTTGTCTGAGCCGATGCGCCCGAGCCAGCCGCTGTACGACGCGCTGGCCCCCGGCTACGAGGAGCACTTCGCGGTGCCGCACCGGCGTGCCTACGACGACCTGGCGTGGGAGCGGGTGCGGGCGCTGCTGCCGCCGGACGCGCCGGTGGTGGACGCCGGTTGTGGGGTGGGCCGCTGGGCTCGGCGGCTGCTCGACCTGGGCCATCCGGTGACAGGTGTGGAGCAGGCGCCGGGGATGATCGCCGAGCTGCGCCGCCGGCCGCCCGGTCCCGGCTTCACCCTGGTCGAGGGCTCGATGACGGACGTGACGCTGCCCGCCACGGCCGGCGCGGTGCTGGCGATGGGTTCCCTGCAATACACCGCCGATCCCGAACGGGCGGTCCGGCACCTGGCCGGTTGGCTGCGCCCGGGCGGGGTGCTGGCCGTGCTCGTCGACTCGCTCGTCGGCCTGGTGCTGGAGCTGGTCGGCGCGGGCCGGGACGACGAGGTGGTGGACCGGCTGGCCCGGCGCCGGGGCGTGTGGCGTGCCGGCGGGCAGGCCGCCGATCTGCACCTGCTGGACCGCGCCCGGCTGGAGGCCGGGTTCGCCGCCGCCGGCCTGGTCGAGGTACGCAGCGCCGGGCTGCTGGTGAGCGCCGGGCCGCTGGGTCGCGTGGGGCTGGCCGCGCGGCTCGCCGCCGACCCGGAGGCGCTGCTGGCGTTGGAGCGCCGGTTGGGCGACGACCCGGTCCTGGCCGACGCCGGCAAGCAACTGCTGGTGACCGGCCGCCGCCCCCCGGCCTGACCAGCCACACCCGCCGCCGCGTCCGGCCTGACCGACCGCACCGGCCGCCGACGCCGCGCCCCAGCCTGACCGGCCGCACCGGCCGCCGACGCGCCCCGGCGTGACCGGCCACACCCACCGCCGGGGCGCGGGTCGGCCGTCCGTGCCGGCGAGCGCGGCCGGGTTCAGCCCAGGCAGCGGCGCAGCGCGGCGACGACCCGTTCGGCCTGTTCCACGGTGAGTTCCGACGACATCGGCAGGGCCAGCGCCTCGGCGTCCAGCCGGTCGGTCACCGGCAGTGGTTCGCCGCCGCCGAGCGGACCCCGGTGGATGGCCGCGAAGTAGGGCTTGGTCTGCACGCCGAGGGCCGCCAGCTCCGCCGCCACCCGGTCCCGCCCGGCGACCAGGGCCACCCAGTGCACCCAGCAGTGCCGGTCCCCGGGGCGGACCTGCTGGAACTCCACCGGCAGGTGGCGCGCGGCGTCCGCGTACACCTCGGCCACCTCGGCCCGCCGCCGGACCAGCGTGTCCAGTTCCGCGAGCTGGTCGACCGCGACGACGGCGTGCAACTCGTTCATCAGCTCCGAGCGGGTCCAGCCGGCGGGCGCGGCGAGCACCGCCTCGGCGGCGTCGGCGGGCAGCACCAGGGCGCCGCCGGCCCCGCCGGCCGAGACCACCTTGGCGAAACTCATCGAGTACGAGTGGGCAAGCGCCTGCTGCGCCACCGGGCGCCCCTGGTGCAGGCTGCCGAGCGCGGCGGCGGAGTCGGCCAGCAGCGCCACCCCGGCCGCGTCGCAGACCGCACGCAGGGCCGGATAGTCGCACGGGTTGCCGAAGGTGTCGACGCCGAGCACCACCCGTACGCCGCCGCGCCCGATCGCGGTGGCGACGGCCGCCGGATCGAGCGTCCAGGTCGCGGCGTCCACGTCGGCGAAGCGCAGCGCGTACCCGAGTTGGACCAGGATCTCCGCGGTCGCGGGAAAGGTGTACGACGGCAGCACCGCCACGTCGCCGGGGCGGGCCGGGCCGACGGTGGCGGCCACCATGATCCGCAGCGCGGCGGTGCCGGACGCGGTGACGAGCACCCGGTGGTCGTCGTCGAGTTCCAGCTCCTTGCCCAGTCGTTCGGTCAGCTCCCGCGTCCACCGGTTGCCGTGCTTGACCTCGCCGCTGGCGAGCGCCTCCTGCTGGCGGGCGGCCACCAGCTCGGGGTTGGCCGGCGGGGGCGGCACGACGACCGGCAGCGGCGGCCGGAACAGCGGGGTCCGGTCGGCGTCCACCTCGGCGACCAGCGCCGCCAGGTGTGGGCGGAGCGGACCGATCCGGTGGCCGGCGGCGGCCAGCCTGTCGGTGACCACCAGCCCGGAGCTGTCCGGCCCGTGGCGGGGTACGGTCCGCAACCGCGACGAGGAGCCGCACAGGTCCCGGATCCAGGTGGCGAGGTCGGTGAGGGGCACCGGTTCCCCGCCGACGTTCCAGACGCCGGCGCCGATCCCGGCGAGCAGGATCGCCGCGAGCGCGCCGGCGGGCAGGAAGCTGCGGACGGCGTCCGCGGTGACCGGCAGCGGCAGCCCCTGACGGGCCCGGCGGACCAGCCGGGTGGCGACCCGGTGCTGTCCCGCGCCGACCACGTTCGCGAGCCGGAGCACGGTCAGCCGGTCAGGGTCGACCGCGCCGGCGACGAGCCGTTCCTGGGCGAGCTTCGCCATCGCGTACGTCCAGCGGCCGGTGGGATCGGCGTCGGCCATGACCCGGGCCAGCGGGGCGGACCGCCAGGGTGGGCAGGGTGTCCGGGCCAGTTCGCGGGCCCGCGCGCACCAGTCGTCGATCTCCCCGACGGTCCACGGCAGTTCGGGTGCGGTGTCCTCGGTCAGTGGACCGGCCGCCGCGCCGTACACCTCGACGGACGAGGTCAGCACCACTCGCCGGCCGGCGAGGCGGGGCAGCAGCCGGGCGGTGCTGACGGCGTTGTCGAGCGGCAGCGTCCAGGGCCGGCGGGGACGCGGCTCGCTGGCGCCGAGCAGCACCACGACGATGCCGGGCGGCAGCTCGGGCGGGTCGTCGGTGAGCAGGTCCACCGGGATCCAGTCGAGGCCGGCGGCGGTGTGCGCCTCGGCCGGCGGATGGCGGTCCACGGTGGTGACCTGCGCCCCGGCGGCCAGCAGCGCATCGGCGGTGGCGGTGCCCAGGAATCCGGAGCCGCCGACCAGCACGAATTGATCCATGTCTCGTGCCCTCCCCGTGAACGGAGCACAGTATCGCCGAATCCGGCCGCCGGAGGTGTCGGATGTCAGCCCCGAGAAAAAGTCAGTCTTGACTGTTTGTTTCCGGGACGGGAGGCTGTCCCCGTGCCCGCCGCACCGACCCGCGTCCCGCAGCAGGAACGCAGCCGCGCCACCCAGGCCCGGCTGCTGGAGGCGACCGTCGATTGCCTGGTGGAGCACGGCTGGTCCGGCACCACGACCACCGTGGTGGCCGCCCGCGCCGGTGTCTCCCGGGGTGCGCAGCTCCACCACTACCCCACCAGGGCCGCGCTTGTCACCGCCGCCGTCGGCCACCTCGCCGAACGCCGGGCCATGGAGCTGCGCACCGAGGCGGATGCCCTGCCGGCCGGCCCGCAACGACTGGACCGGGTGATCGACCTGCTCGGCGTGGCGTTCACCGGGCCGCTCTTCGTCGCCGCCCTCGAACTCTGGGTCGCCGCCCGCACCGACGCCGAGCTGCGCGATGCGCTCGTCCCACTGGAGGCCACGGTGGGCCGGGAGATGCACCGGCTCACCGTCGAACTGCTCGGCGTCGACGAACGCCGCCCCGGCGTCCGCGAGGCGGTGCAGGCCACCCTCGACCTGCTCCGCGGGCTGGGCGTGGCAAACCTGCTCAACGACGACTCGACCCGCCGCGCCGCCCTGCTGCACACCTGGAAACGCCAGCTCGCCACGCTCCTCACCCCCTGACCGGCCCGAACCGCCCGGAGGCGCCATGGTCGACCTGACCGCACTGCTCACGGACCTGGCCGCCGAGTCCGAGCAGCTCGACGCGCTCGTCGCGGAACTGCCGGCGGACGGATGGGAACGCCCGACGCCCGCACCGGGCTGGACCGTCGCGCACCAGATCGCGCACCTGGCCTGGACCGACCACGTGGCCCACCTCGCCGCCACCGACGAGTCGGCGTTCTTCGCCTCGGTCACCGCCGCGCCGGACCTGTCCCGTCTGGTCGAGGACGGCGCCGAGGCGTTCCTCGCCCCGCCGGCCGCGCTGCTGGCCCGCTGGCGGGCCGGTCGGTCCGCGCTCGCGGCGGCCCTGGCCGCCGCCCCGGCCGGCGAGAAGCTGCCCTGGTACGGGACCCGGATGTCGCCCACCTCGATGGCCACCGCCCGGATCATGGAGACCTGGGCGCACGGCGCGGACGTCGCCGACGCGCTCGGCGTCATCCGCACCCCGACCGCCCGGCTGCGGCACGTCGCGCACCTCGGCTTCCGTACCCTCGGGCACGGCTTCGCCGCGCACGGCCGCGCGGTGCCGGCGGACCCGGTCCGGGTCGAGCTGGCCGCACCCGCCGGCGACGAGGTCTGGGCGTTCGGGCCGGCGGACGCCGCCGACCGGGTGACCGGGCCGGCGCTCGACTTCTGCCTGCTGGTGACGCAGCGGCGGCACCGCGCCGACCTGGCCCTGGTCGCGACCGGGCCGGTCGCCGACGAGTGGCTGGACGTGGCCCAGGCGTTCGCCGGACCGCCCGGCGACAAGCGCCAGCCGGCGAGCGGGGCACGCCCATGAGCGTGCTGCGGGTCGGTAACGCCTCCGGCTTCTACGGCGACCGGTTCGCCGCCTGGCGGGAAATGCTCGACGGCGGCGAGCTGGACGTGCTGACCGGCGACTACCTGGCCGAGTTGACCATGTTGATCCTCGGTCGGGACCGGATGCGCGACCCGTCGCTCGGCTACGCGAAGACGTTCCCGCGGCAACTGGAGGGCGTGCTCGGCACCGCGCTGGAGCAGGGGGTGCGGATCGTCACCAACGCCGGCGGGCTCAATCCGGCCGGACTGGCTTCCGCGATCGGCGCGCTCGCCGACCGGCTCGGCCTCACCGTACGGATCGGGTACGTGGAGGGCGACGCGCTCCCCCGGCCGGACGCGCTCACCGCGAACGCCTACCTGGGCGCGTTCGGGATCGCGGCCTGCCTCGACGCGGGCGCGGACGTGGTGGTCACCGGCCGGGTCACCGACGCGTCCCTGACGGTCGGGCCGGCGATCGCCCGCTTCGGCTGGACCCGCGACGACCTCGACGCGCTGGCCGGGGCGACCGTCGCCGGGCACCTGATCGAATGCGGGGCGCAGGTCACCGGCGGCAACTTCAGCTTCTTCACCGAGTTGCCGGACGGCGGGCACCGGCCCGGCTTCCCGATCGCCGAGCTGCACGCGGACGGGTCGTCGGTGCTGACCAAGCATCCGGGCACCGGCGGCGCGGTCACCGTCGAGACGGTCACCGCGCAACTGCTGTACGAGGTGGGCGGGCCGGACTATCCCGGGCCGGACGTGGTGACCCGGCTGGACACGGTGCGCCTGGAGCAGGAGGGTCCGGACCGGGTCCGGGTCTCCGGGGTGCGCGGCACGCCACCGCCGGACACGCTGAAGGTGGGCGTCAACAACCTGGGCGGCTTCCGCAACTCGATGACGTTCGTGCTGTGCGGGCTGGACATCCCGGCCAAGGCGGCCCTGGTCCGGGGGCAGGTGGAGGAGGCGGTCGGCGTCGACGGGCTGGAGTTCACGCTGGCCCGCACCGACCACCCGGATGCCGCCGACACCGAGGCGGCGAGCGCGCTGCTGCACGTACACCTGCGGGACGGCGACCGGGCGCGGGCCGGGCGGGCGTTCTCGGCCGCCGCGGTGGAGCTGGCGCTCGCCTCCTACCCGGGCTGCACGTTGACCACGCTGCCCGGCGACGCGACGCCGTACGGGGTGTTCACCGCCGACACCGTCGCGCAGGACGCGGTGGAACACGTGGCGGTGCTCCCGTCCGGCGAGCGCGTGCCGATCCCGCCGCCGCCCACGACGAAGCGATTGGCGGGGCCCCCGCCTCTACCGAATGCGTTAAGCGGGGCCCCCTCCTTACACCTCAGCCGGCGCGGGGCGTTGGGTGAGGTGGTGGGCGCCCGCTCCGGCGACAAGGCCGGGGACGCCAACCTCGGCGTGTGGGCCCGGACGGACGCCACCTGGTCCTGGCTGCGCGGCTGGCTCACCGTGGAGCGGCTGGCGGACCTGCTGCCGGAGACGGCGACGCTGGCCGTGGAGCGGTACGAGCTGCCGAACCTGCGCGCGGTCAACTTCGTGATCCGGGGGCTGCTCGGGCAGGGCGTGGCCGCGTCCACCCGGTTCGACCCGCAGGCGAAGGCGCTCGGTGAGCTGCTCCGCGCCCGGGTGGTCGACCTGCCGGCGGAGGTGCCGGCATGACCCTCGTGGACACCCCCGAACGCCGCCAGCTCCGCGAGCTGACCCGCGCCTTCGTCACCCGGGAGGTGCTGCCCCACCTGGCCGGCTGGGAGCGGGCCGGCGAGGTGCCCCGGTCGTTGCACGAGACGGCCGCGAAGATCGGACTGCTCGGCATCGGCTTCCCCGAGTCGGTCGGCGGCAGCGGGGGCGACCTGCTCGACTCGATCGTCGTGACCGAGGAGATCATCCGCTCGGGTGGCTCGTCCGGGCTGGTCGCGGCGCTGTTCACGCACGGCATCGCGCTGCCGCACATCGTCGCCGCCTGCGGCGACAGCGCCGGCTCGGGCGCCGGCGGTCCGCAGCATCTCATCGACACCTACGTGCGTCCGACGCTGGCCGGCACCATGATCGGCGCGCTGGCGATCACCGAACCGGACGGCGGTTCGGACGTGGCGGCCATCCGCACCTGCGCGGTACGCGACGGCGACCGCTACGTGGTGAACGGGTCGAAGACCTACATCACCAGCGGCGTCCGGGCGGACTTCGTGACCACCGCGGTCTGCACCGACTTCCCCGGGTCGGGCTCGCTGAGCCTGCTGGTGATCGACAAGGGCACGCCCGGGTTCACCGTGGGCCGGCGGCTGGAGAAGCTGGGCTGGCACTGCTCGGACACCGCCGAGCTGTCCTTCGTGGACGTCCGGGTGCCGGTGACGAACCGGGTCGGGCCGGAGGACACCGCCTTCCTCGCCATCATGCAGCAGTTCGCCACCGAGCGGCTCTCGCTCGCCACGCAGGCGTACGCGACCGCGCAGCGCTGCGTCGACCTGGCGGTGCGGTGGTGCCGGGACCGCTCCACGTTCGGCCGCCCGCTCGCCGGCCGGCAGCTCGTCCGGCACCGGCTGGCCGAGATGCACACCCGCGCCGAGGCGGCCCGCGCGTACGTGCACGAGGTGGCCGAGCGGGTGGCCGCGGGGCAGCCGGTGGTGACCGAGGTGGCGATGGCGAAGAACGTGGCGGTGGCCGCCTGCGACCACGTGGTCGACGCCGCGCTGCAACTGCACGGCGGTTTCGGCTACCTGCGCGACGCCGAGGTGGAACGGCACTACCGGGACGCCCGGATCCTCGGCATCGGCGGCGGCACCACCGAGATCATGAACGAGATCATCGCGAAGGGCATGGGCCTGTGACCGTTCTCCAGACTGCGATCGACACCTCCGCGCCGGCGTTCACGGCCAACCGGGAGGCGCTGCGGGAACGCCTCGCCGAACTGGAGGCGGCGCTCGACCAGGCGCGGGCCGGCGGCGGTGAGAAGTACGTGACCCGGCATCACGGGCGCGGCAAGCTACTCCCCCGGGAACGCATCGAGCTGCTGCTCGACCCGGACAGCCCGTTCCTGGAGCTGTCGCCGGTGGCCGCGTACGGCACCGACTTCCCGGTGGGCGCCAGCACCGTGACCGGCATCGGCGTGGTCGAGGGCGTGGAGTGCCTGATCGTCGCGAACGACCCGACGGTACGCGGCGGCGCGGTCAACCCGTGGTCGCTGGCGAAGACCCGGCGGGCGGGTGAGATCGCGCTTGCCAACCGGCTGCCGATGGTCAACCTGGTCGAGTCGGCCGGCGCGGACCTGCCCAGCCAGGCGGAGATCTTCATTCCCGGCGGGCGGGTGTTCCGCGACCTGACCCGGCTCTCCAAGGCGAAGATCCCCACCGTGAGCGTGGTCTTCGGCAACGCCACGGCCGGCGGCGCGTACGTGCCGGGCATGTCCGACTTCACCATCATGATCCGGGACCGGTCGCAGGTCTACCTGGCCGGTCCACCACTGGTGAAGATGGCCACCGGCGAGGTCACCGACGACGAGTCGCTCGGTGGCGCGGCGATGCACGCCACCACGTCCGGCCTGGCCGACTTCCTCGCCGAGGACGAACGGGACGGGATCCGGCTGGCCCGGCAGTGCGTACGCCGGCTCAACTGGCGCAAGCACGGCCCGCCGCCGCGCACCCCGTCCCCGCTGCCACCCCGGTACGACCCGGAGGAGCTGCTCGGCATCGCCAGCGCCGATCTCAAGGTGCCGTTCGATCCGCGCGAGGTCCTCGCCCGGGTGCTGGACGACAGCGCGTTCGACGAGTTCAAGCCCGGCTACGGCACGGCGCTGGTGACCGGCTGGGGCGAGCTGCACGGCTGGCCGGTCGGCGTGCTGGCGAACGCCCGGGGCGTGCTGTTCAGCGAGGAGGCGCAGAAGGCGACCCAGTTCATCCAGCTCGCCAACGCGGCCGACACCCCGCTCGTCTTCCTCCAGAACACCACCGGCTACATGGTCGGCACCGAGTACGAGCAGCGCGGCATCATCAAGCACGGCGCCCTGATGATCAACGCGGTGTCGAACTCGACGGTTCCGCACCTGACCGTCAACCTGGGCGCCTCGTACGGCGCCGGCAACTACGGCATGTGCGGCCGGGCGTACGAGCCGAGGTTCCTGTTCACCTGGCCGAACGCGAAGTCGGCGGTGATGGGGCCGGCGCAGTTGGCCGGCGTGCTGTCGATCGTGGCCCGGCAGGCCGCCGCCGCCCGGGGACGCGACTACGACGAGGACTCCGACGCGGCCATGCGGATGATGGTCGAGCAGCAGATCGAGTCGCAGTCCGGGGCGCTGTTCCTCTCCGGCCGGCTCTACGACGACGGGGTGATCGACCCCCGCGACACCCGTACCGTCCTCGGGCTCTGCCTGTCGGCGATCCACAACGGACCGGTGAGGGGCGCCGACGGTTTCGGCGTCTTCCGGATGTGAGGGGAGAGCCTTGATCAACACCCTTCTCGTGGCCAACCGGGGGGAGATCGCCCGCCGGGTCTTCGCCACCTGCCGGACGCTCGGCGTGACGAGCGTGGCCGTGCACTCCGACGCGGACGCCGACGCGCCGTTCGTCGCCGAGGCCGACCGGGCGGTCCGGCTACCCGGGAACACGCCGGCCGAGACGTACCTGCGGATCGACCTGATCCTGGACGCGGCCCGCCGCTCCGGCGCGGACGCCGTCCACCCGGGCTACGGCTTCCTGGCCGAGAACGCCGAGTTCGCGGCGGCGGTGACCGACGCCGGCCTGACCTGGGTGGGTCCGCCGGCCAAGGCGATCGCCGCGATGGGCGACAAGATGGCGGCCAAGGCGCTGCTCGCCGACGCGGGCGTGCCGATGCTGCCCACCTGGACCGACCCCGCCCAGGTCACCGACTTCCCGGTGCTGGTCAAGGCTGCCGCGGGCGGCGGCGGCCGGGGCATGCGGATCGTCCGCGACGCCGCCGGGCTGGCCGAGGCCGTCGCGGGGGCGCGCCGCGAGGCGGCGTCGGCGTTCGGCGACGGCACGGTCTTCATCGAGCGGTACGTCGAACGCGGCCGGCACGTCGAGGTGCAGATCTTCGGCGACACTCACGGCACGGTGGTGGCGCTCGGGGTACGCGACTGCTCGATCCAGCGCCGGCACCAGAAGATCGTCGAGGAGGCGCCGGGGGTGCTGCCCGACGGGGTGCGCGAGCGGCTGCACGAGGCGGCGGTGGCGGCCGGGCGGGCGGTCGACTACATCGGCGCGGGGACTGTGGAGTTCCTGCTCGCGCCGGACGGGCAGGTGCACTTCCTGGAGATGAACACCCGCCTCCAGGTGGAGCACCCGGTCACCGAGGCGACCACCGGGCTGGACCTGGTCCGGCTGCAACTGCTCGTGGCCGAGGGCGAACCGCTGCCGGTCCCGGCCACGCCGCCCGCCGAGGGGCACGCGATCGAGGTGCGGCTCTGCGCCGAGGAACCCGCCGAGGGCTTCCGCCCGGCGACCGGCACCCTGCACCGGTTCGTGATCCCCGGTGTCGTCGCCGAGTTCGGGCCGGCGCGCGGGCTGCGACTGGACTCCGGCGTGGTGGACGGCTCGACGGTGAGCGTGCACTACGACTCGATGCTCGCCAAGCTGGTCGCCTGGGCGCCCACCCGCGCCGAGGCGGCCCGCGCCCTGGCCGGCGCGCTGGCCCGGGCCGAGCTGCACGGCGTGGCCACCAACCGGGACCTGCTGGTGCGCGTGCTGCGCAGCCCGGAGTTCACCGCTGCCGACGTGGACACCGGCTTCCTGGACCGGCACCCCGAGGTCTTCGCCCCGCTGCTGCCGGCCGAGCAGCTCCCGGTGGCCGCGCTCGCGGCGGCGCTTGCCGGTGCGGCGGCGCGCCGGGCCGCGGCACCGGTGCTCGCCGGGCTGCCGTCGGGGTGGCGCAACGTGCCCGCTGTCCCGCAGGTCACCCGCTTCACCGACATCGAGATCAGCTACCGCCTCTCCCGCACCGGCGCACTCGCCGAGTGGGAAAGGCGGGGGCCCCGCTTAACGGATTCGGTAGAGGAAGGGGCCCCGCTTAACAACGAGCTGCCCGTGGTGGAGCTGGTGAGCGCCGCGCCGGACCGGGTGGTGCTCGACGTCGACGGGGTGCGGCGCGCGTTCCGCGTACACCGGGTGGGGTCGTCGGTCTTCGTGGACGGCCCGGACGGGGCGGCGAGCCTCACCGAGCTGCCGCGGCTGCCCCCGCCCACCGTTGAGCTGGCGGCCGGGTCGCTGCTCGCGCCGCTGCCCGGCGCGGTGACCCGGGTGCACGTCGAGGTCGGCCAGCGGGTCGCCGCCGGTGACCTGCTGCTGACGCTGGAAGCGATGAAGCTCGAACATCAGGTGCTCGCCCCGGCCGCCGGCGTGGTGGCGGAGCTGCCGGTGCCGCCCGGCGGCCAGGTGGAGACGGGCGCCGTGCTGGCCGTGGTCGACCCCGAGGAGGACCCGCAGTGAACTTCGACCTCACCGACGAGCAGGACCAGCTCCGCGACGCCGTCCGGGCGCTGGGACGCAGGTACGGCCACTCCTACTTCGTGTCGAAAGCCAAAGCCGGGGAGCACACCACCGAGCTGTGGCACGAGGCCGGCCGGCTCGGTTACCTCGGCGTCAACATCCCCACCGAGTACGGCGGTGGCGGCGGCGGCATCACCGAGCTGGCGCTCGTCTGCGAGGAACTGGCCGCGGCGGGCTGCCCGCTGCTGCTGCTCGTGGTCTCCCCCGCCATCGCCGCCACGGTGATCAACAAGCACGGTACGGAGGAACAGCGCAAGCGGCACCTGCCCGGCCTCGCCGACGGCTCCCAGAAGATCGTCTTCGCGATCACCGAGCCGGACGCCGGCTCGAACTTCCACCGGCTCGGCACGGTGGCCCGCCGCGACGGCGACGACTGGCTGCTCTCCGGCCGCAAGGTCTACATCTCCGGCGTCGACGAAGCCGATCACGTGCTTGTGGTGGCCCGGACCGAGGACGCCTCCTCCGGAAAGCTGAAGCCGGCGTTGTTCATCGTGCCGACCGACGCTCCCGGGCTGGAAAAGTCGAAGCTGGACATGGAGATCCTGTCCCCCGAGAACCAGTTCCTGCTCTATCTCGACGACGTCCGGCTGCCCGCCGACGCGCTCGTCGGGGAGTCGCTTGACGCCGGCCTGCCGGCGCTGTTCGCCGGCCTCAACCCGGAGCGCATCACGGTCGCCGCGATGGGCGCCGGCACCGGCCGCTACGCCATCGAGAAGGCGTCGGACTACACCACCACCCGCAAGGTCTGGGGCGGTCGGCCGATCGGCTCCCACCAGGGCGTCGCGCATCCGCTCGCGCACGCGGCCGTGCAGGTCGAGCTGGCCCGTCTGATGATCCACAAGGCGGCCACGCTCTACGACGCCGGCCGCGACCTGGAGGCCGGCGTCGCCGGCAACATGGCCAAGTACGCGGCCGGCGAGGCCGCCGCGCTCGCCGTGGACACCGCAGTCCAGGCGCTCGGCGGGGCCGGCATGACCACGGAGTACGGGGTGGCGACGCTGCTCGGCGCGGTGCGGGCCGGTCGGATCGCCCCGGTCAGCCGCGAGATGATCCTCAACTTCGTAGCCCAGCACGTCCTCGGCCAGGACAAGTCCTACTGACCTGTCGTCTTCTTCGTGGCCGGTGGAACGCCAGGGGTGTCAAACGGAGCCGGAGACACCCGTGGCGTTCCACTCCTGCTCGTCCCCTTCGACGAGTGGAACAGCACGGGTGTCAAACGAGGCCGGAGACACCCGTGGCGTTCCACCGGGCTGGGCGACACGGCGGTGGGAGGCTGCCGGGTGCGGACGGATGAGTGGAACAGGTGCCGGCGGCGAGCTGGTCGACCGGTCCTGGCCGGATCGCTGGATGATCGACGGACCTGACAACCCGACCTGGCGAGCCTCCGACCTGGCGAATCTGCTCCGCGAGACGCGCTGACCCGGCATGCGCCTCGCCGCGGCGCAGATCTTGGAAGCATCCGGCCCCCAGAGGGGAATTACGGTTCCAACTCACCTGGTCTCTTCGGGACGCCGCGCAGGCCGCGAAACGGGCAACTGGCCGCACGGTGGCCTGCTCTCCGGCCGGGTCTCGTCCGCGGAGGGGCGGGCGGCGATCGTTTGGCCAATGATCGACACCAGTTCGGTGACGTGGTGGCATCGTCGGTGGTCGGATACCGCCACGTCACCGAACTGGCGTCCGGTCACCCGGCGGCCCTGGGCAACGCGGGTGTCAAGACGGGTTAAATAGGTGCAAGGTGGCCTGCGCGGAGGACGCTTCAGGCGTCGAAGGTGCCCGATTTGAGAGCCTGGACGAAGCTGGTCCACCCGGGGGACGTGAAGGACAGCGTCGGGCCCTGGCGGTCCTTGCTGTCGCGGACCATGACGACCCGGGGCGGAGTGGCAACCTCGACGCAGTTGCCGCCGCCGTTACTGCGCGTGCTCTTCTTCCAGATGAGCGTGGTCATGTCCGTTCCTCCGCGATCGATGCGATGAGTTTGCGGGACTGCGCTTCGGTGAGCGCCGGCTTCTCCATGGCCGTCCACGCTTCCCCGTAGGTGGCCACCTCGCCTGGCTTGTCGAGGTAGAGCGCGCCAGTAAGGCTGTCGGAGTAGATGATCGACGGCTCAGCTCCCGCTTCGAAGTCGAGAATGGTGAACGTGCCGTTGGTCATGTTGCCCCGATGCAGACCCACGGCGAACGGGATCACCCGCAGGGAGACGTTCGGCTGCCGGCCTACCGTGATCAGACGCTGTAGCTGCTCTACGTCCACGTCGCGTCGGAGAACGGCTTCGTCGAGCAGCACGTCGAGTTGCGGCGCACGCGGGGAGAGTCGCGTGAGAAGCCCTTGTCGGCCGAGGCGGACCGCCACACCCCGCTGGATCTCTTCACGAGTCATCTCGGGGCGGGCCACCTCGTAGACCCGAGTGGCGTATGACTCGGTCTGCAACAGGCCGGGGACGAGTTGCGCCTCGTAGGTGCGGAGGCGAGCGGCGGCGGCTTCCAGCCCGACGTACAGCTCGAACCACTCGGGGATGGCGTCACCGTAGGAGTGCCACCAGCCGCGCCCCTTCGTCTCCTTGGCGAGGCCCATCAGTGCCTCGGTCAACTCCGGCGACGCACGGTAAATCTTGCACATTGCTTCCACGTCGAGTGAGCGCATCGACGTCGCGCCGGTCTCGATGCGCCAGATCTTCGGCGTGGACCACTCGAGCGCGTCGGCTGCCGCCTTCACCGTCATACGCGCTTCCTCGCGGAGCTTCCGCAGATACCGCCCGAGTTGTCGCCTCGGGACGGTCGAACCGGCGTCCGTCGTCACTGATCATTCCTCCTCCACGACTACATACCGGGCGATAGCTCCGCTCGATATGTAACACCTGGCGGCCACGCTGAGCAATCGAATACATCTATGCGAAATGCACTCGTACGTTTCATCCAAGATGTAATGTTGCATATATCGCCCGGTGAGCGAACGATGACCCTGGGTGTGGTGGTCGGATGACCGTGCGTGGCCCGGCCGCCGCGCCCCTCACTGAGGAGGGGCGGATGACCAGGCACATCAGCTACGCGGAATACGTGCTCGCGCTGGCCGAGGAGCTGGCGCGTAAGCACCGTCCGGTGTGGTCGTTGCGCCGGGCCAGGCGGATGTGCTCGTGCGGTTCGCCGCTGCCCTGCCGGGTCAAGCAGCGCGTCCTGATCAACCGGGGACACTGGTGAAGGCCGGTGACCTGCTCCACGTGACGCGCGCCGCCAGTCCGCAGTTCGTCCGGCCGATCTTCTTCCGGCTGATCCGCGAACTCGACTGGACCACCTACGACGGATGGGTCTGGTTGGACGGCTACCAGGTCGACGAGCGCGGCGATGCCACCGCCCGCCGTTCCATCTTCGTCCGCCGGGCGGCGCTCTGCCCTGCCCCGGGTCGCTCCCTCCAGATCTTGGTACCGATCCGCCACAGGAGCGTGCGCGTACCAGGATCGTCCTCGTCCGCGCGGTCAGTCGACGGTGCGGCAGGCGGCGTCGATGCGGTGGACCGGACGGACGCGGCGGCCCAGCCCCTCCAGCAGTGAGTCCTCCACGTGGAAGTCGCGCACCCGGAGCTGACGCCGGGGCAACTCGTCCTCGCTCGGGCAGAGCACCTGCGCGCGGACCTGGCCGATCGGCACGTAACGCACCCCGCCGTGCTCCTGAAGCAGCACCACGTTCACGTCGTCCACGGTGACGACGTGGCCGCGGACGTCCTCCATGATGCCGGACGACGACTCGACCGTGGTCACGGTGAGTGGTAGCACCGGCGTGGTGATCACCGGCAGCGCGGCCCAGACCAGCATGGCCAGGAGCGCCGCCTCGGTGATCGACGCGAGCGGGCGGATCACCGCCGCCGGCAGCGGGCCGGTCACGAAGAGAGCCAGGAACGGGGGTACGAGCAGCAGCACGATGGCGAGCGCCTCCCCCTGCCGGCCGGCGTCGAGCAGGGTGGGCCCGACCAGCCAGAGGTATCCGGCGAAGCCGGCGGTGATCAGCAGCAGTCGCGGCACCCGCGGCTCGGGCAGTCGCGTCAGGTCGAGTTGGAAGGCGGCCACGAACGCCGGCAGCAGCAGCGGCAGGTAGAGCAGGGGCCAGGTGACCAGCGCGAGCAGGAAGCTGGCCACCGCGAACCAGGCCGGCGTGCTGTCGACCCAGCGGGCGAAGAGCGGGCGGTGGAACCCGGGTGGCATCCGCTCCACACTGGCCCGCAGCACCGCGCCGAGCGCGAAGACCGCGACCAGCGCGGTGGAGAGCAGCGGGGCGGCGGTGGTGAGGAAACCAGCCAGCAGGTTCACCGTGCCGACGTTTGCCACCAGCAGCAGCGTGGTCTGCAACTCGCCACCGGCCTCGACGCCGAGCCGGAGCACCGAGAAGACCGCCGGCACCCCGACGACCGCCGTCCAGAAGGACTGGGTGGCCCGGGCGCGGCGCTCGGCCGGGTCGGCGCTCGGCGGCCGGGTGACGGACGACGGGGTCGCCGGCGTGGTGGTCACCGAGGCGCCTTGTCGTCGAAGTCGACAAGCTCCGGCACGTTGAGCGGCTGCGGCTGGGAGCTGTAGAGGTCCTTCCGGAGCCACGGCCCGAGCGTGCGGTTGTACGCGGTCAGCCAGGCGCTGCTGGCCCCGTTTCGCCCCTCCAGGTAGCTCTTCTGGAGGAAGAACGCGACGAGGTCGCGCAGCGCCGGGTCGCCGATCGGCACCCCGATGCCGAGCAGCTCGCTGGTGCCGAAGGGCATGTCGACGAGTTCGAAGTCGGTCGGATACCGGGAGAGGTAGCCGGCCAGGATGGTCTCGTCGGAGCTGACCACGTCGTAGCGCTTCGCGAGGACGCCCCGTACGCAGTCGCCCACCGTCTGCGCCACGTTCGTCTGGATCTGGCGCTTCTCCAGCTCCTTCTCGCTGGTGGAGCCGCCGCTGGTGCAGACCTTCAGGTCCGGACTGCGTAGGTCCTCGATGGTGCGGATGCGGTCGCGCAGCCGGTTCGGCACCAGCACGGCCTGCTGGGTCACGAGGTAGGGCCCGGCGAATCGGACGAGTTTCTCGCGTTCCTCGGTCATCGAGAAGCTGGACACCACCAGGTCGACGGTGCCGCTCTGGAGCGCGCGGACGCGGTTCCCGGTAGCCACCGGGATCCACTCGATGCGCTGGTCGGTGTCGAAGCCGAGCGATCCCGCGATGTAGCGGGCGATCTCGATGTCGAAGCCGACGCGCACGCCGTTGCGCACCTCGCTGAGCAGCGGTTCGTTTCCCGACACCCCGATCTTGATCTTCGCCTGACCGTCGATGTGCGTCTCGTGCAGCTTGTCGAGGACCGAGGGCAGGGCGGGCTCGCGGCGGTTGTCCCAGCCGGCCGCGGCGGCCAGCGTCAGCATCAGCGCCACGGTCAGCGTGGTGGCGAGGGGGAGGAGCCAGCGACGGGAAGACACCTCGGACATCGGGCACCTCGATCACGGACACGGCGACGGGGCACTCAGGGTATCGGCCGGCGCACACACTGTCCGGACGCCGGAAACGGGGCCGCTCCGCCACCGGAGCACGCGGGTGGCGGAGCGGCAGGCGTCGGGACTCAGGCGACGGGGAGCCGGTCGAACTTCTCCCACGCGCCGATGGTGGTGCGGTTGGCGATCAGCGGCTTGTTGCCCGCGCTGTCCGCCGACACGTACCCGCCGTTCACCGTCGCCCGCAGGCTGACCGTGCCGTCCGCGTTGTCGACGATGGTGAACGTCTCCCACGCGCCGACGGCGGCGCGGTTGGCGATCAGCGGCTTGTTGCCGGCGCTGTCCGCCGACACGTACTTGCCGTTCACCCGGGCCCGCAGCGCGACCAGGCCGCCTCCCGCGTCGACCACGTCGAACTGCTCCCACGCGCCCACGCTGTCGCGGTTGGCGATCAGCGGCTTGTTGCCCGCGCTGTCCGCCGAGACGATCTTGTTGTTCGCCCGGGCGCGGAACGCCACCGGCGCGGCGGGCACCGGCGCGCCGGTGAGCTGGGTGAGCGTGGGGTAGTCACCGTTGAACACGTTCTGGCTGTAGCTCGCCGGCTTGCTGGCGTCACCCGGCGCGTACTGCCAGATGGTCTCCGTCGACCAGCCGGCCGGCAGCGCCGGGCGGGTGGCGGTGTAGCCGGCGATGTCGAGCGGGTGGTTGCCGAAGGAGGCGTCGTTGCCGGTGCACGGGTTCCAGTAGTTGGCGTTCGTGTAGATCATCACCGGCCGGCCGAAGCGGGCCTGGAGCTGGTCGGTGAACGCGCGGAGCCAGGCCGACGTCTCGGCGGGGGTCAGGCCGTAGCAGGTGGGCGCGCCGTCCCAGTACGGCCACTCCACATCGATCATCGGCACGAGCGTCTGGGCGTCCTTGGCGAACCGCGCGTTGTCGGCGAAGAAGTTGGCCTCGACGATCGGGTTGCGACCGTCCGGCCGGGTGAAGTGGTAGGCGCCGACGAGCAGCCCGGCGGCCTTCGCGGCGGCGTAGTCCTCGGCGAAGTAGGGGTTGAGGTAGGTCTCCCCCTCGGTCGCCTTGACGTAGGCGAACTTGTAGCCCTGTGCGGCCAGCGCCGGCCAGTCGATCGGCCCGAGGTTGTGGTCGTGGCTGGCCACGTCCACCCCCTGGATGGTGTAACCGGCCGGGACGGCGGCTTTCGCCGAGACGGAACTGACCCGTGCGCCCGGCCTGACGCCGGCGTTCGCCCGGCCGTCGCCGTCGGGGGTGGCGCCGGCCGCACCGGCGGGCGCGGCGGTGCCCAGCGCCGCGCCGAGCACCAGCCCGGCGGCGGCCAACGTCGAGATCCATCGTCGTGACATGGGGCCTGACTCTAATCCGCCACAGTGGTCGCGCGTTGCCCCGTGAGCGCCGTCGGGGCCCGGGGTACGGCGGGTGCCCGATCACCCGACAGGCGGCAGTTTCCGTCGAGGATCGGGAAGACGTCTCGGGCCAGCGGTTGACAGGTCGACCCGCTGGGCCATGCTTGTCGGGTGAGTTCGTACCGGAAGTCCGATGCGCGGGTGAAGGCCGTCGTCGCGTCCCTGGCAACGGTGGCGGCGCTGGTGACCCTTGTGGTGTGGCGACCACCAGGCATCCTGTCGGTCGTCCTGGCCCTGACCTGCGTCGTGCTCGGCATGATCGCCGGGGTGACGATCACCACGGTCCGGCAGTCCGGCGACGCGGGCGAGCCCCCACCGGCCGAGACCTGGCCGCGCCCCGACCCCGGACACGGGTACGGAGTGGACGCCGACACGCTCGAGGCGATCGATCCGCGCGCGGTGCGGAACCTGCGGACCCCGGCCGCCCACCCGGTCGACGCGGACACGCTGGAGACGCTCGACCCGAGGTCGGTGCGGCAGCAGCAGCGCGCCGGGAACGGGCTCAGCGACCGGTGAGCGTGGGGCCGGCGAGCGCGTTCACGCCCTGCCCGGCCAGGCAGCGATAGGTCCGGTCGGATTCCGGGTCGGGCGGCGGCAGCACTTCCAGGTGCCACCCACTCGCGGGTTCGACGCCGCTGACCAGCCGGAACGTGCCGACGTTGCACACCTTGCGGACGGCCGGGTCGGCGGCGACCGCCCGGTACGCCGCCCCGGCGAGCCCGACGGGCAGGTCACCGGCGGCGTACGTCTCCCAGGTGTGCTGGCCGTCGCACGGCACCCGGCTCGCCTCGGCCCGGTCGCGGCGCAGCCGCACCGGGCCGTAGCACTCCAACTCGGGCGCGCAGCGTGCGCCGGCCGGGAGTCGGACGGCGGCGGACGCGCACCCGGGCGACGCAGCCACCCCGGCCACGCCTGTGGTCACCGGTGTCGTCGACACCGGCCGCGGTGGCCCGCCGGCCAGCCAGGCGCCCGCGCCGGCCGAGGCGGCGAGCGCGAGCACGCCGGCCCCGCCGAGGAACCAGCGCCTCGGCCAGCGCCGGCTCCGGGTCGGCACGGTCCGGTGGTCGTCCTCGACGGGAGGTCGCGGGCTCGGCCCGCCGGGACGGCCGTACGGGCCACCGCCGTGCACGCCGCCGCCCGGCGTGCCCGGGTCGAGCGGAAGCGCGGCGAGCATGCCCCGGAGCTCGACGGCGGAGGGGCGCTCACCCGGATCGTTCGACATGCCCAGACGGAGCACGTCGATCAACTCGTCGGGCACCCCGGGCAGGCCGGGAATCGGTTGCTGGAACATCTCCAGCACGGTCACCAGGCTCGGGTTGCGCTCGGACTGCCAGCGCGGCGGGCGGCCGTGCATCACGGCGTAGAGCGTGGCGCAGAGCGCGTAGACGTCGACGGCCGGGCTGGGCGGGCTGTGGCTGAACATCTCCGGCGGCGCGTACGCCGGGGTGAGCACCTCAAGCGTGACCGAGGCGTCGCGCACCTCGGCCAGCACCGCCAGGCCGAAGTCGGCGAGCACCGCCGAGTTGAACTCGGAGTGCAGGATGTTTGCCGGCTTGACGTCGCGGTGCAGCACGCCGGCCGCGTGCGAGTGGGCCAGCGCGTCGGCGATCTTCACGCCGAGGTCGCGGGTCTCCAGTGGGCCCAGCGGCGAGGTGCGCATCCGCTCCGCGTACGAGCCGTCGCAGAGCTCCATGATCAGATAGGGATGCTGGTCGACGGTGACCCCGACGTCGAAGAGGTCGACCACGTGCGGGTGCGACGACATCCGGCCGGCCGCGCGGGCCTCCCGCAGAAAGCGGGCCTGGTCGCGCTCGCTGTCGAGCGTGCGGTTCTCCACCTTGACGGCGACCTCACGGCCGACCGAGATCTGGGTGGCCCGGTAGACGGTGGCGTAACCACCGCGGGCAAACACCTCCAGACCGGTCAGGCCGGGCACGATGGGCAGCCGCAGGGCGCCGGGCGGGGTCTCGGTCACGGCTCGAAAATACCCAACGGTCCCGGTCGGTCAGCGCGCCGCGTCGGACGCCGGCGCCGGGACGGACCCGGCGGACCCGGTCGGTCGCACCGGTCGACGGGCGTCCCACCACAGGCCGGCGGCGGTCGCGAGCGCGCCCAGCCCCTCCCACGCGGCCACCCCGAAGAACCGCCCCGGCGCCACGTCGGAGAGCACCGCGATGGTGAACACGGTGAACGTGACAAGCCGGAACCAGACCGTGAAGCGGTAGAACGGCCGCCACTCGGTGGCGACTGCGAGCAGGTAGTAGACGCCCATGTTGAACGAGGCCATCGAGGACGCGGTGAGGAACGTCCCGGTGTAGTCGCCCGGGCCGCGTTCGGCCGGCACCTCGAAGCCGAGCAGGCGCAACTGCGTCTCCGGCCAGATCAGACCCAGCGCGCCGAGAAGCAACGCGAGGAGCCCGAACACCGCGATCGTCCAGCCGGCGCCGGAGCGCGGCAGCCTCATCGTCCCTCCCCCAGCGGCGATCGCCCGCGCGCACCGCTGCCCCACGCTAACCGGCCGCACCGACATGCACATCCCCGGAACCGGCAGAACCGCTGTTGTCGTCAGCCGGCGGCGAGGCGGGCCCGCAGCGCGTCGGCGGCGGCCCGCTCGCTGCGCTGCTCGGTGGCGTACGCCAGGCGCACCGCCTCCTCGGCGCTGCCCCTCGCCTCCACCTGACGCCCGTCCGCCGCCAGCGCCTCGGCCAGCACCATCCGCGCCACCACCTGACTGCGCACGTCCTCGGCCGGGGCGGCGACCGCCCGCCGCGCCCAGTCCAGCGCCTGCTCCCGCTGGCCGTACGCGAGCAACGCGCTCGCGTACCGGGCCATCGTCTGCCGGCGGGAGAACAGCAACGACGGCGCGTTGGCCGCCCCGGTGGCCACCGGGGCGAGCAGACCCACCGCGGTACCCGGGTCACCGGCCGCGACCCGGGCCATGGCGAGCAGCACCCGCGGCGCGACCTGGGCCGGCGCCTGCGGGTTGTGCGGCTCCACACTGGACAGCACCGACCGGGCCTCCCGTTCGGCGGTCTCGCAGTCACCCATGTCCAGCGCGACGAAGCCGCGCAGCGTGCCGGCCATCCCGGTGAGCAGCGGGTGGGTGGTGCGGTCGGCGTACCCGAGCGCCTCGCCGAACAGGTCGGCGGCGTGCTCCGGCTCGCCCAGCCCACGCGCCACCACGCCGCGCACCACGAGCGCGAAGCCCTGCCCCCAGTCGTCCCCCACCGCCGCGAACTCCCGGTACGCGCGCCGCGCCGCGCGGTCCGCCTCGGCCAGGTCGCCCAGCTCGGCGGTGGCGTACGCCTCGACCGCCCGCAGCGTGCCCACCGCCCACGCCTCGCCGACCCGCTCCCCGAACGGCAGGAACACGTTCGCCAGGCGGCACGCCTCCCGCAGCCGACCGGCGAGCAGCCGGGCGAACGCGGTGGTGCCGCGCAACCAGGCCCGCCCGTACGGGTCCTTCAGCTCGGCGAAGAGCCGGGCGGCCCGGCCGAGCACCGCGTCGGTGCCGGCGAAGTCGCCCCGGGTGGTGGTCACCCAGGCCAGGTTCTGCAACGACCAGGCCTGGCCGCGCGGGTCCTTCGCGGCGAGGCTGACCTGGTAGGAGGCGGCCAGCCGGCTGCTCGCCTGCCCCAGCCGGCCGGCGACGAAGTCGGCCATGCCGAGCCGGCGCATCGCCGAGGCCCGCAGGGTCGGCAGGCCGGCGTCGGTGGCCACCTGCAACGCCTCTGTGTAGCTGCGGTCGGCCCGCTCGGCGTCGCCCAGGGTCTGCTGCGCCTGACCGGCCAGCAGCAGCGCGGCGGCCCGGGTGGCCGCTTCGCCGGCGTTCGCGGCGATCTTCTCGGCCGAGGCGAGCGCGTCGGCCGGACGGCCGATCTGGAGCAGCGCCCGGGCGTGCACCACCCGGTCCGCCGGGGGAAGTCCGCCCCGGGCCAGCTCGGCCGCGCGCTCGGCGTACTCGACGGCGAGCGCCGGCTCCCCGACGCGCAGTGACCGGCGGGCGGCCCGGCCCAGCGCGGCCACGCCGAGGCCGGCGACCGCCCGGGCCGGCGCGTCCGGGCGGAGCTTGACCGCATCGGCGAGCGCGTTCGCCCGCTCGACGTGCGCGGCGACGAAGTCGTCCCGGGCGGCCTCGGTGAACCCGCCCGCGGGGGCGCCGGCCGGGTCCGTGCTCTCCGGCGCGGCCCAGCGGGCCAGTGCGGCGTGCCGGTCGGCCAGCTCGGCCTTGCTCACCCCGGCGTACGCGGCCTCCCGCATCAGCGGCGTGGCGAACGCGAAGCCGGTGCGCGTGCGGTGCAACATCCGGCGTTGCAGCAGCTCCTCGACGGCCCGTTCCCACTCGACCTCGGCCACCGCGGCGGGCCGTCCATCCCGCCCGACCCGCTCCTCGCGCAGCGCCTCGAGCGCGCCGGCGACGGCGGTGTCGCCGACGACCGCGGCGTCGCGCAGCACCGAGCGGGCGTCCGGCGGCAGCGCGTCGATGCGGGCGGCGAGGACGGCGGCCAGGTCCCGGGAGAGCAGCCGGCTGCCGAGCGAGCCGGGGGCCAGGTGCCAGGCCACGTCCGTGCCGCGCCCCGCGCCCGCGGTCAGCGCACCGCGCTCCATCAGCAGGGTGACCAGTTCGGCCAGGTAGAACGGGTTGCCCTGGGCGGTGGCGAGGAGCCGGTCCGCGTCGGGCTGCGGCAGCCGGCCGCCGCCCAGATAGCTGGTGAGCAGCCGGGCCGCGTCCGCGCCGCGCAGCGGCGGCAGCGCGTGCACCTCGGCGTCCGCGAGCCGGGTCAGCACGCCTGCGGTCCGCACCAGCTCGGGGCGGCCGAGCAGCAGCACCAGCACCGGCCCGGCCAGCCGGTTGAGGGCAAGCGCGAGCGCCTTGACCGTCTCGGCGGTGGCGTCGTGCAGGTCGTCCACCACGATCACCATGGGCGCCTCGCCGGCGAGCGCGTTGAGCAGGTCGGCGACCGCGTTCGGCACCGCCTCGGCGTCCGCGGGCGGGGCGGCGGCGTTCCACTCGACGCTGTCCGCGGCGGGCGGCAGTTCGGCGTACCCGAGCAGGGCCAGAAGCTGGTCCACGGCGATCTGCGGCGGGTCGCCGGGGAGCCGGGCGAGACGCTGGCCGAGCCGGCGCAGCCGTTCCTCGACGGCCGCCCGGGTGACCGCGGTCGCCGGGTCGCCGGGCAGGCCGACCGCGGCGCGGACCAGGTCGGCCAGGGGCGCCAGCCGGCGTCGCTCACCGAACGCGGCGCAGCGGACCGAGAGCACCCGGGCGCCGGTGTGCGCCGCGTAGCGGCCGGCGCCGACGTCGTAGCCGGCGGCGAGGCGCTCCACCTCGGCGGCGAACCGGGACTTGCCGATGCCCGCCTCGGCGGTCATCAGCAGCACCCGCGGCTCGCCCCGGTCGATCACCTCGGCGAGCCGGCCGGCGACCCGGCCGATCTCGGTCTCCCGGCCCACGTAGGGCGCCTCGTCGCCGAGACCGGACCGGGTGCCCGGGGCGTCCAGCAGGCCCAGCAGCTCGTACGCCTCGACCGGCTCGCGCTTGCCCTTGAGCCGCAGCGGGCGCAGCGCCCGCCAGGAGGCGACGTGCCGGGTCGCGGCGGAGGTGCGCGCGCCGGCGTAGATCGCGCCGACGGCGGCGGCGTCGGCGAGCCGCGCGGCGGTGTTCACCGTGTCGCCGATGACCGTGTACTCGATCGCGGCCTGGATGCCGGCGATGACGTCCCCGGTGTTGAGCCCGACCCGCAGGCCCAGCGGCGCGCCGCCGCCCCGCTCGTCGTCGAGCACCCGGCGGACGGCCCGCTGCATGGACAACGCCGCCCGCACCGCCCGCTCGGCGTCGTCCTCGTGCGCGACAGGCGCGCCGAAGACCGCCATGATCCCGTCGCCGGTGAGCTTGTCGACGTGCCCACCGAACGTCTTGACCGCGCCGGCCAGGGCGGCCAGCACCCGGTCGGTGACCGCCCCGACCCGCTCCGGGTCGAGGTCCTCCGACCAGGAGGTGAACTCGGAGAGGTCACCGAAGAGCACGGTGACCACCCGACGCTCGGCGGCCGGCAGCGTGGCGGCGGCCGGCAGCGCCGCGCCGCAGTTGTGGCAGAACTTCGCGCCGGGCACGGCGACGGTCCCGCACACCGGGCAGGTCACGGCTGTTCCACCCCGAGGTGTTCGAGCTGGGCGCGGACCGACCATTCGGCGGCCCACCACAGCGACCGGTCCACGTCGGCGTAGACCACGGCGACCACCTCGGCGGCGGTGGTCGCGCCGGCGGCCACGGCGGCGCGCACCTGGTCGAGCCGGGCCCGCCGGTGGGCCAGGTAGGACTCGGCCGCCGCGCCGCAGTCGGCGAGCGCCGGGCCGTGCCCCGGCAGCGCCGGAATCCCCCGGTACGCCGAGAGCAGTTCCAGGCTCGACAGGTAGTCACCGAGGTGCCCGTCCGGGTGGGCGACCACGGTGGTGCCCCGGCCGAGGATGGTGTCGCCGGTCAGCACCGCCGGCTGGTCGTCGTGCTCGACCAGGAGGCAGACCGAGTCGGCGGTGTGCCCGGGGGTGGGCAGCAGCCGGATGCCGAGACCCGGGTCGGGCAGGGTGGCGGCGGTCAGCGGCGTGCCACCGATGGTGTGCGCTGGATCGGCGGCGAGCACCGGCACGCCGCCGAGCAGCTCGCTGCACCGGGGCGCGCCCTCGGTGTGGTCCGGGTGCCCGTGTGTGATCAGCACGAGCCCGACCGGCCCGTGCGCCGCGATCGCGGCCAGGTGCCCCTCGTCGGCCGGACCGGGATCGACCACCACGGCCGGCGCGTCGGGGGTGGGCCGCAGCACCCAGGTGTTCGTCCCGTCGAGCGTCATCGGCCCGGGGTTGGGCGCGCGGAGCAACGTCACCCATGCCGGCAACCCGTCCGCCAGCGCTCCCGCGGCCCCCGTCACACGCCCACCCATGGCAGCGATCGTACGACCCCGCCGGCCACACTCCGCGATCTTGCAGGTCCGGCCCCCGGGTTTGTCCTCGTTCGAGGCTTGTGCCCGGGGGCGGACCCACAGGATCGCGTTATCCGACCTCGACGATGAGTTCCACCTCGACGGGGGCGTCGAGCGGCAGCTCGGCCACGCCGACGGCACTACGGGCGTGCCGGCCGGCCTCGCCGAAGACCGCGCCGAGCAGGTCGGACGCGCCGTTGATCACTCCGGGCTGGCCGGTGAAACCGGACGCGCTGGCCACGAAGCCGGTCAGCTTCACGACCTTGACCACGTTCTCCAGCCCGACCAGCGCGTCGACCGCGGCGAGCGCGTTGAGCGCGCACCGCTGCGCCAGGTCCTTGGCCTGCTCGGCGGAGACGCCGTTGCCGACCTTGCCGGTGGCGAGCAACTTGCCCTCGGCCATCGGGAGCTGACCGGAGACGTAGACGTGCTGCCCGGACTGGACGGCCGGCACGTAGCTGGCCACCGGCGGCACGACCTCGGGCAGTTCGAGACCGAGCTCGGCGAGCTTCGCGTGGGGTCCGTTGCTCATCTGGTCAGCCCTTCGGGCGCTTCAGGTACGCGACGAGCTGCTCCGGGTTCGGGCCGGGCACCACGGAGACCAGCTCCCAGCCGTCCTCACCCCAGTTGTCGAGGATCTGCTTGGTCGCGTGGACCAGCAGCGGGACCGTGGCGTATTCCCACTTCTGCATCGGCGGAAGGCTCCCTTGCCTGACGTGGACTTCGGTCAGGCACAGCCTACGGTCCGGCGGCCTCAGCCAGTCGCGGGACGCTGCTCCGGCGCGGGCGGCTCGCCGCAGGGCCCCTCGTGCTCGTAGCGCTGCGGGCAGCGGCTGCGGTCGGTCAGCAGCAGGTCACAGAAGACGCGGTGCCTGTTGTTCTGGTCGTCCGCCGTGGAGACGGTGGTCTCGCCGGCGTCCAACTCGGCGAGGAAGCCCAGCGAGGTGGCCACGATGCCGGCGAGCGAGGTGGCCGACGCCAGGTCGGGGACCCGCACCGGCAGGTGGATGACGTAGCCGGGCTCCTCCTCGTCCCGGCCTCGGACGGCCGGCCGGACCAGCGTCCGGACCACCTCCGCCGCGGGACGGTACGAGCGCTCGTTGAACGGTGTGCCCGCGCCCGGGCCGTCGGCGTCGCCGGGCCGCGCGGCCCGGTCACCGGGGGGAAACTGGGCTCGGGGAACGTTCTCCGCGTCGCGCATGCGCTGCCTCCGGGCGTCATACCTGCTCATCAACACCACCATGCGGCTCGGCCTCCCCCGGTCCGGTCACCGCTTCGCGACGAACGTAGGGCGCACCCGCCCGCTTCGACAACGGGGCGCGCACATCTGATCACATTAAGTCACATATGCGACACAAGGCTGGTCCGGAACGCGACGGCGGTTTCCCATCCGGTCCGCCACGCGGGCGGGGCTGGCAAGCGGCCCGCCGACCGCTACCCTTCCGGACTGGGCGGTCGCGGTCGCTCGCCCACCACCTCGACCCGTGCCCGTCGCCTGGGGCGGCGACGGGCGCGCCGCAACCCGGGGGAGTCCGATGACCCAACCGCCCGCCGGTGGTGCCACCGGCATGCCCGGCGACCCGATCCCGCAACCGGTGTCCGCCGGAGCCACGCCGCCGGCCGGTCCCGGCCAGCCGGCGCACGCAGCCACACCACCGCCGTACCCGCCGGGGGGTGGCCCGCGTAAGCGCCGGTCCCTGCTGATCGTCTCGATCGTGCTGGTCGCGGCGGTCCTGCTCTGCGGCGGCGGCGGCACGGCCGCGTTCCTCGCCCTCCGCAACAGCGAGGGCGGCCGGGGCGCGGAGGAGCCGCAGGTCGCGGTGGACGGCTTCCTCAAGGCCGTCTACCAGGAACAGGACGCCGAGAAAGCGGCCACGTTCGTCTGCTCCGCGGCCCGCGACGACGACCGGATCGCCGCCAAGGTCGCCGAGGTGCAGAAGTACGCCGGGCAGTACCAGAACCCGCGCTTCCGCTGGACCAACCCGACCGTGGACAACCAGACCGGGGACCGCGCCACGGTCTCCACCCGGGTCACCATGACCACCGCCGACGAGAAGGTCGCCGACCAGGAGTTGCGCTTCACCGTGGTGCGGAAGACGGGTTGGTGGGTCTGCGAGGTCGCCTGATCCCGCCGGCTGGTTAGGCTCGACGGGTGGCAGCGAGTGAGCAGTCGGCCGAGTCCGCCGGCAGATGGCCGGGCCGCCTGCACGTGGTGACCGGCAAGGGCGGCACGGGAAAGACAAGCGTCGCCGCCGCGCTGGCCCTCGGGCTGGCCGGCGGGGGCCGGCGCACCCTGCTCGTCGAGGTGGAGGGGCGGCAGGGCATCGCCCAGCTCTTCGACACCGACCCGCTGCCCTACGAGGAACGGCACCTCACCGACGCCTCCGGCGGCGGTGAGGTGCGGGCCCTGGCGGTCGACGCCGAGGAGGCCCTCCTCGAATACCTGGACATGTTCTACAAGCTCGGCGCGGCCGGCCGGGCGTTGCGCAAGCTCGGTGCGATCGACTTCGCCACCACGATCGCCCCGGGCCTGCGGGACGTGCTGCTCACCGGCAAGGTCAAGGAGGCCACCACCCGCACCAGCGGGTCGCGCCGGGCGTACGACGCGGTGGTGCTGGACGCGCCGCCGACCGGGCGGATCGGCCGCTTCCTCAACGTCACCGCGGAGACCGCCCGGCTCGCCAAGGTCGGCCCGATCAAGACCCAGAGCGAGGGCGTCTCCGCGCTGCTCCGCTCGCCGATGACCTCGGTGCACGTGGTGACGCTGCTGGAGGAGATGCCGGTCCAGGAGACGCTCGACGCGGTGGCCGACCTGACCCAGTTGGGCTTCCCGGTCGGCCGGGTGATCGTCAACGCGGTCCGCCCGCCGGTCCCGGCCGGTCGCGCGGTCAGCGCGGCGGAGCTGAAGCGGGGGTTGGCCGCCGCCGGCCTGCCCACCGACGCGCGGACCGTGGCGGGCCTCGCCGAGGAGGCCCGCGACCAGCGGGTACGCCGTGACCTGGAGGACTCGCTGCGGGGCGATCTGGTGGAGTTGGGGCTGCCCCTGACCGAGCTGCCGCTGCTGCCCGACGGGGTCGACCGGGCGGGGCTGGAGACGCTCGCCGAGGCGCTCGTCCGGGCGGATTGACTCACACCTGCGGCCGGCACGGAGCAGAGAGCCCCTCGGGACCGATACGCTCGATTGGTGCCTTCCGAAGACGCGGCGCCTCCGCTGGACGTCGACCAGATCCTCGCCGACCCGGGCGTGCGGATCGTGGTCTGTTGCGGGGCGGGCGGTGTGGGCAAGACGACCACCGCCGCGGCGCTGGCGCTGCGGGCGGCCGAACGGCACGGCCGGCGGACCGTGGTGCTCACCATCGACCCGGCCCGCCGGCTCGCGCAGTCGCTCGGCCTGACCGAGCTGGACAACACGCCCCGCCAGGTCAAGGGCATCGACGTCGAGGACAGTGGCGGTGAGCTGCACGCCATGATGCTCGACATGAAGCGCACGTTCGACGACGTGGTGCTCCAGCACACCGACCCGGCGAAGGCGGCGGAGATCTTCGCCAACCCCTTCTACCAGGCGATGAGTTCCACCTTCGCCGGCACGCAGGAATACATGGCGATGGAGAAGCTGGGCCAGTTGCACGCCCGCGGCGACTGGGACCTGATCGTGGTGGACACCCCGCCGTCGCGCTCCGCGCTCGACTTCCTCGACGCGCCGGCCCGGCTGTCCCGGTTCCTCGACGGCCGGATGCTACGGCTGCTGCTGGCTCCGGCGCGCAGTGGCGGGCGGAGCATGTTCAGCCTGGTCACGGCGAGCTTCGGGATGTTCTCGAAGGTGGTGCAGAAGGTGCTCGGCGCGCAGTTGCTCACCGACCTGTCCGGCTTCGTCGCCGCGCTCGACTCGATGTTCGGCGGGTTCCGCCAACGGGCCGAGCAGACGTACCGGATCCTCCAGGCCGGGGAGACCGCGTTCCTGCTTGTCGCGGCGCCGGAGCCGGACGCGGTCCGGGAGGCCGCCTACTTCGCCGGCCGGCTACGCGACGAGCGGATGCCGCTGGCCGGGCTGGTGCTCAACCGGGTGCACCGGCCCGCGGCGGCGGGGCTGTCCGCGGAGCGGAGCCTGGCCGCCGCGGAGCGGCTGGCGGCCTCCGGCGGGCACGAGGGCGCCGCGGAGGTGCTGCGCGCGCACGCCGCGCTGGCCCAGCAGGCGGTACGCGAGCAGCGGGTGGCGGCCCGGTTCACCGAGGCGTTCCCGGCGGTGCCTGCGGTGTCGGTGCCGGCGCAGCCCGCCGACGTGCACGACGTCGACGGGCTGCGGACGATCGGCGAGGCGATCAGCCGGCGGTGAACGGCCGACCGCCCGACGGTCAGGTGGCGGTGGTGACCAGCACCTTGTCCTTGCCGGACTTGTCCTTGGCGTTCTTCCTCATGGCCGCCTCGAACATCTTGCGCCAGCTCGTCACCTGCGGGTGCCGGCGCAACAGCGCCCGGCGTTCGCGTTCGGTCATGCCACCCCACACCCCGAACTCGATCCGGTTGTCGAGCGCGTCGGCCAGGCACTCGTACCGAACTGGGCAGCTCCGGCAGATCCTCTTCGCCACGTTCTGTTCGGCGCCCTGTACGAACAACGCGTCCGGGTCCCCGTTCTGACACGCCGCCAGTGACGGCCAGTCAGTGATCATGCCCATCTGTACTCGTCCCCCCTTGCAGTACCTACCGACCTCGTGCGAGCGGCCCGGACTTCCCCCCGGTCGTCCGGCCGTCATCATCATGCTGGGTAGTCGTATGATTACGCAACGTTGTCGGCCAAATCCATCATTCCGGACACTCCCGGCTTACCGGGCCTTCGCCCGCCGACTACCCGTCCCCGGTACGGAAAAACGCCGCGCCGCTCCCCGAGATCGGCGACGACTTCCTGCGGATCTCACGCAACCCCGGACCAGGGCTCGTGCGTTTAGCACAACGAGGCCGGCGCGTGATGGAAATGGGGAAAGTTCCCCGTGCGCCGGCCGTTCCCTGCTCGCGTACCCTGTCGAGGTGACTTGGATGCGGAAACGTGACCACAATGTGCTGACCAACGCCGCATCGCTGCTGATCTGTGGCCTGCTGGCCGGCGTGGTGGTCGCCGCGGCGGCCTTCCCTGCGGTAGCGATGTCCGGCCTTGCCGCCAAGGCGGGCGCCGAGACATTCGGCGCGCTGCCCAAGGAGCTGACGGTGGCCCGCGCTCCGCAGATCACCTATCTGCTCGCCTCCGACGGCAAGACGCCGCTGGCGACCATGTACGACGAGAACCGCAAGGACGTCAAGCTCAAGGACGTCTCGCCGATCATGCAGAAGGCTCTCATCGCGGCGGAGGACCACGAGTTCTACAAGCACAACGGCGTCGACCTCAACGGCGTGGCCCGGGCGTTCGTCAACAACCAGTCCTCCGGCTCCTCCCAGCAGGGCGCGTCGACGCTCACCATGCAGTACGTCCGGCTGGCCATCTCCTACTCGGCGACCCACCCGGCCGACGTGGTCGCCGCCACCGAGGACACCAGCGCCCGGAAGCTGCGCGAGATGAGCCTCGCCCTCCAGGTCGACAAGGAGCTGTCCAAGGACGAGATCCTGGAGCGCTACCTGAACATCGCCGCATTCGGCAACGGCGCGTACGGCATCTACGCCGCCAGCCAGGTCTACTTCGGCAAGCCGCCGAGCAAGCTCGACATCCAGGAGTCGGCGATGCTCGCCGGCATGGTGAAGGCGCCGACCGCGTTCGACCCGACCACGAAGGCCGGCTACCCGGAGGCGGTCGGCCGGCGCGACTACGTCATCCAGAACATGGTGCAGATCGGCGCGATCACCCAGGCGGAGGCGGACGCCGCCAAGAAGATCAAGCTGGTGGTGAAGGACAAGCGCACCCCGAACGGCTGCGTGCAGACCAGCACCAACTCCTGGGGCTTCTTCTGCGACTTCTTCTACCGCTGGTGGCTCGGGCAGGAGACGTTCGGCGGCACCACGTACGACCGTGAGCGGCGGCTGAAGAGCGGCGGCTACACCATCGTCACGAGCATGGACGTGCAGGCGCAGAAGGCCGCCGACAAGGCCGTCCGCAACCACCTGAGCGAGAGCAGCAAGGCGGCCCGGATGGTGGCCGTGATCGAGCCCGGCACCGGTCGGGTCCGGGCCGTGGCGACGAACCGCAAGTTCAAGATCGACGACCCGAAGCACCCGCAGAACAAGCTCGCCAGTGAGCCGAAGAAGGCCAAGAAGAAGATCCGGGGCAACTACCCCAACACGGTGAACCCGTTGATCACCGGCGGCCCGGGCATCTCCGGCTATCAGGCCGGCTCGACCTTCAAGATCTTCACGTTGGTGGCCGCGCTGGAGAAGGGCTACCCGCTCAGCTACCCGATCGACGCCCAGCCGGTCTTCAAGTCGGACTACCCGGTCAAGTTCAACTCACCGGCCGCCTGCCCGGGCACCAGCAAGTACTGCCCGAAGAACGCCAACCCGGCGATGGCCGGCATGCACAACATGTGGAGCGGCTTCAGCTTCTCGGTCAACACGTTCTTCATCGACCTCCAGCAGCGGGTCGGCGCGGAGAACGTGGTCAAGGCGGCGCAGAAGCTCGGCATCACGTTCCGCTCGTCGAATGACGCCCTGCTCGCGGCCGACGCGCACCAGTGGGGCGCGTTCAGCCTCGGCGTCTCGCAGACCACGCCGCTGGAACTCGCCAACGCCTACGCCACGCTCGCCGCCGACGGCAAATACTGCGAGCCGATCCCGGTGCAGGAGATCCGCGGGCCGGACGGCGACAAGCTCGACATCGCCAACCCGCACTGCGAGCAGCGGGTCAGCACCGAGGTGGCCCGCGCCGCCGTGGACGCCGCCCGCTGCCCGGTCGGTGACCACTCCTCCACCTCGAAGTGCGGCCCCTCCGCCACCGCCGGCAACGTCCACGGCATCGTCAAGGCGCCGGTGGCCGGCAAGTCCGGCACCACCGACGGCGACAAGACCTCCGCCCTGGTCGCCATGACCAAGCAGTACGCGGTCGCCGGCATCATGGCCGACCCGGACTGGGCGCAGACCACCCAGAAAATGGGCCATGACGTGAAGAACGGCATCAACCCGGCCGTCTACGAGACGCTGCGCGACGCCATGAAGGGCAAGGAGCGGAAAAACTTCACCCCGCCGAGCGGCAAGATCGTCATGGGTGACCAGCGCTCGATCCCCGGCGTGAAGTGCGAGTCGGTCGACACCGCCAAGTCACGGATCAAGGGCGCCGGCTTCGAGCCGGTCGTCTCCAGCAACCGGGTGCCCTCGGAGTGCCCGGCGGGCAGCGCGGCCGGCACCAGCCCGGACGGGCGCACCATCAAGGGCGGCGTGGTCCTGATCGAGGTCAGCTCCGGCCAGGGCGCGCCGAAACCGGGTAACTCCGGCGGGCCGGACACGCCCCCGAACCCGGGCAACGGGCGGCCTGGACGCCGCTGACCGGGAAGCGACGACAACGGGCGGGCACCCCAAGCGGGTGCCCGCCCGTTCCGTTCGTGCGGACGAACCTCAGAGGCCGAGCTGCCGGCGTACCTCGGCGGCCACCCGGCCCCCCTCGGCCCGGCCCGCCACCGCGGCCTGGGCCGCCTTCATGGCCGGGCCCATCTGCGACTTGCCGGTGAAGCCGCCCGCGGCGAGCGCCCCCGACACCAGCTCGGCCAACTCGTCGTCGGGAAGCTGCTTCGGCAGGTAGCGCTCCAGCACCGCACCCTCCGCGGTCTCCTTGCCGGCCTGCTCGGCGCGCCCGGCGTCGGCGAAGGCGGTCGCCGCCTCGCGCCGCTTCTTCGCCTCCTTGGTCAGCACCGCGAGCACCTCGTCGTCGCTGAGCTCGCGCTTTTCCCGGCCGGCGACCTCGGCGTTGCCGACGGCCGCGAGGGCCATCCGCAGCGTGGAGGTGGTCAGCTCGTCGCGGGCCTTGAGGGCGGCGCGCATGTCGGTGGTGAGACGGTCCTTCAGCGTGCTCATGGACGGTCAAACTACCCTGAACACCATGCGAAAGCGCACACTATTCCGGCTCGCGGCCGGAACCGCCGCCGTCGGCACGGCCACCCTGGCATACGCGTCGCTCGTCGAGCGCAACCTGTTCACCCTCCGCCGGTACGACGTGCCGGTGCTCCCGACCGACGCCGAGCCGCTGCGGGTGCTCCACCTGTCGGACCTGCACATGATGCCCAACCAGCGGCGCAAGCAGGACTGGGTGGCCTCGCTGGCCGCGCTCGACCCCGACCTGGTGGTGGTCACCGGCGACAACATGGCCGACCCGGAGGCGGTGCCCGGCGTGCTGCGCGCCCTCCAGCCGCTGCTCGACCTGCCCGGCGCGTTCGTGTTCGGCTCCAACGACTACACCGGCCCGGTCATGAAGAACCCGTTCACCTACTTCCTGCCCGACCGCGGGTACACCGAGGGCGTGCCGCTGCCGTACGAGGAACTGCGCGGCATCCTCACCGGCGCGGGTTGGGCCGACCTGAACAACGCCCGCACCACGCTGAAAGCCGGCGGGCGGGAGATCGAGCTGGTCGGAGTGGACGATCCCCACATCGAACGCGACGACTACGACGCAGTGGCCGGGCCGGTGAGCGACCCCGGCGCGCTGTCGATCGCGCTCGCCCACTCGCCGGAGCCGGCCGTGCTGGACCGGATGACCGCCGACGGCTTCGGGCTGCTGCTCGCCGGGCACACCCACGGCGGGCAGGTCTGCGTGCCCGGGTACGGCGCACTGGTGACCAACTGCGGGCTGCCCCGCTCGATGGCGCGCGGCCTGCACCGCTGGCCCGGCTCGGACTCCTGGCTGCACGTCTCCGCCGGCCTGGGCACCCACCCGACGGCCCCGATCCGCTTCGCCTGCCCACCGGAGGCGAGCATCCTGACCCTGATCCCCCGCTGACCTCGCCTCACGGCCCGGCGGGGGGTACTGAATTTGATCCCGGAGGCGGGTGGGCTACTATTTGTCGGCACGCCTCGGGGTGTGGCGCAGCTTGGTAGCGCGCTTCGTTCGGGACGAAGAGGTCGTCGGTTCGAATCCGGCCACCCCGACAGAGGTAGAAGTGGTCGAGGCCCCTCCACGGAGGGGCCTCGACCCGTTTCAAGCCTGGTCCTACCACCTCAAGCGGCACGCACCGAGAGTCTTCGCCCAAGACGACGAGGCGCTGATCGTGGCGGCCGAACCGGCCACGAATCCGCACGCCGCAGACACCCATGGCGTTCCACTCACGCTCCGCCCGGCCCACGGGTGGAACAGCATGGATGTCTCCGCGCCCTCTAGACACCCATGGCGTTCCACCCAAGCTTCACCCAGCCCACCAGTGGAACGCCATGGGTGTCTCCGGTGCCGAGCAGATGCCCCGCTCGGGCCGATGCTGCTTGCAATGCGTGATACGACGCGGGTCGGCAGGCCCGACGACGTGCCGGCCGGTGCGCCCGGCTCTGGGCGGTCGTTCGCTCCGCCTGGCAAGGTTGACGCATGCCAGCCATGATCCGATCCCGCCTGACCGATTGGACCACCGTCGCACCCGTGGTCGCGGTGCTCCTGCTCGTGTTCACCTGGGGTCGGGAACTGCCCGGCGTGCTGATCTTCGTGGTCGCCGGCCTGCTCGCGGTCGCCGTCCTGGCGGCCGTCCACCACGCGGAGGTGGTGGCGCACAAGGTGGGTGAGCCGTACGGCTCACTGGTGCTGGCGGTCGCGGTCACCGTGATCGAGGTCGGTCTGATCGTCACCCTGATGATCAGCGGCGGGGACAAGACGCAGGCGCTGGCTAGGGACACCGTCTTCGCCGCCGTGATGATCACCTGTAACGGCATTCTCGGCCTGTCCCTGCTGCTCGGCGCGCTGCGCCGGCAGGTGGCGGTGTTCAACCCGGAGGGCACCGGCGGCGCGTTGGCCACCGTGGCCACCCTCGCCACGCTCAGCATGGTGGTGCCGACGTTCACCACCAGCCGACCGGGACCGGAGTTCTCCCCGGCCCAGCTCGCCTTCGCGGCGGTCGCGTCGCTCGCGCTCTACCTGCTGTTCGTCATGGTGCAGACCGGCCGGCACCGGGACTACTTCCTCCCGGTCACCCAGGAGGGCAGCATCCTGGCCGAGGATCGGGACGGCGACGGGCACGCCGAGCCGCCATCCACGCGTACCGCCCTGGTCAGCCTGGGGTTGCTGGTCGTGGCGCTGGTCGCGGTGGTCGGCGACGCGAAGACCGTCTCCCCGGCGATCGAGACCGCCGTCCAGGCGGCCAACCTGCCGCAGGCGTTCGTCGGCGTGGTCATCGCCCTGCTGGTGCTGGCGCCGGAGACGCTTGCCGCCGCCCGGGCGGCCCGGCGGGACCGGGTGCAGATCAGCCTCAACCTCGCTCTCGGCTCGGCGATGGCGAGCATCGGCCTGACCATCCCGGCGATCGCCATCGCCTCGATCTGGCTGGACGGCCCGCTGCTGCTGGGCCTGGGCGGCACCCAGATGACGCTGCTGGCGCTGACCGCGGTGACTTCCGTGCTCACCGTGGTGCCCGGGCGGGCCACCGTGCTCCAGGGTGGCGTGCACCTGGTGCTGCTGGCCGCGTTCGTCTTCCTCGCCGCCAGCCCGTGACCGACGCCGCCAGCCCGTGACCGACGTCGGCAGGCCCTGACCGGACGCCGCCGGCCCGCACGCATGCTCAGTCGTGCAGCTCGGTGCGGGCGACCTCGGTGAACGCCGCGGTCAGGTAGTCGGCGAGCGGGCGCCCGGTGACCGCCAGCAAATCGGCCACGAGCAGCGGGGCGTGCCGGGCGACGGCCCCCGGGTCGGGCGGGTTCTCGTCGTCGCCCGGGTCGTAGACGCCGAGCGCGCCGGCCAGCAGCACCAGCAGGACGTGCGGGTCGACCTCGGGCCACCACGTTGCGGCCGACCGGACGCAACGCTCCAGCACCTGGCGGACGTCGTCGCCGTCCAGCCCGTCCGGATGCCCCTCCTCCAGCAGCAGCCGGACCACGCCGCCGAGCACCAGCCCGGCCCGGTCGGCGGCGGCGAGGCGTTCCACGGCCGGCCGGTACGCCTCGGCGTCGCGCGCCCGGGCCGCGTCGACCGCGTCCGTGGCGCTCGCGGCGATCTCGCGGGCCGGGGCAGGCAGATGACGCCACGTCGCACTCACCGCCCCAGCATGGCAGACCCCTCCGCTCCCCTCCCCTCCCTGCTCGTTGATCAAGGAGTTTGCGTCGCCGCGCGGCGCGTTCCCGACGCAAACCTCTTGATCAACGCGCCGAGGGTGGGTGCGGACGGCGGGGAGCGAGAGGGGGAGAGAGACGGGAGTGGGCCCCGGAGCTGTGCTCCGGGGCCCGTCGGTGGTGCGGGTCAGGCGGCGGGGACCTCCGCGGTGGTCTGGATCCGGTCCAGCGCCGGCGCGGACACCGGCGACTTCTCGGTCAGGTACGCGGTGAGGGCGTCCAGGTCGATCTGGCCGGTCACCGCGTTGGTGCCGCCGGGCAGCACGCTGAAGCCGTCGCCACCACCTGAGAGGAAGTTGTTCACCGTGACCCGGTAACTGGCGGTGTCGGTCACCGGGGTGCCGTTGATGGTGAGGCTGCCCCGGACCACCCGGGTGCCGGCGCACGGCGTGCCGGCCGGCGCGGTGGTGCCGTCGACGTCGACGACGTAGTGCACGCTCGACGAGGCGTAGAGCACCCGCGCCACGGTGAACTGCTGCTCCAGCAGGCAGTAGAGCTGCGCGCCGGTCAGGTCCAGCGTCACCAGGTTGTTGGCGAACGGTTGGACGGTGAACGCCTCGGCGTAGGTGACCGGGCCGGCGTCGATGTCGGCGCGTACGCCGCCGGGGTTCATGAACGCGGCGACCGCGTTCTGCTCGTTGTCGGTGGCGGCGAGCTGGGAGTCGGCGATGAGGTTGCCCAGCGGCGACTCACCGGTCTGGTAGGTCGGGTTGCCGTTGGCGTCGACCCCGGTCTGGTAGAGGTTCTCCTGGGTCTTGGTGATCGCCTCGGTGGTCTCGCCGACGACCCGGTCGGCGACCGGGCCGAGCGCGGTCTTGTACCGGCTGATCAGCTCGGTCGAGGCCGGGTCCTTGGCCACGTCGCGGGTGACCACGACGTTGTTCGCCGACGCGCTCACCACGTCCCGGGTACGCGGGTCGATCTTCAGGTTGATGTCGGTGACCAGGCGGCCGAACGAGCTGGCGCTGGTGACCAGCTTGCCGTTGATGTTGCAGTTGTACGCGGCGTGGGTGTGCCCGCTGACGATCACGTCGATGGACGGGTCCATCCGGTTGGCGATGTCGACGATCGGGCCGCTGAACCCGGTGCAGTCGTTGATGCCGCCGCCGTTCTGCACGCCGCCCTCGTGCAGCAGCACGACGATGCTCTTGACGCCGAGCAGTCGCAGGATCTTGGCGTACCTGTTGGCGGTGTCGGCCTCGTCGGTGAACCGCAGCCCGGCGACGCCCTGCTGGCTGACGATGTTCGGGGTGCCCTCCAGGGTCATCCCGATGAAGCCGATCGGCACGCCCTTGACGATCTTGATGCCGAACGGCTGCATCAGCGGCAGGCCGGTGGAGGTCTTGAACGCGTTCGCGGAGAGGTACTTGAACTTGGCGCCCTTGAACGGGGTGCCGTCGGCGCAGCCGTCCACCGGGTGGCAACCGCCGCGCTGCATCCGCAGCAGTTCGGTGGCGCCCTCGTCGAACTCGTGGTTGCCGACGCTTGCGAACTCGAGCCCGGCGAGGTTCATCTCCTCGATGGTGGGCTCGTCGTGGAAGGCGGCGGAGAGCAGCGGCGAGGCGCCGATCAGGTCGCCCGCGGCGACCGTGACCGTGCCCTTGCCCTGCTTCTTGGCCGCCGCACGCATGGCCTTCAGGTGGCTGGCCAGGTATTCCGCGCCACCGGCGGACTGCCCGTCGATGGTGCCGCTGGACCCGGTCGGCGGCTCCAGGTTGCCGTGGAAGTCGTTGATCGCGAGCAGTTGGACGTCGACCGGCTTCGAGTGGGCCTCGGCCTGGTCGGGGTGGACGGCGACCGCGGTGAACGCGGTCGCGGCGAGTGCGGCCAGGCCGACGGCGGCCCGGCGGCGCATCCCGGGGACGGACATGGAACTCCTCGTGAGATACCGGCGCGTGGCGGCCGGACGATGGTTCGCCCGGCGGCCCTGATCCGTGCCGTGACAGGGGTCGATCGCGGACGCGGCGATCGGGGGAACGCCGCCCCGCCCGGGGTAGCTTCTCATCCACCGGGCCGCAGGTCGACCTGGTGGCGTGAGGAATCCTGGACGGGCCGGACAACAGGTGCCGGTCTGCCCGACGAGTCCGACATGACGGTCGGGTGAAATTGTCGCGGCACGCGGGCGCGCGACGCGGAGCCGGGAGGACGCCGGCTCCCAGGGACCGGGGAGCCGGCGTCGACGCTCATGTCACGCGGAAAACCTTGCCCTGGCAACCTTCCTCCCCGGAAAAACTCCCGCCGGGCCATCCATCGCGAACCGAACGGTCGATCACACCCGACGGTCCGGCACTCGTGGCGGTCTGTCCGAACTCGACCGTGCCGCCGGAGGGCCGGTCGGAGACCTGGGCGGCGACAAGCGTGCGGAGCGCCGCCCGGGTCCACCGCCCGGCGACGCCCGGTCGGCCCGCCAGGTAGTCGACGATCCGCGCGACGTCCCAGCCGTGCGCCTCCCGCAGCCCGCGCGCCAGCATGCCGGCATAGACCGGAGCCGGTCGGGTCCAGGGCACCTCCACCGCCCGGTGGCCGGCGGTGAAGGTGAGCATCGGCAGGCCGTCGCGGGTGCCGACCCGCAGCAGCGTCTCGTAGCGTCCCGGACCGAGCGTGACCCGGCCGGTGTCGACGGCCGCGAGGATCCCGGCCAGGTCCGCGCCGGGCGGCCGGTACATCTCCTGGGCGGCGATGTCGGCGAACTGCTCGACCGTCACCAGGTAGCCGCGGACCGCCGCGCCGCCCGGCAGCTCCGGGTCGTAGAACGCCATGCCGCCGGTCCAGGCCCGGGACTCGCCGGCGAAGTAGACCCCGCCGGGAATCACCGCCGGCACCGTCCGCCGCGGCGGCCGGCAGTCCCGACAACCCGGGTACGTGCGCAGCCCGCCCGGTGGCCGCCCGCCACGCAGATACCAGTCGAGCCGCGCCGCGTGCAGGTTGGAGCCGTACGCGACGTACCAGAGCAGCGGCACGTCCCGCACCAGCGGGCGCGCCCGGCCGGGTGGCCGACGCGGATCGCTGCGCATCGGCGCCTCCTCGGACCCGGGATATCCACCGTACCCACAGGCCGTCCACAGGCTGTGGATAGCACATGTGTACGAAGGTCGACGGCACCCGGAGATGAGTACATTTGATCGTGACCATCCCCCCTCCCAGCAGGAACGACGTGGATCACGAGCGAGTCCTCCGCGACGTCACGGCACGCCTCCCCACGGCGTCGACCGTGCCCGAGGCGTGCCAGTGGACCGTGGCCGCGCTCGCCCGGCACACCCCGGCGACCGCCACCGTCCTGCTCCGCGTCCACGACCGCCTCCGGTGCGTCGCCGCCACCGGCGCCTGGCAGGTCTTCTCGCACGTGCCGGCGACGGCCGACGGCGCGGCCCCGGCCCGGCGCCGGCCCGAACCGTCGGTGGTGCGGCGGGTCTACACCTCCGGCGAGACCGCCACCGTTCCCGACGTCGCCGCCGATCCCGACTACCTCCCGGTCCGCCCGGACGTCACCGCCGAACTCTGCGTGCCGGTACGCGACCCGGCCGGCGACCCGATCGGCGTGCTCGACCTCCAGTGGAGTGGCCCGGTCACGCTCGCGCCGTGGCGGGCGACCGCCGAACGGCTGGCCGACCGGCTCGGCGCCCGGATCGCGGCGCTCGGCGGGCCGCCGGCCGAGAGCCGCAGCGAGAAACTGCTCCGGCACGCCGCCGCGTTCACCGCCGCCCCGACCGACTGGGACCTGATGGCCGCCGCGATCGCCGCGGCCCGGGACGTGTCCGCGCTCTCCGCCGCCGTGCTGGTGCTCACCGGCCGCCGTGGGCCCCGGCTGGGCGCGGCCACCGACATCCCCGGCGAGTTGGAGACCCGGATCCGGGCCGAGCTGGCCGAGGCCGGTCCGGCCACGCTGGAAAAGATGATCGAGCGCGCGCACCGGTACGGCTCGGCGTACACGCTTGGCGAGGCGGGGCACCCGCCGACCGAGGAATACCTGCCGCTGACCCGGGCCGGCGCGTCCACGCTGGTGGCGGTGCCGGTCGGCGCGCCGTCCGCGGGTGGGGTGCTGCTGGTCGCCGACGAACGGTCGCTGCGGCCGGACCCGACCACGGTCAACCTGATCGAGCTGCTGGCCGGGCAGGCGTGGACCTGCCTCGACCGGCTGCACACCCTGGCACGGCTACGCGAGCAGGCCAGTTCCGACCCGCTCACCGGGCTCCGGCACACCGGGCCGTTCGGGCGGCGGATCGCCAGCGTCACGCCGGGGCGTACCGCCCTGCTGGCGATCGACGTGGACGGGTTCAAGGACGTCAACGACACGTACGGCCACCAGGCCGGCGACCGGCTGCTGGTGGGGCTGGCCCGGGCGCTTGAGGGCGCGCTGCGGCAGGGCGACGAGCTGTACCGGACCGGCGGCGACGAGTTCGTCGCGGTGATCGAGGTGAGCCACCCGCAGGAGGCGGTCGGGATCGCCGAGCGGCTCACCGACGCGGCCCGCCGCGCCGGCCGGACGATAAGCGTCGGCGTCGCGCTGCCCCGCCAGGGCGAACCCCCCGAGCGCACCCTCCACCGCGCCGACCAGGCCCTCTACGCGGTCAAGCGCCACGGCCGGGACGGCGTCCACCTCTCCGCCGCCTGACCCCACCCGTTGATCATGAAGTTGTTGTCACCCCGCCCGGCGTGTCGTGGTGATAACTTCATGATCAACGATCGGGTCAGTGGGTCAGGTCCTTGGCCAGGAGTTCGGCTATCTGGGCGGTGTTCAGCGCGGCGCCCTTGCGGAGGTTGTCGCCGGTCACGAAGAGGTCGAGGGCGCGGGGGTCGTCCACCGCGCGGCGGATCCGGCCGACCCAGGACGGGTCGGTGCCGACCGCGTCGATCGGCATCGGGAACTCACCGGCGGCGGGGTCGTCGACCAGGATCACGCCCGGCGCGTTGCGCAGCGCCTGGCGGGCGCCCTCGGCGTCCACCTCGGTGGCGAAGACCGCGTGCACGGCGACCGAGTGTCCGGTCACCACCGGCACCCGTACGCAGGTGGCGGAGACCTTCAGGTCGGGCAGACCGAGGATCTTGCGCGACTCGTTGCGCAGTTTCAGCTCCTCGGTGGACCAGCCGCCGTCTCCGAGCGAACCTGTCCAGGGCACCACGTTGAGCGCCAGCGGGGCCGGGAACGGGCCCAACTCGTCGCCGACGGCCTGGCGCACGTCACCGGCGCGGGAGCCCAGCCCCCGGTCCCCGGCGACCTTGCCGAGCTGGAGGTGCAGCGCGTCCGCCCCGGCCTGCCCCGCCCCGGAGGCCGCCTGGTAGGAGGCGAGGACCAGCTCGCGCAGGCCGTACTCCCGGTGCAGCGGGGCGATCGCCACGATCATCGCCAGGGTGGTGCAGTTGGCGTTGGCGACGATGCCGCGGGGCCGGTCGTGAATCTGCTCGGGGTTGATCTCCGGGACCACGAGCGGCACGTCCCGCTCCATCCGGAACGCGCCCGAGTTGTCCACCACCACCGCGCCACGGGCCACCGCGACCGGCGCCCACTCGGCCGAGACGCCGTCGGGCACGTCGAACATCGCCACGTCGACGCCGTCGAACGCCTCCGCGGTGAGGGCCCGCACGGTCAGTTCCTCACCCCGGCACGGCACCCGCCGGCCGGCCGAGCGCTCCGAGGCGAGCAGCCGGATCTCGCCCCACACGTTGCGCCGGGACGAGAGGATCTGGCACATCACGGTGCCGACGGCACCTGTCGCCCCGACCACGGCGAGGGTGGGCAGCGACGCCATCGGCGTTACCGCCCGGTGCCGGCGTAGACGACGGCCTCGGTGTCACCACCCAGCTCGAAGGCGTCGTGGATGGCCTTGACCGCCTTGTCCAGGTCGGTGTCCCGGCAGACCACGGAGACCCGGATCTCCGAGGTGGAGATCATTTCGATGTTCACGCCGGCGGTGCCGAGCGCGGCGAAGAAACCGGCGGCGACGCCCGGGTGCGACCGCATTCCGGCGCCGATCAGCGAGACCTTGCCGACGTGGTCGTCGTAGAGCAGGCCCTTGAACTTGACCGGCTCCTGGATCTTGCTGAGCGCGGCCATCGCGGTCGGGCCGTCGGCCTTGGGCAGCGTGAACGAGATGTCGGTGCGACCGGTGCCCTCGGTGGACACGTTCTGCACGATCATGTCGATGTTGATCTCGGCACCGGCCACGGTGTCGAAGATCCGCGCGGCGGCGCCCGGCTCGTCGGGCACCCCGACGATGGTGATCTTCGCCTCGCTGCGGTCGTGGGCGACGCCGGTGATCAGTGCCTGTTCCACGGGAAGGTCCTCCATCGATCCGGTGACCATCGTGCCGGTGTTGGTCGAGTATGACGAACGGACGTGGATCGGCAACCCTGCGCGCCGGGCGTACTCCACGCTGCGCAGGTGCAGCACCTTCGCACCGCAGGCGGCCAACTCCAGCGTCTCCTCGTAGGTGATCCGCTCGATGTGCCGGGCGTTCGGCACGATCCGCGGGTCGGCGGTGAAGATGCCGTCCACGTCGGTGTAGATCTCGCAGACATCCGCGTGGAGCGCGGCGGCGAGCGCCACCGCCGTGGTGTCCGAGCCACCCCGGCCGAGCGTGGTGACGTCCTTGGTGTCCTGCGAGACGCCCTGGAAACCGGCGACGATGACCACCGCGCCCTCGTCCAGCGCCCCCTTGAGCCGCCCCGGCGTCACGTCGATGATCCGGGCCCGGCCGTGCACCGAGGTGGTGATCACGCCGGCCTGCGAGCCGGTGAACGAGCGGGCTTCGTACCCCAGGTTGTGGATGGCCATGGCGAGCAGCGCCATGGAGATCCGCTCCCCGGCGGTGAGCAGCATGTCCAACTCGCGGCCCGGCGGCAGCGGGCTGACCTGGTTGGCCAGGTCGAGCAACTCGTCGGTGGTGTCGCCCATGGCGGAGACCACCACGACAACGTCGTCACCCGCCTTGCGGGCCGCCACGATGCGCTCGGCCACCCGCTTGATCCGCTCGGCGTTGGCGACGGAGGACCCGCCGTACTTCTGCACCACGAGTGCCACGACGGTGCGCTCCCCTCCAGTGACGGCCCTGAGCGTGCCGACGCCGCCGGGTCTCTCGGTCCGGCGGCGCGTGTCAGACCTCTTCAGGGTATCGGGCGGGTCACGCCGCCGGGTCGGGTGATCCCACCATCCGGCCTCGGCGTGGGGCGGCTCACCAGCCTCGGAGGCCACACGGGCCGCAAACGGTACAGCCGTACGGTGGGCTGACCCGGACGGTCGCGGCGCGCAGAATGGCCTGGTGCACGCTCACCGACGCGCGGCCCGCCGGCTGGCCGGCCTGCTCGCGCTCACCCTGCCGGCGCTGCTGGCCGCCTGCGTCGCCGAGCCGCGGGAGGCGACCCCGACCGGTGCCCCCGATCCGGTGTCGGTGCAGGTCGACGCCGCCCGCGACGAACTGGCCGGGCTGGCCGCCGCCGCCCAGGACCGGCACCTCACCGCCACGTACGCCTTCGCGCCGCCCGACGGTGCCTCCCGGCCGGTCGCGGTGACAAGCGCGAACGACGGAAGCTGGCGGGTCGACGTGCCCGGTTGGGGGCGGAACGGCACGGTGGACGTCTCGCTCGCCGGCACCTCGGACGGCCTGTTCCAGTGCGCGTTGCCCTCGGCCGGGTGGACGCGGCCGGCCGGCTGCGTACGCCTCGGCGACGCCGACGACGCGCTGCCACGCCGGTTGGACCCGCGGGTGCAGCACCCGTTCACCGACTGGCTGGAGGTGCTCACCGACCGGCGCGCGCCGCTCGTCGTCTCGCCCGTCACGCCGCCGTCCGGCGTCGACAGCGGTCGGTGCTACACGGTCGACTCCACCTCGGCCTCGCTCAACGCGCCGCTGGACGTGGGCGTCTACTGCTTCGCCGACGACGGCACCCCGGTGGCGGTCCGGGCCACGTTCGGCGCGCTCACCCTGACCGGCGAGCCGGGCCCGGCGCCGGCGACGATCGACCTGGCGGGCGCGGTGACCGAGGGTGAGCCGGTGGATCGGGCCGGACCCACGCCCGAACCGTCGTAGCGGTTTGTCCGTTACGGGTGTCCTTGACCACATTATCCTCACCCGGCCTCCGGTCATAAAACGGTCATCGCGGACGATATGGCGATGACCGACCTGACCCCGCTGCTCGCCTTCCGCTGGAGTCCCCGCGCGTTCGACCCCGACACGGAACTGACCGCCGACGAGGTGGCCAGCCTGCTGGAGGCGGCCCGCTGGGCACCCTCGACCGGGAACGCCCAGCCGTGGCGGTTCGCGCTCGGACACCGGCAGGACGAGACCTGGAAGCGGATCCTGGTCGGCCTGCCCGAAGCCGACCAGGGATGGGCGCGGCACGCCGCCGCACTGCTGCTCGCCGCACACGCCGGCGGCGAACCGGAACGGACCGCGTACGACCTGGGCCAGGCGGTCGCCCACCTCACCGTCCAGGCCACCGCGCTCGGCCTGCACGTACGCCAGCTCACCCGCCTCGACCGCGCCCGCCTCGCCACCGAACTGGACCTGCCCGACGACGTCCGGCCGCTGGCGGTGGCCGCGGTCGGCCGGCTCGGCGACCCTGCCACGCTCCCGCCGGACCTGTACGCCCGGGAGACCGCGCTCCGCCTCCGCCGGCCCCTGCCCGCCCTGCTCCTGCACTGAGCGTCGCCAGCCGGCGCAGCCGGGTCAGGTGCCGCGGGCGGCCCGGAGCAGGGCGGCGCCGACGTCGGTGTTGCGGTAGAGCACGTGCCGCCCGGAACGCGACCGGGCGACCAGCCCGGCCGCGTGCAACGCGGTGAGGTGCTGGGAGACGTTCCCGGCCGACATCCCGGTGAGCCGGGCCAGGTCGGTCGTGGTCACCGCCGAGTCCAGCAGGTGCAGCAGCGCGGCCCGGCCGGCCCCGACCACCCGGGCCAGCGGGTCGCCGGGCGCCGTCGGGGCCCGCTCCCAGAGCGTCCCGACCGCCCGGACCGGGTACGCCCCGGCGGGGAGCGAATCCTCCAGCAGGTTCCACAACACCCGCCGGTCGGTGAACACGCCCGGGTTCAACGCCAGCCCCCGCCCGCGCAGGTCGAAGTCGCGCTCGAACGGGTCGTCACTGACCACCCGGTCACCGAGCCAGCGCAGGCTCGGGTGGAGCTGTTCGAACAACCGACCCGCGCCACCCTCGGCGAGCTGCGCGGCCCGGTGGGCCACGTCGGCATCGAGCAGCGCCCGCATCCGGGGCCAGTCCGCGGCGATCGCCTCGTCGTGCCAGACCCGCACGGCCTCGACGAGCTGCGGCAGCAGCCCCCGGGGATCGGCCAGCAGCGCCTGCCCGAACGGGCTCAGCGGCCGGCGCGGGGTGGTCGCCAGCAGGTCCTGGACCACCACCTCCGGCGGCGTCGCGGCGATCTGGTCGAGCTGCTCGGCCATCCCTACGGCCGGCCGGGCCGCCGGGGTGAGGAAGTCCGGCAGCCAGCGACGCGGCCGGGTCAGCTCCACCAGCGGACGGACCCGCACGGCCACCTCCGGGCGGCGCAGCGTCACCCGGGCCCGGTCGATCCAGGGCAGGTGCACCGCGTAGCGGACCGGGTCGGCCAGCGCCCACATGCTCATCACGGTCTCGTTGGCCGGCGACACGGCGAACCGCACGCCCGCCACGTCGGCCAGGCTGAACCGCAACTCGGACACCCGCACCCCCGCCGCCAGGATTCGGCCCAGCCTAAAACGCTCGACCCGGGCATGGGGGGCACGGTTTGCTCACCGGTCATGGGGGCCAGAGAGAGCATTCGCACCGCCGTTCGACACGTCGTACCGCCGGCCGGGCTGACCCGCGCGCTGGCCGTGCAGGCCATGGTGAACGCCGTCGGCCACGGCCTGTTCCAGGCCGGCAGCGCGGTCTTCTTCACCCGGGCGCTGGGGCTGAGCCCGGCCCAGGTGGGTCTCGGCCTCTCGCTGGCCGCCGGGGCGTCGCTGCTCGGCACCGTCCCGCTGGGCGGTCTCACCGACCGGTACGGCCCGCAGCGGGTCTGGATCGTCGGTCTGCTGCTCGACGCGGCGCTGTTCGCGACGTACCCGTTCGTCGGCGGCTTCACCGGGTTCCTCGCCGTGGTGCTCGCGCTGGCCGTGGTGGGCGCCGCCGCGAACACCGCGCGCCAGGTCTACTCGATCAACGTGCTGCGCCCGGAGGAACGGGTGACCGCGATGGCCTACCAGCGGTCCTCGCTCAACGTCGGCTTCGGGCTCGGCGCGCTGATCAGCGGCCTGGTGCTGGCCGTCGACACGATCTGGGCGTACCGGGGCATGGTCTTCTTCATCGCCACGGTCTTCGTGGTGACCGCCGTCTTCGTGAACCGGCTCCCCCGGCTGCCGGAGGTGACCCGGCCGACCGAGCCGATGAGCCGGTTGGCGGTGCTGCGGGACCACCCGTTCATGACCGTCTCGCTGCTGTCCGGACTGCTCACCGCGCACCAGACGCTCTACCTGACGGTGATGCCGTTGTGGATCCTCACCCACACCGACGCGCCGAAGACGATCATCGCGGCGCTGGTGCTGCTCAACACGGTCCTGATCGTGCTGCTCCAGGTGCGGGCCAGCCGGGGCGCGGACACCGCGCCGGGCGCGGCCCGGGCATCCCGCCGGGGCGCGCTGCTGATCGCCCTGTTCTGCGTGGTCCTGCCGATCTCGGCACAGACCCGGGGCTGGCTGACGGTGGTGGCGCTGGTGGCCGCCGCGACACTGCTCATCCTGGCCGAGCTGATCGAGTCGGCGGGCACCTGGGGGCTCACCGCGACGCTGCCGCCGGCCGCCCAGCGCGGCGCGTACGTGGGCGCGTTCGGGCTCGGCTCGCAGCTCCAGTTCCTGATCGCCCCGGCGGGGCTGACCGCGCTCGGCGTGACCACCGGCGGCTGGGGCTGGTACCCGGCGGCGGGGATCTTCGTGCTGGTCGGGCTGGCGATCGTGCCGGCGGTGGCCCGGGCCGAGCGGACGCCCCGGCTGGGCGAGATGCCGGAGTCCACCCGTACGGTGACTCCGGTCCCATAGTCCGGACCGGCCTTCCCACCGCCCGTCCCACCACGTAGGGTGACCCTGACATGTGGCGGGCCTATCTTCTCCTTGGCTGCCGCGACGGGGCCTGACCGGCCGGCACCTCGTCGCGGAGTTGAACCGCGCCGTCCAGCAATCCGAACCTCTCCTCGGCACCGCCGTGCACCGTCGCCCGGCACATCGCCGACACCTTCCGATCTGCTGACGCCACATGTTTCCAGGGAGCAATCCGAGATGGCTCAACCTGTCACCGACACCGATCCGTTCGCCCGGCAGCGTCCCAGCCGGATGCCGGTCCACCGTTACCTCCCGTACGACAAGCAGTTCCAGGTCGAGCTGCCGGATCGTGCCTGGCCGACCCGTCGCGTCGAGGCCGCGCCCCGCTGGTGCGCCGTCGACCTCCGCGACGGCAACCAGGCGCTGATCGACCCGATGTCCCCCGAGCGCAAGCGCCGGATGTTCCACCTGCTCGTACAGATGGGCTACAAGGAGATCGAGGTCGGCTTCCCGTCGGCCAGCCAGACCGACTACGACTTCGTCCGGCAACTGATCGAGCAGGACCTGATCCCGGAGGACGTCACCATCCAGGTGCTGACCCAGTGCCGGGAGCACCTGATCGAGCGGACCTTCGAGTCGCTGCGCGGCGCCCGCCGGGCCATCGTGCACTTCTACAACTCGACCTCCACGCTCCAGCGCCGGGTCGTCTTCGGCCTGGACCGCGACGGCATCACCGACATCGCCACCCAGGGCGCCCGGCTCTGCCAGAAGTACGCGGAGATCCACACCCCGGACACCGACATCCACTACGAGTACTCGCCGGAGTCCTACACCGGCACGGAGCTGGACTACGCGCTGGAGGTCTGCGCGGCGGTGATCGAGGTGGTCGACCCCACCCCGGACCGGAAACTGATCGTCAACCTGCCGGCGACGGTCGAGATGGCCACGCCGAACGTCTACGCCGACTCGATCGAGTGGATGCACCGGCACCTGCCCCGGCGGGACAGCCTGGCGCTGAGCCTGCACCCGCACAACGACCGGGGCACCGGCGTGGCCGCCGCCGAGCTGGGCCTGCTCGCCGGCGCCGACCGGATCGAGGGCTGCCTGTTCGGCAACGGCGAGCGCACCGGCAACGTCGACCTGGTCACGCTGGGCCTGAACCTGTTCTCCCAGGGCATCGACCCGATGATCGACTTCTCGAACATCGACGAGATCCGGCGCGCGGTCGAATACTGCAACCAACTGCCGGTGCACGAACGCCACCCGTACGCCGGCGACCTGGTCTACACCGCATTCTCCGGCTCCCACCAGGACGCCATCAACAAGGGCTTCGCCGCGCTGCACGCCGACGCGACGGCGGCCGGTGTGCCGGTCGACGAGTTCACCTGGGCCGTGCCCTACCTGCCGATCGACCCGAAGGACCTGGGCCGCACCTACGAGGCCGTCATCCGGGTCAACTCGCAGTCCGGCAAGGGCGGCGTCGCGTACATCATGAAGTCCGAGCACCAGCTCGACCTGCCGCGCCGCCTCCAGATCGAGTTCTCCGGCGTGGTGCAGGGCGTCACCGACCACGACGGCGGCGAGGTCGACCCGGGCACCATGTGGGAGATCTTCGCCCGCAACTACCTGGTCGACCACCAGGTCGACCCGGCGGTCACGCTGGCCGGCTACACCATCGGCACCGTCGACGGCAAGGTCGAGATCGACGCCCGGGTCGGCTTCGGCGGCGAGGTCCAGTCGCTCACCTCGGTCGGCAACGGTCCGATCGACGCGTACGTCAACGCGCTCCAGTCGCTGGGCGTGACGGTACGGGTGCTCGATTACCATGAGCACGCGCTCTCCTCCGGCGGGGACGCGCAGGCAGCCGCGTACGTGGAGTGCGAGGTGGACGGCCGGACGGTGTGGGGCGTCGGGGTGGACGCCAACATCGTCACCGCCTCGGTCAAGGCGGTAACGAGCGCGGTAAACCGCACCCGCGCCTGAGATGTAAGGCGGGGCCCCTTCTTAACGCTTTTTGCATAGGAAGGGGCCCCGCTTAACATGCACCCTCGGCGCGAGCCCTGCGGTGTTAATAGGGGGCCCCGCCTCTACCGAATGCGTTAAGAAGGGCCCCCTCCTTGCTTCCGGGGGCGGTGGATGAGCACGACGGCCAGCAGCGCGCCGGCGAGCAGCAGGCCGGCGCACCACGCCATCGCGCCCCGGTAGGCGTGCGCCAGCGCGCCCTTCTGCTCGTATCCGGTGCCCGAGAGCCCGACCAGCAGCGGCAGCGCCGCCACCGCGAGCAGGCCGCCGGCCCGGGAGGCGGCGTTGTTGAAGCCGCTCGCCACCCCGGCGAACCGGTCCGACACGGCGCCGAGCACCGACGTGGTCAGCGGCGCGACGACGAGGGTCAGCCCGGCGCCGAACAGCACCACGCCGGGCAGCACGTCCGTCCAGTAGGACGCACCCGGGCCGACCCGGCGCAGCAACAACAGGCCCGCCGCGGCGACGACCGGGCCGACGGTCAGCGGCAGCCGGGGCCCGATCCGGGCGGAGAGCGCGCCGGCGCGCGGCGAGCCGACGAGCAGCAGCACCGTCATCGGCACCGTGGCCAGGCCGGTGAGCAGTGCCGACCAGCCGACCACGTTCTGCAGGTAGACGGCGAGGAAGAAGGTGAACCCGCCGAGCGCCGCGTACACCACCACGGTGAACACGTTGAGCACGGAGAAGAGCCGGCTGCCGAACAGCGCGGTGGGCAGCATCGCGGTGTCGCCGCGTCGCCGTTCGACGAACACGAAGACCGCCACGGCGGCCACCCCGACCACCGCCGCGGCGAGCACCGCCGGGGAGGCGCCCTGCGCCGGGGCGTCGATCAGCGCGTACGTGACGCCGCCGAGCGCCAGCGCGCCGAGCAACGCGCCGGTCACGTCGAACCCGTGCCCTCCGCCGGTACGCGAGACCGTCTCGTCGCGGCTCTCCGGCACCCAGCGCATCGCGGCGAGCACCACGCCCACGGCCAGCGGCAGGTTGACGAAGAAGATCCACCGCCAGGAGAACGTGTCGATCAGCCAGCCGCCGACGAGCGGCCCGAGCGCGGTGGACACGCCGGAGAGGCCGGACCAGGTGCCGATCGCCCGCCCCCGGTCGTCCGGGTGGAAGCTGGCCTGGAGCACGGAGAGCGAGCCGGGAGTGAGCAACGCCCCGCCCGCGCCCTGGAGGAACCGGGCGGCGATGAGCCAGCCGGTGTCCTGGGCCAGTCCGCAGAGCACCGACGCGACCGCGAACCAGACCACCCCGAGCAGGAAGATCCGTCGCCTGCCGAACCGGTCGCCGAGCGCGCCGCCGAGCAGCACGAACGCGGCCAACATGAGCAGGTATCCGTTCACGGTCCACTGCAGACCGGACACGGTGGCGTCCAGTTCCGCGCCGAGTCGCGGCAGTGCGACGTTGACCACGGTGCTGTCCAGGAAGACCATGCCGGAGGCGAGGATCGCGGCGAGCAGCGTGCCGCGTCCGGCGGCGGAGCCGGTACGCAGCGCGGGAGCGGGAGAGATCACGGTTGTCCACTCTGCCCGGGTTGCCGCGCCGACGCCACGAATCACAGAAACCGCCGCCGGGTACTGTGCGGACTCGCCCGGAGCACGCAAGCTGGAGAGGTGTCGTCTGTGCGTACGAGATCAGGAGTTCGAGCCGGGTTGACCGCCGCGGTCAGCGCGGTGCTCGCCCTCGGCGCGGCCGGCTGTGACCCCGCGGTCATCGAGCCGGACGCGCCGCCGAGTGCCTCGGGGAACGTGAACCAGCAGCTCGGCGAGCTGACCGTGGCCACTGCCGGGTCGATGAAGGGTTACAGCCGCTCCCGGTTCCCGCACTGGCGGGACACCGGCAAGAACTGTGACGTGCGGGACAGCGTCCTCCAGAAGGACGGCGAGGGCATCAAGCTCTCCGGCTGCAACGTGGTCGGCGGGCGTTGGGAGAGCGTGTACGACGGGGTGGTGCTGACCGACCCGTCGGACGTGGACATCGATCACACCGTGCCGCTGGCGAACGCCTGGCGCTCCGGCGCGGACGAGTGGGACGACTCGAAGCGGGGCGACTATGCCAACGACCTGACCCGCCCACAGCTCATCGCGGTTTCCGCGAGCTCCAACCGGGCAAAGGGTGACCAGGACCCGTCCCAGTGGAAGCCGGCGAACCGGTCGTACTGGTGTCAGTACGCGGCGGACTGGGTGACGGTCAAGCACTACTGGCGGCTGACGGTGACGAGCGCCGAGAAGGCCGCCCTCACCGACATGCTGGAGGGCTGCACATGGGCGAGCAAGCCGTGACTGGGGCGGGTGGCGCACCGGCCCCGGACCCGACGCCGGACGCCGCCGCCGGGGACGCCACGGCGGCCGGCGGTGACCCGACCCCGGCCGGTCCGGCCTCGGCGGGGATGACCGCGGACGGCCGGCAGCCGGCGCCCGCCGACGTCTCCGGCGCGGGAATGTCCGCCGACGCGGCGCCGGGCGCGGCGGGCGCGCCGGCCGGTCCGGCGTCGCGCGCCACCGACATCACCGCCGGTCCGGGCGGGGTGATGACCGACGAGGTCGGCGTGGTGACCGGCGAGTTGACGTTGCGGACCGAGCACGCCGACGGCCGGGTGACGCTGCGGGTGCAGTACAAGGACGCCGACGAGTGGTACGCGGTCACCGGCGGCACCGCGCCGCTGGCCGACCCGGCCGCGCTGGACGCGGTGCACACGGTCGCGGTGGGCCTGCTGAACCGCCCCGAGGGCTGAGCCGAGGTGACGCGCCGGCCCGGTACGGGGGCCGGCGCGTCCTCGGGTCACGAGGTCGGGATGAGTTCGTCCGGTTCGCCCGGTGCCGCGCCGTCGTCCGGCCGGACCAGCTCCGGCTTCACCTCGTGCGGCCGGATCCGGCCGGCCGCGATGTCCTCGGCGTAGTGGCAGGCGACCCGGTGCCCGTCGAGCACCTCACGCAGCGCGGGCCGCTCGTCGGCGCAGCGGGCGGGCTGCGCCCACGGGCAGCGGGTGTGGAACCGGCAGCCGGCCGGCGGGTTCGCCGGTGACGGCAGGTCGCCGACGAGCAGGATCCGCTCCCGACGGTCCTCGACCTGCGGGTCGGGCACCGGCACCGCCGACATGAGCGCCTTGGTGTACGGGTGCATCGGCTCCCGGTAGAGGTCGTCGCTCGACGCCTCCTCCACCAGACCGCCGAGGTACATCACCCCGACCGTGTCGGCGATGTGCCGGACCACCGCCAGGTCGTGCGCGATGATCAGGTACGTGAGGCCCCGCTCCTCCTGCAACTCGTCGAGCAGGTTGAGCACCTGCGCCTGGATGGACACGTCGAGCGCGGACACCGGTTCGTCGGCGACGATCAGGTCCGGCTCCAGCACCAGCGCCCGGGCGATGCCGATGCGCTGACGCTGGCCGCCGGAGAACTCGTGCGGATATTTGCTGAGCGCCGAGGCGGGCAGGCCGACCGCGGCGAGGGCCTCCCGCAGCCGCTTGCCGACGGCCGCCTTGTCCTTCGCCAGGTCGTGCGCCTTGAGGCCCTCGACCAGCAGCGACTCCACCGACTGCCGGGGGTCGAGGCTGGACAGCGGGTCCTGGAAGATCATCTGGATGCGGCGGCGGATCCGGCGCATCGGCTCGTCCTTGAGCGCGCGGAGGTCGGTGCCGTCGAAGACGATCTCACCGTCGGTCGGCTCGACCAGCCGCAGCAGGCCCCGCCCCAGGGTGGACTTGCCGCAGCCCGACTCGCCCACCAGCCCGTACGTCTCGCCCTTGTTGATGGTGAGCGAGACGCCGTCGACGGCGTAGACGTGCCCGATGGTGCGGTCGAAGAGCACGCCGCTCTTGATCGGAAAGTGGACCTTGACGTCGCGCAGTTCGACGAGTGGTCCGGTCCGCTCGGTCGACTCGGTCACGGGACCGCCACCTCCTCCGATACGGGGTTGTTGCAGCGCAGGTCGCCGCCGTTCGCGGTGGGTTCCAGTGGGGGCGTCCCGTCGAGGCAGGCGTCCACCACGTTGTCGCACCGGGGCGCGAACGCGCAGCCCTCCGCCCACGGGATGTTGTCGGCCACCGAGCCACGGATGGCGTGCAGCCGCTCACCCCGCGGCGAGTCGAGCCTCGGCACGGAGCTGAGCAGCCCGTGCGTGTACGGGTGCCGCGGCCGGGCGAACAGCTCGTGTCGGGCGGCCCGCTCCACGATCTTGCCGCCGTAGAGCACGTTCACCGTGTCGCAGAGGCCGGCCACCACGCCCAGATCGTGGGTGATCATGATCAGCGCGGTGCCGGTCTCGTCGACGAGTTGCTTGAGCAGCGTGAGGATCTGCGCCTGGATGGTCACGTCCAGGGCGGTGGTCGGCTCGTCGGCGATCAGCAGCCGGGGCTTGCAGGCGAGCGCGATGGCGATCAGGGCGCGCTGGCGCATGCCGCCGGAGATCTGGTGCGGGTATTCCTTGAGCCGCCGCGTCGGGTCCGGGATGCCGACCGCGTCGAGCAGTTCCCGGGCCTCCTTCAGCGCCACCTTGCGGTCCATGCCGCGGTGCCGTTCGAGCACCTCGGCCACCTGGGTGCCGATCGGGATGACCGGGTTCAGCGAGGAGAGCGGGTCCTGGAAGATCATGCCGATGTCCCGGCCGCGCCGGTCCCGCAGGTCCTCCGGACGCAGCTTCAGCAGGTCGGCCCCGTCGAAGTTGACCTCGCCGGTGACCTTGTTGCCGCGCTTCGGCAGCAGGCCCATGATCGCCAGGCTGGTGACGCTCTTGCCGCAGCCGGACTCGCCGACCAGGCCGACCGTCTGCCCGGGCTCCACGCTGAAGCTGACCTCGTCGACCGCGGTGAACGGTCGCTCACCGCGGCGCTGGAACACGACGCTCAGGTCGCGTACGTCGAGCAGGCTCATCGGGTCACGTCCTCACCGTGCTGGTCATTGGTCCACACCGCCGTCACCGCCGGCTCTTCGGGTCGATGGCCTCGCGCATGCCCTCGCCCAGCAGGGTGAAGCCGAGCGCGACCACGATGATCGCGACGGCCGGGAAGTAGGCCAGCTCGGGCCGGACCTCGAAGTAGCGCTGACCGTCCACACCGAGCATCAGGCCCCACTCCGCGCGGTTGATGTCGGGGTCACCGAGGCCGAGGAAGGACAGCGACGCGGCTTCCAGGATCGCGGTGGAGAGGGTGAGCGTCGCCTGCACGATCACCGCGGTCATCGCGTTGGGGAGCATGTGCCGCAGCACGATCGCCCCGCGCTTGACGCCGAGCGCGCGGGCCGCGAGCACGTGGTCGCTCTCCCGTTGGGCGAGCATCGATCCGCGGAGCAGCCGGGCGAAGATCGGCACGTTGACGATGGCGACCGCGAGGATGACCGTCCACTGGCTGGACCGGCTGGCCATGGCCACCAGGCTGATCGCCAGCAGGAGCGCCGGCAGGGCCAGCATCACGTCGGTGAACCGCATCAGGATGTTGTCGACCCAGCCGCCGAACGCGCCGGCGAGCGCGCCCACGAGCACGCCCAGGGCCAGCCCGATCAGCGTGGCGAGCACGCCGACGAACAGGGTCTGCCGGCTGCCGTGGATCATCCGGGACAGGAAGTCCCGGCCGAGCGGGTCGGAGCCGAGCGGGAACTCGCTGCTGGCGCCGGGGATGTTGTCGACGGTCAGGTTCTTCGTCAGCTCGTCGAAGCGCTGCGCGGGGTCGTGCGGCGCGAGCAGCGGCGCGAAGATCGCGACCAGGACGAACAGCGCCACGATGGACGCGCCGACCATCGCGGTCGGGTTGCGGCGCAGCCGGCGGAGCGCGTCCCGGACCAGGCTCACGCCGCCCTTGTCGGCGGTGGCCTGGGCCAACTGCTCCAGCCGGGCGCGCTTGCGCTCGCCGAGCCGGTCCAGGCCACGGGGCAGGGTGCCCTCGGGCTTCTCCGTGACGGCCGACGGGTCCACGCTCTCGCGCTGGGCGCCGACGGTGGGCTGGATGATCGGGTCGCTCATCGCACACGCACCCTCGGGTCGATGAAGGCGTAGGAGAGGTCGACCAGGAGGTTGACCAGCACGAAGACCAGCGCGGCCAGCAGGATCAGCGCCTGGAGCACCGGATAGTCACGGCCGCCGCTGATCGAGTCGTAGATCAGCGTGCCGAGGCCGCCCCAGTTGTAGACCCGCTCGGTGAGCACGGCGCCGGAGAGCAGCGCGCCGGTCTGCAGGCCGATGGTGGTGACCACCGGCAGCAGGCCGTTGCGCAGGACGTGCCGGCCCCGGATGGTCTTGTGTCGCAGGCCCTTCGCCTCGGCGGTGCGGACGTAGTCCTCGTTGAGCACGTCGAGCACGCTGGCCCGGGTGATCCGGACGATGACGGCGAGCGGGATGGTGGCAAGCGTGAACGCCGGCAGGACCAGGTGCCACAGCGCGTCGCCGGTGGCGTCGAACTCCCGGGTGAGCAACCCGTCCAGCACGAAGAAGCCGGTGACGTCGGTGTTGTTCACCCCGGTGCTGATCCGACCGGAGGGCGGGAACAGGTGCATGTTCTGGGTGAAGACGTCCTTGAGCAGATAGCCCAGGAAGAAGATCGGGATCGAGATGCCGAGCAGGGTGCCGCCGATGCTCAGGTTGTCCAGCAGCCGGCCGCGGTGCCGCGCGGCGAGGTAGCCGAGCGGCACACCGAGCCCGATCGCGATGATCATGGCGGCGGCGGCCAGCTCGACGGTGGCCGGGAAGGCACGGCCGATCACCTCGGTGACCGGGTCACCGCTCCGGATCGAGTTGCCGAAGTCGCCGGTCAGCAGCCGCTGCATGAATTTCGCGTACTGCACAAGGATCGGCTGGTCGTAGCCGAGGGCCTTGATCAGCAGGGCCCGCCGCTCCGGCGTGGCCCGCTCACCGAGCAGCGCCTCGACCGGGCCACCGGGAAGGTTCCGCAGCCAGACGAAGACCAGAGCGGACAGCCCTATCAGGGTCACCACCAGCTGCAGCAGGCGGCGAACTATGACTCGCAACATCTCTCACACACCAGATTCTCGTGAACAGCGGGTCGGCCCGGGCCGGGAGAGAGAGCCCGGCCCGGGCCGATTCCGCGTGTCGCGTCAGCGGTGGGTAACGCCTCAGCCGACGCTGACGGTGTTGAAGCGCTCGTCGGTCAGCGGGCTGGCGACGAGACCCTTGACGTCCTTGGTGACCACGATGGCCGGCGGAGCGTGCCAGATCGGCACGGCCGGCAGCCACTTGGCGGCGATGTCGCGGTTGACCTGCTCCCAGGCCGCCTTCTTGCCGGCCTCGTCGACCGTGCCGTCGGCCTTGCCGATGGCGTCGAACATCTCGGTCATCCCCTGGTCGCCGAACTCGACCTTCTCGCGGCCGAAGAACGTGCCGACGAAGTTGCCCGGGTCGTTGTAGTCACCGGTCCAGCCGAGCAGGTGCAGGTCGTGCTTGCCGAACTGCTGCACGTCGTCCTTGTAGCCACCGTTCCACGGGCGGGCCACACCGTTGACCTTGATGCCGACGGCCTGCAGGTCGTTGGCGAGCACGGTGAAGATCTCCTGCGGGTTCGGCATGTACGGCCGGGAGACGTCGGTCGGGTAGTAGAAGTTGAGCGACAGGTTCTCCGCGCCCGCCTCCTTCAGCAACTGCTTGGCCTTGTCCGGGTTGTACTCGTACTTCTGCACGTCCTGCGCGTAACCGAGCACCGTGTCCGGCATGAACTCGTCGGCGACCTTGGTGCCACCCGGGCCCTTGGTCTGGACGAGCTGCTCACGGTTGAGGGCGTAGGCGATGGCCTGCCGGACCTTGAGGTCCTTCAGCTTCGGGTTCTTCTGGTTGAAGCCGAGGTAGAGGATGTTGAACGCCGGGCGGTCGAGAACCTGGAAGCCCTCACCCGACAGCGCCTTCCGGTCGGCCGGGGCCGGGAAGTCGATGCCCTGGACGGTGCCCGCCCGCAGCTCCTGCTTGCGGGTGTTCTCGTCCTTGATGACCTTGATGACGAGCTTGTCGACCTTGGCCTTCTCGCCCCAGTAGTCGGCGTTGCGCTCCAGGGTGATCTCACCCTTGGCCTTGTCCCAGCCCACGTACTTGAACGGGCCGGTGCCGACCGGGTGCTCGTTGGCGAACGCGCTGTACTCGAACGAGTCGCCGTTCTGCTTGACCGCGTCGGCGTCGTACTTCTTCAGCGCGTCCGGGCTGGCGATCGACAGGGCGGTCAGCGCGAAGGCGCCCGGGAAGGCGCCCTTGTACTTGTTCATGGTGACGACGGCGGTGCCGTCGTCCTTCGCCTCGCACTTGTTGTAGACCGGGTCACCGACGCCCTCGGCCTCGTTCTTGGCGTAGCCCTCGAAGACGTCCGAGTAGTAGATCATCTGCGACTGGGCGGCGGCGCCCTTCATGTTGAACCAGCGGTCGAAGTTGAAGCAGACCGCTGCCGCGTTGAAGTCGGTGCCGTCGTGGAACTTCACGCCCTTGCGGAGCTTGAAGGTCCAGACCTTGCCGTCCGGGTCGTGCTCCCAACTCTCCGCCAGGGCACCCTGCAGCTCGGCGGTGCCGGGCTTGTTCTGCACGAGGGTGTCGTACATCTGGCGGATCGGCCGGAACGACTCACCGTCGTCGTTGAAGATCGGGTCGAAGTTCTTCGGGTCCCCGGCGCCGGCGAAGACGAAGGTGCCGCCGGTCTTGGCGTCCCCACCTTCGTCTTCGCGATCGCTCTTGGCACAGCCGGACGCACCGACCGCCAGGGCGGCCACGGCCGCGAGGGCCACGGCCGTTTTCAGCCTGCTCGCCTGCATCTCTCACCTCTGTCATGCACATGTGTCCACGCCGAGCTGTGACTCAGTCCGTGAGCGGGAGGGTATGGCATGTCACATAGGAGTGGAAAGAGCGGCGGGCAATCGCTATCAAGCCGACACCTTCCGAGGCCGCCTCACATCATGGCCTGGTGGCGGGTACACCCCCACCACCAGGCCATGAACTCAGACCGCCCGACGCCCCTCGAAGGCGCGGCCGAGCGTGATCTCGTCGGCGTACTCCAGGTCGCCGCCGACCGGCAGGCCGCTGGCCAGCCGGGTCACCGCGATCCCCATCGGCTTGACCATCAGCGCCAGGTAGGTGGCGGTCGCCTCGCCCTCGGTGTTCGGGTCGGTGGCGAGAATCAGCTCGCGGACCTCACCGCCGCCCAGCCGGGTCATCAGCTCCCGGATCCGCAGGTTGTCCGGGCCGATGCCCTCCAGCGGATTGATCGCGCCGCCGAGCACGTGGTAGCGCCCGCGGAACTCGCCGGTCCGCTCGATCGCCACCACGTCCTTCGGCTCCTCGACCACACAGAGGACCTCATCGGTACGCCGCGGGTCGCGGCAGATCCGGCACTGCTCGGACTCCGCCACGTTGTAACAGGTCGTGCAGAACCGCACCAGGTCCTTGACCTTGCGCAGCGCGCCGGCCAGCCGGTTGACGTCGGCCGGGTCGGCCGACAGGACGTGGAACGCGATCCGCTGGGCGCTCTTCGGGCCCACGCCCGGCAGCCGGCCCAACTCGTCGATCAGGTCCTGGATGGCACCTTCGTACATCTGCCGGCTCAGAAACCGGGCAGGCCGAGGCCGCCCATCCCGCCCGCGACCGGGCCCATCTTCTTCTCGGTCAACTCCCGGGCCGCCTCGGCGGCGTTGTGCACGGCCGCGACGACCAGGTCCTCCAGCGTCTCCACGTCCTCCGGGTCGACCGCCTTCGGGTCGATCTTGATCGCCTTCAGCTCACCGGTCCCGGCGACGGTGGCCGTCACCAGGCCACCGCCCGCGGTGCCGGTCAGCTCCGCCTCGGCCAGCTCGGCCTGGGCGTTGGCGATCTGCTGCTGCATCTTCTGCGCCTGCTTCAGCATCTGCTGCATGTTCGGCTGTCCACCTGGGCGCACGGACCGCTCCTTCTCGCACTCGTCTGCTCGGCCGCCGCTCAGCCTATCCGCTGGGCGGTCGCACCCCCGCGTAGCAGCCCACCCGTCCGCGGGACGGCGGACTACCGGGCGTCCACCTCGTCGATCTGCTCGGCGCCGAACGCCTCGCGGAGCAGCCGTACCGCCTGCTCCTGGCTGGACTCCCGCGCGGTCCGCTCGTCGATGACCTCGTCCAGCGGCTCGTCACCCGGGTCGAACCCCTCGAAGTTCGCCGCCGCCGGCGCGACGCCGCCGGGGCGTCCCCCGCCGCCGCGCACCGGGCCGTCGAAGTCCGGATCGTACGGCGGCTCGCCGGCCCACTCGGCGTCGGCGGTCTTCCGGGCCGCCGCCTGCCCGGTACGCGCACCGCGCCCTGCCGCAGCCGCCCGGGCCGCCGCGATCGCGCTGCTCACCGGCGGACCTGTGGGCGCGGCCGGTGCCGCCGAGGACGCGGCCGGTTTCGGCGCGGCCGGTGCCGCGGGGGCCGTCGGCACGCCAACTGGTCGAGCGGACGCGGGCCGCTCGTCGGCGCTCGCCACGCCACCCGGCCGGGCCGGCTCGGGCCACTCGTCGGCGCTCGCCGCAGTGTCGCCGCTCGGCGGCTCGGGGCGCCCGTCCGCCGCACCACCCGGTCGGGCCGGCTCGGGCCAGTCCTCCGCGTCGTCGGCGGCGGGAGCCTCACCGGCCCCGGACCGGCCGTCGGAGCCGGGCCGGACCGCCCTGTCCCGGGCGCCCACGCCGCTCGCCCGCCCCGGTCCGCCCGGCGCGTCACCTGACCGCCCGGGTCCACCGGGCGGGCCGCCACCGACGCGACTCGTCCCGTCCGGGCCGCGGGCCCCGTCGCCGGGAGCGGGGACGGCACCGCCCTGCTGCTCCTGATGAGGAGCGGGGGTCGGCGGGCGCGCCGCAGCGGCGGCGCGGGACGAGCCGCCGCCCCGCTCGCCGGCCACCTCGCAGCGGATCTGCCAGCGACCGCCCAACTCCTCGTAGAGCGCGTCGGTGAGCACGGCGGCGTGATCCGCCATCATCTTCGCCAGCACCGTCGACTTCACGGTCAGCACCAGCGTGTCACCGTCCAGGTCACGGACGACGGCATCGCGCATCAGCGCGGCGATCCGCTTGTTGCTCCGATTGACCTTGCCGACCACCTCCGGCCAGACCCGGCGCACCGCGACGGCGTCCAACGCGCCGGGGTTCGCCGCACCCGGGCGGGGCGGCTCGGGCGTGGCCGGGTCGGGCATCACCGCCGACGGCGGCGTCGGACGGCGGACCGGGGCGGTCGGCTCCGGAGCCACCGATCCGGCGTCCGTGCCCGGACCGGCCGGACCGGCGGAGCCGGTGCCCGCTCCCGGGCCGCCGGGGGCTCGGGAACCGGCCGCCGCGGCGGCGGGGGCTCGGGAACCGGCCGCCGCGGCGGCGGCACGCGCGGCGGCGGGCCCGTCCGGCGCATCGGCAGCCGCCGGCGTGCCGGCGGTCGACGGGTGGACCGCGGCGGCAGCCGCGCCCGGGGCGGGAGCGGGTGGGCGTACCTCCTGGGTCGGGGTGGCCGGCGCGGAGCCGGCGGCGGCCGGCGGCGGCTCGACGCCACCCAGGGTGAGCCGGCGTTCCATCCGCTCCAGGCGCTGGAGCAGACCGGCGGACGAGTCGTCCGCGCCGGGCAGGAGCATCCGGGCGCAGATCAGCTCCAGCAGCAGCCGGGGCGCGGTGGTGCCGCGCATCTCCACCAGGCCGTTGTGCACGATGTCCGCGCAGCGGGACAGGGTGGCCGGACCGAGGCGCTGCGCCTGGGCGGCCATCCGCTCGATCTGGTCGGCCGGGCCGTCGATGAGGCCCCGGGCGGCGGCGTCCGGCACCTGCTGGAGCACGATCAGGTCGCGGAGGCGTTCCAGCAGGTCGGAGGCGAAGCGACGCGAGTCGTGCCCGGCCTCGGCGACCCGGTCGACGGTGGCGTACGCGGCAGCGCCGTCACCGGCGGCGAGCGCGTCGCACATCTCGTCGATCAGCGCGGCGTCGGTGACACCGAGCAGCGCGGCGGCCCGGGCGTAGTCGACGCCCTCCGGGCCGGCGCCCGCGATGAGCTGGTCGAGCACGGAGAGGCTGTCGCGCATGCTGCCCCCGCCGGCGCGCACCACCAGCGGGAAGACCGCCGGCTCGACCGTGACGCCTTCTGCCTCGCAGAGCTGCTCGAGGTAGGGGCGGACCACCTTCGGCGGGAACAGCCGGAACGGGTAGTGGTGGGTCCGCGACTTGATCGTGCCGAGGACCTTTTCCGGCTCGGTGGTGGCGAAGATGAACTTGACGTACTCCGGGGGCTCCTCGACCAGCTTGAGCAGGGCGTTGAAGCCGGCCGACGAGACCATGTGCGCCTCGTCGATGATGTAGATCTTGAAGCGGCTGCGGGCCGGGGCGAAGAACGCCTTCTCGCGCAGCTCACGGGCGTCGTCGACACCACCGTGGCTGGCCGCGTCGATTTCGATGACGTCGATCGAGCCGCCGCCGTCGGGAGCCAGCCCGCGGCACGAGTCACACTGCCCGCACGGCTCGGGGGTGGGGCCCTGCTCGCAGTTGAGGGAGCGGGCCAGGATCCGGGCGCTTGAGGTCTTGCCGCAGCCCCGCGGACCGGAGAAGAGGTAGGCGTGGTTGAGCCGCCCGCTGCGCAGCGCCTGCGACAGCGGCCCGGTGACCTGCTCCTGGCCGATCATCTCGGCGAACGTCCGCGGCCGGTACTTGCGGTAAAGGGCCAGTGCCACCCGTCCCGCCTCCTCTCGACCGAGCCATTCTGCGCCGGTCGGCCGCCGGTGACCACCCACCACCGGCGAGCCCCGACCCACGGCGACGTTACCCGGCACCGGAGACAAAAAGGCCTCCCGTGCACCCGGCAGAGCTCGCTTATCCTTGCTGCCTTCCGGCCCTGGGGAGGTTCACGAGATACCGCCGCACGGGAGGTGACGCCAAGCCTACCCGAAGCCGTGTGGATCTTCCGGGAGGGTGGGGTGGCCCGCCGTCGCCGGACCTGTATCCTGGCTCGCGGAGGATTCGCCTAGAGGCCTAGGGCGCACGCTTGGAAAGCGTGTTGGGTTCACACCCTCACGAGTTCGAATCTCGTATCCTCCGCTCTCTTGAGCAGGAAGCGACAGGGCCGGCACCATGAGGTGCCGGCCCTTCTCCGTCCGCTCAGCCGCCGGCCGGCGTCGGCAGGTACGCGGCGAGTAGGCCCGACCCGGATGATCTTCTCGGTCACCGCCTGGTGAAGTAGGTGACGGCGGCTGCGCTCGCCGACGGACGTCCGAGATATCTCGTCGGCGGCGCCGCCGCGTGAGGTCAACCGCCGAGGTGGCGGAGGACGGCCAGGACCCGGCGGTTGTCGCCGTCCGAGGCCGGCAGGCCGAGTTTCGCGAAGATGTTCGCCACGTGCTTCTCGACGACTCCGGCGGTGATGACCAGGGCCGCCGCGATCCCGGCGTTTGATCGCCCCTCGGCCATCAGCGACAGCACCTCGCGCTCCCGCGGGGTCAGTGACGCCACCCCGGTCGTGTCCCGCCCGGCCCGCATCAGGTGGCCGACCACCTCCGGGTCCAGCGCGGTGCCGCCGGCCGCCACCCGGGTCAGCGCGTCCACGAAGTCGGCGACGTCGGCGACCCGGTCCTTGAGCAGGTAGCCGACGCCGGTGGGCCGGTCGGCGAGCAGGCGGGTCGCGTAGCGGGTCTCCACGTACTGGGAGAAGACCAGCACGCCGACGCCGGGCTGGTCGCGTCGGATGTCGACGGCGGCGCGCAGCCCTTCGTCGGTGTGCGTGGGTGGCATCCGGATGTCGACGACTGCCACGTCCGGCACGAAGTCGGCGACCGCGCTCCGCAGCGCGTCCGCGTCGGCCACCGCCGCGCACACCTCGAAGCCGCGGTCGGTGAGCAGCCGGACCAGCCCTTCGCGCATCATCGCGGCGTCCTCCGCGATCACCACCCGCATGTCGTCGTCTCCGTTCACACGTGCGTGGGCAGTTCGATCTCGACACGGGTGGGACCGCCGGCCGGGCTGTGCACGCTCATCCGGCCGTCCACGACGGCGACGCGGCGGGCCAGGCCGGACAGGCCGGGGCCGTCCGGGTACGCGCCGCCGACGCCGTCGTCGGTGACGGTGAGCGTCACGCCGTCGCCGGATCCGCCGACGTCGAGCCCGACCCGGGTCGCCCGGCTGTGCTTGGCCGCGTTCGCGAGCAGCTCGGCGGCGCAGAAGTAGGCGATGGTCTCGATCGCCGGCGCCGGGCGGGCGGGCAGCTCGACGGTCACCGCTACCGGGACGGCGCTGTTCGTGGCGAGCGTCGCCAGCGCGTCACCGAGACCGTTGTCGAGGACTGGCGGATGGATGCCGCGCACCAGGTCGCGCAGGTCGGCGAGGGCGTCCTTCGCGCCCCGGTGGGCGAGCGCGACCAGTTCCCGGGCCTGCGCGAGGTCCGGTGGCGGGCCGTCCGCGCCGAGCTTCTCGGTCGCCATGCCGAGGTTCATCGCCAGCGTGGCCAGCCGGATCTGCGCGCCGTCGTGCAGGTCCCGTTCCAGCCGGCGCATCATGGTGGCCGCGTCGTCGATCGCGCGGGCGCGGCTGACCTGGAGTTCGCGTACCCGCTCGGCGAGCCGGCGCGGGCCGAGCAGCCGCCGCATCGCGGCCACGTCCGCTGTCGTGCCGGCCCGCGTCAACCACGGCGCGACAAGCAGCATGGCCAGGCCGGCCGCGGCGATACCGAACGTGCCGGCGAACGTCCGCGCGCCGATCGCGCCGAACGGCGTCAGCGCCCACACCGGGCCGAGGCGGGTGCCGGGCGGGTGGTTGCGGAACAGCGGCCACCACAGCGGGTAGCTGAGGTTGACCGGGCCGAGCACGTAGCAGAAGACGCCGTACCCCTGTGGGATGGCCAGGGGCACCTTGAGCAGGCCGTATCCGATGGCGCGCCAGCCCGGCCCGTCGGCGACCAGGGCGCCGAGCCGCTTCGAGGGCCGGGGTGGCGGGGCCTCCACCCGCACGTCGAGCAGCCGGTCCGCGAGCCGGCGGTGCGCCGCGCCCGTCGCGCGCCCGATCGGGGCGGCCAGCACGACCAGGAGCGCGACGGTGAGCGGGAACAGCACCAGGAAGATCGGCGCGACGGCCGGCGCGGGCTGCCGGGACATGCCGCCGGTGGCCCAGAGGATGAGCGCGCCCAGGGCCGGCACGAGCGCCGGCACGGCCAGGATCGCCCCCGCGCTGAGCACGCCGACCAGGCAGAACGCCGCCCGGCGCAGGGCCGGCCCGGTGAACGGGGCGCGCAGCGCGGTCATCGGCCCATTGTCGCCGCTCACGCGTCGCGCCGGCGGAGCAGTACGCCGCCGCAGAGGAGAGCCACCGCCGCGTACCCGCACATCAGCAGCACGCTCACCCAGCCGGCGAACAGCCCGGGTATCGGCGCGGTCACCGCGACCGAGTTGAGCAGCATCAGCAGCGGGACGAAGCGGCCGACGGCGATTCCGTTCTCGCCGAACAGACCGATCACGATCGTCGGGACGAGCATCAGCGCGAACAGCGTGCCGATGGCGGCGCCGGAGTGCCGTACGACAGTCCCGATGCCCACCCCGATCAGCGCGGTGGCGGCCAGGTATCCGCCGGTCAGCAGCACCGCGCGGAGGATCTCCGGGTCCGTGAGGGGGGCGGCCGGGATGGCGGTGCCGCGGATCGCGAGCTGTCCACCCAGGTAGCCGGCGAAGCTCGCGGCCAGGCCGGCGGCGAGGGCCGCGCCCCCGCACACGGCGACCTTCGCGACCAGGACGGTACGACGTCGCGGGACGGCGGCGAACGTCGAGCGGATCATTCCGGTGCCGTATTCGCCGGTCACCGCGAGGACGCCGAGCGCGCCGAGGAGCAACTGGGCCAGGATGGCGCCGCTGAGGCTGTTGTCGAGGATCTGGGCGGCGGTGGCGGTCGGGGTGTGTGACCGGTAGCCGAGTCCCACGCCGGCCCCGGCCGCAGCCATCGACACCACCGTCGCGCCCGCCAGCCACCACGTCGACCGGACGCTGCCCAGCTTGATCAGCTCCATCCGGGCCGCGTGCCGGAATCCGTACCCGTTCATGACACTCCCGTCGCGCGATGGTCGGTGACCGGTGAGGTGAGCCGGAGGAACGCGTCCTCCAGGTTGTCGTGGCCGGCCGCGAGTTCGGCGACCGTCGTCTCGGCCAGCAGCCGGCCCCGGCCGATGACCACCAGCCGGTCCGCGGTCAGCGCCATCTCGGCGATCAGGTGGCTGGACACGAACACGGTGCGGCCCTCGGCGGCGAGCCCGCGCAGCAGGTCCCGGATCCAGCGGATGCCCTCCGGGTCCAGCCCGTTGACCGGCTCGTCGAGCAGGAGGACGCCCGGGTCGCCGAGCAGGGCCACCGCGACGCCGAGCCGTTGGCGCATGCCGAGCGAGTAGGTGCCGGCACGCCGCGACGCCGCGTCGGCCAGCCCGACGACGCGCAGTACCCGCTCGACCCGGGAGGCGGGGATGTCGTTGCTCGCGGCCAGTGCCCTCAGGTGTGCGCGCCCGCTGCGGCCGGGATGGAACGCCCCGGTGTCGAGCAGCGCGCCGACGGTCCTCAACGGCCAGGCCAGGTCCGGGTAACGGACCCCGTCGACAAACGCCTCGCCGTGGTCCGGGGCGTCCAGGCCGAGGATCATCCGCATCGTCGTCGACTTGCCGGATCCGTTCGGGCCAAGGAAGCCGGTCACCGCGCCCGGCTGGACCCGGACACTCAGCCCGTCGACGGCGACCCGGCTCCCGTAGCGTTTGGTCAGCTCACGTAGTTCGATCACACAGTCGACGCTAGGCAGCGTCGCCGGTGGTCGACAGCCGGAAACCCTCCGGCTACGACCGGGGGTTTTCCACCACTTCTGTCGTACACATGTTCTATCCACAGCCTGTGGACGCACCTGGGGGATCGGATGAGTTACCAGCTCAGCGCCGTGGTCGCGGACGTCGAGCTGCTCCGCGAGCAGACCGCCGACCTGGACCACGCGGTGCTGGCCGCGCTCCGGCAGGACTTCGCGCTGCTGCCGGTCACCCCGCAACTCGTCGAGGAGCTGACCGGCGGGCTGCCGGACTTCGCCACCGACGAGCCGTGCGCCGTACGTCCGTTCCGGCTCGTCCTCGCCCCGCCGCTGGCGGAGCTGCTGGCCCGCTGGTCGCGCGGCGGGCCGGTGGCCTACCTGGAAGCGGAGTTCGCCGGCGGGCTCGGCCACCAGGCGGCGGTGGTGTGGCTGGGCGGCGAGGTGAGCTGGGGCCCGCGCCACGACGGCGCGCTGGACCGGCCGCGCGCCGAGTGGCCGATCAACGCGGCACTGGCCCGGCTGGGCGCCGAGCCGGGCGCGTGGATCGACCCGTTCGCCGAGCTGGGCCTGCACCTGGAGCGCGACACGGACGGTTGGCTGGCGCACGGCCGGCGGGGGCTGTCCGCCGACTACTGGGACGAGTTGGCCGACGAATGGGAATCGCGCCAATCCGGCCCACACGCGCAACCTCTTCGCCCCGGCCCCGTTGGGGACTGGGGGATTACATGAAATTACGACAATTCGGTTTTATAGCCGCACTGCTGGTCGCCGCTTCCGCCGCCGGGAGCGGCGTCCGTCCACAGGGGCCGGAGGTGGCCGCCCGGCCGGTCGGCACCGCCGAGGTGGTCAGCCTGAACGGCCTGCGCAACGCGGAGTTCGGCGCCACCGAGGACGACCTGACCCGTCGTGGCCTGCTGCGCACCGACGAAGAGGCGTGCGGACCCACGCTTGCCGGACACGGCTCGGTCAGCCCGATCTTCGTCGACGACCGGCTCGTCCTGCTCTGGCTCGACGACCCGATGACCACGCCGGAAGGCATCGGCGCCGGCACGCCGGTCGGCGAGGTGCGCGCCGCGTACCCCGGCGCCGCCGCGCTGCCGGCACCGCCCGGCAGCCACCGCTTCGCCGGGCTGCTGGCCCGCGACGGCGACCGCGGATACCTGTTCCTGCACGACGGCGTCACCGTCCGAAAAATCATCGTCGGGTACGCGAACTGGGCCCGCCGCCTCTTCGACGAGGGCTACGGCCCCTGCTGACGGTTATCGAGCGAAGACACTTCGAACCCTATCGACCCCGAGGAGCTGAGCCTGCCTCTGGACCGGAAAGGCCTGTCTGTCCACGAAGATCCTGTATTCCCGCTTGGAACTCGGTCTGCCACTCTCTGGTCTCGGCCATGATCAGCGCATCCAAATCATCCAAGAATGCCCGGATAATCAGGAAGACGGCATCTGGATCCACTGACCATCCGCTGATGGCGCCAGAGCCTCGCCCGGTGCTTCCCAATTCGTGTTCCCACCACTCAAGTCGGAAACGATCGAGGCGACGCTGTATCGCCTGCACCGCAGCGATGTCGCGGGCCCACGCCGACGACAATCCAAAAAAGTGGTCGAAGGCCGCGCAGCCGCCGGCCGCCGCCAGCAGAACGTAGCCCCATCCGCCGGTGCCCCGACCCGCAGCGGCCGTCACGAGGGGGACGATCGAGCCCCCTATGAGGAGGGCGATGGTCAGCGCTTTCAGGCCCCGGGAAGCCAGTCGCTTCGTCCGCTTGTCGGCGAGGTACCAGTCGATCGAGTCCTCAGCGCGCGTCTCCGCCCACACCCGAACGGCCCGAAGCCACTCCGCGGTGACACCCGCGTCCCCCGGTTGGGGGAAGGGACGGTAGCGGAGGTCACCACGCGGAGCGAACCTACTCCTCCGGCCTTGGGCGATCGAAGGCAAATGATCGCGACCGCCGTACGCCGGATCGGTCGACGCTCGCTCCGCCCCGGTCATGGCCATGGGGTTCTCCTCAGGTGCTGAGGGCCGGCTGCCGCGAGGGCCGGTCATGCGTCATGCAGGGGGACGACGACTCTCATCGACTCGCGGAACTCGACCCCAGGCGCGAATTGGAACATGTTGACGTCCAGCCCGGTGTCGCTCAAGCCGTAGACCCCCAGGCAGTTGTCGCGCATCTGATTCCAGAGCCGGTCCACTTTCACGCTGCAACTCCCGCCTCCAATGATATGCACCGCTCGGTCGAGACTCCACCGCCCTTTGGAATCCCGAGCCGCCCTGGACGTGCTCCCGATAAAAGGGACGTGTTGATGCCCGTGCAGCACCGTGCTGACTCCGGCCTGCTGCAGGTCCTCGATAAGTTGGCCGGCGTCCAACGTCAGGCTGACCGGCCGTTCGGTGTCCGGATCCTCCACCAGAGGAGTGGGCAGGACGTGGTGGTGCAGGACGGCGACGGCCAGCGGCCGTTCACCGTGCGAACGGAGCTGGGCCATCAGCTCGCTGAGCTCCTTGAGAAGGGGGCCATAGAGATCCCGGCCCACATACCCGTACTCCATGGTGCTCTGCGCTCTAGGACGAACAGAGTTGAGCGCGAGCACCAGCAGGTCCCGTCCGTCGTTGGTCGCAAACCAGTGCAACCTATTCAGTTCGAGGCCGTCGCGGCCGTATACCAGTTGCAAGAAGTTCCGGAACGGCCGCTCCGCCGCGTAGCTCCGGGTCATATGACTGTCATCCAGGAGAATATCGTGGTTGCCGGGAACGAGAACGAGTTGTTCGGGAGTCAGTCGCAGGCGGCCAAGGAGCCGCTCGATGAAGGTCTGGGCCTCGAGGAAGCCCTCATTCTCTCCTCTCGTGGTGATGTCTCCCGAAATAACGACGATGCCGACAGGCGGGCTGCCGACCCTCTCAAGTCCTGCCTCGATCGCTTCGTCCAAGGTCTGCCGCAGAGTGGGAACTTCCCGTGGCTGCAACGGAAAGCCGTAGTCCGAACCGAAGTGCAGGTCCGAGAGGTGAAGGATGACAGGGCTGCGAATCCCGATCGGTTCCGTGGTGAACTGGCGAGCCAGAATCTTCCGCGCGTCTGCCGCCTGCGTAGGCACTAAGAATAACGTTGGTTCGCCTGCGGGTACGGCACCGAAACGCCGATTCCACTCACCCTGGTCCACCTGCTCAATGGCGGAGAGGAGAAACCAGGCCGGGAACGAGTCCTCGCGGTAGTAGCTGGGCGTCCGATGGGGTTCAGGGCTGAGGAGGCTGCCGCCTTCAGGGCTGTACGCGATCCTCGTGCAGTACGCCACGAAACGTGTGTCCAACTGGCGGTTGATCAACCCGATGGTCACCGGACAAGCGCGCGCCAACTGCGCCAGCTCGTCGAGCTGACTGTCTTCTGATTCCTTGCGCCACCATGCCCACCACGCCGCCCCCGACTGACTGATGATCTCCCGGTGCACGGGTACCGTCTCGGCTTCGAAATCCCGGAAACGCAACACTGCTGTCACGCTCATCGTGGCATCTCCAGCATGTTCAGCAGTTCTTCCACATCCTCGCCCTCCCGGGCCAACAGGCAGCGGGCGCGTTCTGGCAGGTCATGCTCGCCACCGGCCAGATGGTTCAATGCCGCATAGACACGCTGCGGGTTGAAAATCCGTGCCACCCGATTTCTGGACGTCCAGATGTCGATAAGACTTCGCCGAGATTCCCGACGGCTCACGGAGTCATAGAGATGGTTCGCCAGGCCCGGGACGGAATCGATTAACCGTTCGTCGACAGCAGCCGCAGCATCACGGACCTTCACAACCTGCGTACCCACCACAAAGGTCGACCAGGATTCGTGGGGGGCGTCGACCCGAGGTACAGCCCTCACCGCCGGCAACGACCTCGTCACGTGGACGACCACAAGGTCAGCACGCCGCCACGGCTTGTTCAGCAGCACGCCACCGGCCGACAAGGCGCGCCGCTCGAACAGCGGTATGTCGTAGTCCAGCGCCCCAGCGACGAGTTCCACCCTTCCCACCGACTCCACGAGCCCCAAGATCTCCTCCCGTTCACGAGCCGCCTCGGCCCGTGTGAGCTCCTGGAACAGAGGAAATATGAGACGACCGCCGGCCTCGGCAGCCCGCATTCCGATTTCGAGCCAGGCGAAGAAGTCGTCGATGTACCATGGCGGGTCCAATAGAACGACGGAGAAACCGGGACGAACCCGGACGGCCGACACCTCGCTCCTCTCGACTGGCACCGAGAGTTCGGGAAATCTTGTATGTAGGAATGGGCTGCGATCCACGAGCAGGGCGTCCTGCCCGGTCAACCTGGCGGCTACGGTCGGCATCCCGAGCAGCAGGCTGCGTGTGGCCGGCGCGCGGCGAGCGAGATCCGCCAGAATGGCGCTGCTCTCTTCCGTGAAATACCACTCGCCATCCAGCGGGTGCAACTCCGGGATGCATCGATACGAATCATCCGCGTGTGGCTCGAGAGAAGTTCCCGTCCGGCCCTCAGTCGGTAACCATTGCGCGACCTCAGTCGGAAACATCCCCTTTGCCCGGCGACAGGCGTCGACCAGATCCAGCGCGGGGTCTATCGAGCCCAAGACGGCGCGCACCCGAGAGCGATACCTGGCGCCTTCCCTGTCACTGGCCACGGCTGACTCCGGCTTGCGCTGGGCGACGTCGACGGTGAACGAGGGCATGGGAATCAAACTATCGGACACCGAGTGGCGGTGTTGCTCCGCCGATCGGCTTCCTCGTTGCCACCACCGGCGGGCCGCTGACGCCTGGCGGACGGGCTTAGCCGAACCAGAACGCCCGGTCGATCCTGACGGATCGACCGGGCGCTCTCGCTGTTCACGAGCGGTGGCGGCGGGATTTGAACCCGCGGAGGGCGTAAACCCTCACACGCTTTCGAGGCGTGCTCCTTAGGCCACTCGGACACGCCACCGCCGACGAGGGTACAGGACCACCGGTACCGACGCCGAGCCGGTATCCCGTCGGCCGGCCTGGCAGGATCTTTGTCATGAGTACGCACATCGGCGCTGAGCCGGGAGAGATCGCCGAGCGGGTCCTGATGCCGGGCGACCCGCTGCGGGCCAAGTGGATCGCGGAGACCTACCTCGAGGAGGCCCGCTGCTACACGACGGTGCGCGGCATGCTGGGCTTCACCGGGCGGTGGAACGGCGTCGACGTCTCCGTCCAGGGCTCCGGCATGGGCATGCCGTCCGCCTCCATCTACGCGCACGAGTTGATCAACGACTACGGCGTGAAGACGCTGATCCGGGTCGGCTCCTGCGGCGCTCTGACCGAGGATCTGCGCCTGCGGGACGTGGTGGCCGCGATCGGTTCGTCCACCGACTCGAACATGAACCGGATGCGTTTCGACGGGTTGATCGACTACGCCCCGGTGGCCGACTTCGGGCTGTTGCGTACCTCGGTCGACGTGGCCGAGCGGCGTGGCATCAGCATGCGGGTCGGCCCGATCCTGGCCGCGGACGCCTTCTACACCGACCGGCCGGACCTTTACGACACGCTCGCCGACTACGGAGTGCTGGCGGTGGAGATGGAGTCGGCGGCGCTCTACACCATCGCGGCCCGGTTCAAGGCCCGCGCGCTGACCATCCTGACCGTCAGCGACCACATCAAGACCGGCGAGAAGACCACGTCGCAGGAGCGTGAGCAGACGTTCGGCCAGATGGTCGAGATCGCCCTCGACACCGCCATCGCCTGACCGTCCCGTTGTTAAGAGGGGGCCCCGCCTCTACCGAATGCGTTAACCGGGGCCCCCGCCTTACTACCTAAAGAACGCGCGCAGCAACGCCGCGCTCTCCGGCGCGAGGACGCCGCCGTACACCTCGGGGCGGTGCGGGAGGCGGCGGTCGCGCAGCACGTCCCAGAGCGAGCCGACCGCGCCCGTCTTCGGCTCCCACGCCCCGAACACCACCGTCGGTACGCGGGCCAGCGCGATCGCTCCGGCGCACATGGTGCACGGCTCCAGCGTCACCACGAGCGTGCAGCCGTCCAGCCGCCACCGGCCCAGCCGCTGGGCGGCGCGGCGCAGCGCCAGCACCTCGGCGTGCGCGGTGGGATCACCGCTCAGCTCCCGTTCGTTGCGCCCGACCGCCAGTTCGGCGCCGTCGGGTCCGTAGAGCACCGCCCCGACCGGCACGTCGTCGACGCCCTCGGCGGGCGGCCCGCCGTCCGGGCCGGTGACCGCGACCTGGAGGGCCCGGCGCATCCACAGCTCGTGCCGTTGTCGGCGGCCCACCGTGCCCGGATCGGCCAGCCCCTCGCCCGCGCCGGGTCCGGTACGCGACGCCCCCGAGGTCTCCAGCGCCGGGTCGGTGGCGTCGGCCGGCTCCGCGGCGCCGGGCGTCACGTACTCGCCGGGCTCAGACCTCACGCAGCTCCTCGACCTCGTCCGCGCAGCCGAGCACCTGGCAGATCTCGGCGGTCACGTCGGCCGGCATGTTGCCGTCGTGCGCGCAGAGCGCGAGCAGCTTCTGCGCCGAGATGCCCAGGTCGGCGAGGAGGTCGGCGTCGCCGACCGGGTCGGCCTCCGGGTCCACGGCCGGCTGTTCCTCGGTCTCGTCGTCGCCGCCGGACGGGCGCGGCTCGTCGACCTCCTCCAGGCCGGTGACCGAGGTCTTCAGGTCGCCCACGAGCAACGCGCCCAGTCGGGACTCCTCCGCGTACGCCGAGTCGGAGCCGAACACGCGCAGGTCCTCGCCCTCGTCCAGGCGCAGGACCACCAGGTAGGTGTCGTCCGCCTCGACGAACAGCAGCGAGATGTCCGCGTCCGGCTCGACGTCGCGCAGCCGGTCGGCCGCCTCCTCGATGTCGGTGACTCCCCGCAGGCTCACCTCGCCGGCGCTCCAGCCGCCGTCGACGCGCGCCACGGCAGCAGCGAAGTACGACACGGTCCCCCCAATTTGGCCTCGGCGGCACGCCGACAACTCACGCGATGCACGTTAACCGGTCGGGTCGGCGGGCGACCGGTCAACGCCCCGTAAGGGCCGGCCGTTCCTGGAGAAAGCCGGTCAGCCGGCGACGCGGCGCCGGGTGGCGATCAGTTGGCGAAGCCGCGCGCTGTGCGCCCGCTGCGGCCGTTCGCGCTGCTGAACCGCTCGGGCACCGGCCAACTCGGCGAGGAGTTGAAGGCGACGGCGGCTCCGATCGGGGTCGAGCCGCGGCGGTGTGGTCCAGGCCATACGGCGAGCGTGAACCGTCACCGCCCGTACGTCAAGATGGTCTTCGCTACGCAGCGAAACCGGCACCCAAGGTCACCACAGCGGCCAGTCGCCGGTCTGCGCCCATCCGAGCGCGACGATCGCCGCGGCGATGCTCCAGCCGCCCGCGGTGACGATCGCCACCCCCGTGGCGACCCCGCGGTCGCCGTGGCGGACCAACACCGCAGCCGCCGCCCAGGCCAGCCCGCCGGCCAGCAGCGTCCACCAGGCGTATCCGGCCGCGTCGCGGCCGACCAGCCCGAACAGCAGCAGCCAGGCGAACGTGACCACCGCGCCGATCGCGACGCCCGCGCCGGTGACCGGGTTGGGCTCGCGGTAGCTGGGCCGCGTCGACCCGCCGGACGGGAAGAGCCCCGACGGGGTACGCGGGGGCGGGTGGAACACCGCCGGGCCGGTCCGCTCGGATCCGTCGTGCCACCCGTTCGTCACCGCTGCTCCCTCCCCCGGGCCACACCCGCGACATCACGCACAGTGACACCTCGTCGCGAGTGGGTCTCGGCGTTCGTTCCTACGGTAGTGGTCTGCCAGGATGATCGGATGCGCTCGCCATCGTTCGGACGCCGCGCGCGTCCGGCGTACCCGGTCCTGCTGCTCGTCGCGGCGCTGGCCGCCGGGTGCGACCGGCCCGCCGCGCCCGCCGACGCATGGCGGGACCCGAGCCCGATGGCGACCGCGGCGCAGCCCGCGGCGCCGACGGCCGACCCGGCCCCCTCCGTCGTCCCGTCGACCGCGCCGGCCCCGATGCCGACCCGCGCGGTGACGCGGCGGGTCTTCCCGGTCCGGGCCGGCAACGTCGACTACCACCCGACGCACGGCGGCTATCCGGGCACCGACATCTTCGCCGACTGCGGCGAGCCGGTCGTGGCGGTCACCGACGGCGTGGTGCTCGAGGTGAGCCGGGTGGACCGGTTCGACAAGCGCGGGCCGCTCGGGCCGAACAACGGCGGGCTGTCGGTGTCGCTGCTCGGCGACGACGGGGTGCGCTACTACGGCTCCCACCTGAGCGCGATCACCGCCGGTGTGGACGCCGGGGCTCGGGTCCGCGCCGGGCAGCAACTCGGCAAGGTGGGCCGCACGGGCAACGCGAACAACGTGTGCCATCTGCACTTCGGGCTGTCGCCGAAGTGCGCCGGGCAGGACGACTGGTGGATCCGTCGGGGCGTGGTCTGGCCGGCGCCCTACCTGAACTCCTGGCGCAAGGGCGGCAACCGTTCCCCGGTCGCCGAGGTCACCGCCTGGCAGCGCAAGCACGGCTGTCCGAAGTCGCCGGGCCGCTCCGGCGCGGGCGGGTGACCCGACGCGCGGTCCGCGGGCGGACGGCGGACGCCCGGAGCGCGTAGGTTCCAGGGCATGACTGCCCGGGATCCCATCGCCGACCTGCGCCGGATCGCGTTCCTGCTGGAGCGGGCGAACGAGGCCACCTACCGGGTGCGGGCGTTCCGGTCGGCGGCGAACGCGCTCGGCGCGCTGCCGGCCGGCGAGGTGGCCGAGCGGGCCCGCACCGGGAAGCTGACCGAGCTGGCCGGCGTCGGTGATGTCACCGCCCGTTGCGTGGCCGAGTCGTTGGCCGGAGAGGAGCCGGTCTACCTGCGCCGGCTGCTGGCCACCGAGGGCACCGACCTGGACGAGGAGGCGGCGAGGCTGCGGGACGCGCTGCGTGGCGACTGCCACAGCCACTCGGACTGGTCCGACGGCGGCTCACCGATCGAGGAGATGGCGCTGGCCGCGGTCGAGCTGGGCCACGAATACCTGGTGCTCACCGACCACTCGCCCCGGCTCAAGGTGGCCCGGGGGCTCACCGCGGACCGGCTCCGCCGGCAGCTCGACCACGTGGCCGCGGTCAACGAGGCGCTGCCGAAGGGCTTCCGCATCCTCACCGGCATCGAGGTCGACATCCTCGCCGACGGTTCGCTGGACCAGACCGACGAGTTGCTGGCCCGGCTGGACGTGGTGGTCGGCTCGGTGCACAGCGGTCTCGGCGACGACCGGGCGAAGATGACCCGCCGGATGCTCACCGCGGTCGCCAACCCGCACCTGGACATCCTGGGCCACTGCACCGGCCGGATGGTGTCGTCCCGGCCGGCGGGCGTGACCGGCCCGGGTGATCGGGGGCACCGGGCGCGTACGCGCAAGGAGAGCGACTTCGATCCGGACGCCGTCTTCGCCGCGTGCGCGGAGCACGACGTGGCCGTCGAGATCAACTCCCGGCCGGAGCGGCAGGACCCGCCGAAGCGGCTGATCCGCCGCGCCCTGGAGGCCGGCTGCCGGTTCGCCATCGACACCGACGCGCACGCACCGGGGCAGCTCGACTGGCAGCGCTTCGGCTGCGAGCGGGCGGCACGCTGCGGCGTACCGGCGGACCGGGTGGTCAACACCTGGACCGCCGACCGCCTGGTGAAGTGGACGGCGAGCCGGGGCTGAGCGGTCAGCCCCGGAGGGCCGGTTCGATCACCCCGTCGCCGGCCGGCACCGGCTCGGCCTCCGGGACGGCGGCCGGCTCCGGCTGCGCGCCGGGGCGACGCCGGCCGATCACGCCCTGCGCGACCGCCACGCCGACGAGCACGACGAATGCGCCCACCGGCTGGTGCCAGTTCATCCGCTCGCCGAGGACCACGGCGCCGACAAGCACCGCGAAGACCGGGATCAGGTACGTCACGGTGGACGCCGTGCTGGCGCCGGCCAGCCGGATGTTCCGCATGTTGATCACGAAGGCCAGGCCGGTGCCGAGCGCGCCCAGCGCGAGCACGCTTGCCACCACCCGCGGCGAGAGGCCGGTCGGCACCGGCGGGGCACCGGCCACGAACGGTGCGACAAGCGCGAGCTGCGCGGTCGCCACGAGCAGTTGGGCCGCCGACAGCGACAGGCCGGAGTACGAGCTGCCCGCGACGAACTTCTTCTGGTAGGGGATCGCCAGGCCGTAGCAGGCCGCCGCGCCGAGGCACATGAGCTGGCCGGTGAAGTGGGCGCCGCCGACGCCCTCCCAGACGCCGAGCACCACGAGCACGCCGACGAAGCCCAGCGCCAGCCCGACGGCCCGCCGCCCGGTGAGCCGCTCGGTGCGGAACACGAGCACCGCCAGCGGCAGCACGATGAGCGGCGTGGTGGCGTTCCAGATGCCGGCGAGCATGGACTCGACCCGCTGCTCGCCGAAGCCGAACAGGGTGAACGGCAGCGCGACCCCGAACGCGGCCACCACCAGCATGTGGGCCCAGACCCGGGGCTCGCGGGGCAGCCGGTCACGCAGCGCGGCCAGCACCACCAGCAGCGTGGCCGCGCCGGTGGCCACCCGGTAGAGGGTGAGGTGCACGGGATGCAGCTCGCTCACCCCCACCTTGATGAAGAGGAAGCTGGAACCCCAGATCGCGGCAAGTGCGACGAACCCGGGAAGCCAACCGCGGATCGGCGCGCGGTCAGGAGCGGTCTCGGCCTTCACCCCTGACACTCTGCCCCTTGGGTACGACGGTGTCGCGCGAAATTCCGCACGTGGTGTCGACCGCCACAGCAACCCACCTACAGTGGGAGCGTTGACCGGTCGAGGAGGTGACACGTCGATGGCCATGCCCTCGCGCTTCGATCCGCTCGTCGATTTCGACGGCATGTGGACCACCGGGCTCGCCGACCGTTACCTCCCGTTGCGCGAGTTGCCGAGCACCCGCTACGAGTGCGTCGACGGAAGGCTGGTCATGACCCCCGCCGAGACCGCCACCAACAGCTATGCCGAGGGCGAGCTGATGCACCTGCTGAAGCCGGCGGCGAAGGAGGCGGGCTACTACGTCTTCGGTCAGGTGAACCTCACGTTCACCCCCGACCGGTGGATCCAACCCGACCTGACCATCCTGCACGCGCTGCCCGGGACCGACCAGGAGGACCGCTGGATCCCGGCCCGGCTGTGCACCATGGCGGTGGAGTTCGTGTCGCCGGGCAGTCGACGCCAGGACTTCGTGGACAAGCCGCGCCGCTGCGCCGAGGCCGGGGTGCCGTACTTCATGCGGGTGCAGATCGCCCGCCAGATCCGTCACGTCGGCGTCGAATTCCTGACGCTCGACGACGGCGGCTACGTCGGCACGGCGCAGGCCGTCAGCGGCCAACGACTCAAGCTGGACCTGCCGTTCCCGATCGACTTCGATCCGGCGGACCTGCTGCCCTGACACGGCGAACACGCTCGACACCGGGGCGGCCCGGTCACGTAGGGTCGCCCCGTGGGACGAATCGATGACCTCGCAAACCGGTACGTGGCCCAGTGGGCTCCGCTGAGCCCGACCGGCGCCACCTACGTCGGCATCGCCGGATACGACGACCAGCTCGACGACCTCTCCCCCGACGGCTACGCGGCCCGCGCCGAACTGACCCGGCGCACGCTCGGCGAACTCGACGTCATCGAGCCGGAGACCGAGACGGAACGGATCGCCCAGGAGGCGATGCAGGAACGCCTCGGCCTGGACCTCGCCCGCTACGACGCCGGCGAGCTGACCAGCGAGGTCAACGTGATCTCCAGCGGGCTGCACGAGCTCCGGATGGTCTTCGACCTGATGCCGACCGACGGCGAGGACGCTAAGGCCAACGTGGCCGCCCGGCTCAACCGCTTCGCGGCGGCGCTCGACGGCTACAAGCACACGCTCCGCGAGGCCGCAGCGGTCGGCCGGATCAGCTCGCAGGTGCAGTTGGTCGAGGTCGCCAAGCAGTGCGACGCCTGGGTCGACCCGGATGGCGACAACTTCTTCCACGGCCTGGTCGAGGGCCTCGACTCCGACGGCCCGCTCGGCGCCGAGCTGCGCAAGGGGGCCGCCGCCGCGACCGCGGCCACCGCCGAGTTCGGGCACTTCCTCCGCACCGAGCTGGCCCCGGAGGGGCGGCAGAAGCAGGCCGCCGGCCGGGAGCGCTACGAACTGGCCTCGCAGTACTTCCTCGGCGCGAAGGTCGACCTGGACGAGACGTACGCCTGGGGTTTCGCGGAGTTGGCCCGCCTGGAGGCCGACATGCGGACGGTGGCCGGGCGGATCGCCGGCCCCGGCGCCACGATCGACAACGCGGTCCGCGCGCTCGACGCCGACCCGGCGCGGACCATCCGGGGCAAGGAGGCGTTCCGCGACTGGATGCAGGCGCTCGCCGACGACGCGATCAGCGAACTCGCCGACGCCCACTTCGACATCCCGGAGCAGATCCGCCGGATCGAGTGTCGTCTCGCGCCGACGAGCGACGGCGCCATCTACTACACCGGGCCGAGCGAGGACTTCTCCCGCCCGGGGCGGATGTGGTGGGCGGTGCCGCAGGGCATCACCGAATTCTCCACCTGGCGTGAGGTGACCACCGTCTACCACGAGGGCGTGCCGGGTCACCACCTCCAGGTCGCCCAGACCGCCGTCCGCGCCGACCTGCTCAACCGCTGGCAGCGGCTGCTCTGCTGGGTGTCCGGGCACGGCGAGGGCTGGGCGCTCTACGCCGAGCGGCTGATGGACGAGCTGGGCTACCTGGACGATCCCGGCGACCGGCTCGGCATGCTCGACGGGCAGGCGCTGCGGGCCGCCCGGGTGATCGTCGACATCGGCATGCACCTGGAGCTGGAGATCCCGAAGGACAACCCGTTCGGTTTCCACCCGGGCGAGCGCTGGACGCCGGAGCTGGGCTGGGAGTTCATGCGGGCGCACTGCCGGGTGCCGGACGAGAACCTGCGCTTCGAGTTGAACCGCTACCTGGGGTGGCCGGGGCAGGCGCCCTCGTACAAGGTGGGCGAGCGGATCTGGTTGCAGGCCCGCGAGGAGGCGAAGGCCCGCAAGGGCGCCGACTTCGACCTGAAGGAGTTCCACCGCCAGGCGCTCGACCTGGGTGCGCTGGGGCTCGACCCGCTGCGCCGGGCGCTGGCCCGCATCTGAGCGTCGACCACGGCAGGGGCCCGGAGGAGTTCCTCCGGGCCCCCTGCCGTGGTCCGGTGCTCAGGCCAGGTCGACCCGGAGCTTCGGCGTGGCGCTGAGCTTCTCCGAGTGCTCGTAGGCCAGCGTGATCACCGGGTCGTCGAAGCTGAGCGGGATCGGCGAGGTGACCGGGATGCCGTCCGGAAACGGGAGGTCCGGGGTGAGGGTGATCTTGATGCCGAGCACGCGCCCGACGAACCGGGTGGCGTAGAACGCGACGTCGCCCTCGACGGTGAGCTTGTCGGTGACGTACCGCTGCTTCTTGCCCGCCGGGCCGCTCGCGAGCAGCGTGAAGTCGTCGGTCACCGCCTTGTCCATGGTGAACTTCAGGCACTTGAGCTTGCCCCGGTAGGTGGGCAGCTCGACGATGCCCTCGAAGCGCAGCCCGGTCATCGTGACCTTGGAGCCGGTGAGCAACGACGGCGGGTCGGCGACGAGGGGCTGGTCGGCGTCGGCGGCCAGCTTCGGCAGCGGCTTGCCCTCCTCGACCGGCTTCGGCTTGGTCGGGGCCGGGTCGGCGTCGTCGCAGTCGGCGTCCGGCTTCGCCGGGGTCGACGGCTTCGCGCTGCCGGCGGGCTTCGGCGTGGCGCTTCCGCTCGCGGCTGCGGTCGACGGTGCCGGTGCCGGCTCGGCCTTGTCCTTTCCACCGGTGAACAGGCCGGTGATGCCGTCGACGAGGTCGGTCAGCAGGTTGCCGTCCGACTCCTCTTCCTCCGGCTCGGCCGGGGCGCTGGCGCTCGGGCTCGCCGACGGCGACGCCGGGACGGTCTTCGAGGGGGTCGGCTTGGGCGTCGGCGCCGACGTGGTCGGGCAGGCCGCCGGCGCGGCGACCGCCGGCCGCTGGTCGCGGACCGCGAGCAGCCCGGCCGCGGAGACGGCGAGGACGAGCAGGATCGCGTACGTCCTGGGCGGGTGACCCGGGCCGCGCCGGGTGTCGTCGTCCGGCCTCTCGACGGCCGGTTCGGTGGGTGCGGCCTCGCGCAGCGGGTTGCGCGGCGCGGGCAGCGTGTCGGTGAGGACCCCGGTGGTGTCGTCCTCCCGCTGCCGGGGCAGCAGCTCGTCGACCAGGGCCGGCTGCGGCTCGTCGACCGGCTCCTCCGCCGGCTCGTCGACCGCGTCCACGGGAGTCGCCGGGGTGTCCGCCTTCTTGCGCGGCACCCAGGCGAAGCCGAGCGCGCTGCCGACCATGCCGAGCAGCAGGCCGATGAAGAAGCCGCCGAGGTTGACCCCGATCAGCGAGTAGAGCGCGGTGATCGCCGCGACCACCGCGTAGAACATCCGCTGGGCCGGGCTGAACCAGAGCAGCATGCCGCAGGCCACGAGGATGGTCGGGATGAGCCAGGACAGGAAGCCGGTGGGCCCCATCTGGAACGAGAGGCCGTTCAAACTCATCTGGGTGGTGCCGAAGATCTCCAGGCCGGCCAGAGCGGTGAAGAGCCCGCCCCAGAACGGCCGCTCCCGGCGCCACCGGCGGAAGCCACGCCACGCCTGGCCGAGCCGACCGGGCCGGGCCTGCCGCGTTTCGGCGGTTGTCACGTACTCCTCCTGGCGGTGCTGACGGGGTGAGACATGGTCGAGGCCCGCGGAGGGCGCCCTCCGCGGGCCTCGCCATCAGATCAGAAACATTCCTTGGCGTCCTTGCCCACGTTGACCTTCAGCTTCAGCCCGTTGAGGGTGAAGACGCCGGCGCTCGTCGAGCGCGCCACCTGCTTGAGCCCCTTGATGGTCACCACGTCGGCGCTCTGCCCGAACGCGCCCGGCTGGCCCTGCTTCGCGTTCAGCTCGTTGGCGTCGCGGCCGATCTGGATGTTCTCGAACGTGGCGTCGCCCTCGAGCGAGTCCATGTCGATCAGCAGGTTGGTCGCGGTGGCCGGCTTGCCGCCGCCACCGGCGTTGATGGTCAGCACGATCGGGATGCCCGGCAGGCTGGCGTCGACCGACTGGCAGAGGTCGTAGAGCTTGGCGTCGGCGATCTCGGAGACGGCCACCGGGTGCTTGGTGCCGTTCTTCTCCTCGACCATGCCGCCGTACTGCTTGAAGCCGTTGCCGACAAGCGTCGAGGCACCGACCTTGAAGGTCTGTCCCGACACCGCGAACGACGCCGCGATGGCGCCGTTCGCCATGCCCAGCACGATGCCGCCGGCCACGACGGTCGCCGGCACCATCATCGCGGCGAAGCGCCGCCAACGGGTGCCACCACTCACCTGGTCACTCACAAGGTCCTCCTCGACGGGGGTGCGTCACCGGACGCGGGTCGCGACGCGGGACGGGGAAAGCTGCGGGGCGGCGCGGAAGCCGTTGTGCCGAACGGGGCGCGCGGTCGCGGATTGGATGCTCTCGCGAAGCGACACAGCTCACAAGTCCCTTGCTACTGACGGGTAACACAACTGTGGTATCAAGATCGATTGTGGTTACCAACGGTTAACATCCGGGCGACGTGGCAGCCCGGGCAAACCACCACGATTACGACGGGATGCCGGGCCGGTTTCACCAGCGGTAGCCGTCACAGCCCAACATCACAGTTTGGTAACGGCAGGCTGGGAAGGCGCTGGGGGTGAGGAGCCCGTCACCCGTCCGGTCAGGCTCGGCCGCCGGCCGGAGGACGGATCAGGCCCGCGCGTCCAACCACGACCCCAGCAGGTGGCGGTCGATCGAGTCGATCCGGCCCAGGGGACGCCCCGCGGCCACCCGGGCGCGCAGCTCCGCCCGGGTGAACCACCGCGCCTCCACCACTTCCTCGCCGTCGACCCGGACCCGCGTCGACACCGCCGTCGCCCGGAAGCCGACCATCAGCCCAGCGGGAAACGGCCACGCCTGCGAGCCCTGGTAGGCCACCTCGCCCACGGCCACCCCGGCCTCCTCGCCGACCTCCCGACGGACCGCGTCCTCCAGGCTCTCGCCGATCTCCACGAACCCGGCAAGCGTCGACCAGGAATCCTCCGCCGCGCCCCGATGCCGGGCCAACAGGCAACGCTCCGGCTCACCGGGCGCCTCGACGAGCATGATGACCGCCGGCTCGATCCGCGGGAACAGCAACCGGCCGCAGCCCGCGCCGCCGCAGGAGCGGATGTGCCCGCCCGACCCGGCCACCGTCGCCGCGCCGCAGGCACCGCAGAACCGCTGGCCGCGATGCCAGTGCAACAACCCCTTCGCGTACGCCAGGACGGCCGCCTCGGCCGCGCCCAGGTCACCCACGAGCGCCCGGACGTCCACCGCCTCGACCGCGCCGGCCAGCTCGCACGCCTCGCCCTCGCCCCGGCCGGAGAGGTCGGCGGCGAACACCGCCCGCCCCTCGTCCAGCCCGAGGAAGACCGTCTCGTCCGCACCGGCGAGCAGACCGGCCGCGTCCACCACCACCGGCCGCACCGGTGCCCGCACCGCGTCGACCAGGCACCGATCGCGCCACAGCGGCAGCACCACGCTCACCGGATCGGTCAACCGTTCCGCGAGCCACCCCGGGTCGCCGCGCAGCGCCGCCGCCCGGTCCAGCCATCCGCCGCCGTACGCCAACACCCGCCCACCGTGTCACGATCAGGGCCGGTACGGGCACCCGAAACGGGTGATCGGTGCGACACCGCCGCCGCCCGACACGGACGTCCGGCCGGAGACTCCCGACCGGCCCGAGCGTTGGTTACCGTAGGTGTCTCCCGCGGGGGAAGCGGTCCCCGCACATGTACTTCCGATGAGGTTGAGTGACGATGCACGGCGAGAACATGCCGGCTGCCGACGACCGGCCCACCGTCAAGGTAGCGGCGGTGAGCTGGCCCGGAGTCGAGCTGGAGCCGGTCGCCACACCGCCCGCCGGGGACGGCGGCGGGCCCACGCGCTCCCGGCGCTCCCGGCTGCTGCTGGCCGCCGGGCTCACCGCCGCCCTGCTCGCGGGCGGCATCGGCGTCGGCGCCTACGCCTACGCCGGTGACGTCCCCCGCGGCACCACCGTGCTCGGCACCGAGCTGGGCGGCCGGAGCCGAGCGGAGGCCGCGCGGACGCTCCGCGCCGAGCTGGAGCGCCGGGCCGACGCGCTGAACGCCCCGCTGGCGGTCACGGTCGGCGAGGAGAAGGCCGAGTTGAAACCGGCGGACGTCGGGCTCGCCGTCGACGTGGACGCCACCGTGGCGGCGGCAGCCGCCGCCGACGCGCACCCGGTGAGCCGACTGGTCGGCTCGCGCACGATCGAGCCGGTGGTGACGGTCGACGCCGACCGGCTGAACGCCGCCCTGCGCGAGGTGATGGGTGACCAGGGCCGGGAGATGACCACGCCGACCATCATCTGGACCGGCACCACGCCGAAGCCGGTCTATCCGAAGCCGGCGCTGACCGTGGACCCGGCCGCCGCGACGCAGGCGGTCACCTCCGCGTGGCTCGCCGCCCGGCCGGTCACCGTGCCGCTCGTGGAGAAGTGGCCGGCGACCAGCCGCGAGGAGGTGGACCGGCTCGTCACCGAGCTGGCCCGGCCGGCCGTCGCCGCGCCCGTCACGCTCACCGCCGGCGGTGGCTCGGTCACCATCCCACCCGCCGCCATCGCCCTGTCGCTGCGCTTCTCGACCGATGACGCCGGCACGATCACCCCGCGCGTCGACGTCAAGCGGCTGCGCACCGCGCTCGGCGACAAGCTGACGAAGCTGGAGGTGGCGCCGCGCGACGCCGGGCTGACCATCAGCGGCGGCAAGCCGAAGGTGGTGCCCAGCCGCGCCGGCCGGCAGGTCGACGCCGCCGCGCTCGGCCCGGCGCTGCTCGCGGTGCTGCCCAAGGCGGGCGCCCGCACGGTGACCGCCGAGCTCAAGCCGGCCGCCCCGGAGCTGACCGAGGCCAAGCTGGCCGAGCTGGGCATCAAGGAGCGGGTCTCCACCTTCACCACCCGGTTCACCGGTGGGCTCTCCTCCCCCCGCAGCCAGAACATCGTCCAGGCGGCCAAGGACGTGGACGGCACGATCGTGCAGCCGGGGGAGACCTTCTCGCTCAACGCGCACACCGGCGAGCGCGGCTACGACCAGGGCTACCAGGACGCGCCCACGATCGTGGGCGGCAAGCTGGTGCCCGGCGTGGGCGGCGGCGTCTCGCAGTTCACCACCACGCTGTTCAACGCCACCTACTACGCCGGCATGGAGGACGTCGAGCACAAGCCGCACTCGTTCTACTTCAGCCGCTACCCGGCCGTGATCGAGTCGACCATCTACTGGCCGCAGCTCGACTTCAAGTTCCGCAACAACACCCCGCACGGCGTGCTCATCGACACCTCCTACACGGCCGGTTCGATCACCGTGTCGATCTGGAGCACCAAGATCTACGACAGCGTCAAGACCGAGTACGGTCCCCGCCGCAACGTCACCCAGCCGAAGACCGTCTACCTGAAACCGGGCCCGAGCTGCATCTCCGCGGCCGGCGGCATCGGGTTCGCCCAGGACGCGTTCCGGGTGATCAAGAAGGACGGCAAAGTGATCAAGCGGGAGAAGTTCAGCTGGCGCTACGACGCCGAGCCGCGCTTCATCTGCGCCAAGGATCCGAACGCCTGACCCCGGACATGAGGGAAGGCCCCGTCCGGCGGGGCCTTCCCTCCTTGCTCGGTGCTCCTGCCCGGAGCGCTCAGGGCCGCGCCGCGGCCAGCCCCTCCCGCACGCCGTCCGCGTCGCGGTCGGCACCGTAGACAGGGGTGTCGGGCTGCTGCCGCCAACTCTCGTCGAGCGTGCCGGCGTCGACCGCGTCGAACCCCAGCTCGTCCACCAGCCCCATGACGACCCGCTTGGCGTCCGCGTCGTCACCGGCCACCGGCAGGGCGATCCTGCCCGACGACCCCGCCGGCTTGCCCTCGTCCATCAGGTGTGCTGCCTGGATGGTGTTGAACGCCTTCACCACCTGGGCGCCCTTGAGGTGGTCGGCCGTCCAGCGACTGGAGCTGAGGCTACGGTCCAGCAGTTCGGCGACGTCGCCGTCCCGCTGCGGGTAGTAGTTGTTCGCGTCGACGACCAGTTTCCCCTCGAAGAGGGCCGGGGGTAGCTGCGGCACCGCCTTCAGCGGGATCGCGATGACCACCAGTTCCGCGCCCTGGACCGTCTCCTCCAGGCCGGCAGCCCGGGCGCCGGTCTCCGTGGCGAGGTCGGTCAGGCTCTGCGGACCGCGGGAGTTGGTTACCACGACGTCGTGGCCGAGTGAACTCAGGCGACGGGTGAGGGTGCCCCCGATGTGCCCCGACCCGATGATTCCGATCTCCATGACCACTCCTGTACCCCGGCAGGTCCGTCCCGATCGCAAACCTGCCGTACGTCATGTCACGTTTCCGAGACCGCCGGGCGGCCCCGGCTCGACGGTACGAGACGCGACGCCCCGCCCGTGGTGATTCCCCCCGAACGCAGTTCAGGGCCACCCCGTGGGGGTGGCCCTGAACTGAAAGATTGTCCGGCGGTGTCCTACTCTCCCACACCCTCCCGAGTGCAGTACCATCGGCGCTGGAGGGCTTAGCTTCCGGGTTCGGAATGTTACCGGGCGTTTCCCCTCCGCCATGACCGCCGTAACTCTATGAACATATCAACCAACCACCCACACACACGCGGGGTTTGGTGTTTGTTCAGAGTTGCACAGTGGACGCGTAGCAGCTTGGTAGTCAAGTCCTCGGCCTATTAGTACCGGTCAACTGAACCCGTTACCGGGCTTACATTTCCGGCCTATCAACCCAGTCGTCTAGCTGGGGGCCTTACCCCACAAAAGTGGGTGGGATACCTCATCTTGAAGCGAGCTTCCCGCTTAGATGCTTTCAGCGGTTATCCCTTCCGAACGTAGCTAACCAGCCGTGCCCCTGGCGGGACAACTGGCACACCAGAGGTTCGTCCGTCCCGGTCCTCTCGTACTAGGGACAGCCCTTCTCAAGTATCCTACGCGCACGGCGGATAGGGACCGAACTGTCTCACGACGTTCTAAACCCAGCTCGCGTACCGCTTTAATGGGCGAACAGCCCAACCCTTGGGACCTGCTACAGCCCCAGGATGCGACGAGCCGACATCGAGGTGCCAAACCATCCCGTCGATATGGACTCTTGGGGAAGATCAGCCTGTTATCCCCGGGGTACCTTTTATCCGTTGAGCGACACCGCTTCCACATGCCAGTGCCGGATCACTAGTCCCGACTTTCGTCCCTGCTCGACCTGTCAGTCTCACAGTCAAGCTCCCTTGTGCACTTGCACTCAACACCTGATTGCCAACCAGGCTGAGGGAACCTTTGGGCGCCTCCGTTACCCTTTAGGAGGCAACCGCCCCAGTTAAACTACCCACCAGACACTGTCCCTGAACCGGATAACGGTCCGAAGTTAGATACCCAAATCAACCAGAGTGGTATTTCAAGATTGCCTCCACCCATACTGGCGTATAGGCTTCACCGGCTCCCACCTATCCTACACAAGCTAATTCAGATACCAATGTCAAGCTATAGTAAAGGTCCCGGGGTCTTTCCGTCCTGCCGCGCGTAACGAGCATCTTTACTCGTACTGCAATTTCGCCGGGCCTGTGGTTGAGACAGTGGGGAAGTCGTTACGCCATTCGTGCAGGTCGGAACTTACCCGACAAGGAATTTCGCTACCTTAGGATGGTTATAGTTACCACCGCCGTTTACTGGCGCTTAAGTTCTCCGCTTCGCCCTTGCGGGCTAACAGGTCCCCTTAACGTTCCAGCACCGGGCAGGCGTCAGTCCATATACATCGAATTACTTCTTCGCATGGACCTGTGTTTTTAGTAAACAGTCGCTTCCCCCTGCTCTCTGCGGCCATACAACGCTCCACCCGCGCGGGGCTTCACGTCTCCGGCCCCCCTTCTCCCTAAGTTACGGGGGCAATTTGCCGAGTTCCTTAACCACAGTTCGCCCGATCGCCTCGGTATTCTCTACCTGACCACCTGTGTCGGTTTGGGGTACGGGCCGCTCAGAACTCGCTAGAGGCTTTTCTCGGCAGCATAGGATCACTGACTTCACCTGAATCGGCTCGGCATCACGTCTCAGCCCATATGACGTGCGGATTTACCTACACGTCGGCCTACACGCTTACCCCGGCACAACCACCGGCCGGGATCAGCTACCTTCCTGCGTCACCCCATCGCTTGACTACTACCCGCCAGGTTCCCACGCTCCCCCCAGTCGGTCCGAAGACCTCCCGGAGCTCGGGTGGTTAGCACAACGAGGTTCGTCAGGGTCGCTCTTTCGCGGGTACGGGAATATCAACCCGTTGTCCATCGACTACGCCTCTCGGCCTCGCCTTAGGTCCCGACTCACCCAGGGCGGATTAGCCTGGCCCTGGAACCCTTGGTCATCCGGCGGAAGGGTTTCTCACCCTTCTTTCGCTACTCATGCCTGCATTCTCACTCGTGCCGTGTCCACAACTAGGTCACCCCGTCGCTTCACCCCCGGCACGACGCTCCCCTACCCACC
>NZ_CP120740.1:5270000-6593314 GCF_029581235.1 Micromonospora sp. WMMD998
CGAGGTACGGCTGGACCATGGTGACCCGGCCGGCGTCACCGAGCCGCCGTAGGTGCGCCCACGCCAGCTCACGGTGCTCCGGGTCGGCCAGGTCGTAGCGCCCGGTGTCCTGACTGCCGGCGCTGATCGCCGGTTTGAGCACGTGCTCGCCGCCGGTGGGCGGCGTCCAGCTCTCCCCCGGCCCGACCCACACGGTCGGCACGGTCGGCACGCCGGCGGCCGAGAGCGCGGCGAGGTAGCGCTTGTCGGTGTTCCAGGCGACCACGTCGGCCGGATTGACCAGGGCCGGGACGGTGCGCGCCCAGGCGACGAACTCGTCCCGGCGCAGCGCGTAGTCCCAGGGCGAGCGGAGGACGACGAGGGCGTAGGCGGCCCAGTCCACGGTCGGGTCGTCCCAGACCGCGATCTCGGCGGTGACGCCGCGCGCGGCGAGCGGGCCGAGCACGAGCCGGTCGTCGGGGTCGAGGTCGGGCAGGGCGGCGCAGGTGACGAGAGCGACCCGGGGTTTCCCCCGGGTCGACTGGTGGTGGTTGGTCATGCGGTTATGTGTGTCAACGGGCCATCGTGCGCCGAGCCATCGACCGCCAGAGGTCGTTGCTCGGACGCATCTGGTCCATCAGTTCACGCTCCCAAGCGTTTTCGATGTCGACCCCGGCCGTGGCGCAGGCCTGCCGCGCGACGTCGGTGTCGTCGGCGAACTGGTCGGCCCATGCCCCGTCGGAACCCACGAGGACGATCCGTGCACCGCGCTTGCCGACGTACTCGATGACGGCCTTCGCGCCACCGTGCCCGGCGGCGAACGACTTGATGCCCGCGACCAGGCCGTTGGAGGCCTGCTCAGGGGACTGATCAGCCGTAAGCGTCGTATCGGAACCATCTGCCATGACGCGAAGCCTAAGCAGACTTCCACCCGGATGTGCGAGAACAGTGAACTGAATGTGATACCAATTACCCGTCGGTTTAAGCGGAACCACAGGTAATTAGCCTAGATTTATCCGTTAAGTCTGGGCGAAACGGGCAACCAATATCGTCACACTCTGTCCCGGTTGGTCCCCCGGGTCGGTCTCCGGAAAAACTTCTGATGAACCGCCGCGCGGGGCGGGTCAGAGCAGCGCGTCGAGCGCGACGGCGGCGAAGAGGATGGTGAGGTAGGTGGTGGACCAGTGGAACAGCCGCATCGGCTTGACCGCCTCGCCACGGGCCGCGCGCCGGCACAGCTTGTGCGCCTCGACCACGAAGATGCCGCCGACGACGAGCGCCGTCACCCCGTAGAGCGGGCTCATCCCGAGCGGCCAGACCGCCAGCGAGGAGAGCAGCGTCAGCCAGGAGAACGCGATGATCTCCGCGTTGACCCGCCGGACGGAGGCGACCACCGGGAGCATCGGGATGCCGGCCCGCGCGTAGTCGTCCTTGTACTTGATGGCGAGCGCGTAGAAGTGCGGCATCTGCCAGAAGAACACCACCGCGAACAGGCCCCAGGCCGCGGGCGCCAGCGAGCCGGTCACCGCGGCCCAGCCGATCAGCACCGGCGCGGCCCCGCAGACACCGCCCCAGAACGTGTTGGCGGCCGTGGTCCGCTTCAACCAGAGCGTGTAGACCAGGTCGTAGTAGGCGATCGCGGCGAGCGTCAGCCCGGCCGCCAGCCAGTTGGTGGTGGCCGCCATCAGCGCCACCGACACCACCGCCAGGACCAACCCGAAGACGAGCGCGCTGCGGGGCGACACGGTGTGCGCGGGCAGCGGCCGGCGCTTGGTGCGCCGCATCAACTGGTCGATGTCGCGGTCGATGTAGCAGTTGAGCACGCTTGCCGCGCCGGCGGCGAGCGAGCCGCCGACAAGCACCACGGCCACCAGCCACAGCGACGGCATCCCGCCGTCCGCGAGCATCATCGCCGGCACGGTGGTGACCAGCAGCAGCTCCACGATCCGCGGCTTGGTCAACGCCACGTACGCGGCCACCACGGCCCGCACGTCCCGCCGGCCGGTCGCCGGCGCCGCGGTCACCGTGCCCACCGGCGACGTCCCGGCAGGATTGCTGACCGGGCGCTCGGTGATCATGCTCACGGATTGCCACCTTCCGGCATCGGCAGGGGAGGTCGTCGGCCCGGACCCGAGGCAGGTCCACACACCGCCCCACACCCTACGCGCCGTCGTTTTGGCTGCCCCGTGGACCCGGCAACGGTGCGGGCCGTCACACCGGTGGTTGAACGGCCGGTCGGGGCGGAAACGTACAAGTCAGCATGCCGAGATCCCCGGGCGGACGTTTAGCGTCGCTCGATAGGGTCATCAGTGAGGGTTCCGCCCATCTGCCGAGGAGCACATGAACGTGGCTGCGAAACGACCCGAGCTTCCCGCTCTCAACTGGTCCGACCTCGACCGCAGGGCCGTCGACACGGTCCGCGTGCTGGCCATGGACGCCGTGGAGAAATCCGGCAACGGCCACCCGGGTACGGCGATGAGCCTCGCCCCGGCGGCCTACCTCCTGTTCAACCGGGTCATGCGGCACAACCCGACCGACCCGAACTGGCCCGGCCGGGACCGGTTCGTGCTGTCCGCCGGGCACTCCAGCCTGACCCTCTACATCCAGCTCTTCCTCTCCGGCTACCCGCTGGCCCTGGACGACCTCAAGGCGCTGCGCCAGTGGGGCTCGCTCACCCCGGGCCACCCGGAGCACGGCCACACCCCGGGCGTGGAGACCACCACCGGCCCGCTCGGGCAGGGCCTCGGCAACGCGGTCGGCATGGCCATGGCGGCCCGCCGGGAGCGCGGCCTGTTCGACCCCGAGCCGGACCGCGCCGACTCGCCGTTCCGGCACGACATCTGGTGCATCGCCTCCGACGGCGACATCGAGGAGGGCATCACCCACGAGGTCAGCGCGCTCGCCGGCCACCAGCAGCTCGGCAACCTCTGCGTGATCTACGACGACAACGAGATCTCGATCGAGGACGACACCCGGATCGCCAAGAGCGAGGACGTGGCGGCCCGCTACGAGGCGTACGGCTGGCACGTGCAGACCGTCGACTGGCGCACCGGCGACGCGGACCAGGGCGACTACCACGAGGACGTGGAGGCGCTCTACCAGGCGCTGCTGGCCGCCAGGGCGGAGACCGGCAGGCCGTCGTTCGTCGCGCTGCGCACCATCATCGGCTGGCCCGCGCCGAACAAGCAGAACACCGGCAAGATCCACGGCTCGGCGCTCGGCGCCGACGAGGTGAAGGCCACCAAGGAGGTCCTCGGCTTCGACCCGCAGCGCACGTTCGAGGTCGACGAGGAGGTGCTCAAGCACGCCCGCCAGGTCGTCGAGCGCGGCACGCAGGCGCAGGCCGAGTGGACCAAGGGGTTCGACGCCTGGGCGCAGGCCAACCCGGAGCGCAAGGCGCTGTGGGACCGGATGGCCACCCGTACCCTGCCGACCGGCTGGACCGACGCGCTGCCCGACTTCCCGGCGGACGCCAAGGGCGTCGCCACCCGGGCCGCCTCCGGCAAGGTCCTGGAGGCGCTCGCCCCGGTGCTGCCGGAGCTGTGGGGCGGCTCGGCCGACCTGGCCGAGAGCAACAACACCACCATGAAGGGCGAGCCGTCGTTCGTCCCGGCCGGCCACGCCACCAAGGACTTCCCGGGCGACGAGTACGGCCGCACGCTGCACTTCGGCATCCGTGAGCACGGCATGGGGTCGATCCTCAACGGCATCGCGCTGCACGGTGGCACCCGCCCCTACGGCGGCACGTTCCTCGTGTTCAGCGACTACATGCGCCCGTCGGTGCGGCTCGCCGCGCTGATGAAGCTGCCGGTGACCTACGTCTGGACACACGACTCGATCGGCCTCGGCGAGGACGGCCCGACCCACCAGCCGATCGAACACCTGAGCGCGCTGCGGGCCATCCCCGGCCTGGACGTGGTCCGCCCGGCCGACGCCAACGAGACGGCGTGGGCGTGGCGGCAGGCGTTGGAGCACACCGACCGGCCGACCGCGCTGGCGCTCAGCCGGCAGGCGCTGCCGACTGTCGACCGCACCGAGTTCGGGTCCGCCGAGGGCACCGCCAAGGGCGGGTACGTCCTGGCCGAGGCGTCCAACGGCAAGCCGCAGGTGATCCTGGTCGGCACCGGCTCCGAGGTGCAGCTCTGCCTCACCGCCCGGGAGCGGCTGGAGGCCGACGGCACCCCCACCCGGGTGGTGTCCATGCCGTGCCAGGAATGGTTCTTCGCGCAGGACGAGGCATACCGGGAGTCGGTGCTACCGCGCGGGGTAAAGGCACGGGTGAGCGTGGAGGCGGGCATCGCGATGTCGTGGCGGGCGATCGTCGGCGACAGCGGCGAGTGCGTGAGCATCGAGCACTACGGCGCGAGCGCGCCCTACACCGTGCTCTTCGAGCAGTTCGGGTTCACCCCCGACCGGATCGTGGCCGCCGCGCACGCGGCGCTGACCCGGGTGGGCGACATCACCGGTTTCACGACCGGCAACTGAGGGGAGCGTGACGGCATGACGGACAGGCTGAGCGAGCTCCAGAGCGCCGGGGTGGCGATCTGGCTCGACGATCTTTCCCGGGTGCGACTGACCTCCGGCGGGCTGGACAAGCTGCGCCGGGAGAGCCACGTGGCCGGGGTGACCACCAACCCGACGATCTTCGCCAAGGCGCTGAGCGACGCCGACGAGTACGACTGGCAGCTCCGTGACCTCGCCACCCGCGACGTGGACGTCGAGGAGGCGGTCCGCATGCTCACCACGTACGACGTGCGGTGGGCGTGCGACGTGATGCGCCCGTCGTACGACGCCAGCGCCGGGGTGGACGGCCGGGTCTCGATCGAGGTGGACCCGCGGTCGGCGCACGACGCGGACAAGACCGCCGCCGAGGCGAAGGCGCTGTGGTGGCTGGTCGACCGGCCGAACCTCTTCATCAAGATCCCGGCGACCGAGGAGGGCCTGCCGGCGATCACGAAGACGCTGGCCGAGGGGATCAGCGTCAACGTCACGCTGATCTTCGGGCTGGACCGCTACTCGCAGGTGATGGAGGCGTTCCTCGCCGGCCTGGAGCAGGCGCAGGCGAACGGGCACGACCTGTCGAAGATCGGCTCGGTCGCCTCGTTCTTCGTCTCCCGGGTCGACACCGAGGTGGACAAGCGGCTGGAGAAGATCGGCTCCGACCAGGCCAAGTCGCTGCGCGGCAAGGCCGCGGTCGCCAACGCCCGGCTGGCCTACGAGCGCTACGGCGAGGTGTTCTCCTCGGCGCGCTGGCAGAAGCTGGCCGACGCCGGCGCCCACCCGCAGCGCCCGCTGTGGGCCTCCACGTCGACGAAGAACCCGGACTACCGGGACGTCATCTACGTCGAGGAGCTGATCGCCCCCGGCACGGTCAACACCATGCCGGAGCCGGTCGTCCACGCCTACGCCGACCACGGCGAGACCCAGGCGGACACGATCACCGGCGCGTACGACGACGCGCGCACGGTCTTCGCCGACCTGGAATCGGTCGGCATCGACCTGGCCGACGTGATCGCCACGCTGGAACGCGAGGGCGTGGAGAAGTTCGAGGCGAGCTGGCTGGAGCTGCTGGAGGGGGTCAAGAAGTCCCTCGCCGAGGCGGCCAAGGGCGTCGACCGCCCGCACCAGGCCGCCGAGGGCAACGCGCAGAACGCCCAGCAGGCCGGCGGGAACGCGTGACCGACGGCGTCCGACACGTCCCGGGGCGCTGCCCCGGGACGTGTTCCGCCGTACCGTGGAACCGGTGAGGTGAGTGACCTGAGCGACCTGGTGGCCGGTCCGGCGGACGTCGCCGCCGGCTTGGCCGTGCACGGCGCGGACGCGGTGGACCGGTCCGCGCGCGCCGCGCTGGTCGCCCACGACGTCCCCGCGCGGCTGGCCGCCCAGGACCCGACCCTCTGGGGGCCCGGGGCCGAGCCGGCGGCGCGCACCCGGCTGGGCTGGCTGGACACCCACTGCCGCAGCTGGGACCTGCTCCCCCAACTCGCCGAGCTGACCGCCGAGCTGGGCGACCTGGACCACGTGGTGCTGGCCGGCGACCGCGCCACCACGCTCGCCGCCGAGGTGATCGCCGAGTGCCTGGGCCGGCCGCTGACCGTGCTCGACACGGCCGATCCCGGTCCGGTCCGGGCGGCGCTGGCCGACCGGCCGGCGCGCACCGTGCTGGTGCTCGCCGGCCCCGACCTGGACCGCACCACCGACGCGCACCTGCGGGCCTACCGGCAGGTGTGGCGTGACGCGGGGCCGGAGGCCGCCCGGCACGTCGTGGTGGTCACCCGGCCCGGCTCGGCGCTGGAGACGCTCGCCGACGAGTGGGGCGCGGTGGTGCTTCCGGTCGATCCGGAGGTGGCCGGGCACTGGGCCGCGCTCACCGCGTTCGGGCTGGTCCCGGCGGCGCTCGCCGGCGCCCCGGTCACCGAGCTGCTGGACGAGGCGGCGGCGCTGGCCGGCGCGCTGGACCGGGTCCGGGACAATCCCGGCCTGGCGCTCGGCGCGGCCCTGGGCGCGGCGCCCGGCGGCGGCCGGGCCACCGTGGCGCTGGTGCCCGACGGCACCGGCCTCGACGGGCTGCGCCACTGGGCCGCCGCGCTGCTCGCCACGGCGACCGGCGGGCGGATCCTGCCGGTCGCGGCGGAGTCCCCGGACGCGCCCGGCGCCACCGGCCCGGACGTGCTGACGGTGAGCCTCGGCGGCGCGCTCGGCCCGGGCGCGGCACCCGGCCCGGTCGCCGACGTGGCGGTCAACGGCCCGCTCGGCGCGCAGTTCCTCACCTGGCAGTACGCCGCCGCGACCGCCGCGGCGGCGCTGCGGGTGGACCCGTTCGCCGCGCCCGCCGGCGTCGCGGGCGACGACGAGCCGACGCCGGCGGGCCGGTCGCCCTCGTCGGTCGAGGGCGCGATCGAGGTGTACGCCCCGGCGGGCGCCCCCGCCGACCTGGCCGGCGCGCTGCGCTGGCTCACCGACGGGCGGGGCCCCGAGGAGCACCTCGCGGTGACCGCGTGGCTCGACCGGCGGGCCGACGCGGCGGTGGCCGGGCTGCGCCCGGTGCTGGCGCGGCGGACCGGGTGGCCGGTGACCTTCGGGTGGGGTCCCCGTCGCCCGGCCCACACCGACGGGCGCGCCCGGCACCTCCAGATCACCGGTGCGGTCACCGATGATCTCCCGGTGCCCGGTCGTCCGTACACCTTCGCGGAGCTACAGGCGGCCCAGGCCGCCGACGACCGGGGGGCCCTGGCCCGCCGGGGGCGACCGGTGCTGCGACTGCATCTGACCGAGCGGGCGACCGGGGTCGCCCAGCTGCTGGACACGGCCGGACGGACACGTACGTGACGATCAACGACCTGGAATCGGTGGACCGAGACGCAGGAGGAGGTGGCCCGGTGAACCCGCTGCGTGACCCCCAGGACCGGCGGCTGCCGCGTATCCCTGAGCCGTGCGCCCTGGTGATCTTCGGAGTCACCGGCGACCTGGCCCGGAAGAAGCTGTTGCCGGCGGTCTACGACCTGGCGAACCGGGGGCTGCTGCCGCCCGGCTTCGCGGTGCTGGGCTTCGCCCGCCGCGACTGGGGCGACGGCGACTTCGAGTCGCTGGCCCACGACGCGGCCAAGAAGCACGCCCGCACCCCGTGGCGCGAGGAGGTCTGGGCCCGGCTGGTCGGCAACATCAAGTTCGTCGGCGGCTCGTTCGACGACGACGACGCCTTCGACCGTCTCGCCAGCACGCTCGACGAGCTGCGCGACTCGCACGGCATCCAGGGCAACGCCGCGTTCTACTTCTCCATCCCGCCGGCCGCCTTCCCGGTGGTGCTCAAGCAGCTCGCCCGCACCGGCATGGCGGACAACGAGAAGTCCGGCGGCTGGCGGCGGGTGGTCGTGGAGAAGCCGTTCGGCAACGACCTGCCCTCGGCCAAGGCGCTCAACGACCTGGTCGACGACGTCTTCACCCGTCAGGACGTCTTCCGGATCGACCACTACCTGGGCAAGGAGACGGTCCAGAACATCCTGGCCCTGCGGTTCGCCAACAACCTGTTCGAGCCGCTGTGGAACTCCCAGTACGTCGACTCGGTGCAGATCACCATGGCCGAGGACGTCGGCATCGGCACCCGGGCCGCGTTCTACGACTCGGTCGGCACCGCCCGGGACGTGCTCCAGAACCATCTGCTCCAGTTGCTCGCCCTGGTCGCGATGGAGGAGCCGACAAGCTTCGACGCCGACGAGATCCGGGCCGAGAAGCTCAAGGTGCTCAAGGCCATCGCCGTGCCGCGGGACATCGCCGCGGACACCGTGCGCGGGCAATACCTGCCCGGCTGGGTGGGCGGCGAGCGCGCCAAGGGCTACCGGGAGGAGGACGACGTCCCGGAGGACTCCACCACCGAGACGTACGTGGCGGTGAAGCTGGCCATCCAGAACCGGCGCTGGGCCGGGGTGCCGTTCTACATCCGGGCCGGCAAGCGGCTGCCCCGGCGGGTCACTGAGGTGGCCATCATGTTCAAGAAGGCGCCGCACCTGCCGTTCGACCCGGCCGACATGGAGTCCCTCGGCGCCAACCAGCTCGTCATCCGGGTGCAGCCGGACGAGGGCGTGGTGCTGAAGTTCGGCTCCAAGGTGCCGGGCACCACGATGGAGGTCCGCGACATCGCGATGGACTTCCAGTACGGCGAGGCGTTCACCGAGTCCAGCCCGGAGGCGTACGAACGGCTTGTCCTGGACGTGCTGGTCGGCGACCGGACGCTGTTCCCGGACGCCGCCGAGGTCGAGCAGAGCTGGCAGGTCGTCGACCCGCTGGAGCACGCCTGGGCGGGCACGAAGCCGGAGCCGTACCGGGCCGGCGAGTGGGGCCCCCGGGCCGCCGACGAGATGCTGGCCCGCGAGGGCCGGGCCTGGCGGAGAGCGTGACCGAGCAGAGCGAGCGGACCGGGAGGCTCCAGTGATCGGGTTGTGGGACACCACGGGCAACGAGGTGGTCAAGGCGCTGGCCGCCGAGCGACGCAGCGCCGGCGGGGTGGCCAGCGGCATGGCGCTCAGCCTGATCGTGGTGGTGGACGAGAAGCGGGTCCGGGAGGCGGAGGCGGCGGCCACCATCGCCGCCGCCGCGCACCCCTGCCGGCTCCTGGTGGTGGTCCGCTCGGACGTCGAGCGGGACCGCAACCGCCTGGACGCGGAGATCGTCGTGGGCGGCCGGCTCGGCCCGTGCGAGGCGGTGGTCACCCGGATGTACGGCCGGCTCGCGCTGCACGCCGAGTCCGTGGTGTTGCCGCTGCTGGTGCCGGACGTACCGGTGGTGACCTGGTGGCACGACGAGCCGCCGCACGAGATCGCCACCGACTTCCTCGGCGTGGTGGCCGACCGCCGGATCACCGACTCGGCGCAGGCCGCCGACCCGATCGCCGCGCTGCGGCAGCGGGCGCAGGACTACGCGCCGGGCGACACCGACCTGGCCTGGACCCGGATCACCCCGTGGCGCACGCTCGTCGCCGGGGCGTTCGACACCACCCAGGCCCGGGTGACCGAGGCGACGGTGGTGGCGCCGCGCACCGACCCGACCGCGGCGCTGATGCGCGGGTGGCTCACCGCCCGGCTCGGCATCGAGCCGACCTGGGAGCACACCGACGAGTTCCCGCGGATGCGCGAGGTGCAGTTGCGCTGCGCCAACGGCGACGAGCTGACGCTGACCCGGGACGACAGCATCGCGAACTTCCGGCGTACCGGGCAGGAGGACCGGACGCTGCCGCTGGTCCGCCGGCCGCTCGGCGACGAGTTGGCCGAGGAGCTGCGCCGGCTCGACGCCGACCAGGTGTACGCCGAGGCGCTCGGCGCGACGGTCGGGCTGACCGGTTTGGACCAGCGTCCGGCCCAGCGGGTGCACGTGTGGAAGGATCCGGCGACCGCCCGACGGGCCGAGGCCGGGGTGACCGCGCACGCGGGCGCGACCGCGAACGAGTGACCGTCCGGACCGGGCGGCGACACGCAGCGAGGACCGCCGCGGGGTGGTCGGAACGTGAGGGCACGACGGATGAGTGAGGCGAGTGTCGCCGTACACGCCGACCCTGACCTGCTGGCGCAGGCCGTGGCGGCCCGGCTGGTGGTGAAGCTGCTCGACGCGCAGGCCGAGCGCGGTCAGGCGTCGGTGGTGCTGACCGGCGGGCGGATCGCCGCGGCCGTCCACCGGGCGGTCGGCGAGCTTCCCGCCCGGGACGCCGTCGACTGGTCCCGGGTGGACGTCTGGTGGGGTGACGAGCGGTTCCTGCCGGCCGGTGACCCGGATCGCAACGAGACCCAGGCGCGGGCGGCGCTGCTGGACGCGCTGCCGCTGGACCCGGCGCGGGTGCACCAGATGCCGGCGTCGGACGGTCCGGCCGGTGACGACCCGGAGGCGGCTGCCGCCGGGTACGCGCGGGAGCTGGCCGCCGCCGCCCGCCCGGGGCACGCCGCCCTCCCCCACTTCGACGTGCTGATGCTCGGCGTCGGTGAGGACGGGCACGTGGCGTCGGTGTTCCCGGAGCATCCGGTGCACCACGACAGCCGCCCGGTCAGCGCGGTGCGGGGTAGCCCGAAGCCGCCGCCGGTGCGGACCACGCTGACCCTGCCGACGATCAACACGGCGGAGGAGGTGTGGCTGATCGCCGCCGGGGCGGACAAGGCCCGGGCGGTGGGCATGGCGTTGGCCGGGGCCGGGCCGGTGCAGTTGCCGGCGGCCGGCGTGCACGGCGTCTCCCGTACCCTCTGGCTGCTGGACCGCGCCGCGGCGGCGCACGTGCCGCCGCGCTCGCGCAGCTTGAGGTGATAAGGAGGGGCCCCCTTTTAACGCCTGCGGTAGAGGCGGGGCCCCTTCTTAACACCCGGGCTCAGGCGCGGCCCCTACGGCGACGCAGCGCCGCGAGTGCCTCCGCCAGCAGCGCCTCGCCCTCCTCGGGGGTGCGCCGCTCCTGCACGTACGCCAGGTGGGTCTTGTAGGGCTCGGCGCGCTGCCGGCCCGGCGGGTTGCCCGGCTCGGGACCGGCCGGCTCCCCGCAGCGGGGGCAGTCCCACGACGCCGGGGTCTCCGCCTCGGCCGCGATCAGGAACTCGACCCGGTGCTCGTGGCGGCACCAGTAGACGACCGGCCGGCGTGGGGCCGGCTCGGAGCGCTGGTCGAAGCGCTCGGGGGCGGACCCGATCCGGGTGCCGCGGATGACGTTGTTGCTGGGCACGGTTGCGCGCTCCCTGTCGTCGGAGGGGACCGCCGCCGGATGGGGTCGGCGACGGGCGACGGGCGGAGAAACAAACTGCGCGCGGTCCGTGACGGACCGCGCGCAGATTGTACGCTTATTCGGCGCTCGCTCAGGTGCCGCTGCTCATCTGGAGCCGGAGCCAGAGCCCGAGCCCGACGATGCACGCGAACCAGACGATCCCCACCAGAACGGTGTAGCGGTCGAGGTTCTTCTCGGCCACCGAGGAACCGGCCAGGCTGGAGCTGACGCCGCCGCCGAACATGCTCGACAACCCGCCGCCCTTACCGCGGTGCAGGAGGATCAGCAGGACGAGCAGCACGCTGGTGATGACCAGCAACGTGATCATCGTGTAGGCGAACCAGATCGGCATGGCGGGGGTCAGTCCTCTCGTTACGATCACTGCCCGGACCTGTCGGGCACGGTGGCACCGACCGGTGGACGGGCAGCGTCAAGGATAGCGAGCGATCAGCGGCCCGTGTGCTCCGGGAACCGACAGATCTGTGCGAACTCCTCCGCGTCGAGGCTCGCGCCCCCGACCAGCGCCCCGTCCACGTCCGGCTGGGCCATGATCGCGGCGACGTTCGACGCCTTGACCGACCCGCCGTAGAGGATCCGGACCTGCCCGGCGGTGGCCTCGTCGTAGGTCTCCACGAGCCGCTTGCGCACCTCGCCGCAGACCTCCTGCGCGTCCTCCGGCGTCGCCGTCTTGCCGGTGCCGATCGCCCAGACCGGCTCGTACGCGACGACGACCTTGGTGACCTGCTCGGCGGTGAGGCCCTTCAGCGCGCCGTCGAGCTGGTCGCAGCAGTGCGGAACCTGCTTGAGCTGCTCCCGGATCTCCAGGCCCTCGCCGATGCAGAGGATCGGGGTGAGCCCGTTCGCCAGCGCCGCCGCCACCTTCGCGTTGACGAGCGCGTCGTCCTCGTAGTGGTATTGCCGCCGCTCGGAGTGGCCGACCGCCACGTAGGTGCAGCCGAGCTTGGCGAGCATCGACCCGGCGATGTCACCGGTGTACGCCCCGGACGGGAACGGCGACAGGTCCTGCGCGCCGTAGCCGATCAGCAGCTTGTCGCCGTCCACCGCGGTCTGCACGGTACGCAGGTCGGTGAAGGGCGGCAGCACCACGCACTCGACGTCGGTGAGCTGCTTCTCGGTCAGGCTCGCGGCCAGCTTCTGCATCAGCAGGTTGGCCTCGAGGTGGTTCAAATTCATCTTCCAGTTGCCGGCCATCAGCGGCCGGCGGGTCGTGCTCGCCATTCAGTTCTCCAGAGCCGCGATGCCGGGGAGGGTCTTGCCCTCCAGATATTCCAGGGAGGCGCCGCCACCGGTGGAGATGTGCCCGAACGAGGACTCGTCCAGGCCCAGCGCGCGCACCGCCGCGGCGGAGTCGCCGCCGCCCACCACGCTGAACGCGTCGGCCTTGGTGATCGCCTCGGCCACCCCGCGGGTGCCGTTCGCGAACGCCGCCATCTCGAACACGCCCATCGGGCCGTTCCAGAAGATCGTCTTCGCCTGGGACAGCACGGCGGCGAACCCGGCCACCGTCTCCGGGCCGATGTCCAGGCCCAGGCGGTGGCTGGGGATGCCGTCGGCGGGCACCGTGTCGTGCGCGGCGTCCGGAGCGAACGCGTCCGCGGCCACCACGTCGACCGGGAGCATGATCTTGCCGGGCGCGCGTTCCATCAGGTTGCGGCAGGTCTCGACCATCTCCTCCTCCAGCAGCGAGGTGCCCACCTCGTGGCCCTGGGCCTTGAGGAAGGTGAAGCACATCCCGCCGCCGATGAGCAGCCGGTCGACCGTGGGCAGCAGCGCCTCGATCACGGCCAGCTTGTCGGAGACCTTCGAGCCGCCCAGCACCACCACGTACGGCCGCTCCGGGTCGCCGGTGAGCCGGCTGAGCACCTCGACCTCGCGCAGCACGAGGCGGCCGGCGACGTGCGGCAGCCGCGCCGGCACGTCGTGCACACTCGCGTGCTTGCGGTGCACCGCGCCGAAGGCGTCGTCGACGTAGGCGTCGCCGAGCGCCGCGAGCTGATCGGCGAACGCGCCGCGCTCGGCGGAGTCCTTGCTGGTCTCGCCCTTGTTGAACCGCAGGTTCTCCAGCAGCGCGACCTGACCGTCGGCCAGCCCGGCCACGGTCGACTGCGCCGAGTCGCCGACGGTGTCCTCGGCGAAGCTCACCGGGGCGTCGAGCAGCTCGCCGAGCCGCCCGGCGACCGGGCGGAGGCTGAACTGCGGGTCCGGCGCGCCCTTCGGGCGGCCCAGGTGCGAGCAGACGACCACCTTCGCGCCCGCCTGCACCAGCGCGCCGAGCGTCGGCAGCACGGCCCGGATCCGGCCGTCGTCGGTGATGGCACCGGTCTGCTTGTCGAGCGGGACGTTCAGGTCGGCGCGCACCAGCACGCGCCGACCCGAGACCCCCTCGGCGAGCAGGTCGTCGAGGTTACGGATCCCACTCACAGGGACTGACCCACCAGCTTGACCAGGTCGACCAGGCGGTTGGAGTAGCCCCACTCGTTGTCGTACCAGCCGACGACCTTGACCTGGTTGCCGATCACCTTGGTCAGCGGCGCGTCGAAGATGCACGACGCCGGGTCGGTGACGATATCGGCGGAGACGATCGGGTCCTCGTTGTAGACCAGGATGCCCTTGAGCGGGCCGTCCGCGGCGGCCTTCAGCGCGGCGTTGACCTCGTCCACGGTGGTCTCCCGGCCGACCTCGACGGTCAGGTCGGTGGCCGAGCCGGTCGGGATCGGCACCCGCAGCGCGTACCCGTCGAGCTTGCCCTTGAGATCCGGCAGGACCAGGCCGATGGCCTTCGCGGCGCCGGTCGAGGTCGGCACGATGTTGAGCGCGGCGGCGCGGGCCCGGCGCAGGTCCTTGTGCGGCGCGTCCTGCAGGTTCTGGTCCTGCGTGTACGCGTGGATGGTGGTCATCAGACCCTTGGTGATGCCGAACGTGTCGTGCAGCACCTTGGCCATCGGGGCGAGGCAGTTGGTGGTGCAGGAGGCGTTCGAGATGATGGTGTGCTTGGCCGGGTCGTACTGGTCCTGGTTGACGCCCATGACCACGGTGACGTCCTCGTTCTTCGCCGGCGCGGAGATGATGACCTTCTTGGCCCCGCCGTCGATGTGCGCCTTCGCCTTGCCGCCGTCGGTGAAGAACCCGGTGGACTCGATGACCACGTCGGCGCCGACCTCGCCCCACGGCAGCTTCGCCGGGTCCTTCTCGGCGAACGCCTTGATGGTCTTGCCGCCCACGGTGATCTCGTCGGCGGTGGCCTTCACCTCGTGCGGGAGGCGGCCCAGGATGCTGTCGTACTTGACGAGGTGAGCGAGCGTCGCGTTGTCGGTCAGGTCGTTGACGGCGACGACCTCGATGTCAGCGCCGGACGCCAGCACTGCCCGGAAGAAGTTACGGCCGATCCGGCCGAAGCCGTTGATGCCAACCCGGATGGTCACAGGTCCCATCTCCTCGCGTTCTGGTCCGCCGGCGTCAGACCACGGCCGGCGAAGGTGTGTGCGCCGACCGTTCGAGCCGGCCGTTGACGGTTCATCTCGGCCACCCCGCCGCGGTCTCTGGGGACCTGACCGCCCGAGGCGGTGATGACGGCGAGAGTGCCTGTGCCGGCCCCCTTGCCGTACGCAGCGACCCTATCCGAGCGCGTGACGGCCCGCTCGGGCGGGTGGTGGTCCCGCTCGGGCGACGTCGCCCCACCGTCCTATCAGACCACGAGCATGTCCGGCGTGACTGCCGCTTCGGTATCCGGGATGCCCAGGTCGCGGGCCCTTTTGTCGGCGAGCGCGAGCAGCCGGCGGATCCGGCCGGCGATGGCGTCCTTGGTCAGCGGCGGCTCGGCCAGCGCGCCCAACTCCTCCAGGGACGCCTGGCGGTGCTCCAGCCGCAGCCGACCGGCCGAGGTCAGGTGGTTGGGCGCGTCGTCGGCGAGGATCTCCAACGCCCGGGTGACCCGGGCGGCGGCGGCCACCGCGGCGCGCGCCGAGCGGCGCAGGTTGGCGTCGTCGAAGTTGGCCAGCCGGTTGGCGGTGGCCCGCACCTCCCGGCGTACCCGCCGCTCCTCCCAGGCCAGCACGCTGGAGTGCGCGCCGATGCGGGTGAGCAGCGCGGCGATCGCGTCACCGTCCTTGACCACCACCCGGTCCACGCCGCGTACCTCACGGTTCTTGGCGGTGATGCCGATGCGGCGGGCGGCGCCGACCAGCGCCAGCGCCGACTCCGGCCCCGGGCAGGTGATCTCCAACGCGCTGGAGCGGCCCGGCTCGGTCAGCGAGCCGTGCGCCATGAACGCGCCCCGCCAGGCGGAGACCGCGCAGCAGACGTTCGCGGCCACCACGTGCGGCGGCAGGCCCCGCACCGGACGGCCCCGCACGTCCAGCAGGCCGGTCTGCCGGGCGAGCGCCTCGCCGTCCTTGACCACCCGCACGATGAAGTGACTGCCCTTGCGCAGGCCGCCCGAGGCGAGCACGTGGATCTCACTCGGGTAGCCGTAGACCTCGGCGATCTCCCGCCGCAGCCGGCGGGCCACCGCGCCGGTGTCCAACTCCGCCTCGACCACCACGCGACCTGACACGATGTGCAGGCCGCCGGCGAAGCGCAGCAGGGCGGCCATCTCCGCCCGGCGGCAGCAGGGCTTGGGCACGTCGACCCGACTCAGCTCGTCCTTGACCGCAGCCGTCATCGCCATTCCAACGCCCCCTCACGGACCGGTACCGGCGTGTCGCCGGTGATTACGTACGTGTCTAACGATCGGCGCCCAGGACAGGCACCAGTGCGGCGCCCAGGGCGGCCGGATCATGACGGGGTGTGCCGTCGGTGACGGCGACGGGAGCGAGGACCAGCCGGGCACCAAGCGATTCTGCCGCACGTTCGACCGCCACGGGATCACCCACCGCCGTCGAGTCGGCGAGCACCATGTCCACCTTCAGCTCGGGCAGATAGCGCCGCAGGGTGTCCAGATGGTCGGGCAGGGACAACCCGGACGTCTCCTTCTCGGCCACCAGGTTCAACGTCACCAACCGCCGCGCCGGGCTGGACACGATCGCGTCGGCCAGGCCGGGCACCAGCAGGTGCGGCAGCACGCTCGTGTACCAACTGCCCGGCCCGAAGATCAGCCAGTCGGCGGCGCGTACCGCGGTCACCGCCTCGGCGCACGCGGCCGGCGCGGCCGGGGCCAGCCGCAGCGACTCGACCGTGCCCGGGGTGACCGCCACCTGGTGCTGGCCGCGCACCGTGGACACCTCGTCCGGGTGGGCCGGGTCGGCGCCCCGGACCCGCGCCTCGATGCCCACCGGCTGCCGCGACATCGGCAACACCCGACCGACCGCGCCGAGCATCGCCCCCGCGTGGTCGAGCGCGGCCACCGGGTCGCCGAGCAGCTCGATCAGCCCGTGCAGCAGCAGGTTGCCAACCGCGTGGCCGGCGAGCGGGTCGCCCACCCCGCCGGCCGCCGGCGGCGTGCCGAGCGTCGGCGCGGGCGTCGCGACCGCGGCGAAGCGGTGCTGGAACAACGCCGCGCTGCGCCGCGTCGCCGGATGGTCACCGGAGAGCGCCACGAGCGCCTGCCGCAGGTCACCCGGGGGCAGTCCGCCGCGCTCGGCCCGCAACCGGCCGCTGGAGCCGCCGTCGTCACCAACCGTGACCACCGCGGTGATGTCCAGATCCAGTCCGGGTACGCAGTGCCGCAGCGCCCGCAGGGACGCCGAGAGCCCGTGGCCGCCGCCGAACGCGACCACCCTGGTCGGGGTCACTCCCGCCCCAGGTCCCGGTGTTGCGCGTGGGCGGCGATGCCGGAGGCGCGCAGCCGGGCGGCCAACTCCTCGGCGATCGCCACGCTGCGGTGCTTGCCGCCGGTGCAGCCGACCGCCACCGTCAGATAGCGCTTGCCCTCCCGCTCGAACCCGGCGGTGGTGGCGTTGACCAGGTCGGCGTAACCGGTGACGAACCCGTCCGCGCCCTCCTGACCCAGCACGTACGCGCTCACCGCCTCCTCCCGGCCGGTGTGCTCGCGCAACTCCGGCACCCAGTACGGGTTGGGCAGGAACCGGGCGTCCATCACGAAGTCGGCGTCCGGCGGCAGGCCGTACTTGAAGCCGAACGACAGCACGGTGATCCGCAGCCGGCGGGCGTCCTCCCCGCCGAACAGCTCCTCGACCCGGCGGCGGAGCTGGTTGACGTTCAGGTGGCTGGTGTCGATGATCACGTCGGCCTGGTCGCGGGCCTCCTCCAGCAGCGCCCGCTCGACCGCGATGCCGTCGGCCAGCCGCCCGTCGCCCTGCAACGGGTGCGACCGACGCACGCTCTCGAACCGGCGGATCAGCACCTCGTCGTCGGCGTCGACGAAGACCACCCGCGGCTGGAAGCCCCGCTCCCGCAACTCCCGGATCGCGCCGGCCAGGTCGGTGGAGAAGGCCCGCGACCGCACGTCCAGCACCATCGCCGTACGCCGGGCCGCGCCGCCGGCCTTGGAGGCCAGCTCGGCCATGTCCAGCAGGAGCGCCTGGGGCAGGTTGTCGACCACGTAGTAGCCGACGTTCTCCAACGCCCGGGCCACCGTGCTGCGCCCGCCACCGGAGAGGCCGGTCACCACCACCAGGGAGGTCTCCGCCTCGGCCGACACCGGCCGCCCCGTCGCCGTCTCCGCGCCGGTCGGCCCCAGTTCGTCCACCGTTCGCGCCTCGCTCACCCGCTACCCCCAGCCTGGCGCCACGGCCGGTCGGCCGCGCATGGTCAGTCGACGACTCTAACGGCTGCGCCCCCGCCCGGGATTCCACGGGGTGACCACCAGAACAGCGGCCCGTCCGTTTCCCGCGCCCCGCCCCGCGCTCCGCGCCCCGCCTCCCCGCTGATTCACGGAAAGAGTGGCTATAGCTTCCGGAACAGCCACAGTTTCCGTGAATCAGCGGGGCAAGGGCGGGCGGCGATCAGGGTCGACGGAGCAGCGCCTTGACCCGTTGGCGACCGAGCACGGCGAGGTAGTCCCACGGCTCGTCGAGACACGAGTCGACCTCGCACGCGGCGATGATCTCGGCAAGTCGGGCCGCCAGGTCGTCGGGATCCGGCTGCACCTGCTCGCAGAGGCGGACGTGGACCGCCCGTAGCGCGCCGCCGATCTCGGCCGGCTCCTCCTCGTACGTCTCCCAGGCGTCGTACAGGTAGCCGGAGATGCCGTCCCACGCGCGAGCGGCCCGCTCCACGAGCACCAGCGTCTCCTCGGTCGGCGGCCGTTGGGCGAGCACCTCCACCTCTTCGACGAGCGCCCGCCCGGCCTTCTCCACGCCGTGCAGATCCCAGCCGGAGCCGCTGGTCGCGTCATGGACCAGGTTGTCGATCGTGCGACGAACCTGGGCCAGCTCACCCGCGGTGAGCGCCTCACGCTGGCCGGCCTGCGCCCGCAGCCTGCCCTCCAGGACGCGGTCCGTGGCCGCCCACTCGGCGACCAGCATGGCCAGCCGCCGCGCCGGGATGCGCCGCGCGAGCTCGGCCAGCTCAGCGACCGTGGGGTCGACCGCCACCGCCGACGGCGGGGTGGCCGCCGACGACCAGGCGAACCCGCCGTCCAGGGCGGCGAGCGTAAGGGCCACCGCGTGCGCGCACAGCCCGGCCCCGGACACGCAGTCGCACTCGGCGGTGAAGCCGCCGGGTGTGACTCCGACCCAGACCTCGATCGGCGGCTCCCCGGCCGCCCGGATGACGCCTGACGCTCCCCCGCCGACCGGCACGAACTCCGCCGGCTGGCCCGCTGATCGCAGCTCGTCCGCTCCGGCGCAGGCCGCCGACCCGGCCGCGTCCCGGAGTACGTCGATGTCGATGCTCACCGCCATCGGGTCATTCAAGCCGATGCGGGTGATGCCGCCGGCATCAGGGCGGCGGACCGACGTCGCGAGCTGTCAGTCGTCACGCAGGTCGACGACGAACAACGACCAGGCGTGCCGGGTGAAGAGGAGGGTCGGCCCGTCCGGGTCCTTGGAGTCACGCACCGCCAGCGCGTCGGAAAGCTCGGCCACCTCGACGCAGTTCGAATCGTTCGCACCGCTTCGGCTGCTCTTGCGCCAGCGAACCGGCGCCGAATCTGAGGGGGGCATCGGCAGCGCTCCACGAGGTCGGAGTCAGTCCGGAACCTCGGCGGCAGCCCGGCTGAGGAGGTCTGCGGACTGGTCGGGATCGAGCGCCTTGGCCCGGAGGTGGTCGAACATGAGTCTATAGCGGGCCACCTGTCGGCTCTCCTCCAGCAACAGCGTGCTGGTGTCGTTGCTGAGGTAGACCACGGTCGGGTCGAGCACCGGATCGTCGTAACTCAGCAGGGTGAAGGCTCCGCCCATCGCGGCGTGCGCTCCGGCGGTGAACGGCAGGACCTGGATCTCCACCGTGGGCATCTCGCACGCCTCGACCAGGCGCGCGAGCTGGGCGCGCATTACCGCCGAACCGCCGACCACGCGCCGGAGCACCGCCTCGTCCAGCACCACCCACAGCGACGGTGGCACGTCACGGGAGAGCAGCGCCTTACGCGCCAGCCTCGCCGCCACCACCCGGTCCGCCTCGTCCTGGTCGGCGGTGCTGCGACCGGCACGGACGATGGCGCGGACGTACTCCTCGGTCTGCAACAGGCCGGGCACGTAGAGGCTCTCGAACGTGCTTATCGAGGTGGCCTCCGCCTCGAAGCCGACGTAGTTGTCCGGCAGCACGTCACCGTACGCGCTCCACCAGCCCTTCTGCCGGGACTGGCGGAGCAGCGCGGTGAGCGACTCCCGTTCGGACTCGGTGGCCTCGTAGAGGTCGAGCAGCGGCGGCATGTCCTTCGGCATCACCCGCGAGTGCCCCTGCTCCAAGCGAATGATCTTGGTCCGGTGCCAGCCGAGGATCTTGGCCACCTCCTCGGCGGTGCGCCCGGTGCGGTCCCGCAGGCGGCGCAACTCCCGTCGCAGTCGACGGGCCCTGATCGTCGGACTTGGCACCTGCGCCATCGCGCCTCACCTCCACGGGGAGTAGCCAATTGTTCTCCAACCGCAGTTGAACATCAAGGCCTTGATGCGACGTTGTATTTTCTTCCACCGTGGGCAACACTGTTGGCAACCGCTCACCTACGGAGAGGCGCAGCCCGGTGACTGACGAACAATCGCTGCGGCGAGGGCGAACCGAGTCCGACTTCCACCGGGACCTGGCCGCCATGCTCGACGGGGCCGACGTGTCCGAGCGGGTCCGCGCCGCCATCGCCCACGCGCTGACCACGGCGGATCCGCTCTCGGCGTACCCCGAAGCTGTGATCAACCGCGGGCCGGCGGAGCGCGAGCGGCGGTCGGGCCGCAACCGGGCGCCCGCCGGCGCCTACCGGATGCCGCGCCGCTGGACGCTGCACCTCACCTACCTGGCGGCCGACGCGCAGGAGGCCCGCGACCAGGCCGTCGTCTACACCGAGGGGCTGACCATCCTGCGCCCCGAACTGAACGCGGACGCCGCGCTGCTGTCCCGGGCCGACGCCTGGAACCACATCGAGCCGGTCTTCTGCAGCCGGGTCGGCCCCGACGGCGAGGTCTGCGCGGACGCCACCGGCCACCCCGGTTTCCACCACGCGGCCGGCATCGACGGGCTGCGGTGGGGTGACGGCGACGGGACGACGGGGCTTCTTCCGTAACGCTGTCGGGGGACGCTCGTAGACTGCGCGGATGGTCTCCCCCACCGAGCAGCGGACCTCCGACGCGCTTGACGTGTTGCGCCGGGTCTTCGGCTACGACGCCTTCCGTGGCGTCCAGCAGGACATCATCGAGCACGTGGTGGCCGGCGGCGACGCGCTGGTGCTCATGCCCACCGGTGGCGGCAAGTCGCTCTGCTACCAGATCCCGGCGCTGGTCCGCGACGGCGTGGCGGTGGTCGTCTCACCGCTGATCGCGCTCATGCAGGACCAGGTCGACGCGCTCACCGCGGTCGGCGTCCGGGCCGGCTTCCTCAACTCGACGCAGGACCCGGCGCAGCGCCGCCGGGTCGAGGCCGCCTACCTCGCCGGCGAGTTGGACCTGCTCTACCTGGCCCCGGAAGGGCTGGCGGTGCGGTCCACCCTCGGCCTGCTGGAACGCGGCCGGATCGGCCTGTTCGCGATCGACGAGGCGCACTGCGTCTCGCAGTGGGGGCACGACTTCCGCCCCGACTACCTCAACCTGTCGATGCTGCACGAACGCTGGCCGCAGGTGCCGCGGATCGCGCTGACCGCCACCGCGACCCGGGCCACCCGCACCGAGATCGCCACCCGCCTGCAACTCACCGACGCCCGGCACTTCGTGGCCAGCTTCGACCGGCCCAACATCCAATACCGGATCGTGCCGAAACGGGAGCCGCGCCGGCAATTGCTGAGCCTGCTGCGCGACGAGCACCCGGGCGACGCCGGCATCGTCTACTGCCTGTCCCGGGCCTCGGTGGAGAAGACCGCCGACTTCCTGGTCGCCAACGGCATTCCGGCGCTGCCCTACCACGCCGGCCTCGACGCGGGCACCCGCGCCACCAACCAGCAGCGTTTCCTGCGGGAGGACGGGCTGGTCATGGTGGCCACCATCGCGTTCGGCATGGGCATCGACAAGCCCGACGTGCGCTTCGTCGCCCACCTCGACCTGCCCAAGTCGGTGGAGGGCTACTACCAGGAGACCGGCCGCGCCGGGCGCGACGGGCTGCCGTCCACGGCCTGGCTGGCGTACGGGCTCCAGGACGTCGTGCAGCAACGCAAGATGATCGAGACGTCCGAGGGCGACCTGGCGCACCGGCGCAACCTCGCCGCCCACCTCGACGCGATGCTGGCGCTCTGCGAGACGGTCCGCTGCCGCCGCGCCCAACTGCTCGAATACTTCGGCGAGACCGGGGCGCCCACCTGCGGCAACTGCGACACCTGCCTCGACCCGCCGGAGTCCTGGGACGGCACGGTGGCGGCGCAGAAGCTGCTCTCCACCGTCTACCGGCTCGACCGGGAACGCCACCAGCGGTTCGGTGCCGGGCACAGCATCGACATCCTGCTCGGCAAGCACACCGACAAGATCGACCAGCACGGCCACGACGCGCTGAGCACGTTCGGCATCGGCACCGACCTGCGCGACACCGAATGGCGCGGCGTGGTGCGGCAACTGCTCGCCGAGGGCCTGCTCGCCGTGGAAGGCGACTACGGCACGCTGGCGCTCACCGAGGCCAGCGCCGACGTGCTCGGCCGGCGGCGCACGGTCACGCTGCGCAAGGAGCCGGAGCGTCCGCTGTCCGGCCGGGCCGCGAAGCCCCGAGGCGCGGCGACAGTCGTCGCCGACCTCTCCCCCGCCGCCGCCGGTGTCTTCGAGCGGCTCCGCGCCTGGCGGGCCGCCACCGCCAAGGAGCAGGGCGTCCCCGCGTACGTCATCTTCCACGACGCGACGCTGCGCCAGATCGCGGCCGAGCCGCCGGCATCGCTGGCCGAGCTGTCCCGGTTCAACGGCGTGGGCGAGAACAAGCTCGCCAAGTACGGCGAGGCCATCCTCACCGTCCTCGCCGAGTCCTGACCTGCCGAGCGGGGTGGGGCCTGCTCGATGCGTGAAAGGGCCCGACCCCGGGTGGTGGGATCGGGCCCTTGTCGTTCGTTGTGGGTCAGGAGGTGGAGTAGCCGCGGGTGGCGATCCAGTCGGCGAGGTTGTCGATGGTGATGTGGTAGGAGGCGGTGTTCGGGTTGGCGCTGTCGGCGATGGTGACGGTGTGGCCGTTGTTCTGGTAGCCGACGATGCTGATGTAGTGGCCGCCTTCGAAGGCGTGGGGGTTGCCGTCGGTGTCGGTGGTGGTGCCGGCGATGTTGGCGACCACGGCGCGGCCGTCGTCGATCGTGCGGACGATGTCGGTGCGTAGGGTGTCGGTCTGCTTGTGGTCGGCCTTGGGCGTCTTGATTTCGACGGACCGGTAGGTTTTGCCGGTTTCCTTGTTCAGGACGGGGGTGATGTCGTTGATGCTGTTGGTGCCGTTCTCGGTGGTGCCCATGTCCTTGGCCATGGTGTCGACGTCGATGTTCTTGCCGAGGACGCTGATGGCGTTGCGGGCGGCGGCGGGGCCGCAGTAGTAGAAGTTGGGTTGGGCTTCGTAGCGCACGTCGAGTTCCCGGTCGCCGTTCTTACGGTCGGCGAGCACGGCCTTGTCGGCGTGGGCGGGGGTGGCGTGGGCGGCGATGGCGGGGCCGGCGATGCCGCCGGTGGTGGCGGCGATACCGGCGGCGGTGAGCACGGTCTTACGCAGCAGGGTGGTAGCCATGACGGGTGCCTCCCAAAGGGGGGTGGGGGATGACGCGGCGGTGCCGCGTGCGGGGGTGTGCGGCGATCGGGGGATGCCGCGAGGTCTTGGGGTGAGCGTGTGCCCGGGGTGCGTGTGCCCGGCGCGGGGCGCGGCTCGGGAAGGCGCGTCGAGCGGCCAAGGCGGGTGGCCTGCCGTGACGGCCTTCCGGCGCTGGAGCGCGGCTGACCACGGGGGTGGCCTGCTCGACTGGCCCGGGGATGTAACGACGGCCGGTGGCCGGCCATTCCGACCGGGGCTGCCTCGGCGGGGGCCGGGCTCCACGTGGTCTGCCAGGTATAACGCCTGGCCCCCGGCGGCGATTCCGCGATGGCGGTGGCGCCGACCACGCCCCACCCACCCAAACCAGGCACAATTCGCAGCAAGTTTCGCGAATCCCGCGATGAGACTACGTGTCCGGTTGGATCTTGGTACGGATCCGCCCCCGGAAGGGCGGATCCGTACCAAGATTCACCGTTGTCTCGAAGATCGGACAATTAGTCCCAGAGATCGAGAAGACGGGCTTGATCGACTCCTTTTCGCCGAAGTGGCGGGGTCGGACACACTCGGATACCGCCGTTTCGGCGAGATGGAGTTGATCAAGGGTGCGGCGAATCCACCACGCACGTGGAGCACGGTTCTCGGATGCGGCATGGCAGGTGGGTGAGCGGGGCGGATCCTCGACTGCGGTCAGCGGCGACTACGGGAGCGGCGCAGTGCCCAGATCCCCCCGGCGACGGCCACGGCTGTCGGCAGCAGGCAACAGAGCAGCAGGACGGACAGATGCCACGGCTTGATCGCTCCCATGGGCCGAAGGATAGGCGCCGGGGTCCACCGGGACGGTAGTCAGGACGGTGTCGTGGCCGGGTCGCCGTCGAGGGCGGCGAGGATCGCCTCGGCGGTGCGCCGGCCCACGCCGGGCACCTCGGTGATCTCCTCCACCGTCGCCGTGGACAGCCGCTTCAGCGAGCCGAAGTGCCGCAACAGCGCCTTGCGGCGGACGTCACCGAGGCCCGGCACGTTGTCGAGCGCCGACTCGGTCATCCGCTTCGAGCGCCGCTGGCGGTGGAACGTGATGGCGAAGCGGTGCGCCTCGTCGCGGACCCGTTGCAGCAGGTAGAGCGCCTCGGAGGTGCGCGGCAGGATGACCGGGTAGTCGTCGTCGGGCAACCAGACCTCCTCCAGCCGCTTGGCCAGCCCGCACAGCGCCACGTCGTCGACGCCCAGCTCGGCCAGGGCCTTCGCGGCGGCGGCCACCTGGGGCGGGCCACCGTCGACCACCACGAGCTGCGGCGGGTACGCGAACCGGCGCGGGCGCCCGGTGGTCGGGTCGATGCCGGGGCGGTCGGGGTCGGTGGCGGTTTCCTCGCCCAGCTCCCCGGTCTCGGCGCGGGCGTCGAGGTAACGGGCGAACCGCCGGCGCAGCACCTCGGACATGGCGGAGAGGTCGTCGGTGGCGCCCCGCACGATGAACCGGCGGTATTCGCTCTTGCGGGGCAGCCCGTCCTCGAACACGACCATGCTGGCGACCACGTCGGTGCCCTGGATCTGGGACACGTCGTAACACTCGATGCGCAGCGGCGAGGTGCGCATGGCCAGCGCGTCGGCGATCTCGTCGAGGGCCTGGCCTCGGGTGGTCAGGTCACCGGCGCGCTTGAGCTTGTGCCGGGCCAGCGCGTCCTTCGCGTTGCGCTCGACGGTCTCCAGCAGCGAACGCTTGTCGCCACGCTGCGGCACCCGCAGCGACACCCGGCTGCCCCGCCGTCCGGAGAGCCAGTCGGCGAGCGCCTCGGCGTCGCCGGGCAGCTCGGGCACGAGCAGCTCCCGCGGGACGTCGGCCTCGCCCTGCTCGCCGCCGTAGACCTGGGTGCAGAAGTGGTGCACGAGGTCTCCGGTGGTCAGCTCCTCGGTCTTCTCCACCACCCAGCCGCGCTGACCCCGGACCCGGCCGCCACGGACGTGGAAGACCTGCACCGCGGCCTCCAGCGGATCGTCGGCGAACGCGACCACGTCGGCGTCGGTGCCGTCGCCCAGCACCACGGTCTGCTTCTCCATCGCCCGGCGCAGCGCGGCCACGTCGTCGCGCAGCCGGGCGGCCCGCTCGAACTCCAACTGCTCGCTGGCGTCGAGCATGTCCTTCTCGAGCCGGCGGACCATGGTGTCGGTGCGGCCGGCCATGAAGTCGCAGAAGCCGTTGACGATCTCCCGGTGCCGCTCGGCGGTGACGGTGCCGACGCACGGCGCCGAGCACTTGCCGATGTAACCGAGCAGGCAGGGCCGGCCCACCTGACCGGCCCGCTTGAACACCCCGGAGGAGCAGGTGCGCGCCGGGAACACCCGCAGCAGGAGGTCGAGCGTCTCGCGGATGGCCCAGGCGTGCGAGTAGGGGCCGAAGTAGCGCACCCCCTTGCGCTTGGCGCCGCGCATCACCTGCAACCGCGGGTATTCCTCGTCGAGGGTGACCGCGAGGTAGGGGTAGGACTTGTCGTCGCGGTAGCGGACGTTGAACCTCGGGTCGTACTGCTTGATCCAGGTGTATTCCTGCTGGAGCGCCTCCACCTCGGTGGCGACGGTGATCCAGTCCACCGACTCGGCGGTGAAGACCATCTGCCGGGTGCGCTGGTGCAGGTTGACCGGGTCGGCGAAGTAGGAGTTGAGCCGGCTGCGCAGGTTGCGCGCCTTGCCCACGTAGATCACCCGGCCGGTGCCGTCGCGGAAGCGGTAGACCCCTGGCGCCTCCGGGATGGTGCCGGTCGCGGGACGGTAGGTCGAGGGGTCAGCCACACCGCAAGCGTAGTCCGCACCCCCGACACCGACCGCCGCCGCGCCCTCGCCCGCACCCGGCGGACGAGGGCGGCGCGTCCGGTCAGGCGAGCGTGATCTGGTCGCCGTCGACCTTGATCTGCCTGGCGGCGAGCGGCGTGGTGGCCGGGCCACCCTTCACCGCGCCGTCGGTGATCGAGAACCTGCTGTTGTGGCAGGTGCAGTTGATCGTGCCGCCGTCGACGTTCGACACCGGGCACCCCTGGTGGGTGCAGATCGGATCGAAGGCTTTGAACTGGCCGGCTTCGGGCTGGGTGATGACGACGCCCTGGCTGGCGTACACCCGGCCACCGCCGACCGGGATGTCGGTGGTGCGGGCCAGCGGACCGCTGCTGTCCCGGTTGCCACCGCCGGCGTCGCCGGTCGCGGTGGCGCTCGGCGGGCCCGCACTGGTCGGGGCGAGGCCCGGGGTCGCGTCGTCGTCACCGCAGCCCGCGAGCACCACCGCCGCGCCGACCGCGCCGGCGCCCGCGAGCAGGGCCCGCCGGCTCTGGGTGACCCGCCCGGTCAGCCCCTGGTCATCACTCATCTCCGGCCTTCCTCTCGACTGTCGCCACCGTTCATGATCCGTGGCCACACGGGGTTACACGCACCAGGGTGGGGGCCCGGTTCATACCGGGGCGTCACGGAACGGGTAAACCATCCGCATGCGCAGGGACGGACCGGTCACGCCCGGCCCGCCCGCGTACGCGGCGGTCAGCGCGCCCCCGCCGGCACCTTGCGGGCCCGCGACTTCGTGGCGCCGTTGGCCTTGGCCGCCCGGGTGGTGGCCGCCTTGGCGCCCTTGGCCTCGCCCGCCAGCTTGAGGATCGGCCGCAGGAACTCGCCGGTGTGGCTCTCCGACACCTCGGCGACCTCCTCCGGGGTGCCGGTGGCGAGCACCGTGCCGCCCCGGTGACCGCCCTCCGGCCCCATGTCGATCAGCCAGTCGGCCGTCTTGATCACGTCGAGGTTGTGCTCGATGGTGATCACCGTGTTGCCCTTGTCGACCAGGCCCTCCAGCACCATCAGCAGCTTGCGGATGTCCTCGAAGTGCAGGCCGGTGGTGGGCTCGTCGAGCACGTAGACCGTCCGGCCGGTGGAGCGCTTCTGCAACTCGGAGGCGAGCTTGACGCGCTGCGCCTCGCCGCCGGACAGCGTCGGCGCGGGCTGGCCGAGCCGCACGTAGCCCAGCCCGACGTCGACGAGCGTCTTCAGGTGTCGGTGGATGGCCGGGATGGCGGAGAAGAAGTCGGCCGCCTCCTCGATCGGCATGTCCAGCACCTCGGCGACGGTGCGGCCCTTGTAGTGCACCTCGAGCGTCTCCCGGTTGTAACGCGCGCCCTTGCAGACCTCGCAGGGGACGTAGACGTCCGGCAGGAAGTTCATCTCGATCTTGATGGTGCCGTCGCCGGAGCACGCCTCGCAGCGCCCGCCCTTGACGTTGAACGAGAACCGGCCCGGGCCGTACCCCCGGACCTTCGCCTCGGTGGTCTCGGCGAAGAGCTTGCGGACGTGGTCCCAGACCCCGGTGTAGGTGGCCGGGTTGGAGCGTGGGGTGCGCCCGATCGGCGACTGGTCCACGCCGACGACCTTGTCCACGTGCTCCAGGCCGGTGATCCGGGTGTGCCGGCCGGGCACCAACCGCGCGCCGTTGATCTGGTTGGCGAGCACCGTGTAGAGGATGTCGTTGACGAGCGTGGACTTGCCCGAGCCGCTGACCCCGGTGACCGCGATGAGCTGGCCGAGCGGGAAGCTCACGGTGAGGTTGCGCAGGTTGTGCTCGCGGGCGCCGTGCACCACCAGCTCCCGGCCCGGCGTCTGCGGCCGGCGGGTGGCCGGGGTCGGGATGGCCCTGCGCCCGGCCAGGTAGGCGCCGGTGACCGACTCGTCGTTGTCGAGCAGGGCCGGCACCGAGCCGCTGTGCACGATCTTGCCGCCGTGCTCGCCCGCGCCCGGGCCGATGTCGACGATCCAGTCGGCCACCCGGATGGTGTCCTCGTCGTGCTCGACCACGATCAGCGTGTTGCCCAGCCCACGCAGCCGCAGCAGCGTCTCGATCAGCCGGTGGTTGTCGCGCTGGTGCAGGCCGATCGAGGGCTCGTCGAGCACGTAGAGCACGCCGACCAGGCCGGAGCCGATCTGGGTGGCGAGCCGGATCCGCTGCGCCTCGCCGCCGGAGAGCGTGCCGGCCGGCCGGTCCAGGGAGAGGTAGTCCAAGCCGACGTCGAGCAGGAACTTGAGCCGGGCGTTGATCTCCTTGAGCACGCGCTCGGCGATCATCTTCTGCCGGTCGGTCAGCTCGATGCCGGCGAGCAGGTCGGCCGCCTCGCCGACGGAGAGGTTGCAGACCTCGGCGATGCTCCGGCCGGCCAGGGTGACCGCGAGCACCTCCGGCTTGAGCCGGGCGCCGCCGCAGGCCGCGCAGGGCACGTCGCGCATGTAGCCCTCGTACTTGTCGCGGGACCACTCCGACTCGGTGTCGGTGTGCCGGCGCTCGATCCACTGCACCACGCCCTCGAAGCCGGTGTAGTAGGAGCGCTCGCGGCCGTACTTGTTGCGGTAGCGCACGTGCACCTGGTCGTCGGAGCCGTGCAGGATCGTCTTCTGCGCCCGCGACGGCAGCGCCCGCCACGGCGTGTCGACGTCGAAGTGCTCGGCCTCGCCGAGCGCCTCCAGCAGCCGCAGGAAGTATTCCAGGTTGTGCCCGGTGGCCCAGGGCTGGATCGCGCCCTCGCGCAGCGTGCGCTCCGGGTCGGGGATGACCAGCTCGGGGTCGACCTCCTTCTTGGTGCCCAGGCCGGTGCACTCCGGGCAGGCGCCGTAGGGCGCGTTGAAGGAGAACACCCGGGGTTCCAGGTCCTCGATCGCCAGGGGGTGGTCGTTGGGGCAGGCCAGGTGCTCGGAGTAGCGGCGCTCGCGGGCCGGGTCGTCCTCGGCCAGGTCGACGAAGTCGAGCAGCACCAGGCCGCTGGAGAGGCCGAGCGCGGCCTCGACGGAGTCGGTCAGCCGCTGCTTGGCGCTGGGCTTGACGCTGAGCCGGTCGATGACCACCTCGATGGTGTGCTTCTCCTGCTTCTTGAGCTTCGGCGGCTCGGTCAGCGGGTGCACCACACCGTCGACCCGGGCCCGGGCGTAGCCCTTGGCCTGCAACTCGGCGAAGAGGTCGACGTATTCGCCCTTGCGGCCACGCACCACCGGCGCGAGCACCATGAAGCGGGTGCCCTCGGGCATGGCGAGCACCCGGTCGACGATCTGCTGCGGGCTCTGCTTGGAGATCCGCTCGCCGCAGACCGGGCAGTGCGGCTCACCGATGCGGGCGAAGAGCAGGCGGAGGTAGTCGTAGACCTCGGTGATGGTGCCGACGGTGGAGCGCGGGTTGCGGGAGGTGGACTTCTGGTCGATGGAGACGGCGGGGCTGAGGCCCTCGATGAAGTCGACGTCGGGCTTGTCCATCTGGCCGAGGAACTGCCGGGCGTACGACGACAGCGACTCGACGTAGCGGCGCTGCCCCTCGGCGAAGATGGTGTCGAACGCCAGGCTCGACTTGCCCGAACCGGAGAGCCCGGTGAAGACGATCAGAGCGTCCCGGGGCAGGTCGAGACTGACGTCACGCAGGTTGTGCTCGCGCGCGCCACGGATGATCAGACGGTCGGCCACGGTGCGTGTGCTCCCGGAAGAAGAATATGAGGCGAAGTCTGTTTTCACGAGTTGCTCGGGCAGGTTTCCCACTGCGATGGCGCAGGAAAAGCGCCCCGGCAACTCTAGCCCCGAGGTGTGACAACTTCCGTCACGCGACCATTCCCCCAGCTCAGAACGCACCGGGAGCGGGCGGGGTCGCCGGGCGTCCGGCCCGCCGCCGCCCGCCCCGCCAGCCGCCCCGCCGCTCGGCGGCCAGCCGGGTCGCGCGCCGCCCGCCCTCGTACGCGATCTCCCGCTGGAGCCGACGCCAGCTCTCCCAGCGCCGCGCCGGCAGCTCGCCCCGGTCGACCGCGTCCCGCACCGCGCAGGCCGGCTCGGCGTCGTGCGCGCAGTCGGCGTACCGGCAGCCGGTGGCCAGCTCGGCGATGTCGGCGAAGGCCCGGTCCAGGCCGGCGGCGCCGTCCAGCAGGCCGACCGCCCGTACGCCCGGGGTGTCCAGCACCGCTCCCCCACCCGGCAGCGGCACCAGCGCCCGCCAGGTGGTGGTGTGCCGGCCCTTGCCGTCGACCCGGCGGATCGCCTGGGTCGGCATCACGTCGGCCCCGGCCAGCGCGTTGACCAGGCTCGACTTGCCGGCGCCGGAGGGGCCGAGCAGGCCGAGCGTGCGTCCCGGCGCGACGTGCCGGCGCAGCGGCGCCAGGCCGGTGCCCCGTTCGGCGCTGACCGGCAGGACCGGTACCCCGGGGGCCAGCTCGGCCAGTTGCCGGGCCACGGCGGCCGGGTCGGCGGCCAGGTCGGCCTTGGTGAGCACCACGAGCGGCTCGGCGCCGGACTCGTGGACCAGCGAGAGCAGCCGCTCGATCCGGGCGGCGTCCGGCGTCGGGTGCACCGGCTCGACCACCGCGGCGGCGTCGAGGTTGGCGGCCAGCACCTGGCCGCTGGCGTCCTTGCCGGCGGTGCGCCGCACCAGCGCCGTGCGCCGCGGCAGCACCGCCTCCACGGTGACCGGGCCGTCCGGCCAGGTGGCCAGGAGCACCCAGTCGCCGGCGCACGGCAACGCGGTCAGGTCGCGGGCCGCGGCGGCGAGCACACCGCCGCCGAGGCTGGCCCGCACCGGCCCTTCCGGGCGCAGCACGGTGCACACGCCCCGGTCGACCCGGGCCACCCGCCCGGGTCGGTGGTCGGCGCGTCGGTCGAGGTGGTCCGCCCAGCGGGCGTCCCAGCCGAGGGCGGTCAGATCGAGGGTCATGGTGTCCTCATCGGTGTCGTCGGGGTGAAGGGCGGAACACGCGCGCTGCGTCCGGCATGCTCACCACCTCCCTCCCGACGCCGCGACCGAAGCCGTCGGCCCCGACGGTAAGGGGCGCGTCGACGCGCCGAAAGCGATTTCCCCGGCAGCGGGGCGGGTCCCGGCCCGCTAGGGTCAGACCCGATGACGACTGATCCGCTGCTGTTGACCGGCGAGCTGGCCGAGGCGAACGACCGGTTGCTGCGTACCGTCTCCGGCCTGACCGCCGCGCAGGTCGCGGCGCCGTCGCTGCTGCCGGGGTGGACCCGCGCGCACGTGCTCACCCACCTGGCCCGCAACGCCGACGGGTTCGTCAACCTGCTCACCGCCGCGCGCACCGGCGAGCCGATCCCGATGTACGCCTCGGTCGAGGCGCGTAACGCCGACATCGAGGCGGGCGCCGGGCGGGGCCCGGCGGACCTGCTGGACGACCTGCGTCGCAGCGGCCAGCGCTTCGACGCGGCGGTGGCGGAGATGCCGGTGGCGGCGTGGGGCGCGACCGTGCAGACCCGGCGCGGTCCGTGGCCGGCGGCGCTGCTGGTCTGGGGCCGGTTGCGCGAGATCGAGGTGCACCACGTCGACCTGGCGGCCGGCTACCGGCCGGCGGACTGGCCGGAGGCGTTCGCCAAGCGGCTGCTGCACGAGGTGACGACCGGGCTGAACGGCGACCCGACCGCGCCGGCCATGGTGCTGCGCGTCGACGGCGCCGCGCACGAACTCGTCGTGGGCGACCCCGAGGGGGCGCCCACGGTCACCGGCCCCGCGCCGGAACTCGCCGCCTGGCTGACCGGCCGGGGCGACGGCGAGCTGCTCACCGTCGACCCCGACGGCCCTCTGCCGAACCCACCGGAATGGATCTGAACATCGTCATGACCTACACCGGAGACGTCACGCCCGGCGGTCCGCCGGCCGTGCGCGAGCTCGACCGGCTCACCGTCACCAAGCTGTCGGTGGGCCCGATGGACAACAACGCCTACCTGCTGCGCTGCCGGGCCACCGGCGAGCAGGTCCTCATCGACGCCGCCAACGAGGCGCCCCGGCTGCTGGAGCTGATCGGTGACGGCGGGCTCGCCACGGTGGTGACCACCCACCGGCACATGGACCACTGGGTCGCGCTGGAGGAGGTGGTCGCCAAGACCGGCGCCCGCGCGCTCGTGCACGTCGACGACGCCGAGGGCCTGCCGATCGACGCGGAGCCGCTACGCGAGGGCGACACCGTGCCGGTCGGCGACTGCGCGCTCGAGGTGATCCACGTGCGCGGGCACACCCCGGGGTCGGTCGCGCTGCTCTACCGGGACCCGGCCGGCGGGCCGCACCTCTGGACTGGCGACTCGCTCTTTCCCGGTGGCGTCGGCAACACCGACCAGGACCCGGAGCGGTTCGGCCAGCTCATCGACGACGTCGAGGCCAAGCTCTTCGGCCGGCTGCCGGACGAGACCTGGTTCTACCCGGGGCACGGCAAGGACAGCACGCTCGGCGCCGAGCGGCCGTCGGTGCCGCAGTGGCGGGCGCGCGGCTGGTGAGCGCGCCGGGTCCGGCCTCCCCCGTGGCGGCCGGACCCGGCCCGGTCAGCCGGTCACCGCGCGCAGCCGGCGCCGGGCGCCGAGCAGCACCGGGCCGGCGAGCAGCAGCCCGACCGCCATGGTGAGCACGGTCGGGTCGGGCGCGCCGGGCAGCAGACCGGTGAGTGTCCGCGCGGCCAGCCCGAGCGCCACGTAGAGCCCGGCCCACGCGGTGGCACCGAGCGCCGCGCAGGTGACGAACCGCCGGTACGGCATCCGTAGCCCGCCGGCGGCGAGCGGCAACAGCGCGTTGAACACCGGCAGGAACGGCGCCACCAGGACGATCCGGCCGCCACCTCGATGCAGCAGCGTCTCGGCGGCGGCCCAGCGGGACTCGCCGATCCAGGCGCCCAGCCGACCGCTGCGCAACCGCGCGCCCCAGCGTCGCCCGGCGAGGAAGCTCAACGACCAGCCGGCCAGGCATCCGGCCACCACCGCCGCGACGGCCGCCGCGCCACCGGCGGGACGGCCCGCGCCGACCGCGGCGAGAACCGCGGCGTCGCCGGGGACCAGCACCCCGAGCAGGGGTACGGCGTCGGCGAGCATCACCACGCCCAGCAGGCCCATCAGCAGTGGTGGGCAACTGCCCGAACTGGGCGAGGAGATCGGTCATGCCTCGCACGCTAGGCCCGGCCGGCCACCCGGCACATCGGGCGTGATCCCCCACCGGCCCCGGAGATCGCATCCGGAGGATCCCCGAGGGTCAACGGGGACGCAGCACCTGCACCCGGCGCACCGGTGAGTCCACCGCGGGCTCGGTGGTGGGCACCGGATAGTCGGCCACCACCTCCAGCCCGTCCGGCGGCAGGTGTCCCCGGTCCGGGTCGCCGACCAGCACCTCGACGCCCCGGTCGGCGCAGCGCCGCAGGTAGGGCAGCACCCGCGCGGCCAACTCCGCGTCGTACAGGGCGTCCCCGGCCACCAGCAGGTCGACCGGGGCCACGCCGTCGAGCAGGTCCTGGCCGTCGGCGTTCACCGTGACCCGGTTCACCCGGGCGTTGACGGTCACGGCGGCCAGCGCGTAGGGGTCGATGTCGTTCGCGACCACCAGGTCGGCGCCGGCGAGCGCGGCGGCGATGGCCACCAGCCCCGAGCCGGCGCCCAGGTCGAGCACCCGCCGCCCGGCGGCCAACTCGACGTGGTCGAGCAGGTGTCGGGCCAACGCCTGCCCCCCGGCCCAGACGGAGGCCCAGTACGGCGGCGGGAGGGACCGACCGGCGGCGGCCTCCATCCGCGCCCACCACAGGATGGCGTCCTCGGCCAGGTGCAGCCGCACCTCGGGCACGAACGGCGCGGCCACCAGCCGTAGGCGGTCCGGGCCCGCGCCCGGCGCGGTGATCTCCCGTTCGAGGTCGGCCAGCGCCGTCGTTGTGCTCATCGGGGCAAGCATGCCCCCGCCCGCCGCGTGTCGGGGGCATTTGGCGGTTCCGAGGTATTCACGAGCCACGCCGGCACTTCCGCCAGCGGATCCGGGCGCGGGCGGTTACTGTCGAGGAGGTACAGGGCGATCACCGGCCGCGGGCCGGTGCTCACCCGCATTGAACAGGGAGAGACGCATGGCAAGCGGCACGGTCAAGTGGTTCAACTCGGAAAAGGGCTTCGGCTTCATCGAGCAGGACGGCGGAGGCCCGGACGTCTTCGTCCACTACTCGGCCATCCAGAGCGGCGGATACCGCGAGCTGAACGAGGGCCAGAAGGTCGAGTTCGAGGTGACGCAGGGCCAGAAGGGCCCGCAGGCGGACAACGTCCGCCCGATGTGATGTGACAACGTGCCGGTGGCGGCGGTCGGGCTCCGACCGCCGTCGCAGCGCGTTCTCAGGCGGGTGCCGCCGGCAGGTCACGCCGCCGGCGTAGTGGCCCCAGCAGCAGAAGCAGCGGGGTGAGCGCGAGCCAGCCGGTCATCAGCCGGATCGCGCCCGCCGGCCCCCACGCGGCGCCGAGCGCGCCGGCCAGCAGCGCGGCGAGCGGGATGGTGCCGTAGTTGAGCAACTGCATGCTCACGGTGACCCGGCCGAGCAGGTGGTGCGGCGTGTAGGTCTGCCGGAAGCTGCCCTTGACCACGTTGCCGACCGCGACGCCCAGGCTGACCAGCACCCCGCCGAGCACCAGCCGGGCCACCCGCGCGCCGGGGCCGGCGAGCGGGATCAGCAGCGCGGGCGGGCCGGTGAGCGCGCCGGCGAGCAGCAGGACCCGGGCGGTGCCGAGCCGGCGGGCGAGCCGGGCGGCCAGCGTCGCACCGACGACGCCGCCGAGGCTGGCCAGGCCGATCAGCAGGCCGACCAGGCCGGCCGGCAGGTGCGCCGAGCGGACCAGGAAGACCACGAGGACCGCCTGGTAGCCGGTGAGCCCGATGTTGCTGGCCGCGCCGAAGACGGTCAGCACCCGCAGGTACGGATCCCGGGTGACGAAACGCAGCCCGTCGGCCACCTCCCGGCGCATGGAGGTCGACGCGGCGGGACGCGCCGGTCCGGGTTCGACGGTGCGGATCCGGCGCAGGCACAGCGCGGACGCCAGGAAGCTCACCGCGTCCAGCGCCACCGCGGTCACCGCGCCGGCGAGCTGGGCGATCAGGCCGGCGAGCCCGGGGCCGAGCAGGTAGCTCGCGGTCTGGGTGGCGTGCAGCCGGGCGTTGGCCGGCGGCACCTGCTCCGGTGGCAGCAGGGCGGGCAGGTAGACCTGGTCGGCGGTCTCGAAGAAGACCCGGGCCAGGCCGGCGCCGAGCGCCACCACCAGCAGGTGCCCGACGGTGAGCAGGTCGAGCAGCGCGGCGGCCGGGACGCTTGCGAACAACGCCGCCCCGGTCAGGTCGGCGGCGATCATCACGGGGCGGCGGCGGACCCGGTCGACCCACGCCCCGACCGGCAGGCCGGCCAGCAGCCAGGGCAGCCAGGCCGCGGCGGTCAGCACCGCCACCTGGAACGTGGTGGCGTCGAGCACCGCGACGGCGACGAGCGGCAGCGCGACGGTGGTCATGTTGCTGCCCACCGCGCTGATCGTGTGGCCGGTCCAGAGCAGCCGGAAGTCGCGGTGCCGGCGCAGCCCGCCGCGCGGCGCGGCGGTGGGCGGCGCGGGCACGCCGGCCGGGGCGGTCACGGCCGGGCCGGGACGCCGTGGGTGAACACGAAGACCGGTTCGCGCCGTTGGCCGTCCTCGGGGACGGGCCGGTCGGCCCACCGCATGAAGAGGGCGATCACCTCGCGGCTGAGTTCGGCCAGCTCCTCCGGGGTGAGGTGCAGCCAGTGGTCGGTGCTGAACGGTCCGTCGCCCCAGGCGGCGCGGGCCTCGTCGGGGGCGGCGTGCCAGGCCCGCACCAGCGCGGCGTGCCGCTCCAGGTTGAGCGAGCCCGCCGCGTCGGCCACCACCCGGGCGGACGGGTCGTCGTCGAAGTCGGACTCGGACCAGCGCACGCCCCTGTTCCGAAGCTTCCACCAGCTCTCGCGGCGGTCGCGGGCCAGCTCGGGCGCCTCGACCAGCAGGTCGGCGGCGGCCAGCACCCGGAGGTGGTGGCTCACGTTCGCCGGCGCCTGGTCGGTGCGCTCGGCGAGTTGGCCCACCGTGCTCGGGCCGTACACCTTGAACACGTCCATGAGGCGGCGGCGCAGCGGATGGGCGAGCGCGGCGAGCACCCGCGAGTCGGTGACCTGTCTGACCGTGGGCTGATCCATGCGGCCGAGTCTGACATCCGCAAGAGATGTTGCGCAATGTCTGTTGCGGAATGCCCCGGCGCCGCGACGCTGCAGTCGTCGCGGCGCGCGCGTCAGGCGGTGAGCCGCCGGGACAACTCGTCGGCGACGTCCCGGGCGATCTGCGGGGGGATGGCCTCGGCGATCCGCTCCGGCGGCAACCCGGCGAGGACGCCGGCGACGATCTGCTGCTCGTCGGTGAAGTCCTTGCCGGACAACTCGTTCACCTGCGCCACGAGCGCCGGCCATCCGCGCAGCATGGCCAGCATCTGCTGGAGCGGGGAATTGGCCGCCGGCGGGGTGATCAGGCCGGCGGTGTTGGCCGGCGAGATCAGCCAGTTCCGCAGGTTCTGCAGATCGGCGAGGACGTCGCCGACGGTACGGCTCGTCGAGCCGGTGTTGCCCACGAGCTTGTCGTTCTGTTCCATCTCGTTCTCCGGTTTCGTCGGGGCGATCAGTCCGATCGCGGTGAGATAGCGGCGGAACAACGGGGTCTGGTCCCGGCCCGCTTTGGTGGAGTCGCGGAAGAAGCTGATGTGGGTGTGGAACAGGTGGCTGCTGTCGCCGCTGGTGCGCTTGCCCAGCCGGTCCCACCGCCGCACGGTGCGGCCGTCCGCGGAGTAGATGACCTCCCGGATGTCCCGGGAGTCGGCCGTGTTCGCCGCGCACTGCGCCACCAGCCAGGTGGAGAACGTCCGCAGCGTGTGCGTGGCGCCGTCGGAGCGGACCGAAAACGTACCGACGTCGAGCGCGGAGGCGTACAGCGTCAGCCCGGAACGGTCCCGGGTGGACTCCACCACCGAGTAGTCGTTCGCGACGGTGCGGTCCGAGCCGCAGTGGTAGCCGCCGCGGTGACTGGCGTCGCCGACGATGCCGACCTCCGCGGGTTCGAGATCGGCGTCCCGGACCGCGTTCTTGTCCACGTTGAGATAGGTGAGCAGCAGGGTACGGACGGCCAGCAGGTTTGCCGGGGCCGACGTCATGGCAGATCCCCTTTCCGATCGATGATCGGCAACGACACGACGATCACGAAAAGTGATGACGTGAGATCTGCGGACGTGCCCCTGCCGGATGACTGCACAGCAGCGGGCACTTGCTGCGAGCCTATCCCCCGTTCCGGGAAATGCCCAGCTCAGCAGCGATATTTAGCGATTATCGGACCGGTGTGGACGGCGACGACGTGAGCGGCAGCAGCAATGCCGAAGGGTGCTCGCGACCGCACAGCACCTCCCGCCATCCGGCACGCAGCGTCACGGCGGTGCCGAGTGGCTCCCCGGTGCCCGGGTTGCGCGCGTACCGCGGGTGGGCGCCGCCGGAGACCTGGACGCGCAGCCGGTGCCCGGGCGCGAACCGGTAGGCGGTCGGCCAGAGCGCGACCGGCACCCGCACCGCGCCGGACCCGTCGGGCGGGAACCGGCCCGGTTCGACGCGGACCAGGCCGTCGCAGACGTTCCAGGAGCGTCCCCGCCGGTCCACGTCGCACAGCCGCACGAACACGTCCAGGTAGGACAGCTCGCTGCGTAGGTGGATCTCGGCGTGCACCGGCCCGACCACCTCCACCGGGTCGCGTACCGGGTCGCTGGTGTAGGTCAGCACGTCCGGGCGGGACTCGACCGGACGGTTGTCCACCGCGCCGGCCCGCTGGGCGACGAGCAGCGGCCCACCGAGCGACGGGGTCGGGTCGGCCGGGTCGTACCAGATCCGGTCCGGCGCGCCGTCGTCGGGCGGCCCGGGCGCCAGGCCGCCACCGGGTCGCAGGTGCCAGCGGGTCGGCGTGGCGGGCGGGGGCCAGTCCGGCAGGTCCCGCCAGCCGCCGCCGGCGCCGCCGACGTGCACCCGCACCGGCGCGCGGGCCGGCGCGGGACGCCCGGCCAGGTGCTCGTCGAACCAGTCCAGCCCCTCCCGCAGGGACGCCACCAGCAGCCCGGGGCTGCCGTGGGTCCACGGGCCGACGGTCAACGTCGGCCGGGCCCCGGCGGCCCGCAGCCGGGCGTAGTCGTCGAGCTGGGCCGGGAGGAAGATGTCCTGCCAGCCGCTGACCATGGCGATCGGCGCGCGGACCTCGGTGATCCGGTCGCCGAAGACCCGGGCCCGCCAGTAGTCGGCGTCCGGCGTGTGGTGACGCAGCCACTCCTGGAAGAACGGCACGGTGACCCCGGTGGCGACCCGGTCCGCCTCGGCCAGCGGCAGGTGGGTGAGCGCGCGGACGAGCCGGGGCTGGCCGCGCTTGAGCTCCCACTGCCGGGCCAGCCAGGGCACGGTCTGCGCCTGGAGCAGCTCGGCCCAGGTGAGCACCGTGTCCAGCGCGAACGACTCCCCCGCGTACGTCGAGTCGCGGGTGGCCGAGGCGGTCACCACCGCGACCATCGCGCGCAGCTCGTCGCCCGCCTCGGCGGCCACCGCCCACTGCACGAAGCCCTGGTAGCTGGCGCCGAACATGCCGAACGCCCCGGTCCACCACGGTTGGCGGCGCAGCCAGTCGAGGGTGTCCAGGCCGTCGTCGCGCTCGTGCACGAGCGGGGCGAACTCGCCGCCGGAGCCGAAGGTGCCGCGGCAGGACTGGATCACCACGTGGAAGCCCCGCTCGGCGACCAGGCGGCCGAGCAGCCGGATCGGCCCGCCCCGCCCGTACGGCGTGCGGATCAGCACGCAGGCCGCGCCCGGCAGGTCCGGCGCGTAGTGGTCGGCGCGCAACGTGGTGCCGTCGCGGACCCGCACCGGGATGTCCCGCCGGACGGCGATCCGGCCGGCGCGGGCGGCGGGCAGCCGCAGCGCCGCCGCGGCGAGCCGGGTGACCAGCCGCACGGTCAGCGGTCGCCGGACGGCTCGGGGGCGACGCGGGCGGCGCGCACCTCGTCCCGGTGCGCCCGCATGCTGTGCACCATCTCGCCCAGGAACCGGTGCACCACGGCCAGCTCGTCGTCGGTGAAGCGGGCCATCACCTCGTCGGTGCGCCGGCCCAGCGGGCCGAAGAAGCTCCGCGCCAGCGTGGCGCCCCGGTCGGCGTAGTGCAGCAGGATCTTGCGGCGGTCGGCGGTGTCCCGGTCGCGCCGGATGTGGCCCGCGCGCTCCAGCCGGTCGACGAGCGCGGTCACCGAGCCGGACGAGAGGTTGAGCACGTCACCGAGCCGGCCGGGGGTGATCGGGTCGCCCACCAGCTCGGCCTCCATCACCGCGATCAGGGCCTGCAGGTCGGTGGGGTTGAGCCCGTGCAGGCCGGCGAAGGCGTGCCCGACGTGCTGCGCGTCCGTGGAGTAGCGACGCAGGTCGTTGGTGATCTCCGCGACCATCCGCCCCCGCGGATCGTCCCGTCGCCGGTACATGCCGTGCCCCGCCACCGCTCGCCGCCACCTCTTCCCCGGTCCGGTTGCAGCATAAGCCCTTTCCGGATAATCTCGCCCATCAAGATACTCGCCCAGCGAGAAGACATGTGAGGCCCGCAGATGTCCCTGTTCACCCGCGTCGCCCGGGGCCGGCTGGCCGCCTGGCTCACCGTGGTCGCCGCCCTCGTCGTCGGCGCGGTCGTCTTCGGCCTGCCCAAGCCGGACAACCCCGAGCCGATCTCGGCCACCGGCCTGTCCGTCGAATGGCAGTCGACCCAGGTCGAACGCCTCCAGGCACAACTGCCCTCCGACGACGTCCAGCCCGCCCTGGTGGTGGTCAGCCGCGCCGACCGGGCGCCGCTGACCGGCGCCGACCGGAGCGCGCTCGACGACGCCGCCGGCACGCTCGGCGACCTCGCGGCCGGCGGCCGGGTCGCCCCCGCCCAACTGTCCCCCGACGGCACCGTGGCACTCGTCGCCGTGCCGCTGTCCACCGCGGGCGACCAGCAGGCAGTCGTCGACGAGGTGGTCAAGGTGCGTGACGCCGTCGCCGGACTGCCCGACAACCTGATCGTCGAGGTCACCGGCGGGCCCGCCTTCACCGCCGACCTGAGCAAGGTGTTCCAGGGCGCCGACACCACGCTGCTGCTGGTCACCGCCGCGGTCGTGGCGCTGCTGCTGCTCGTCACCTACCGCAGCCCGTTCCTCTGGCTCGTCCCGCTGCTGGTGGTCGCCGCCACCGAGCAGCTCACCCTGCGCACGGTGGAGACCATCGTGCCCGCGCTGGGGATCTACCTGCCCAGCGGCCAGGTCACCGGCATCGCCAGCGTGCTGGTCTTCGGCGCCGCGACCGACTACGCCCTGCTGCTCATCGCCCGCTACCGGGAGGAGCTGCGCCGCGAGGAGAACCGGTTCGCCGCCATGCGCGCCGCTCTGCGACGCACCGCCGAGCCGATCCTGGCCAGCGGCGGCACCGTCGTCCTCGGCGTACTCACGCTGTTGCTGTCGGAGCAGGAGACCAACCGGGCGCTCGCCGTGGCGTGCGCCACCGGCGTGGTGTTCGCGATGCTCTCCGCCCTGTTCGTCCTCCCCGCCGCGCTCGTGCTCTTCGGCCGTGGCCTGTTCTGGCCGTTCGTCCCGCGCGTCGGCTCGCCCGCCCGGGAGGGCCGGCTCTGGGGCCGCCTCGGCGAGCTGGTCCTCCGCCGGCCGCTGCCGGTCGCGGTGCTGGCCACGCTGCTCCTCGCCGGCCTCGCCCTGGGCGGCCTGGGCATCCGCACCGGACTGTCCGAGACCGAGCAGTTCCGGGAGCGGCCCGAGGCGGTCGCCGGCGCGGAAACCCTGGCCCGGGCGTTCCCGGCCGGCAGCACCCAGCCGGTGGCCGTGCTCACCACCCCGCAGGCGGCCCCCGCGGTGCTCGCCGCCGCCGGCGCGGTCGACGGGGTCGCCTCGGCCCGGCCGGGCGCCGCCGACGACCGGGTCGCCCAGGTCGACGTGGTGCTCGCCGCCGAGCCCGGCACCGCCGCCGCCGACCGCGCGGTGGTGGCGCTGCGCGACGCGGTGGCCGCCGTGCCGAACTCCGCGCCACCCGCCGTCGACGGCGTGGACGCTCCCGACGGCGCCCTGGTCGGCGGCGCGGTCGCCGCCACCTACGACTCGAACCAGGCGAACACCCGGGACCTGCGACTGATCCTGCCGATCATCCTGCTGCTCGTCGGCGCCGTGCTGGTGCTGCTGCTGCGCGGCCTGCTCGCGCCGCTGCTGCTGGTGCTGACCGTGATCGCGTCGTTCTTCGCCAGCCTCGGCGCGGCCTGGCTGCTCTTCGACCACGTGCTGGACTTCCCGGCGCTGGACAGCGGGGTGCTGCTGCTCGCGTTCGTGTTCCTGGTCGCGCTCGGCGTGGACTACAACATCTTCCTGGTCACCCGCGCCCGGGAGGACGCGCGGCGGGCCGGCACCCGCGACGGCATGCTCTCCGCGCTGCGGGTCACCGGCGGCGTCATCACCAGCGCCGGGGTGCTGCTGGCCGCGGTCTTCGCGGTGCTCGGCGTGCTGCCGCTGATCACGCTCACCCAGATCGGCATCATCGTCTGCCTCGGCGTGCTGCTGGACACGCTGCTGGTCCGCACCGTGCTGGTGCCGGCACTGGCGTTCCTGCTCGGTGACCGGTTCTGGTGGCCGGGACGGATCACGCGCGAGCCCGGGACGCCCGACGCACCCACCGACGGGGCCGGCGCGCCGGCCGAGCCGGTCACCGCCCGGGACTGACCCGACGGTCGGGTGCCGGCGGGTTGCCGGCACCCGACCGCTCCCACGGGCCGATCAGAACGCGAGGCACTCGCATTCGGTCATCAGCGCCCGCACGTTGTAGACGTAGGGCTCGTTCGGGATCGTCAACGGCAGCGGCTCACAGGGCGGGTGCCCGCCGTCGTCGCAGTCCGGCGCCACGTTGCCGGGGCCGACGTTGTACGCGGCGATCACCGCGTTGAGCAGGCAGGACGTCAGATCGGGGGTGCAGAGCGAGGCGTCGAGCCGGTAGTCCGAGCCGAAGTGCGAGTCGCCGATCTTCTTGGTCAGCCAGGCCAGGTAGTTGGCGCCGAGCACCGCGTTGTCCCGGTAGTCGTCCACGTCGTAGTTCTGCTCGAACCGGTCGTTGACGAACGTCGCCGTCGGCGGCTGGACCTGCATCAGCCCGACCCCGGTGTCGCAGGCGTAGATGTTGGACTGCCAGCCGCTCTCCTGCCAGGCGGTGGCCTTCACCAGGCTGAGCGGCACCTTGATCTCCGGCGCGGAGGACGGCCAGTAGGTCTTCCCGGCCGCGTCGGTCAACGCCTTCTTGACCTGAGCCCTGGTGGCCGCCGTCCCCTTGTAGTGGGGTTTGCAGCCGACGACCGGCGGCTTCGGCGCGGGCGGCGCCTTGGTCTCGGTCAACGCCTTGACCGGGCGCCGGGGCGCACCGGCTCGACCGGCGGTCGGCTTCGCGGACGCCGGCGCGCTGGGGCTGGGCCGGCCGCCCATCGCCTCGACCGCCGGCGGCTCCTCGCTCGGCGCGTCGGCGGGCGCGTCGGCCGGATCCTCCCCGGGCTCCTCGACCGGCGCGGCGGTGGGCAGGTCCGCCGCCACCCCGCGCACCGGCGGCTCGTCGCCGCCGCACCCGGTCACCGCTGCTGTCGCCAGCAGCGCCACCACCGCCGCGGCCAACCGGCCGACTCCTCGCCGCATCGGACCTCCCCGTGGTTCCGTCGGCGCACCCTAGCAGGGATCGACGGGGCTACGGGGTCCCGGCGACGCCGGACGGCGCTCCTCCCGCGGCCGGGGCGGACGCTCCCCGACGCCCGCCGCGGGCGGACCCGAGTCGTCGCCCGCCGCGGACGGCCCCGACTCGTCGCCCGCCGGGCCGGGCGGACCGGTGTCCTCGCCAGCCACCACCCGCTCCCGGGTCGCCCAGGCGACCACGAACACGGTGGTCCAGGCGACGCCCAGCAACACCGAGGAGACCGTGCCGCTGGCCGTGCTCCAGCCCAGATAGAGCCGGGCGCCGGTGACCGAGACCACGCCGGCCGCGGCGGCCGTCCAGACGGCCACGCCGATCGGCCAGCGGGCCCCGCGCGACAGCAGCCAGGCCAGCGTGCCGAAACTCGCCGTCACCACCACGTTCTGGGTGGGGAACAGGTCACGGACCCGGTGCGGGCCGGTCAGGTCGGCGACCACCACCAGCAGCACCAGCGGCACCGCCGCGCCGACGGTGCCCACCACCGACAACAGGTCCGCCCGCCAGGGCCGGTGCCGCCGCGCCACCACCGCCGCCACCACGGCGACCACGCCGATGAGCACCCAGCCGCGCAGCACCGACAACGCGGCCAACGCCGCGTCGACCACCCCGGGGGTACGCCGGGCGGCGAACCAGTCGGCGATCAGCCCGTCGAGCACCCCGAGCCCGCTATGCCGGACCACCGCCTCCAGCAGCGCGGCCACCGCCAGCCCCGCGCCGAACAGCAGCGCCAGCCCCAACGCCAGGTTGATCAGCAGGGTCCAGAGCGGGCCGACCCGCATGCCGGCCAGGAAGAACAGCACCCCGTACCGGGCTCGGAGCCAGCGCAGCGGCGGCACCGCGGCGGCACGGGCGGCGAGCGCCCGGGCCGGATCCGGGTTGCGCCCCAGCCAGCGACCGGCAAGCACCACGCCGAGCAGGCACAGCACCAGCACCAGCACCGCTCCGGTGGCGCGGCCCAGCAACTCCGACACCCGCGCGTAGGACTCGCCGGCCAGGTAACCGGCGAGCACCGAAGCCCCGACCCAACCCACCACCCCGGCCAGGTTCCACGGCGCGAACCGCCGGTACGGCAACCCGCCCGCGCCGGCCAGCCGGGGCGCCAGCGTGCGGGCGAAGGCGACCCAGCGGGCGGCCAGCACGCCACGGCCACCCAGCCGGTCCAGCAACTCCTCGGCACGCCGCCACCGGTGCGGCCCGATCCGGGCCCCGAGCCCGGAGGCGCGCAACCGGGGGCCGTACCGCCGGCCGGACCGATAGGCGAGTGTGTCTCCGATCACGGCGGCGGCCACCATGACCGCAAGCGTGGGGGCGAGCCGTAGCGTCCCCGCGTACGCTAGGAAGCCGACCAGCAGCAGGGTCGCCTCACCCGGCACCAGCAGCCCGAAGATCACCGCGGTCTCACCCGCGACGATCATCGCGGTGACCAGGTAGATCAGCAGGGGCGGCAGCTCCTGCAGCCAGTTCAGCAGGTCAGGCATTCGGCACCCCGCACGGGAGTCAGCATGCCAGTCGCTGGAACGGTCGGCACAGCACTTTCGACACAGATCCGGGCGATCTCGGGGTGACCCCGAGGCGTGCCCCGGCAACCGCAGACAGGAGTATGGAGGGTATGCAGCTACGCACCGACCTCCGCAACGTCGCCATCATCGCCCACGTCGACCACGGCAAGACGACCCTGGTCGACGCCATGTTGCGGCAGGCCGGCGCCTACGGCGCCCGCGGCGAGGACACCGAGCGGGTCATGGACTCGATGGACCTCGAGCGGGAAAAGGGCATCACCATCCTCGCCAAGAACACCGGCGTGCGGTACCTGCCGGCGGACGGCGACCCGGTCACCATCAACATCATCGACACCCCCGGCCACGCCGACTTCGGTGGTGAGGTCGAACGCGGCCTGACCATGGTCGACGGCGTGGTGCTGCTCGTCGACGCCAGCGAGGGCCCGCTGCCGCAGACCCGGTTCGTGCTCCGCAAGGCGCTGCGCGCCCGGCTGCCGATCATCCTGGTGATCAACAAGGTGGACCGTCCGGACGCCCGGATCAAGGAGGTCGTGGACGACACCTACGAACTCTTCCTCGACCTGGACGCCGACGAGGAGCAGATCGACTTCCCGATCGTCTACGCCTGCGCCCGCGACGGCATCGCCTCCCTCACCCAGCCCGCCGACGGCGCCGTACCGGACGACAGCAGCAACCTGGAGCCGCTGTTCCGCACCCTGCTGGACACCATCCCGGCGCCCGCCTACGACGAGGGCGCGCCGCTCCAGGCACACGTCACCAACCTCGACGCCTCGCCGTTCCTGGGCCGCCTCGCGCTGTGCCGGGTCCGGCAGGGCACGATCAGCAAGGGTCAGACCGTGGCCTGGTGCCGCACCGACGGCAGCACCCAGCGGGTCCGCATCTCCGAGCTGCTGATGACCGAGGGCCTGGAGCGCAAGCCGGCCGACTCGGCCGGACCGGGCGACATCATCGCCGTCGCCGGCATCCCCGAGATCATGATCGGCGAGACGCTCGCCGACGCCGAGAACCCGATCCCGCTGCCGCTGATCACCGTGGACGAGCCGGCCATCTCGATGACCATCGGCACCAACACCTCGCCGCTCGTCGGCCGGGTCAAGGGCGCCAAGGTCACCGCGCGGATGGTCAAGGACCGGCTCGACAAGGAGCTGGTCGGCAACGTCTCGCTGCGGGTGCTGCCCACCGAGCGCCCGGACGCCTGGGAGGTGCAGGGCCGCGGCGAACTGGCCCTGGCCATCCTGGTCGAGCAGATGCGCCGCGAGTCCTACGAGCTGACCGTCGGCAAGCCGCAGGTGGTCACCAAGGAGATCGACGGCAAGACCTGCGAGCCGGTCGAGCGGCTGACCATCGACGCCCCGGAGGAATACCTGGGCGCGATCACCCAGCTCCTGGCCACCCGCAAGGGCCGGATGGAGCAACTGGTCAACCACGGCACCGGCTGGATCCGGATGGAGTGGCTGGTCCCGGCGCGCGGCCTGATCGGCTTCCGCACCGAGTTCCTCACCGACACCCGGGGCACCGGCATCCTGCACCACGTCTTCGAGTCCTACGAGCCGTGGTTCGGCGAGCTGCGCACCCGCAACAACGGTTCGCTCGTGGCCGACCGGTCCGGCGCGGTCACCTCGTTCGCCATGATCAACCTTCAGGAGCGCGGCCAGCTCTTCGTCGAACCGACCACCGAGGTGTACGAGGGCATGATCGTCGGGGAGAACTCCCGCTCCGACGACATGGACGTCAACATCACCAAGGAGAAGAAGCTCACCAACATGCGGGCCTCGACCTCCGACGAGACCGAGAAGCTGATCCCGCCGCGCAAGCTGTCGCTGGAGCAGGCGTTGGAGTTCTGCCGCGAGGACGAGTGCGTCGAGGTCACCCCGGTGGCGGTGCGCATCCGCAAGGTGGTGCTGGACCAGACCCAGCGCGGCCGGATGGCGGCCCGCCGCAAGCACGCCGGCTGACCCACCCACCCCTCCCGTTGCACTTTCACGGAAAGAGTGGCTATTCCGCGCCGAATAGCCACTCTTTCCGTGAATCAGCGCTCGCTGGAGGGGTGGGGTTTGGTGGCGCGGAGGGCGAGGATGTCGGGGATCCGGGCGGAGCCGGACTCGACGACGCCGGTGACCGTCAGGCCGGCGTCGGCGACGGCGGTGAGCAGGTCGGGCACGGGCACGGGCACGGTGCCGCCGCTGCCCCGCGCCCACCGGGACGATCCGCTACGGTCGGCCCATGATCTGGGACGAGCTCGACGCGCATCTCGACCAGGTGCCCGGCACCGTCTCCGCGTACGTGGGGCGCCCCGGCGCCCCGCCCACCTGGACCCGGCGCGCCGACGCCACCCACTACGCGGCCAGCACCATGAAGGTCGCCGTGCTCGTCGCGCTGCACCGGGCCGCCGAGGAGGGCCGGCTCGACCTGGACGCGCCGGTGCCGGTACGCAACACGTTCGACTCCGCGCTGGCCGGCGCGCCCCGCTTCACCAACGCCCGGGACTACGACAACGACGAGGCGGTCTGGGAGCGGATCGGCGGCGCCGCGCCGCTGCGCTGGCTCGCCGAACGGATGATCGTGCGCTCCAGCAACCTGGCCACCAACCTGTGCATCGGCCAGGTCGGGCTGCCCGCCGTCGCCCAGGCGTGGGCGCTCGCCGGCGCCCGGCACAGCGTCACCGGCCGCGGCATCGAGGACTTCGCCGCCCGCGACGCCGGCATCGACAACCTCGTCACCGCCGCCGACCTGGCCGCCCTCCTCGGCGGGCTGGCGCTGGGCGCCACCCGACCCGGCCCGCTCGCGTCACCGGCCGGCTGCGCCGCCATGCTCGACGTGCTCCTCGCCCAGGAACACCGCGAGGACCTCGCCGCCGGGCTGCCCGACGGCACCCGCGTCGCGCACAAGAACGGCTGGGTACGCGGCGTCCGCCACGGCGCCGGCGTGGTGTTCCCCGACGACGCGCCGCCGTACGCGATCGTCGTGTGCACCACCACCGACCCGGCCGGCGGGGGCGCGGACGGCGAGCCGGTCGAGGACGACGCCTGCCGGCTGATCGCGCACGTCTCCGCGCGGGTGTGGGACGCCCGGCGCGAGCTGGCGGGCTGAGGCACTACTCCAGCAACCGCGCCCGCAACGCGGCCCGCACCTCGTCGGTCACCCCCAGGCCGTCGCTCAGGTACGCCTCGAACGACCCGTACGCCCGGCGCACCTCGTCGTACGCGGCGTCCAGGTATTCCGGGCGCGCTTCGAGCAGCGGCAGGGCCGCCGCCGGGTCGAGGTCCGGCCGGCGCTTCGTCATCGCCGCCAGCAGCACCTCGCGCAGGCTCTCGGTCAGCTCGTTGTGCCGCAGGTAGTCGGCCCGGATCGCCGGCTCCGGCACGCCCAGCGCGGTCAGCAGCACCACCGACAGCCAGCCGGTGCGGTCCTTGCCGGCGGAGCAGTGGAACAACAGCGGCAGGTTCGCGTCGTCCGCGGCCAGCCGCGCCGCCGCGCCGAACCCGGCCCGCGCCGGCTCCCCGGTGACGAACCAGCGGTAGATCGCAGTCATCGCCCCCGGCATGCCGTCGCGGGCCAGATCCGCGTACGCGTCCAGGTCGTGCCCCTGCACCATCGCCGACACGTACGTGAACACCGGGTGCGCGGCGTCGTAGACCGGCAGGTGCACGACGCGGGGCGCACCCACCAGGCGGTCCGGCGGGGCCACCGCCTGTTCCTCGGCGGCGCGCAGGTCCACCACGCACGCCGGGGCGAGCTTGCCCAGCACCGGCAGATCCTCGTCGGTCAGCCGACCCAGCGCCGCGGCGCGGACGAGCCGCCCGGCGCGGACCCGCCGCCCGTCGGTCGTCGGCAACCCGCCCAGGTCACGGGCGTTCGGCGCGCCCACCAGCTCCCAGTCCCGCCCGGTCATCGGCCCTCCCCTGCTCGCCGCCAGTTGCCGATAGGGTGCCCCACATGACGATCACGGCGGTGCGCACCCACCGGCTCTCGGCACCCTTGCACACCCCGTTCGTCACCGCACTGCGGAGCACCACCACCGTGGAGACGCTTGTCGTCGAGGTGGTCGACAGCGACGGGCGGACCGGGTTCGGTGAGGCCCCGCAGGTGTGGCAGGTCACCGGCGCGTCGATCGGCGGCGCCGAGGCGTGCGTACGCGAACTGCTCGCGCCGCTGCTGACCGGCCGCGACCCCGACGACCTCCTGGCCCGGTGCGCGCAGGTGCGCGGCGCGGTGGTGGGCAACGAGTCGGCGAAGGCGGCCGTCGACGTGGCGCTGCACGACCTGGCCGCGCGGCGGCTCGGCGTACCCCTGGTGCGGTTGCTCGGCGGCACGGCGCTGCGCGTCCCGACGGACGTCACGCTGGCCGCCGGCGACGCGGTCGACCTGGCCACGGCCGCCGGCCGGCGGCGTGCCGAGGGTTTCACGGTGTTGAAGCTCAAGGTCGGCACCGACGCCGGCGGCGACCTGGACCGGGTCCGCGCGGTGCGCGCCGCCGTCGGCCCGGACGTGCGGATCCGGCTGGACGCCAACCAGGGTTGGACGCCGCGCGAGGCGGTCCGGGTGATCCGGGGCATCGAGGACGCCGGGCTCGACGTGGAGCTGGTCGAGCAGCCGGTGCACCGCCGCGACCTGGACGGGCTGGCCTGGGTCAGCGACCGGGTGGGCGTGCCGATCCTCGCCGACGAGTCGGTCTTCGACGTGCGTGACCTGGTCGAGGTGATCCGCCGGCGGGCCGCCGACATGGTCAACGTCAAGCTCGCCAAGTGCGGCGGCCTGCAACCGGCCCGTACGCTGCTCGACCTGGCCGCCGCCCACGGCATGGGCACGATCGTCGGGTCCATGATGGAGGGTCCGATCGGCGTGGGCGCGGCGGCCAGCCTGGTCGCCGCCGGCGGCACCACGGCCGTGTCGGACCTCGACGCCGCCTGGTGGCTCGCCTGGTCGCCGGTCACCGGCGGCATCCGGTACGAGGGCGCGAGCGTGCTGCTGCCGGACGCGCCCGGTCTCGGCATCGCCGACGTGAGTGAAGCTAAGATTCAGCAGCATGGTTGAGTGTCGTTGGATTTTTTCATAGGGTCGCCCCACAGGAGCGTGGGAGGAGGGGTGCGCATGGCGCCTCAGCCGGGCCACCAGGCCGTCGTACGGGTCCCGGTGGCGACCCTCTGGACCACCCCGGAGGCGGTCCGCCCGATCGACGGGCCGGCCTGGTCCGACGTGCCCGACATCGCCACCTGGGTCGCCGGGATGGACCGCGACCAGCGGGTCGGCGACTGCGTCCTGACCCAACTGCTGCTCGGCGAGCCGGTCCTCGTCATGGAGACCCGGCCGGACGGCTGGGTGCGGGTGCTCGCCCTGGGGCAGCCCGCCGCCAAGCTCGACGTCCGCGGCTACCCGGGCTGGATGCGGGCCGCCCACCTGGCCGCCTCCGTCGCCACCGTGCCGGCCGCCACCGCGCTCGTGGTCGACGTCGACCGCGCCACGCTGCACGACACCGCCGGCGGGCCGCCCGCGCTCACCGGCGTGGTCCTCGGCACCCGTCTCGCCTCCGCCGGGCGCCCGGCCGACGGCTGGCGGCCGGTCCGGGCGCCCGGCCGGACCGACCCGCTCTGGGCCCCCGAGGGCGACCTGGTGCCGCTGCCCGCCGCGCGGCCCGAGGCCAAGGAGGTGCTCGGGGTCGCCGAGCGGTTGCGCGACCTGGCCTACGTCTGGGGCGGCCTGTCCACCGACGGCATCGACTGCTCCGGGCTGGTCCACCTGGCCTGGCGGCGGTACGGCGTCACGCTGCCCCGCGACGCCGACGACCAGGCCGAGGCGACCATCCCGCTGGCGCTGGGCGCGGAACGCCCCGGCGACCTCTATTTCTTCGCCCATCCCGGCCGGCGCATCCATCATGTCGGCATCGTCTCGGCCGAGCCGCACGGCGGCCGGCGCCGGATGCTGCACGCCTGCTACCTGACCCGCCGGGTGGTCGAGGAGGAACTGCCTCCGGCCCGGGTGGACACTCTGGTCGGCGCGCACCGCGTCTGACCGTCGGCTGCCGCCCCCGGCCGGCGGGAACGGCAGCCGGCGGGTCGGTCAGCGGCGTGCCTCGGCCAACTCCCGGCGTCGGTCGCGCGACGACTTGACCACGCTCGCCATCGTGGCTACGGCTAGCGTGCCGAGGATGACCGTCAGCGAGAGCCAGATCGGGATGTGCGGCGCCCAGCCCACCGGGTCGCCGCCGTTGAGGAACGGCAGGTTGTTGTCGGCGAGCGCCTCCAGGACCAGCTTCACCCCGATGAAGCCGAGCACCACGGCCAGCCCGTAGCTGAGGTAGATCAGCCGGTCCAGCAGGCCGCCGAGCAGGAAGTAGAGCTGCCGCAGCCCCATCAGCGCGAAGACGTTGGCGGTGAAGACCAGGTACGGCTCCTGCGTGATGCCGAAGATCGCCGGAATCGAGTCGAGCGCGAAGATGAGGTCGGTGGTGCCGATCGCGATCATCACGATCAGCATCGGGGTGAACAGCCACCGCCCGTTCTCCCGGGTGGTCATCCGCGCCTCGTGGAAGTCCCGGGACAGCGGCAGCGCCTTGCGGCTCCACCGGATCAGCACGTTCTCGCTGAACTCGTCCTCCTCCGGCTCACCCTGCCGGGCCAGGTTCACCGCGGTGTAGATGAGGAACGCGCCGAAGATGTAGAACACCCAGGAGAACTGGGAGATCAGCGCGGCGCCGGCCGCGATGAAGCCGCCGCGCATGACCAACGCCAGCAGGATGCCGATGAGCAGCATCTTCTGCTGGTACTGCCGGGGCACGCCGAAGCGGGCCATGATGATCACGAAGACGAAGAGGTTGTCCACCGAGAGGCTGTACTCGGTGAGCCAGCCGGTGTAGAACTGGCCGGCCACGCTCGGCCCGGCGGCCACCCAGAGCACCACGCCGAAGAGCAGCGCCAGAGCGACGTAGAAGCCCACCCACAGGCTCGACTCGCGGACGCTCGGCTCGTGCGGGCGACGGCCGATGATGAACAGGTCGGCCATCAGGACCGCGATCATCGCGGTCAGGGTTACCGCCCACACCAATGCGGACACGTTCAAATCCATCCTCCGGCAGACACGCAGCGTCGGGCACACCGTACGCCGGGTGCGGGCCGGGGTGCGTCAACGCTGACTGTGGTGACTGTCGGAGGTCTCTTCCGCCGGCGCCCTCGCGGGAGCCGACCGACGGAGCCGGGTCGAGCTGGCGCTCTTCCGTGCTGACGACTCCGTCGCGGGGGAATACTCCCCTCCTCGGCCGCCATTGTTCACCATCCGGCGGGGGTAACGCATCTCTGGAGACCCATCAATCGCGATCAGGTGCCCCGCGTCACCACCCGCAGCGCATCCTAGGAGGCTAGACTTGATCTTGCGGCCGGGTCGGCGGCAGGACCGGGTCGGCGAAGGCCCAACCGGCGTCGAGCAGGGTCTCGACGGCGGCGACCGCCGTGGTCAGGCGCTCCTCGTGCGTCCCGCGCAGCTCGACCACCGGCACCCCGCACCCGGCCAGCGCCGCGCGGAACCGCCCGGTCATCCACGCCCGCAGGTGCTCCCCGTCGCGCAGGCCGTCGTCGGCGAAGGGCACCCCCTCGTGGTCGGTGAGCAGATAGAGCGCCGGCCGGCGGGCCGCCGCCCGCACCCGCGCCGAGGACGCGCCCAGGTAGCGCTCCTCCCAGACCGCGGTGGCCCGGGCATCGGTGTCGCAGATCAGCAGCGGGCCGCCGACCCGCGCCGTCGCGTCCTCGGCGGCCTGCTGCTCGCGTACCACCTCGACGAAGTCGTCCCGGTCCCACGTGACGTCGAAGACGGTCGCGTCCGGCCGGGACCGGCGCAGCACGGCGAGCTTGCGCTCGGTCAGCTCGCGGCCGTACTCGGGCACCCAGGCGGCGCCGAAGCGCCCGGCGAGCGCCCGCGCCATGGTCGTGGTGCCGGTGGACTCGGCGCCGACCACCACCACCCGCCGGACCAGCCACGCCCGCACCGGCGGACTCAGCCACCGCCAGTGGGCCGCCGGGTCCGCGCGCACGGCGGTGCCGGAGACCGGCACGGCCCGCCGCCACGGATCCACGTCGACCGCGACCGCGCCGAACCGGCGGGCCAGCTCCTTGCCGTACGCCTCGGAGGAGAAGACCGCGTCCACCGGCTCGCCGCCCAGCGCGTCGGCGAACACCGCGCAGTGCAGGTCCCAGACCGCCGGATCGCCGTAGTCGACCGGATGGTCGTCGTAACGGCCGACGAACCGCACCCACGGGGTGCCGGCGTGGACCTCGCGCAGCCAGTCCAGTCGCAGGGCCAACGGGACCGACTCCCGCCGCGACGGCGCCACCACCACGGTCACCGCGGCGCAGCGGGCCGCGGCGGCCTCGACGAGCGCGTGGTGCCCGGCGTGCGGCGGGTAGAACTTCCCGACCACCAGGCCGTGCCGGAACCGCCCGGTCACGCGGCCACCGGGGCGGGGCCGGGCGGCACCGGCGTCGCCGCCGCCCGCCGGCGCAGGTCCGCGCGCCAGGCGCGCAGCCCGACCACGCAGAGGGCCAGGAAGATCAGGTACAGGCCGCCGGTGAGCCAGAGTCCCTTGTACGCGTAGAGCGGGATGTAGATCAGGTCGGCGGCGATCCACAGCCACCAGCTCTCCACCAGCTTGCGGGTCTGACCGTAGGTGGCCAGCAGCGACAGCGCGGTGGTGACCGCGTCGGCCAGCGGGACGGTGGAGTCGGTGGCCCGGTCCAGCAGCGCCCACAGGCCGGCGGTGAGCAGCAGCCCGGCCGCGCCGAGCGCCCACCACTCGCGCCGCCCGGTGCGGGTCACGGTGAGCCGGCTGCGCCGGTCGCCGCCGAAGAGCCAGTGCCACCAGCCGTAGACCCCGAGCGCCACGTAGACCAGTTGCAGGCCGGCGTCGGCGTACAGGCCGGCGGTCTGGAACAGCACCATCAGCAGCAGCACGTTGGCGATGCCGATGGGCCAGTTGGCGATGTGCTGGCGAGCGACCAACCAGACGTTGACCACGCCGGTGCCGAAGCCGAGCAGCTCGGCCCAGGTGGTGCCGGCGCCGAACACGGTGAACGCGGTGCCGGTGAGCCAGTCGAGCATTGTCGTCCTCCCCCGCCCGTCGGGTGACACGGTGGAGGGGCGCGGCCCGCCGGAGCGCCCCCGGAGCGTACCGGTCAGGGCCCGGCGTGAAAGGCTGCGGGCATGGTTCTTGAGGTCGCGCTTATCGACGTGACGCCCGGACACGAGGACGACTTCGCCGCCGCGTACGCGCAGGCGCGGCCGATCCTCGCCGAGGCGCAGGGGTGCCGCTCGGTGCGGATGACCCGCGGGATCGAGTCGCCCACCCGGTTCGTGCTGCTCGTCGAGTGGGACTCGGTCGAGGCGCACGACGTGAACTTCCGGCAGACCGAGCGCTTCGGGCGGTGGCGGGGCCTGATCGGTCCGTTCTTCGCCGGCCCGCCGCTCGTCGAGCACTTCGTCGACGTGCCGGCCTGAACTGTCGTACCCCTCACGTAACCTGCCCGCGACGCGCGGTCACCGGTCCCGACGGGCATCGGGGGCGCCGGGCCCGGTGAGCGCGCGGCGACCTCACTCCAGCTCGTGCGGGTCCCGCGGCCGGGGCACCGGCGCGACGCCGAGCCGGCGGGTGAGCAGCTCGGTCGTCGCCTCCTCCGGCAGCGCCGCCGCGAGCAGGCGCTCGATCACCTGCTCGTAGCGGGCCACGTCGGCCTCGGCGACCAGGCGCAGGTCGGTGGTGAGCGTCTCGACCAGGACCGTGCGCGGGTCGTCCGGGTCCGGATAGGCGTAGTAGGAGAACGGCGCGAGCGGATGCAGGTCGTCGCCGGGCGAGGCGCCGCGGGGCACCACCCGCAGGGTGATGTGCGGCCGTTCGGCAAGCGCCAGCAGGCGCCGCGTCTGCTCCCGCCACACCTCGGCCGGCAGCCCGTCCGGCTCGCAGGCCCGCTCGTCGAGCAGGGCGGTGTAGTGCGGCGGGTCCGGCCGGACCAGCAGCTCCTGGCGCACCGCCCGGGCCCGGACGTCGGCCTCCACGTCCACCTCGCCGGCGAACGACGCGCCGGCCGACACCCGCAGCCGGGCGTACGCGGGGGTCTGCAACAGGCCGGGCACGAGCACCGGCTGGTATTCCACGATGCGCTCGGCGCCGGCCTCCAGCTCCGCGTACGCCCGCTGCCGCTCGCCCATCTCGCCGAGCGTCTTGGACCAGCCGCGCCCGGTGGCGGCGTCGCGGGCGATGACGATCAGATCCTCCCGCTGGTGCCGTGGCACCTCGTAGACGTCGAGCAGGTCGAGCACGTCGGCCAGGTCGGGCCGGCTCTGGCCCAGCTCGATGCGGGACAGCTTCGACGTCGAGGCCCAACCGAGCCGGGTGCAGACCTGTTCGAGCGTGAGTGACTCTCGACGGCGCAGTCGACGCAGCTCGACACCGAGCCGCACTCGCCGGACGACCGGACTTGCTGACAACGCCATGCGCGCCTCCCAGGGTGGGAGCGTACGCATGACCATCACACAGGGCAATACCTCGCTCGCGCAGAGCAACATGCAGGCATCGATGTGCGAGCGTGGATCAGGGCCGGTACGTGCCGAACGACCAGACCATGCCGGCCAGATCGCGGGCGGCGTAGTCACGGGAGCCGTAGTCGGTGTCGAACGGCGGCCGGACGATCTCCGCACCGGCCGCCCGGGCCCGCTCGTGGTGCGCGTCGACGTCGTCGACGGCCAGGTAGAGGCGGTAGTCGTCGTCGGCCGGCCGGGTCGCCGGCGCGGGGCCCGGACCCACCATGACCAGGTCGTCGCCGTGGCCGAGCTGAGCGTGGCGCGCCTCGCCGTCCGGCCCCGGGTGCACCTCGTGGACGGTGAGGCCGAACGCCGACCGGAGGAAGTCGACGGCGGCGTGGACGTCGGGATATCTGAGGACCGGATAGATGCTTCGCATGCCCCCAGTCTGCCGCCGGCCGGGTCAGCCGGGATTGGACGAATGCGATCCGGCCCGGGCCAGCGCCGCCGGCGGGGCGCCGGCGAACTCCCGGAACTCCCGGATCAGGTGCGACTGGTCGTGGTAGCCCCACCGGGCCGCCCGTTCCGCCCAGCCCGACCCGTCCGGGCCGGCCGCCGGCGCGGTGAGCACCGTGCGGCCCAGGGTGGCGTAGGCCCGCTGGAAACGCAGCAGCCGGGCGACGGTCTTCGGCGGCAACCCGAACTCGCGGCGGAACCGCACCGCCAGGTGACGGCGGGACCAGCCGATCTCGTCGGCCAACGCGGCCACCCCGACCGCGCCCCCGCTCCCGTCGAGCCGCCGCCAGGCGGCCAGCAGGCGGCCGTCGACCGGGTCGCTGGCCGCCAGCCGGGCGGTCAGGGCGGCGTCGAGGCGGGCGAAGCGCCCCGGCCAGCCGGGCTCGCCGGCCAGCTCGTCGCGGAGCCGGACCAGCCACCCGGCGACCCGGTCGACCGGGGCCGCCCGGTTGGCCAACTCGCCGAGCGGCAACCCGAGCAGCCGCCGCGCCGCCGGGGCGGTCAGCAGCACCTGCACCCCGGCGCCCGTGCCGGCGCTGCGGGTGGCGCACCAGCCGTCGAACGGGCCGGCCAGGAACGCGTTGGCGCCGTCCACGCCCCGCCCCGCGCCGCGCGGATCGGTGATGTCGAGCGGGTCGCCCCAGCCGAGGACCAGCACGACGAAGGCGCCGGCGGCCTCACGGCGCACCACCGGCCCGGTCAGCTCCTCCCGGTAGCCGAGGTAACGGTCCACCCAGGGACGCAGCGCGGCGGCGGGAAGCCCGACCACGGCCTCGGTCAGCATCGCGCGCCCGCCCCGCCGCTCACCGCACCCCGGCCGCGTCCATCCCGCGCAGCTCCTTCTTGAGGTCGGAGACCTCGTCGCGGATCCGCGCGGCCAGCTCGAACTGAAGCTCCCGCGCGGCGGCCAGCATCTGGTCGTTCAGCTCCTGGATGAGGTTCGCGAGGTCGGCCCGGGCCATGCCCTCCCGGGACGGCGTGGCCGCGCCACCCCGACCGTTGCGGCTGCGGGTCTCCTTGACCGGCGCCTTGCCCCGGGAGAGCTGCCGGGCGGCGCCGCCGACCGTGGTGGCCTCGGTGTCCTCCGCCTCGCGGTAGATGTCGTCGAGGATGTCGTGGATCTTCTTGCGCAGCGGCTCGGGGTTGATGCCGTGGGCCTCGTTGTGCGCGATCTGCTTGGCCCGGCGCCGGTTGGTCTCGTCGATCGCGGACGCCATCGACGGGGTGATCTTGTCGGCGTACATGTGGACCTGGCCGGAGACGTTACGGGCCGCGCGACCGATGGTCTGGATCAGCGACCGGCCGCTGCGCAGGAAGCCCTCCTTGTCGGCGTCGAGGATCGCCACCAGGGAGACCTCGGGCAGATCGAGCCCCTCGCGGAGCAGGTTGATGCCGACCAGCACGTCGTAGTCACCCTTGCGCAGCTCGCGCAGCAGCTCGACCCGGCGCAGCGTGTCCACCTCGGAGTGCAGGTAACGCACCCGGATGCCGTTCTCCAGCAGGTAGTCGGAGAGATCCTCGGCCATCTTCTTGGTGAGCGTGGTGACGAGCACCCGCTCGTCCCGCTCGGTGCGCAGCTTGATCTCGTGCATGAGGTCGTCGATCTGCCCCTTGGTCGGCTTCACCACCACCTCGGGGTCGATCAGGCCGGTCGGGCGGATCACCTGCTCCACGAACTCGCCCTGGGCCTGCTCCAGCTCCCACGGGCCGGGGGTGGCGGAGAGGAAGACCATCTGGCCCACTCGCTCCAGGTATTCGTCGAAGCGCAGGGGCCGGTTGTCGGCGGCGCTCGGCAGCCGGAAGCCGTGGTCGATGAGCATCCGCTTGCGGGAGGCGTCGCCCTCGTACATGCCGCCGATCTGCGGGATGGTCACGTGCGACTCGTCGACCACGGTGAGGAAGTCGTCCGGGAAGTAGTCGAGCAGGCAGTGCGGCGGGCTGCCCGGCAGCCGGCCGTCGATGTGCATCGAGTAGTTCTCGATGCCGGAGCAGAAGCCCACCTGGCGCATCATCTCGAGGTCGTAGGTGGTGCGCATGCGCAGTCGCTGCGCCTCCAGCAGCTTGCCCTGCCGCTCCAGCTCGGCCAGCCGCTCGCCCAACTCGGCCTCGATGTCGCGGGTCGCCCGCTCCATCCGCTCCGGGCCGGCGGCGTAGTGCGTGGCCGGGAAGATCATCAGGCTGTCGACCTCACGGACCACGTCCCCGGTCAACGGGTTGAGGTAGTAGAGCTTCTCGATCTCGTCACCGAACAGCTCGATCCGGACGGCCAGCTCCTCGTAGGCGGGGATGATCTCCAACGTGTCGCCGCGCACCCGGAACGTGCCGCGCTGGAAGGCCATGTCGTTGCGCGTGTACTGAATGTCGACGAGCCGGCGCAGCAGTTGGTCGCGGTCGAGCTCCTGCCCCACCTTGACCCGCACGGCGCGGTCGAGGTATTCCTCCGGCGTGCCCAGGCCGTAGATCGCCGACACGGTGGCCACCACGATGACGTCCCGCCGGGTCAGCAGCGACATGGTCGCCGAGTGCCGCAGCCGCTCGACCTCCTCGTTGATCGAGGAGTCCTTCTCGATGTAGGTGTCGGTCTGCGGGATGTACGCCTCGGGCTGGTAGTAGTCGTAGTAGGAGACGAAGTATTCCACCGCGTTGTGCGGCAGCAGCTCGCCGAACTCCTTGGCGAGCTGGGCGGCGAGGGTCTTGTTGGGCGCGAGCACCAGGGTGGGCCGCTGCAACCGCTCGACCAGCCACGCCGTGGTGGCGCTCTTGCCGGTGCCGGTCGCGCCGAGCAGCACCGTGTTGCGGTCGCCGCGCCGCACGCGACGCTCAAGGTCGTCGATGGCCGCCGGCTGGTCGCCGGCCGGCTGGAACTCACTGACGACCTGGAAGCGACCGTCGAGCCGGGGAATGTCGAGCGCCATGACACCAACGGTACGCCCGCGGTCCGACACTTCCGGACCGACCACGGACCGTCCCTGACCCGCTTCGATATTCCCATTGTGTGGCTCATCTCACCGGACTACCCTCGTACCGTAGGCCGCTCGCGGCGGCCGACCGGGCCGGTGGCCGCCCCTTCGGGGCCCGGCCGCCCCCGGCGCCAGGGCCGCAGCACCCGGGACGACCGGCGTGCGCGCCCACGGTGGTCGCGCTGAGGCGCTCACCGGCCGCCGCGAGCGCCCCTGCTCGCCCGCCGCGCGCCGCCCCGCTTGCCCGCTGATTCACGGAAAGAGTGGCCATCCGACGCGGAATAGGCACTCTTTCCGTGAATCAGCGGACGCGACGCGCGGAGGACGCGACGGGTCAGGGGTGCCAGTTGGTGTGCCTGGCCCACTCCTCGGCCCGCAGGTGCTCCTCGTCGAACCACGGATCGTGGAGCGTCGCCGGCTCCGCGCTCTCCGGCGCGGTGGCCGCCAGGTCCCGCTTGACCTGGAGGTAGGCGGATCGCCGGGCCGGGTCGGCGCGGAGGTGGTCCCGCAGCAGCAGCGCGTACCGCCAGCCGGCCGAGCCGGCCGCCCGCAGGTGCAGGAGCACCGGGCGGCCCGGATCCGCGCCGCCGTGCAGCCGCTTCGCCCAGTGCGCCCGGTCGGGGCGGCGCGGCGCGTCCCACCACTCGCCCGGCAGCCGGGGGAAGCCCGCCTCGGCCAGCCGGTCGGCGAGCGGACCGTCCGCCTCCGCCAGCGCCGGCACGGTCAACTGGATGTCGATGACGTCCGGCGCGGTCAGCCCGGGCACGGCGGTGGAGCCGACATGGTCGATCCGGACGTCGCCGCCGACCGCGTGGCGGATCCGCGCCGCGAGCCGGGCGTACTGCTCGGGCCAGGTCGGGTCGGGCTCGGTCAGTGCCGGCGGGTCGACGAGCACCGCGCGCCGCTCGCGGACGTTGCGCTCGTAGGGCAGCAGCCGGTCACGCCAGAGCGCGTCCACCGCGCCGTGCAGGTCGGCCAGCGGGCCGTCGTTGGTGAGCAGCACGTCCGCCACCGCCCGCCGGGCCGCGTCGTCGGCCTGCGCGGCGATCCGCCGCCGCGCCTCGGCCGGGTCCATGCCACGGTCGCGGGACAACCGCGCCAGCCGGGTCGGCGCCGCCGTCTGCACCACGAGCACCAGATGGTACGTCGGCGCGAGCCCCACCTCGACCAGCAGCGGCACGTCGTTGACCACCACCGCGTCGGCGGGCGCGGCGGCGACCAGTTCGGCGGCGCGTGCCCGTACCCGCGGATGGGTGATCGTCTCCAGCCGGCGGCGGGCGGTCCCGTCGCCGAAGACCACCGCGCCCAGGGCCGCCCGGTCGAGCGCGCCGTCGGGGCCGAGGACCCGGTCGGAGAACGCGGCGACCACCTCGGCGAGCCCCTCGGTGCCCGGGGCCACGACCTCGCGGGCGATCCGGTCCGAGTCGACCACGACCGCGCCGAGCGCCGCCAGGCGGCTCGCCACCGCGCTCTTGCCCGATCCGATGCCGCCCGTCAGCCCCACCTTCAGCATCGGGACAGTCAACCCGATGGGCGTGCGCATGCCAAACAGGCCGACGACGACCGCGGGCCCCGCCCCCGGCGCTCCGCTGGTGCGGAACGCGGGGACGGGGCCCGTCGGGCTGTCGTCAGCGACCTGTCACTTGCCGCCGGCGAGCTTCTCCCGCAGCGCGGCGAGCGCCTCGTCGGTGGCAAGCGTGCCGGCCGGCTCCTCGGCCTGACGGCTCGGGGCCGAGGTCGAGGTCGAGGTCGAGGTGCTGCTGCTGGTGGCGGGCGGAGCCGGGTTGGCCGCGGCCTCGGCGTCGGCGGCGCGGGAGGTCTGCACCTGCTTGGTGTGGGCCTCCCAGCGCTGACGCGCCTCGGCGTACTGGTTCTCCCAGGTCTCGCGCTGCTTGTCGTAGCCCTCGAGCCACTCGCCCGTCTCCGGGTCGAAGCCCTCCGGGTAGATGTAGTTGCCCTCGTTGTCGTACGTGGCGGCCATGCCGTAGAGGGTCGGGTCGAAGTGCTCCTCGCCCTCGACGAAGCCCTCGTTGGCCTGCTTGAGCGACAGCGAGATCCGGCGACGCTCCAGGTCGATGTCGATGACCTTGACCATGACCTCGGAGCCGACCTGCACGACCTGCTCCGGGATCTCCACGTGGCGCTCGGCCAGCTCGGAGATGTGGACCAGGCCCTCGATGCCGTCGTCCACCCGGACGAACGCGCCGAACGGCACCAGCTTGGTGACCTTACCCGGCACGATCTGCTGGATCGCGTGGGTGCGGGCGAACTGACGCCACGGGTCCTCCTGGGTCGCCTTCAGCGACAGCGAGACCCGCTCGCGGTCCAGGTCGACGTCCAGGACCTCGACCTCGACCTCCTGGCCCACCTCGACGACCTCGGACGGGTGGTCGATGTGCTTCCAGGACAGCTCGGAGACGTGCACCAGGCCGTCCACGCCACCCAGGTCGACGAACGCGCCGAAGTTGACGATCGAGGAGACGACGCCCTTGCGGACCTGCCCCTTCTGGAGCTTGTTGAGGAACTCGGTGCGCACCTCGGACTGCGTCTGCTCCAGCCAGGCCCGGCGGGACAGGACCACGTTGTTGCGGTTCTTGTCCAGCTCGATGATCTTGGCTTCGAGCTCGCGGCCGACGTACGGCTGGAGGTCGCGCACGCGCCGCATCTCGACGAGCGACGCGGGCAGGAAGCCCCGCAGGCCGATGTCGAGGATGAGACCACCCTTGACGACCTCGATGACCGAGCCGCGGACGACGCCGTCCTCGTCCTTGATCTTCTCGATCGTGCCCCAGGCCCGCTCGTACTGCGCCCGCTTCTTGGAGAGGATCAGCCGACCCTCCTTGTCCTCCTTCTGGAGGACGAGGGCCTCGATGTGGTCGCCGACCGAAACCACCTCGGCCGGGTCCACGTCGTGCTTGATCGACAGCTCCCGAGAGGGGATCACGCCCTCGGTCTTGTAGCCGATGTCGAGCAGGACCTCGTCCCGATCGACCTTGACGACGGTGCCTTCGACAATGTCGCCGTCGTTGAAGTACTTGATGGTCTCGTCGATGGCGGCGAGGAAAGCTTCCTCAGAGCCGAGATCGTCGTGCGTGACCTTGTTGGCGCTCGAGGTGGCCTCGATGCTGCTCGTCATGTGGGCGGTTGCTCCGGTCGGATGGGTTGTCACAGCGGGCATGGGTGTCGCGGTGACTCTTCCGCGCCAGCGGATCCGTCGCCGGGCACACCGAACGATCGACGCGAGAAGATCATTAGTGGCTCCGGTGACCGCACACCTGCTCCCTGCCGAGGCACACGATCCGCGAGCGCATCGTCTAGCCTACCCGCTGCATTACCACAGCGTGCAAGCCCTCCCGGGTCTCCGCGCCCGCATCGGCTGCGAAAGCGGAGATTTCGCGCGGTAAGGTGCCATGCCTGTCTCGTCCGTCACACCGGTCACACCCGTCACCCGCCGCCCCGCCCGCGCCCCGCCGCCCGACCGGCCCTAGCGTGGACCGGGTGGACGACGACAGGGTGACCCGCCGGCGGGTCGGGGCCGCCGAGATCCGCCGCGCCAACCGCGGCTGGTGGGACAGCGACGCCGACGCCTACCAGGCCGAGCACGGCGCGTTCCTGGGCGAGGTCGACTTCGTCTGGTGCCCGGAGGGTCTGCGCGAGGCCGACGCCCGTCTCCTCGGCGACGTCGCCGGCCGGCGGGTCCTCGAACTCGGCGCCGGCGCCGCCTCCGCCGCCCGCTGGCTCGCCGCCCAGGGCGCCCGGCCGGTCGCCCTCGACCTGTCCGCCGGCATGTTGCGGCACGCCGCGCACGCCGCCGACCGGACCGGGGTACGCGTGCCGCTGGTCCAGGCCGACGCGCTGGCCCTGCCCTTCGCCGACGCCGCCTTCGACACGGTCTGCACCGCGTTCGGGGCGATCCCGTTCGTGGACGACTCCGCGGCGGCGATGCGCGAGGTGGCCCGCGTGCTGCGCCCCGGCGGCCGGTGGGTCTTCGCGGTCACCCACCCGATGCGCTGGATCTTCCTCGACGACCCGGGCGAGGGCGGGCTGACCGCCGTGCACTCCTACTTCGACCGCTCCCCCTACGTCGAGCAGGACGAGCACGGCGCCGCCACGTACGTCGAGCAGCACCGCACCCTCGGCGACCGGATCCGGGAGCTGGTCGGCGCCGGCTTCCGCCTGCGCGACCTGGTGGAGCCGGAGTGGCCGGCCGGGCACGAGGGGATCTGGGGCCAGTGGAGCCCGCTGCGCGGCCGGCTCTTCCCCGGCACCGCCATCTTCGTCGCCGAGAAACCGTCCCGCTGAGCGCGTCGCACATCCGGTCCGATCCCGGCGACGTCACCCGACGGTACGGTCGCCGTGTGCCGGCCGAGCCCGCTTCGATTCCATCTTCCCGCTGGTGTCCGGACCCGATGCGGCAGCAGTGTGCGGACCACACGCTGGAGGACCTGCGCACCCTGCCGGAGGACGCCCCCCGCGTCGAGCTCGTCGACGGCATCATCCGGGTGATGCCCGCCCCCGAACCGGGCCACCGCGTCGCCTCGGTCCTGCTGGCCACGTGGCTGCGCGCCCGCGCCCCGGCCCACCTACGGGTCGCCCAGGCAACCGATGTGGGGCTCAGCCCGAACACCAGCCGGCAACCGGACGTGCTGCTGCACCATGCCGGGCTGCCGACCGACCGGTCCCGGCTGCGACCGGCGGACGTGGTCCTCGCCGTGGAGATCGTCTCGCCCGGCACCCGGCGGGGTCGACAGGTTCGCCAAGCCCGGCGAGTACGCCGCCGCCGGCATCCCGTTCCACTGGCGGATCGAGCAGGACCCGGTGCACCTCTACGCGTACCGCCTCGGGGACCGGATCGGGCCGGGCGGTGAGCGCCAGTACGAGCTGGTCACCGACGGCAGCGAGGTGGTCGAGCTGACCGAGCCGTTCGACCTCAAGCTGCCGATCGCCGAGATCCGGCCCTGACCGCGTCGTTACTCGCCCGGGCGGGCGGGTAACCGGCGGGCATGGCCGAGAGGGAGTTCCGCGCCGGCGACCACGTCTCCTGGGCCAGCCACAGCGGCCGGGCGCACGGCGTGGTCAAGGAGAAGCTGACCGAGCGCACCCACGTCCGCGGGCACCCGGTGAACGCCTCACCGGAGCAGCCGCAGTATCGGATCGTCAACGACGACTCGGGTCGCGACGTGGCCCACCGACCGGAGGTGCTGCGCCGTGAGCCGCAGTGACGATCCGGAGCAGACGTACCGGGATTTCACCGACGCGGTGAACATGAAGCCGGCCGAGCTGACCCGCTGGCTGGAGACCGACGAGTCCAAGCACGTCGGCTGGCACAAGCCGGGCACGAAGGGCGGCGAGTCCGTCGGGCACGACTCCGGCCGCCGGATCGTCGACCTGCTGCGCCGCAAGCGCGACCAGCTCACCGCCGCCGACTACAAGCACATGCGCAAGGTGGTCGGGTACGTGCACCGGCACCTGGCCCAGCGCCCGTCCGGCGACGTCCGCGACACGAGGTGGCGCTGGTCGCTGATGAACTGGGGCCACGACCCGCTCAAGGGCTGAGCGCGGGTCAGTGGTCGGCGCTGTTCCAGTCGCGGCCCTCGCCCACCGACACCTCCATCGGCACCGACAGCGGGTGGGCCGCCCCCATCTCCCGGCGCACCAACGACTCCAGGGCCTCCCGCTCTCCCGGGGCGACCTCGAAGACCAGCTCGTCGTGCACCTGGAGCAGCATCCGGGACCGCAGCCCCGCCTCCCGCAGCGCGCCGTCGACGCGCAGCATGGCGACCTTGATGATGTCGGCCGCCGAGCCCTGGATCGGGGCGTTGAGCGCCATCCGCTCGGCCATCTCCCGGCGCTGCCGGTTGTCGCTGACCAGGTCGGGCAGGTAGCGGCGGCGGCCCAGGATGGTGGAGGTGTAGCCGTCCTGGCGGGCCCGGGCCACCACCTCGTGCAGGTAGTCGCGGACCCCGCCGAACCCGGCGAAGTAGTTTTCCATCAGCCCGCGCGCCTCCTCGGCGGTGATGCCGAGCTGCTGGGACAGGCCGAACGCGCTCAGCCCGTACGCCAGGCCGTAGTTCATCGCCTTGATCTTGCGGCGCTGGTCGGCGGTGACCTGGCCGACGTCGACGGCGAAGACCGAGGAGGCGGTCGCGGCGTGGAAGTCGTGCCCGGAGTGGAACGCCTCGACAAGCGCGTCGTCGGCGGACAGGTGCGCCATGATCCGCATCTCGATCTGGCTGTAGTCGGCGGTGAGCAGGCACTCGTAGCCCTCGCCGACGACGAACGCGCGGCGGATCCGGCGGCCCTCCTCGGTGCGGATGGGGATGTTCTGCAGGTTGGGCTCGGTGGACGACAGCCGCCCGGTCGCGGCCACGGTCTGGTTGAACGTGGTGTGGATCCGGCCGTCGTCGGAGACCGACTTGAGCAGCCCGTCGACCGTCGACTTGAGCTTGGCCACGTCGCGGTGGCGCAGCAGGTGGTGCAGCAGCGGGTGCTCGGTCTGGGCGTAGAGCCACTGGAGGGCGTCGGCGTCGGTGGTGTAGCCGGTCTTGATCCGCTTGGTCTTGGGCAGGCCCAGCTCGGTGAAGAGGATCTCCTGCAACTGCTTGGGCGAGCCGAGGTTGAACTCCCGGCCGACCACCTCGTAGGCGCTCTGCGCGGCGGCCTTCACCTCGGCGGCGAAGTGGGCCTCCAGCTCGGACAGGTAGTCGGTGTCGGCGGCGATGCCGGTGCGCTCCATGGCGGCGAGCACCCGCATCAGCGGCAGCTCCACCTCGGCCATCAGCCGCGCGGACTGCTCGCCGTCACGGGACAGCTCGGCGTCGATCGCGTCGGCCAGGTCGAGCGTAGCCCGGGCCTGGAGCATCAGGTTCTGCTCGGCCGCGCCCTCGTCGCCGAACCCGTCCAGGGTGAGCTGGCCGGTCTCCGGCGCGTCGACGCGCAGCTCCCGGTGCAGGTAGCGCAGGGCCAGGTCGGTGAGGTCGTAGGAACGCTGGTCGGGGCGGGCCAGGTAGGCGGCGATCTGGGTGTCGCGGGCGATGCCCCGAAGCTCCCAGCCGTGCGCGGAAAACGCCAGCACCGCCGGCTTGCTGTCGTGCAGCACCTTCGGGCGCTCGGCGTCGGCCAGCCAGCCGGCCAGGGCGGCGTCGTCGCCGGCGTCCAGCCGGCTCGGGTCGAACCAGGCCGCCGCGCCGTCGGCGGTGGCGAGCGCCATCGCGGTCACGGTGGCCGTGTGCCGGCGGTTGGGGCCGGTGTCGAGCGTGGCGGCCAGGCCGACCGGCGCGCCGGCGCCGGCGTGCGTGTCCAGCCAGCCGGCGAGCGCGCCGGGCTCGGTCAACACCTCGCCGGCCAGCTCGAAGCCGGCCTCGGCCTCCGGCTCGACGGCCTCCAGGTATTGGTAGAGGCGGTCCCGCAGAATGCGGAACTGGAGCGTGTCGAAGACCTGGTGCACGGCCTCCCGGTCCCAGCCCTGCCAGCGGGCGTCCTCGGGTCGCACCGGCAGCTCCAGGTCGGCGACCAGGCAGTTGATCTCGTAGTTGCGGATCACGTCGGCCAGGCGCTCGCGCAGGCTCTCGCCGGCCTTGCCCTTGATCTCGTCGGCCCGGGCCACCACGCCCTCGACCCCGCCGTACAGGTTGATCCACTTGGCTGCGGTCTTCGGGCCGACGCCGGGGACGCCGGGCAGGTTGTCACTGGTCTCGCCGACGAGCGCGGCCAGGTCGCGGTAGCGGTCCGGCGTGACGCCGTATTTCGCCTCGACCGCCGCCGGGTCCATCCGGGCCAGGTCGGAGACGCCCTTGCGCGGGTAGAGCACGGTGACCTGGTCGCCGACGAGCTGGAACGCGTCCCGGTCGCCGGTGGTGATCAGCACGTCCATGCCCTGGTCGCGGGCCTGGCAGGCGAGCGTGGCGATGACGTCGTCGGCCTCGTAGCCCGGCGCCTCCACCACCGGCACCCGCAGCGCCGCGAGGACCTCCTTGACCAGGCTCACCTGGCCCTTGAAGTCGGTCGGGGTCTCGCTGCGGCCGGCCTTGTATTCCGCGTACCTGTCGGTGCGGAAGGAGCGGCGGGAGACGTCGAAGGCGACCACGATGTGGGTCGGCTGCTCGTCGCGGAGCACGTTGATCAGCATCGAGGTGAAGCCGTAGACGGCGTTTGTCGGCTGCCCCGTGGTGGTGGAGAAGTTTTCCACAGGCAGGGCGAAGAAAGCCCGGTATGCCAGGGAATGTCCGTCGACGAGGAGCAGGCGCGGCGTCGTAGCTGTCACGGCAGCGACTCTAGTCCGTACGCCCGACAAGCCGGCTCCGGCCGCACCGACGGCGGCGGCCGGCCCTCCCCGCGGGGAGGGCCGGCCGCCGGCCGGTACGCCCTCAGGCCACGCCGAGGTACGCGTCCTTGACCGCCTGGTCGTGCAGCAGTTCCTGGCCGGTGCCGTCCTTGACGATCCGGCCGGTCTCCAGCACGTAGGCCCGGTGGGCCCGGGAGAGCGCCTGCTGGGCGTTCTGCTCCACCAGCAGGATGGTGGTGCCCTGCTCGTTGATCCGGGTGATGATCTCGAAGATCTGCTGGATCAGCATCGGCGCGAGCCCCATCGAGGGCTCGTCGAGCAGCAACAGCTTCGGGCGGGCCATCAGCGCCCGGCCCACCGCCAGCATCTGCTGCTCGCCACCGGAGAGCGTGCCGCCGGCCTGCTTGCGCCGCTCGTGCAGCCGCGGGAAGAGGTCCATGACCATCTTCATGTCCTCGGCGATGCCGGCCCGGTCCCGCCGGGTGTACGCGCCCATCTCCAGGTTCTCGACGACCGTCATGCCGGGGAAGACGCCACGACCCTCGGGCGCCTGCCCGATGCCCCGGATCACCCGCAGGTCGGCCCGCATCCTGGTGACGTCGGTGCCGTTGAAGACGATCGAGCCCTCGGCCACCGGACGCAGCCCGGAGATGGCCCGCATCGTGGTGGTCTTGCCGGCGCCGTTCGCGCCGATCAGGGCCACCACCTCACCCTCGTTGACATGCAGGCTGATCCCGTGCAGCGCCTGGATCCGCCCGTACAGCAGCGTCAGGTCCTTGATCTCAAGCAGCATCGGTCGGCACCCCCAGGTACGCGGCGATCACCTTCGGGTCCTCGCGGACCGCGGCCGGCAGGCCCTCGGCGATCTTCTTGCCGAACTCCAGCACCACGATCCGGTCGGTCACGCCCATGACGAGTCGCATGTCGTGCTCGATCAGCAACACCGTGGTGCCATTGTCGCGGATCTTCCGGATCAGTCCGAGCAGTTCCTCCTTCTCCGCCGGGGTGAAGCCGGCGGCCGGCTCGTCCAGGCAGAGCAGGCTCGGATCGGTCGCCAGGGCCCGCGCGATCTCCAGCCGGCGCTGCTCGCCGTACGAGAGATTGCGCGCCAGGTCCCCCGCGCGGCGCTCGATACCGACGAAGCGCAGCAGCTCGTGGGCCTTCTCCCGGCCCTCCCGCTCCTCCCGCCAGTGCCGTGGCAGCCGCAGCATCGCGGAGATCACGCTGGTCTTGTGGTGGGCGTCCGCGCCCACCATCACGTTCTCCAGCGCCGTCATCTCCGGGAACAGCCGGATGTTCTGGAACGTCCGGGCGATGCCCGCCTTGGTGATCCAGCTCCGGCGCTTGCCGTTGATCCGCTGCCCGGCGAACCGGATCTCACCCTCGGTGGGCCGGTAGACGCCTGTCATCGCGTTGAAGCAGGTCGTCTTGCCGGCGCCGTTCGGGCCGATCAGGCCGAGGATCTCCCCCTTGTAGAGGGTGAACGCGACGTCGTTCAGCGCCACCACACCGCCGAAGCGGAGAGTGACGTGGTCGACCTCCAGCAGCGGCTCGCGACCGGCCGGCGCGGTGTCGCCCGGCGTCGGCTCCACCGGGGTGTCCGATCCGGACTCCGGTGGCGTGCCGACCGTGCTGCGCCCGTCGTCGGCGATGTCCCGCTCGCTCGTCGCGTCGCGCTCGCTGTGCATCTGCGGCTCACTCATTGGTCACCGTCTCCTGGGGAACCGCTTCCTTGCGCCGGTCGGCGAGCTCGGCCGCCCGCCGCCGGTTGGGCACCAGACCCTGCGGCCGGAAGATCATCATGATGATGACCACGAGACCGAACACCAGGATCCGGTACTCGGCGGCGTCGAACTCCAGCCCGAGGAGGTCACCCACGCCGCGCAGCCACTCCGGCAGGTACCAGGTGACCGCGCCGCCGACGATGGCGCCCTTGATGTTGCCCGCCCCGCCGAGGATCACCGCGGCGAGCACCAGGATGGAGCTCTCCAGCACGAACTGGTCCGAGTTGATGAACGTCTGCTTGCCGGCGAAGACCGCGCCGGTCAGGCCGGCCACCGCCGCCCCGATCGCGAACGCCCACAGCTTGTACTTGAACGTGGGCACGCCCATCACCTCGGCGGCGTCCTCGTCCTCGCGGATCGCCACCCAGGCCCGGCCGACCCGGCTGTTGGCCAGGTTCCGGATCAGCACCAGCACCACCAGGATCAGCGTCAGCATGAGCCAGTAGTACGGCCGGGAGTCGACCACCCCGAACAGCGCCTTGCCGTCGCTGCCGTTGCCCGGCGGGTGCGGGATCGCCGGGATGCCCCGCTGGCCCTGCAGAAGGCCGTCCTGGCGGGCCGCGTACAACCGGATCATCTCGGCGAAGCCGAGCGTCACGATGGCCAGGTAGTCACCGCGCAGGCGCAGCGTCGGGCCACCGAGGATCACACCGGAGACCATCGCCACCATCACCGCCAGCGGCACCGCCGCCAGCCACGGCCAGTCCGTGCCGAACCGGCTCTCCGGCGAGGTGAGCAACGCGACCGTGTACGCGCCGAGCGCGTAGAAGCCGAAGTAGCCCAGGTCGAGCAGGCCGGCGAAACCGACCACCACGTTGAGGCCCACGGCCAGCAGCACGAACACGGCGGTGTCGAAGAGCACGCCGGCGAAGTCCGAGCGGGTGGTGTAGAGGGCGAAGTACTCGCTGCCGATCGGGAAGCCCAGGTATTCGTAGAACCACTTGTTCGGCAGGATGTAGAGCAGCACGATCAGCGCCGCGATCGCCGCCCAGCGCACCTGCCTGGGCATGGCGGCCCAGCGGCTCATGAAGCCCCCGGTCCGCTTCTTGTCCACGGTGGCGGTCATGCGCGCGCCCTCCCGAGAGATTCGCCGAGCAGACCGGTCGGCCGGAACATCAGCAGCACGATCAGCAGCACGAAGCCGGTGAAGTCCTTCCAGTCGCCGCCGAACAGGCCGGCGGCGTAGTTCTCCGCCACCCCCAGCAGCAGGCCGCCGAGCAGCGCGCCGCGCAGGTTGCCGATGCCGCCGAGCACCGCGGCCGAGAACGCCTTGAGCCCGATCAGGAAGCCGACGTTGAACTTGGTGTAGCTGAACCGCAGGTCCCACAGCAGCGCGCCGACGCCGGCCATCAGGCCGCCGAGCACGAAGACCAGCAGGATGACCCGGTTCTTGTTGACGCCCATCAGGGCGGCGGTGTCCGCGTCCTGGGCCACCGCGCGGATGCCGCGGCCCAGCCGGCTGCGGTTCACGAACTGGTCCAACGCCACCATCATGACAAGCGTGACACCGAGGATCACCAACTGGAGGTTGGTCACGTCGGCGCCGAAGACGGTGAACACCGGCTCCTGCGGGATCATCGTCGCCATGCCGAACGGCGCGCGGCTGGTGCCGATGCCGAAGGACTCGGCGAGCACGAACGAGGCGCCGATCGCGGTGATGAGGAAGGCCAGCGGCGGCGCGTTGCGCTTCCGCAGCGGCCGGTATGCCACCAGCTCGACGGTGACCGCCGTGGCGGCCGAGGCGACCATCGCCACCGCGAGACCGGCGACCACCGCCAGGATCAGCGGGCCGAGGGCCGGGGCGGGCGAGTTCTGGTCGTAGCCGAGGGCCTGCCAGGTCCACAGGGCGGAGAAGGTACCGACCATGAAGACCTCGGAGTGCGCAAAGTTGATCAAGCGTAGGACGCCGTACACCAGGGTGTAGCCGAGGGCGATGAGCGCGTAGATCGCGCCCTGCTCCAGCCCGGTGATGGTCAGCGCCGGGAAGTTCCCGAAGAGCTCATCGAAGTTCAAATGGGGGCTCCAACTGTGCGGCCAAGCCGTGCGGCCGGGAGAAACTCACTCCCGGCCGCACGCCTGGTGTCCCGTGACAGGACCGGATGAACCGGTCAGCTCTTGGGGATCTCGATGTCGGGGACGACCTTGCCCGCGTTCACCTTGAACGCCCACACGATGACCTGCGCCGGGTCCAGCTCGCCGGTGGACTCGAACTTGTAGGTCACGCCGGTCGCGTCACCGGTCTTGTCGTAGGACTTGATGAAGCTCAGCAGGTCGGCGCGGGTGCCCTTGCCGTCCTTGATGCCCGCCAGCATGATCTTCGTGATGTCGTACGACACGTCGGCGTAGGTGCCCGGCTCGGCGTTGTCGAACGCGGCCTTGTAGTCGGTCACGAACGAGCCCTTGGCCGCCGTGGCCGGGGCGCACGGGCAGGTCAGGATCGTGCCCTCGGCGACCTGCTCGCCGGCGACCTTGATGAAGTTGGCGTCGTTGACACCGTCACCGGCGACCATCGTGCCCTTCCAGCCCGCGCCCTTGAGCTGCTTGAGCAGCAGGCCGGCCTCGGTGTAGTAGCCACCGAAGAAGAGAACGTTCGCGCCACTGCTCTGGATCTTGGTGACCACGGCGGAGAAGTTGGTCTGCTTGACCTGGATCTTGTCCTCGCCCGCGACCGCGCCGAGGACCTTCTTCACCTCGTCCACCAGACCCGCGCCGTACGCCGACTGGTCGTCCACCACGTAGACCTTGTCGGCCTTCAGCACGTCCTTGATGTAACGGCCGGCGGCCGGACCCTGCGAGGTGTCGTTGCCGACGCCCCGGTGGAAGATCTTCCAGCCCTTGGTGCTCAGGCTCGGCCGGGTGGCCGACGGCGTGATGATCGGCAGGCCGGCCTCGTCGAAGATCGGGTCGGCCACCTCCGACTCACCCGAGAAGGCCGGGCCGACGACGCCGACGACCTTGGTGTCACCGGCCGCCTTCTGGGCCAGCGCCGGCGCCTTGGCCGGGTCACCCTGCGAGTCGTACTCCTCCAGGTTGACCTTGCAGTCCGCGTTGTCCTTGTTGTACTGGTCGATGGCCAGCTTGGTGCCGTTGCGCATGTGGATACCGAGACCCGCAGCGTCGCCGGTCAGCGGGCCGAAGAAGCCGATCTTCAGGTCGCAGGCGGCCTTGCTGTCGCCACCCGCGTCGTCACCACTGTCAGCCTTGCAGGCCGCGCCACTGAAAACGAGCGCGCCGATGGCCACACCACCGAGCACCCGTGCGAGCTTCTGCCTCACGGCTCGTACCCTCCTCCGTCCGAAGGCCCGGAAACCACCCAGCGCGAATTGGACCTTGCGAGGGTTGGCCGGACCGACCGCGATCCCGGTCTGGGCCGGGACGTTATCCCACCGGTGGGTGCCGAAGGTAGACCTGAGAAGCGGGGTTGACCTAACCGTTACGTTGAGTGGCCGGATTCACAGCGGTGGTGTAACACACCGGGATCACCGGGGAGACCATCGGACATCCGACACCTGCCGGAAACACGCTGGTGAAAAGCTCAGGCAGGGCGCCACGACCCCCGCGCCGACCACACCCGCGCCCGCACCCCGTCGTCCACCGACAGCAGGGCGACATCACCCGCCGACGCCACCGCGACCGACCTGTCGTTACCCCACGGAACCGCCACCGGCAGCGCCACCGGCGACCACCGGTCACCGTCCGGCGAAAACCAGCCCGCCTCCGACGCCGCACCGGCGACCACGGCGAACGCGCCGTCACCGCGCGCCGACAGACCCCAGACCCGGCCCGGCCGCTCCGCACCACCCGGAACGTCGCCACCCGGCCGCCAGGCGTCGCCGTCGGCCACCCACGCGCCCAGGCCGTCGCCCCGCCGGCCCACCGCCACCGCCCGGTCGCCCACCCGGACCACCCGTTGCAGGTCCTGGTCGACGCCGCCGCCGGGCAGCACCGCGCGCCGCCAGGCCGACCCGTCCGGCGACGTCCACACCGCCGCGTCCGTTCCGGTACGCCCCGGGGGCAGCACCGAGCCCACCATGAGCCACCCCGACCCGGCCGCCGCGCCGTCGGCCACCCACGGCCGGCCCGCCCCGTCCGTGGCCAACCCCGGCACGCCACTCACCAGACGGAAGTCCGACCCGTCCGCCGACACCCAGGCCGCCGCGCCGGTGGCCCGGTTCCCGGAGATCAACCAGCCGCCCGGCCCGCCCACCACCCGGCCCACGTTCACCGCGTCCGGCCCACCGAACACCTCGAACTCCGCCGGCACCTCCACCAGCGAACCGTCGCCGTCCAGCCGCCAGGTGCTGATCCGGGGGTTGCCGTGCACCCCGCCGCTGCGGCCACCGACCGCCACCGGCCGCCCGTCCCGGCAGCCGACCGCGGTGAGCAGGTTCTCCGGGCCGTACGGGCTGCGCGGCACCGGACGCAGCGCCACCCAGACACGCGCGTCCACACTCGACCACGCCGCCGGATGCGGGACCCCGTCGGCGTCCAGCACCGCGCCCACCACGAACCAGCGGCCCCCGCAGGCCGCGGCGTCCCGCAACGCCACCCGGCCGGAAAGGCCGGACGGGAGCGGCAGATCGACCGGCTGCCAGGCCGGACGCAGCGGCTCGGGCGCGGGGGCGGGCGCCTCCGGCGCCTGGCAGGCAGCCAGCAGCACCACGAACAGGCCGAGCACCGTCAGCGGACGTCGCATGGCGACAACCGTATCGATCGGAGGCGACGCCGGGAACCGGCCGCCGGGTCAGGAGGCGGGCTGCGCCACCTCGCCGCCGGCGGTCTCGGCGAGGATCCGCTCGGCGACCTCCTTCATGGTCATCCGGTGGTCCATCGCGGTGCGCTGGATCCACTTGAACGCCTCGGGCTCGGTCATCCCGTACGTCGTCATCAGCGCGCCCTTGGCCCGCTCGACGGTCTTGCGGATCTCCAGCCGGTCGGTCAGACCGGCCACCTCCGCCTCCAGCGCGGCCACCTCGGAGTAGCGGGACAGCGCGATCTCCACCGCCGGCACCAGGTCGCTCTTCTGGAACGGCTTGACCAGGTAGGCCATCGCGCCGGCCGCCCGCGCGCGCTCGACCAGGTCGCGCTGGCTGAACGCGGTCAGGATGATCACCGGGGCGATGCGCGCGCCGGCGATCCGCTCGGCGGCGGCCAGCCCGTCCATGATCGGCATCTTGATGTCGAGGATGACCAGATCCGGCTTGAGCTCCTCGGCGAGATTGACGGCGGTCTCACCGTCGCCGGCCTCGCCGACCACCTCGTAACCCTCCTCGACCAGCATCTCGGCCAGGTCCAGCCGGATCAGCGCCTCGTCCTCGGCGATCAGAACGCGCTTGCGCTCGGCATCCGTCTGCATCTCGCCCACGAGCCACTCCCACCGATTCGAACCCGACACCCGCCGTGCCGGGTGTCGCCGCCCTCAGCCTAGCGGGTAGGCTGTCGAGGCCGAATCACGGAACGCCCTCGTAGCCCAACTGGCAGCAGGCAATGGATTCAAACTCCATACAGTGTGGGTTCGAATCCCACCGAGGGCACCAAAGTGTCATACAGGCGTTCGATCATAGTCCTGTGCATCCTCCCGAAATACGCGCTCGAGCGCGACGTCTCTACCTCGGCGGCGCGACCGTCGCCGAGGTAGCGCGGACCGTGGGGCTCTCCTATCCGACGGTCCGCCACTGGTGCAAGGACCGACCGGAGCCGAAGCAGTTGGGCACCGCGTCGCGATGTTTTCGCTGCCGTGAAGATGTCCACGTTCCGACAGACCCGGCGGCCTACGCCTATCTTCTGGGCCTCTACCTCGGCGACGGGCATCTCGTGACAAGTGCGCGGGTGCCGGTGCTCCGGATCTCCTGCAGCGACTGCTGGCCGGGTCTGATCGAGGCCTGCGACGACGCCATGCGAGCGGTGCTGGCCGAGAAGGTGCAGCGCGTCCAGCAACAGGGCTGCGTCAATGTGCAGAGCTACGGCAAGCACTGGCCATGCCTGCTGCCGCAGCACGGGCCGGGCAAGAAGCACGAGCGCCCGATCGTCCTTGCCGACTGGCAACGGACCATCGTCGAGGCACACCCGGGTCACTTCCTGCGCGGGCTCTTCCACTCCGACGGCTGCCGAGTCAGCAACCGGGTCACGATGCGCGGCAAGCGATACGTCTACCCGCGCTACATGTTCGTCAACGAGTCCACCGACATCATGGGTCTCTGCCAGTGGGCACTCGACCTGCTCGGCATCGCCTGGCGGATGAACCGCCGCAACTCCCTGTCGGTCGCCCGCCGGGAGGCCGTCGCCGCGCTGGACCAGCACGTCGGCCCGAAATCCTGACGGAGCGTCAGATCGACGCGAGCGCCCGCGCCAGGTCCGCGCGCAGGTCCTCCGGGTCCTCCAGCCCGACCGAGACCCGCAGCAGCGCGCCGCACGGCTTGGCGTCGCCCTCGACCGGCCGGTGCGTCAGCGAGGCCGGGTGCTGGATCAGCGTGTCGACGCCGCCGAGCGAGACGGCGTGGGTGATCAGCTCGCAGGCGCCGGCGACCGTGGCCGCGGCGGGCGCGCCGCCGCGTACCTCGAAGGCGAGCAGGCTGCCCCCGCCGGACATCTGGCGGCCGACCAGGCCGGCCGGGTCGTGCCGGGACGGGTGGTGGACCCGTTCGACGGCGGGGTGTCCGGCGAGCCAGGCCGCGAGCTTCTCGGCGCCGGCCTGCTGGGCGCGGACCCGCAGCGGCAGGGTCTGGAGGCCGCGGTGCAGCAGGTAGGCGCCGAGCGGGTGCAGGACGGCGCCGGTGACGGCGCGGACCTGGCGCAGCCGGGCGGCCCAGTCGGGCGCGCAGGCGACGACGCCGGCGAGGACGTCGCCGTGGCCGCCGATGCTCTTGGTGGCGCTGTGCAGGACGAGGGTGGCGCCGTGCCGGGCGGGTTGTTGGAGCACCGGGGTGGCGACGGTGTTGTCGACGAGCAGTGGGACGTCGCCGGCGGCGGTGGCGAGCGCGGCGATGTCGACCAGGTCGAGTGTCGGGTTGGCCGGGGTCTCGACGACGATCAGGGCGGTGTCGGGGCGGATCGCGGCGGCGACGTCGGCGGCGCGGGCCCAGGTGACCTCGGTGCCGAGCAGTCCGGTGGCGAGGACGTGGTCGGTGCCGCCGTAGAGGGGGCGGACGGCGACGACGTGGCGTTTCCCGTCGCGGGTGGCGGCGAGCAGGGTGGCGGTGAGCGCGGCCATGCCGCTGGCGAAGGCGACCGCCTCGGCGGTGTCTTCGAGTTGGGCGAGGGCGGTTTCGAAGCGGGCGACGGTGGGGTTCCAGAGCCGCTGGTAGACGGCGCTGCCGCCGGCCGGGAGGGTGCCGCCGGTGGCGAGGGTCTCGTAGGCGTCGCCGCCGGCGGCCACGGAGGGCAGCGGGTTGGTGGTGGAGAGGTCGATGGGCGGGACGTGGACGCCGAGGCCGGCGAGGTCGTCACGCCCGGCGTGCACGGCTGCGGTGTCCACGGCGGTCATGCCGGAAGCGTCGAACATGACGACGTATCACGGCAAGAGAAACGAACAAGATTCTGGTGATCATGCTTTCGCCGGGTGCTTCTTCGGTGGAGGATGGTGGCATGCCTCTCGCACCGAATGATGTACGGCCGTTCTCCGAGCTGGACGACGTCGACCGCGCGATCCTGACCGAGCTGACCGCGGACGGCCGGCTGCCGAACAACGCGCTCGCCGAGCGGGTGGGGGTGGCGCCGTCCACGTGCCTGACGCGGACCCGGGCGCTGCGCGAGTGCGGGGCGATCCGCGGGTTCCACGCGGACGTGGATCCGGCCGCGGTGGGGCTGCCGTTGCAGGCGCTGGTGTCGGTGCGGCTGACGGCGCACGAACGGGCCGCGGTGAACGCCTTCCGGGCCCGGTCGGTGCGGCTGCCGGGGGTGGTGTCGGTGTTCCACGTGGCGGGCGCGGAGGACTACGTGCTGCACGTGCGGGCGGCGTCCGGGGACGCGCTGCGGGACTTCGTGCTGGACCATCTGGCCGTGGATCCGGCGGTGCGGCACACCCAGACCAGCCTCATCTTCGAGCAGGCCCGGGGTATGGGCTGACCCACCCGACGGAACAATTCCGGCAGGTCGCGGGTTGCACCAGGGCGTGATCGACGTACCGATGTCTGTTCTTGACCTTGCCCCGGTGGCCGCGACCGGCAGTGCCGGTGAGGCGCTGCGGCACACCACCGAGCTGGCCCGCCGCACCGAGGAGCTGGGCTACCGCCGGTTCTGGGTGGCCGAGCACCACAACATGCCGGCGATCGCGAGTTCGGCGCCGGCGGTGCTGCTGGCGCACCTGGCCGCGAACACCACCACGATCCGGTTGGGTTCCGGCGGGGTGATGCTGCCCAACCACGCGCCGCTGGTGGTGGCGGAGCAGTTCGGCACCCTGGAGGCGCTGCACCCGGGCCGGATCGACCTGGGCATCGGGCGGGCGCCGGGCACCGACCAGGTGACCGCGTTGGCGTTGCGCCGCACCATGGAGGGCCTGTCCGCGGAGCACTTCCCGCGCGAGCTGGCCGACCTGATGAACTACTTCAGCGGCGAGGAGCCCGGGCCGATCACGGCGACGCCGGGGCGCGGGCAGTCGCCGCAGGTGTGGCTGCTGGGGTCGAGCGGGTTCAGCGCCCAGCTCGCCGGCCTGCTCGGGTTGCCGTTCTCCTTCGCGCACCACTTCAGCTCGCAGCACACCATCCCGGCGTTGCGGCTCTACCGGCAGCACTTCCGGCCGTCGCGGTGGTGGGACCGGCCGTACGCGATGGTGGCGGTGAACGCGGTGTGCGCGGAGACCGACGAGCGGGCGGAGTGGCTGGCCGGGCCGGCCGGGTTGTCGTTCCTGAAGCTGCGGTCGGGGCGGCCGGAGCCGCTGGTCACGCCGGCGGAGGCGGCGGCGTATCCGTATTCGGAGCTGGAGCGGGAGTTCGTGGCGCAGCGCCGCGACGGCCAGGCGACCGGTTCGCCGGAGACGGTGGCCCGGCAGCTCGGGGAGTTGCTGGAGCGCACCGGCGCGGACGAGTTGATGCTGACCGCGATGGTCTACGACGTGGCCGACCGGGTGCGCTCGTACGAGTTGATCGCCGAGAAGGTCGCGGGTGGCCTGCGCCGGGACGGCTGAAACACGCTCTTCATAGCCACGTCACCGCAGCGTCGCGTGGGGCGCATAACTTTATCCCCGGTGGTGGTACGGCATTCCCGGTCGGGACGGGTCGGGAATGCTGCGGTGTGGTGCACCGGGTCGCCGGCGGAGCGGATTCCGCGGCCGGCGACCCGGTGCCTTTTTTTCGCCTCAGCGCAGGTAGATGTTCGGCGCGGCGGGCGTGCTCATGCCGTCACCGAGGAAGAAGCTCGGGTGCGGCGGCTGGTTGTAGGCGGTGTTCTGCCAGGCGACGGCCACCCGATACTGCGGGTCGTGCATCAGGGTCGGCAGGCGCAGCCCCGTGGTGACGGGCGTGCTGTAGATGCGCAGCGCGGAGCTGTCGGCGGTGCGCCACACCACCTCCTCGCGCCAGTCGCCGAGGATGTCGCCGGAGAGCGCCGGGGTGGACTTGGTGCCGTTGTTGGACGCGACGTTGCTGCCGGTGAGCAGCCGGGTCTCGCCGCCGGTGCCGTACTTGTCGATCTTGGTGGCGTCGAGCAGCTCGCGGACCGGGTCGCCGTCCCACCAGATCAGGAAGTTCGCCGAGGACGGCTTGCGGCCGACGTTCTGGCCACGGGTGTTGAGCAGGCCGTTCACCGCCGAGGACCAGGACTCCGCGCCCGGGCTGCCGGCCCAGATGTCACCGGAGACGCCGCGGCCGTTGTCGCCGTTCGGCGACGTCTGCCAGAGGATCTGGCCGGTACGCGCGTCGGACATCCACGAGCTGGGCTTGCTGCCGTCCTCGTCCACCTTGAAGACCTCCAGGCCGGCGCGGGACGGGTCGAGGTCGCCGACGTGCATCGCGTCGCCGTGCCCGTTGCCGGTGGAGTAGAGCAGCCGGCCGTTGTCGTCGATGGTGGCCGCCCCGTACACGATCTCCTGGCGGCCGTCGTTGTCGACGTCGGCGATCGAGAGCTGGTGGTTGCCCTGGCCGGCGGCGGCGCCGTTGCCGGAGGAGTTCGAGTCGAACGTCCAGCGCTTGCGCAGCGTGCCGTCGCGGAAGTCCCACGCGGCGATGACCGCCCGGGTGTAGTAGCCACGCGCCATGATCAGTGACGGGCGCTGGCCGTCGAGGTAGGCGGTGCCGGCGAGGAACCGGTCGACCCGGTTGCCGTACGAGTCGCCCCAGGACGAGACGGTGCCGCGCGGCGGGTCGTAGTTGACAGTGGACAGCGCCGCCCCGGTGCGACCGTCGAACATGGTCAGGTATTCGGGGCCGGCGAGCACGTAGCCACTGGAGTTGCGGTAGTCGGCCGACGAGGAGCCGATCACCTGGCCGGTGCCGGAGCGGGAGCCGTCGGCGGTCTTCATCGCCACCTCGGCGTCACCGTCGCCGTCGTAGTCGTACACCTGGAACTGGGTGTAGTGGGCCCCGGCGCGGATGTTGCGGCCCAGGTCGATGCGCCACAGGCGCGTGCCGGTGAGGGTGTAGGCGTCGACGTAGACGTTGCCCGTGTAGCCGGACTGCGAGTTGTCCTTGGCGTTGGACGGGTCCCACTTGAGCACGAACTCGTAGCGGCCGTCGCCGTCGAGGTCGCCGACGCTGGCGTCGTTGGCGGAGTAACTGTAGAACTCGCCGCTCGGCGTGGTGCCGCCCGGCGGGGCCTGGATCGGGACGTCCAGGTAGCCGTTGGCGAACTGCAACGCCGGGGCGGACGCCGCCTGCTCGGCGCCGTCCACCACGGCCCGCACGGTGTACGCGGACCCGGCGGGTGCGCCGCCGTCCAGGTAGTTGGTGGCGCCGGTGATCGGACTGCCGTTGACCTTGGTGCCGCCCCGGTAGAGGTTGAACGACACACCCGAGGTCTCGGTGCCGAGCAGTCGCCAGGAGACCAGGTTCCCGTTGCCGGAGCGGACGCTGACCAACCCGCGGTCGAGTTTCTCCATCTGCTTGGCGCCGGCCGGCGGGGTGGTGGGAGGCGGCGTGGTGGTGGGCGGCGGTTCCGTCGGCGGCGGTGTGGTGGGTGGCGGAGTCGTCGGGCCGGACGTCGTCGGCGTCGCGGTCGGGGGCGCGCCGGTGCAGGTGGTGCCGTTGAGCGTGAACGTGGTCGGGGCCGGGTTGGAGGCGTTGTTCCACGAGCCGTTGAAGCCGAAGTTGGCGGTGCCACCGGTGCCGATCGTGGCGTTGTAGCCGGCGTCGCGGGCGGTGACCTGGGCGCCGGACTGGCTGACCGTGGCGTTCCATGCCTGGACGACCTGCTGACCGTTGGCGAAGCTCCAACCCAGCGTCCAGCCGTTGATCGGGTCGCCGAGGTTGGTCACGGTGACGTCGGCGCCGAAGCCGCCGCCCCACTGGTTGGTGACCCGGTAGTCGACCCGGCAGGCCGCGGCGGCGGCCGAGGCCGTCATCGTGGTGAGCGCGCCCGCCGTCAGGGTGGCCGCCGAGACCGCGGCGAGCAGTGCGATCCGGCGTGAGGTGGTGTGGTGCACGGGGTTGCCTTTCGCGAAGGTCAGGCACGCGGCGACGCCGGCCTGCCCGGGCCGGCGGGAAGTGTGCACGCGCGTTGACGCGACGGAACGTCAGACATCGACGCATATAATTAGCTCCCGTGCCCCGCCAGCGTAGGACACCACCCCACGCCCCACAAGCCGGAGGTTAAGGCGGGGGCCCCGGTTAACGCTTCCGGTAGAGGAAGGGCCCCCTTTTAACACCCCGGCATCGGCTCACGCCCCCGGCGTCGACGAGCCCGGGATGGCGTGGACACACGTACCGGGTGGGTGATGCCTGGCGGGAGCCGGGCCGGAGCGGCCCGCGGCTCGTCCGTACCCGGTGGAGACTCAGCCCTCGACGGCGGCGGCAAGCCGCCGGGAGGGCTCGGCCTCGACGGCCGGAGCGGCGGCGGCAACGCCCGGAGCGACCTCGACCGCCGGATCCGCCGCCTCGACGATCGGAGCCGTGCCTTCGGCGGACCCCGGGACGACGGCGTCGGACACCGCGGCGTCGGACACCGCGGCGTCGGACACCGCGGCGTCGGCCGGAGTGGCGGCGAGCGCCACCTCGACCGTGGCCCGGGCCCGGCGGACGCGGCGCAGGGCCCGCACCGCCAGCACCATGGCGGCCAGCCAGCCGGCGCCGAGCACGGCGTAGACCAGGCCCGGCACCGGGCCGCCCAGGTCGCCGGCCCGCAGCAGGGTACGGGCGTTGGTCAGCACGATCACGCCGCCGATGACGGCGCCGAGCACCTGGGCCGGCACGATGCGGACCAGCCAGGCCGCGATCGGCGCCGCAATCAGTCCGCCGACCAGGAGCGCGGCCACGGTGGGCAGCAGGAAGCCATCGGAGCCGAGGCCGATCAGGAAGCCGAGGCTCGCCGCGCCGGCGACCACGAACTCGGAGGTGTCCACCGAGCCGATGACCTTGCGGGGTTCCATCCGCCCGGAGACCAGCAGGGCCGGGGTGGCGACCGGACCCCATCCGCCGCCGCCGGTGGCGTCGACGAAGCCGGCGACCAGGCCGAGCGGGGCGAGGAAGCGGCTGCGCAGCCGGCCGGCGGCGCGGGCGGCGCGCAGCGGCCGGGAGAAGCGGACCAGCAGGTACGCGCCGAGGGTGAACAGGATCGCGGCCATCCACGGGGCGGCCGACTCGGTGGAGATGGAGCTGAGGAACGTGGCACCGGCGAACGCGCCGAGCGCGCCAGGCAGCGCGATCCGGGCGACCACCTTCCAGTCGACGTTGCCGAAGCGCCAGTGGGCCACGCCGGCGGCGAGCGTGGTGCCGATCTCGGCGAGGTGCACCGAGGCGGACGCGGCGGCCGGCGCGACGCCGGCGAAGAGGAGCAGGGTCGAGGAGGTCAGCCCGTAGGCCATGCCGAGCGCGCCGTCGACCAGTTGCGCGGCGAGCCCGACGAGGGCGAGGACCAGCAGCTTGCGCACGAGCGCCCCCAGACTTTTCGGCATCTCCTATCGACTTGGTCGACAATGCGGCACGAAGGTGCCTCCGGTCAAGTCCCCCATCCGGTTGGTGAGACGCGCCGGACGGTCCGTCGGAGGACCGTCAGCTCCAGGCGCGCGGGTCGGCGGCCAGCTCGTTCACCCGGCCCGGCAACTGCCCGGCGGCCACGTCGGCGATGGTGACCAGTTCCAGGATCTCCCGCTCGCTGGCCCGCAACGCGATCCACACGTCCTGCAGCGCGCGGGCCGCACCCTGGTAGCCGAGCTGCTCCGGGCGTTGCCCACGGACGTGCGCCAGCGGCCCGTCGATCACCCGGATCACCTCGGCCAGGGAGATCTCCGCGGCCGGGCGGGCCAGCCAGTAGCCGCCCTCGGGGCCACGCTGGGCGTGCACGACGCCACCCCGGCGCAGTTGGAGCAGGATGCTCTCGAGAAACTTCGGCGGGATGTTCTGCGACCGGGCGATCTGCTCGGCGGTCACCGGCCGGCTCCGCCCGGAGGTCGTGCCCTCGGCGACCGAGGCCAGCTCGGCAGCCGCACGGAGGGCATAGTCGACCCGGGCGGAGAGACGCATGCCGGCAAGGTTAGTCGCCTGCTCAGCCGACCGGTCCCCCGACCTCGACAGACGCCGAGCGAACCCGGCCCCCGCTGGATGTGTTAAGAGGGGGCCCCTGCTCTACCGGAGGCGTTAACCGGGGGCCCCGCCTTGCACCTCAGGCGCCGACGCGGCGCAGCAGGCCCTCCTGGACGGCGCTGGCGATGTGCCGGCCCTCGGTGGTGAACATCCGGCCGGTGGCCAGGCCCCGGGCGCCCGAGGCGGACGGGCTCCAGCAGTCGTAGAGGAACCACTCGTCGGCCCGGAACGCCCGGTGGAACCACAGCGCGTGGTCCAGGCTCGCGCCGACCACGCCACCGGGCCCCCACACCTCGCCGTGCACCGACAGCACCGAATCCAGCAGCGTCAGATCGGAGGCGTACGTCAGCGCGCACGCGTGCAGCAGCGGATCGTCGGGGAGCTTGCCGTCGATGCGCATCCAGACCCGCTGGTGCGGCTCGGCCGGACGGTCGCCGGGGCGGACCCAGCCGGGCTCGCCGACGTAGCGGACGTCGATCGGACGCGGGATCTGGCCCCAGATGCCGAGCCGTTCCGGATAGCGGGAGAGCCGGTCGGCCATGGTGGGCACGTCGTCCGGGCCGGGCACGTCGGGTGGGACCGGGGCGTGGTGGTCCAGCCCCTCCTCCTGCCGCTGGAACGAGGCCGACATGAAGAAGATCGGCTTGTCGTGCTGCAACGCCACCGAGCGGCGCACCGAGAAGGACCGGCCGTCCCGGACGTTCTCCACCTGGTAGTCGATCGGCTCGGCCGGGTCGCCGGGCCGCACGAAGTAGCCGTGCAGCGAGTGCACGGCCCGCTCCGGGTCGACCGTGCGGCCGGCCGCCACCAGCGCCTGCCCGGCGACCTGCCCGCCGTAGACCCGCTGCGGGCCCACCGGCGGGCTCATCCCGCGGAAGGTCATGTCGCCGGTCGGCGCCAGGTCCAGCACCTCGAGGAGTTGGTCGACGGCGGCCTGCCCGGTCGCCCCCCGCACGTCACTCACGGTACGACCTTCGTTCGCGACCGCGGGGCTCGCAACACCGGCTCACTGGAGCGCGCGCGCCGACGCGGCGTCGACGAGCGAACCGAGCTGGTGCACGCGCAGCGTGTTGGTGGAGCCGGGGGTGCCGGGCGGGCTGCCGGCCACGATCACCACGTAGTCGCCCGGGTTGGCCCGGTCGAGACCGAGCAGCGCCTGGTCGACCTGGCGGAACATGTCGTCGGTGTGCTGCACGAACGGCATCAGGAACGTCTCCACGCCCCAGCAGAGCGCGAGCTGGTGGCGCACCTCCGGGACCGGGGTGAAGGCCAGCAGCGGCAGGTCGCAGTGCAGCCGGCTGAGCCGCTTCACGGTGTCGCCGGTCTGCGAGAACGCCACCATGGCCTTGGCGCCGATGGCACGGGCGATCGACGACGCGGCGACGGTGAGCGCGCCACCGTGCGTACGCGGGTCGTGCTGGAGCCGGGGGACGGCGATGGAGCCGGCCTCGGTGGTGGTGATGATCTTCGCCATGGTGCTGACGGTGAGTACCGGGTACTTGCCGACGCTCGTCTCGCCGGAGAGCATCACCGCGTCCGCGCCGTCGAGTACCGCGTTCGCCACGTCGGAGGCCTCGGCGCGAGTCGGTCGCGAATTTTCGATCATGGAGTCGAGCATCTGGGTGGCCACGATGACCGGCTTGGCGTTCTCCCGGCAGAGCTGCACGGCCCGCTTCTGCACCAGCGGGACCTGGTCCAGCGGCAGCTCCACGCCGAGGTCGCCGCGGGCGACCATGACGCCGTCGAAGGCGAGCACGATCGCCTCCAGGTGGTCGACCGCCTCCGGCTTCTCGACCTTGGCCAGCACCGGGCGGCGGACGCCCTCCTCGTCCATGATCGCGTGGACGAGCTTGATGTCCTCCGGCGAGCGGACGAAGGAGAGCGCGACCAGGTCCACGCCGAGGCCGAGGGCGAAGCGCAGGTCCTCGGCGTCCTTGTCGGACATGGCAGGGACGCTGACCGCCACGTTCGGCAGCGAGACGCCCTTGTTGTTGGAGACCGGGCCGCCCTCGGTGACCAGGCAACGGATGTCGTTGCCGGTGACGTCGCTGACCTCGACCGCGACCCGGCCGTCGTCGATCAGCAGCCGGTCGCCCGGCTTCACCTCCTGCGGCAGCTTGCGGTAGGTGCAGGAGACCCGCTCCTTGGTGCCGACGATCTCGTCGCCGGTGATCGTCACGGAGTCGCCGGTGCGCCACTCGTGCGGCCCGTCGGCGAAACGGCCGAGGCGGATCTTGGGGCCCTGGAGGTCGGCGAGCACGGCGACCGGCGCACCGGCCGCCTCGGCGGCCTCGCGGACCATCCGGTAGACCGACTCGTGGTCGGCGTGACTGCCGTGGCTGAAGTTGAGCCTCGCCACGTTCATGCCGGCCTCGACGAGCCCCCGGATGCGCTCCGGGGACGAGGTGGCGGGGCCGAGAGTGCAGACGATCTTCGCGCGGCGTGTCACGCCCATCAGGCTAGTCTCTCCTTCGGATCGGTCTGCCGACCGACCCCTTGCGGACTGCGGAACAGTTGTCCAACGACGCGCGAAACCCGCGCGAGCGGGCGGTGGGCGTACCGCACCGGAACGTCGTGTGTGGCGGGCATCGGCGACCGCGCGGCGGAAATCGTACCGCCCGCCGTCACCGGCCGGCGGGGTGCTCCCGGCGGCCCCCCGGACGACCGGATGGCCCGGGGTGCCGGCGGGCCGGACGCCGACCCCGGGGAAACCGGACCGGACGCCGCCGGCGCCGGCGCGTGGGCGCCCTCAGCTCTCGGTCTTGACCAGCGGAAAGTCCAGCGACCCGGCCGCGCAGAGGAAGGTGAGCACCTCCACCCGGTAGAGCCCGGCCTGCACCGCCGGGTCGGCCTCCATGACGCTGCGTACGTCGTCCACCGAACCGGTCCGGGACAGGCCGAAACCGATCGGCGGGTCAGGTTCGCGCGCCGGGCCGTCCACCGAGCCGTCGACGAGCACGATGCCCCGCCGCTGCAACGCCTGCATGTGTCGCAGGTGCTCGGCCTGGAGCCGCCGCACGGTCTCCTCCGGCAACGCCCGGCCGGACGGCCCCGGATAGAGCACGATGCACTCGTAGGTGTCCAACGCGAAGTCGAGCCCGGGCGTCGCGCCCATGCGCACCTCCTGACCACCGTCCCGCCCAGCCTCGCACGGCGTCCCGGGCCCGCGGGCGGGCTCGCGGCAACTGCCGCGGCCCCGCCCGGTTGTCGACCTGCCGGGGCGTTCGTCCCCGCCCACGGCGCCGGGTTCCGAACCGGATCGACGATCGTCCGGTACGGCGGGCCGCTGGTACGTTTCCCGGTACTGCCGACGCCCACCGGCCGAGCGGAGGTCCCGGGTGAACGTCACCCCGCCGGACGACTGTCGGTGGCCGGACACCGTCGCCGCCACCGGCGGGCGGGCGGGCGCGGTGATCGCGGCGTACGACTGGTCCGGCACGCCGCTCGGCCCGATCGAGGGTTGGCCGCAGAGCCTGCGCACCGCGCTGGCGCTCTGCCTGCGCTCCCCCGCCCCGGCGGTGCTGTGGTGGGGCGACGGGCCGGTGCCGCTGCCCAACGACGCCTACCGGCGGTTGCTCGGTCCGGGCCGGGAGGTCACGCCGGAGCGGCCGGCGGCGCGGGCGTGGCCGGGTGACTGGGACGCGCTCGTCCCGCTGCTCGCCGACCGGGCCGCCGGGACCAGTCCCGACGTACGGGTGCGGCACCCGCACGACGGCGACCGCTGGTTCACCTTCACGCACAGCCCGGTGACCGACGAGTCGGGCCGGCCGGCGGGTGTGCTCAGCGTCGGCGCGGAGACCACCGCACGGGTGGTGGGCGAGCGCCGGCTGCGGCTGCTCGTGGCGGTGGGCGCCGCGCTTGCCGACGCGACCGACCCGGAGGAGGTGGCCCGGCGGGCGGTCGACACGCTGGGTGACGCCGCCTCGATGCCGTTCGTCCAACTCCACCTGGCCACGCCGGGCGGCCCGCGGCTGGCCGCCGCGGCCGGGGTTGACGTCCCGCCGGTGGGTGACCTGCCGCTGGCCGAGGTGCTGGCCGACGGCGCGCCCCGACTGGTGCCCCCGGACCCGAGCGGCGGCCGGGCGGACGCTCCGGTGGTGGCCGTGCTGCCGGTGCCCGATCCGGGCGCCGCCGTTCCGGCCGGGGTGCTTGTGGTCGGTCTGGACCCGCACCGCGCGGTCGACGCCGACCACCGGGCGTTCGTCGGGCTGCTCGCCGGGCAGGTGGGCGTCGCGCTGGCCGCGGCGCGGGCGCACCGCCACCGGTCCACCGACCGCGCCGAACTGGACGCCGCCCGCGCCGCCCAGGCCGAGCTGCGGCTGTTCCAGGCGCTCGTGGAACGCTCCGGCGACTTCATCGCGGTGGCCACCCCGGACGGCCGGGCCGTCTACGTCAACCCGGCCGGGCGGGCGCTGGTCGGGCTGGACGACGGGGAGCGGGTCGACGGGCTGGGCCTGGTCGACTTCGCCGCGCCGGACGCACGCGCGCTGTGGCGCACCGAGCTCATCCCGACCGCGCTGCGCGACGGGCACCACCGCGGCGAGAGCCGGCTGGTCCACCGGGACACCGGCGTGCCGATCGACGTCGACCACCAGACCTTCACCGTGGACACCGGCGACCGGCGGACCGCGTTCGTGGCCACCGTGGGGCGGGACGTCAGCGACCGGCAGCGGGCGCTGCGGCGGGCGGAGGCGCTCGCCCGGCTGGCCGGGGCGCTCAGCTCGGCGCGGGGCCGGGAGGCCATCGTGGAGGTGTTCACCACCGTCGCACCGGCCGTGGTGGACGCCGCCGCGCTGCGGGTGGCCGTCGCCATGCCCGGCCGTACCGTGCTCGACGTGACAGGTGGCGACGCGCCGCCCGGGCCGTTGCCGCTCGACGCCGACGCCCCGCTGGCCCGGGCGGTACGCGACAACGTGGTGCTGCCGGTGACCGACGCCGACGGCCGGACCACGGGTCTCTGCCTGCCGCTGCGCTACGGCGACGGCGTCGCGCTCGGCGCCCTGGAGGTGCGTTGGGCCGACCCGGTCACCGACGAAGACGGGCTGCACAACCTGCTCGACGCGGTGGCCGGGCTGTGCAGCCAGGCGTTGCAGCGGGCCGAGCTGACCGGGTCGGCGCAGGCCATGGCCGTGTTCGCGGCCCGGTTGAGCGTGACCCGCTCCACCGCCGAGGCGATCGAGGTGATCCTCGACGCCGCCACCACGGCGTTGGGCGCGGCGCTGCCCGGCCTGGCCATGCGGGACGAGGGCCGCCGGGTCCGGCTCTGGTACCACGACGACGTGCCGGGCACGCTCGCGGCGGCGTTCCACGACCTGAGCATCGACGACCCGCGCCCGCTCGTACGCGCGCTGCGCGACGGGACGCGCATCATGCTGCGCGACCGCGCCGAGTTCGCCGCCCGGTTCCCCGGCCTGCCCGACCCGGTCGGCGCGCACGGCCTGGTGACCACCGTGGCCCTGCCGCTGTTCGGCGCCGAGCGTCGCCCGATCGCCGCGCTGGGTCTCGGCTGGCGGCGGGAGCGCCCGCTGCGCGACACCGACCTGGCGTTGCTGAACACCGTGGCCGACCTGTGCGAGCAGACGCTGGAACGGGTCCGGCTGGCCGCCGCCGAGCACAACCTGGTGACCCGCCTGGCCGGCCGCCTGCGCAGCTCGTCGCTGACCCCGCCGAAGGGCCTGGAGGTCGCCACCCGCTACCGGCCGGCGATGAGCGGCCTGCATCTGGGCGGCGACTGGTACGACCTGGTCCGGCAGGACGGCGACCGGCTGGCCGTGGTGGTCGGCGACGTGGTCGGCCACCAGGTCGAGGCCGCCGCCGACATGGCCCAACTCCGCACCATGCTGAACACGCTGATCCGGTTGGGCGTGCCGTTGGAGGAGGTGTTCCTCCGCCTCACCGAGCTGCTCGGCGTCGGGTTCCTGGGCACCTGCCTGGTCGTGGTGGTCGATCCGGTGGCCGGTACGGCGCGGGTGGCCCGGGCCGGGCACCCGCATCCGGTGCTGCTGCCGGCCGGGCAGCCGCCGCGCGCCGTGCCGACGGCCCACGCCCTGCCGCTGGGCATGGTGGACCGGCCGATGACCGTGGCCACGATCCCGTTCGCCCCCGGTGACGTGCTCGTCGCGTACACCGACGGGCTGGTGGAGCGGCGCGGCCGGCCGTACGACGAGGGTGTCGGGGCGTTGCACCGGACGCTTGCCGCGGTGCGGGACGAGCCGGCGGAGACGATCGCGGACGCGCTGCTGCACGACCTGGCCGGCTCGGAGGACGACCAGGCGCTGGTGGTGCTGCGGCGTCGGGGTTGACCAGGCTTCGGCGGCGCGTTTCGGGGAATGTCCTCCGGTCGGGACCCGAACCGGACACGACCAGGAGGACCGTGATGACCACAGGCAGCCAGCCGGCCAAGGCGTCGGGCAGCTACCGGATCGGCGGTGACCTGCGGGTCGACCGCCTCGGCTACGGGGCGATGCAGCTCACCGGACCCGGTGTCTGGGGCGACCCGAAGGACCCGGCCGAGGCGGTGCGGGTGTTGCGTCGCGCGTACGAGCTGGGGGTCACGTTCGTCGACACCGCCGACTCGTACGGGCCGTTCGTCAGTGAGTTGCTGATCAGAGAGGCGCTGCACCCGTACCCCGACGACCTGGTGATCGCGACGAAGGCCGGGCTGACCCGCTCCGGGCCGGGCGACTGGCGGCCGGTGGGGCGCCCGGAATATCTGCGCCAGCAGTGCGAGCTGAGCCTGCGCCATCTGGGCCTGGACGCGATTCCGCTCTACCAGTTGCACCGGATCGACGCCAAGGTGCCGCTCGCGGATCAGCTCGGCGAGCTGGCGCTGCTGAAGCAGGAGGGCAAGATCCGGCACATCGGCCTCTCCGAGGTGACCGTCGAGCAGATCGAGGCGGCCCGGAAGATCACCCCGATCGTGTCCGTGCAGAACCTCTACAACCTGGCCGACCGCGGCGCGGAGGACGTGCTGACCCACTGCGAGCGCGACGACCTGGCGTTCATCCCGTGGTTCCCGATCGCCACCGGCAACCTGGCGCGGCCCGGCGGGCCGCTGGACGCGATCTCCACCGCGCACGGCGCCAGCCCCGCGCAGCTCGCCCTGGCGTGGCTGTTGCGCCGGTCGCCGGTGATGCTTCCCATTCCGGGTACGTCGTCGGTGGCGCACCTGGAGGAGAACGTCGCGGCGGCCGAGGTCGAGCTGACCGACGACGAGTACGAGGCGTTGGCGAAGGCGGCCTGAGCCGACCTCTTTGCGAGGCGTGATCGAGCAACTACTGTCGGAAGGATTTCTCGCGACTGGGGGTCCACCGCAGTGGAATTCGACTACGTCGTCGTCGGGGCCGGCGCGGCGGGATGCGTGCTGGCCGACCGGCTGACCGAGGATCCGGGCACCCGGGTCCTGCTGCTGGAGGCGGGCGGCTGGGACCGGAGCCCGTTCGTCCGGGTGCCGAAGGCGTTCTCCCGGCTGATGGACGATCCGCGTACCGCCTGGCACTACCCGGCGACGACCGGGCCGGGCCGGCGGGAGACCTGGCAGCGCGGCCGGATGGTCGGCGGCTCCACCTCGGTCAACGGCATGATCTGGAGCCGCGGCGCGGCCCGGGACTGGGACGCGCTGGCGCCGCTGGGGTGGGGCTGGTCGGTCATGCGGCGGGTGTTCCAGCGGGTGGAGGACCACCCGCTGGGACCCGCGCCGCACCGGGGCGTCGGCGGACCGGTGCGGCTCTCCGTGGCCACCGGCACCGACCCGCTCGCCGAGGAGATGGTGGCCACCGGCGCCGAGCTGGGCTGGCGCACTGCGGACGATCTGGACGCCGGCGACGACGAACGGATCGGCTATCCGACCGCCACCATCCACAGGGGACGGCGGGTCAGCGCCGCCGACGCGTTCCTGCATCCGGCGCGTCGCCGCCCGAACCTGACCGTCGTGGTCGGCGCGGTCGCGCTGCGCGTGCTCGTCGAGGGCGGCCGGGCGGTCGGCGTACGGGTGGCGTGGCGCGGCCGGGAGGTCGAGCACCGGGCGGCCGGCGAGGTGATCCTCGCCGCCGGCGCGCTGGCCACCCCGCAACTGTTGCAGGTCTCCGGCATCGGCCCGGCGGGGACGCTGCGCGCCGCCGGGGTGCCGGTGCTGCTCGACCGGCCGCGGGTGGGCGCCGGGCTACGGGAGCACCTGTCGATCGCGTTGCAGTACCGGCTCGCCGGCACCGGCGGCCACAACGCCCGGCTGGCGGGCCCGCTCGGGCAGGCCCGCGCCACGCTGCGCTGGCTGCTCACCCGCGGCGGCCCGCTGGCGTTGCCGGTGTTCGACGTGGCGGCGCACGTGAAGTCCCGGCCGGACCTGGACCGGCCGGACGGCCACCTGCTGATGGCGCCGTTCTCGGCCGCCCCGCGCCGCCCGGGCCGGGCGCTGGAGCTGGAACGGGAGCCCGGCCTGATGTGCCTGGGCACGGTGACCCGGCCGGACAGCGAGGGCAGCCTCACCGTCACCGACGCCGACCCGCGCACCCCGCCGTCGATCGTGGCGAACTACCTCGCCACCGGGCACGACCGGCGGGTGGCGGTGGACCTGTTCCGGCGGATGCGGGAGTTCTTCGCCACCGGGCCGATCGCCAAGCGGATCAACGCGGAGACGGTGCCCGGCCTGGCGACCCGGACGGACGAGGAGATCGTCGAGGCGGCGGTGGCGCACGGCTACTGCGGCTACCACGCGATCGGCACCTGCGCGATGGGCGCGGACGACGACCACGTGGTCGACGCCGAGTTGCGGGTCCGCGGCGTCGACGGGCTGCGGGTGGTGGACGCCTCGGTGCTGCCGGTGATGGTGGCGGGCTGGACGAGCGCGCCGGTGACGGCGCTGGCCTGGCGGGCGGCCGACGTGATCCGGGGCCGCGCCGAGGGGTGAGCGCGCGGCGTCTGCGGGCCCGCCGTCGACGGGGCCGGCCGCCCACCCGACGTGGACGGCCGGTCCCCGTGGACGGCCGGTCCCCGTAGCGGGCCCGCGCCGTGGCGGGCCCGCGCCGTGGCGGGCCCGCGCCGTGGCGGGCCCGCGCCGTGGCGGGCCCGCGCCGTGGCGGGCCCGCGCCGTGGCGGGCCCGCGCCGTGGCGGGCCCGCGCCCGCTCAGATCGCGAAGCAGTTCGGCCGGATCGCGGCGCCCGCGAGGGTCTGCCGCACCGCCGTGTAGGTGGTGCCGTCGAGGACCAGGCCGAGGTGGCCGACGACCCGCAGCGGGCACCACGCCTGCACCAGGATGTTCGTCGCGCCGTCGGCGAGCACCGCGTTGTCGACCGGCCGGACCAACTCGTCCTGCCAGGTGCGCAGCGTGGTCCAGCGGACCGGGCCGGGGGTGTCGTCGCCGGCGTTCAGGTCGGCCAGGAAGCTCGACCCGATGGTCATCTGCTGGCAGGCGACGATGCCGGCGCAACTGCCCAGCCCGACGACGTTGACGATGTTGGCGACGTACGTGCCGTACTGCGGGCTGCCCAGGCTGATGTACTGGTCGACCCGGTCGGCGCCGCCGAGGTTCCTGACGTACCAGCGGCTGACCAGCCCACCCTCGGAGTGGGTGACCAGGTCGACCCGGCTGGCCCCGGTGGCGGCGCGGACCTGGTCCACGTAGGACGACAGCGCCCGGGCCGACTCGCGGATGTCGCCGAGGCCGAGGTTCGGCAGTTGATAGATCGACACCCGGTAGCCGTCGGCGCGCAGCCGGGCGGCGATCGGCTCGTACGCGATGGAGACCCCGATCAGCCCGCCGACCACGATGACCGGGTCGGCCGCCGCGGCGGCGGCCCGTTCGGCGGCGGTGGTGGTGGCCCGGTCGGTGGTGGTGGTGGCCCGGTCGGCGGCGGTGGCGGGGGTCGTCGGTGACGGCGCGGCGGCGTGGGCGGCGGTGGCCGGGACGAGCAGGGCGACGGTGGCGGTGGCGGTGGCGGCGGCGGCGGCGGCGGCGAGGATCGTTCGGAGCAGCATGGGCTGCACCTCCGAGGGGAGGCACCCGGTCGGGGACCGGGAGGGACGGGTGGGATCCGATCGATCGTGGGAACGATGATGCGTGTCGGATTTCACACACGTCAATGAAAAGTTACGCGCCGGTAACCCGTTGGTGCGCCCCGCGCGCAAACCGGCACGTCGGACACCTCCGCCTCACCTGATCCACTCCACCTCGCCGAAGTGGCTGCTTCCCGGACTTGCCGACCCCACCACTCCACCGAGATGGCGTGGTGGGGGCGGCCAGCCGACATGGACGGTCTGCACCGTGGAGGCGATGACCGGTCCCCCGGCGACCGGCATGGATGGCATGCTGGGCGCCGTGTCCGCCCCGCCCTCGCCGGAGAAGCCGCTCCGGGTGATGCCCTGGTGGCTGGCGCTGCTCGGGCTGCTGCTGGCCGTCGGGCTCGGCTGGCTGGTGCTCGGCTGGCTGCTCGCCGAGGCCGACCGGGCCGCCCAGCCCGACACCCGGGCCACGCTGCGCGTCGACGCCATCCGCACCGGCCTCACCGTGGTGGCCGGCACCGGCGGCGGGCTCGCGCTGCTGTTCGCCGCCCGTCGACAGTGGATCAGCGAACGCGGCCAGCGGCACCAGGAGTCCGTCGCCGCCCGCGACCAGGCGCACCGGGACCGGGTGCAGGCGCACGCGGAGGCGGTCGCCGAGGCCGCCGCACGGCACCAGGAACGCCAGGCCACCGCCGCCGAGCACGACGCCGGCGAGCGGCGGCTCACCGAACTCTACGTCCGGGCCATCGAGCTGGTCGGCAGCGACAACCCGGCGGTACGCCTCGGCGGCCTGCACGCCCTGGAACGCCTCGGTCAGGACAACCCGGGGCAGCGGCCGACCACAGTGGCGGTGCTCTGCGCGTACCTGCGGATGCCGGCGCCCGACGACCCGCGCGAGGCCGAGGTGCGCCGCACCGCGCAGCGGATGCTCACCCGGCACCTACGGGCGGACCGGGACACCTGGTGGCCGGGCACCGCGCTGGACCTGACCGGCGCCAAGCTGGACGACTTCGACGCCGCCGGTTGCACCCTCGTCGACCTGGACCTCACCGGCGCGGTCTGCGCCGGCGTCACGAGCTTCGCCGGGGCGGTCGCGCACGGCCGGCTGCGGCTGGCCGCCGAGTTCACCGACCTCGTGTGCGACGACCTCACCGGCGACGCCGACATCGTGCTCGACGACGCCCGGGTCACCGGCCGGGCCAGCTTCGACCGGGCCGACCTCGGTGGCGCGCTGTCCTGCCGCGGGACGCGCTTCGGGCAGGTGTCCTTCCACACCGCCACGCTGCGACAGCCGAGCAGCTTCGACCGGGCCACGTTCGACGGCAGCGCCACGTTCCGGGAGGCGGTGTTCCTGGCCGGGCTGTCCATGGAGCACACCGCTTTCGCCGGGTACGCGGGCTTCCGCCGGGCGCGCTTCGCCGACCTGGCGCTGTTCCGCTGGACCGAGTTCGGCGCGGAGGCGTGGTTCGAGGGCGCCCGCTTCGAGGGCGGCACCAACTTCGGCCGGGCCGTGTTCCACGGCGGGGCCCACTTCGAGGGGGCGAAACTGGCCCGCCGGCCCCTGGTCGACCAGGCCCGCGCGTCGACATCCGTCACCCACACCTGGCCCCCGGAGGTCACGGTGACGCGACGCGACGACGACTGGCTCGTCCTCAGCGACCCGTGACGGCCGGTCAGTTGCCGAGCGCCTGGACCTTGGCGATGGTCTCCTGCACGTGCTGGCGGGCCGGCTCGCCGCCCTGCGCGGCCTGGGCGAGCGCCTGCCGGTAGGCGTCGATGACCCCGATCAGCGGCCCCGCCGTCGCGCCTTCGAGCGCGCCGGCGACAAGCGCCCGCGCCTCGGCCGCGTCCTGCGCTGCGGCTGCCGTGCGGGCCTTCGCCTCGTCCAGCTTCTGTGCCGCCGCCGCCAGCCTGGCGATGACCTCCGCAGCGCTCACAAGCCCTCCCCATTCGCTCGCGCCAGCCTACCCCCACCCCCACCCCCACCTCGCCACTCCTCGATCATGGACTTGTGGCACCTCCCAAAAGCCACAGAAGCCGCATTCTCTGGCACCACAAGTCCAAGATCGACGGCGCCCCGCCCTCGATGCCGCGGCGAGACGACTTGCCCGGGAGGCGGGCAGTCAGCGCAGGAGGCGGAACAGGACCAGGTAGACGCAGAACAGCGACGGGGAAACCAGCGCGCAGATCACGAAGCCGAGCGGCACGTACCGCCCGGCCGGTGCCGCACCGTCGGTGAGCACCGGGCGGCCCCACTTCGCCAGCACGAGCTGACCGGCCACGAAGGACATCAACGGCACGCCCGCGCACGACACCGCCGCCACCAGGTCCATCCCGGAGATCGGCAACGGCGTGCCGACAAGCGCGACGAGCATCAGCAGCGACCCGACGAGCGCGCACCCGGCGTAGACGGCGACCGCCCGGGCCGGCGCGGACCAGGTCGGCAGCAGCACCGGCCGACGCGCGAGCGCCTCCGCCTCCTGCCCGTGCCGGTCGGCCTCGTCGGCCAGCCGCCCGGCCGCCGCCAACTCCGCCGCCGGGTCACCCGCCGGCACGGTCCCGCTCCCCTCGGGGTACGCCCCGACGCCCGCCCGCCCCGGCGCGGCGGCTGCGCCGCCGGTCGCCCCGTCCCCCGGTCCGGGTCCGGTAGACGGCCCGGCCCCAGGTCCGGGCCCGGTAGACGGCTCGGCCCCCGGTCCGGTCCCGACGGGCGGGTTGGCTGCCTCCGGAACCGACCGCATCGGCATGCCGACCGCCTCCCCCAGCCGGTCCAGGCGCTCCCCCTGGGCGGCCAACCGCCGCCCGACCGTGTCCAGGCCGGACTGGAGGTCACGCCGACGTTCCGCCTCGGCGGCGATCGCCCGCTCCCCGCCCCGCTGCCGGGTGGACAGCTCCCGGAGCAGCGCCGCGTAGTCGTCGAAGCCGCTCACGCGGTACTTCCGTCCGTTCGCGACTGCGGGGCTCGCAAAACCGGCTCACTCCTCACGCTCACGGGCTGTCGTCCTCGGCGGCGAACGGCACGATCAGGGCGGTGCGGTGGTCGTGCCGGTCGACGAGCAGGGCACGGCCGTCACGCGGGGTGTAGGCGAGGTCGTGCACCCCGAGGTGCAGGCCGAGGTCGGCGGCCGGCACGTTCAACGCGACCAGGCCGGTCACGTCGTCGCGGTGCCCGCTGCCGCCGAGGTCGTCGGCGAGCCGGCGCAGCCCACGCCACCAGCCGAGCACGTGCACGCCGCGCCCCGGGCCGTGCCGCAGCACCGCGCGCAGGTCGTCGTGGCCGGAGCGGAACGTGCCCGGGTCGGTGGCGGCGAGCGTGCCGGCGGCGGCGTCCATCCCGAACCCCACCAGGTAGGTGCGGCCCGGGTCGAGCGCGTCGCCGGCCGCCTCGGCGAGGAACGCGCGCAGGGCGTCGGCGTCGAGCCGGCGGACCGGGTGGCCGGCCGCGGCGAACGTCATGGCGAGGTCGTCGGCGAGGTCGGTGGTGCCGGGGGCCAGCGGCGCGAACAGGAACCGGGCGGTGCCCGGCACGTGCTGCCGGGCCAGTGCCAGGGCCGCGCACCGGAGCATCTCCGCGCCGGTGGCGGCGGTGCCGACCACGGCCAGGTGCCGGCCGGGGCTGGCGTCGAGGGGGAACCCGGCCGGACTGCCGGCGACGTCCACCACGCGGCCGACCAGGGCGTACGGCGGGTCGGCGCCGGGGGTCAGCGCCGCCCAGGCGGGGTCGTCGGCGAGCCGCGGCGTGTCGTGGCCGCGGAAGACGGCCGGCGGTTGCGCCCCCTCCGGCCGGGCCGCGTGCAGCTCGTGGCGCAGCGTCGCCAGGTCGACCGCGGCGGCGTGCGCGTCGGGGAAGCGCACCTCGACGTCCGCGCCGGGCGCGCCGGCGGCGGCGTTCACCACGGCCGTGCCGACGGTCAGCCCGCGGGCGGCGTCGTTACGCGGGTCCAGCACGCCGTCCCCGCCGGGCAGCGCGATACGCAGCGGGAACTGGCCGAAGATGGCCTCGGCGCGGCCGTAGAGGGCCTCGACGCCGGTGGTGCTCTGGCTGGCCAGCACCAGGTGCAGGCCGTACGATCGGCCCTTGCGGGCCAGCTCCTCGATCAGGTCGACGGCCTGCCGGGCCAGCGCGTCGTTGCCGGCGAACAGCACCTGGAACTCGTCGACGACGGTGACGATCCGGGGCGGCCGGGCGTTCGGCGGCACGTCGGCGAGGCGGCTGACGCCGTGGCGCTTGAGCAGCTCGGCGCGGCGGGTCAGCTCGGCGCGCAGCTCCCGGAGCACGGCCACGCCGTACTCGCGGTCGGACTCGATGCCGACGGCCCCGGCGTGCGGCAGCCAGGACGGGTCGCGCGGGGTCGGCACGAACTCGGTGAAGCTGACACCCTCCTTGAAGTCGAGCAGCATCAGGCGCAGCTCGGCCGGGGAGTAGCGGGCGGCCAGCCCGTAGAGCACGTCGAGCAGCAGGACCGTCTTGCCGGCGCCGGTGCGCCCGCCGACCAGCCAGTGCGGCGTGGCGTCGTCGAACGCGACGGTCACCGGTTTCCGCCCCGCCCGGCCGAGCACCGTGCGCAGGCCGCCGGCGGCCGACTCGGTCCAGCGGGCCGGCGGCAGCAGGTCGGCGAAGGTGATGCCGGAGGAGTCGTCGGCGGCCTCGGCGAGCCGGCGTGCCAGCGCGGTCACCGCCGCGTGCGACGGGCCGCCGTCGAGCACCACGGGCGCGGCCAGCCCGCTGCCGTCGGCGCTGAACGGACGCCCCGGCGGGTCGCCGACCAGGGCGTAACGCTCGGTCACCCGGAGCTGGGTGGTGGCACCCAGCGGCGGCGCGCCGCCTGGCGCCCCGGCCGCCGCTCCCGCTCCGGCCGGCCACTGCCCACCCGCACGCCCGGACGCATCACCCGGACCGGCCGGCGAGCGCCCGGCCATCCCGCCCGGACCGGCCGGTGAGTGCCCGGACGGGCCGGGCGGACCGGCCGGTGAGTGCCCGGACGGGCCGGGCGGGCCGGCCGGTGAGTAGCCGGCCAGCAGCACGCACACCGCCGCGGCCGGGCCGGCGTGGGTGAGCGCGGCCAACCGGGCCAGCTCCCGCGCCGGCGGCGCCGACGCGACGACCACCACCAGCAACTCCCGGTCCTCCGGGTCGGCCCGCTGGGCGGTACGCGCGTGCCGCTCGGCGGCGTCCAGCAGCGCGGTCGTCTCCGCGTCGGTGGTCGCCGTCGCACCGAGCACCCCGGCGTCGTGCAGCGGGCGCAGCGGTAGGAACGCCGCACCGAACGCGGCCTGGTCGACGCCGACCACCCGGACCGCGCCGGCTGGGGCGGCGGTGAGCAGCCGCACCACCACCACGCGCAGCAGCTCACCGACGCGCGGGTCGCGGGCGTCGGCGTCGATCGCCAGGTGGGCGCCGGCCCCCACCGGCACGAGCACCGGGAACGCGCCGTCGACAGTGGTGGCGACGCCGAGACGTACCGGCGCGGGGTGGGTCGCGACGCGGGCCGTGCCGGGCACCGCGGCGGCCAGCTCCCCGCCCAGGCGGGCCAGCCGGGCGACCAGCTCGGGGCTGCCGACGGGGGCCGGGCCGGCGGCGGTCAGCGCCCGGCGGGCCGCCTCCCAGTGCCGCAGCGCCGCCCGATGCCGCTCGACCGCCTGCCGGTACGCCGCCGCGAGCCTGTTCACCCGTCCGCCCTCCGACGCCACCGTCTGCGATCGAGGGAACCCTAACGGACGCGCATCGCGGAGGCACGGCGTGCTCGGCACCCGGGATTCGTCCACTGTTCACCCGGCCGGGGCCGGCCCCGCCGCCCGCCGTTCCCCCGGCCCGGCTTGCCTGCCAAGGCAACCTCATGTGCACAGGAAGGCGACGACGTGACCTCCTCTCCCCTTTCCCGGCGGTCCCTGCTGGGCGGCGCGGCCGGTGGCCTCGGCATCGTGGTGGCCGGCAACCTGGACGCCATCGCCGGCCCGGCGGCGGCCCGGGCCGCGTGCCGCCCCGCCGCCGGCTACGGCGATCTGGTGCCCGACCCGGCCGGGCTGCTGGCACTGCCGCCCGGCTTCCGGTACACCGTCGTCGCCCAGGCGGGCGCGACACTCCTGGAGTCGGGGCAGGCGACCCCGAGCGACGCCGACGGCACCGGCTGCTTCCGCGGCCCGCGCGGGTCGGTGCTGGTGAACAACCACGAGATCGGCGGCGACGAGCCGTACCCGGTGCCGGCGCTGCCCGGCCTCACCTACGACCCCGGCGCGCGCGGCGGCACCACCACCATCGAGGTGGACCGGCACGGCCGGCGGCTGCGCGAATATGTCAGCGTGGCCGGCACGCACAACAACTGCGCCGGCGGCATCACCCCGTGGGGCACGTGGCTGACCTGCGAGGAGACCGAGCAGCGGGCCGGCGGTCAGTTCCAGAAGGACCACGGGTACGTCTTCGAGGTCGACCCGCACGACCGGTCGGCCAACCAGGATCCGGTGGCGCTGACGTTCCTCGGCCGCTACTCCCACGAGGCGGTGGCGGTCGACCCGTACACCCACTCGATCTATCTGACCGAGGACGCGAGCGGCCCGAACGGGCTCTACTTCCGGTGGACGCCGCCGCCCGGCTTCCGGGCCGGCAAGGGCGCGCTGCGGGCGCTCGCCCAGCGGCCGGACGGCGGCACCGCCGGCACCCTCGAAGCGATGCGTTGCCTGCGGGGCGACGGGCACGTGGCCGACCTGTCCGAAGCCACCAGGCCGGGCACCCGGTACAGGGTGGAGTGGGTGCAGGTGCCGGACCGGGACGCCCGGACCGTGTCGGTGCGCAAGCAGTTCACCGACGACGAGGTGACCCGCAGCCGCAAGCTGGAGGGTGCCTGGTGGGGCGACGGCGGCGCGTACTTCGTGGCCAGCTTCGCCCGGCACAGCGACGGCAGCGTCAACGAGCACGACGGCCAGGTCTGGTTCTACGACCCACGACGGCAGACGGTCACGCTGAAGACCATCTTCGGGGTGAACACCGACCCGGAGGCCGACCACGGCAACTACGACGGACCGGACAACATCACCGTCTCCCCGTACGGCGGGGTGATCCTGGCCGAGGACGGCGAGGGCGTGTCGCACCTGGTGGGGATCACCGAGCAGGGCAAGGCGTACCCGCTGGCCCGCAACGAGCTGAACGACAGCGAGTTCACCGGGCCGACGTTCAGCGCGGACGGGAAGATCCTGTTCGCGAACATCCAGACGCCGGGGTACGTGTTCGCGATCACCGGCCCGTGGGGGCGCCCGAGCAACGCGCACCGCTGAATTCGCTCCCGCCCAGTTGCGGATCTTGGAAGGACTCGACCCCTCCGGGGGCCGTTTTCTTCCAAGATCTATGAGCGTTGTCCACAGGGGCCGCGCGGCGGTCCCTGTGGACGGCAACCTTGGCGGGTGGGGAACTCGTGGGCAGGGATGCGGCGGGCGCTGCCGTCGGACGACGCGGACGAGTTGACCTGGTTGTTGTTCCGTCAGGACGACGTGCTCAGCCTCGGCCAGGCACAGGCGCACCTCACGCGCAAGGCGATCCGGCATCGGGTGGCCAGCGGTCGATGGCGTCAGGCTCACCGAGCGGTTCTCGTCGCGCACAACGGCCCCGTCGGCCCCACTCAGCTCCGGTGGATCGCGGTGCTGGCCGCCGGCCCGACCGCGCTGCTCGGCGGCATCACCGCCGCCCAGGCCGGCGGGCTACGTGGGTTTCCGGACCGCGTCGTCCATCTGCTCCTGCCCGGCACCTGCCGTCGTGCTCCGCTGCCGACCGGAGTACGAGCACACCGGACCACTCACCTGCCCGACGGTGACGTGGTGCGGGTCGCCCAGCCGCCCCGGACGACGGCTGCGCGATCGGTGATCGACGCGGCCCAGTGGGCACCTACCGATGCGCAGGCCCGGGCGATCGTGGCAGCGGCGTTCCAGCAGCGGCTCGTGGGCGCCGACGAGCTGCACGAGGTGCTGAGTCGGATGCCACGGGTCCGCCGCCGGCGACTCCTCCTGTCCACCGCCACGGACGCGGCCGGCGGAGCGCATTCGCTGGGCGAGTTGAACCTGCTCGACCTCGTGCGTCGCGCCGGCCTACCCGAGCCAACCCGCCAGGTGGTCCGGCGCGACGCCATGGGCCGGCGACGCTACCTCGACGCCTACTTCGACGAGTGGCGGGTGCACGTCGAGGTGGACGGCGGACAGCATCTCGACCCGGCGCACGCCTGGGCGGACATGCGCCGGCAGAATGCGCTCTGGATCGAGGGCGACCGCGTCCTCCGATTCCCCTCCTGGGCTCTGCGCAACGATGCGGAAGCGGTGATCGGCCAGTTAAGAGCCGCCCTCCAACCCGCCGGCTGGCCCGGATAGACGGCTTGCGCCGTTGGCGATCTCGGCGATCTTGGAAGAAAATGGCCCCCAGAGGGGCCTTCCGCTTCCAAGATCGCGCACCTCACCGCGACTCGGCTCGTTCGGCAACGAACACTCCCAAGCCGTGTACGCCCTCCACCCATCCCTGTGTCTGAAGCACGAGGATGGCTTGGCGAACCACCGTTGTCGAGACGCCGTGCTCCGCCTTGAGCTGCGCCGTGGATGGCAACTTGTCTCCGGGCGCGAGTTCTCCTGACTGAATCTGAGTGCGGAGTTGATCCGCGAGCTGTTCCCATTTCGGTTTGACGGGCATATGGACTCCCAGGTCTGCCCCGCCATTCGATCACGCACAACTACCCATGACAAGCAACGTGTTGTCGTGCTTGCATTGTGTGACTAGTCGTGCAAAGCTCGACCTGACCGGCTCCCAGGTCTGCAAGCCCGGAGTTGGTCCGTTCCCACCGCGCAGAGCGCTCGGCCGCCCAATCCCCGGGACGGCCGGGCGTGCGTACCTGTCAACCACACGTCGCACCCCGACGGGAGGCCCGATGGGCGAGCGCACCAATGACGAGTCCCCAGGTGATTCCTTCGTCTCGGCGCAGGACATCGAGGACGCCGACGACATCCTCTTCGCGCGCCTGGTCAAGGCCACCGTCACCGGGCCCGACGAGCGGTGAGCACTCGTCCGATCAAGGCGGGAGATCTTCTGCGGCTCGACCGCGCGGCGAGCGTGCAGTTCTGCCGCCCGATCACCGTGCGCGTCATTCGCGAGATCACCGACCGTCAGACGTTCGACGGCTGGGCGTGGATCGAGGTGTACGAGTTGGACGGCAGGGGTGATGCGGTCGCTAAGCGAGAGCTGTTCGTGCAGCCGGCCGGGCTGCGCTGGCTCAACGCCCGGGCCGGCGAACGCCCTACCGTCAGCCGAAGCGCCCCCATCGCCACCCGGCCGCGAGTGCCGGCATGAGTATCGGCACCCGCCCGCATCTACCCATGCGCCCGCTCTGGACCTGCCGGCGCTGCGCCCGCCCGCGGCCGTGCGCGGAGGCTCGACTCGCCCTGCTGACCGAGTACGCGGGTGACCGCCTCACCATGTCTGTCTACCTGTGCGAGCAGCTTTACGAGGCGGCTCAAGAGCTGCACCGCCTCAACCCCGACGAGGCGCCGAGCCCGCGAGCGCTGTTCGCCCGCTTCGCCGGTTGGGCACCGCTGCTCCCCTGAGGACAGGCTTCGCTACGCCTCCGCCGCGAGATCTTTTTGACCTAATCCCAGCACCTCAGCAGTTCGCCGGATCGCTCTCGACGATCGGCTCCACCGCGGCGAGCAGCCCGCCAATGATCACCTCAATGTCGGCCTCGAACCACCCCGTCAGCGATCGACCGGAGCGCACCGGCGTCTACCGCTTCCGGATCGACCAACACGTTCACTGCCACTCCCGGCTCGGCGAGCCAGAATCCCTCGGCGTCACCGATCAGGCCGGGACCGTCCGGATGGGCGAAGTCGGCAAGCTCCCACGCGCCGCCGTCGCGCTCGTGATAGTCGGTGAGGAACGCACGGACCGCGTTCAGGTCGGTCAGGCGCTCGCCCCGGAGCACGTGCACCCGCAGGTCGACCCGGTAGCCGTCGTCGACCTGGCGCTCCCAGACGCGGGTGGCGAAACTGACGTCCTCCCACTCGGTGGCGAAGTCCGACACCAACTCCCCGACGCCGGGCGGCAGAAATCCGATGTGGAACCCGTCCAACTCGCCACCACTCACCACGTCACCCGTCCCTTCGACACGATCTTGGTACGGGACCGCCCCTTGAAGGTCGCCCGCGTACCAAGATTCATCTTTGAAGCCGCTCGGTTATCGCGGCGTCCACGTCGCGGCGGGCGTAGCCCCGTAACGCCCGTCTCAGGGTGGCCGTCCGGAGGGTGTCGCGGGCGGACGCCCGCGTCGCTTGGCTGTCGGCGGCCAGCGCTTCGTCGGCCTGGGCGAGGAGGCTCTCGACCTGGCGCATGTCGTAGCCGCCGACGGTGACGGTGAACGGAAGCGGCGCGACGGTGGCCGAGCGCTCCGGCACCGATTCGTTCGGGGCGCCGCACGCGAGCGCGCGCAGTCGCTGCGCCAATGCGTCATCCACCTCGCGGACGGCATAACCCCGCAGCCGAAGGCGCAGATCGGCCGTCCGGAGGGTGTCGCGGGCGGACGCCCGCGACACGGGGCTGTCGGCGGCCAGCGCCTCGTCGGCGCGCGCGAAGAGGTCTTCGACCTGGCGCATGTCGTAGCCGCGCAACGTGACCACGAACGGCAGCGCCATGGTGCCACCGTATCGACCGCCGGCCGCGCCGCAACCGGTCCGCGCGTCAGGCGGGAGCGCCGCCGGACGGCGGGCGCAGGCCGTCGAGCGCGATCGCCAGGACGCGGTCGCGCTGCGCCGGATCGGGAAACTGGTACGCGGCGATGCCGCTGATCAGGCGTACCACGTCGTCGAAGTCGGCGTCGGTCCGGGCCGCGCCGGCGGCCTGGGCGCGGCGCAGCAGCGGCTCACCGGCGGCGTAGATCTCGGTGCGGCAGCTACCGAACACCTCGGAGTCGTGCACCAGCTCGTCGGCCAGCGCCCGCTTGGCGCCGACGTGGTCGACGAACCGGCGCAGCCAGCCGACCAGGGCGTCCCACGGGTCGAGGTCGGCCAGGTCGGCGGCGGAGGCGCTCAGTGTGCGCACCTCCTCGACGTAGACGGCCTCGAACAGGTCCCGCCGCTGCGGGAAGTTGCGGTAGAGCGTGCCGATGCCGACGCCGGCCCGGCGGGCGATCTGCTCCAGCGACGCACCCGCGCCGTACTCGCCGAACACCTCGCGGGCGGCGGCGATCAGCGCGTCGTAGTTGCGCCGCGCGTCGGCGCGCTTCGGGCGGCGCGCGAAGACCTCGGTCGCCTGGTCGGCGCTGGGCATGACGCGGCTCACTCCTTCCCTCTTGCAACCGGAGGCATCCCTCCACTACGTTGGTGGAGGCACCCCTCCGGATAGCGTACTCCGGAGGACCCGGCCCTCTGCGCCGCCACCGCCGCCCCACCGCGCGAGCGGCCACCCTCGTACCGAACGGAAGTTGTTTTACATGATCGACACCTTCCGGCGCGGCTCGCGCCGGATGACGTTCCTCGTCCTCGCGGCCGGCGCCGGCTTCTTCGCGATGCTCCAGTCGCTGATCACGCCGGTGCTGCCCACCATCCAGCACGACCTGCACACCTCGCCGAACACGGTGACCTGGGTGCTGACCGCCTACCTGCTCTCCGCGTCGATCTTCACGCCGATCCTCGGCCGGGTCGGCGACATGGTGGGCAAGGAGCGGATGCTCGTCGTCTCGCTCGCCGCGCTCGCGCTGGGCTGCCTGCTGGCCGCCGTCGCGCCGAACATCGGCGTACTCGTCGCCGCCCGGGTGGTCCAGGGCGTCGGCGGCGCCGTCTTCCCGCTGTCGTTCGGCATCATCCGCGACGAGTTCCCCGCCGCGCGGGTGAGTTCGGCGGTCGCGTCGATCTCGGCGGTCGTCGCCGTGGGCGGCGGGCTGGGCGTGGTCCTCGCCGGGCCGATCGTGGCCACCCTGGGCTACCGCTGGCTGTTCTGGATCCCGCTGGTCGTGGTCGGCCTGACCGCGGTCGCCGCGCACCGGTTCGTACCCCGGTCGCCGGTGCGCAACCCGGGCCGGATCAACTGGGCCAGCGCCGTCCTGCTCTCCGGCTGGCTGGTGGCGCTGCTGCTGCCGGTCAGCAAGGGCGCCGTCTGGGGCTGGACCTCCGGCCGGGTGACCGGGCTGTTGGCGCTGGCCGCGGTGCTCGTGGCCGGCTGGCTGGCGGTCGAGGCCCGCACCGCGAACCCGCTGATCGACCTGCGGATGATGCGCCTGCCGGCGGTCTGGACCACGAACCTGGTCGCCCTGCTCTACGGCGCCTCGATGTTCGCCGTCTTCGCCTTCCTGCCGCAGTTCGCCCAGATCCCGACAAGCGCCGGCTACGGCTTCGGCGCCAGCATCACCCAGGCCGGGCTGCTCATGCTGCCGATGCTCGTCGGCATGTTCACCGCCGGCGTGGTGGCCGGACGGCTGGAGTCCCGGTTCAGCCCCAAGGCGCAACTGAGCACCGGCGCGGTGTTCAACGTGACCGCCGCCGCCATGCTCACCGTCGCGCACGACACCCGCTGGCAGGTCGCCGTGGCCGGCGGCCTGGTCGGGCTCGGCGTCGGGCTGGCGTTCGCCTCCATGGCCAACCTGATCGTGGGCAACGTGCCGACCTCCCAGACCGGCGCGGCCACCGGCATGAACGCCAACATCCGCACCATCGGCGGCGCGATCGGCGCGGCCCTGGCCAGCACCGTGATCACCGCCAACCCGCAGCCGAGCGGGCTGCCCCGGGAGGCCGGGTACACCGCCGGTTTCCTGCTGCTCACCGGCATCTCGCTGGCCGCCGCGCTGGCCACGCTCGCCGTACCCTCCGGGCGTCGCGCGCGGCCCCCGCGGCGTGTCGTGCCGGTGCCGCAGGTCGCACCGGGCGTGCCCGGCGCTCCGGCCGTGCCGGCTGGTTCGGTCGGGGAGTTCGGGCCCCGCCCGTCTGCGACTCTGGGTGCCACCGCGATTCAGCGGAAGTCGGTGTCGGTGAGTCCCGGACGACGCGCGTGACGACTCCGGTCAGGGACTGATCAGTCTCCGGTCGCCTTCGGAGATGACGTCAACACCGCCATCGACCACCTTGATGGCGGTGTTGTCGTCGATGGCGTAGGTCGCAGGTCGACGAGCGCGTCGGAGATGCTCGGGTTGCAGATGCCCGACGACGTGAGAAGGAACTTCATGAAACCCCGCCCTCCTGAAGCCACCGCAGAACCGTACGGCACCCGATCCGATGCCACGGCCTCGGTGGACTGGTGAGGTGTTAATAGGGGGCCCCTCCTATGCAGAAAGCGTTAAGCGGGGCCCCCTCCTTACACCTCAGCCGATGGCGGCCGTGAGGGCGGCCAGGTAGCCGTAGCGATAGCCGTTCGCGTTCGGGTGGTAAGCCTCGATCACCCCGGTGACGTCGCGGATCCACGGGTCGGCGGCACACACGCCGTGCCCGGTGAAGGACGACCGCGCGTCGACGAAGGTCGCCCCGGCGGCGCCGGCCCGGCCGGCGGTGACCCCGTTCAACACGTCGGCGGCCTGGTTGAGGATGGTCCGCTTGTAGCTGCTCATGGCGAGCAGACCGCACGAACCGGTCTCGAACAGGCGCGGGTAGCCGAGCACCACGAGGCGGGCGTTCGGGGCCCGCTCGCGGATCGCGGCGTAGGTGGCGTCGAGCCGGCCGGGCAGCGTCGCGGTGGCGAACGCCTTGGCCCCGTTCACCGCGCTCTCGCAGCTCGACGTGCTGCCGAAGCGGCAGCTGGTCATCACGTCGGCGAAGCCGGCGTCGTTGCCGCCGATCGTGATGGTGACCAGCGTGGTGGCGGAGCTGAGCTGCCCCACCTGGCTGTTGCGCACGTCGGCGGTGACCGCGCCGCCGCAGGCCGGGAAGCGGAAGCTGGTGACCGCGTGCGCCGCGGCCCAGAGCGGGGCGTACGACTTCTGGCTACGCAGGCAGGTGGAGAGGTCGTACGGCCCGGCGCCGACGCCGGAGGAGTAGGAGTCGCCGAGGGCGACGTAGTTGACGGTGCCCGCCCGGGCGGCGCCGGGCAGAAGCACGGCGCCGAGGACGGCCGCCAGCACCGCGGCGAGGGCGGTGCGGACGCGACGGGACATGACAGGACCTCCACGGGACAGGGGTGGTGGAGCCCGTTGACCGCGCGCGTGGCCGAGGGATCGTGCTTGTTACTAGTCGGTAATGCTATCGAAATACTTGCAAGAACTGAATAGTTCTGAGCGCTGGTTCGGGGCTGATCCGTTTACATGTGTCGATTAGGTTGGCGGTGCGAACACCCGACGGAGGGAGTCCCACCCGTGCCACGCGCACTCTCGGCGGCGATCGCCGCCCTGACCCTCACCACCGCCGTCACCACCGTGACCGGCGCACCCAGTCAGGCCGCCCCGACCGGATGGGGCCGACCGCACGTCTCGGCGGCCACCCCCGCGCCGGGCAGCCCCGGGCTCGGCGACAGCTACTTCCCCGACTACGGCAACGGCGGCTACGACGTCGACCACTACGACATCCGGCTGCGCTACGAGCCGGCCACCGACCGGCTCAGCGGCACCACCACGATCCTGGCCACCGCCACCCAGGACCTGTCCCGGTTCAACCTCGACTTCGCGCTCGACGTCGAATCGGTGCGGGTCGACGGCTGGGTCGCCGGTTTCGCCCGGGCCGGCGACCACGAGCTGGTGATCACCCCGCCCCGGACGCTGACCAGGGGCCAGCAGCTCACCGTCGTGGTGAAATACGCCGGCATCCCGTCGACGACCAAGGTGTACGGCTACACCGGCTGGACCCGCACCGCCGACGGCGCGCTCGCCGTGAACGAGCCCGAGTCGGCCTGGTGGTGGTTCCCGAGCAACGACCACCCGAAGGACAAGGCCACCTGGGACATCTCGGTCTCGGTGCCCACCGGCGTCGAGGTGGTCAGCAACGGCGTACAGCCGCGCGACCCGCTGCCGGAGGCCGGCAACCGCACCCGGTGGAGCTGGCGCAGCGTCAAGCCCGGCGCCACCTACCAGGCGTTCCTGGCCATCGGGCAGTACGACATCGTCACCGACACCGCGCCGAACGGGCAGCCGGTGGTGAACGCGTACAGCACCACGCTGGGCGAGCGCGGGCCCGCGGCCCGGGCCAGCATCGAACGCACCGCCGAGATCATCGACTGGGAGAGCGGGGTGTTCGGCCCGTACCCGTTCGAGGCGCAGGGTGGCGTGGCCGGCCCGATCGACGGCATCGGCTTCGCCCTGGAGACGCAGACCCGGCCGGTCTACGGCCCCGGCTTCTGGCGGCGCGGCTCGAACCCGTACGTGGTCGTGCACGAGAACGCCCACCAGTGGTTCGGCGACTCCGTCGCGGTGGCGGCCTGGCGCAACATCTGGCTCAACGAGGGCTTCGCCTCGTACGCCGAGTGGCTCTGGTCGGAGGAGCAGGACGAGGGCACCGCGCAGGAGCTGTTCGACTTCACCTACGACAGCTATCCGGCGGACTCGGACTTCTGGCAGGTGCTCCCGGGTGACCCGGGCGCCGACCGGGTCTTCGACGGCGCGGTCTACGACCGGGGCGCGATGGCGCTGCACCAGATCCGGCTGGCCGTCGGCGACCCGGCGTTCTTCCGGATCCTGCGCACCTGGACGGCGCGGCACCAGTACGGCAACGGCACCATCGAGCAGTTCCAGGCGCTCGCCGAGCGGATCTCCAGCCGGGACCTGGACGCGGTGTTCACCACCTGGCTGTTCACCGCCGGCCGCCCCGAGGTGGCCGCCGCCGCCCGTACCTCGGCGGCACCGGCGCGCCCGGCCTCCTGGACGAAGATCCGGGCGGCGCACGACCTGCTCGGCCGCTGACCGGCGGGTGTTAAAAGGGGCCCCCGCCTATGCAGAATGCGTTAAGCGGGGGCCCCTCCTTACACCGCGAGGGGTTGGCGGGCCGGGTCGACGGGGGCGGGCAGCTCGCCCACCCCGCCCAGGTACGTGTGGATCGCCGCGGCGGCGGCCCGCCCCTCGGCGATCGCCCACACGATCAGCGAGGCACCCCGGTGCATGTCCCCGGCGACGAACACGCCGTCGGTCGCCTGCCAGCCGGCGTCGGCGTCGATCGCGCCGCGCCCGTTGCGGGCCACCCCGAGCTGGGTCAGCAGCGGCTGCTCCTCGGTGCCCTCGAAGCCGATCGCCAGCAGCACCAGGTCGGCCGGGATCTCCCGCTCCGAGCCGGGCAGCGGGGTGACGATCCGCCGGCCGTCGACCTTCGCCACGGTCACCTCGGCGATCCGGACGGCCCGGACCTGCCCGGTGCCGTCGTCGACGAACTCCTGCACCGCCACCGCGAAGACCCGCTCGCCGCCCTCCTCGTGCGCCGGGTAGGAGCGCAGCACCCACGGCCACGTCGGCCACGGGTCCCGGGCGCCGTCCCGGTCCGTCGGCGGCTGCGGGTAGAGGTCGAGCTGGTGTACGCCGGCGGCGCCCTGCCGGTGGGCCACGCCGAGACAGTCCGCGGCGGTGTCCCCACCACCGATGATCACCACGTGCTTGCCGGCCGCGTCGATCGGTGTGCCGTCCGGCAGCGTGGCCGGGGCCGGCCGCCCGTCGCCGGCAGCCGACACCACCCGGTTCGCGGCCACCAGGTGCGCCATCGCCTGGTGCACGCCGCGCAACGCCCGGCCCGGCGTCTCCGGGGTGTCCCGGCCCTGCAACGCGCCGCAGGCGAGCAGCACCGCGTCGTGTTCGGCGCGCACCTGCTCGGCGGTGACGTCCACGCCGACGTTCACCCCGGTGCGGAAGCGCACCCCCTCGGCGGTGAGCTGGGCCACCCGGCGGTCGACGTGCTGCTTCTCCAGCTTGAAGTCGGGGATGCCGTAGCGGAGGAGGCCGCCGGGGACGTCGTCACGCTCGTACACGGTGACCGCGTGGCCGGCGCGGGCGAGCTGCTGCGCGGCGGCCAACCCGGCCGGACCGGAGCCGACCACGGCCACCGAACGGCCGGTCGAGGTGGACGCGGGCCGGGGCCGCAGCCCGTCACCGGCCACCGCCGCGTCGGCGATCTCCACCTCGACCTGCTTGATGGTGACCGGCTGCTGGCCGCCGAGGCCGAGCACGCAGGCCGCCTCGCACGGCGCCGGGCAGAGCCGGCCGGTGAACTCGGGGAAGTTGTTCGTCGCGTGCAGCGACTCCACCGCGGCGTCCCAGTTGCCGGTGCGGACCAGGTCGTTCCAGTCCGGGATGCGGTTGCCCAGCGGGCAGCCGTCGTGGCAGAACGGGATGCCGCAGTCCATGCACCGGGTGGCCTGCTCGCGGATCAACTCCTCGCCGGCCGGCGGGTAGACCTCCCGCCAGTCCATGATCCGCACCGGGACCGGGCGGCGGGCGGGTAGCCGCCTGTCGTAGCGCAGGAAACCGTTCGGGTCAGGCACGAGCCACCTCCTGGGCGACCACCCGCGGCGCGGCCGGCGCCGGGGCTGGTGAGAGCGCACTCATCACCGCGTCGTCGACGTCGCGGCCGGCGGCTTCGGCGGCCCGCATGATCTCCATGACCCGGCGGTAGTCCCGGGGCACCACGGCGGTGAACTCCTCCACCGCCTCCGGCCAGCGCTTGAGCAGCGCCTCCGCGACCGTCGAGTCGGTCTCGGCCAGATGCCGCTGGACCAACTCGTGCAGCCGGTTGCGTTCGGAGTCGCTCAGCGGGGCCAGGTCGACCAGTTCGGCGTTCACCAGCCGCCGGTCGAGCCGGTGCACGAACGCGGTGCCGCCGGACATGCCGGCGGCGAAGTTGCGCCCGGTCGGCCCGAGCACCACCACCGTGCCGCCGGTCATGTACTCGCAGCCGTGGTCGCCGAGGCCCTCGACCACGGCCACCGCGCCGGAGTTGCGCACCGCGAACCGCTCCCCGACCCGGCCGCGCAGGAACACCTCGCCGCCGGTCGCGCCGTAGAGGATGGTGTTGCCGGCGATGATCTGGTCCTCGGCGCGGCGGCCCGGCTCGGCGTGGTGGCCGGCGAACGGCGCGGCGGTGTCCGGACGGACCACGATCCGCCCGCCGGACAGGCCCTTGCCGACGTAGTCGTTGGCGTCGCCGTGCAGGCGCAGGGTGACCCCGCGCGGCAGGAACGCGCCGAACGACTGCCCGGCGGTGCCGTGCAGCAGGAACTCGACGGTGTCGTCGGGCAGCCCGGCGCCGCCGAACCGGCGGGTCACCTCGCCGCCGAGCATCGCGCCGACGCTGCGGTGCTCGTTGCGCACGTCGACCTCGACCCGGACCGGGGTGCGGTCGCGCAGCGCCGGGCCGGCGAGGTCGATGAGCTGGTTGTCGAGCGCCACGTCGAGGCCGTGGTCCTGGGCGCGTACGCCGCGCCGGGCCGCGCCCTCGGGCAGCTCGGGCAGGTGCAGGACGCGGCTCAGGTCGAGCCCGTGGCCCTTCCAGTGGTCGATCGCGCCGACCACGTCGAGCAGCTCGGTGTGCCCGATCGCCTCGTCGATGCTCCGGAAGCCCAGCTCGGCCAGGTAGCCCCGGACCTCCTCGGCGAGGAACAGGAAGAAGTTCTCCACGAACTCCGGCCTGCCGGTGAACCGTTCCCGCAGCACCGGGTTCTGGGTGGCGATGCCGACCGGGCAGGTGTCCAGGTGGCAGACGCGCATCATCACGCAGCCCTCGACGATCAGCGGGGCGGTGGCGAAGCCGAACTCCTCCGCGCCGAGCAGCGCCGCGACGAGCACGTCCCGGCCGGTCTTGAGCTGGCCGTCGACCTGCACGGTGACCCGGTCGCGCAGCTTGTTGAGCAGCAGCGTCTGCTGCGCCTCGGCCAGGCCCAGCTCCCACGGGGTGCCGGCGTGCTTGAGCGAGTTGAGCGGGGACGCGCCGGTGCCGCCGTCGTGCCCGGAGATGAGGATGACGTCGGCCTTGAGCTTGGCCACGCCGGCCGCCACGGTGCCCACACCCACCTCGCTGACCAGCTTGACGTGCACCCGGGCGGCCGGGTTGACGCACTTCAGGTCGTGCACGAGCTGGGCCAGGTCCTCGATGGAGTAGATGTCGTGGTGCGGCGGCGGGGAGATCAGGCCGACGCCCGGGGTGGCGTGCCGGGTCCGGGCGATCCACGGCCAGACCTTGTTGCCGGGCAACTGCCCGCCCTCGCCGGGTTTCGCGCCCTGCGCCATCTTGATCTGGAGGTCGTCGGCGTTGACCAGGTATTCGCTCGTCACGCCGAACCGGCCGCTGGCGATCTGCTTGACCGCGGAGCGCCGCGCCGGGTCGTGCAGCCGCTCGACGTCCTCGCCGCCCTCGCCGGTGTTGGACTTGCCGCCGAGGCGGTTCATCGCGATGGCGAGGGTCTCGTGCGCCTCGGCCGAGATCGACCCGTACGACATGGCGCCGGTGGCGAAGCGCTTGACGATCTCGGTGGCCGGCTCGACCTCGTCCAGCGGCACCGCCGGGCGGACGCCGGTGCGCAGTGTGAACAGCCCGCGCAGCGAGCCCGCCTTCGCGGCCAGCTCGTCGACCTTCGCGGTGTACTGCCGGAAGACGTCGTACTGGCGACTGCGGGTGGCGTGCTGGAGCAGGAAGACCGTCTCCGGGTTGAACAGGTGCAGCTCGCCCTCGCGACGCCACTGGTATTCGCCGCCGACCTCCAGCCGGTCGTTGGCCTGCGCGCCCGGCGCCGGCCAGGCCAGCGCGTGCCGGGCGGCCACCTCGGCGTGGACCTCGGCCAGCCCGATGCCGCCGATCGTGCTCGGCGTGCCGCGGAAGTAGCGGTCGACCAGGCGGGGGTCCAGGCCCACCGCCTCGAACACCTGGGCGCCGCAGTACGACGACACGGTCGAGATGCCCATCTTGGACATGATCTTCAAGACGCCCTTGCCGAGCGCCTTGACGTAGTTGCGGACCGCCTTGACCCGGTCCACCCCGGCCAACACCCCGGTGGAGATCATGTCCTCCACCGACTCGAACGCGAGGTAGGGGTTCACCGCCGCCGCGCCGTACCCGATGAGCACGGCCGCGTGGTGCACCTCCCGGCAGTCGCCGGACTCCACGATCAGCGCCGCCTGCGTACGGGTCTGCTCGCGTACCAGGTGCTGGTGCACCGCGGCGGTCAGCAGCAGCGACGGGATCGGGGCCAGGTCCGCGTTGGAGTCCCGGTCGGAGAGCACCAGGATGCGTACGCCGTCCTCGATCGCCTCGGAGACGTGCCGGCAGATCTCGGTCAGCCGGGCCTTGATCCCGGCCCCGCCGTCGCGGATCGGGTAGAGGCCGGAGACCCGGACCGCCTTGAAGCCGGGCAGGTCGCCGTCCTCGTCCACGGAGAGGATCTTCGCCAGCTCGTCGTTGTCGATCACCGGGTGGGGCAGCACGATCTGACGGCAGCTCGCCGGCCCCGGGTCGAGCAGGTTGCCCTCCGGCCCGATGGTGGACGCCAGGCTGGTCACCAGCTCCTCCCGGATGGCGTCCAGCGGCGGGTTGGTGACCTGGGCGAAGAGCTGGTGGAAGTAGTCGTAGAGCAGCCGCGGCCGGGTGGACAGCGCGGCGATCGGGGTGTCGGTGCCCATCGAGCCGATCGGCTCCGCGCCGCTGCGGGCCATCGGCCCGAGCAGGATCTTCAGCTCCTCCTCGGTGTAGCCGAAGGTCTGCTGCCGGCGGCGCACCGAGTCGTGGGTGTAGACGATGTGCTCGCGCGGCGGCAGGTCGTCCATCTCGATCAGACCGGCGTGCAGCCACTCCTGGTAGGGCTCGGCGGCGGCCAGCTCGGTCTTGATCTCGTCGTCGGAGACGATCCGGCCGTTGACGGTGTCGACCAGGAACATCCGGCCCGGCTGGAGCCGCCCCTTGGCCACCACGGTGGCCGGGTCGAGGTCGAGCACGCCCGCCTCGCTGCCGAGCACCACCAGCCCGTCGCTCGTGTGCCACCAGCGGCCCGGGCGCAGGCCGTTGCGGTCCAGCACCGCGCCGACGATCTCACCGTCGGTGAACGCCACCGAGGCGGGGCCGTCCCACGGCTCCATCAGGCTGGCGTGGAAGCGGTAGAACGCGCGCTTGTCGGCGCGCATGTCCGGGTCGTTCTCCCACGCCTCGGGGATCATCATGAGCACCGCGTGCGGCAGGCTCCGGCCGGCCAGGTGCAGCAGTTCCAGGACCTCGTCGAAGTTGGCCGAGTCGGACGCGGCCGGGGTGCAGACCGGGAAGATCCGGCGGATGTTGCCGGGCAGGTTCGGGCTCCGGAGCAGTGCCTCCCGGGCCTGCATCCAGTTGCGGTTGCCCCGGATCGTGTTGATCTCGCCGTTGTGGGCGATGAACCGGTACGGGTGCGCCAGCGGCCAGGACGGGAACGTGTTGGTGGAGAAGCGCGAGTGCACGAGCGCGATCGCGCTGTCCACCCGCTCGTCGGTCAGCTCCGGGTAGAACGCCGGCAACTGGTCGGGGGTGAGCATGCCCTTGAAGACCATGGTCCGGCCGGACAGCGACGGGAAGTAGGCCGGCTGGCCGCGCTCGGCGGTCTCCCGCTCGACCTGCTTGCGCAGGCAGAACGCCACCCGGTCCAGGTCGAGCCCGGTCAGCGGGGAACCGGCCGGGCCGCCGGGCGCGTCGGTCAGCCGGCGCGCGGCCACGAAGAGTTGCCGGACCCGGGGCATCGCCGCGAGCGCGGTCTCCCCCAGCCCCGACGGGTCGATCGGCACCTCCCGCCAGCCGAGCACCTCGGCGCCCTCGACAAGCGCGTACTTGTCGACCACCTGCCGGGCGCGGGCCTCGGCCGCGTCGTCGTCGGGCAGGAAGACCAGGCCGGTGGCGTACTGGCCGGCCGGGGGCAGCGGGAAGTCGACGGTCGCGCGCAGGAACGTGTCCGGCACCTGGATCATGATCCCGGCGCCGTCACCGGTGTTGTGCTCCGCACCCCGGGCGCCCCGGTGGTCCAGCCGGCACAACGCCCCGAGGCCGTTCGCGACGACCTGGTGCGAACGGCGTCCGTGCAGGTCGGCCACGAAGGCCACCCCGCAGGCGTCGTGCTCGTACGCGGGGTCGTAGAGCCCGGCCGGCTGCGGGGCCGGCTGCGGGCTGTGAGGGTACGGAAAGGCCACCGGGCCTCCTGTCGTCACTCAGTTTGGATCATGGTGGGGACGACGTCGGCCCGCTGGGGTTTATTGAGTCTACGTTAGGGCTTCCCGCACAAGGCCAGTTCAGATTGATCACACTTCCAGATGCTGGGACGTGTAGTCTCGCGCGGTGGATGTCCTACGACCTGACGTGCTCGACCGGGTGGAGCGGTTCTACGACGCGGTGCCCCGCGACGGCGCCCGGGCGGAGGAGTTCGACGCCCTGGTGCTGTTCGTCCGGGAGGGCGCCGGTTGGCCGTTCTACGCCCGCCCCCGCCTCGACGCCACCGCGCCACCCACGCTGGCCGAGGTCACCGCGGTCCGCTCCCGGCAGCGGGAGCTGGGCCTGCCGGAGACGTTCGAGTGGGTGCACGAGCACCAGCCGGACCTGCTGGCGGTGGCCCGCTCGGCGGGCCTGACCGTGTTGGAGGCCCCGCTCATGCTGCTCGAACCGGAGCGGCTGCCCGACCCGGCCACGCTCAGCGACGTACCGGTGCGGGTGCTGGACCCCGGTGACCCCGGCTTCGCGGCGGACATCGCGCTGCGCCGGGCCGTCGCCGCGGTCGGGTTCGCCCACGGCGGCACCGCCCGCGGCGAGGCCGGGCCGGCCGAACGGGACGCCGCGCTCGCCCGGCTGGACGTCGACGCGCTGGACGAGGAGGCGACCCGGGTGGTCGACGGCCGGCGTGTCTCGGTCCTCGCCGGCACCGCACCGGACGGGGCGCTCGCGAGCGGCATGGCGATGCGCGTCGGCGACGTGGCGGAGATCGCCGGGGTGGCCACCCTGCCATCCGCCCGGCGGCGCGGCCTGGGCGCCGCGGTGACCGCCACGCTGGCGCGGGAACTCCGCGCCGCCGGCACCGACCTGATCTTCCTGAGCGCGGGCAGCGAGGACATCGCCCGGATCTACCTGCGGGTCGGCTTCCGCCGGGTCGGCACGGCCTGCATCGCCGAGCCGGCCGCCGTCATCTGAGCGCCGGCCGGCGCCCGGTCAGGACGGCGGCTGCCAGGCGTCGGCCGCCGCGGCGGCGATGTTGCGCATCCGGGGGCTGATCGTGCCCAGGGCAGCGTCCCGGGCGCGCAGCGCCAGCCGCCCCCGGGTCTGGAGCACCGCCGACATCCGGCGGGTCTGCCGGACCATGGTGGCCGCCCGGGGCCGGCGCAGCCGGTCGTACCCGGTCACCGCGTCCGGCAGCCGCGACTCGCGGAGCAGCCCGGCGAGCGTGGCCGCGTCCTCGAACGCGAGGCAGGCGCCCTGCCCGAGGTGCGGCGGCATGGCGTGCGCGGCGTCACCGAGCAGCACCACGCCGCCCGGACCGGACGGAAAGCCGTACGCCCGGGGCAGCGGACGCAGCTCCCGCACCTCCTGCTGCACCACGTCGACCGGGTCGGTCGCCTCCAGCAACGTGGCGATCGGCGCGGGCCAGCCCGCGAACCAACGCTTGAGCAGGGCGAGTTGGATCTCCGGCGGCTCGGGGCGGGGCGCGCCCGCGGCGGTGGCCACCCAGTAGATGCCGCCCCGGCGGGAGGCGCCGGCGGCGCCGCGCTCGCCGAGCGAGGCGGCGACGAACCGGTAGCCGGCGCCGAGCGTCTCGCCGTGCACCGGCTGGTCGTCGGGGAGCTGCGGGGCCCGGTACCAGGGGATGACCGCCCGCCAGGCCGCGCAACCGGAGCTCACCACGGCGGTCTCCGGGGCGAGCTGCCGCCGGATCTCGCTGTCCGTGCCGTCGGCGGCCACCACCAGGTCGGCTTCGAACGTGTGCCGGCCGTCACCCACCGCGGGCCGCTCGCCGGCCACCGCGCGTACGCTCCGCACGCTCACCCCGGTGCGCAGCTCCACCCGCTCGCCCAGCCCGGCGATGAGCGCGTCGTGCAGGTCCTCCCGGTGCACCACCACCGGCATCCGGTCGGCCGGGGTCGGGCGGGGTTGCACCAGCCACTGCCCGTCCGGGCGGCGGATCCCCCCGTCGGGCAGCGGCGTGGCGATCGCGTCCAGCCCGTCACCGAGGCCGAGGGCGCGCAGCGCGCGTACCCCGTTCGGCCAGAGCACCACGGCGGTCGCCTCCGGCCGGACCCGGTCGGCGCGTTCCAGCAGCGTGACCCGCCACCCGGAGCGGGCCAGCACGCCGGCCGTCGCCATCCCACCGAGGCCGGCGCCGACCACCACCGCGCTGCGCATGACGCCCCCGCTCAGTTGTCCCGGTCCGCCGGGCGCCCGCCGGCGTCCCCCCGGCCCACATCGGCCGGCTCGGCGTCCGCCGGGCCGTCGCCGTCGCCCACATCGCCACGGCCGCCCACGTCGCCGCTGGTCACGTCGCCGCCGGTCCGGCTGTCACGGCCGATCGCGTCGTCGCTGGTCGCGCCGCCCCCGGCCGCGGGGTCGTCGGTCGCCGTCGGGGGCAGTGCGCCGGTTTCCCGGTACGCGCGGAACTGGTCCTCGGTCACCACCCGGTAGCCGTCCGGGGCCACCGTGGCGGCGCCGCCCTCACCGGCGGAGAGGTCGACCTGGGACACGTCGCCGCCCGGCGGCACCGGCGCGGCCGGCTCGCCCACCGGGACGAGGTATTCGCGCGGGCCGCGGGCCCGGACGAAGTAGGCGAGCGCGCCGAGGAAGACGAGCACGGAGGTCCAGACGTTGAGGCGGACACCGAGGATGTGGTTGGCCTCGTCGGTGCGCATCAGCTCGATCCAGAACCGGCCCACCGTGTAGCCCATCACATAAAGCGCGAAGGCGCGGCCCCGGCCCAGCCGCAACTTGCGGTCGAGGAGCAGCACCAGCACGGCGACGCCCACGTTCCAGAGCAGCTCGTAGAGGAACGTCGGGTGGTAGAGCCCCGGTTGCAGAACCGGGCTACCGGTGTCGTCGCGCAGCGCGTGCCCCGGATTGTCCGGGTCCATCACGTGCACCTCAAGACCCCAGGGCAGGCTGGTCCGACCGCCGTACAACTCGTTGTTGAACCAGTTGCCGAGCCGGCCCACGGCCTGTGCCAGCGGCATCCCCGGGGCCAGCGCGTCGGCCACCACGGTCAGCGGGATGCCAAGCTGCCGGACGGCGATCCACGCGCCGACCGCGCCGCCGGCCACCGCGCCCCAGATGCCGAGACCGCCCTCCCAGATGGCGAACGCCTTGAGCGGCTGGCCGTCGGCGCCGAAGTATTTCTCCGGCGAGGTGATCACGTGGTAGATCCGGGCGCCGATGATGCCGGCCGGCACCGCCCAGACGGCGATGTCGAGCACGGCGCCCGGCGCGACGCCACGACGGCGCAGCCGGTACTCGGTGACCACGCAGGCCACCACGATGCCGAGGATGATGCAGAGCGCGTACGCCCGGATCGGAACCGGACCGAGCTGCCAGACGGCGGTGCTGGGGCTGGGCATGGCCGCCAGGGAAGTCATCGGGGCGAGGGTCACGGGTGCACACGGTACCGGTGCGGACCGTGTGCGGGCACCCCGGTCCGCTCCCCTGGTGGGCTCCGCCGGTCCGCACGGCCGGTGGGCTCCGTTGGTCCGGACGGCCGGTGGGCTCCGTCGGTCCGCACGGCCGGTCCGCACGGCCGGTGGGCTCGGCCGGTGGGCTGGGCCGGTGGGCTCGGCCTCGGCGGGCTCGGCCTCGGTGGGCTTCGCCGGGTGCGTCCCCCCGATCCAGTCGCCGGCGCCCCGGGCCTCCCACCAGTGCCCTCCATTGCCTACAAACTTGATGACGCAGATGACTCAGCCAAGCCGGGGTGGTTCGCCACCACCTGAGTCATTTACGCCATCAAGTTTGTAGGCGGGAAACCAGCATCCGGCCGGGTCGGCATGGAGGCACCGCAGAGACGCGGGGCGGAACAACGCGGGGCGGACCGACGCGGGGCGGACCGACACACAGGCACGCACAAGCGGAGGACCGGCGCGGACGGGCACGCCCAGGTACGAAAGGTGCGACAGGCGCGGAGGCACGCAGGTGCGGAAGGCACGCACAGGCGCGGAGGCACGCACGGGCGCGGAAGGCGCGCGCCGGCGCCGACGACGAGGTCAGCGCGCGGGGTTGCGGACGCCCTCGGCGAGTTCGGCGCTGAGCTTGCGCAGGGCGGTCAGTCCGGCGGCCTGGTCCGGCGCGTCGAGCAGGCACCGGACCAGCGCGCTGCCCACGATCACCGCGTCGGCGTAGCCGGCCACGGTGGCGGCCTGCGCGCCGGTGCCCACGCCCAGCCCGACCCCGACCGGCAGGTCGGTGACCCCGCGCAGCCGGGAGACCAGGACCGGCGCCGCCTCGGAGGTCTGCGCGCGGGCGCCGGTGACGCCCATGAGCGCGGTGGCGTAGACGAAGCCGCGGCAGTGCTCGACGGTCATCCGCAGCCGCGCGTCGGTGGAGGACGGCGACACCAGGAACGTCCGGTCGAGGCCGTGCGCGTCGGAGGCGGCGAGCCACTCGGCGGCCTCGTCGGGGATCAGGTCCGGCGTGATGAGCCCGGTGCCACCGGCCGCGGCCATGTGCCGGGCGAACGTGTCGACGCCGTACTGCTCGATCGGGTTCCAGTAGGTCATGGTGACCACCTGGGCGCCGGTGGCGGCGACCGCCTCGACCACGCGCAGCGCGTCGGCGGTGCGCACGCCGCCGGCCAACGCGATGTCGCTCGCCTTCTGGATGACCGGGCCGTCCATCACCGGATCGGAGTAGGGGATCTCCACCTCGACGACGTCGACGCCCGCCTCGACCATGGCGGTCATGGCGGCGATGCTGCCCTCGACGGTCGGGAAGCCGGCCGGCATGCAGCCGACAAGCACGGCCCGCCCGTCGGCGCGGGCCTTGTCGAAGGCGACCCCGATGCGGCTCACGCTGTCACTCCTTGTCGAGGATGCCGAAATAGGCCCCGGCGGTGTGCACGTCCTTGTCCCCCCGGCCGGAGAGGTTGACCACGATCACCGGCTCGCGGCCCAGCTCGGCGGCGAGTTCCGGGGCGATCCGGCGGGCGCCGGCGAGCGCGTGCGCGCTCTCGATCGCCGGGATCACGCCCTCGGTGCGGCAGAGCAGCTCGAACGCGGCCATCGCCTCGGCGTCGTCGACCGGCAGATAGGTGGCCCGGCCGGCGTCGTGCAGCCAGGCGTGCTCCGGCCCGACGCCCGGGTAGTCCAGGCCGGCCGAGATCGAGTGCGACTCGATGGTCTGGCCGTCGGCGTTCTGCAGGACGTACGTGCGGGTCCCGTGCAGCACGCCGGACGAGCCGCCGGTGATGCTGGCGGCGTGCCGGCCGGTCGTCACGCCCTCGCCGCCGGCCTCGAAGCCGTAGAGCCGCACCCCGGCGTCGGGGATGAAGGCGTGGAAGATGCCGAGCGCGTTGGAGCCGCCGCCGACGCAGGCCGCGACCGCGTCCGGCAGCGCGCCGGTCAGGTCCAGGCACTGCTGGCGGGCCTCCACCCCGATGCCGCGGACGAAGTCCCGGACCATCTCGGGGAACGGGTGCGGTCCGGCGGCGGTGCCGATCAGGTAGTGGGTGTCGTCGACGTTGGCGACCCAGTCGCGCATCGCCTCGTTCATCGCGTCCTTGAGCGTGCGCGACCCGGCGGTGACCGGGACGACGGTGGCGCCGAGCATCCGCATCCGGGCCACGTTGAGCGCCTGCCGCTCGGTGTCCACCTCACCCATGTAGACCACGCACTCGAGGTCGAACAGGGCGGCGGCGGTCGCGGTGGCCACGCCGTGCTGGCCGGCGCCGGTCTCCGCGATCACCCGCCGCTTGCCCATCCGCCGGGTGAGCAGCGCCTGACCGAGCACGTTGCGGACCTTGTGGGCGCCGGTGTGGTTGAGGTCCTCCCGCTTGAGCAGGATCCGCGCCCCGAGCTGGGCGGAGAGCCGCCGGGCCTCGTACAGCTCGGAGGGGGTGCCGGCGTAGTCGCGCAGCAGGGCGTCGAACTCGGCCAGGAACTCCTCGTCGCCCATCGCCTTCCGGTAGGCCGCGTCCAGCTCGTCGAGCGCGGCGACGAGCGCCTCGGGGACGAACCGGCCGCCGAACCGGCCGAAGTGGCCGGCGGCGTCGGGAAGCTGGCCGGTTGCGTCTGCGGCGCTCATCGCGGGCATCCTCTCGGTCGGGGTGACCCGGCGCGGGTCAGCGCACCGGACGGGGCGTGGCCGGGTGGTTGCCGGCGTTGACCAGCTCGGCGACGGCCTCGCGGGGGCTCTTCTGGGTGACCAGGCCCTCGCCCACCAGGACGGCGTCGGCGCCGGCCGAGGCGTACCGGATCAGGTCGTGCGGCCCGCGCACGCCCGACTCGGCGATCTTGACGACGTTGCTCGGCAGGCCGGGCGCGATCCGCTCGAACACCGAGCGGTCGACCTCGAGGGTACGCAGATCACGGGCGTTGACGCCGATCACCTGCGCGCCGGCCTCCATGGCCCGGTCCGCCTCTTCCTCGGTGTGCACCTCGACGAGCGCGCACATGCCCAGCGACTCGATCCGCTCCAGCAGCCCGACGAGCGCGTTCTGTTCCAGCGCGGCGACGATCAGCAGCACCAGGTCGGCGCCGTGCGCGCGGGCCTCGTGCACCTGGTAGCTGGAGACCACGAAGTCCTTGCGCAGCACCGGCACGTTCACCGCGGCCCGCACGGCGGCCAGGTCGTCGAGCGACCCGCCGAACCAGCGGCCCTCGGTCAGCACGCTGATCGCCCGCGCGCCGCCGGCCGCGTAGTCGCCGGCCAGGTCCGCCGGGTCGGCGATCTCGGCCAGCCGGCCCTTGGACGGCGACGAGCGCTTCACCTCGGCGATCACGGCCACGCCGGGTCGGCGCAGCGCCGCGTACGCGTCGAGTGGTGGCGGCGCGGCGGCGGCCAGCTCGCGGATCCGCTCCAGCGGGATCTGTTCCTGTCGCCGGGCCACGTCCTCGCGCACGCCGGCCAGGATCTCGTCGAGCACGCCTGCGGACGGCGCCGCTCCGGCGTCGTCCCCCTCCGCGTGCGCATGCTCAGCAGTCACCAACGGACTCCCCTCTCCGGGCGTCATGGGCCGATGCTAGGGGGCGCCACCTGGCGACACATGCCGGGGGGTATGGCGCACCTCACCACGTGGGCTGTGGCATGATGGCCGACTTGTGGTGAACACGGTGTCACGCAGCGCCACCACACACATCGACCGCCGCACATGCCCTATCTCACCACGGCCGGCTCCGGGCCGCATGGCGGCGTCCGCCCGCTGTGACCAAGGTCAAGGACTTCCGCCTCTGCCCAGGTCGCTCCCCCTGCCGGACCGTTGACCTGTGCTTCACGGCGACGAAACGTGAGCCCGGCAGCATCGTCGCAGGGCAGACTCGACACGGCGGCTACCGACCGTCACCAACGATCTCGCGCGGGGTGAACCATGAACGCCAACGGGCCGCACCAGAGCATCGGACTGACCACCCTCTCCCGCACCGTCGCCTCCCTCGCCGTCGGCGTGGTGCACACGCTCGAACGCGCGGTGGCCGGCGACGGCCGCATCCGTACCGCCCAGGGCAACGCCTGGGAGGCGGTCTGCGCCGACCGGGCCCGGGCCGAGCACCGCCGGGAGCTGGAACGGCTGGTCGCCGAGCTGGCCGCCGCCCGGGCCGCGGCCCGGGCGCGCCGCGACGCGCGCGAGGCCCAGCCGGTCAGGTGACCGTCGGGTCCTCGCCCCGGTCGAGCGCGTCCCACGCGTCGCGGGTGCCCCGCTCGACCGCCGGCCGATCGGCGTCGGCGGGCCCGGTCGACCCCGGCCGCCGCTCGTAGCGGGCGCCCATCGCCGGCCAGCCGCCGCCGCGCCACCCGGTCAGCGCCCCACCGACCGCCAGGGCCAGCCCGCCCGCCAGCACCAGCGCCGGCCAGTGCCGGCTCACTCCGGGCTCGCCGACGCCGACGCCGCCGCCGACCGTCACGGCCAGCCCGACGGCGGCCAGCAGCGCGCCCAGCAGCCGGCGCAGCCGCCCCCGGGTCGCCAGCACCGCGCCGCCGCCGGCCAGCCCGACGTAGGCCAGCGCCGGCACCCAGGGCAGCAGCTCCGCGCCGGTGCGGGTCCGCTCCCCCGGTGGCAGGGCGCCGCGGGTGGTCGGCTCCACCGACCAGGTGCGGGTCGCCGCCCAGGCGGCCAGGCCCGCGCCGGCCAGGCAGAGCAGCAGCGCGTACGCCAGTTCCCGCCGGCCGCGGACGGCGGGCGGATCGGTCACGGCGGTGTCGGGCACGCTCACCGGACGGCCGCGGTGTGTCGGCGGAGATCGCGACCGGTCACGGGGTCGCCTCCGGCGAGCTGACCGGCAGGTCGGTGTGGAAGCAGGTGCGGTGCCCGGTGTGGCAGGCCGCCCCGACCTGCTCCACGCTCAGCAGCAGCGCGTCGCCGTCGCAGTCGAGCGCGACGGCGCGGACGTACTGGTGGTGGCCGGAGGTGGCGCCCTTGACCCAGTATTCCCCCCGGCTGCGCGACCAGTAGGTGGCGCGGCCGGTGGTGAGCGTGCGGTGCAGCGCCTCGTCGTCCATCCAGGCGACCATCAGCACCTCGCCGGAGTCGTGGGCGCGGACCACGGCGGCGACCAGGCCGTCCGGGCCGCGCCGGAGCTTGGCCGCGATGGCCGGGTCGAGCCGGGAGGGGCGGGCCGGGCCGGGGGCCGGGGCACCGCCGGGACGGGCGGGGGCGCCGGTCACCGGCGCGTCAGAGGCGGGCACGGTTGACCATTCTCCCGCACGCGGCGCCGGCGCCGCCGACGTGCCCCGGGGTGACGGGCGGCACCGTGTGCGGCGCGCCGGCGTCAGCCCCGTTCCTCCTCGGCCCGCCGGTAAGCGTCGATCTTGTGATCGAGGACGGTCAGGTCCTCCGTCAGTTCGGCCATCCGGGCCAGCACCCGGGCCCGGTGCGCCTCGAACAGCGCCCGCCGCGCGCCGAGCGTGCGGTCCCCCTGCCGGGCCAGTTCGGCGTAGCGCCGCATGTCGCGCACCGGCATCCCGGTGCGGCGGAGTCGGGTGAGCAGGAACAGCCAGTTGACGTCCGCCTCGGTGTAGCGCCGCCGTCCGGCGGAGTCCCGCCCGACCGGGGCGACCAGCCCCTCCTGCTCGTACCAGCGCAGCGTGTAGGTGGTCAGGCCGACCCGCTCGGCGGCCTCGCCGACGCTGACGCTCTTCTCCCGGGTACCGATGTCCACGGTCCCAGGTTCCCAGTTCGAGTCCACTCGAAGTCAACCGGCATTGCGCGGCCGGAGAAATTCATCTAGCGTTGATTTCATCGGTTGATGAATTGTCGGAGGCGGACATGGACGACGCGGTGTCGGTCCGTGGCCTGGTGGTCGACCGGGGCGGACGGCGGGTGCTGCACGGCATCAGCTGCGACGTGCCCCGGGGCACGGTCACCGGGTTGCTCGGGCCCAGCGGCAGCGGCAAGACCACGCTGATGCGTGCGGTGGTCGGCGTGCAGACCATCGACGGCGGCACGGTCGACGTGCTCGGCCGGCCCGCCGGCTCGGCCGAGCTGCGCCACCGGGTGGGCTACCTGACGCAGGCGCCAAGCGTCTACGCCGACCTCACGGTGCGGGAGAACGCCCGCTACTTCGCCGTGCTCCAGGGCCGGGGCCGCGCCGAGGCCGACCGCGCGGTCACCGACGTCGGCCTGGCCGCCGCCGCGGACCAATTGGTCGGCACGCTCTCCGGCGGCCAGCGCAGCCGCGCCTCGCTCGCCTGCGCCCTGGTCGGCGAACCGGAGCTGGTCGTCCTCGACGAACCCACGGTCGGTCAGGACCCGGTGTTGCGGGCCGACCTGTGGGCCAGGTTCCACGCCATGGCCGCCGCCGGCACCACGCTGCTGGTCTCCAGCCACGTGATGGACGAGGCGGCCCGCTGCGACCGGTTGCTGCTCATCCGCGAGGGCCGGCTGATCGCCGACGACACCCCGGCCGCGGTCCGCGCCACCACCGGCGTGGACGACCTGGAGGAGGCGTTCCTGCGCCTCATCCGCGACACCGAGCAGGAGGACGCCGCATGAACGTCCGGATCCTGGCCGCCACGACCGGGCGGATCCTGCGCCAGCTCCGGCACGACCGGCGCACCGTGGCGCTGCTCGTCGTGGTGCCGGCCGTGCTGCTCGCGCTCGTCTACTTCATGTACGTCGACCAGCCCACCCCGCCCGGCGCGCCGAGCACGTTCGACCGGGTCGCGCTGATCATGCTGGGCTTCTTTCCCTTCATCATCATGTTCCTGGTGACAAGCATCGCCATGCTCCGCGAGCGCACCACCGGCACGCTGGAGCGGTTGCTCACCACGCCGCTGGGCAAGCTCGACCTGCTCTTCGGCTACGGCATCGCGTTCGGCCTGGCCGGGGTGTTCCAGTCCACGGTCGCCTCGCTCGTGGCCTACCTGGTGTTCGGGCTGGACACCGCCGGCAGCCCGTGGCTCGTCGTGCTGATCGCCGGGGTGAACGCGGTGCTGGCCGTGGCGCTCGGCCTGTTCTGCTCGGCGTTTGCCCGCACCGAGTTCCAGGCGGTGCAGTTCATGCCGGTGGTGGTCGCCCCGCAACTGCTGCTCTGCGGGCTGTTCGTGCCGCGCGACCAGATGGCCGGGTGGCTCCAGGCGGTCAGCGACGTGCTGCCGCTGTCGTACGCGGTCGAGGCCCTTCAGCAGGTCGGCGGGCACGCCGATCCGACCGGCACCATGTGGCGCGACGTGGCGATCGTGGCCGGGGCGGCGGTGGTCGCGCTGGTGCTGGCCGCCGCGACGCTGCGCCGGCGCAGCGGATGAGCCCGCGTCCCGACCAGCCGAGCAGGCAGCGCACCGGGCGGCGGCCGGGTAACCCGGAGACCCGGGAGGCGATCCTCGCGGCGGCCCGGGCGGCGTTCGCCGAACGCGGCTACGACGCCACCCCGATCCGGGCGGTCGCCGCCGCCGCCGGCGTGGACCCGGCGCTCGTGCACCACTACTTCGGCGCCAAGGAGGAGCTGTTCCGGGCCGCCATGGCGATCCCGATCGACCCCGCCGAGCTGGTGCCGCGGGTGCTGGCGGGCGGCGCGGGCGAGGTCGGCGAGCGGCTGGTCCGCACGTTCCTGGCCGTGTGGGACTCCCCCGTCGGCGCCGCCGCGGTGGCCCTGCTGCGTTCCGCGGTGAGCAACCAGTGGACCGCCCGCCTGCTGCGCGAGTTCCTGACCACCCAGATCCTGCGCCGGGTCCTCGACCAGCTCGACCTGGACCCGGCCGAGGCGCCGCTGCGGGGCGCGCTTGTCGCCACCCAGATCGCCGGCCTGGCAATGATGCGCTACGTGATCCGCCTGGAACCGGTCGCGTCCGCGTCTCCCGACACGCTGGCCGCCACGATCGGCCCGACCGTGCAGCGCTATCTCACCGGCCCGCTGGAGGCGAGCTGAACGACGGATCCCGGCCGGCACGAGCGCTCCGGTCAGCGGGTCTGCTCCAGCCAGGAGGCGTAGAGCAGGGCGTAGACCGAGTCGGTGTCGCGGACCAGCTCCTCGTGTGCTCCACGCTGGACGATCCGGCCCCGGTCCACCACGATCACCTCGTCGGCCGCCTGGGCGGTGGAGAGCCGGTGCGCGATGGCGAGCGTGGTGCGCCCCCGGGTGACCGCGTCGAGCGTCCGCTGGAGACGGACCTCGGTGGCCGGGTCGACCGCGCTCGTCGCCTCGTCCAGCACCAACAGGTCCGGGTCCGCCACGTACGCGCGGGCGAGCGCCACGAGCTGCCGCTCGCCGACGCTGAGCGCCTCGCCCCGCTCCCCGACCGGGGTGTCCAGCCCGGCCGGCAACCCGTCCAGCCAGTCGGCCAGGCCCAGCTCGGTGAAGGCGGCGGTGAGCCGCGCGTCGGTCAGCTCCGGCCGGGCGAAGCGGACGTTCTCCCCGACCGTGGTGTCGAACAGGAAACCGTCCTGCGGCACCATCACCACCCGGGCGCGCAGCGAGTCGAAGCGCACCTGGCGCAGGTCGACGCCGGAGAGCAGCACCTCGCCCTCGGTCGGGTCCATCAGCCGGGTGAGCAGCTTGGCGAACGTGGTCTTGCCGCTGCCGGTCTCGCCCACCACGGCCACCCGGCTCTTCGCCGGGATGTCGAGCGTCACGTCGTGCAGCACCGGCGGCCCGCCCGGGTAGGCGAACGTCACGCCGGCGAAGCGGACGTCGAGCGGACCGCCGGGCAGCTCCCGGCCCTGCTCGCCCGGGTCGGCGACGTCCGGTTCGACGTCCAGCACGTCGAGCACCCGGCGCCAGCCGGCGATCGCGTTCTGCGCCTCGTTGAGCACCTCGGTGGCGATCTGCACCGGCTGGATGAAGAGCGTGACCAGGAACAGGAACGCGGTGAGCTGGCCGACCGACAACGTGCGGTCGACGCCGAGGCTCACCCCGACCACCACCACGCCGGCCAGCGCCAGGCCGGCGGCCAGCTCGCCGACCGAGCTGCCCAGGATGCTGATCCGGATCGCCCGCTGCTGGGCCACCCGTTGCCCGTCGATCGCCGCGTCCAGCCGCCGGGCGGTGCGCCCGGCGATCCCGTACGCCCGGATCACCGGCGCGCCCACGACGCTCTCGCCGATCGCGCCGAGCAGCGTGCCGGTCCGCTGCCGGACCAGCCCGTACGCGCCGGCGAGCCGCCGCTGGAGCTGCCGGATGATGAGCACCGCGGGCGCGAACGCCACGAGCACCACGAGCGTCAACTGCCAGGAGTACGCGAGCATCACCGCGGTGGTGACCACCAGTTGGCCCAGGTTGACGACGAGGATCACGCCGCCCCACTGGAGGAACTGGGTGATCTGGTCGACGTCGCTGGTGACCCGGGAGACGAGCGACCCGCGCCGCTCGGACTGCTGGTGCAGCATGGACAGGTCGTGCACGTGCCGGAACGCGCGGGTGCGCACGCCGGCCAGGGCGGTCTCGCTGACCGTGAACAGCCGGCGCATCATCAGGTAGCCGCAGGTGGTGGTGACCACCAGCACCGCGACGGTGACCGCCACGGTCAGGGAGATGACGTCCAGGTCGAGCCCGCCGACGATGCCGTGGTCGATGCCGCGCTGCACCGCCACCGGCACGGCCACCCGGCCGACCATGTAGACCAGCGCCAGCGCCAGCGTGGCGGCGAGCCCGGTCTTCAGCTCCGGGGAGAGCGCCAGCCCTCGCCGCAGCGTCCCCCAGGTCGTCTCGGTCCGCGCCTCGGCAGCGACAGTCACCGGTCCACCTCCATCTCCAGGCCGGAGGGCACCGGCGTGACCTCGTCGTACGTCCGGTTCTGCTCGCGCTCCTGCTCGGCCTGCTCGTACGCGGTGACCAGGTCGGCGTAACCGGGCACGGTGGCCAGCAGCTCGGGGTGGGTGCCGCGGGCGACCACCCGGCCCTGCTCGACGTAGATCACCTCGTCGGCGAGCGCGATGGTGGCCCGCCGGTAGGCCACCACCAGGATCGACGCCTGCGCGCCCCCACCCGTGGGGGCGCGCAGGCCGGCCAGGATGGCGGCCTCGACGCGCGGGTCGACGGCGCTCGTGGCGTCGTCGAGCACCAGCAGGCGGGGCCGCCCGGCGAGCGCCCGGGCCAGCGTGAGCCGCTGTCGCTGACCGCCGGAGAGCGACGTGCCCCGCTCGCCGACCATGGTGTCCAGCCCGTCCGGCAGGGCGGCGACGAATCCGTCCGCCTCGGCCAGCCGCAGCGCCGCCCACACCTCGTCGTCGCCGATGCCGGCCCGGTCGAGCGTGATGTTGGCCCGGACGGTGTCGTCGAAGACGAACGGCACCTGGGCGACGAGCGCCACCGTGGCGGCGAGCGAGGCGGCGGTCAGCTCGCGCACGTCCACGCCGTCCAGGGCGACCCGGCCGGAGCGCGGGTCGACCAGGCGTACGGCAAGCGACGCGATGGTGGACTTGCCGGCGCCGGTCGGCCCGACCAGCGCGACCGTCTTGCCGGCCGGCACGGTGAACGTCACCGCGCCGAGCACCTCGGTGCCGGGCAGGTGCGCCTCGGCCGGCTCGTAGCCGAAGTGGACGTCGGTGAAGCCCAGCGTGGCAGGCGTCCGGGTGGCCGGGTCGAGCGTCACGTCGCCGTACGGCATCTCGCCCGTGGAGTCGAGCACCCGGCGGACCCGGTCCCAGCCGGCGACGCTGCGCGGCAGCTCGGCCAGCACCCAGCCGATGGCCCGCACCGGGAAGGCGAGCACGGTGAAGAGGAAGGCGACGCTGACCAGCTCGGTGACGTCGATCGCGCCCTGCCTCAGCCGGACCGCGCCGACCACCAGCACGGCCAGCGTGCCGAGGCTGGGCAGGGTCTCCAGCATCGGGTCGAAGACGCCGCGCAGTTTCCCGACCGCGATGAGCGCGTCGCGCAGCTCACCGGCGCGGGCGGCGAAGCGGGCGGTCTCCTGCGACTCGCGGCCCATGGTCTTGACCACGAGCGCGCCGTCGAAGCTCTCGTGGGCGATGCCGCTGACCTCGGCCCGCAGCCGCTGGGCGCGGGCCTGGCGGGGGGCCATCCGGCGGGAGTAGACCACGTTGAGCGCGAACAGCGCCGGGAAGACCGCCAGGCCGACCAGGGCCAGCGCCCAGTCGGTGAGGAACAGCGAGGCCACCGCGCCGACGAGCATCACGAGCGTGCCGACCGCGAACGGCAGCGGCGCGATCGGATACCAGGCGGCCTCGACGTCGGAGTTGGCGTTGGACAGCAGTGTGCCGGTGGAGTTGCGGTGGTGCCAGGCCAGCGGCAGGTCCAGGTAGCGGCGGGTGACCCGGCGGCGGTAGGCGGCCTGGAGCCGGTACTGCATGTAGCCGGCGCCGAGCCGCCGGCCGAAGATGCCGACCACCCGCAGCACGCTGATCCCGAACAGCGCCGCCGCGGCCAGCGCGAGCGCGCTGGTGGCCACCTCACCGCGCTCGACCGCGGGCACCACCACCTCGCCGACCACCGCGCCGATCACGTACGCGCTGGCGATCACGAGGACGCCGAAGAGCACGCTGCCGGTGACCGCCACCGCGAAGATCCGGGGTTGCTCCCGGATCGCCTGGCCGAGCACCCGCATCCCTCTGCCGAGGATGTCCCGACTTGTCCCGCTCGCCACGCTCGCCCCCGCCGTAAGCCGCAATTTTCTCCCCCATCCTTACCGCTCGCCGCCACCGCCGCCGACCCGCGCGGATATGTCCGCCGTCACGTTCCCACGGACCACCGACCACGGCGGGCGGTGTCCGGCCGGTCGCCGCCCGCCGCGCGGTTACCGCGCGCCGATCCGCGCGGTGGGGCCTACGATCGGGCCATGCCGCGGTACGCCCGAGCGGAGCGCGAGGCGCTCGCCGACCTGATGCTGGAACTGGGACCGGACGCGCCGACGGTCAACGAGGGATGGACCACCCGTGACCTGGCGGCGCACCTGCTGGTGCGGGAGCGCCGGCCGGACGCGGCCGGCGGGCTCCTGCTGCCGCCGCTGCGCGGCTACGGCGAGGCGGTCCGTCGCCGGATCGCCGCCGGCCCGTACGCCGACCTGGTCGCCCGGGTCCGCCGCCCGCCGGTGTGGAGCCCGGCGAGCAACCCGCTCACCGACGAGCTGGCGAACGGCATGGAGTTCTTCATCCACCACGAGGACGTGCGCCGGGCCCGGTCCGACTGGCGTCCACGCGACCTCCCGGCCGGGCAGCAGGCGGTGCTGTGGAAGCGGGTCGCCCTGCTGGCCCGGATGGCGCTGCGGCGTTTCCCGGCCGAGGTGCTGGTGCAGGCGCCCGGGCACGGCGAGGTGCGGGCCGGGCGCGGCGGCGCACGGCTGCGCCTGGTGGGCGCGCCGGGGGAGCTCGTCCTGTTCCTGACCGGCCGGCAGCGGGTGGCCCGGGTCCAGGTGGACGGTCCGACCGAGGCCGCACAGCGCCTACGCGCCGCCGAACTGGGCCTGTGACCCAGGGTAGGCGGCCGGTGACCGACCTATGGTGAAAATTGCATCTCCAACAATGCTCATCGATCCGTTTCTGCCGTACGCTCCTGCCCGCCACCCGGCCGCCCGGGAGGCGGACAGGAGACACGGATGCGTGGCTTCGCGCTCTCCGCACTGCACGTGCCGCCCTTTCCGGCGCGGCGACACCCCGCCGTCGAACGGGTCGCCGGGGAGAGCGCCGGCTGGGTCCGTGACCTCGGCCTGGTCGACGACCCGGCCGGGCAGCGCCGACTGGCCGGCGCGCACGCCGCCGAGCTGGCCGGGCGGGCCTGCCCGGAGGCGTCCCCCGGCGGCCTGCGCCTGCTCACCGACCTGATCAACTGGCTGTTCGTGGTGGACGACGCCTGCGACGACGACGGGCTCGGCACCGACCCGGTCCGGCTCGCGCCCACCGTGGCGGCGTTGCTGACCGTGCTCGACCGGCTCGGCGACCCGACCCCGTCCGGCCCGGCCGGCGGGAATCCGCTCGCCGTGGCCCTGCACGACCTGTGCCGGCGGGCCCGCGAGGCGCAGCGGCCCGCGCTGCTGTTGCGCCTGGTCAGCCAGTTGCGGGAATACCTGCTGGCGCTGCTCTGGGAGGCGGCCAACCGGGAACGTCACCGGGTGCCCGGGGTGGCCGAGTACGTGCAGATGCGCCGGCACACCGGCGGCGTGCGGCCCAGCTTCACGGTGACCGACCTGACCCATCCGGCGCGATCCGGGCCGGCCCACCGGGCCGATCCGGCGCTGGCCGTGCTGGACGCGCTCGCCACCGACCTGGTCTGCTGGTGCAACGACCTGTTCTCCTACGCCAAGGAACGCGGCGACACTCCGGCGACGCACAACCTGGTCACCACGATCGCCGGCGAGACGGGGCAGGGCGAGGAGGCGGCGCTCGCCGCGGCGGCGGCCCGGTTCAACGCGGCGCTCGCGGCGTACGCGGAACGGGACGCGGCGCTTGCCGTCGGGGCCGACGACGGGCTGCGCGCGTTCCTGGCGACCCGGCGGGACTGGGTCCGGGCCACGTACGACTGGTCCCGCGCCGCCGCCCGCTACACCTGATCCCGGGGCTAGCCGCTGCCCCGGTACAGGCAATACCCTTCGGTAACCGCAGATCGGCGTGACCCCCGTCACGCCCCTCCACCCCGAAGGCGGCGCCAACGATGGCTCTCGACATACCGTACCGATCCGTACCGGACATGTTCCTCAAGCGCGTGGCGGACTCCCCCGACCGGCACGCGTTCGCCCACCCCGCCCAGGACGGCTCGGGCCCGGTCTGGTTGACGTGGGAGCAGGTCGGGCAGCGCGCCAAGGCGATCGCGGCCGGGCTGCACGGGCTCGGTGTGGGCCTTGAGGACCCGGTGGCGATCCTGGCCAACACACGGCTGGAGTGGGTGCTCGCCGACTTCGGCATCATGTGTGCCGGCGGGGCCACCACCACCGTCTACCCCACCACCGAGCCCGAGGACGCGGTCTACATCCTCGCCGACTCCGGCTCGCGCGTGCTGTTCGCGGAGGACCCGGACCAGGCGGCGAAGATCGCCGGTGCGGAGTTGCCGGCGCTGACCCACGTGGTGCTCCTCGACGGGACGGCCGACCCGGCGGCCGGCGTCCCCCAGCTCACCCTGGCCGAGCTGGAGGAACGCGGGGCGGCGGCGCTCGCGGCCGAGCCCGGCCTGATCGACACGCTTGTCACCGCCATCGGACCGGACCACCTGGCCACCCTGATCTACACCTCGGGCACCACCGGCCGGCCCAAGGGTGTGGAGCTGCTGCACGGTGGCTGGTGCTGGGAGGGGGTGGCGCAGGCCGAGCTGGGCCTGCTGCGCGTCGACGACCTGCAATACCTGTGGCTGCCGCTGTCCCACTCGTTCGGCAAGACGTTGCTCTGCGGCGCCACCCACGTCGGGCTGCCCACCTACGTCGACGGCCGGGTGGACAAGCTGGTCGAGTTGCTGGCCGTGGTCCGGCCGACGTTGATGTGCGGCGCGCCCCGGGTCTTCGAGAAGGTCTACAACAAGGCGGTGACCACGGCGCAGGGCGCCGGCGGCGCGAAGGCGAAGATCTTCGCCTGGGGCGTCGCGGTCGGCAAGGAGAAGGTCGCGCTGGAGCAGGCCGGCAAGCCGGTCCCGACCGGACTGCGTCTGAAGTACGGGCTGGCCGAGAAGCTGGTCTTCAGCAAGCTCCAGGCCCGGCTCGGCGGCCGGATGCGGGTGCTGGTCTCCGGCGCGGCGCCGCTGAGCCAGGAGATCGCCACCTTCTTCGCCGCCGCGAACCTGCCCATCTCCGAGGGGTACGGCCTGACCGAGACCAGCGCCGGCGCGTTCGTCAACCCGCCCGACGGGCTCAAGATCGGCAGCGTGGGTCGCGCCATGGGCGACCTGGAGTGCCGGATCGACACCGACGGCGAGGTCCTGCTCCGCGGCCGTCCGGTGATGCGCGGCTACCACAACCTGCCCGAGGAGACCGCGGAGGCGTTCACCGAGGACGGTTTCTTCCGCACCGGCGACATCGGCACGCTCGACGACGACGGCTACCTGCGCATCACCGACCGGAAGAAGGACCTGGTCAAGACGTCCGGCGGCAAATACGTCGCGCCGTCGCACATCGAGGGCGTGTTCAAGGCGGTCTGCCCCTACACCTCGCAGGCGGTGGTGATCGGGCAGGCCCGCAACTACTGCACGATGCTCGTCACCCTGGACCCGGACGCGATCCGGGCCTGGGCCGCCGGCACGCCGCTGGAGGGGCGGGACTACACCGCGATCGTCACCTCGCCGGAGGCGCAGGCGATGGTCGAGGGCTACGTGGCCGAGCTGAACGCCAAGCTCAACCGCTGGGAGACGATCAAGAAGGTGACGATCCTCCCCCGTGACCTGACCATCGCCGACGGCGAGGTCACCCCGTCGCTGAAGATCAAGCGCCGCAGCGTCGAGACCAACTTCGCCGGCGAGATCGACAAGATGTACGAGGGCACGCTCGCCGAGTTGTGACGCGCCCCCGGACGCCGCGCGGGCCGTGCCCCACCGTCCCGGGGCACGGCCCGCGCGCAACGGCGCCGAGCGTCACAGGTGCCGCCGTCGCCACCGGCTCTGCTCGGCCTCGGCGGCGAGTTGCTCCTCCAGGGCGAGCCGGCGCACCCGGCGCCGGCGGCCGTCCTCGCTGCGCGTCTCCCAGGCCACGCCGGCGCCGGTGAGCACCCCCAGCACGCCCAGCGCGACCACCTCCGGGATCCGGAACGCGACCGGGCCCGCCGCGGCGAGCGCCGCCACGGTGACCAGCAGCGGCCGGTGCACCTCGCGCACCGCCAGCCACCAACACCCGGCGATGCTGAGCAGGTAGAGCGCCACGCCGCCGAAGATGACGCCGCCCCAGAAGTCGCCGAGCGGCCAGCCCCAGTGCGGGGTCGGCGGGTCGGCGACCTCGGCCAGCAGGTCCTTCAGACCGAGCGCGTAGAGGATGACGCCGGCGACCAGCGGCAGGTGCAGGAACGTGTAGACCGCGCGGGCCAGCCGCAGCCGGGCGGCCTGGTCCCGGGCGTGGTGCAGCGCCTGTTCCAGCGCGAACGCCAGCGTGTCGAAGTAGACCCACCAGAGCGCCGCCACGATCAGGATGCCGAGCAGCGCGGCCACCGCCACCGGCCCGGTCAGCGGCAGCCCGCGTTTCGGGCCGAGCCCCAGCGCGATGATCGACTCGCCGAGCGCGACGAGCACCATCAGCGCGTGCCGTTCCGCCCAGTGCCCGGCCGAGACCACCACCCACCAGAGCCGGGCCAGGGTGGACCCGACCACGTACTCGACAAGCACCGCGAGCGTCCAGAGCGCCAGTTGAAGCGCCACCGCGAACCGCTCCTGCGGCACCCGGGCCGGCACCGTGCCGGCGACCAGCAGCAGCGCGGTGGCCACGGCCGGGACCGAGGCACGCAGGAGGAACCGTTGACGGCGGACCGGGTCGGCGCGGTCCACCCAGCCGAAGACGGTGAGCTGGGCCACCCGGATCACGAAGTAGCAGCCGGCGAAGACGAGCGGGCCGGGCAGCCCGCCGGGACGGTCCACGAACGCGCCGGGGACACTGAGCACCAGCAGGAACGTCGCCGCCACGGTGACGAAGCCGACGAGCGGCAGCACGCCCTGGTCGGCGCGGATCGCGTTGCCCATCCCGGCGAAGCCGGTCCACGACCACCACAGCAGCGCCAGCACCAGCAGGAAGCGGCAGAGGTTGATCGGGGTGAGTTCGGAGGCGGTGAGCGTGGTGACGCTGAGGAACGCGAAGACGAAGACCAGGTCGTAGAAGAGTTCCAGCCGGGTGGTCCGGGAGCCCGGCGCGCCGGCCCGCACGGCGCGCGACGACCGGACACCGGCGGAGTCTCCCACCCGGGCAGTCTGCGGGCACCCGCCGAGCCGGTGGCCCGGTTCCACCGATCGCCACCGGAACGGGCGTCAGGCGATGACGCTCGGCTCCCGCCACTGCGGGCGGCCGGCCCGGTCCAGGTCGTAGCGGACGGCGGCGAGCCGCCCGACCGCCTCCACCAGCTCGGTGGCGGGCAGGGTGAAGGGCAGCCGCAGGAACCGCTCCAGCGTCCCGTCCAGGCCGAACCGGGGGCCGGGCGCCAGCCGTACGCCGACCTCCTCGGCGGCCCGGGCCAGCGCGCTGGAGATCGGGCCGTCCAGCTCGGCCCAGAGCGTGACGCCGCCGCGCGGCACGGTGACCCGCCACTCGGGCAGGCGGTCGGCGAGCGCGGCGACCAGGGCGTCCCGTTGGGCGGCGAGCTGCGCGCGGCGGGCCGCGACGATGGTCGGGGCCTGGGTGAGCAGGTGCACCGCGACGAGCTGGTCGAGCACCGGGCTGGCCATGTCCACCCCGACCCGGGCCGCGGCCAGCCGCTGCACCTGGGGTGCCGAGGCGCGCACCCAGCCGATCCGCAGTCCACCCCAGTAGGGCTTGCTCATCCCGCCGATGCTGATCACCCGGGAGTGCCTGTCGAAGACCGCCACCGGCGGCGGCAGCGGCGTGCCGTCCAGTGGTAGGTCGACGAAGGACTCGTCGACCACCAGGTCGGTGCCGGCCGCGTGGGCCGCGCCGACCAGCCGCTCCCGCAGGTCGGCCGCCATCAGGTGGCCGGTCGGGTTGTGGAACTCCGGAATCACGTACGCGAGCTTCGGCCGGGTCTGCCGGAGGCTGCCGAGCAGCAGGTCGGCGTCCCAACCGTCGTCGGAGAGCCCGTGGGTGGTGATCCGGGCCCGCCGGGCGGCGAGCGCGGCGAGCGCGTTGGGGTAGGTGGGCGACTCCACGAGCACCGCGCCGCCGGGCGACAGGGCCAGGCGTAGCACCAGGTCGAGCGCGTGCTGGGTGCCGCTGGTGACCATGATCTGCTCGGGGCTGGTGGCCAGCCCCCGCTCGGTGTACCCGCGGGCCACCGCCTCGCGCAGCTCGATGATGCCGGTCGGGTGGTAGCCGGCGCCGCCGAGGTAGCGCGGCAGGTCCTCGGCCGCCGCCCGGGCGGCGGGGACGAGCTGCGGCGGGGCGGCCAGCGCGGCCACGCCGAGGTCGATCATCTCCCGGTCGTCGAGCGGCGTCCACAGGCCGGTGCTGGCCACCCGGTGGGTGCCCGGCAGCATGGTCCAGCTCCCGGCGCCGCGCCGGCTGGCCAGGTGGCCGGTCTCCCGCAGTTCGCGGTACGCGGCCGTGACGGTGGTCCGGCTGATTCGCAGCGCCTCGGCCAGTTCCCGTTCGGCCGGCAGGCGGATCCCGAGCGGGAGGCGGGCGTCGGCCAGCAGGCCACGGACGGCGGCGGCCAGCGCCACGTAGTCGGGGCTGCGGCGGCGGCCCGGCAGGGCGTGCCACTGACCGAGCAACCGCGCCAATTGGACACCGCGCACCTGACTGGTCATGGGCCACACCTCCACGATTGGCCTCTGGATCGCCCTCGATTGGCACCTAGGGTGGCATGCATGGCACAGCTTGGCAATCTCCGGCACCGGCCCGTGCGGCGGCTCACCCAGCTCTACGCCGGCCTGGCCGTCTACGGGGTCAGCATGGCGCTGATGGTCCGTTCCGGGCTCGGACTGGACCCGTGGGACGTGTTCCACCAGGGGCTCGCCCGACAGACCGGCCTCTCCTTCGGCACCGTCACCATCGCCGTCGGCGCGGTGGTGCTGCTGCTCTGGATCCCGCTGCGGCAGCGGCCCGGCCTCGGCACCATCAGCAACGTCGTGGTGATCGGGCTGGTCGTCGACGCCACCCTGGCCGTGCTGCCACCGGGCGACGGCCTGCCGGCGCGCGCCGCGCTGCTGGTCACCGGCATCGTCGCCAACGGCGCCGCCACCGGGCTCTACCTGGGCGCCGGTCTCGGCCCCGGGCCACGCGACGGCCTGATGACCGGCTTCACCGCCCGCCACCCCCGGCTGTCGCTCCGGCTGGTCCGGACCACCATCGAGGTGACCGTGCTGAGCCTCGGCTGGCTGCTCGGCGGGACGGTCGGCCTCGGCACCGTGGCCTACGCGCTGGCCATCGGGCCGCTCGCCCAACTGTTCATCCCGATCTTCGCGATGCCACCCCGACCGGTCACCGCCTACGCTGCGTGAGCAGCGTCCGGCCCACCGCCACCGGGCGAATCCGCTTCACCGGTTCTGAGCTGCAACGACGCGCGCCGGCGAAAAACGGGTGTTTCCTCCGGCGTCGCGGGCGGGCATCATGCGTGCATGGGGGAGAACGGATGGCGTTGGAGCGACGCCTGGATCTTCGTCGCGTTGGTCATCGCGAGCGGCGCCGGCCGGCACCGCCGGGCCGCCGCCACACGCCGCCCCGAGGGGGTACGCCTCACCGACGTCCTCTCCACCGCCGACCACCTCAACCAGGCCATCCCGGAGCGGCACGAGGTCGAGGGGGCGGTCCGCCGGCTCGTCGGGGCCGGCCTGGTCAGCGTCTCCGACGGCTGGTTCCGGGTCACCCCGGACGGTGAACGGCTCTGGCGCACCCGGCCCAGCGCCGGGCTGGGCACCACCGTCGACACCGTGCAGGGCGTGCTGACCCGCCGGCACCCGCCCGGCGAGTCCGAGTGGCAGCTCGACGAGGACGACCACGCGGCGGCCGTGCAGGAATATGTGGTCCGGTCCATCCCGATGCCCCGCCGGTCCCCCGAGGGACGCTCCGGCCGGCCCTGACCGCCGGCCGTCCCGGGTCAGCGCACCGGGTGCCCGGCCCCGCGCAGCGCGTCCTTGACCTCGCCGACGGTCAGCTCGCCGAAGTGGAAGACGCTTGCCGCGAGCACCGCGTCGGCGCCCGCGCCGACGGCCGGCGGGAAGTGCGCCACCGCGCCCGCGCCACCGCTGGCGATCACCGGCACGTCGACCACGCCGCGCACCGCCTGGATCAGCGGCAGGTCGAACCCGGCCTTGGTGCCGTCGGCGTCCATCGAGTTGAGCAGGATCTCGCCCGCGCCCAGCTCGGCGCCGCGCGCGGCCCACTCGACCGCGTCCAGGCCGGCGCCCCGCCGCCCGCCGTGCGTGGTCACCTCGAAACCGCTCGGCGCGACCCCCGCCGGGGCGCGCCGCACGTCGAGCGAGAGCACCAGCACCTGCCGGCCGAACCGGTCGGCGATCTCGGCGATCAGCTCCGGCCGGGCGATGGCCGCGGTGTTCACCCCGACCTTGTCCGCCCCGGCCCGCAGCAACGTGTCCACGTCCTCGACCCGGCGGATGCCGCCGCCCACGGTGAGCGGGATGAAGACCGACTCGGCGGTGCGCCGGACCACGTCGAGCATGGTGCCGCGGTCGCTCGACGACGCGGTCACGTCGAGGAACGTCAGCTCGTCCGCGCCGGCCCGGTCGTACGCCGCCGCCAGCTCCACCGGGTCGCCGGCGTCGCGCAGGTCGACGAAGTTGACGCCCTTGACCACCCGCCCGGCGTCCACGTCCAGACACGGGATGACCCGTACCGCCACCGTCATGCCCGAAAGCCTAGCCAACGCGACGGTGGCGGCGACCGGCCGGTGCGGCCGGACACCGCCACCGCGCGGGCCGGTCAGAGGCGGACGAGCATCTTGCCGAGGTTCTCGCCGCGCATCAGGCCGAGGAACGCCTCCGGCGCCGCCTCGATGCCGTCGACCACGGTCTCGTCGTAGGACAGCCGGCCCTCGCGCAACCAGCCGGCCACCTCCTGGACGAACTGGTCGCGCAGGTGACCGTGGTCACCGACGAGGAAGCCGCGCAGGGTCAGCCGCTTGCCGATCACCAGCGCCAGGTTGCGCGGGGCGGCCGGCGGCTCGGCCGAGTTGTACTGGGCGATCATGCCGCAGATCGCGGCCCGGCCGTGCAGGTTCATCGCCCCGATCGCGGCCTCCAGGTGGTCCGAGCCGACGTTGTCGAAATACACGTCGACGCCGTCCGGGGCGGCGGCCTTGAGCTGCTCGTACACCGGCCCGTCGTGGTAGTTGAAGGCCGCGTCGAAACCGAGCGCGGCCAGCCGCTCGACCTTCGCCCGGGAGCCGGCGCTGCCGATCACCCGGCCGGCGCCGCGCAGCTTCGCGATCTGCCCCACCATGCTGCCCACCGCGCCGGCCGCGCCGGAGACGAAGACCGTCTCCCCCGGCTTCATCGCGGCCACGTCGAGCAGCCCGGCGTACGCGGTCAGCCCGGTCATGCCGAGCACGCTCAGGTAGGCGCTGACCGGGGCGACCCCGGGATCGACCTTGCGCGCCGACCTGGCGTCGACGAGCGCGTACTCGCGCCAGCCGAGACCGTGCAGCACCACGTCGCCGGGCTTGACGCCGCCGGCCTCGCCGGCCACCACCGCACCGATCGCCGCGCCGTCGAGCGGGGCGTCGAGCGCGAACGGCGGCACGTACGACTTGGCGTCGTTCATCCGCCCCCGCATGTACGGGTCGACGGACATGAACTGGTTGCGGACCACGACCTGACCCGGTCCCGGCGTCGGCACGTCGGTGGTGACCAGCCGGAAGTTGTCGGCGGTCGGCCAGCCCTCGGGACGGGACGCCAGGTGGATCTCGCGGTTCACGCCGCTCATGCCGCTTCCCGGACGGTCGGCGTGACCTCGATGTTGCCGCGGGTCGCGTTCGAGTAGGGGCAGACCTGGTGGGCCGCCTCGACGAGCTTCTCGGCGGCCGGACGCTCGACCGCGGGCAGGTCCACCACGAGGGTCACGGTCAGGCCGTAGCCGCCGCTGCCGTTCGGGCCGATGCCCACCTCGGCCTCGACGACCGAACCGGAGACGTCCGCCTTGGCCTGGCGGGCCACGACGCGCAGCGCGGAGTGGAAGCACGCCGCGTAGCCGGCGGCGAAGAGCTGCTCGGGGTTGGCCGCGCCGCCGGCGCCGCCCATCTCCTTGGGTACGGCGAGATCCAGCTCCACGGTGCCGTCGGAGGTGCGGACGTGGCCGTCGCGGCCGTCGCCGGTGGCCTTGGCGGACGCGGTGTAGAGGACCTGCATGGTCACTGCTCCTTCTGTCGGTGGATCGTCTCGGTGACCCGGGTGAGGGTGTCGCGGAGGCCGACCAGCTCGGTCTCGGTGAGGCCGGTGGCCCGGGCCACCCGCATCGGCACCTCGTCCATCCGCTCCCGCAGGGCCCGGCCCTGGCCGGTGAGGCCCACCTCGACCCGGCGCTCATCGGTCGCCGAGCGGGTGCGCACCACCAGGCCGGCCGCCTCCAGCCGCTTGAGCAGCGGGGAGAGCGTGCCGGAGTCGAGCCGGAGCCGCGCGCCGAGCTCGGAGACCGTGGGGGCGTCGTCGCCGCGCTCCCAGAGCACCAGCAGCACCAGATACTGCGGGTAGGTCAGGCCGTGCTCGTCGAGGATGGGCCGGTAGACGTCGGTCAGGGCGCGCGACGCCGCGTAGAGGGCGAAGCACACCTGCCGGCGCAGCACCAGATCATCGGTCACAGGTTGAACCGTAGCGCACAATCAAGTTGCACACGACTTAATAGCCCCCAGTCGTGCCCGCCCTCACACCGGCGGGCCCCTCTTTCTCGGAAAGTGGGTTCATCCGGGCTCGGACAGGCCCACTTTCCGTGAAACAGCGCGGAGCGGACGTCGGTCCGGGTCAGCGAGGGGGGAGGTGTGCCTCCAGCTCGATCTCCACCAGGTGCTCCGGGTCCAGCAGGCCGGCCACGACCACCATGGTCGCCACCGGACGGACCGGCCCGAACACCGCGTTGTGCGCCCGGCCCACCTCGTCGACGTAGAGCCGGTCGGTCACGTACATCCGGGTCCGCACCACGTCGGCCGGCCGGGCGCCCACCTCGGCGAGCGCGTCCAGGCCGATCCGGATCGCCTGCGCGGTCTGCGCCGCCGCGTCCCCCACGTGCGCCACCCGGCCGTCGACCGTGGAGGTGCAACCGGCGGTGATCGCCAGCGCGCCGGCCCGGACCACCCGGGAGTAACCGTAGAGCGCCTCCCACGGGCCGCCCGAGCCGAGCCGGGTCACCACCGCGTCGTCGAGCGGCGACTCCCCCACGCCGTCGACCGGCGACCCGCCCAGGCCCCCGACCGAACCGCCCGGGCCGCCGACCGGCCCGTCCAGATCGTCGACCGGCCCGCCCGGGCCGCCGAGATCGCCGACCGACCCGCCCATTCCGACGGTCACGCGCCGGCCCGCAACGTGGCGAGCGCCTCCGCGACGGTGAACGCGCCGGCGTACAGCGCCTTACCGGCGATCACACCCTCCACCCCGACCGGCTCCAGCGTGGCCAGCGCCCGCAGGTCGTCGAGGGTGGACACCCCGCCGGAGGCGATCACCGGGGCGTCGGTGCGGGCGCACACCTCGCGCAGCAGGTCCAGGTTCGGACCGCGCATCGTGCCGTCCTTGGTGATGTCGGTCACCACGTACCGCGCCGCGCCGGCGGCGTCCAGCCGGGCCAGCACCTCGTAGAGGTCACCGCCGTCGCGGGTCCAGCCACGCGCGGAGAGGGTACGACCCCGCACGTCCAGCCCGATCGCCACCCGGTCGCCGTACTCGCCGCAGATCCGGTCGCACCACTCGGGATCCTCGAGGGCGGCGGTGCCGATGTTGACCCGGGCCGCCCCGGTGCCCAACGCCGCCCGCAGCGACCCGTCGTCCCGGATCCCCCCGGACAGTTCCACCTTGACGTCGAGCTTGCCGACCACCTCGGCGAGCAGCTCGGCGTTGGAGCCCCGGCCGAACGCGGCGTCCAGGTCGACCAGGTGGATCCACTCGGCGCCGTCGGACTGCCAGGCGAGGGCCGCCTCCAGCGGGTCGCCGTAGGCGGTCTCGCTGCCGGCGGCGCCCTGCACGAGCCGGACGGCCTGGCCGTCGGCGACGTCCACGGCGGGCAACAGGTCAAGGCTCAACGGTTGTCTCCTCGCATGCTCAACGACGGTCCAGCGCGATCACCACGATCGCCGGCAGGACCAACAGCAACAACACGACCAACGCCAGGCGCAGGGCGAGATCGTCGACGAAACTCCAGATGCCGGCCACCGCGAAGCCGGTGAGCAGCACGACGGCCGCCCGCTCACCCCGGCTGTGCCGGCGCAGCCGACCGGTGCGCCCCCGGCGCAGCCGCGGCGTCAGCCGGCGTACCACCGACCGGCGTCGCTCCCGGCGCGCCACCCGGCGGGCCCGGGCGGCGCGCGCCCGCTGCTGGTCGGCCTCGCGGGCCGCCCGGCGGCGGGCCCGCTCCTTACTCAAGTGCGCCCAACCAGTTACGCAGCAACGCGGCGCCGGTGTCGGCCGACTTCTCCGGGTGGAACTGGGCCGCCGACAGGGCGCCCCGCTCCACCCCGGCGACGAAGTCGGCGCCGTGCTCGGCGGTGGTGACCGTCGCGCCGGCGGCGGCCAGCCCGGCGGTGTCGGTCACCCCGTAGGAGTGGACGAAGTAGAACCGGGCGTCCGCCGGCAGGCCGGCGAAGAGCACCGAACCCGCCGGCGCGTGCACGGTGTTCCAGCCCATGTGCGGCAGGCGCGGGGCGGGCAGCTTCGTCACCCCGCCCGGCAGCAGCCCGAGGCCCTTGGTCACCACGCCGTGCTCGTCGCCGTGCTCGAACAGCACCTGCATCCCGACGCAGATGCCCAGCACCGGACGGCCGGCGGCGACCCGCTCGGCGATGACCGGGCCGGCGCCGAGCGCCTCGATGCCGGCCATGCACGCGGCGTACGCGCCGACGCCCGGGACCACCAGGCCGTCGGCGGTCGCGGCGGCGGCCAGGTCGGCGGTGACCGTCACGTCGGCGCCGGCCCGCTCCAGCGCGCGTTCGGCCGAGCGCAGGTTGCCCGAGCCGTAGTCGAGCACCACCACCCGCCGGCCCATCACGCCTCCCCCGGCAGCAGCCAGAGCACCCCGCCGACGGTGGCCAGCACCGCCAGCAGGCCGGTGACCACCACCGCCGCGCGGGCCGCGCCCTGCTTGTGCAGCGACCATGTCCCGCCGACAAGCACCCCGGCCAGGATCAGCAGCAGCGTCGGCAACACCTTCACGACTACAACGCGCCCTTCGTGCTGGGCACCACGCCCGCGCTGCGCGGGTCGATCGCGGTGGCCTCGCGCAGCGCGCGGGAGACGGCCTTGAACTGGGCCTCGACCACGTGGTGCGCGTCCGGGTGGCCGCCCGGCCGGGCCGCCCGCAACACGTCGACGTGCAACGTCACCCGGGCCGCCTGGCCGAACGACTCCCAGATGTGCCGGGTCATGCTTGTCGGATAGACCGGCCCGATGTACGGCGACAGCGCCGGCTCGTCGTGTACGACGTACGGCCGCCCGGACAGGTCGACCGCGGCCCGGACCAGCACCTCGTCCATCGGGACGGTGGCCGAGCCGTACCGCCGGATGCCGGCCTTGTCGCCGAGCGCCCGGTCGAACGCGGCGCCCAGCGCGAGCGCGGTGTCCTCCATCGTGTGGTGCGCGTCGATCTCCAGGTCGCCGACCGTGTGCACGGTCAGGTCGAAGCCGCCGTGCCGGGCGATCTGGTTGAGCATGTGGTCGTAGAAGCCCACACCGGTCTCGATGTCGGCCTTGCCGGTGCCGTCGAGGTCGATCTCGACGAGCACCTTGGTCTCGTTGGTGACCCGCTCGATCCGGGCGGTGCGGTTCATGACAACTTCTCCATCGCGGACAGAAAGGCGTCGGTCTCGGCCGGGGTCCCGGCGGTCACCCGCAGCCAGCCGGGCAGGCCGACGTCGCGGACCAACACGCCGGCGTCGAGCAGCGTACGCCAGGCGGCGCCCTGGTCGCCGCCGACGGCGAAGAGCACGAAGTTGGCGTCGCTGTCGGCCACCCGGTGCCCCCGCGCGCGCAGCTCGGCGACGATCCGGTCGCGTTGCTCCATGATCGCGGTGACGGTGCCGAGCAGGGCGTCCCGCCGGCCGAGCGCCGCGCGGGCGGCGGCCTGGGTGAGCGCGGACAGGTGGTAGGGCAGCCGGACCAGTTGCACCGCCGCCACCACCGCCGGGTCCGCGGCCAGGTAGCCCAGCCGGCCGCCGGCGAACCCGAACGCCTTGCTCATGGTGCGGGTGACCACCAGCCGCGGGTGGCCGGGCAGCACGGCGAGCGCGCTGACCGTGCCGGGGCGGGCGAACTCCGCGTATGCCTCGTCCACCACCACCATGCCGGGCGTCTCGTCGAGCACGGCGGCGACCACGGCCGGGTCGAGCGCGGTGCCGGTCGGGTTGTTCGGCGAGCAGAGGAAGACCACGTCCGGCCGGTGCCGGCGCACCTGGGCGACCGCGTCGGCGGCGGTCAGCCCGAAGTCGGCGTCCCGGTCGGCGGCGACCCAACCGGTGCCGGAGCCGAGCGCCAGCAGCGGATGCATGGAGTAGGCCGGGGCGAAGCCGAGCGCGGTGCGGCCCGGACCGCCGAACGCCTGGAGCAGTTGCTGCTGGATCTCGTTGGAGCCGTTGGCCGCCCACACGTGGTCGACGGTGAGCCCGTGGCCCAGGTAGGCGGCCAGGTCGGCGCGGAGCGCCACGGCGTCCCGGTCCGGATAGCGGTTGAGGTCGCGCAGCTCGGCCGCGACGGCCTTGCCGATCGCCTCGACCACCGGCTCGGGCAGCGGGTAGGAATTCTCGTTGGTGTTCAGCCGCACCGGCACGTCGAGCTGCGGCGCGCCGTACGGGGAGCGCCCCCGCAGGTCGTCGCGGATCGGCAGATCGTCGATGGTGGTCACGACACGCCTCCGGGGAAGCGGACGCCAACCGCCTGGCCGTGCGCCGGCAGGTCCTCGACACCGGCCAGGGTGACCACGTGCGGGGCCACCTCGCGCAACGCCGCCTCGGTGTATTCGACCAGGTGCACGCCGCGCAGGAAGGACTGCACGGACAGCCCGGAGGAGTGCCGGGCGCAACCGCCGGTGGGCAGCACGTGGTTGGAGCCCGCGCAGTAGTCGCCGAGCGACACCGGCGACCAGGCGCCCACGAAGATCGCGCCGGCGTTGCGCACCCGCAGCGCCCACTCGCGGGCGTCTTCGGTCTGGATCTCCAGGTGCTCGGCCGCGTACGCGTCGACCACCCGCAGCCCGGCCTCCAGGTCGTCGACCAGGACCACCCCGCTCTGCTCACCGCGCAGCGCGGTGCCGATCCGCTCGGCGTGCTTGGCGGCCGGCACCTGCCGGGCCAGCTCCGCGTCGACCGCGTCGGCCAGCTCCGTCGACGGGGTGACCAGCACGCTCGCCGCGAGCGGGTCGTGCTCGGCCTGGCTGATCAGGTCGGCGGCCACGTGCGCCGGGTCGGCCGTGTGGTCGGCCAGCACGGCGATCTCGGTCGGGCCGGCCTCGGCGTCGATGCCGACCACGCCGCGCAGCAGCCGCTTGGCGGCGGTGACCCAGATGTTGCCCGGGCCGGTGATCATGTCGACCGGGTCGCAGCGCCGCTCGCCGGCCGGGTCGACGGCCGCGCCGTAGGCGAGCATGGCCACCGCGTGGGCGCCGCCGACGGCGTACACCTCGTCGACGCCGAGCAGCGCGCAGGCGGCCAGGACCCGGCGGTCCGGGAGGCCGTCGTTGTCCTTCTGCGGCGGGCTCACCACCACGAGCGACCGGACCCCGGCCGCCTGGGCCGGGACCACGTTCATCACCACGGTCGACGGATACATCGCCAGGCCGCCGGGGACGTAGAGGCCGACCCGGTCGACCGGCAGCCACCGCTCGGTCACCGTGCCGCCGGACACCACCCGGGTGGTGTGGTCGGTGCGGCGCTGGTCGGCGTGGACCCTGCGGGCGCGGGTGATCGACTCCAGCAGCGCGGCGCGGACCTGCGGGTCCAGCTCGCTCTCGGCGGCGCGGATCACCTCGACCGGCACCCGCAGGTGCTCCGGCGAGACACCGTCGAACCGCTCGCTGGCCTCCCGGATCGCCGGGTAGCCATGCTCCCGGACCGCCTCGACGAGCGGGCGGATCCGCTCGACCGCCACGGAGACGTCGAGCTGGGCACGGGGCAGCAGGCGGCGCGGGTCGGGTGTCCCGCCGCGCAGGTCGATCCGAGTCAGCACGCCTGCGAGTCTAGGCCGCCGCCGATCGGACCGGCCGGAGCCGCCCGTACGCCGGGACGGTGAGCCGGGACACGCCGGCCGAGCGCGTTGGGGATACGCTCGATCACGTGAGCGCACGGCTGCCGGTGTTCCCTCTCGGGACCGTCCTCTTTCCCGGGCTGGTCCTTCCGCTGCACATCTTCGAGGAGCGCTACCAGGCGCTGGTGCGCCACCTGGTGGGCCTGCCCGAGGGCGCGCCACGCGAGTTCGGGGTGGTGGCGATCCAGGCCGGCTGGGAGGTCGCCCCGGCCGGTCCGCCGGGCCGGCCCGGGTCGGCCGGCGGCGACGTCACGTTGCACGAGGTCGGCTGCACCGCCGAGCTGCGGCAGGTCACCGAGCTGGCCGAGGGCGGGTTCGACATCGTCACGGTGGGCCGGCGGCGGTTCCGCATCGCCGAGATCGACGACGCCGCCGAGCCCTATCTCACCGCCGAGGTGGAGTGGCTGCCCGAGCCGGCGGGCCCGGACGAGGTGGCCGATGCGCTGGCGGCCCGGGTGATCTCGGTGTTCCGGCAATATCTCAGCCTGATCCGGCCGGACCAGGAGGAGATCTCCGAGCAGCTCCCGGAGGATCCGACCGTGCTGTCGCACCTGGTCGCGGCGACCGCCGCGCTGACCGTGGCCGACCGGCAGCGACTGCTCGCCATCGACGACACCCCTGGCCGGCTCAGCGCCGAGCTGCGCCTGCTCAACCGGGAGTCGGCGCTGCTGCGCCAGGTCCGGGCGGTGCCGGTGCCGCTCAGCGAGCTGGCGGGCCCTCCGGCCCCGAACTGACCCCGGGCGGCGGCCCGTCGCCGGGGAAGCCGGGCGGGGGCGGCCCGTCGCCCTGGCGCCCCGGCAGGGGCGGCCAGTTGCCGCTGAAGCCGGGCGCGGGCGGCCCGTCGCCACCGGCACCGGGCGGCGGCCAGTCGTCGGGCTCCGGCTCCGGGCGCAACGACGGCCACCGCGACCAGCCGGCCAGCAGCGTGTACGTGACGGCCGCGCCGAACGCCGCGAGCAGCAGGTTGCCGTGCGGCGCCGGCAGCGGGCCGTACCAGTCGACCCCGCCGGCGCGCAGGTCGACCGGCCTGGTGAAGTCGGTCCCCGGCGGCGCGGTCTCCAGCAGCCGCTCGAAGGTGGCCAACCCGATCCGGCGGCCGACCTGCCAGGCCACCACCGCCGCGCCGAAGCCGCCGAGCGTCACCGCGAGCAGGATCAGCGGGCCACGCCGCCACCGCAGCAGCGTCCACAGGGCGATGGCGGCGAGCACCCCGAAACCGAGCGCGAGGAGGCTGAACCAGCCGTCGGCCGCGATCGGCTGTTCCGGCTGCGGGACGGCGTAGACCGCGCCGCCCGGCGTCTGCCGCACCGGCGTGCCCGGTGCCAGCCACGCCCAGAGCAACCCCAGCGGCGCGCCGAGCGCGCTGAGCAGCGCCGTCACGCCGAGCGCGGTCGCCACCGCCCGGCCGCCACCGCGCCGGGTGGCGGGCGCCGCGCCGGGCGTCTCCCGCTCCGCGCCGGGTGTCTCCCGCTCCGCGCCGGGATGCCCGGCGAGCGGGTCCGCGGCGGTCGGATGGTCCGCGGCGCCGGGACGGTCGGCGGTCCGCTCGGGATCAGGGATGTCCGGACTCACCCGGTGATCCTCTCAGGCCCGAGGGCGGCGTGGTGCGATGGTCGGCGGTCAGCGCGCGAACGGCTCCAGCATCACCGAGGCGGCCTTGAGCCAGGCGTTGCGGGTCTCCGCCTGGAGCTGGTGGTATTCGATCGAGGAGCCGGTCTCCAGCGCCGGATCGTAGGGCACCACGGCGACCGCCCGGGTGCGGGTGGCGAAGTGCCGCTCCAGGTCGTCCTGGAGGGAGGTGCGCCCCGGGGTCGGGCAGGAGATCAGCGTGACCGCGTTGTCGGCCAGCTCGCCCATGCCCACCTCGTGCAGCAGGTCGAGCATCCAGTCCGCGCTGAAGGCGGCGTCCTCGCGCGGCACGGTGGTCACCACGAGCTGGTCGGCGGCCTGCATGACGGTGCGCCAGTTCGGGCTCTCCACGTTGTTGCCGGTGTCCACGCAGACCACCTCGTGGGTGCGGCGCAGCAGCTCCAGCACCCGCTTGACGGTGAACTGGTCGAGCCGCTGGGCGAAGCGCGGGCTCTCCTCGCCGGCCAGCACGTCGTACGATCCGTCGGAGGCGTGCCGCAGGTAGTCGTCGAGGTGCGACAGCAGGGCGTTGCCCTCCAGGATCTCGATGTGCGCGAGGTCCTGGACGAGGTGCCGGATGGTGCGGGCGTGCCGGGCGCTGCCGGCGCGCAGGCCGAGCGTGCCCCGCAACTCGTTGTCGTCCCAGGCGAGCACGCCGCGACCGCGCACGCTGCCCACGGTGGCCGCGGCGAGCACCGTGGCGGTGGTCTTGTGCACCCCGCCCTTGGGGTTGGCGAAGGCGAGCACCCGAGGGGTGCCCAGCTCGCGACGGAGCACGCCGGTCGCCCGTTCCAGCTCCGGATCCTGCTCCGGGGCACGCCACTGCACCTGCGTCGGCTCGATCCGACCCGACCGGCCCTCCACCGGGCGGCGCGGGGCGGGCGCCACCGGCTGTTCCGGCGCCGGCGGGAGCACCGGTCGGTAGCGTCCCCGGTCCAGCAGGGCGTAGCGGGACTCCGGTGGCGGCGGCGCGGGTCGGTAGCCACCGTCGAGAAGGGAGTATCGCGACTCGACCGGGACCTCGGCCCGCCCGTGCGGCTCCGGCTCGGCCCGCCAGGACGGCTCGACCGGCGACTCGGGGGCGTAGGACGGATCGGCGCGCCAGGACGCCTCGGCCGGCGGCTCCGGGTCGGTGCGGTACGCGGGCTCGGCCCGGTAGGCGGGCTCGCCGTCGTAGCGGGGATCGGCGCGGAAGGCCGGATCGACCCGGAACGTGGCCTCGGCCCGGTAGCCGGGTTCGGCGCCGTACGAGCCGTCGGCGGCGCGGCCGACGGCGGCGGCGCGGCCGGTCCAGCCGGTGCCCGCGCCCCGGCGCGGCAGCGGATCGGGGGGCGGCGCCTGGTGCTCCTCGGCGCGGCGGTCGGCATCGGTGTGCTCCGCGCCGCGACCGCCGAGCCGGGCCCGGTCGAGCAGCGCCCGCCACCGCGGTGCCGGCTCGCCCTGCCGACCCCAGCCGGTCTCGCTGCCGTCCAAGGATTCGCCCTCTCCCCCAGCCCATCGATCTCCGCCTGACAGGCTACGAACGAAACCCTATTCGGACCACTCCCCGCGCCGCACATCGCCCGGTGGGTCTGGTCACCGTGGCCTCCGACCGGTGGTGGCGTACCCGGATGTCTCAGGAGGTGGGAGCGGGATTGGGCGGGCCGGACCCGGCGACGGGTGGACGGCCGGACGGTGAAGGTGCGCTCACTGTCGGTGCGGCTTCCGACGAATCGCCCATTCCACCGACCGGCGCGGGACCGGTGTCGGCCGGCGGGCGGGCCACGTCGCGCTGCTCGGGCAGCGGCGGGGTGAACACCGTGCGATCCAGCCGGGTCACCTCCGGCGCCGGGTCCACCACCCGCACCCCGGGACGGTCGGCGAGCGCACGCAGCGCGGCCGGGCCGCCCCGGACCACGGCGGCGTAGACGCAGGCGCACCCGGCCCGGTAGCCGGCCGCCTCCCCGGCCGCGACCGCGGCGCCGGTGTCGTACACCCGACGACGCCCGGGATCGGCGGTGGCCGAACCGGCGGCGGCGCGGGCGCGGTACTCCGCGGCCTCCCGGTCCTTGCGCGCGGCCACCTCGGCCATCGCGGCGACCGCGTCGTCGGGCAGGCGCAGCACGGCGAGCCGGACGATCTCGGTCTGCCGCCCGGGCAGCGGTACCCGCGCCAGGACCGCCGAGACCGGCGTGCCGGCAAGCGTCTCGGCCGCCCGCGCCGGCGTCAGGTAGGCCGCGAACGAGACCAGGGCGTAGCCGTCGGGCGCGTCGAGCCCGGCCAACTCCGCCCCGGCGGCGCGCAGGTACGCCGGGACGGACGCGCCGTCGGCCACCCCGACCCGGGTCACCTCGCCGACCGTCCGGTCCCCCACCGGCCGGTCCCGCCGCTGGGCGACGGCGACCACCAGCACCACGAGCGCGCAGCCGAGGGCGAGCCAGGTCAGCGCCGTGGACCGCGACCGGCGCGGCGGCGTGGTGTCGTCGCTCATGGTCAGTCGCGCAGGATCTCCAACGCCCGGGCCAGGTCGTCCGGGTATTCGCTGACGAAGGTGACCTCGTCGCCGGTGCGCGGATGCCGGAAGCTCAGCGAGCGGGCGTGCAGCCACTGCCGGGACAGCTTGAGCCGGGCCGACAGGGTCGGGTCGGCGCCGTAGGTCAGGTCACCCACACAGGGGTGCCGCAGCGTCGAGAAGTGCACCCGGATCTGGTGCGTACGCCCGGTCTCCAGCCGCACGTCCAGCAGGCTGGCCGACGGGAACGCCTCAAGCGTGTCGTAGTGGGTGATGCTCGGCTTGCCGCCGGAGACCACCGCCCACCGGTAGTCGTGGTGCGGGTGCCTGTCGATCGGCGCGTCGATGGTGCCGCGCAGCGGGTCCGGGTGGCCCTGCACCACGGCGTGGTAGCGCTTCTCCACCTCGCGTTCCTTGAAGGCCCGCTTCAACGCGGTGTAGGCCAGCTCGCTCTTGGCCACCGCCATCACCCCGGTGGTGCCCACGTCGAGCCGGTGCACCACGCCCTGCCGTTCGGCCGCGCCGCTCGTGGAGATCCGGTGACCGATGCCGGCCAGCCCGCCGATCACGGTCGGGCCGGTCCACCCGGGGCTCGGGTGCGCGGCCACCCCGACCGGCTTGTCGACCACCACGATGTCGTCGTCGGCGTAGACCACGGTCAGCCCGGGGACGGCCTGCGGCACCACGGTCGGCGGGGCGACCGGCGCGGGCAGCGTGACCTCCAGCCAGGCGCCGGCCCGCACCTTGTGCGAGTTGGCCCGGGCCGTGCCGTCGACGAGCGCGTCCCCGGCGTCCACGAGCGCCGCCGCGGCGGTGCGGGACAACCCGAACAGCCGGGACACGGCCTGGTCCAGCCGCATGCCGTCGAGGCCGTCCGGCACGGGCAGGGACCGGTGGTCGCCGCCGGTGGCGTACGCGGCGGTCACGCGCGCTCCCGCTGCTCGGCCGGGGCGTCGTCGGCGGTCTCGGTGCGGGCCCGGGAGCCGTCGCGTTGCCGGCCGGTCAGCTCCAGGAAGACCGCCAGCACCACGCCGCAGACAAGTGAGCTGTCGGCCAGGTTGAACACCGGCCAGACCTGACCGTACGGGTCGAACAGGCTGATCATGTCGACCACGTGTCCGACGAAGTGCCCCGGCGCGCGGAAGATCCGGTCGGTCAGGTTGCCGAGCGCGCCGCCCAGCACCAGGCCCAGCGACACCGCCCACGGCAGTGAGCGCAGCCGCAGCGCCATCCACCCGATCCATCCGATCACCGCGAAGGTGATCAGCGGGAAGACCCAGGTGTGATCGGAACCGATGCTCCAGGCGGCGCCGCTGTTGCGGGTGAGCGTGAGATAGACGGTGCCGCCGAGCAGCGACACCGGCTCCCGGCCGGTCAGCTCGCCGAGCGCGAGCTGTTTCGTGCCCAGGTCCGCGAGGAGCGAGAGCAGGGAGACGCCGAGCAGCAGGCCGACCGCCCTGCGCCGGGGTGTGCCGGCGTCCGGCTCGGTGGTGCCGGACCCGGCGGGCGGTGCTGCGGTCATCTGCTCCCCATCGACGCTCGCGACGGTGGCGGTCACCGTCTGTCGTTCGGCCACCGGGGAGCGGACGTCAGCGCCGCTCCGCCAGCTGCTTGCAGCTCACGCAGAGGGTGGCCGACGGGAACGCGGCGAGCCGCTCCACCGGGATCGGGTTGCCGCACCGCTCGCACCAGCCGTAGCCACCCTCGTCGAGGCGCTCCAGCGCGCGCTCGACCTGCGTGATCCGCTCCTTGATGCTGTTGGCGAGAGAGATCTCCTGCTCGCGCTCGAACGTCTTGGTCCCGGTGTCGGCCTGGTCGTCCCCGGCCGAGTCGGTCAGCCGGTCGCGCTGCAGCTCGGTGATCTCGCTCAGCGTCTGATCGTACTCGGCGTTCAGCTCGTCCCGTCGGGCCGCCAGCGCGGCCCGGATCTTCTCGGTCTCGGCCGCGCTGCGGGTGGCCTTCGCCACCGGCTTCTGGCCGGCGGTCCTGGTGTCGGCTGGCTTCGCCATCGTCAGCTCCCTCAGCCGCGTGGCGCGGCGGTCAGCGGTACGTGGGCAGGGGGCACCGGCGTGTCCCCCGCGAACGGAACGGGCACGCGGCGGCCAGCCGCGCACTCCAGAGGTTGGCAAGAATACGGAACGTACGCCGCGTGCGACAACGTGGCGCACCGTCACACCGCGTTTCCGCCCCGGACCGCCACAACCAGGGCAAAAGGAACGCTAGCAGATCACCCGGTCCGGTCCCCGCCGTCCTCCCCAAACCACCGGGCCAGGCGACCCCGGCGACTGACCGCCCGCAACCGCCGTTCCGCCTCGTCCCGCACCCCGGCGGTGGCGACGATGAGCAGGCTGTCGCCCACCTTGAGCCGGGTGCCCGCATCGGGCACGAACCCGGCCCCGTCCCGCAACACGAGCGTGACCGCGGCGCCGACCGGCAGCCGCAACTCGTCCACGTGCACCCCGGCCAGCCGGGAGGCGGACGGCACCTCCAACTGGAGCAGGTCGGCCCGCATCCGCTCCAACGGCGCGGTCTCCACCAGGATCTCCGTCGCCTCCGCCGGCGCGGTCACCCCCAACCGGCGGGCGGCCGGGGCCAGCGTGCCGGCCTGGAGCAACGTGAAGATCACCACCAGGACGAAGACCGCGTCGAAGAGCCGGTCCGCGCCCGGCATCCGCACCGACAGCGGGATCGTGGCCAGCACGATCGGCACCGCGCCGCGCAGCCCGGCCCAGGAGAGGAAGAGCTGCTTGCGCACGGGCACCCGGAACGGCAGCGCGGACACCGCCACCGACAGCGGCCGGGCGAACAGCAGCAGGGCCAGCCCGGTGATCACCGCCGGCACCACCGCGGCGCCCAGCCGGCCCGGCGTGACGAGCAGGCCGAGCAGCACGAACAGGCCGATCTGGGCCAGCCATGCCAGCCCGTCGGCGAACCCGAGAATCGCCTGCCGGTGCGGCAGGCGGGAGTTGCCGAGCAGCACCCCGGCCACGTAGACGGCGAGAAAACCCGAGGCGTGCAGCGCCGAACCGGCCGCGTACGCCAGGACGGTGAAGCCGACCACCGCGATCGGGTAGAGACCCGCCGACGGCAGCGCGGCGCGCCGCAGCGCGTACCGCCCGGCCAGGCCCGCGGCCACCCCGACCGCCGCGCCCACGCTCAGCTCGTAGCCGAGCAGCAGCGCTTCGTACCACCAGGGGTGGGCGGCCTCCACCCCGGCCCGGGACAGCAGCAGCACCAGCAGGACCACCGGGGCGTCGTTCATCCCGGACTCGGCCTCCAGCGTGGCCACCAGCCGGGGCGGCAGGCGCAGCCGACGCAGGGTGGCGAAGACCGCCGCGGCGTCGGTCGAGGAGAGCACCGCGCCGTAGAGCAGGGACAGCCGCCAGTCCAGACCGAGCAGCAGGTGCACCACCACGCCGACGGCCACGATGCTCACCACCACACCGACCGTGGAGAGCACGGCGGCCAGGCCGAGCACCGGACGCAGCAGGCTCCACCGGGCAGTCAGGCCGCCCTCGGCGATGATCACGATGAGCGCGCAGAAACCGAGCATCCGGGTCAGCTCGACGTCATCGAAGCGGATGCCCAGGCCCGCCTCGCCGATCAGCACGCCGAGCGCCAGGTAGACCAGCAGGCTGGGCACGCCGAGCCGGGTGGAGAAGCGCACCGCGCCCACCGCGACCAGCAGCACGGCGGCGCCCACCAGCAGCGCGAGGTTCAGCCCCGGGGTCATCGCGGACCGACCCGACGCTTCCTCACCCGGCGCTGCCGTCGCGGAGCCGACGCAGCACCTCGGGCAACCCGTCGGTCGGGCGCTCGACCAGGAAGAGCTTGTCCCGGCTGGCCACGCCGGAGCGCAGCGACACCGCCGCCGGCCGGACGCCGAGCGCGTCGGCCAACGCCCGCCGGGCGGCCTCGGTGGCCCGGCCGTCCACCGCCGGCGCGTGCACGGCGACGACCAGGGCGGGGCCGTGCGGCCCGTCGAACCGGCCGCCGACCCGGGCACGGGCCGCGCCGGGCTTCACCCGCACCGCGACGGTGAGCGGGGCCTCCGCGTTCGCCATGGTCAGCGCGGCCGGCCGTCGGCGAGCAGGGTGCTGGCGGCGGCGCAGTGGGCGCACGGGGTGAAGCCGAGCCCGATCGCCTCGGTGACCGGCATCGGCTCGTCCAGCCGGCCCACCAGGTGCGGGCAGTCGGTCAGGTGGAAGCGGGGATGACCGTCGACCACCCGGACCTCGTCGGGCAGTCGCGCCAGCCGGGCGACCTGCCCGGCGGAGAGGAACTCGGCCGGGGGATCACCGTCGAACGGACCACCGCCGGCTGCCGGCTCGGCCACCGGTGGGTACGCGGCACCCGCCGGCGCGTCCGCGTCGTACGGCTCGGCCACCGGGGAGTACGCGGTGGCCGCCGCGTCGTACGGCTCGGCGGCCGGGGATCCGGGCGGTTGCCGCCATCCGGGTCCACCGGCGCCGACCGTGGACGTGTGGTGCGGGACCGGGCTCACCGGCTCGTCCGGGGACGGGCCGGTGGGTGCGGTCCGGGAGCGCGGCCGGGCCTCCCGGGCCGCCGTGGCCCGGGTCGCGGCCGCCTGGCGGGCGAACGCGACGAAGGCGACGGCGGACAGCAGGCTGGCCGCGATGGAGACGATCAGCAGCGAGCTGGACCCACCGGCCAGCCCGACCACCAGGAGCACGACCGCAACGAGGATGAGCAGGATGCTGGCGGCTATCACGGCTCACCCCCGGCCGCGTCGTGTCGGTCTGGTGCGGTCGGTGGCCGCCGCGGGGACGGCCACCGACATGGGATCAGCGGCCGGACTCGAGCGCGCCGCCGCGACCGCCGCCGTAGGAGCCGGCGAGGCCGGCGGCGGCGAGGCCGTTGTTGCCACCGGCGGCGCGGTTGCCCTCGGCGCGGTTCATCTCGACCTCGAGGCCCTGGCCGCGACCGTCGAGGTCACGGAGCTGGCTCTCCAGGTACGCCTTGAGGCGGGTGCGGTACTCCCGCTCGAACTGCTTGAGCTCCTCGATGTGCTTCTGGAGCGCGGTGCGCTTGGCGTCCAGGCCGCCCATGGCCTCCTGGTGCCGCTGGCGGGCGTCCCGCTCCAGGGCGTCGGCCTTGGCCCGCGCCTCGCGGGTGACCTCCTCGGCCTTGGACCGGGCCTCGGAGAGGAGGCTGTCGGCCTCGCGCCGGGCGTCGGAGACGTGGTCGTCGGCGGTGCGTTGGGCCATCATGAGCACCCGCAGCGCCTGCTGCTCGCCGTCACCGGTGACACCCGCCGGGCCACCCTGGGTGCGGACCTGCTCAAGCTCGGCCTGCATCGCCCGGGCCGCCTGCTCGGCGGCGGCCTTGTCGCGCTGCACGCGGTCGAGCTGGGCCTTGACGTCGTTGAGCTCCGCCGCGAGCCGGGCGTCGCCGCCAGGGCCGGCGGGCGCGCCACCCCGACCGCCGCGCTCCACCTGGGCACGCAGCTCGTTGTTCTCCTCGATCAGACGGGCCAGCTCACGCTCGACCTCGTCCAGGAAGGCGTCGACCTCCTCCTCGTCATACCCCCGCTTGCCGATCGGCGGCTTTTTGAAGGCGACGTTGTGGACGTCGGCCGGGGTCAGCGGCATCGAAACTCCTCGGGTCAGTTGCGGCCGCGAAAGCGCTCTGGTCAGGCAAACGCCACGATCAGACGCTGTAACACGAACTCCATCAGCACGAACAGGATAACCAGGAGCACAAGGGAAGCCAGGTCGATGCTCACGGTACCAATCCGCAGAGGTGGGATCACACGCCTCAACGCTCGCAGGGGCGGATCAGTGACGCTCCACACGACTTCCAGTCCTGCCGATGCGCCTCGCCCCGGCTGCCAGCGGCGACCGTAGGCCAGCACGGCACCGAGAACAAATCTCGCCAAGAGGACGAGCAGGAAGAAGTAGAGCAGCAGGTAGAGCACCTGGAACAAGATCGACAACACGGCAGGCGACGTCCCTCGGTCGTGCGGGCTAGCTCAGACTGAAAAAGCCGCCCTCAGCGATCTTGGCCTTGTCCTCCGCGGTGACCTGGACATTGGCCGGTGAGAGCAGGAACACCCGGTTGGTCACGCGCTCGATCGTACCGCGCAGACCGAACGCGAGCCCGGCGGCGAAGTCGACCAACCGGCGGGCGTCCGCCTCGTCCATCTCGGTGAGGTTGATGATCACCGGCACCCCGTCCCGGAAGTGCTCGCCGATGGTCCGCGCCTCCCGGTAGGTCGTCGGGTGCAACGTGGTGATCTGGTAGCGCTGCTCGTCCTCCGGGACCACCGCCCGCTCACGCGGCGACGCCTGCGGCGCCAGGGCGAGATTGTCCCGGGTGTGGTAGGTCAGCGCGCCGGAGGTCTCGCCGGCGGAGGAGCGGGTGATCGACCGGACGCTGGCGCGCTCGGCGCGTTCCGCCCGGTCGGCGCGCTCCGGGCGATCGGTGTCGGCGCGGTCGGTGTCGACCCCGCGGCTCGTGGCACGCTCGGCCAGCCGACCCCGGTCGCCGGCGCGGGACCGGGGCGCCGGCGGCTCCTCCGGCTCCTCGTCGTCCTCGTCGGCGAACTCCTCGGCGTACCGGCTCGACCGGTAGCGCGAGTCACGGTAGCCACCCTTGTCGTAGCCACCGTCCTCGTACGCCCGCTCGTCGTCCTCCTCGACGAGACCGAGCCAGACCCCCGCCTTGCGCAGTGCACCCATCCCCGCGCCCTTCCGTCCGCCATGCGGCACGCGCCCCCGTGCCGTGTCGCCTGATCACGAGTGGACGATCATGCCCACCGGACCGGATCGGCAATCCCCTGACGTGCGGTTCGCGGCCCGCCCGCCACGGCCCCCGGCTACGGGAACGCCGTCCTGAACAACACTGATGTAATTTGCTTCCGTCGCGGCCAGGCTACCCCAGCGTGGGACGCATGCCGAGCAACGCGCTGCCGACGCGGACATGTGTCGCGCCGTGACCGATCGCGCTCTCCAGGTCGCCGCTCATCCCCGCCGACAGCGCCGTCGCGCCCGGATGGTCGGCCCGCAGCACCGCCGCCACCTCGGCCAGCCGGGCGAACGCCCGATCCGGCTCCCAGCCCAGCGGGGCCACCGCCATCAGACCGGCCAGCCGCAACCCGCCCGCCCCGGCCACGGCCGCGGCCACCGGACCGAGCCCCCGCTCCGGGTCGGCCGCGTCCGGCAGCGCCCCGCCCCGAACCGGGTCACCGTCGATGCTGACCTGCACCAGCACGTCCAACGGCCGATCCCGGACACCTGTCGCGGCGGCGTCCAGGGCGGCGGCCAGCCGCACGCTGTCCACCGACTCGACCACGTCGGCGTACCGGACCACCGAACGGGCCTTGTTGCGCTGCAGCCGGCCGATGAAGTGCCAGCGCGGCGCTGCCCCGGCGTCGGCCACCGCCGCCGCCTTCGGCGCCGCCTCCTGGTCCCGGTTCTCCCCCACCTCGGTCACCCCGAGCCCGGCCAGCGCGACCACGTCGGCGGCCGGGTAGGTCTTCGTCACCGCGACCAGGGTCACCTCGTCCCGGGACCGGCCGGCCGCCACGCAGGCGTCGGCGACGCGGGCCCGGACCCGGGCCAGGCCGGCCGCGAGCTCGGCGCGACGTTCGGGTCGCACCGCGATGGGTGAGTCGGTCATCGGCGCGGCTCAGGACCCGTTCTTGAGGAAGTCGGGCACGTCGACGTCGTCGAAGAGCACCCGACGCGACGGCTGCTGCGGGGCCGGCATGGTCGCCGGCGGGCTCACCGGCGCGTTCGGCTGGGCGGGCGGGTTCTGGTTGCTCTTGCGCGGCGGCTCGACCGCCTTGTAGGCCGGCGTACCCCCGTCGAAGCCCGCCGCGATCACGGTCACCCGCACCTCGTCGCCGAGGGCGTCGTCGATGACCGCGCCGAAGATGATGTTGGCATCCGGGTGGGCCGCGTCGGTGACCAATTGCGCCGCGTCGTTGATCTCGAACAGGCCGAGGTCCGAACCGCCGGCGATGGAGAGCAGCACCCCCCGCGCGCCGTCCATGCTCTGCTCCAGCAGCGGGCTGGAGATGGCCGCCTCGGCCGCCTCGACGGCGCGGTTCTCACCCCGGGCGCTGCCGATGCCCATCAACGCGCTGCCCGCGCCGCTCATCACGCTCTTCACGTCGGCGAAGTCGAGGTTGATCAGGCCCGGCGTGGTGATCAGGTCGGTGATGCCCTGGACACCGGAGAGGAGCACCTGGTCCGCGGTGCGGAACGCGTCCATCATGGAGATGTTGCGGTCGCCGAGCGCGAGCAGCCGGTCGTTCGGGATCACGATGAGCGTGTCGCACTGGTTGCGCAGCTCCTCGATGCCCGCCTCGGCCTGCACCTGGCGGCGCTTGCCCTCGAACGAGAACGGCCGGGTGACCACGCCGATGGTGAGCGCGCCGAGCTTGCGCGCGATGTTCGCCACCACGGGCGCGCCGCCGGTGCCGGTGCCGCCACCCTCGCCGCAGGTCACGAAGACCATGTCGGCGCCCTTGAGCACCTCCTCGATCTCGTCGCGGTGGTCCTCGGCGGCGTTCTTCCCGACGTCCGGATTGGCGCCGGCGCCCAGGCCCCGGGTCAGTTCCCGGCCCACGTCGAGCTTGACGTCGGCGTCACTCATCAGCAGCGCCTGCGCATCGGTGTTGATCGCGATGAACTCGACGCCCTTGAGCCCAACCTCGATCATCCGGTTGACGGCGTTCACGCCGCCGCCCCCGATGCCGACGACCTTGATGACCGCCAGGTAGTTGTGCGGAGGTGTCATCTCCGGTCCTTTCCCTTCGAGATTGGCATGGGCCGACCCCACACGGCTTGGCCGGACCAGCGGCGGAGCAACTCCGGCGAACCCCTCCGCGACGAGAACCCTAACCCTCTACTAGAGGCTTAGAGTTATGTCAACCACTGATCTCTTCGGGGCAACGTATGCGCCGCCGCGCCAGGAGCCAAGGACCCCTTTCGGCGTGTCGCCGACCGAGCGACCAGGGACACCACGTCCCGCCCACTGACCCGCCGGTCACTTGAACGTGACCACGTCCGGCGCGCTGACGTCGATCCGGTCGGCACGGCGCGGCAGCAGCGCGGTGGCCACCGAGGACTTGTCCGCGCTGCGGGAGGCGTCGCCCCAGAAGATCTCCCGGCCGTCACGCAGCCGCAACGTGATCCGGGCCAACCCCGCCACGTCCACCGTGACCAGCTCGGCGCGCACCTTCTCACCGAGCGCGGCGAGCACCGCCAGGCCGGCCCGGGTACCCGGGTCGTCCGGGCCCGGCCGGACCACCCGGACCAGCGGCAGCCCGTCGGGCGCCCGGCCCAGCCGCTGGAAGACCACGCCGGCGGCGTCGATCACGGCGAACCCTTCCCCCTGCGGCACCGCCGCCACCGGCACCCGCTCGACCACCCGGATCACCAGCGTCGACGGCCACTCCCGCTCCACCGTGGCCCGCGCCACCGGCGGCAGCGTGCCGACCCGGCGGGCGGTCGCGGCCAGGTCCACCCGGGCCAACGGCGCGTCGTCCGGCACCGCCGCGGCGTCCCGGATCTCCACCGGCGTGACCAGCCGCGCGCCGACCACCCGCACGTCGCGGACGCCGAACAGCCCGGTGCCGAGCACGGTCCAGGCGACCAGGCCGGCGACGGCGACCACCGCCGCCGCCACCGCCCACGGCAGCGCCGCCCGCATCCGCCGCTGCCGGGCCCGGGCCATGAAACGGCGGGTGGACGGCGGCACGGCGTCCGCGCCGGCCCGCACCAACTGCCAGCGCCGGACCGGGCTGCGCCGCCCCGCCCCGCCGTCCTGGCCGCCCGGGCGTCCGCGGGCCGGGCCGGGGCTCATCCGGCGGCAGCCGCCGCGCCGTCCGGGTCGACGCCGACGCCCGGGGCCGCGGCGCCGCCGGTCCGCGCCACCAGGGCGTCCAGCAGTTGGTCACCCATCAGCGAGATCGGCGGCGCGCCCATGGTCACCACCACGTCGCCGGCGCGGGCCCGGCGGGCCACCTCGGCCGGCACGTCGTCCCACGCCTCGACGAAGACCTTCCGGTCCGCGGGCAGCGGCACCGCCGCGATCAGCGCGGCCGACCCCTCGCCGGGACCGCGCTGCTCGCCGGGGCCGAAGACCTCCAGCAGCACCACCTCGTCGGCGATGCCGAGGGCGGCGGCGATCTCCGCCTGGAGGTCCCGGGTGCGGTAGAGCCGGTAGGGCTGGAAGACCACGATCAGCCGGCCGTCGCCGGCCACCTCGCGCAGCGTCTGCAGCGCCAGCGTCATCGAGGTCGGGTGGTAGGCGTACTCGTCGTAGACGAGCACGCCGTCGGCGACGCCCTTGCGCTCGAAGCGCCGCCGCACGCCGGGAAACGCGCCGAGCGCGGCCTCCGCCGCCGCCACCGGCAGCTCCAGCAGGTACGCCGCGAGGACCGCGGCGGCGCTGTTCAGCGCCATGTGCCGGCCCGGGATCGGCAGCCGGATCTCGCCCAGCGACCGGCCCTCGATCTCGGCCAGGTAGCGCACGCCCCGTGCCGAGGAGACCACGTCGCTCATCCGCAGGTCGGCGTCGGCGGACTCGCCGTACGTCCAGACCCGACGCCCCGCGGAGCGCAGCGTCTCGGCCAGTCGCCGGCCACCGGCGTCGTCGGCGCAGGTGACGACGAAACCGTCCGGGTCGGTGAGCCGGGCGAACTCGGCGAACGCCGCCTCCAGGGTGGCCAGGTCGCCGTAGGTGTTGAGGTGGTCCGCCTCGATGTTCGTGATGATCGACACGTACGGGCGGTAGATGAGGAAGGAGCGGTCGCTCTCGTCCGCCTCCACCACGAAGTGCTCACCGGTGCCGTGGTGCGCGCCGGAGCCGACCTCGGAGATCTCGCCACCGATCACGAAGGACGGATCGGCGCCGGCCTGCTGCAACACCATGGTGACCATCGACGTGGTGGACGTCTTGCCGTGGGTGCCGGCCACCGCCACCGTGCGCCGGCCGGTCATCGCGGCGGCGAGCGCCTCGGACCGGTGCAGCACGCGCAGGCCCCGGCGACGCGCCTCGACCATCTCCAGGTGGTCCTGCGGGATCGCCGAGGAGTAGACGACGGTGTCCACCCCGTCGAGGTTGGCCGCCTCGTGACTGGAGTGGATCGTCCCGCCCAGCGCCCGCAGGCCGGTCAGCGACGGCCACTCCCGCAACTCGCTGCCGGAGACCGGCAGGCCACGGGTGAGGAAGAGGCGGGCCAGCCCGGCCATCCCGACGCCGCCCACCCCGATCAGATGGATCCGGCCCAGATCCTCCGCGGTCATGGTGCCGGCGGGCGTGAACTGCGCGGTGTTCATGTCAGGTACCTTCCCGTCGCGGGGCCGCCCGCATCAGCGGGCAACCGCCTCGTAGACGAAGTTCAGCAGCGCCACGTCGCCGTCGCGGCGGCCGTAGCCGGCCGCGGCGTGGCTCATCGCCCAGAGCCGCTGCGTGTCCCGGATCAGCGGGATGACCGCGTGCTCCACCCAGGCCGGGGTCACCTCGGCGTCGTCGACGAGCAGCCCGCCGCCGGCCTCCACCACGGGCAGCGCGTTGCGCTTCTGCTCCTGGTTGCTGTGCGGATAGGGCACGTAGATCGTGGGCAGGCCGATCGCGGCCACCTCGGCGCAGGTCATCGCGCCGCCCCGGCCCAGCATCAGGTCGGCCGCCGCGTAGCCCAGCTCCATCTCGGACAGGTAGGGCAGCGTCACGTACGGCACCGGCAGGTCGGACGGGACGGAGACCGGCTCGTTGCGGGCGCCGATCACGTGCAGCACCTGCACGCCGTTGCGCGCCAGCTCCTTGGCGGCGCCGGAGACGGCCAGGTTGATCGAGCGGGCGCCCTGCGAGCCACCGGCCACGAAGAGCACCGGCAGGTCGGGGCGGAGCCCGAAGTGGGCACGCGCGGCGTCCCGCAGGGCCGCCCGGTCCAGCCCGGCGATGCCGCGGCGCAGCGGCACCCCGACCACCCGGGCGTCGCGCAGCGCCTCGGCCTGCACCGGCTGGTGCGGGAAGCCGACCGCGACGTTCTTGGTGAACTTCATGCCCATCCGGTTGGCCACACCCGGTGGCACGTTCACCTCGTGGATGACGATCGGCAGCTCGCGCCGCCACGCGGCCAGGTAGCCGGGCACCGAGACGTACCCGCCGAAGCCCACCACGACGTCGGCCCGCACCTCGTCGATCACCTTGCCCGCCGCGCGGGCCGCCTTCCACATCCGGTCCGGGGTGCGCACCAGGCTCATGTTCACCGACCGGGGAAGCTGGTAGGCCGGGATCTGCCGCAGGTCGTAACCGGCCGGCGGGATCAGCTCGTTCTCCAGCCCCTTCGGTGTGCCCAGGCAGGTGATCCGGACGCTCGGGTCGTGTCGGCGCAGGCAGTCGGCGAAGGCGAGCAGCGGGTAGATGTGCCCGCCCGTACCCCCTCCGCAGAGCACCACCGAACGCAGCGGACCCATCAGCGTCTCCTCTCGTTCGCCGAGCCGGCGCGCGCCCGGTCGGACCGGGCGCCGCGGGACGCGGCCTGATCGTCGCGCCGACGCTGGCGGGACCGGGGCACGGGCCCTCGGTCCGCCGGGGGCGGCGCCGGTCGGCGGCGCCGGCCGGGAAGCGGCGGCAACGGGGCCCACACTAGTCGGACCCATCGGGCCGGCGGACGGGCGTTCAGGGCCCGGGCCGCGTCCGGCTCGGCGCGGGCGAAGGAGGCGAGCATGCCGATCGCGGCAAGCGTCACCACCAGGGCGCTGCCGCCGTCGGAGATGAACGGCAGCGGTACGCCGGTCAGCGGCAGCAGCCCGGTGACCCCGCCGATGTTGATCACGGCCTGCCCGACCAGCCAGGCGGTCACCCCGGCGGCGGCGAGCCGGCGGAACGGATCCTCCACCCGGCGGGCGATCCGCATCCCGGTGTAGGCCAGCACGGCGAACAGCGCCAGGATCACCGTGCAGCCCACCACGCCCAACTCCTCCGCGATGATGGCGAAGATGAAGTCGTTGTGCGCCTCGGGCAGCCAGTCCCACTTGAACACGCTCTGGCCCAGGCCGACGCCGAACCAGCCGCCGTTGCCGATCGCGTACCGGGCCATCATCGGCTGGTAGCAGTTCTCCAGCTTCAGCTCGATGCAGGTCTGCGGATCCGGCGGGTTCAGCCACATGGTGAGCCGGCCCAGCCGGTAGTTGTCGGCGTCCCGGGAACCGGAGCCGGCGCCGAGCGAGGCGGCGGCGACCAGCAGACCGATCCCGACCAGGCCGATCGTGGAGAGCGCGGCGAAGACCCGCCCCCGGACGCCGGCCGCCCAGAGCAGGCCCACCACGAGCGCCACCAGGCAGAGCATGCTGCCCAGGTCGTTGAAGCCGACGAGCACGAAGAGCAGGCCGACCACCGGGAACAGCGGCGTGGCCAGGTCCCGCCACCAGCCCAGCTTGGCGCCCTTGCGGGCGAGCACGTGCGCGCCCCACAGCACCAGCGCGAACTTGGCCACCTCGGCCGGCTGAAGCGAGACCGGGCCGAGGGAGAGTGAGAGAAGCTCGCCCTTCAACGGCCCGATGGACGACACGCCGAACAGCGATTCCAACGCGACCAGCAGGTTGAGCAGGAGCAGCAGCGCCACCGCCACGCCGAGCGCGGGGCGGCTCACCCCCCGGAACGTGCGCGCGGGCAGCCGCTGGCAGGCCCAGAACGCGCCGACGCCGATCACCGCGAACACGGTCTGCTTGGTCAGCGAGGCGGCGGCGTCACCGCCCTCGGCGTAGTCCCGCACGCTCGTCGCCGAGAAGACCATGGTGAGGCCGATCAGCAGCAGCAGGCCGGCGCTGGAGAGCAGCAGGTAGTAGGAGGCCAGCGGTCGGGCCAGCAGGCCACGCAGCGCGGCCAGGCCGCCCACCGGGTCCCAGCGCGCGGCCGGCGGGTCGGCCGGTGGCGTGGCCGCGGGCGCACGGCGGACCGGCGGGTCGCTGCTGACCTGGATGTCTCGTCCCTCCCCCACCCGCCCATCATGGCGGCTCGACCCGCCGGCCCGTGGCGCAACCGCGCGGTCGGCGTGTCGGATCTGAAGGAGGGGACCCTTTTTAACAGACGTCTGTTAAAAAGGGGCCCCTCCTCACACCTAGCTGACCGCGGCGAGGAACTCGCTGTAGAACAGGCCCAACGCGATCGCCACCCCGATGCCGGCGATGATCCAGAAGCGCACCACGATGTTGACCTCGCTCCAGCCGGCCAGCTCGAAGTGGTGCTGGAGCGGCGACATCCGGAACACCCGCTTGCCCGTGGTGCGGAACGAGATGATCTGGATGACCACGGACATCGTGATGATCACGAAGAGCCCGCCCAGGATCGGCAGCAGCAGGATGGTCCGGGTGGACATCGCCATGCCGGCGATCAGGCCGCCCAGCCCGAGCGCGCCGGTGTCACCCATGAAGATCCGGGCCGGCGAGGTGTTCCACCAGAGGAAACCGACGCACGCGCCGGCCGCCGCGCCGGCGATCAGCGCGATCTCCAGCGGGTCGCGCACCGTGTAGCAGTACGCCTCGGTGTAGTTCGGGTCCGCGCACCAGTGCCGGTACTGCCAGAACGCGATCAGCGCGTACGCGGCGAGCACCATCACCGAGGCGCCGGTGGCCAGGCCGTCCAGCCCGTCGGTCAGGTTGACGCCGTTCGTCGCCGCCATCACCACCATGATGATGACGATCACCGCGCCGACCTTGCCGATCTCCAGCGCCGGGATGTCCCGGATGAAGCTCAGCGTGGTGCTGCCCACCGTCTCGGTGTTCGTCGCGTTGCCGCCGACGTCGGTCATGCTCGACGGGAAATAGAGCGCCACCACGCCGAAGACGGCGCCCACCAGGATCTGCCCGGCCAGCTTGCCCCGCTTGTTGAGACCGCCGCTGTGCCGCTTGCGGACCTTGAGGAAGTCGTCGATGAAGCCGACCGCGCCGGAGAACACCATCAGCCCCAGCAGCACCAGGGCCGTGATGGTCGGCTCGACCTGCGCGATCTGCGCGTCCGGCAGCGTGGTCAGGGCCAGGTGCCCGGCGACGTACGCGATGACCGTGGCCAGGATGAAAACCACGCCGCCCATCGTCGGCGTGCCCTTCTTGCCCTCGTTGCTGGCGAGCCCGAGGTTCGAGCGGATCGGTTGGCCCGCCTTCAGCCGGGCGAACACCTTGATCGCGATCGGGGTGCAGAACAGCGAGATCAGGAACGCGACGCCGATGGCGACGATGACCGCCCTCATGCGGCGCCGCCCTCCGCCGCCTCCCGGGCGTCCGCGCGCAGCGCGTCGGCCACCTCCCAGGTCCGATACCGGGAGCCCTTCACCAGCACCACGTCCCCTGGACGCAGCTCGCTCCGCAGCACCTCGACGGCCGCCGCCTGATCGGTGAGCAGCACCGACTCTCCTCCCCAGTTGCCTACCGCTGTCGCGCCCTCGTGGATCGGCGCCGCCGGCTCGCCCACCACGAGCAGCCGGTCCACTCCCAACTCGGCCGCGAGCCGGCCGACCTGCTGGTGTCCCTCCCGTTCGAAGTCGCCCAGCTCGGCCATGTAGCCGAGCACCGCGACGGTACGCCCCTCGCCCCGCATGCTTGCCAACGCGCGCAGCGCCACGCCGGTGGACGCCGGGTTGGCGTTGTACGAGTCGTCGATCACGACCACCCCGTCGGGGCGTTCGAAGACATCCATCCGCCGGGTGGAGACCAGACCCAGCTCACCCAGGGCCGCCGCCAGGTCGGCCAGGGGCAGCCCCAGCTCCCGGGCGACCGCCGCGGCGGCGAGCGAGTTGGACACCTGGTGCCGGCCGGTCAACCCGAGCCGCACCGACGCGCGCCCCTCCGGCGTCACCAGGGTGTACGAGGGCCGCCCACGGCCGTCGAGCGTCACGTCCTCCGCGCGCACGTCGGCCTGCGCCGACTCGCCGTACCGGACCACCCGGGCCCGGGTACGCGCCGCCATCGCGTCGACCCGGGGATCGTCGGCGTTGAGCACCGCCAGCCCGTCGGCGGGCAGCGCCTCGACCAACTCACCCTTCGCCAGCGCGATGGTCTCCACCGAGCCGAACTCGCCGAGGTGCGCCACGCCGACGTTGAGCACCACCGAGATCCGCGGCGGCACCACGTCGCACAGATAGCGGACGTGACCGACCCCGCGGGCGCCCTTCTCCATCACCAGGTAGCGCGTCTCCGGCGTCGCCTGCAACGCCGTGTACGGGTGCCCCAGCTCGTTGTTGAACGAACCGGGCGGCGCCACGGTCGGGCCGAGCCGGACCGCCAACTGGGCGATCAGGTCCTTGGTGGTGGTCTTGCCGGAGGAGCCGGTCAACCCGATCACGGTCAGCCCGGGCAGCCGGTCGACCACCGCGCGGGCCAGCCGGCCCATCGCGTCGAGCGCGTCGTCGACGAGCACCATCGGCACGCCCGGCACCTGCCGGGTGCCGAGCACGGCGACCGCGCCGGCGCCCACCGCGCCGGCCGCGTAGTCGTGGCCGTCCACCTTCTCGCCGGGGAACGCGACGAAGAGCCCGCCCGGGGTCACCCTGCGGGAGTCGAACTCCACCGTCGACGTGACCCGGGCGTCCGGGTCGGCGTCGGCCAGCCGCCCGCCCACCGCGGCGGCCACCTCGGCCAGCGTCAGCGGGATCACCGCTGACCCACCGGGTCGCCGAAGCGGGCGCGCAGCGCCGCCGCCAGTTCCACCCGGTCGTCGAACGGCAGCACCTCGCCGCCGATCTCCTGACCGCGTTCCTGGCCCTTGCCCAGCACCGCCACCACGTCACCCGGTTCGGCCACCCGGACCGCCTCCTCGATCGCCGCCCGCCGCCCGGGCACCTCGATGATCCGCGCCGCGGTGGCCGCGGCGTACGCGCCGGCCAGCACCTCGGCCCGGATCGTGGCCGGATCCTCGGTACGCGGGTTGTCGTCGGTCACCAGCACCACGTCGGCGCCCCGGGCAGCCGCGTCGCCCATCACCGGCCGCTTGCCCCGGTCCCGGTCGCCGCCGGCGCCCAGCACGCACACCAGCCGGCCGTCGGTCAGGCCGCGCAGCGCGGTCAGCACCGCCTCGATCGCATTCGCCTTGTGCGCGTAGTCGACCACGCCGCGCACCGGGGCGTCGCCGCTCACCAGCTCCAGCCGGCCGGGCACGCCGCCGCAGTCGGCCACGCCGCGCGCCGCGGTCACCGGGTCGACGCCGGCGGCCACGAGCGTGGCGACGGCAAGCAGCGCGTTCGCGACGTTGTGCCGGCCGGGCAGCGCCACGCCGGTGGGCAGCGCCGGCACCTCCGGGCCGTGCAGGGTGAAGTGCTGCGCGTAGCCCTCGCCGTCGATCCGGTCGGCCCACCAGGTCGCGGTGGGGTCGCCGGCCGCCGAGTAGGTGACCGTGGCGGGCTTGCGCAGCGGGCGCAGCGCCGGGTCGTCGTGGTTGAGCACCTCGACCCGGCACCGGCCGTCGAAGAGCCGCGCCTTGGCGGCGAAGTAGTCCGCCTCGTCGGCGTGGAAGTCGAGGTGGTCGGAGCCGAAGTTGGTGTAGCCGCCGACGTCGAACCGGACGCCGCCGACCCGGCCCATGACGAGCGCGTGGCTGGACACCTCCATGACCACGGCGTCCACCCCGCGCTCGCGGGCCACCGCCAGCATGGCGTGCAGGTCGGTGGCCTCCGGGGTGGTCCGGACGCTGTCCACCACCAGGTCGCCGAGGCGGGTCTCCACGGTGCCGACCAGGCCGGTGACGTGCCCGGCGGCGCGCAGCCCGGATTCGATCAGGTAGCTGGTGGAGGTCTTACCGGCGGTGCCGGTCACCCCGATCACGGTCAGCCCGGCGGTCGGGTCGCCGTAGACCGTGGCGGCCACGTCGCCGAGCACGCCCCGGGCGTCGTCGACGACGAGCACCGGCAGGCCCGCGCCGGCGGCCAGCGGCACCCCGGCCGGGTCGGTCAGCACGGCCACCGCGCCCGCGCCGGCCGCGGCGGCGGCGAACTCCGCGCCGTGCCGGCGGGCGCCGGGCAGGGCGGCGTACAGGTCGCCGGGGCGGACCTCCTGGCTGGCGTGGGTGACCCCGGTGACGGGCACGTCGGCGACGGCGTCCGGCGGTGTCACCGACAGGCGGGCGGCGAGGTCGCCGAGCCGGACGGGCAGCACGGTGGCGGGACGTGGATTGCCGGGCACGGCGTCAGACCCTACCCGGTCGTCCGGTTCCGACCGCACAGCCGCCCCGGTGGTTCGTCGCCACTCACCGATGATGTCCCGCCGGGCCCGCTCAGCGCGGAAAGACCTCGAACTTCGGGGCCGTGTCGGTGCGCGACGGCGGCACCCGGTAGTGGTGGAGAGTGAAGCCCATCATCTCGCGGAACGCCGGCGCGGCGACCGCCCCGCCCTCGCCGCCGGGGCTCCAGACGAAGACCGCCACCACGTACCGCGGCTTCTCCGCCGGGGCCATCCCGATGAACGAGCCGACCTCGCCGGGCTGCTGCTTGCCGTTGTCGTAGCGCAGGCCGGTGCCGGTCTTGCCGGCCACCCGGTAGCCCGGCACCGCGGCGGCGAGGCCGGTGGCCCGCCCGTCCGGGCCGTCGACGGTGGTGACCGCCTCCAGCATCCGGCGCAGGGCGGCGGCGGTGGCCGGGCTGAGGACCGGGCGGGTGGTCGGCGCGGCGGCCGGGGTCCGGGTGCCGTCCGGCCCGATCGTCTCCTTGATCAGGTGCGGCTGCACGTACGTCCCGTTGTTGGCGATGGCGTTGTACGCGGCGGCCATCTGCAACGGCGTGGCGTCCACACTGTGCCCGATCGGCACCGACCCGTACGCGGAGCCGCTCCACTCGTCGGCCGGGAGCAGCCGGCCGGACGCCTCGCCGGGCAGTCCCTCGCCGGTCGGCTCGCCCAGCCCGAACCGCTTCTGGTAGTCGATCAGCCGCTCCTTGCCCAGCCGGTCGGCGATCTCGATGGTGCCGATGTTGGACGAGAAGGCGAGCATCCCCGGGATGCTCATGACGCGGCCGTCCGCGTGGTGGGTGTCCTCGAACGTGACGCCGCCCCGGACCACGGTGTTGGCCACCGGGAACGTGGTGTCCGGCGTGATCACGCCCTCCTGGAGGGCGGCGCCGTAGGTGATCGCCTTGTGGATCGAGCCGGGGTCCACCACGAAGCTGGTGGCCTTGTCGTCCCGGTCCGCCGGCGAGTCGACCTTCGTCGGGTCGGCCACGTCGTACGTCGGGTGGCTGGCCTGGGCCAGCACCTCCCCGGTGGGAACGTCCATGATCACGGCGGCGGCGACGCTGCCCCTGGCCTGGGCCACCTGTTTGGCCAGGATCCGCTGGGTCATGAACTGGAGGTCCCGGTCGATGGTGAGCCGGAGCGAGCTGCCCGGTTGGGGCTTGGTGGTCCGGCTGTAGCCGCCCGGGATGGGCGCGGCCAGGTCGCCCTGACCCACCTCGTAGGTCCGCTTGCCGGCCACGCCGCGCAGCAGGTCGTCGTACTTCGCCTCCAGCCCCTCCAGGCCGTTCATGTCCGGGCTGACGAAGCCGAGCATGTTGGCGGCCAGGGCGCCGCCGGGCACCTCACGCCGCTCGTCCCGGTGCACGCCGATGCCGGCCAGGTCGAGCGCCACGATCTGCTTGGCCGTGCCGATCTCGACACCCCGGGCCAGGTAGACGAACTGCAGGTCGGTCTCGGTGCCGGGCAGCTTGCTCGGCTTCATCCGGTCGGCCAGTTTCGAGGCGGGCACGCCGAGCAGCGGGGAGAGCGCCCGCGCGGTCGCGTCCCGGTCCTTGACCTCGGTCGGGTCGGCGAAGACGTACCGGGCCTCCACGCTGTGCGCCAGCGGCTGGCCGTCGCGGTCGAGGATGGCCCCGCGTGGCGCCGGCAGCTCGACCGTGGCGACCCGCTTGGACAGGCCGCCGTCGGCGTACGCCGGGGCGTTCGCGGTCTGTAGGTAGACCAGGCGGACGCCGATGCTGGCGAACATCGCCAGCGCCAGCACCGTGGCCAGGCGCAGCCGCCGGCCCGGGTCGCCGAGCCGGGGCGGGCGGCGCGGCTTGCGGACCGGCCGGCGGGCCGCCGGCTGGCGCGGCCCGGGCCGGCGCCGCGGCGGCGGGTCCTCCTCGTCGTCGAACGGCTCCCGGACCGGGCGGGCGGAGACGGTCCGCACCACGCCGGCGCGACCGCCGGTCGCCGGCGCGCGACGGCCGGCCCGGGCGCTCTCGCCGGCCGCGGCCGGCTCCCGGCGGCCGGCGCGGGTGACCCGGCCGCCGTCGAGCACCTGCAACGCCGGTCGGAACGGATCGCCGGACCGGCTGCTGCGGGGGGTACGCCGTTGCTCGGCGCCACCCTCGCGGATGGTCCGCCCGCGCGGGGTGTACGCGCGGGCGTCGGAGATCCCCCCGACGCCCGGCTCCCGCGGCTCGGCCCCATGCGACTCGGCCCCACGCGACGAACCGCGCCGGGAGCCCGTGGGGTCCCGGCGCGGTTCGTCCGATCTCGGCGGCATCGCTCAGCCTCCGTTGCCCTGCTGGCCGTCCGCCGTCCCACCCTCGGCGGGGTGCGGGACGCCGATCGTCTCCCCGTCCGGCAGCCGGATGTAGGCCGGGTCCGCGGACTCGACCAGGCCCAGCTTGCGGGCGTTGGCGGTGAGGTTGCCGGGCGCCTCCTGGTCGGCGATCTCCTTCTTCAGCTCCTGCTCGTCCACGTCGAGCTTGGCCTGCTGCTGCTGGAGCCGCTCCAGTCGGAAGGCGTTCTCGTTGATCTTGGTGTTGACCGCCAGGATGCCGAGCACCCCGCCGACCACGAGCACCAGGATCAGCCCGACGAAGGGCGCCCGCGGCACCCGGATCGGCGGCGGCGGGGCGACCCGCAGCCGCGGCGTCGCCGGCGCGGTGGTCCGGCTGCGTTCGGCCGGACGCAGCGCGGCGCTGCCCTCGGTCGGGTAGTCGCGCGTCCCCCGGGCGCGGGTCCCCTCCCGACCACCGGCCGTCGTCGTCGTGTCTCGCGTGGTGCGCTGCGCCGTGGTCCGGCCCCCCGACCGCGGTGCGCGCTGCCCGACGGCCCCCCGGCCGTCGCGCTTCTCGACGTTCATGTCCCCTCCCCCTCTTCGTCCGTGCCGTTCCCCGGTTGGTGCATCGCCTTCACCCGGCGGCGGTACCGTTCGCGGTCGGTACCCTCCTGCCGGGTCGCCTCCGGATCGAGCCGAACCGCGGCCCGCAGCCGCACCGAGGCGGCTCGCGGATTCGCGGCCACCTCCGCCTCCCCGGGCAGCTCGGCGCCCCGGCTCAACAGCCGGAACGTCGGGCCCGACCCGGGCAGTTCGACCGGGAGGTCGACCGGGCCCTTGCTGCGGACCCGATCGGCGAGCGCCTGCTTGGTGAGCCGGTCCTCCAGCGAGTGGTAGGACAGGACCACCATGCGGCCGCCCACGGTGAGCTTGTCCAGAGCGGCCGGCAACGCCGTCTCCAGCGCTGCCAGTTCTCTGTTTACCTCGATCCGTAAAGCCTGAAACGTTCTCTTTGCGGGGTGTCCGCCCGTTCGTCGGGCTGGGGCGGGAATCGCCTCCCGCACCAGCTCGGCCAACCGCGCCGACGACGTGATCCGGGCGCGCTCGCGCTCCCGGATGATCGCCGAGGCGACCTTCCCGGCGAACTTCTCCTCGCCGTACACCCGCAGCAGCCGGGCCAGATCCGGATGGGAGTAGGTGTTGACCACCTCCTCGGCGGTCACCCCCCGGGTCTGGTCCATCCGCATGTCCAGCGGCGCGTCCTGCGCGTACGCGAACCCGCGGTCGGGCGCGTCGAGTTGCAGGGACGAGACGCCGAGATCGAACAGCACGCCGTCGACCGCCGGATAACCGAGCCGGTCGAGCACCTCGGGCAGTTCGTCGTAGACGGCGTGCTCCAGGTGCACCCGGTCGGCGAACCGGGCCAGGCGGACCCGCGCGTGGGCGAGCGCCTCGGTGTCCCGGTCCAGGCCGATCAGGACCGTGTCCGGGTGCGCCGTGAGCACCGCCTCGGCGTGCCCGGCCAGGCCGAGCGTGGCGTCGACGTGCACGGTCCGGCCGGGGCGGCCCAGCGCGGGGGCCAGCAGCTCGAGACACCGCTCGAGCAGCACCGGCACGTGCGTGCCGCGTAGCTCCCCCATGTCGACCCCCACTGCTCGAAACCCGTCTCGTCCACGTGTCCGTCGTCGCCACGACGCCTCGCCATACCGCCAGATCCCCATCCGCTCCCCGCCCGCCGGAGGCCGCGGCCCTCCGTGTCGGATCGTGCGCCTGGCACCGGGGAAGGGGTGCCAGGAACTCGAAAGCGGCTGGAGATCTCGCAGTACGTCGGGCGCCGTCACGCCCTACAGACCGCCCGGCAGCACCCCCTCCTCGATGTCGGCGAAGTCGTCTTCGCTCTCCGCGAGGTAGGCCTCCCAGGCCGCCCGGTCCCAGATCTCCACCCGGGTGCTCGCCCCGATCACGACCAGGTCCCGGTCGAGGGCCGCGTACGACCGCAGGTGCCCGGGAATCGTGACCCGGCCCTGCTTGTCCGGCACCTCGTCGTGCGCGCTGGCGAAGAAGACCCGGCTGTAGGCCCGGGCCGCCTTGCTCGTCATCGGTTGCGCACGCAACTGGTCGGCGATCCGCTCGAACTCGGGCATCGGGAAGACGTAGAGGCAGCGCTCCTGCCCTTTGGTGATCACGACACCCCCCGCCAGCTCGTCCCGGAACTTGGCCGGCAGGATCAACCGGCCTTTGTCGTCCAGGCGCGGGGTGTGGGTGCCGAGGAACATCGGCCCAACCCCCTCGCCCTGAGCGGCGTTCGCGGCGCCGCTGACCCCCCGGGCCGGTGTGGCCCTCCCGGCCTCACCATCGCGCCCCACTCTACTCCACTTCCCTCCACCTGCAACCAGAATCGCCCGGTCGGCGCGGCGATCCGCGGCGTAAAACCGCACGTCAATGCGGGTGGGGCGGAGTGGAGGGGGTGGACGCCCCCCGCCGACGGTCCGTTACCCGACATCGACCACCACCGTCCGGGCGAGCGTCCTCCGGCCGTCCACCGTGTCGTCCCCGGCCGAACGGTTCCCCGTCGGCGGCGATCTGGCGGCGTACGTGGTCCGGTAACCTCGCTCGGGTGACGGACGCGAAGATGCCCATGCGGGCGAAGGTGGCCAGCTCCGTGTCGCGCACCGCCGCGGCGCTGTCGCGGGCCGCGGGCCGTGGCGACGGCTCGGTGATCGGCGGCTGGATCGGCCTCAAGATCGACCCGGACCTGCTCGCCCATCTCTCGGCCGGGCGTGCCATCGCCCTGGTGTCCGGCACCAACGGCAAGACCACCACCACCCGGCTCACCGCCGCCGCGGTCGGCGTGCTCGGCCGGGTCGCCTCCAACGCCTTCGGCGCCAACATGCCGACCGGGCACACCTCGGCGCTGGCCAAGGCCGGCAGCACGCCCTACGCCGTGCTGGAGGTGGACGAGCACTACCTGGCCCAGGTGCTGGAGGCGACCGAGCCGCACGTGGTGGCGCTGCTCAACCTCTCCCGCGACCAGCTCGACCGGGCCAAGGAGGTCGCCATGATGGCGCAGCTCTGGCGCGCCGCCCTGGTCCGGCACCCCGACGTGCGGGTGGTCGCCAACGCCGACGACCCGATGGTGGTCTGGGCCGCCACCCCGCCGGCCGACCCGGCCCGGGGCCACGTGCCGCCGCACGTCACCTGGTTCAGCGCCGGCCAGCGCTGGCACGACGACTCGTGGGTCTGCCCCGAGTGCGGCTCCACCATCCAGCGTTCCGGCGGGCAGTGGTGGTGCACCGGGTGCCCGCTGCGCCGCCCCGAACCGCAGTGGACGGTCGAGGACGACGGCGTGCTCGACCCCACCGGCGCCTGGCACAAGATCCAGCTCCAGCTTCCCGGCAAGGTCAACCTCGGCAACGCGGCCACCGCGCTGGCGGTCGCCGCCGAGTTCGGCGTACGCCCGGTGGACGCGGTCACCCGGCTCGGCACGGTCACCTCGGTGGCCGGCCGGTACGCCCAGGTGCAGCGGGACGGGCGCAACATCCGGCTGCTGCTGGCGAAGAACCCGGCGAGCTGGCTGGAGGCGTTCGACATGGCCGACGTCGCGCCGACCCTGCTCTCCATCAACGCGCGCGACCCCGACGGGCTGGACACGTCATGGCTGTTCGACGTCGACTTCTCGCCGCTGGCCGGCCGGCAGGTGCTGATCACCGGCGACCGGGCGTACGACCTCGCGGTGCGGCTCGACGTCAACGGCGTGCCGTTCCGGCACGTGCGCACGTTCGACGAGGCGGTCCGCGCGGTGCCGCCGGGCCGGCTGGAGGTCATCGCCAACTACACCGCCTTCCAGGACATCCGAGCGGAGCTGGACCGTGTCAACTGAGAGCCTGCGCATCGTCTGGGTCTATCCCGACCTGCTGTCCACCTACGGCGACCGGGGCAACGCGCTGATCCTGGCCCGGCGGGCCCAGTTGCGCGGCATGCCGGTCGAGGTGCTGGAGGTCCGCTCCGACCAGCGGCTGCCCGCCACCGCCGACATCTACCTGATCGGCGGCGGCGAGGACGGTCCGCAGGCGCTCGGCGCCCAGCGCCTGCACGCCGACGGCGGCCTGCACCGGGCGGTGGCGCAGGGCTCGGTGGTCTTCGGCGTCTGCGCCGGCTACCAACTGCTCGGCACCTCCTTCTTCGCCAAGGGCACCCGGTGCGCCGGCCTGGAGCTGCTCGACCTCTCCTCCGACCGGGGTCCGACCCGGGCCGTCGGCGAGCTGGCCGGCGAGGTCGACCCGCGGCTGGGCATCCCGCACCTGACCGGGTTCGAGAACCACGGCGGGCGGACCCACCTCGGCCCCGGCGTGTCGCCGCTGGCCCGGGTCACCGCGGGGGTCGGCAACGACGGCACCACCGAGGGCGCCTGGCGGGGCAAGCTGCTCGGCACCTATTCCCACGGCCCGGCGCTCGCCCGCAACCCCGACCTGGCCGACCTGCTGCTGCGCTGGGCGACCGGCATCCACCAGCTCCCCCCGCTCGACGACACCTGGGCCGACCGGCTCCGGTCCGAGCGCCGCGCCGCGGTCACCGCCGCCGCCCGGGCATGACCGGCGCCGCCCCACCGGGGCGGCGACCGGTGGCCCGCCGGCTCGCCGGGCTGCTCGGGCAGCCGTCGGCGCGCCGGTTCGGGCTGTTGCTCCTGCTGCTCGCCGGGTTCGCCGTCACGCTGCTGCTGGCGCCCCGGCCGGACGCGGCCGACCTGCCCCGGCTCGCCGACGCGCTCGGCGGGTACGCCCCGGTCGCGGCCGTGGTCGGCGGCGCGCTGCTGCTGGTGGCCCTGGTGCCCCGGACGTTCGTCACCCTTGCCGCCGGCGCCATCTTCGGGCCGGTGCAGGGCGCCGCGTACGCGCTCGGCGCGGCGCTGCTCGCGGCGGCGCTCGGCTTCGCGGTCGGCCGGCTGCTGGGCCGTGAGTTCGTGGCCGAGCGGGTCCGCGGCCGGCTGGCGCGGCTCGACGGCTGGTTCGCCCGGCAGAGCGTGTTCGGGGTGATCACCGTCCGGCTGCTGCCGATCGCCGGTTTCGGGCTGGTCAGCTACGGCTACGGCACCACCGGCGCCCGGGTGCTGCCGTTCCTCGCCGGCAGCGTGATCGCCTCCGCGCCCACCGCCGTCGGCTACGCCGCGATCGGCGCGGCGGTGAGCAGCCCCGGTTCGATCAACTGGTACGCCGCGGCCCCGGCCAGCCTCGGCCTGATCGCCAGCGTGCTGATCATCCACCGCTGGTGGCGGGCCGAACGACAGCGCCGCCTCGGCCCGAGCTGACCTGCCGGGCACCGGCGAGCGGCTGACCGGCGGTCGAGGCCACGCTCGGCCTGACCACCTTCCCCCCACTTCGCCGCACCGCTGAGTCCGCGATGTCACGTTCCGGTCCGGCCCGGACCTGCCTCCTCTGTTGCCTACAAACGTGATGGCATAGATGACTCAGCCGCGCGGACGCGCGTGGTTGCCTCCGCACGGACGCCAGGCTGCCTCCGCACGGACGTGGATTGCCATCGCGGAGGAGCGAGTCATTCACGTCATCAAGTTTGTAGGCGCCGCAGACCCCTTTCCGACCCGGCCGGTCCGTCCAGTCCTCGAAGACGGCGCTGTCAGGCGACGACCGAGACCATCCGGCCCTTCACCACGATCACCTTGCGGGGCTCCTTGCCGGCCAGCGTGCCGGCGACCGCCTCCAACGCCGCCGCGCGGACGGCGTCCTCGGGCGCGTCGGCCGGCACCTCCACCCGACCGCGCACCTTGCCGTTGACCTGCACCGGGTAGGTCACCGACTCGGCCACCAGCAGGCTCGCGTCGGCCACCGGGAAGTCCGCGTACGCCAACGAGGTCTGGTGGCCCAGCCGGCGCCACAGCTCCTCGGCGACGTGCGGGGCGAACGGGGCGACCATCAGCACCAGCGGCTCGGCCACCTCGCGCGGCGTCTCGTCCAGCCGGGTCAGGCCGTTGGTCAGCTCGATCAGCTTGGCGATGGCGGTGTTGAACCGGATGGCGTCCATGTCGGCGCGGACCCCGTCGATCACCCGGTGCAGCAGCCGCCGGGTCGCGTCCTCGGCGGGGGCGTCGGTGACCCGCGACCCGCCGGTCTGCTCGTCGACGACGGCGCGCCAGACCCGCTGCAGGAAGCGGTACGAGCCGACCACCGCCCGGGTCTCCCACGGGCGGGACACCTCCAGCGGGCCCATCGACATCTCGTACACCCGGAACGTGTCCGCGCCGTACGCCGCGCACATGTCGTCCGGGGTGACCACGTTCTTCAGCGACTTGCCCATCTTGCCGTACTCGCGCCGGACCTCGGTCTCACCGTGGAACCAGCGGCCGTCGACCTCGACGACCTCCTCGGCGGGCACGTAGGCGCCCCGGGCGTCGACGAACGCGTACGCCTGGATCATGCCCTGGTTGAACAGCTTGCGGAACGGCTCGAACGACGAGACGTGCCCCAGGTCGAACAGCACCTTGTGCCAGAAGCGGGCGTACAGCAGGTGCAGCACCGCGTGCTCGGCGCCGCCGACGTACAGGTCGGTGCCGCCGCAGTCGCCGGGTCGCTGCGGCCCCATCCAGTACGCCTCGTTCGCCGGGTCGGCAAACCGCCGCGAGTCCGTCGGGTCCAGGTAGCGCAGCTCGTACCAGCAGGAGCCGGCCCACTGCGGCATCACGTTCGTCTCCCGGGTGTAGCGCTTCGGCCCGTCACCCAGGTCCAGCTCCACCTCCACCCAGTCGCGCCGCCGCGACAGCGGGGTCTCCGGGTTGCTGGCGGCGTCCTCCGGGTCGAACGTCTTCGGCGAGAAGTCGTCCACCTCGGGCAGCTCGACCGGCAGCATCGACTCCGGCAGCGCGATCGGCGCGCCTGACTCGTCGTAGACGATCGGGAACGGCTCGCCCCAGTAGCGCTGCCGGGAGAACAGCCAGTCGCGCAGCCGCCAGGTGACCGCGCCCGCGCCGTGCCCGTTCGCCTCCAGCCACTCGATGATCCGCGCCTTGGCGTCGGCCACCCCCAGGCCGTCCAGGTCGACGCCCCGCTCCGGGGCGGCGCTGTTGATCGCCGGCCCGTCGCCGGTGAACGCCTTGCCGTCGAAGCCCTCCGGCGGGGCCACGGTGCGCACGATCGGCAGGTCGAAGACCTCGGCGAAGGCCCAGTCCCGCTCGTCCTGCGCGGGCACCGCCATGATCGCGCCGGTGCCGTAGCCGGCCAGCACGTAGTCGGCGATGAAGATCGGGATCTGCCCGCCGGTCACCGGGTTGGTCGCGTACGCGCCGACGAAGACGCCCGTCTTCTCCTTGCTGTCCGCCTGCCGCTCGACGTCCGTCTTGGCCGAGGCGGCCTTGCGGTACGCCTCGACGGCCTCGCGGGGGCTGCCGTGCCCACCGGTCCAGGCGTCCTTCGTCTCCTCCGGCCAGGCGGCCGGCGTCAGCACGTCGACCAGCTCGTGCTCGGGCGCCAGCACCATGTAGGTGGCGCCGAAGATCGTGTCCGGGCGGGTCGTGAACACCCGCACCGGGGCGGCGTCGGTCGGGAAGTCGATGTGCGCGCCGGTGGACCGGCCGATCCAGTTGCGCTGCTGCAGCTTGATCGGCTCCGGCCAGTCCAGCGTGTCCAGGTCGTCCAGCAGCCGGTCGCCGTACGCGGTGATCCGCATCATCCACTGCTTCAGGTTGCGCTTGAAGACCGGGAAGTTGCCCCGCTCGGAGCGGCCGTCGGCGGTGACCTCCTCGTTGGCCAGCACGGTGCCCAGCCCCGGGCACCAGTTCACCGGCGCCTCCGAGACGTACGCCAGCCGGTGGTCGTCGACGACGCGACGGCGCTCGGCCACGGTCAGCTCGGCCCACGGTCGGCCGTCCGGGGTGGGACGGTTCCCGCCCTCGAACTCGGCGATCAGCTCGGCGATCGGCCGGGCCTTCTTCGCGTCCGTGTCGTACCAGGAGTTGAAGATCTGCAGGAAGATCCACTGCGTCCAGCGGTAGAAGTCGGTGTCGATGGTCGCCACCGAACGCCGCTCGTCGTGGCCCAGCCCCAGCCGGCGCAGTTGCGCCTTGAAGACCCCGATGTTGGCGACGGTGGTGGCGCGGGGGTGGGTGCCGGTCTGCACCGCGTACTGCTCGGCCGGCAGGCCGAACGCGTCGAAGCCCATCGCGTGCAGCACGTTGCGCCCGGACATCCGCTGGTAGCGGGCGTAGCAGTCGGTGCCGATGTAGCCCAGTGGGTGGCCGACGTGCAGGCCGGCGCCCGAGGGGTAGGGGAACATGTCCAGCACGTACAGCTTCTCGGCGCCCGCGCGGGGGTGACCCGGATCGGCCAGCGGGCCGGTCGGGTTCGGCGCGTGGAAGGTGCCCTCCCGGGCCCAGGTCTCCTGCCAGCGGTGCTCGATCTCGTCGGCCAGGGCGGCGGTGTACCGGAACGGGGGAACGTCGGTGGCCGGTGCGGCTGCCTCACTCATGGCGTCTCCTCGGCGCGGGTCATGTCGGGTGGTGGAGGTCTGCTGCGGGCACAAAAAAGCCCCTCGCGCAGGAGGGGCGGCCGTGCTGTCGCGCGTTCAGCGCATCAGCACGGCTCGGTAAGAAGCAGGAAGACTCCGGCCATGCCCCGCAGTGTACCCCGATCCCCCGTCCGGCGAATCTTCCGGGTGTAACCGACCGACCACCTGCGGGAGTCGGCGTTGACGAGAAACATGGTTAGCCTGAGAGGCCAGTGAGATGCGTGCGGCAGACGAGGCTCGGCGTCGCGAACCCAACGGCGGGTCCAGGTGCTCTATACAGAGCTGCCGTTCCGGCGACGAGGAGGAGGCCCGTGACACAACAGACCTGGGACGAGGTGGGCGGTCTGCTGCCGCACGACGAGTTCCGCGCCGCCAGCGAAGCCGTCGTGACCAACATCGAGCAGGTCATCGCGGGCAAGACGGCCACCGTCCGACTCGCCCTGGCGGTGCTGCTGGCCGAGGGCCACCTCCTCATCGAGGACGTTCCCGGCGTCGGCAAGACCAAGCTCGCCAAGGCGATGGCCCGCTCCATCGACTGCTCCGTCCGCCGCATCCAGTTCACCCCCGACCTCCTGCCCAGCGACGTCACCGGCGTGAGCGTCTACAACCAGGAGACCCACGACTTCGAGTTCCGCCCGGGCGCGGTCTTCGCCAACCTGGTGGTCGGCGACGAGATCAACCGGGCCTCGCCGAAGACCCAGTCGGCCCTGCTCGAGTGCATGGAGGAACGGCAGGTCACCGTCGACGGGGTGACCTACCAGCTCCAGACCCCGTTCATGGTGATCGCGACGCAGAACCCGATCGAGATGGAGGGGACCTACCCGCTGCCCGAGGCGCAGCGGGACCGGTTCACCGCCCGCATCGCGATGGGCTACCCGGACCCGAGCGCCGAGCTGGCCATGCTCGACGGGCACGGCGCCACCGACCCGCTGCCGGCGCTGCGCCCGGTCGCCGACGCGGGCACCGTGCGCCGGCTGATCGGCCACGTCCGTCAGGTGCACGTCGCCGACGCCGTCAAGCAGTACGCCATCGACCTGGTGACCGCCACCCGCGAGGCGCCCGACCTGCGACTCGGCGCGTCCCCGCGGGCCACCCTGCAACTGCTGCGCACGGCCCGCGCGGTCGCCGCCCTGGAGGGCCGCGACTACGTCCTTCCGGACGACCTCCAGACCCTGGCGGTGCCGGTGCTGGCGCACCGCATCATCCCGACCGCGGACGCGCAACTGGCCCGGCGTACCACCGACGCGATCGTGGCCGAGCTGGTGCACCGCCTGCCGCTGCCGCACGACCGGCAGCGTTCCCCGTACGACACCCGGCCCGGGGGCGGCAACGGCCGCGGGCCGTACGAGCCGCGGAGGCCGTGACGTGCGTGACGGCCTGCGCGGGCTGACCACCCGCGGTCGCTCCTTCCTGGCGGCGGCGGTCGCCGCCGCGATCTCCGCCGCCATCCTCGGCGAGAAGGACCTGCTCCGGGTGGCCGTCCTGCTCGCCGTCCTGCCGTTGCTCGCCGCCGCGTACGTCGGGCGTAGCCGCTACAAGCTGGCCTGCCACCGCACGCTCGGACCGCACCGGGTGCCGGTCGGGGCCAGTTCCCGGGTGGTGCTGCGGCTGCAGAACCTGTCCCGGTTGCCCACCGGCACGCTGCTGCTGGAGGACCGGCTGCCCTACGCGCTCGGCAGCCGCCCCCGGGTGGTGCTGGAGCGGCTCGGCGCGCACCAGGCCAGTTCCGTGGCGTACACGGTCCGCGCCGACGTGCGCGGTCGCTACGACGTGGGTCCGCTGGTGATCCGGCTGACCGACCCGTTCGGGCTGTGCGAGCTGACCCGCTCCTTCCCCAGCACCGACCACCTCACCGTGATCCCGCAGGTCACCCCGTTGCCCGCGGTGCGGTTGCCCGGCGAGTACGCCGGCAGCGGCGACAGCCGCGCGCGTTCGGTGGCGGTGCACGGCGAGGACGACGCCGCCACCCGGGAATACCGGATGGGCGACGACCTGCGCCGGGTGCACTGGAAGTCGACCGCCCGCACCGGCGAGCTGATGGTGCGCCGCGAGGAGCAGCCGTGGGAGAGCCGGGCGACCGTGGTGCTGGACACCCGGGCCGCCGGCCACCGGGGCGAGGGCCCGACGGCCAGCTTCGAGTGGGCCGTCTCGGCCGCCGCCAGCATCGCCGTGCACCTGCGCCAGGCCGGCTACAAGCTGCGCCTGGTGACCGGTGCCGGCACCGACGTCGGCGCCACCGAGGCCGGCGGCGACGGGTTGCTCCTCGACCACCTGGCCGAGGTGCACCTCGACCGGCGGGGCGAGATCACCACGCTGGTGCAGCAGGTCCGGCAGCGCGCCGACGGCGGGCTGATCATCGCGCTCCTCGGCACGCTCGGCGACGCGGAGGCGGAGCTGCTGGCCGGGCTGCGTGGCAACGGCGCCACCTGCGTGGCGTTCCTGCTCGACAGCAACACCTGGCTGAACCTGCCGCCGAAGGCCCGGGCCGAGGCGGAGCGGGCACACGGCAGCTCCGCGCTCGCGCTGCTGCAGAGCGGCTGGCGGGTGATCGGGGTGGAGCACGGCAACCGGCTGCCGGCGCTGTGGCCGCAGGCCGGCCGTGGCTCCCAGGGCTTCGCCCTGCGGGCGGCGCTGGCCGAGACGGTCGCCGGCGGCATGCGATAACCGAGAGGTGGTCAGGTGACCCCGCACCGCAACATCGGCTTCGTCGCCGCGGCGGCGACCCTGCTGGCGGCGGCCCCGCTGTCAGCGATCTTCGAGCGCTGGACGTGGCTGGTCCAGGCGGCCATCGTGGTCTCCGTGGTGGCCGGCGCGGCGGCGCTGAGCCGGCTGGGCCGGGCTCCGCTGTGGGGTCAGCTTCTGGCCATGCTGGGCGGCCTGACCCTGGGCCTGACGTGGGTCTTCCCGGGCGGCACCGAGGTGTTCGCGTTCGTGCCCACCCCGGCCACGTTCGTCCACTTCGGTGACCTGCTCTCGTCCTCGCTCGAGGACATGCGCACCTACGGCGTCGAAGTGCCCGACGTCGACTCGCTGCTCTTCCTGGCCGTGCTCGGCATCGGCGGGGTGGCCGTGGTGGTGGACGTGCTCGCGGTCGGGCTGCGCCGACCGGCGCTGGCCGGGCTGCCGATGCTCGCCATCTACTCGGTGCCGGTCGCGGTCTACGTGGACAGCGTCCCCGCCACCCCGTTCGTGGTGGGCGCCGCCGGCTACCTGTGGCTGTTGGTCACGGACAACGTCGACCGGGTACGCCGGTTCGGTCGCCGGTTCACCGGCGAGGGGCGTGACGTCGACGTCTGGGAGGCGTCGCCGTTGGCCGCGGCCGGCCGCCGGCTGGCCGCGGTCGGGGTGGCGGTGGCGGTGGCGGTGCCGCTGGCCGTGCCGGGGATGACCGGCGGCCTGATGGACACCCTCGGCGCCGGCAACGGCGAGGGCAACGGCCGGCCCGGTCAGGGCGGCAACCCGGGCCGGGTCGACCTGTTCGCCGCGCTCAGCGGTCAGCTCAACCAGAGCGAGCGGTTCGACCTGGTCAAGGTCACCACCAACGAGCCCAACCCGTTCTATCTGCGTCTCGGCGTGGTGGACGACCTGCGGCCGAACGGTTTCCAGGCGCGCGTGCCCACCGGCCGGGCGGTCACCCGCGGCCTGCCCGACCCGGGCGAGCGCGCTCCCCGCGGGGTCGAGCAGCAGCGCTACCGGGCCACCGTCGAGGTGACCAAGAACCTGAACATGCCGCTGATGCCCGTCTACGCCGAGCCGGTCGACACCGACGGCCTCAGCAACTACTGGCTGTACGACCCGAACCAGCAGGTCGTGTTCTCCAACCGGGAGAACGCCCGCGGCAAGCGCTACTCCTTCGACTACGTGCGGTCCACGTTCAGCCCGTCGGCGCTGCGCGCCGCGCCGTCCCTCCCCTCGGACAGCCGGATCATGACGCTCCAGACCGCCCGGCCGTCCGTGCCGGCCGTCGAGCGGCTGGTCAAGCAGCTCGTCGATGGCAAGCGGACCGACTACGACAAGGTCCGGGCGGTCTACGACTACTTCTCCGCGGAGAACGGCTTCACCTACGCGCTGTCCACCCGCAACGGCAGCAGCGGGGATGACATCACCGACTTCCTCGCCACCAAGGTCGGCTACTGCCAGCAGTACGCCGCGGCGATGGCCTGGCTGGTCCGGGAGGCCGGAGTGCCGGCCCGGGTGGCGGTCGGGTTCACCAACGGCAGCAACGTCGACGGCGGCACCTACGTGCTCACCAACCAGAACCTGCACGCCTGGACCGAGGTCTACTTCGGCGGCATCGGCTGGGTGCCGTTCGACGCCACCCCGGCGGCGAGCATCCCGGGTGCGGTCCGGTCGTCCTGGGCGCCGGACACGAACGCCCCGGAGGAGATCACCCCCGCGCCCGGCAGCAGCGCCGCGCCCGGCGGGGTCGACCCGTCCGCCGGCCCGAACGAGCCGGACCGCCTGGACAAGGACGCCGACCAGGGCCTGACGCTCGGCGAGAGCGGGCCGACCCGGCGGGCGCCGCTCTGGCCGTGGTGGCTGGCCGGGGCGCTCGTCCTGCTGGCGTTGCTCGCCCTACCGGCCCTGCGCCGCTCGGCGCTACGCCGCCGGCGCCGGGTCCGGGCGACCGTGCCGGCGGCCACCGCCGTGACCGTGCCCGGGCAGCGGGGCGAGACCCGCGAGGTGGTGGTCGGGGTGGACGCCGAGGCGGCCCGCGCCGACGCGCACGCCGTCTGGGACGAGTTGCTGGACACGCTTGTCGACTTCCACGTCCCGGTGGACGTCACCGAGACCCCGCGGTCGACCGCGGAGCGGTTGGCCCGGGAGGCGCTTGCCGGCGACGCGGGCGCGGCCACCGGGGTACGACTGCTGGGCCGGGCCGAGGAGCGGGCCCGCTACGCCCGTGCTCCGCTGACCGGCGCGGAGTTGCAGCCGGCGCTGCGGACGGTACGCGGGGCCCTCGCGGCCGGCGCGAGCCGCCGGACCCGGCTGCTGGCGGCGGTGCTGCCGCCGTCGGTGCTGATCCGGTGGCGGACCGCCCTGGCCGAGCGGTCGGCCCGACTGGTCACCACCACGGGTCAGGTACGGCAGCGGCTGTTGCGCTGGAATCCCCGCCGCCTCCTGGCCCGCTGACCCACCCCCACCCCCACCCCCTCCGCTGTCGCAGATTCACGGAAAGAGTGGTTATCCGGGCCCGGATAACCACTCTTTCCGTGAATCAGGGGAGGACGGGGAGGGAAGGGAGTGCGCGCGGCGAGTGCGCCTGCCGGCACACGCCGGCAAGCGTCCGTCGCTGCCTGCCTCGGTCAGCGGTGGATCGTGGTCAGCGGTGGCCCTCCGGGCGCTGCCGCCAACGGTCCTCCATCCGGTCGAGGAAGGAGCCCCGGCGACCGCCGCTGCGGCCACGGGGACGACGCCGGCTTGTCGTTGTGCCGCCCACCACGTGCAGGTCGGGCGTCTGGGATCGGCGGTGCGACTGCACCGCGTAGCCCAACGAGGCCAGCATGACGACGAAGCCCGCCACGGCCACCGCAGGAATCTTGATCACGGCACCGTAGATCAACAGGGCCAGACCAACGACGACCACGCCGGCAGCGACGAGCACGCGACGCCGCGCGTGGAAACGCGGGTCGCTGGCGCGCACAGCCGAGGCGAACTTGGGATCCTCGGCAAGCGACTGCTCGATCTGCTCGAACAGCCGCTGCTCGTGCTCCGAGAGCGGCACGGCACTCCTCCCCGGTCACGTTGGTCGGCCCGGTCGGGCCGACAGACCGTGGCAGCCAACCGGCTGCTTACCCGCAAGTCTACGAGGGTGCTCGCGCGTCGGAAAGCGGGACGACCTACGGCCGGGTCGGTTTTTCGACTCGGTGCTTGTCACGCCGCCCGAGAAGACTGGCCGGACCTATGACGGATCGCCCGAAACGGGCAGCCGCCGCGTCGGCCGCCGCCTCCGCCTCCCGCCAGCCGCGCTCCGGCGCACCCAGGGTGAGCTGCCGGGGCGTCTCCTCCGCCACGGCGAGTCCCTCCATCCGCACGCCCACCAGGCGGACCGGCTCGCGCGGGGCGAGAACACCCCAGAGCGCCCAGGCCGTGTCGAACATCTCCCGGGCCGTGTCGGTCGGCACGGCGAGGGTGCGGGAGCGGCTCACCGTGCGGAAATCGGCGAATCGCACCTTCAGCGACACCGTGCGCCCCACCTGCCCGGCCGCCCGCAACCGGGCGCCGGCCTTGTCGGCGAGGGCGAGCAGGGCCCGCCGGATCTCCGCCGGGTCGGTGACGTCGGTGTCGAAGGTGACCTCCGCGCCGATCGACTTCTCCACCTGCTCCGGGGACACCCCGCGCGGGTCCCGCCCCCAGGCCAGCTCGTGCAGGTGCGTGGCGGACGCCTCGCCCACCGCCCGGCGCAGCAGGCCGGGCGGCGCCTCGGCCAGGTCGCGCACGGTACGCAGGCCGAGCCGGCGCAGCGCGTCCGCCGACCGCTCCCCCACTCCCCACAGCGCCGACACCGGCAGCGGGTGCAGGAACTCCAGCACCTGGCCGGCGGGCACCACGAGCAGGCCGTCCGGCTTGGCCCGGGTGGAACCGAGCTTCGCCACGAACTTGCTCGGCCCGACCCCCACCGAACAGGTCAGGTGCTGTTCCTCGGCCACCCGGCGACGGATCAGCGCGGCGATGGCCGCCGGCGGGCCGAACAACCGCCGGGCGCCCGCCACGTCGAGGAACGCCTCGTCCAGCGAGAGCGGCTCGACAAGCGGCGTGACGTCCCGGAATATCCGCATCACCGCGCGGGACGCCGCCGAGTAGGCGGCGAAGTCGGGCGGCAGGTAGACCGCGCCGGGGCAGAGCGCGCGGGCCCGGGCGGTGGGCATCGCGCTGCGTACGCCGAACCGCCGCGCCTCGTAGCTGGCCGAGCTGACCACCCCGCGCGGGCCGACACCGCCCACCACCACCGGACGACCGCGCAGCTCGGGACGGCGACGCACCTCCACCGAGGCGAAGAACGCGTCCATGTCGACGTGCAGGATCGGGCAGCCGGTGTCGTCGGCGTCCGGCCCGAAGCGCGGGTCTCCGCCACCCCGGGGCAACGACTGGCTGCGACCCATGCCCCGCAGGCTAACCCGCCGGTCCGACACGACCGCCGGCCGAGCCCGGTCCGAGCGGACCGCCGGTCAGCCCCGGACGACGAGCAGCGGGACGGTCATCTCCGCGGCGGTGTCCGCGCCGTGGTAGGCCACCAGCCGCGACGCCATCGGCGGCTCCGAGCGGGTGGCGACCACCGCGTACGTGTCCCGGCAGACCACCACCACGTCGCCGATCCGGGCCAGGTGCGCCTCGGGCACCGGCCCGAACCAGCCGCCGGCCACCGCTTCGGCGCGGGTCAGCACGTCCGCCGCGCCGCCGAGCACCGCCGTCCAGGCGGCCACCACGTCGGCCCCGGCGCCCCGCTCGGTGTGCAGGTAGCGGACCCGGGGCTCGCCGGCCACCACCCGCACCCCGGCCCGCAGCCGCGAATCGGTGTCCAGGTCGAACCGGTGCCCGGCCGGCACGTCGAGCTGGCCGTGGTCGGCGGTGACCAGCAGCGCGGCGTCCGGCGGCAGCCCGTCGACCAGCCGGGCCAGCAGCGCGTCCACCTCGGCGGCGGCCGTCCGCCAGGGTGCGGAGTCGACGCCGCTGAGGTGCCCGTGCCGGTCGAGGTCGGGGTGGTAGCCGGAGACCAGGGTGGGACCGGCGCCGGCGGCCAACGCGGTGAGCATCCGCGCGGCGAGCGCGTCGATGCCGGTCGCGCCCCGGTAGTCGCCGCCCCGGTTGGCGGCCAGGGTGAGGCCGCTGCCGGCGAACTCGGGACGGCTGACCACGGTCACCGCGACACCTGCCGCGCGGGCGCGCTCGTACCAGGTGGGGACCGGCTGCCAGCGGGACGGGTCGGGGTCGCCGGCCCAGTCGACGTGGGTGAGCACCCGGTCGGTGCCGGGCACCCGGACCGTGAAGCCGAGCACCCCGTGCGCGCCCGGCGGCACGCCGGTGCCGAGGCCGACCAGGCTGGTCGGGGTGGTGGACGGGAAACCCGCGGTGAGCGGGACGCCGGTGGTGGCGGCCAGCCCGGCCAGCGTCGGCGCGTACCGGGCGGCGGTGGGGATCTGGTACCAGCCGAGCCCGTCGACCAGGAGCACGGCGATCCGGCGTACCCCGGCCAGCCGGGGTGCCAGGCCGAGCCGGTCCACCGCGCCGGGCACCCCGAGCAGCGCCAGCGCGCTGGGCAGCACGTCGACCAGGCTGCCGCCGTCGTAGCGGGGCGGGACCCGGTCGAGCGGACCCGGCGCCGGGCCGGTCATGCCGGGCGGCGGGCGAACAGGTGCAGCTGGGCGGCGAGGTCCCGGTACGGCAGCTTCGCCGCCAGGGCGCACTCCAGGTCGAGCAGGGCGGCCGGTTGACCGTCCGCCACGGCCGCCGGGAGCAGGTCGGCGAGCACCCGCACGCCGTGGATCTCCTCGACGACGAGCCCGGCGGCGGTGAGCAGCGCGCCCGCGCCGTCGGCGTCGTAGCGTCGGCGCAGGGTGTCCCGGCCGCCGGCGGTACCGTGCGGGTCGGCGGCGAGCGCGGCGGCGGCGTCGAGCTGCCCGTTGATCGCCCGGCCGAGCACGGCGGCGGCCCGCGCGGCGACGAGCACGCTCGCCGCGCCACCGGGGCGCAGCGCGGCGGCCAGCGCCGCAGTCACCGGCTCCGGGTCGTCGACCACCTCCAGGACCGCGTGGCAGAGCACCAGGTCCACCGAGGCCGGTTCGACGAGCCCGGCGAGCGCGTCGGCGTCGCCCTGCGTGGCGCGTACCCGATCGGCGACCCCGGCCTCGGCGGCCCGGCGGGTCAGCGCGGCGAGCGCGTCGGGGCTGGCGTCGACCACGGTGACCCGGTGACCGGCGTCGGCGAGCGGCACGGCGAAGCCGCCGGTCCCGCCGCCGACGTCGAGCACGGAGAGTCGTTCGCCGGCCCGCCGGTCCAGCTCGGCCCGGAGCACCGCCCAGATCACGGCGGTGCGGGGGGTGAGGGTTCGGGTCTGCTCCACGAGGGCAGCCTAGTCACCCGGGGGGTGGCGTCAGGACTCGCCGCCGCCGGCCGGGTCCTCCTCGACGCCGCGGGAGCGTTGGGCGTTGGCCACCGGGCCGTCGGTCACCTGGTGCTCGCGCGGTTCGATCTCGTGGGTGGGCGCCCATCCGGCGCCCAGGCGGGTCCGTCGGGCGTTGGCCACGCCACCGGGGTACGTGCGCTGAAAGGTCATCTGGTTCATCCCCCATACCCGGGTGGGCCGCTCTGCCCACCCGTGTCCGGGAGTCTCCCGCGTCCGGCCCCGGGAAACCGTAATGTGGATCACTACGGTCAACGGAAATCCCGGGACGCCGGCGTGACGGGCGGCTCGATCGCGTCCAGCCGGTCCGCGGTGAGGTTCGTGACGCCCTCGTGCCGCTGCAACCGACCCCGCACCACGAGTGCTCCGCTGGTGCGGGCGATTCGACGGTAGCGCTGCCACAGCCCCGGCGAACACGTGACGTTGAGCATGCCGGTCTCGTCCTCCAGGTTGAGGAACGTGACCCCACCGGCGGTCGCCGGCCGCTGCCGGTGGGTGACGATCCCGCCGACCCGGATCCGCTGCCCCGGCGGCACCTGGCCGAGCCGGGCGATCGGCACCGCGCCCAGCGCGTCGAGCCGGTCCCGGATGAACCGGGCCGGGTGGCTCTCCGGGGACAGGCCGGTGGCCCAGACGTCGGCGACCAGCCGGTCCACCGCCGCCATGCCGGGCAGGGTGGGCGGGTCCGCGCCGGTCACCGTGCCGGGCAGCCGGCCGGGCCGGTCCTGGGCCGCCGCGCCGGCGGCCCAGAGGGCCTGCCGCCGGGTCAGCCCGAAACCGGCGAAGGCGTCCGCGGTGGCCAGCGCCTCCAGGTGCGCCGCGGTGAGACCGACGCGGCGGGCCAGGTCCGGCATGTCCCGGTACGGCCCGTGCGCCGCCCGCTCCGCCTCGATCCGCTCGGCCGTCTCCTCGCCGAGGGTACGGACGCTGCCCAGCCCGAGCCGGACCGCCGGGCCGCCCAGCCCCCAGGCGTGCGGCGGCTCGCCCGGCACGCTGCCCCACCGGGTCGCGGGGGTGGACTCCAGCACCGCCTTGGCGCCGCTGGCGTTGATGTCCGGCCGGCGCACCTCCACCCCGTGCCGGCGGGCGTCGTCGGCGAGCGTCTGCGGTGAGTAGAAGCCCATCGGCTGGGCGTTGAGCAGCGCGGCCAGGAACGGGCCCGGGTGGTAGCGCTTGAGCCACGAGCTGGCGTAGACCAGGTAGGCGAAGCTCATCGCGTGGCTCTCCGGGAAGCCGTAGCTGGCGAACGCGGTGAGCTTGCGGTAGACGTCGTCGGCCAGCTCGCCGGTGATGCCCCGCTCGGCCATCCCGGCGTAGAGCCGGTCGGCGATCTGCGCCATCCGCTCCACCGAGCGTTTCGCCCCCATGGCCCGGCGCAACTGGTCGGCCCCGGCCGCGTCGAACCCGGCCAGGTCGATGGCGAGCTGCATGAGCTGCTCCTGGAACAGCGGCACGCCGAGCGTCTTCTCCAGCGCGTTGCGCATCAGCGGGTGCGCGTACGTCACCGGCTCCTGGCCGTTCTTGCGCCTGATGTACGGGTGCACCGAGCCGCCCTGGATCGGGCCGGGACGGATCAGCGCCACCTCCACCACCAGGTCGTAGAACTCGCGGGGCCTGAGCCGGGGCAGGGTGGCCATCTGGGCCCGGCTCTCCACCTGGAACACCCCCACCGAGTCGGCCCGGCAGAGCATGTCGTAGACCTCGGGGTCGTCGAGCGTCATCCCGCCCAGGTCCAGGCTGGCCCCGATCAGGTCGTAGCCGTAGTGCAGCGCCGACAGCATGCCGAGGCCGAGCAGGTCGAACTTGACCAGGCCGACGGCGGCGCAGTCGTCCTTGTCCCACTGGAGCACGCTGCGGCCGGGCATCCGGCCCCACTCCACCGGGCAGACCTCGATCACCGGCCGGTCGCAGATCACCATGCCGCCGGAGTGGATGCCCAGGTGCCGGGGAAACGTCTGCAACTCGTTGGCGTACGCGACCACCTGCTCGGGGATGTCCGCCACGTCGACCGCGGCGACCGAGCCCCACCTGTCGATCTGTTTGCTCCAGGCGTCCTGCTGGCCGGGGGAGAAACCGAACGCCTTCGCCACGTCCCGCACCGCCGACCGCGGCCGGTAGGAGATGACGTTGGCGACCTGGGCGGTGTGCTCCCGCCCGTAGCGGGCGTACACGTGTTGGATCACCTCCTCCCGGCGGTCGGACTCGATGTCCACGTCGATGTCGGGCGGTCCGTCCCGTTCCGGGGCGAGGAAGCGCTCGAACAGCAGCCGGTGCCGGACCGCGTCCACGTTGGTGATGCGCAGCGCGTAACAGACCGCCGAGTTGGCCGCCGACCCCCGGCCCTGGCAGTAGATGTCCTGCTCGCGGCAGAACATGACGATGTCGTAGACCACCAGGAAGTAGCCGGGGAAGCCCAGCTCGTCGATCATCCGCAGCTCGTGCTCCAGTTGCGCGTACGCCTCCGGGTGCGCCTGCGGCGGGCCGTAGCGCTCCCGGGCGCCGTCCATGGTCAGCCGGCGCAGCCAGCTCATCTCGGTGTGCCCGGCCGGCACCGGGTACGCCGGCAACCGCGGCGCGACCAGGTGCAGGTCGAACGCGAGTTCCGCGCCGAACTCGGCGGCCCGCGCCACCGCACCCGGGTACGCGGCGAACCGCGCCGCCATCTCCGCGCCGCTACGCAGGTGGGCGGTAGCCGCGGCGGGCAGCCACCCGTCGATCTCGTCGAGGCTGCGTCGGGCCCGGACCGCGGCCACGGTGGTGGCCAGCCGCCGCCGGCCCGGCGTGGCGTAGTGCACGTTGTTGGTGGCCACCGTGGGCAGCCCGGCCGCGGTGGCCAGGTCGGCGAGCGCGTCGTTGCGGTCGGCGTCCACCGGGTGGCCGTGGTCGGTCAGTTCCACCGCCACCGTCTCCGCGCCGAACAGCGCGGTGAGCCGGTCCAGCTCCCGGGCCGCCGCGTCGACGCCCTCGGTGAGCAGCGCGGCGGGCACGTGCCCCTTGCGGCAGCCGGTGAGCACCAGCACGTGGTCCCGCAACTCCTCGGCGATCTGCTCCAGCTCGCCGTAGACCGGGCGGCCCTTCTCCCCGCCGCGGAGCTGGGCCCGGGAGACGGTGGCGGCGAGACGCGCGTACCCCTCGTGCCCGTGCGCGAGCACCAGCAGGTGCCGGCCGAGCGGGTCGGGCTCGCCGTTCTGCGGGCCGGGCAGCCCGAGGGACAGCTCCGCCCCGAAGATCGTCGGTAGCCGCAGCGCGCGGGCCGCCTCGGCGAAGCGCACCACGCCGTAGAAGCCGTCGTGGTCGGTGACGGCGAGCGCGGTGAGCCCCAGCCGGGCGGCCTCCTCGGCCATCTCCTCGGGATGGCTGGCCCCGTCGAGGAAGCTGAAGTTGGAGTGGGCGTGCAGTTCCGCGTAGGGCACCGCGCCGTCCGGGCGGTCCAGCTCCGGCGGCCGGTATTCCTGGCGCTTGCGGCTCCAGGCCGGCGAGTCACCGCCGTCGGCGTCGACCGCGAGCGGGTCGACCACGTGCAGGTGGCGCTCGCCCTTGGCCCCCCCGCCGTCGGCCCGCCCGCCGTCGGCCCGCCCGGAGAGCACCTGCTCCAGCTTCGACCAGGGCATCCGCGGATTGTGGAAGCTCACGCCGCGCTCCCCCACCCAGCACCCGCCGAGATCTTGGAAGATTTCGGCCCCCAGAGGGGCCACGAGCTTCCAAGATCTTCCCTGCCGATCGGGCGAAGGTCGGCCTGCGGTTGCCTACAAACTTGATGACGCGGATGGATCACGACGGCGGCGGCGGCAACGACGGCAACGACGGCGGCGGCGGCAACGACGGCAACGACGGCAACGACGGCAACGACGGCAACGACGGCAACGACGGCAACGACGGCAACCACAGCATTTTGCCGCGGCGAGTCGTTTACGCCATCAAGTTTGTAGTCTCCGTCGGAGGGAAGCCGGCGCGGCAGGTGGGCAGACCGCGGCGCCAAGGCACTCCGCTCAGTCATAGACGGCCTCCACCAGCCACTGCCCGCCCTCGACCGCGAGCAGCAGGGCTGTGCCGTCGGCCAGGCAGACCTGGAACCGGGCCCGGCGGCGAGCCTCGGCCGGCGCCCACCAGCGCTCGTCCACCGGCCACGGACCGGCCCATCCGGCGATCTCGGCCGGCCGGCCGGTGCCCACGGTCAGCCGGGCCGGCGCCGCGCTGACCGCCAGTCGGGCGCTCACCACGATCGGTTCCCCCACCGCGTCGTGCACCTCGGCCGGCAACGGGATGGGCAGGACCACGGCCGGTGCCGGCGGCGGGATCCGACCCGGCCACGGCGGCTCGGGCACTGCCCTGGCCCGGCCAGCCCGGCGACCGGCCCGCACACCCGTCCGGGCCGAATCGGCGGAACCGACCGGCGCGAGGGCTGACTCGGCAGCCGGAACCGGCACAACGGGCGAAGCAACAGACGCAGCCGGCACGACCGACGAAGCACCAGCCGGAACCGGACCGACGGACGGAACCGGCACGAAACCCGGAGCCCGGACCGACACGACAGACGACCCCGACGTGGCAGACGACCCAGACACGCTGAGGGCTGGCGCAACGCCTGGAGCTGGCACGACGGGCGGGACGGGTGAGGTGACGCCCGGGGTCTGCCCTGGACCGGTGGCGGTGTGATGCGACGGCGGCGGGAGGGCCGGCAACGGTGGTGGGCCGGGGCGGGCGGGCACCCGCTCGTCGCCCCACGGGACCAGGCGCACCTGGTCGGCCGGGGAGCGCCCGCCGCCGAGGACGGCGGTGACCACCGCCTCGGGGCCGAGGATGCCCTGCACCCGGTTCAACGCGCGGTGCGCCCGTTCCCGCTCCGCGCCGGTCTCACCCCACAGGCCGGGTTGCAGGCCGGCCTGGGCGAGCACGCCGTCCGGCACCAGCCGCAGCCGGATGACGCCGGCGGTCGGCCGGGTCGGGCGGGCCCCGCCCCGACCGTTGCTGCCGGAGAGCCAGCCGTCGAGCTGCCAGCGGACCCGGTCGGCGATGGCCGCCGCGGTGAGCAGGCCGTCGTGCCGCCACACCCGGTGCAGTTCCTGGCCGTGCGCGGTGACCGCCTCGATGCCGAGTCGGGTGCAGGCCAGCCCGTACGCGGCCAGCCGCTCGTGCAGGCTCTCGGCCAGCGTCCGGGCGGCGAACGCGGCGGCGTCGACCCGGTCGATCGGCTCGTCGTACTCGGCGGTGACGGTCAGGTCGGCGGGTGGCTGCCGGACGGCCAGCGGCCGGTCGTCCCGCCCCGCGGCGAGCCGGTGGGCCAGCGCCCCGTCGAAACCGAACCGGGCCAGCACGTCCCCGGCGGGCAGCGCGGCGAAGTCACCGAGGGTGCGTACGCCGAGCCGGCGCAGCAGGTCGGCCAGGGCGGACCGGCCGAGCGCCTCGACCGGACGGCCGGCCAGGAACTCCGCGGTGCCGCCGACGGGCACGATCCGCCCCTCGCGGGCCGCCAGCCCGGCCGCGAAGACCCCGTCGGCGATGCCGACCTGGCTCTCCACCGCGCAACTCTGGGCCACATGCTCGACGATCCGCTCGGCCGCCGCCTCCTCGCCGCCGAGGTAGCGGCTCGGCCCCCGGGCGGCGGTGGCGCACGCGCCGGGCCGGATCACCTCGACCCCGGCGACCACCTCCTCGACGGCGGCCACCACCGGCTCGAACGCCCGCGCGTCCCGGCCGGGGTCGTGGTCGACGACGGTGAGCCGGGGGCAGCGCCCCTGCGCCTCCCGCCGACGCAGCCCGCGCCGGATCCCCTCGGCCCGGGCCCGCTCGGAACAGGCGACCACCCGGTTGGCGTGCAGCACCACGACCGGGTCGGTGGCGGGCACCCCGTCGACGATCTCGGCGGCCAGGACGGGCCAGTCCGGGCACCAGAGCAGCAGGGCACGCGGTGGGCCGCCGCTCACGGGCTCGCCTCAGCTCGCGCCTGCGGAGCCCGCCAACCCGGCTCACTCCCCGCGCTCATGTCGAACCGCCCACGGGGGTCACCACGCGCAGCCGGCGGGCCGGAACGGCGGGTGGGACGGCGAGCCCGGTCGCGCGCGGGATCACCCGGGTCAGCTCGTCGCCGGGCAGCCACACCTTGATCTCCTTGGGCCGGGCGGCGGCGCCCCGGCCGCGGGCCGAGACGGTCACCTCGCGGCGGCGCAGCCGACCGCGGCCCGACCCGAGCCCCTGCCAGACGCCGCGAACCACCTGGAGCGTCACGTCCGCGCCGTCCCACCGGCCGTACGGGACCAGCACGCTGCCCCGCTGCCGGGCCCGGGCGGCCAGCCGGGCGGAGACCGAGGCGGAGACCGTGGTCGGCACGGCGGTGACCACCACGTCGATCCCGTCGATGAGCGCGGCCACGACGGTGGGCCACTCCGGCCCCGGATCGGGCACGAGGGCGAGCCGGTCCAGCGCGATCCCGGCCTCCGCCGCCGCGCCGGCCCCGAAGGTGGGTACGCCGACCACGGCGCACCACGAGCCGGCCCGGGACGCCTCGGCGAGCAGCGCGAGGATCAGCGAGGTGGCGCCGCTGTGCCGGGGCCGGCCGACACCGACCGCGACGGTGCTGCCGCGCCGCAGCCCGCGGTTGGGCAGCAACCCGGTCAGCTCGGCCCGGACGGGAAGCACCCGGTGGCCGCCGGCCGGGTCGGGCGTGCTCGCCGGACGCACCAGCCCGGCCAGGGCGGCGGAACCGACCACCATGCGGCCCGCCATCGGACCAACCCCCCGTCGTGTTCTGCCCCGGGCCCGGCCCGTGGGTGGCGCTGTGGATCAGTAGTGCTGTGGATCAGTAGTGCTGTGGATCAGTAGTGCTGCGGATCGTGTGATGCGGTGGATCTGCGGTCGGCACGCGCGTGCCGTGGAAAGCGGCGCCCGGCCACCCGGGTCCCGCCGATGGCGGCCGGGCGCCACGACTCAGGCGGCTGCCGTCCCGCGACGCGGCACGGCGGCCGAACCAGAGCGCGGCACGGCCGAACCGGAGCGCGGCACAGCCGAACCGGAGCGCGGCACAGCCGAACCGGGGCGCGGCACGGCAGCCGAACCAGAACGCGGCGTGACGTCGGACCCGTCGAGCCGCAGGGGCCGGTGCAGGCCGTCGAGCGCCGGTTGGTGCGCCAGGCCGAGCGCGGACTCCACCACGGTCACGAACTGTTCGGCGGCGCGGAGCAGGTCGTCGGCCTCCCGGGCGGTGACCACCCGGGGGATGCCGGCCTCGGCGGCGGCCCGTTTGCTCGCGCCGGCGGCGAAGAGGGCGGCCCACTCGTCCAGCTCGGGGGCGACGGTGGCGAGCAGCACCCAGACACTGGTGACCCGGTTGCGCCGGGTCGGCGCGGGGCGGGCGCGGGCGGCGAGCACGGCGGCGGCGGCGCGCAGCGCCGCGAGGTGGGCGGCGGCGTACCGGAGGCCGTCGGGGCGGGTGCGGGCGGCCTCGGCCAACCCGTCGCGGGCCACCACGAGCAGTTGAGCGGGGGTGCGGTGCGGCAGCACGTGCGCGGGCACCGTGGGTGCCTGGGCCGGACTGGTCGGCATGGGTCTCTCCTCCGCGTGTGGCCGGGGCGGGCGGTCGCGCGACGGGGAACCGTCGCCCGGTCGCCCGGAGCGGTCGGTGCGGAGGAAGACGCACCGGTGTCGGCGGCCGGCCGGGTGTGGACGCTTCCCCACACCCACGCCCGGCCGGCGTGCCGGCGGGTCCGTCGCCCGCCGCCCGGGGGTCGTGGGCGGCGGGCGACGACCTGCCAGATGGGCTCGGACTCGCGACGTCCGAAGCCCGGTGCGGCCCGCGGAGCCGCACCTTCCGGAAGCCGGTGCCGCGAAACACCGCTTCCGGAGCTTGCTGCCGGTGTGCGACCCGATCGCGCGGGGACTGGATCAATCGCGACCGAATCGAACACTCGTTCTAACTGCCCTGACAGTACACCTCCCCGCCGACAAAAACGCAACGTGTGACGCGGCGGAGACACGCCGGGTGGGGGCGCGATTCTCAGCCGGGGCACAGCCCCGGCAAAGGAGAACCGGAACTCGCCGGCCCACGGTTTACCCCGTGAGCGTCCCGCCGTACCGAAAAGACCTTCCGGTGACCGCCGGCCTGGCCGGCGGACTGGCCGTGCGTCGCGTCCCGCCGGCCGCGCCCGCCTGGTGGGCCGACGTCGCCGGCAGCCTCGCGGTGCTCAGCCTGCTGGTCGTCACCGCCCTGTGGACCGCCGACCGCGGGGTGCAGGAGCTGCTGGCCGGCGCGGCCACCGGGCTCACCTCGCTCGGCCGGCTCGCCGGTCTGGTCAGCGCCGACCTGATGCTGGTCCAGGTGGTGCTGATGGCCCGGGTGCCGCTGATCGAGCGTCGCTTCGGCCAGGACCGGATCGCCCGCTGGCACCGGCTCGCCGGCTTCACCTCGTTCCACCTGCTCCTGGCGCACGTGCTGCTGACCGTCCTCGGGTACGCCGGCACCGCCCGTCGGGGGGTGCTCGCCGAGACCTGGGATCTGGTCCGCACGTACCCCGGGATGCTGCTGGCCACCGCGGCGCTGGCCCTGCTGACGCTGGTCGTGGTGACCTCGGTCCGCGCGGCCCGGCGGCGGCTGCGCTACGAGTCCTGGCACCTGCTGCACCTCTACGCCTACCTGGGGATCGCGCTGGCGCTGCCGCACCAGCTCTGGACCGGCGCCGACTTCCTCGCCTCGCCGCTCGCCCGCGCCTACTGGTGGACGGTCTACCTGCTGGCCCTGGCCAGCGTGCTGATCTGGCGGCTCGGCGTGCCGGCCTGGCGCTCGCTGCGGCACCGGATCGAGGTGGCCGCGGTGGTGCCCGAGGCGCCCGGGATCACCTCGGTCTGGCTGCGTGGGCGGGACCTGCACCGGCTGCCGGTACGGGCCGGGCAGTTCCTGCTCTGGCGGTTCCTGGACGGTCCCGGCTGGTCGCGGGCGCACCCGTACTCGTTGTCCGCGCCGCCGCACGGGGACCTGATGCGGATCACGGTCAAGGACCTGGGCGACGACAGTGCCCGGGTGGCCGCCCTGCGTCCCGGCACCCGGGTGCTGGTCGAGGGGCCGTACGGGCGGCTCACCGGGCAGCGCTGGCGCGGCGGCGGGCTCACCATGCTGGCCTGCGGTGTCGGCCTCACCCCGCTGCTGGCGTTGCTCTGGGAGCTGCCGTACGCGCCCGGTCAGGCGGTGCTCGCCTACCGCGCGCGTACCGGCGAGGACCTGGCCTTCCGCGACGAGCTGGACCGGCTGGCCGCCGAGCGCGGGGTGGTCGTGCACCACCTGGTCGGCCCGCGGGCGTCGCAACCGTCCTGGCTGCCCGCGTACGCCGAGGGGCTGACCGACGCCGAGGCGCTGCGCCGGCTCTCCCCCGGCGTGGCCGGGCACGACGTCTTCCTCTGCGGGCCGGACGGCTGGGTCGACGCCGTCCGCGCCGCGACCCGCGCGGCCGGGGTGCCCGACGCGCACGTCCATCACGAACGCTTCGCCTGGTGACGGGCGCGAAGGGAGGATCCGTGCGACGGATCACCATCTGGTTGCTGTCCACCGTGACCGCGCTGGTGCTGCTGTTCAGCTACCGGACCAGCACCATGGGCGCGGGCGGGGAGACCAGCGCGGTCGCCACCGGCGGCGACCCGGGCGGCAGCTCGTGGAGCGGCACGGACGGCGGCGGCACCGACCCGGCCGGCAGCGGTGCCGGCCCCGACAGCGGCAGCACCGACAGCGGCAGCACGGGCGGCGGCACCGACAGCGGCAGCGGCACGGCGACCGGGGCGGTGGCGCAGACCCGGTGGGGGCCGGTGCAGGTGCGGATCGCCGTCTCCGGCGGGAAGATCACCGACGTGACGGCCGTCCAGGTGCCCGACGGCAACCGGCGGGACCGGGAGATCAACGACTACGCGGTGCCGATCCTGCGGCAGGAGGCCCTGGCCGCGCAGAGCGCCCGGATCGACAGCGTCTCCGGCGCCACCGTCACCAGCGACGGCTACCGGGAGTCGCTCCAGTCCGCCATCGACGCGGCGCACCTGCGGTGAGCGGGCCGGGCCGGCGGGCCTGGGTGGAGCAGGTGATGGGGCTGCCGGTGAGCGTGCACCTGCGCGGCCCGCGGGTGCGTACCCGGGCGGTCGAGGAACGGGTGGCCCGGGTCTTCGCCGAGCTGCGCGCCGTCGACGCGGTGTTCAGCACGTACCGGCCGGACAGCGTGCTGGGCCGCCTCCGGGGCGCGCCGCCCGGCCCGACGGCCACCGCCGACCCGCTGGTGCGCGAGGTGGCCGGGCTCTGCGAGACGGCCCGCGCGCGTACCGGCGGACGGTTCGACGCCCGCCGGCTGCCGCTGCCGCTCGGTGGCCTCGGATTCGACCCGTCCGGCCTGGTCAAGGGCTGGGCGGTGGAGCGGGCCGCCCGGCACCTGACCGACCTGGACGGTCACGACCTGTGCCTCAACGCGGGCGGGGACGTGCTGCTGCGGGCCGCGCCGGGCCGGCCGGCCTGGCGGGTCGGCATCGAGGACCCGGACCGGCCGGAGCGGATGCTCGACGTGGTCGAGCGGACCGGCGGCGCGGTCGCCACCTCCGGCACCGCGCGGCGTGGCACGCACATCACCGACCCGCGCGCGGGTCGGCCGGCCGGGGCCGTCCGGTCGGTCACCGTGGTCGGCCCGGACCTGCTCTGGGCCGACGTGTACGCGACCGCGGCCGTCGCCGGCGGCGCGGACGCGCCGGACTGGCTGGCCACCCTGGACGGGTACGCGGCCCTGCTGGTGACCGCCGACGGCCGGGTCCGGGCCACCCCGGGCTGGCCCGGCGCCCACTCCCGCGGGCCGTATCTTCTCCGCTAGCGGGCGGACCGGGTGCCGCCGGCGGGGAGGGCGACCGTGCGGGCCGGTGAGGTGGACAAGAAACGGCTGTTCGAGCTGCTCTGGGGCGCGCCGGCCGGGCCTCGGCGGGGACCGCGCCCCACCCTGTCGCCGGCCGTCGTGGCCCGCGCCGGCATCGCCGTCGCCGACGCCGAGGGGCTCGACGGGCTGACCATGCAGCGGGTCGCCGAGACGCTGAACGTCACCAAGATGGCGCTCTACCGCTACGTGCCGGGCCGGGCCGAACTGGTCGCCCTGATGCTTGACGAGGCGCTGGGCGAGTCGCCACCGCCACCGGTTCCCGCCGGCCCGGGCGCGGACGCCGGGTGGCGCGCGCAGCTCGACGACTGGACCCGGCGGCTGGTCGACCGGTTCCGCCGGCACCCCTGGGCCCAGGCGGCGGCCGTGGGCGCCCGGCTGCCCGGGCCGAACGAGCTGTCCTGGGTGGAACGCGTCGTCGCCGCGCTCGCCGGCACCGGGCTCACCGCCCACGAGCGGCTCGACGTGGCGACGCTGCTGGTCGGGCACGCCCGCAACCTGGCCGGCCTGCCACCCGACTCCGGCCGGGAGGCGGCGTTCGCCGCCCTGGTACGCGGTCGCGAGACCCGCTTCCCCGCCCTGGCCGCCGCCCTAACCGACCCCCCCACCCCCACCCCCATCCCCACCCTGGACTTCGGCCTGACCCGCATCCTCGACGGCATCGAAGCCCTCATCACCACCCGCCCACCTCGTTGATCATGAAGTTGTTGCCACGACACGCCGATGCCGCTGACAACAACTTCATGATCGCCGGCCGGAGGCCGGCACGGGGGCGGGGGAGGGTGGGGGGAGAATGGGGGGCATGCAGCCACATCCGAATGTGCGGGCGGTGCAGTCGGCGCTCGACGGGGCGGGGGCGCGGGACGGGTCCGGCGACGCCAGCGTCGTTCGTCTGCTGCCGGAGGCGGTGCACACCGCTGCCGCGGCGGCCGGGGCGCTCGGCGTCGACGTCGGCGCCATCGCCAACTCGCTTGTCTTCGACGCCGACGACGCGCCACTGCTCGTGCTCACCTCCGGCGCGCACCGGGTGGACACCGCCGGCCTGGCCGCCACGCTGGGCGTGACCCATCTGCGCCGGGCCAGCCCGGACTTCGTCAAGCGGCACACCGGGCAGGTGATCGGCGGGGTCGCCCCGGTCGGCCACCCCGGCCCGTTGCGCACCGTCGTCGACACCGCCCTCGCCGGGTACGCCGAGGTGTGGGCGGCCGGCGGCGTACCGCAGGCGGTGTTCCCCACCACGTACGCGGAGCTGCTGCGGATCACCGGCGGCGCCCCGGCCGAGGTGGCGTGAACCCCGACCTGGTCACGCTGCACGTGTGGCGCGTACCCCGCCGGGCCCTGCCCGGGGCGCTGGCCCGGATGGCGACCCACCCGGCGCGGCTGCGCCGGGTGCCCGGCGTGCGCTTCGCCAAGCTGCTCGGCACCGGGACCGGCACCGGCTTCGGGCCGGGCGACGCCGACCTGACCCGCTGGGCCGCGCTCGTGGTCTGGGACTCGCCCGCCGCGGCGGCCGGCTTCGACGCCTCCCCGGTCGCCCGCTCCTGGGCCCGGATCGCCCGCGCCGCCGTCCGGTTGGACCTGCGCCCGCTGACCAGCCGGGGCCGGTGGTCCGGTCAGGAGCCGTTCGGCACGCCGACCGGCGGGCGGGTCACCGGGCCGGTCCTGGCCCTGACCCGGGCCCGGCTGCGGCCCCGCCGGGCGGCCACGTTCTGGCGGGCGATCCCGCCGGTCGCCGCCGAACTGCACGCCGCGCCCGGCCTGCTCGCCCGGTTGGGTGTCGGCGAGGCGCCGCTGGGCTGGCAGGGCACGGTGAGCGTGTGGCGTGATCCGACGGACCTGGTCGCGTTCGCGTACCGTTCCCCCGAGCACCGCGCCGCGATCACCCGCACCCCCACCGAGGGCTGGTACGCGGAGGAACTGTTTGCGCGGTTCGCGGTGGGCGACGTGGTCGGCGACCGTACGGTGCTCGGCTGGGTCGCCGCCGAGGGCGACCCCGACTCGGCGAGAGGGAACGCATGAGGCTGGTGCGCTGGACGCCGGACGACCTGGTCCGGCGGCTGGACGACGTGGTGGCCGTCTACGGCGAGGCGATGGGTTACCGTGCCGACCTGTTGGAGGCCCGGCGCGGCTACATCGCCACCCACGCCCGGCGGCCCGGGTTCCGCGCCGTCGCCAGCCTCACCTCGGAGGGGCACCTGGCCGGCTTCGGGTACGGCTATCTCGGCGCCACCGGCCAGTGGTGGCACGACCAGGTGCACCGGGCGTTGAAGGCGGAGGCCCGGCAGCGCTGGCTGGGCCACCCGTTCGAGGTGGTCGAACTGCACGTCCGCCCGCCGGCGCAGGGGCACGGCCTGGGCGCCCGCCAGCTCCGGGCGCTGCTCACCATGGCCGAGGGCGACACCACGCTGCTGTCCACCCCGGAGGCGGACGAGCAAACGTCCCGGGCCTGGCGGCTCTACCGCCGGTTCGGCTTCGTCGACGTGCTGCGTCACTTCCACTTCCCCGGTGACGAGCGGCCGTTCGGCGTGCTCGGCCGGGACCTGCCGCTGCCCGCGCCGGACGGGACATGAGGCACGCCCGGCTGCCCTGGGCGCTGCTGGCGGTGCTGGTCCTCGCCCAGATCTGCTACCCGCTCACCGGCGGCGCCACCCGGGCCGGGCTGACCGTGGCCACCGTGCTGCTCGGCTGGCTGCTCTCGGTCGGCCACGCGCTGCTCACCCGTGGCGCCCGGGCCGCCGCCGCGCTCGTCGCGGTCGCCACCGGCGGCGGGTTCGCGGTCGAGGCGCTCGGCGTGGCGACCGGGTTCCCGTTCGGCAGCTACGACTACTCCGGCGAGCTGGGCCCGAAGCTGGCCGGCGTGCCGCTGATCATCCCGCTGGCGTGGACGTGGATGGCGTGGCCGGCGTGGCTCACCGCGGTCCGGATCACCCAGGTGTTAAAAGGGGGCCCCGCCTCTACCGCAGGCGTTAAGCGGGGGCCCCGCCTTGCGCTCGCGGCGGTGGGGTTGGCGGCGTGGGATCTGTTCCTCGACCCGCAGATGGTGGCCGAGGGGTACTGGACCTGGCTCGGCGGCGGCCCGGCGCTGCCCGGGTTGCCCGGCATCCCGGTCAGCAACTACCTCGGCTGGCTGGGCTTCGCGGTGCTGCTGGCCGCCGCGCTGCGCCCGCTCGCCGGGCCGTCCGTCGACCGGGTCGACCGCCGCGACGCCCCGATGTTCGCGCTCTACCTCTGGACGTACGCCTCAAGCGTGCTGGCGCACGCGGTCTTCCTCCGGCTGCCCGCGTCCGCGCTGTGGGGCGCGGCCGGGATGGCGGTGGCCGCGGTGCCGCTGGCGGTGGTGCTGTGGCGCGGTCGCCGCGACCGCGCCGGCGCCGACGCTCCCCCGCCCCGGGTCGACGCGCCGGCATGACGGCCGCTCTCGCGCTCGTGGTGGCCGTCGCCGCGCTCACCGGGCACACCCTCGTCAACGCGGTCGCCTGGCTGCGCCGCCCCGCCGCCGGCCCGGCCGAGGTGACCGAGGCGGTGGCGGTGCTGCTGCCGCTGCGTGACGAGGCCGACCGGGTCACCCCGTGCCTGCGCGCGCTGCTCGCCCAGCGCGGCGTGCCGGACCTGCGGATCGTGGTGCTCGACGACGGCTCCGGCGACGGCACCGCCGAGGTGGTCCGCGCGGTGGCCGGCGCCGATCCGCGGGTCACCCTGCTCACCGGCGTCGCGCCACCGCCCGGCTGGCTGGGCAAACCGCACGCCTGCTGGCAGCTCGCCACCCGCACCGACCCGGCCCCGACGGTGCTGGCCTTCGTCGACGCCGACGTGGTGCTCACCCCGTACGCGGTCGCGGCGGCGGTGACCGAGCTGCGCGCGGCGGGCGTGACGCTGCTGTCGCCGTACCCCCGGATCGTGGCGCGGACGGCGGCGGACCGGCTGGTGCAGCCGCTGTTGCAGTGGTTGTGGCTGACGTTCCTGCCGCTGCGGGCGATGGAACGCTCGCGGCGGCCGTCCCTCGCGGCGGCGGGCGGGCAGTTCCTGGTCGTGGACCGGGCCGGCTACCTGCGGGCCGGCGGGCACGCGGCGGTGGCCGACCGGGTGCTGGAGGACATCGAGCTGGCCCGGGCGGTGAAGCGGGCCGGCGGCCGGATCGCCCTGGCCGACGGCTCCCGGCTGGCGTCCTGCCGGATGTACGACGACTGGCCGCAGCTCCGCGACGGCTACACCAAGTCGCTGTGGGCCACGTTCGGGCACCCGGGCGCCGCGGCCGTCGTGCTGGCGCTGCTGCTCCTGCTCTACACCGCGCCGCCGCTGCTGGCCGTGGCCGCGCTGGCGGCCGGCGCGCCGGCGGTGGCCGGCGCGGCATTCCTGGCCTACCTGGCCGGGGTGGCCGGGCGGGTGGTCAGCGCCCGCGCCACCGGCGGGCGGGCCTGGCCCGACGCGCTGGCGCACCCCGTGTCGGTCGTGGTCCTCGGTTGGCTGACCGTCCGGTCGTACCATCTGCGGAAGCGACGCCGGCTCACCTGGCGGGGTCGCCCAGTCATCTAGGAGGGGCACGCCATGGCGCGCATCGTGGTCATCGGCGCCGGCGTGGGCGGCCTCGCCGTCGCCGCCCGGCTCGCGGTCACCGGGCACGAGGTCACCGTCCTGGAACGGGCCGGCACGGTCGGCGGCAAGCTCGGCCGGTACACGCACCACACCCCGGAGGGGTCGTGGCGCTTCGACACCGGGCCGAGCCTGCTCACCCTGCCGCAGGTCTTCCACGACCTGTTCGAGGCCACCGGCGCGAAACTGGACGAATACCTCGACCTGGTGCCGCTGGACCCGATCGTGCGGCACGTCTTCCCCGGCGGCGGCCCCGCGCTGGACTCCTGCGCCGACCCGGACGAGTTCACCGCCCGGATCGGCGCCGCGTTCGACGACCGCTCCGCCGCCGACTGGCGGCGGCTGTGGCGCCGCGCGGAGCGGGTGTGGACGGCCTCCCACCGGGACATCCTGCGCCGCACCGTGGACTCGCCGCGCGACCTGGCCGCGCTGGCCTGGCGGCTGGGTGACCTCGCCGCCATCGCCCCCGGCCGCACGCTGCGCGGGCTGGGCCGCAAGCACCTGTCCGACCCGCGGCTGCGGATGCTGCTCGACAGGTACGCCACCTACACCGGCGCGGACCCGCGCCGCGCCCCGGCCGCGCTCGTCGCCGTCCCCTACGCCGAACTGGCGTACGGCGGCTGGTATCTGCGCGGCGGGCTGGGCACGCTCGCCGACGCGCTGCTGTCGCGCTGCCTCGACCTCGGCGTGGTGGTGCGCACCGACGCGGCGGTCACCCGGATCGACGCCGCCGGCGGCCGGGTGCACGGGGTACGGGTCGCCGGGTCGACCACGCCGGTCCCGGCCGACGTGGTGGTGGCCAACACCGACGCGCTCACCGTCTACCGGGATCTGCTGCCGGACCCGCGCCGGCTGGCCGCGCTCACCGACCGCAGCCTGGCCGGTTTCGTGCTGCTGCTGGGCGTACGCGGTGACTCCGGGCTGGCCCACCACAACGTCTTCTTCCCCCGCGACTACGACGCCGAGTTCGACGCCGTCTTCGGTGACCCCGGTCGCGGCGTGCGGGCCCGTCCGGCGTCCGACCCGACCGTGTTCGTCACCGTGGCCGACGACCCGGCGGTCCGGCCGGACGGGCACGAGGCGTGGTTCGTGCTCGTCAACGCGCCCCGGCACGGCACCGCCCCGGACGCGGTGGACTGGCGGCGGCCGGGGCTGGCCGGGGCGTACGCGGACCGGATCCTCGACGTGCTGGCCGGGCGCGGCGTGGACGTGCGGGACCGGCTCGTGTTCTCCGAGATCCGCACCCCGGCCGACCTGGACGCGGCCACCGGCGCGCCGGGCGGGGCGATCTACGGCACGGCGGGCGGGCTGCTGCGCCCGGCCAACCGGGGCCCGGCCGCCGGCCTGTGGCTGGTCGGCGGCTCCACCCACCCCGGTGGCGGCCTCCCCATGGTGACCCTCTCCGCGGAGATCGTCGCCGACGCCGTCGGGCCCGGGTGGTAAGGAGGGGCCCCCGCTTAACGTTTTCGGTAGAGGCGGGGCCCCCGCTTAACACTCCGCCGGGCGGGTCAGCCGGCGTCGACGAGCGCGCGGCGGACCGCGGAGAGCAACTGGCCGAGGCCGAAGCCGGCGAGCAGCACCCACACCGTGGTGGCCATCGTGACGGTGCCGGCGGTCAGGTCGACGTCGATCAGCCCGGTGAGCCCGGCGACCAGCAGCCCGACCAGGGCCACGCAGACCCGGGTGGGCCGCTCCCCCACGGTCACCGCGCCGATCTCCCGCATCCCCGCCGACACGGACCGGGCCCGCACGTACTCGTGCAACCAGGACAGACCGCCGGCCGCGACGACAAGCGCTCCCGGCGCGCCGAGCAGCCAGAACGCGATCAGCCACGCCACTTCGCCGAGCCGGTCGGCGACCGAGTCGTAGACGTAACCCAGCCGGGTGGTGCGATTGGTCGCCACCGCCACCGCGCCGTCGACGCTGTCCGCCACGGCGGCCAGCAGCACGAACAACGCGCCCAGGAACGGTCCGTCGCCGGCCCGCCCCACCAGCAGGGGTACGCAGAAGCAGAGCAGCACCCCGAACACGGTCACCGCGGTCGGGCCGACCCGCAGCCGACCCAGGACGAAACCCACGTGGTACGCGAAACGCAGCCAGGCGCGCACCACAGGCGCGGCGCTCCGGGGATCGAACCCACCGTGCAGCCGCGCCCACGCGGTCGCGTACTGGTCCCAGTTCAGCTGTGTGCCCACCACCGGTCAACCGTAGAAGGGCGGCGCGGGTGTCGTGTGGCGGGTGGTCACACCCGCGCGTCGGCCCGCAGGAGCTGCCACACCTCGCGGGTCGCGGTGGACCGGTTGAGCGTGATGAAGTGGATCCCGGGCACGCCCTCGTCCAGCAGCTTCGCGCACATCTCGCCGGCCTGCTCGACGCCGAGCCGGTGGACCGCCCCGGGGTCGTCGGCCACCCGCTCGAACCGCTCGGCGAGCGCGGTCGGGAACGGCGCGCCGGAGAGCTGCACCGAGCGCGCGATGGTGCCGATCTGGGTCACCGGCATCACCCCGGCGAGGATCGGGGTGTCGCAGCCGGCGGCGGCGACCCGGTCCCGCAGCCGCAGGTAGTCGTCGGCGTCGAAGAACATCTGGGTGATCGCGAACTCGGCGCCGGCCCGACACTTGCGGACGAAGTGCGCGGTGTCGCTTGCCACGTCCGGCGAGCGCGGATGCTTGTACGGGAAGGCGGCCACCCCGACGCTGAAGTCCCCGCTGTCACGCACCAGCCGGACCAGGTCCTCGGCGTAGCGGACGCCCTCGGGATGCGTGATCCACTCGCCGCCCGGGTCGCCCGGCGGGTCACCCCGCACGGCCAGCACGTTGCGGACGCCGACCGACGCCAGCCGGCCGATCACGTGCCGCAGCTCGGCGACCGAGTGGTTGACCGCGGTGAGGTGCGCCATCGGCAGCAGGGTGGTCTCGGTGGCGATCCGCTCGGTCACCGCGACCGTGGTGTCCCGGGTCGAGCCACCCGCGCCGTACGTGATCGAGACGAACGACGGAAGCAGCGGCTCCAGCTCCCGGATCGCCTGCCAGAGCAGCTTCTCCCCGGCGGCGGTCTTCGGCGGGAAGAACTCGAACGAGAAGGTCGGACGCCCGTCACGGATCAACTCCCCGATCGCCGGCTGCGAGTTGGGGAGGACCGAGGGAAGACCGAGCGCCACGAATCGACTGTAGCCGGACCGGGCCGGCATGCCGAGGCCGTTCCCAGCCCGCGAGCGGTCCGGCCGGGACGTCGTACCCCCGGGGTAGAAACGACGACAGCGCGGTGGGGCGGCCGGCGGCCGGTCCGGGGGGCCCGCGCGGGGGTCGCCACGACAGCGACGCCCCGGCGCGCACGGCCGGGCGTCACCGCCCGCGTCCCCGCCCGGAGGCCGATGTTGTCGTCCACGCCTGCCGTCGCCCGCCCGCTCGGGCCGCTCCTGGCCGAGCTACGCGCCGCCCGCGGCTGGAGCCAGCAGCGGGTCGCCGCAGAGTTGTGCGCCGCCTCCGGCGTGCCCACCCTCACCCGGCACGAGATATCGCGGTGGGAGCGCCAGCTCCGGCTACCCGGTGATTTCTGGTCCGGCTGGCTGGCGCTGGTCCTCGGGACGCCGGTCGAGCTGATCACCGAGGCCGCCGCACGCAGTCGTCGCCTCCGCCGCGGGCACGCCGGTCGGTCGGCCCGGCCGGCCACCGGTCCCGCCCGGGTCCGGGCCGTTCCGGGCCGGACGGCGCGCCGGGGCGGCGACGGGGCGCGTCCGGCCGGGACCGGCTAGCGTCGTGGCGTGACCCACGCTGCTCCTGTCTCCCCGGTCGACCGCGCCGGCCTGCGCCAGCGGATCGACAAGGCGCTCACCGAGTTCCTCGCCGGCAAGCGCGCCTGGCTGACCGCCGTCGACGACGGCCTGCTGCCGGTCGCCGAGGCGATCGAGGCGTTCGTGCTGGGTGGCGGCAAGCGACTGCGTCCGGCGTTCGGCTACTGGGGTTACCGGGGTGCCGGCGGGATCGACTCCGACCAGGTCGTCGCCACCCTCGCCGCGTTGGAGTTCGTGCAGGCCAGCGCACTGATCCACGATGACCTGATGGACCGCTCGGACACCCGGCGGGGTGAGCCGTCGGTGCACCGGCGGTTCGCCGCCCGGCACCGTGACGCCGGGTGGGGCGGCGACGCCGGCTCCTTCGGCGACTCCGCCGCGATCCTGCTGGGCGACCTCTGCCTGGTGTGGTCCGACGAGCTGCTGCACTCCGCCGGCCTGGCCCCGGCGACGGTGGCGCGGGCCCGGCCGGTCTTCGACGAGATGCGCACCGAGGTGACCGTCGGGCAGTACCTGGACGTGCTGACCCAGGCCACCGGCGACACCTCGCTCGACCGGGCCGGCAAGGTGGCCCGGTACAAGTCGGCGAAGTACACGGTCGAGCGTCCGCTGCTGCTGGGCGCCGCGCTGGCCGGCGCGCCGGCCGAGGTGCACGCGGCCTACTCGGCGTACGGGCTGCCGCTGGGCGAGGCGTTCCAACTCCGCGACGACGTGCTGGGCGTGTTCGGCGACCCGGCGCGCACCGGCAAGCCGGCCGGCGACGACCTGCGCGAGGGCAAGCGGACGTACCTGGTGGCGGCGGCCCTGGAGACGCTCGCCCCGGCCGGCCGGGAGCTGCTGCTGGGCGGCCTCGGCGCGTCGGATCTGGACGCCGCCGGGGTGACCCGGCTGCGCGAGCTGATCACCGCGAGCGGCGCGCTGGAGCGCACCGAGCGCCGGATCGCCACGCTCACCGAGGGCGCCCTGGCCGCGCTGACCGCCGTCGACCTGGACACCGAGGCCCGCCAGGCCCTGGTCGACCTGGCCATCGCCGCCACCCGCCGCACCGACTGACCCCCACCCCCCACCCACCCCCACCCCCACCCCGCCCAGATCCGCGCTGATTCACGGAAAGCGTGGTCATTCCGCGCGCGATAGCCACGCTTTCCGTGAATCAGCGGGCAAGAGGCGGGGTGGGGGGTGGGGTGGGGTGAGGTGGGTCAGAAGGCGGTGGCCTGGGCTCGGCGCTTGACCTCGCGGGCCTGGTCACCGGCGAGCGCGGCGGCGGGGGTGCCGGGCAGGCTCGGGTCCTCCCGGTAGAGCCAGCGCAGCGCCTCCTCGTCGTCGTACCCGGCGTCGGCGAGCAGGTTGAGCACGCCGGGTAGGTGCTTGAGCACGGTGTGGTTGGCCACCAGGTCGGCCGGGATCCGGCGGACGCCGTCGCGGCGCACCGCGAGCAGCTCGCGGTCCCGGATCATCTGGTGCACCTTGCTGATCGACAGGTCGAGGCGCTGGGCCACGTCCGGCAGGGTCAGCCAGCCGGCCGGGTCGGCCGGTCCGGGCAGGTCGGCGCCGGCCTCGGCGGGTACGGAATCGGTCACCCGACCACCCTGCCACGAGCCTGCCGCACCGGTTGCACGGCACCCCGGGACCCGCCCGTGGAGCGTGGCTGCCCACCGGTGTCGGAACCCGGCGGTAGCATCCTGTTCATCCTTCGCCGTTCCGACACATAGACTGCCTGCCGATGGACACACAGGTCGCCGACACGTTGCTGGGCTCGCTTATCGACGGGCGCTACCGCATTCGCGGTCGCGTGGCCCGTGGTGGCATGGCGACCGTCTACACCGCCACCGACGAGCGCCTGGAACGCACCGTGGCGGTCAAGATCATTCATCCGACCCAGGCGCCCCAGGCGCGGGCCCGGATGGCCGGTTTCGTCGAGCGCTTCACCGACGAGGCCAAGACCATCGCCCGGCTCACCCACCCGAACGTGGTCGCGGTCTACGACCAGGGCATCCACGCCGGCCTGCCCTATCTGGTGATGGAGTACGTCCGCGGTCGCACGCTGCGCGACGTGCTCGCCGAGCGGCGCCGGCTCGACCCGGACGAGGCGCTCGCGATCGCCGAGCAGATGCTCGCCGCGATCGCCGCCGCACACCGGGCCGGCCTCGTGCACCGCGACGTCAAACCGGAGAACGTGCTGGTCGCCGAGGCGCCCGCCGGCGGCCGGGGCGACCTGGTCGACAGCGTGGTCAAGGTGGCCGACTTCGGGCTGGCCCGCGCGGTCGAGGCCAGCGCCGAGGAGGAGAACGGCAACCAGCTCATGGCGACCGTGGCGTACGTGGCGCCGGAGCTGGTCACCCAGGGCCACGCGGACCCGCGCACCGACGTCTACTCCGCCGGCATCGTGCTGTTCGAGATGCTCACCGGTCGGGTGCCCTACGACGGCGACCGCCCGGTGGAGGTCGCCTGGCAGCACGTCGACCGCGACGTGCCGGCACCGTCCACCCTGGTCCCGGCGTTGCCGCCGGCCCTCGACGCGCTCGTCGCCCGCGCCACCCGGCGTGATCCGGCGGCACGGCCGGCCGACGCCGGGGCGCTGCTGACCGAGGTGCAGACGGCCCGCGACGAGCTGGGCAACCCGCACGCGCACACCGCGGTGCTGCGCCAGATCGGCGACGACACGTCGGTGCTGAGCCAGCCGACGCAGGTGGTGGCCGCGCTCAGCCCGGCCGCGCGTCCGGCCTGGGCCCGGCTGCCCGAGGGCGGCGGGCAGCGCCCGCACCGACGCCGGGCCGAGGAGCCGGAGGGGCCGGGCGCCCGGCTCGCCGCCCTGCGTACCCGGGTCATGGGCTCGCCGCGCGGCCGGCTGGCGGTCGCCGCGGTGGTCGTGGTGCTCGGCCTGGTGGCCGCCGGCGGCGGCTGGTGGTTCGGGGTGGGCCGATACACGGTCGCGCCGCAGCTCGTGAGCCTGACCAAGGCCGACGCCGAGGCGCAGGCCGAGCGCGCCGGGTTCACGCTGCGCTACGCCGATCCCCGCTACGACGAGCAGGTGCCCAAGGACACCGTGCTCGGGCAGACGCCGGGGTCGGCCGCCCGGATCGTCAAGGGCGGCACCATCACCCTGACGCTGTCGCTCGGCCCGGAGCGGCTGCCGGTGCCGGACGTGGTGGGCAAGGACTACGAGCTGGCCCAGGCCGAGCTGACCGACGCCAAGCTGGCGCCGGCCAAGGGTTCCTCCCGCTACGACGACGCATTGCCGGCCGGCGTGGTGCTGGCCACCGACCCCAAGGTGGGCACGGTGGTCAAGCCCGGGTCGAAGGTGACGCTGATCCTCAGCAAGGGTCGCGCCCCGGTGACCGTGCCCAACCTGGTCGGCAAGAACCTCAATGATGCCCGGAGCATCCTCGGGAAGCTCGGGTTGAACCCGGAGGAGAACTTCAAGGACTCCGACAAGCCGAAGGACGAGATCCTCGGCCAGAGCCCGGCCGACGGCACCGGCGTGGAGAAGGGCGCCAAGGTCAAGCTGGAGATCAGCAAGGGCCCGCCCCAGGTGACCGTCCCCCGGGTGATCGACATGCCGTGCCAGCAGGCCAAGCAGACGCTGGAGAGCCAGGGCTTCCCGGTCAACGTCCAGCTCAACCCGAACGGCACGGTCAAGATCCAGAATCCGGCCGAGAACACGCCGGTGCCGCCGGGCACCACGGTCACGGTGACCTGCCTGTGAGCGCGAGGAGCGAGCCGGTCCTGCGAGCCCCGCAGTCGCGAACGAAAGCGAGCCCGGTGAGCACGGCGCACGGGGCCGGCGACCGCCGCCGGGTGGGCTCGCACACGCCCACCTCCGGCGGGCTGGCCCGCGCCGCGTTGCCGTACGCGGAGGCGGCCGGCTCGGAGGCGGTGCAGGTCTACGTCTCCAACTCGCGCGGCTGGGCGCTGCCGGCGGGTGACCCGACGCAGGACACGCTGTTCCGCGACGGCTGCGGCGAACGTGGCCTGCCCGTCTTCATCCACGCCTCGCTGCTGGTCAACCTCGGCTCCCCCACCCCGGCCACGGTCGCCCGGTCGGTGGAGACGCTTGCCCACGCGCTGCGGCGCGGCCGGGCTATCGGCGCCGAGGGCGTGGTGTTCCACGCCGGCAGCTCGGTCGACGAGGGGCATGCGGAGGCGGCCTTCCGGCAGGTCCGGGCATCGCTGCTGCCGCTGCTGGACGAGTCGGCGTCCGTCGGCGGGCCGATGCTGCTGGTCGAGCCGAGCGCCGGGGGCGGCCGGTCGTTGGCCTCCCGGGTCGAGCACCTCGGCCCCTACCTGGACGCGGTCGACCGGCACCCCATGCTCGGCGTCTGCTTCGACACCTGCCACGCCTGGGCCGCCGGGCACGACCTGGCCGCCGAGGGTGGCATGACCGCCACGCTGGACACGCTCGTCGCCACGGTCGGCGTCGACCGGCTACGGCTGGTGCACGCCAACGACTCGAAGGACCTGTGCGGCTCCACCCGGGACCGGCACGAGAACATCGGCAAGGGCGGCATCGGCGAGCCGGCGTTCGCCGAGCTGATGCGTCACCCCGCGACCGCCGGTGTCCCGGTGCTGGTGGAGACCCCGACGGAGAAGCACGTCGGCCACGCCGCCGACATCGCCACGCTGCGGCGTCTGCACCCCTGACAGCGCCTGGGCCCCGGGCCACCGGCTCCCGCGGGTGGTCAGTCGGCGCGCAGCGCGGTGGTCAGGATCTCGGCGGCGCGGTCGACCTCGGCGTCGGTGACGTCCAGGTGGGTGACCAGCCGGGCGGTACGCGGGCCGAGCACCGAGATCAGCAGGCCCTCCGCCCGGGCGGCAGCCGCGAGGGCGTGCGCGTCGAGCGGATGTTTGGTCAGGTCCAGCGGCACGATGTTGGTCCGCACGCCGGTCGCGAGCACCCCGTGCGGGGCGACCGCCTCGGCCAGCCGGGCGGCCTTGGCGTGGTCGTCGGCGAGCCGCTCGACGTGGTGCGCCAGCGCGTACCGGCCGGCGGCGGCGAGGATGCCGACCTGCCGCATGCCGCCGCCCATCCGCTTGCGCAGGAACCGGGCCCGGGCGATCTTCTCCGCGCTGCCCAGCACCAGCGAGCCGACCGGCGCGCCCAGGCCCTTGGAGAGGCAGACCGACAGCGTGTCGAACAGCGTGCCGTACTCGGCCAGCGGCACCCCGTCGGCCACGTGCGCGTGCCAGATCCGGGCGCCGTCGCAGTGCAGGGCGAGCCCGTGCTCGTCGGCGACCGCACGCAGCCGGCGCAGCGTGGACAGCGGGATCACCCCACCGCCGCCCCGGTTGTGGGTCTGCTCCACCGCGATCGCCCGGGTGGGCACCGCGAAGTAGCCGTCCGGCCGGATCATCCCGACGACCACGTCGGGGTCGATCTCCGCGCCCACCGCCGGCCAGGTCCGCGACGAGATCCCGCCGTACGCCGCCGCGGCGCCCACCTCGTACGTGACCACGTGCGCGTCGGCGTCGCAGAGCAGCTCGTCGCCGGGTGGGACGAGCAGTTGCAGGGCGAGCTGGTTGGCCATCGAGCCGCTCGGGGCGAACAGCGCCGCCTCGTGCCCGAACCGGGCGGCCACCTCGGCTTCGAGCGCGACGACGGTCGGGTCCTCGCCGTAGACGTCGTCGCCCACCTCGGCGGCGGCCATGGCCTCGCGCATCCCCGGTGTCGGCCGGGTCACGGTGTCCGTACGAAGGTCGATCACGCTATCCACCGCATCTTCTTCGGCTGACGACTGCGGGGCTCGCAAGCTCACTCCTCGCGTCAGCCACATCTTCTTCGGCTGACGACTGCGGGGCTCGCAAGCTCACTCCTCGCGTCAGCCACGGAGCATCTCCGCGACCAGGAACGCCAGCTCCAGCGACTGCTGGGTGTTCAGTCGCGGGTCGCAGGCGGTTTCGTACCGGTCGGGCAGGTCGAGGTCCTCGATGCCCTGGGCGCCGCCGAGGCACTCGGTGACGTCCTCGCCGGTCAGCTCGACGTGCAGGCCGCCCGGGTGCGTCTCCAGGCCGCGGTGCACCTCGAAGTAGCCCAGCACCTCGTCGACGATCCGGTCGAAGTGCCGGGTCTTGTAGCCGTTGGAGGACTCGTGGGTGTTGCCGTGCATCGGGTCGCACTGCCAGACGACCTTGGCGCCGGCGGCGGTGACCTTGGCGACGATCGGCGGCAGCGCGTCCCGGACCCGGTGGTTGCCCATCCGGCTGATCAGGGTGAGCCGGCCGGGCACATTGTCCGGGTTGAGCTTCTCGCACAGCTCGATCGCCTCGTCCGGGGAGGTGGTGGGGCCGAGCTTGACGCCGATCGGGTTGGCGATCCGGGAGATGAAGTCGATGTGCGCGCCGTCGATCTGCCGGGTCCGCTCGCCGATCCAGAGGAAGTGCCCGGACAGGCCGTACGCCTTGCGGTCGGAGATCCGGGTCAGCGCCCGGTCGTACTCCAGGGCCAGGGCCTCGTGGGAGCAGTAGAGCGTGACCGTCCGCAGCGCCTCGTCGTCGGTCATCCCGCAGGCGCGGATGAGCGCCAGCGCCCGGTCGATCTCCCGGGCGATCGCCTCGTAGCGCTCGCCGGCCGGGGACCGCCGGACGAAGTCCTTGTTCCAGTCGTGCACCGCGTGCAGGTCGGCCAGCCCACCGGCCAGGTACGCCCGCAGCATGTTCATCGCGGCGGCCGAGTTGGCGTACGCCCGGATCATGCGTTGCGGGTCGGCGACCCGCGCCTCCGGCGTGGTCTCCAGCGAGTTGATCATGTCGCCGCGGTAGGCGGGCAGGCCGCGCGCGTCGGTGGGCAGGGACCGGGGCTTGGTGTACTGGCCGGCGACCCGGGCCACCTTCACCACCGGCAGCGACGCGCCGTAGGTGAGCACGATCGCCATCTGGAGCAGGGTGCGGGCGTTGGCCAGCAGGTGGCTCTCGGTGTTGTCGACGAAGGTCTCCGCGCAGTCACCGCCCTGGAGCAGGAACGCCTTGCCCTCGCAGACCATGGCCAGCCGCCGCCGCAACTGGTCGACCTCGTAGGGCGCGACCACCGACGGCACCGTGTCCAGCACCGTGCACACCTCGGTGACCTGCGCCGGGTCGGTCCAGGGCGGGGTTTGCGCGCGTGGCAGCTCCCGCCAGCGGTCGAGGCCGAGGGCCACGTCCTCGGCGGAGTCGGCGGTCGGGCGGCTGGTCTGCAGACCCGGGCTGCCCACGGCGGGGTGACTCAGCTGATGCCACTCATGGCGCATACCCGAGAGCGTACGGCGACCGTCCGGGCACGTCTTCCCGAGGGGGACGGTCCCGGTGGGTGGGAGGCCGGCGGCCGGGTCAGGGCGTGGTGCTCGGCGCGGCCGAGTTGCCGCCCGGCGCCTCGCCGGCGATGCACCAGTCCGCGCCGGTGCGGGTGACCGTGAACAGCAGCGCGCGGTCGGCCTCGTGGGAGCCGGCGGCCACCGTGATCACGGCGCTCACCTCCTGCCCCTTCGAGCCGGTGCGGACGTCGGTGATGGTCGCCCGCGGCACCGTGAAGTGCTTGGCGAAGTCGCCGTTCGGGCCGGTGGCGGCGGCGTCGAAGGCGGCCCGCATGGGCGCGCAGAGCTGGCTCCGGCCGGCGTCGGTGTCCCGCGCGGCCAGCGCGTCCAGGTATGCCTGCACCCGCTCCCGGCTCTTCGCCGCGGCCTCCTCCGCCGGCGCCCGGCCGGTCGGTGCGGCGGCGCCACCGGCGTCGGCCTCTCCGCAGCCGGCCAGGCCGACCGGCAGGAGCGCGAGCAGGACGGTGACGGCCGCCACCCTCCGCTGCTGCTGACCCATCGGTCCCTCCCATCGGCGCCGGGGCATCGCGACGTGCCCGGCCGGCGAGTCTGTCACACCGGCCCGCGCGCCGGTCGCCGGCCTCCCCATCCTCGCTCGGATCGCCCCCGGCCGGCCACCCGGCACGCCCGCCGACCTGCGTCCCGGACGCCGATCGCTAGTCTCGGGCGGCGGGGCGGCACGGATCCCGCCCTTTCGGGAGGTGACGGACCATCCTCGCCGTGACATCTGTCGACACCCTGTGGCTGCCCCCGGCCGAACGGTTCGACTTCTGGCAGGACCTCGTCGCTCGGCAGTCGGCGGCGGCCACGATCCGGAGCACGCACGCGGACGACTTCACCGCCTCGGCCCGCGTGATCGATCTCGGCACGGTCCGCCTCGGCGTCTGGCGTTACCCGTCGCTGGAGCTCAGTCGCCCGGCCCGCATGATCGACAGCGGCGACCCGGAGCTGTACCAGCTCGCGCTGCCGCTGTCCGGGCGCGGGGTGATGACGCAACAGCGTCGCGAGTCGCCGCTCGACCCGTCCGCGTTCGCTCTCGTCGACACGGTCCGACCGCACGGCTCCAAGCTACGGCCGGACGGCGCGACACCGGGAGCGGTGGAGACGTTGACCGTCCTGCTGCCGCACCGGGCGTTGCCGCTGGCCGCGCATCGGCTGGCGGAGCTGTTCGCCGCCGACATCCCGGCCCGCACCGGGATGGGCGCGCTGCTCGCCGCGTTCCTGCGGCGGATCGTGGCGCACCCGGAGCAGTACGCGCCGGCCGACACCCCGCTCCTCGACCGGATCGCCCTGGACCTGGTCACCGGCGCTCTGGCCGGACGCCTGGGCGTCGAGCGGGAGCTGCCGGTCGACGTCCGGGTCACCGGGCTCCGGACGCGGGTGACGGCGTTCGTCCGGCAGCACCTGACCGACCCGGGGCTCTCCCCGGCCGCCGTCGCGGCGGCGCACCATCTGTCGTTGCGGTCGTTGCACCGGCTCTTCGAGGGCACCGGTACGACGGTCGGCGCGTTGATCCGTACCGGCCGGTTGGAGCGGGCGGCCCGGGACCTGGCCGACCCGGGGCTGCGGCGGCTGAGCGTCGCGCAGATCGCCGTCCGGTGCGGCTTCGCGCACCCGGCGCACTTCAGCCGCGCGTTCCGGGCCGCCTACGGGATGTCCCCGGGGGAGCACCGGGAACGGGCCGCCCGGGGGTGACCACGCGGGCGGGGAGGGGCCGGTGCGGCCCCTCCCCGCCGGGTGGGTGATGCGTGGTGGTGCGTCGGCCTCGGCTCAGCCGAGACCGCCCTTGATGGCGCCGATCAGCTCACCGTTGCTGGTGTCACCGGAGAGCTCCCAGAAGAACGCGCCACCGAGGCCCTGGCTGTTGGCGTAGCTCATCTTCCCGCCGATGGTGGACGGGGTGTCGTAGCTCCACCAGTTGCTGCCGCACTTGGCGTAGGCCGTGCCGCCGACCGTGGCCGTGGCCGGGCAGGTGTTCTTGAGGACCTTGTAGTCCTCGATGCCCGCCTCGTAGGTGCCCGGCGCCGCGCCGGTGGCGCTGCCGCCGGGAGCGGTCTGGGTGACGCCGGTCCAGCCGCGGCCGTAGAAGCCGATGCCGAGCAGCAGCTTGTTCGACGGCACGCCCTTGGACTTGAGTTTCTGGATCGCCGCGTCCGACCAGAAGCCCTGCTGCGGGATCCCGGAGTACGAGTAGAGCGGGGAGTGCGGCGCGGTCGGCCCCTGGGCGGCGAAGGCGCCGAAGTAGTCGTACGTCATCGGCATCAGCCAGTTGAGGTTCGACGCCGCGCCGGCGTAGTCGGTCGCGTCGATCTTGCCGCCGTTGCTGCCGTCGGCGGTGATCGCCGCGGTGACCAGGAAGCTGGAGCCGAACTTGCTCCGCAGCGCGGAGACCACGTTCTTGAACGCGTTCGGGCCGCTGGAGTCGCACTGGAGGCCGCAGGCGTTCGGGTACTCCCAGTCGATGTCGATGCCGTCGAAGACGTCCGCCCAGCGCGGGTCCTTGACCAGCGAGTAGCAGGAGTCGGCGAACGCGGCCGGGTTCTGCGCGGCCTGGGTGAAGCCGGCCGACCAGGTCCAGCCGCCGAAGGACCAGAGCACCTTCAGGTTCGGGTACATCTTCTTCAGCTTGCGGAGCTGGTTGAAGCTGCCGCGCAGCGGCTGGTCCCAGGTGTCGGCCACGCCGTCGACGCTGTCCGCCGCGGTGTACGCCTTGTCGTAGTCGGCGTAGCTGTCGCCGATGCTGCACCGCCCGCCGGTGGTGTTGCCGAAGGCGTACAGGATGTGGGTCAGCTTCGCGGCGGAGCCGCTGGTGTGGATGTTCTTGACGTGGTAGTTGCGGCCGTAGACGCCCCACTCGGCGAAGTAGCCGACCACCTTCTTGCCGCCGGTGGGCGGCGTGGTGGTGGGCGGCGCCGTCGTGGTCGGCGGCTTGGTGGTGGGCGGCGCCGTCGTCGTCGGCGGTTTGGTGGTCGGCGCCGTCGTGGTCGGCGGTGCGGTGGTCGGGGTGCCGCCACCGGCGCAGGCGCCGCCGTTGACGGTGCAGTTCGACGGACCCTTGTACGCCCCGGTGCCGTTGTAGCCCCAGTTGAAGCTGGCGCCCGGGGCGAGCGGCCCGGCCCAGCTCTTGTTGACCGCGACGTAGTGGTTGCCGCTGCGGGTCACGTCGGCGTCCCAGAAGGTGCCGATCGTGGTGCCCGACGGCAGGTCGAACTCGATGCGCCAGCCGTTCACGCTGGCGCTGGTGCCGTTGGTGACGGTCACCCGTCCCTCGTGACCGGTCCCCCAGTCCTGCACCTTGGTGAACGTGGCGGTGACGCTGCCGGCGGCCGAGGCGGTGGTCATCGGCACCGCGGCGGCCACGAGCGCGACCACGGCGCCGGCGGCCCACGCGGCCCGGCGGAGCGATCTCTTCATACGGCGTCTCCCCAAACAGTTAGGAAACTTTCCAAATTGATTGCTGAGACGCTACTCACGCCGTCATCAGTTCGTCAAGATGCAGAGGCGTCGATTTCACGGGTGGCGCGGGGTGAGCCACCCGCCGGCCCGTAGCCTCGTCCCATGACCGTTTTCGACGTGCAGATCGACGCCCTCACCGGCGGCCCGGCCGACCTCGGCCGCTATCGCGGCCAAGCCCTGCTGGTGGTCAATGTGGCCTCCCGCTGCGGCCTCACCCCGCAGTACGCGGGCCTTCAGGCGCTCGCCGACGCATACGCCGGGCGCGGGCTGACCGTGCTCGGGGTGCCGTGCAACCAGTTCGCCGGCCAGGAGCCGGGCAGCGCCGCCGAGATCGAGGAGTTCTGCCAGGTGAACTACGGCGTGACCTTCCCGCTCACGGAGAAGGTCGACGTCAACGGCCCGGACCGGCACCCGCTCTATGCCGCGCTGGTGTCCACGCCGGACGCCGAGGGGCACACCGGCGACGTACGGTGGAACTTCGAGAAGTTCCTGGTCGCGCCGGACGGCGCGGTGGCCGCCCGGTTCGCCCCGCAGGTCACCCCCGACGACCCCGAGCTGCGCGCGGCGGTGGAGAAGGTCCTGCCGGCCTGAGGGTACGACGCGGCGGCGCGCCTCCGGCCGGAGGCGCGCCGCTCGCGGCCCTAGCGCTCCGGTCAGCCGGCGGCGGACCGGAAGACCGGGTAGTAACCGCCGGACTGCCCGGCCGCCGTCGGGTGGTAGGAGACGGTCAGGTTCAGCACGTTCAACGCGTGCAGCCACTTGGTGCCGTAGCTGCAGAGCTGGTGGCCGACGAAGACGGACCGCACGTCGGCGAACGTGAAGCCGGCGGAGGTGGCCGCCGTCCGGGTGAGGTCGTCGACCAGGTTGATGCCCTCGTTGATCTTCGCGCGCGAGGTGGCGGTGAGCCCGACGCAGACGGTGCCGAGCTGGTAGAAGACCGGATAGCCGACCACCACGACGCGGGCCGAGGGGGCCCGGCTCCGGATGCCGTTGTAGACGTTGGCGAGCCGGCCGGGCAGTTGGGTGCGGGCCAGGTTCATGGCCGAGTTCACCGCCGCCACGCACTGCGACTCGCCCTGGAGCACGCAGGTGCTCATGATGCTGGCGAAGCCGACGTCGTTGCCGCCGATCGTGACGCTGACGAGCGTGGTGGTCGAGGAGAGCGCGGAGAGCTGGCCGCTGATGACGTCCGCCGTGGTCGCGCCGGAGCAGGCGACCGAGCGGTACGAGGCCGGCCGGATGTTGGCGTTGTAGAGCGCCGGGTAGGCGTTGGTGCTGCGCAGGCAGTTTCCGCTCTCGGAGGTGTAGCTGTCGGCGCCGACGCCGGAGGCGTACGAGTCGCCGAGCGCGACGTAACGGTCGGACGGGGACGCCTGGGCGGGGGCGGCGGCCAGGGTCAGGGTGACCCCGATCGACGCGGCCAGGGTCAGGGCGAGGGTGGCAAGACGGGATCTCCGCACGTCGCACTCCTGGGGGTGGGAAGTGGTGGTGAGAGATAGATATCAGTGAGATCACTAAACAGGGAAGATCACCTATTTGTAGCCGACGCCCATAGCGACTTGTCCAGACAAATGGCCGCCGGCCCCCCGGTCGGCGATGCCGTAGGCCCCATCCGGGCCGGCGCACGCCCGTCCGCCGGCCCGGCGCTCAGCCCGCCTCCGCCGGAAGGATCAACCGCATCGCCGGCTCCACGGTCTCCCGGAAGCCCAACGCGCGGTAGAGCGGCCGGCCGGCCGCCGTCGCCCGCAGGTCGACCCGGTGTACGCCTCGACGACGGAACCAGGCCAGCAACGCGGTGACGCACGCCCGGCTGTGGCCCCGCCGACGGTAGCCCGGATCGGTGCTCACGTTGAAGACGTACCCGACCAGGCCGGTCGGATCGTCCGGGCCGCCCAGGCGCCGCTCGACCGTGCCCACCGCGCACGCCGCCAACGCGCTGCCCTCCGGCGCGCTGCCCTCCGGCGCGTCGACCACGAAGGCGGCCAGCCAGGGATCGGGCTCCGCCAACCAGGCGCGCAGGTTGTCCCGCGCCACGTCCTGCCAGCGGCCCGGAGCGGTCGGCGCGTCACTCATCGCGGCGAGCATCAGCCCGCGCAGCCGGACCAGTTCCTCGGCGTCCGCCGACGTGGCGCGACGCGCCTCACCCATCGCCGCGCCGGCTCAGATCGGCCGCCGGCCGGCGAAGCCGCACTCGACCCGGTGGTACCAGCGGACGTCGGTGTCCCCCTCCAACCAGCACCAGAGCACCGGCCGGCCGTCCCGCTCACCGGGGAAGTCGAGCAGCACCGGGGCGATGCCCTTGACCTCGATGTCGTGCTGGTGGAACTCCTCCACCACGGCGTGCATCCGGGCCTCCAGCGCCTTCACCTCGGCGAGTCCGCCGAGCGCGCTGGCGCCGTGGTCGGCCAGGTCGACCCGCAACTCGGCGAGGTCGGCCCGACACCGGATCAGCTCGTCGACACGAGGGCGCAGGGTGGCCACCAGGTGTCGCGCCTGGGCGAGAGTGAACACCCGGCCAGTATGCGGCACGTACTCCACCCCTGTCGCAGGGTCAATCCCGGCCACTCGCGGTAAGGGTCGGATGCGCGACTCTCGGATCAGAGTCGAACATGATCATCGGACGGTGGAGGATGACGGATCGGTTCTAGGATCGACGGGCTATGCCGGACCAGTAGGGCACGGGAAGAGAAGGTGGACACGCGGGATGTTCGACCACCGATTCACTCCGATCTTCAACGACTGCGTTCAGCGCTACCAGTCCCGGCCTGAAGTTCTGGCGGCGCTTTCGCAGGCGCTGACCGAGCTCGCGGTCAAGCCGTTCGGCAATCCTCGGCTGCAGACGCATGCCGTCCGTAAGGCCCAACCCGACACCTTCACGTCGTACGTCACGAACAAGGGACATCGGCTGATCTGGCGACGGGTAGGAAACGTCATCGTGCTGCTGCTCTTCGGCGAGCACGACGCCGTCTACCGCCGGGCAGAGCGACTACGCCTCGAAATCGACGACACGCAGAACGTGCTACGGGTCATTGACGAGGACCCAGAGACCGGACGAGACGTGCCCTACGCCAAGCGCCGGGCGGAGGAGGGCCGCCTTTTCATGGCCTGGAACGACGGGGAACTCTCCGCCTTCGGCTTCGCTCCGCACGAGATCCGGGTGCTACGGCACCTCAACGAGGATGCGGACCTCATCTCGCTGGACCGGCATATGCGACACGATGCCTGGCAGATGGCGATGAATCTCGCAATGTACGCCCGGCCGGACGGCGAACCGACCAGCCCGGCGCTTGAGGAGGAGCCGGCGCTCGCGGGGCAGCCGACCATTTCGGAGGACGACCGTCTTTCCGAGGCGTTGCGCAGCACTCGGACCAGCCCCGAATTCGTGCCCGTGCCCGCAGATCGCCTCGCGGACTGGCTGGCCAGACCAATCGAGGACTGGATGGTCTACCTCGACCCGGCGCAGCAGGATCTGGTCGACCGCTCGTACAGCGGGCCTGCGCGGATCCGCGGCGGAGCGGGGACGGGGAAGACCGTTGTAGCACTGCACCGAGCGAGGGCTCTCGCCCGGCTGGGCAGGAAGGTGTTGGTGACCACCTATGTTCGCAATCTACCCGAGGTATATCAACAGATCTTTGCACGCTTCGCGCCCGTCGAGCGAGACGCTGTGGAGTTCGCCAATGTGCACCGTTGGGCGTTGCAGTTTCTCCGCCGGCAAGGGGTGCCGATCCGGGTTGATCCGCGAGAGGCCGAGAAGGGATGGCGGGCGGCGTACAACCGTGTGGTCGACGCGAACAGCGTCCTGAGAAAGGGCGGGTTCAGCACCACCTACCTGTGGGAGGAGGTGGACTGGGTCATTCGTGGTCGGGCCCTGCCCGACTTGGGCGCGTACCTCGCTCTGGAGCGCAACGGACGAGGGACCCGGCTATCGAGTGATCTTCGCGCGGATGTGTGGCGACTGGCCACCGAGTACGCGAATGAGCTGGCCCAGCGTGGTGTGGCCGACTTTACGGATGTGCTGCTGCGGGCCCACGAGGTGGCGAAGAATGCCCCGTCCGAGTACGACGCGGTCATCGTGGACGAGGCCCAGGATCTGACCGACGCGGCGCTACGCCTGATCTACGCCCTGGTGGGCGATCGACCCAACGGCCTTTTGCTGGTGGGTGACGGACAACAGTCGATCTACCCGGGTGGCTTCAACCTGGCTTCGGTGGGCATCCGGGTGCGTGGTCGCTCTCATGTCCTGACCCACAACTACCGGAACACGCGGCAGGTGTACGAGGTCGCGCAGGCAGTCGTGGACGGCCACCCGTTCGACGACGGGGGCGACCGACCTGAGCCGGGGCTCCGTGCGGTCGAGGTGTCGCGCACCGGCGCTCCCCCGGTCTTCTCCGCCAACAGGAGCCACGAGGACCACGATCTGGCGTTGGCAGCCGCGATCGAGTCCGCCGTCGAAGAGGGCACCGGGATCGGTGATCTCGCGGTGCTCGTTCCCACCCGTGCGCTCGCGAGGCACTACACGGATTTCATCGACTCACTTGGTTTCCCGGCGCAGCGGTTGGAAGACTACGAGGGGAGTCCCACCACTCTCGTCAAGGTCGGCACCTACCAACGGGCCAAGGGCCTTGAGTTCAAACGTGCCTTCCTCCCCCGCCTGGATCCAGAGGGCTTGTCTGAGCGTCCGGCCCGAGGTGAGGATGCCGACGCGCATGCGGAGCGGATCGCCCTCGTGCGCCGGCAACTATTCGTGGCGATGACCCGGGCGCGCGACGGGCTCTGGCTCGGTTGGGTCGGCGAGCCCAGCGCGCTGTTGCCCATGTCGTGATCTGCGGATCGTCGCTGTCTGCTTCCGCGGGAGGGTGAGCGGCGACCGGGGCGCATGCCTACGACGGAAGTTCTGACACACCGCGCCGCACCCGCTCCGCGAAACGTTCGGTGCGTACGAGATCGCTCAACAAGGCGCCGGGCCGCTCGGCCTCGGTTTCCTGCTGCGCCACCACGACGACGGACAGCACCTCGCCGAAGTGGTGCTCGGATTCCAGCGGGTTCCACACCACCTTGAGGATCTTGTCGCAGGCATGCTTGCCGGCGGCTTTCTGGGGCCAGGGTCCCGTACCTACCAGACGGTCCTTGAGCCCGGCCAGCAGATGGTAGCGAGCCGCGCGATAACCCCAGAACGCCCGCTTGTTTCGAAAGAGCCACTCGAGCCGATAGAAGGCCGCCGCGCTTGCGTAGTAGACGTGTGGGTCGTGGTTCGGCTGGAAGAGCGCGCTCTCGTGCTTGCTCTTCAGCCGCGCGTAGCGACCCGTGCCAGCCGGCTCGCCGAGAACCATCGACGCGTACGCCTTGGTCAGTTGCCCTCGGGTGATGACCCGGGTGCGCTCGACGCTGGTGGTGCCGCTGTACTGACGGGACCGCCGCTCGTAGTACAGCCGGTGTGCCTCCGTATGAGCGGCGAAGTAGTCTTCGAGCTTCTTGTGGAACGATTCGCGCGCCGCCAGATCGTCTTCCGTGACCGCCGTCTGCCGGTTCGTCGCAGCGACGATGCCACCGATGACATCGTCGTCGTTCGACTGGATCAACCGGATGTTGACGTGCACGCCGTCTGACAGGCTCTCCTGTTGATCGAACAGAACATGACAGGTCTGACACCCATTGACGATCTGGAAGTCACGGATGTGGACGTCCTCACCGGCGGTGGTCAGCTCCCGGGCCACGATGGTGATTCCGTTGTTGAGCACCGCGAAGCGGTCACGGCGATCCGGATCCTGAAGGGTACGACGAATCTCCTCGTTGACGACGTTGTAACCCTGGAAGTCACGGACGTTCTCATAGAACAGAACCTTGCGAATCCCACCATTGGGGTCGGTGAGAATGTTCTCCACCAACTTCCGCGCCGGCAGCACGCCGAGGAACGCCTGCTCCACGCCGGGAATCTTGGGCAGTGGGAGCTTCTTCGGCATCGTGAAACTCGCACCGACGGCTTCCGACGCCTTTTTGTACAGCTCGCGCAGCTGCCCGGCACCCACCGCGACGACCTCCACGTCGTCGAACATGTTGAGTTCGCGCAACCGCTCCGCCGCAGCATGCCGCTTCTCGTCGAGCAGGTCGTCACCCGGGCGGCCGGTGGTGACGTAATGGACCGCCAGCTTCGGCAAGCCCTTGTTCAGTTTGCTGACGTTGTCGTAGACCGCGTCGACACAGGCGCGGAGGTTGGCGACGTCCTCCGACCGCTTGTAGGTCATGGGCTCCCGTCGAAAGACCTGCACGAGGTTGTCCGCCAGGTCCGTGAAGACCTTTGTCTCGAACTTCTCGCTGCGCTTGGCCTGGATGACGACGAAGCGAACGTCGAGCTGCTTGGATTTCTGGACCGCCTCACGGACCTCGTCGGCGTCGTCGAGCAGGTCGCCGTTGACGATGACGGCGGCGACATCGATCCCGAGGTCGTCACCGCCACCCATCCGGAACTGGTCGGGGTTGAAGTCATCCTCGTGGTAGCTGCTCAACACGCAGAACCCGGCGAACGCCTCGAACGCCTCGGCGTCGCTGAGCGCGGTCAGCTCCTGATCCTTCTGGAACTGCCTGGTCCAGCCCTCAAGGATGAAGTCCACACACACCTCCGGAAGCCCTGATCTCGTCGAGTGAAGCCACCCTAGCGGAGGGCGACAGTCCAGGAGGGATCCTCGCGCGTGACCTCGTCCGCAAGGCTCTCGATGTGGGCGAGAAGCTGCGGCGGGTCGGCGCCCAGGTCGAGCGTGTGGCAGACGATCTCGATACCGGCGTTGCGCACGACGTGTCGCGTCGGCGGGTGCTCGCCGAAGGCGTAGACCAGATGCCCGCGACTCAATCCGTAGGCGACGCAGTAGGCGAGCATCTGGTAGGCGTCCTCACGGGCCGTGTCGGCCTTGTACTTGGCGTCCACTACCGCGCCCACCTCGGTCCGGCTCCGCCGCCACACGAGGTCCGGCCGCAGTTCCAGGCGGCACCGATCGTCCAGATGGTGGCGCGTCTGAAAGGTGACCGTGCCGCCGTGCCTCGACTCGATCGCCGCACGGAGCGCGACCGACAGGAAGTTCTCGTACACCCGCCACATGTCGAGCAGAAGGGCGTTGGTCGGAACGCTGCCGCGGCCCGCCTCGACGGAGGCGTCGCTGAGCACCAGCTCGGCGAGTCGAAGTGCGGTGACGAGCCGTTCGTTGAGCCGCGTCCGGTGCCACTGTGGCGCCGGCTCCCCGGGCCGCAGCCGGGTGATGCCGGCCAGCCGCGCCGCGAGGTGTCGAAGCATCCGCCGCGACGCCGCGTCGATCCCGGGCACGCGCAGCATCCGGTCGACGGCGGTGGCGAGGATCCGGCTCTCCGGGATATCGACCGTGTATTCGTCGTGGCGGATCTCCAGCGGCAGGGGCAGGCCCGCCCGCCGGCCCAGTTGGGCGGTCTCGCGGAGGCGACCGCGAAGTATCGACGAGGTCGCGTCGACCGTGCGGTAACCCTGCAGGAGACCCTCGCGCAGCGCGCGGTCGGTCTGCCGCCACAGGGCCGCCGCCAGCGCTGGCACCAACCCCGCGTGTTCGGTCAGCGGTACGGTCTCGTCGCGCCAGCCCGTCGGGTTGCGGGCATACCCGGCGAGGAACAGCAGCCGCGCGATCGGCACCTTGGGCTCGATGTGCAGCTCTATCCCACCGATCCGGGCCGCGCCGACCTTCCTGCCGGCGCGCACGGCCCACACGCCGGCAGCCGGTCCGGGCCGCACGTCGACGACTCCGGCCGCCGCCAACCGACGTGCCGCGTCGACGTCGAGGCGCACTGGTACGGCCGGGCCGGCCTCGCGGAGGTGGATGACGGTCACGGCAACGGTGGCAGTGACTCACGCAGAGCGTCGAGCCCGTACCGCTGCTCGACGTCGATGTCGTCGGCGTAGTGGTGCTCGACGAGCAGCGGCAGGATGTCGTGGCGCCACACGCGGTCCAGTCCGTCGGGCCTGGTGTGCACCGACTTCCGCATGAAGTGCGACGGGCCGATCGCGTAGTCGGCGTCGTCGAGCCGGCTGTTGAGCGCGTCAAGCAGGTCCGGCGCGTCCGAATCCAGATTCTCCCGGTCCAGCCAGCGGCGCAGCAGGCCGGCGACCGGGGGCTTCGTCGGATGCAGCTCGACGAAGGCGAATCGGCGTCGCATCGCCGCGTCGACCAGGGCGATGGACCGGTCTGCGGTGTTCATGGTGCCGATGAGGTAGAGGTTCGGTGGAAGGGTGAACTTCCCGGTTGAATACTGCAGTCGGATGCCCTGGTCGCGATACTCCAGCAGGAAGTACAGCTCGCCGAATACCTTCGCCAGGTTGCCCCGGTTGATCTCGTCGATGACCAGGATGTACGCGATGGAGGGATTCTCCCGGGCGTCGTCGGCGAGCTGGCGCAGCGGACCGGAGGTGAGTTTGAAGCGCAGTGTCCCGTCGTCGGCGCTGACCGGCCGGAAGCCCTCGAAGAAGTCCTCGTAGGTGTAGGAGGGATGGAACTGGATCAGCTCCACCGCGTGCGGCTCGGTCAGCCCGACTGCCAGGTTCCTGGCAAGGTACGTCTTCCCCGTCCCCGGCGGTCCGTAGAGGATCACCTGGTGGCGCTCGGCGAGCAGGTCCCGCAGGTCGGTCAGCCACCCCATGTCGCTGAGCACCTTGTCGGCAAGCTGCGGGGTCACGTCGGCCAATCGTGCCTCCGGGGCCGGTTCGACCACCGGCTGCTCGGGCACCAGGTCGGCGAAGAGCCGGTCCAGCGCATCGAGGGCGTCGGTGAGGTCGATCAGGTCGTCCTGGCTCTGCGTCAGGGTGGGTAGCGGCCCGGTCAGGTCGGTGAGATCGCGGGGTGATCCCACGTTGAGCCACCGGGCCGGGCGGCGCAGGTTGGAGCGCCGGTCGGGCGACTCCACGAAGAAGGCGGAGCCGTCGACATGCCCGAGATAGACCTCGCCCCGGTGCATCGTCAGCAGGTAGTCACCGGGCCGCATCTTACGCAGGAAAGCACTGAAGTAGCCGAGAAGCTTTTCGCGTACCGAGTAGCTCTTGTGCCGGTACTCCTCCTCGACGACCTGCTGGAGGCGCTGGGAGTCCACCTCGTCGTCCAACTCCGGTAGCTGCGACGCCGCCAGCGAAACCCAGCCCTGCGCCAACCAGTCCGGTACGAGGTCCATACCGTCGACGTTCGAGCCGCGCACCAACCAGGCCCTGCGGGCCACGGTCTCCGGCCCGGCCGCCTCGGCCTCCGTCATCCGCTCCCGTAGGAAGTCGGCGGTGATCCGTTGCTCCGCGTTGGCGTACCGCCCTTCGAATTCGACCCCCTCCTGCGTCAACTGGGCGCGAATGTCATTCCCCCGGTGCTTGACGTGTTGGTGCATCGCCAAAGGCACCTGGCCGTCGGCCTGGAGAACCCGGTGCGAGTTCTCGACGTACGTCTCGGCGAGCAGGTGGGCGATGTCGTCGGCCGAGCCGTCGACGAGGTCTGCGAGGTCATCGTGCGCGGTCCAGGAGCCGGGCGGGACGAGTTCGATCGCGCCAGCGAGGGTACGGAGTCTGCTCTCGTACTTCTTGCGGGCCAGTTTTCGGCTCCGCGACACCTCGCGGTAGCGGCGACCGATCTCGGCGTAGAGGTCGTCGGTGCCCGGATAGGTGTCGAGAGCCCTCCGGCCCGCCTCGGTGATCCACCACGAGCCGTCCCGCTTCACCAGCCATCCGAGCGTCGCGGCGTCCCCGGTATGGAACCTGGCCGCCACATTCCAAGCCGCGACGCCATTCTTGTACGGCCTTCGCTCCGCGTCCGTCAGGTCGAGCCGGGTGGCGACCTGGTCGAGCACCTCCCGACCGTTCATCCGTTCGCCGCTGTCGCGCAGCACCTCCAGACAGGTGCGCACCAGCAGAGCATTCCGGATCACTTCTGACATCCCCGCTGGCCCTTCGACGGTGGCGGTCGGTGGTCACGACAGCCTACGGTCGGTGACGTGAGCGAGCTACGCGTGTTCGGGGTGGACGCCTGCAAGGGTGGATGGGTGGCAATCGAGCTGCGCGACGGAGTCTTCGCGGCGGCTCACATCGCGCCCGCCCTGTCCACGCTGCTGAGAGCGCGGGACGACATAGCGGTGGTAGGCCTGGACATGCCGCTGGGACTGGTCGACGACGGGTGGCGTCAGGCCGACATCGTCGCGGCCGGCACCCTTGGCGCGGCGCGAAGCACCGTCTTCCGGGTGCCGCCGCGACCGGTATTGCTGGAGGCGGAGTACGAGTCGGCGGTGAAGCGCTGCCGTGCGATCACGGGACAGGGCTTCAGTCGGCAGGCATGGGCGCTGCGTCGGAAGTTGTGGGAAGCCAACGCCTGCCGCGACCGGGACCGCGTCTACGAGGTGCATCCTGAGCTGTCCTTCCGAGGGATCGGCGCCGGCCGTCCTCTGGCCTCGAAGAAGACCTGGCAGGGCCAGATGCAGCGGTGCGACCTACTCCTCAAGGCCGGCATCAAGGTCCCGGCAGAGCTGGGGCCGGCGGGGCGAGCCGGCCCGGACGACGTGTTGGACGCCGCTGCCGCCGCATGGAGCGCTCACCGCATCGCGACGGGCCGCGCGGTCAGTTACCCGGACCCGCCGGAGGCATCAGCGGCCGGCGACGCCATCGCCATCTGGTGCTGACGCTCCTGTCGGATATCTTTCACCTCCCAAACGGCTCGACTGCCTACGCACCGTCCAAATGGGACATGTTCTTGCCTCTGGCGTGCGATATACAAGGTGCTCGCTCAGGCCCGTCAGCCGCGATCGGCGGGTCTTCTCGGAGGTTCCTTTGCGATGAGTGCTGGCCTGCACCTCTCGGTACGAGTCCCGTGGCACGACAGTGGCTGGGCCGGCACCGTCTGCCGACGTCCCTCGGACAACTCCTCGTGCATCCTGCTCAAGAACATCGGTGAACGCCGGGAAGACGAGTACGAGGCAGCCCACGCGGGCAAGCCGATCGAGCTGGTCAACCCCAACCGCCTCCCGTGCATCGGCGAGCGGGCCTCGTTCATGAGCCCGCACAGCTATCAGCTCACGAAGGAACACCCGTACCGCTTCTCGCCGCCCCTCAAGGGGGTGCTTCAGCCGACGCCCGTGTTGGTCCCCGCGTACGGGGTGCATGCGACGCCGTACTTCTGGCTGCACCGCAAGAACGTGCCGACGGTGCTGCGGACCGTCGACGTCGACTACCACGAGGAGCTTGAGGAGGTCGTCGACAAGACGTTGCGGTTCACTCCGCAGTGGGTCATCCACGGCGACAACCAGCGCTCGTTGATCACCCGTTTCTTTGCCGACGTCCAGCCCGGTGGCCTCGTCTTCTTCTATCTGAAGCACTCGCCGTTCACCGCCGCCGGCACGAGTGGGGGGCGGTCACTCCTGGTCGGCGCGGCCCGGATCACTGACATCGACCTTCCGGATGCGTGGCGGACCACCGGGCAGGCGCCGTTCCCCAATCACATGTGGGAGACGAACGTACGGCATTCACTGCGGCCCGACGGTGTCGACGGCGTCCTCCTCCCGATGGCCGAACTGGCCGCCCTCGAACTCGATCCAGACGACCTCGGAGACGCTCTCGCATGGGCGCCGGAGTACGGCGGTCGTGAGTTCATGTACGTCACCGAGCATGTCTCCGACGACACTGCCATCGCCGCGCTGGAACGGCTCTACCGCGCGGCCGAGCGCTGCGGTGAACTGGGCCTGGAGGTGTCGCGGGCCTCGATGGACTGGCTCTCGGAGCGGATCGCCGAACTCTGGACGATGCGTGGCCCTGCCCCCGGCCTCGGCGCGGTGCTGGAGGCCCTCTCGGTGCCGCACGGCCCGGTGGCGGCTCGGGCGATCTCCCGGCTGACCCCGGAGGGCGTCGACCCCTGGGACTTCCTCGATCAGGCCATGGACGAGCCTGCCAAGCTGAGCCCGGAGCTGGCGAAGAAGCTGAGCGGCACGCCGCGAAAGGTCTGGCGCGACCTGGACGCCGACGAACGCCGTTTCCTCAAGCTGCTGTCGCGGTTCAACCTCACCGTCGAACAGACCGCCACGCTGATGGCCGGCGAGACCGAGATCGCACTCGACCACACGGAGTTGCTGGAGGATCCGTATCACGCGTACACCTGTCTGCTGGGCGGGCTGGCCGAGGTCGCCTTCGACGTCATCGACCGCGGCTGCTTCCCCGAGGCGTCGGTACGCGCCGCGTTTCCCCTCGACGAGCCGTCGGCGATGGTCGACTCGGCCGACGAACGCCGGGTGCAGGCACTGCTGACCGCCGTCTGTGAGGAGGCGGCCGCGAACGGCGACACGGTGGTGCCGCTCGACCGGATGCTCGCCGCCGTGCGGGAGCGTCCGCTGGTCGAGCCGTGTCCCCTCACCGAACAGGTGCTGCGGGCGCACGGCCTGCACCCCTCGATGCTCAGCTACGACGAGGAGTCGCCATACTGGCCGCCGGTGTGCGGGACGGTACTGGCCGATGGCACACCGGCGTTCAAACTGACGCGCCTGGAGACGACGAGCCGGGTCATCCGGCAGGTCGTCGACACCCAACTGGCCAGACCGCGGCACGATGCTCCAGACGACGTACGGGCGATCCTGGACGAGGCGCTTCCGGCGTTCTCGACGAGCGACGCCGAAGACGCGGAGGCCGAGCGACGGGCCCGTGCGGAGAAGGCCGCGGCCCTCGACGAGTTGTTCCGCGCGCCCCTGACGGTCCTCAACGGCCGGGCCGGCACCGGTAAGACGACCCTGATCAGGGCCCTGGCCAACCATCCGGCGGTGCACGGCGCCGGGGTCCTGCTCCTGGCTCCCACCGGCAAGGCCCGGGTGCAGCTCACCAAGAAGGTGCAGTTGCCGGCGCAAACCCTCGCGCAATTCCTCGGCAGATATGGACGCTACGACGGGGACACCGGCAGGTACGTCATCGACGGCGACCGACCCAAAGCACCTCGCTTCGGCACCGTGATCGTCGACGAGTCGTCCATGTTGACGGAGGAGCAGATCGGGGCTCTCCTCGACGCGCTGCATGCGCCCGACCGGCTCATTCTCGTCGGTGATCCGCGCCAACTGCCCCCGATCGGGGCGGGCCGGCCGTTCGTCGACCTCATCAACCGGATCGTCCGCGAAGCGGAGGTTCCGGCCTACCCGCGAGTCGCCTCCGGCTACGCGGAGCTCACCGTGCTGCGCCGCCAGTCCGGCCAGGTCCGCGATGATCTCATGCTCGCCGGATGGTTCGCCGGCGACGAGATCCCGGACGGCTTCGAGGAGGTCTGGCAGCGACTGCGGCAGGGCACCGAGATGGCGACCCTGGCGGCCCGCCCGTGGGGGACGGCCCGCCCAGAGCAGGCCATCGACGATGCGCTGGCCGCCGAACTCGACATCACCGGGCCGAAGGCGTCGGCGACGTTCGAGCTCTCCTACGGCGGCCGGGAGAACGGCCCCTGGGTCAACTTCCCGACCGGGGACAAGGGCGCCGGGGAACGTTCCGAGGAGTGGCAGATCCTCTCCCCCACCCGGACGAACCCGTGGGGCACCATCGAGGTGAACCGGCGCCTCAAGCGCAAGCACCGCGGCAAGGCGCTCAGGGACGCGCTACGCCCGCCGTACGAGCGCAAGGTGCCGGCACCGATCGGCGCGGAGCAGATCGTGCTGGGCGACAAGGTGCTCAACAATCTCAATCAACGCAAGAAGGCCTGGCCGGCGGGTCCCGACGCGCTGCACTACGTCGCCAACGGCGAGATCGGCGTGGTCGTCGGCCAGGTGGGTCGCCCGAAGGGGGCACCCCCACGTTTCACGAACGTCGAGTTCTCCTCGCAGACCGGCCACACGTACGGCTACTCGGGGGATTCGGAGGAGAATCCCGCACTCGAGCTCGCCTGGGCGATCACCGTGCACAAGGCGCAGGGCTCCGAGTTCGGCACGGTCTTCGTCCTGCTACCCGGGTCGTCCCGTCGCCTGTCCCGGGAACTGCTCTACACGGCGCTCACCCGGCAGAAGGACAAGGTCGTCCTGCTCCACGAACGGCCCATCGACGAACTGTTCGAGCTGACCCGCTCCACCGGGTCGGAGACGGCGCGACGGCTTACCGACCTCTTCTTCGCTCCCGCGCCGCGAGCGGTGCTGTTGCCCGACGGCAGGGCGGCGGGGGTGCTCGACACCAACCTCATCCACGTCGCGCCCAACGGCGTGCTCGTGCGCAGCAAGAACGAGGTGATCATCGCCGGCATCCTGGAGGACCTGGTGCCGAGTGGCTGGGAGTACGAGAAGCCGCTCGAGGCCGACGGGATCAGACGCTTCCCCGACTTCACCGTCCCGACCTCGGGCGGGCGGGCGGTCTACTGGGAGCACCTCGGCATGATCGACAACCCGCAGTACCGGGCGGCCTGGGGGCGGAAACTCGACTGGTACCGCAAGCAGGGCGTCCTGCCCCACGAGGAGGGCGGCGGCCCCGCCGGCACGCTGCTCTGCACCGACGATCAGGAGGGCGTAGACGTGCCCGCCTGGACCGAGCTGGCCCGGTCCGTGCTGGGCGCGGGCCCGACCGGCCCGCGCGTCTCGTCCAAGCGGGCGGCCAAGAAGGCGGCACCGGGCGCGGCCCGGCACCGCGAGTGACACGTCAGGCGGCACCGGCCGAATGACGCCGTCCCTGTCCGGGGGCGGGAGCGAGCGGGGGCGGGCAGGGCTGGCCCGACCGAACGCTGCGGGTCATGGCGTCGTACGCATCGAGCACCAGGCGCTTCATCCGGTACTCGCCGTGCGCCCGCTCCTCCCGCTGCCGGAACACGGTGAAGGTGTCGAAAACGTGGTCGACCTCGTCGCGGGCGAGGCCGTAGAGCTGGAAGTAGGCCGCGTCCAACTCCGCGCGGATCAGCTCCCGCCGCTGCGGGTCCCAGACGAATGGTGGTCCGTCGTCGCCCAGGTCGCGGGCGTACGGCGTGAGGTCGTCGGCGGTGTAGGTCAGCTCCAGCACCCGGGCGGTGATCCACGCCGCCAGGTCCGGGGCGGCAGGATCCCAGGGCACCGGTCGTTCGTAGCTCTCCGGTGGCAACACCGGCAGCTGTTTGAACACGTAGTACTTCAGGGAGGTGCCGGCGAACTTCTGCCGCACCACGTAGTCGAGGCAGAGGGAGCTCAGGTTGCCCTGTAGGCACGCCGGATGCGCCGCGGGCAGAGCGAGCAGGAACTTGTCGCCGACCGCGGCCCGACTGATTACTGTCGAGATGAGTGTGCGCTCGTCGGTGCTGCGGCAGATGTCCCGCCAGCCGAGCAGCCAGCCGCTGGACCACCGCTGCCCGAGCCGGTCCGCCACCTCCTGCTCAGTGACCCAGTAACGCGGTAGTGCGGTCGCCGCCGGGTAGCGGTGCGCGTCGTCGCCGAGCCTGGGCAACGTGCCGACGTTGAGCTGGGCTTCGGTGGCGCCCTCGTACGTGCCGAGCCGGTGGTCGAAGTGGTGCACCATCTTCGCCTCGTACAGGGGCAGCATCCGCTGGCCGCCGCGGTGGAAGATGTTGCGGTCGAGTCGCCACCCTTCCTGGATGAGCTGGTCGAGCGTGTGGAACAGGCCCGCGTCGGTGGCCATGTTGAACAGGCCCTGACGCAGCCAGAGCCGCCACGGATTGCCGTCCGGGTCGTCCTCTCGCCAGAGCACCGGCACGCGACGGTAGATGCCGAGGGTGATCTCGGCATCCCGGCGGGACAGGAAGACCGGGCAGGTCCCGGTGTTGGGGTTGAGCAGGCCGATCTCGCCCGGCGTCAGCCGGTAGGCCCGGGACGCGACGTCCGCGACCTGCCGGGCCCGGAAGGCGAGAGAGATCTCTGAACATCGTCGCTCGGTGCCGGCCAGCGTCAGTAGCGCGAAGCGGACCCGATGGTCCACTCCCGCGAACAGTCTCTCCTCGTTCTCGAAGTCGTGGAGCGACACGAGGCTCCCGCCGCTCACCACGTCCCTGAAGAAAGCCTGGGTGGTCGCGTCGGTCGCGATCCCCGTGGGCAGGATCAGCCCGAGCATGCTGTTCGGCGCGGCGACGGTCCGCGCGGCTTCCGCGAACACGGCGTACGTGTTGAGCCGCCCGGCACCGGTGAGCGGGTACCTCCCCGAGGCGCGGACCAGATGACTCACCCCGCTCACCTCGCGCTGAGCCGTAAGCAGCTCGCCGTAGAGGTCCTGCCCGGTCGTCCGCAGGGCTCGGACGAGTTCCCGGCGGGCGGCGGCGTGCCGCGCCCCGGCGATGTCCTGGTCGCGGCTGGCGAAGAACTCCTCCTGCTTGAGTTCGATCTTCTCCCAGGGCGGGTTGGTGAGGACGCAGGAGAACCCGCCGGTCCAACCGGTCGCCGGGTCGACGCCGACACCGTCTGCTGGGACGGGGAAGATGTGCGGGAACTCGATGTGCCAGTGGAAGAAGCGGTACTGCCGGCTCATCGTGCGGACGATCTGGCGGGCCGCGTCGACCACGTCGCCCTGATCTCCCTCGGCGAGACGTTCCCGCATTCCCTCGGTGATCGCGTACGGGCGGGTGCGCTCGGTCTTCGGCCCGACGAACGCCGCGCACCAGGCATCGGCGAGCAGCCGCTTGTGCGCGCGTTCCTCGTCCAGCGACTCGGCGCGTTTGGCCTGGACGTGCACGTCGGCCAGCGACTCGCAGGGCGCCAGGTGGGCGATCGCCCGTGCCTCCTCCGCGAGGTCGAGGTTGACGCCACCGGCATCGCCGAGGAGACGTTCGCCGCGCCGCTCGGCGGCGTTCTGTTTCCGGAGCGCGTTGACCACCGCACGGTCGTCGCCGTCGAGGGCGACGAAGGCCGAGTCCGGGACGCCGCCACGTAGCATCGCCGGCGTCGCGCCGAGGAGGGAGTTGCCGACCCGGATGTTGGCGTCGAGGTAGCCCAGCGGCTTGCCGGGTTCGAACGCCTCCAGCCAGAGCGACACCTTGGCCAGTTCCGCCGCCATCTCGTTCAGGTCGACCCCGTAGCAACACCGGCTGACGACGGTGCGCAGCGCGATCCGGACGGCGTCGACGCTGGGTTCCGGCTCGTCGGTCCGTTCGGCCGCCAGCCGCTTGGCGAGCCGCCGTGCGGCGGCGATGAGGAAGTGCCCGGACCCGACGGCCGGGTCGCAGACGGTGATGGCGAGCAAGGCCGCCTCCCGCTCGGCCCGGGTCGGTTTGTCGCAGGCCTTATCGAGCAGCGGCTCCAGCGTGGTGTCGAGCAGACTGTCGACCAGGGCGGCCGGGGTGTAGTAGCTGCCGCTGCGCTTACGGTCGTTGCCGTTGAGCCGAGAGAAGTGGAACCGCCTCCGGGTCGGGTCCCAGTGGGGGTGCAGTTCGAGGAGGGCCTCGTAGACGCTGCCCAGTTCCTCGGCGCCGAGGTGCCGGAAGTCGACGAGGTGCCGGCCGCCGCGGCGCTTCGCCAGCACGCTCAGCGCCTCGACCGCCTGCAGCAGCGCGGCATTGGTCAGCTCCGCGCCGCAGAGCGGATCGTCCAGGACGCTGTGCTCGAAGATCCCGCCGATGCCGGGCAGGCCGACGGTGCGGGAGCCGGTCTCCGAGCCGAGGATGCGGAACACGAGCTTGAGGCTCTGCCACAGGTCGCCGTGGCGGGAGTAGCGGCGGGCCATTGCGAGCCGGCGCAGTCGCCGCGACGACAGATAGGTGTCGTAGCGCCGGCTCGCGGCTTGGTCGGCCGATGGGTCGAGCAGCAGGTCGCGGTCCTCGACGACCATCCAGAAGAGCACCTTGTAGACCAGCCGGAGCAGCGAGCGCTTGAAGTCGACCAGCGACAGTTCAGTGCCGATGACGTCGCGGAGGTGCTGGTTGGCCGGATGGTCGAGGAAGCCGGTGCCGAGGTGTTCCAGCGCTGCCTCGACTCCGCCGCGCAGCCGGGTAAGGGCCCGCTCGCCCTGCTTCGCGCCGTATGCCCGCCACTGCTCCAGCAGGCACGACGGCGGCCCGACCTCCTCGTCGCGGACCTTCAGCCGGCTGGCGTGCGCCATGCGGAAGAGCAGCACGAAGTCGGGAAACAACTCGCCTTCGAAGATCGACTCAAGGTCGAACTCAAGGTACGACGAACCGATGAGGCTGGTCGAGTCGCGCAACAGGCGCAGCCGCTGACCGTTGGTCAGCACCGCCCACAGGTGCCGGTCGCTCTGGTTCAACAGTTGCTGAACCATGGCGTGCGGTGCCGCGCCCGCCGGCCCGCCGGCCCGACCGGTCCGTCGATCGAGGTCGGCGTGCCACGGCAGCAGGTGCATCGGCACGGTGCGCCGCCACCAGTGGCTGACCGGGAACGATCGTTCGTCGACGGGGATCCCGCCGGCCAGCGGTTCGTAGTCGCCGTAGTGCAACTCGCGCAGCAACGGGCCGAGCCACTCATCCCGAGTCAGGCGTGCCAGGGACGCCGAGGGCCGTGCCCGCCGCTTGCGGAAGTCAAGGTAGGTGTCGCGCAGATAGAGGTATTTGGCGTTGGCCAGCCGCCGCACCGATTCGCTGGCGGCCAGCTCGTAGGAGGCCGGGTCGATGCCGGGGACATCGGGATCGCCCTCGCCGATCCGCTGGACGACGCCGCCGGGCAACAGGCCCCCGACCACCTGCACGGCGGGATACGACAGCGCCACCTCCGCCCTCCCCAGGTCGGCAGAACCCAGAGCTGACACCAAGCAACGAACTGATCACTCCAGGTGTCGAGCCGAGCCTATAGATCTACCTCCGTGCCTACAAGCCCGAGAGGGGCGACCGTCTGTCGCCTTGCCGTCACCGGGGATGCCCGCGTCGCTGCCGGCACGGGACGGCCCGCCAGACGGGACCGACGAGGGGCGCAACCAACAGTCCACATAGGTCGCAGGAGGGCCCGGCTGACGGGTGCCGGCAGCACGACCAGTGATCCAGGATCTTGGGGCGCGCGGCCCTCCGCCGCCCATTCCCCCGACGTACGCACGTGTCGGTGTATCCGCATGACCGAACCAGGAGTCCCGATCGTGATCAACAAGTTCCCCGGTAGTTGTGGCACGTGCCGACGGCGGGTGGAGGCGGGCGCCGGACAGGCGATCAGACTCGAAACCGGCTGGACCACCTACCACGATCACTGCCTAGTGGCACCGCCGCGAGGCACCCACCGCGGCTGGCACGACTTGCCGGTGGTGGGCTTCGACGTCGAGACCACCAGCGACGAGCCGATGGACGCCCGCATCGTCTCCGCCGCGCTCACGTACTCCGATGGCACGACGACGCGGTGGCTCATCAACCCGGGCGTGCCGATCCCGTCGCGCACCACCGAGATCCATGGGATCACCGACGAGATGGTCCGCAGTGCCGGGAGGCCGCCCCGGGAAGCGCTGGCCGAGCTGGGAACGGCCATCGAGAAGGTAATCGCGGACGGGACGCCGCTCGTCGCCTTCTGCGCCCACTACGACGTCACGACGTTGCACTCCGAGCTGGCCCGGCACGCCCTTCCGTCGCTGGACTGGGGCCGTGCCGTCATCATCGACCCCTCGATCCTTCACCAGGAGGTCGAACCTCACCGATACGGCGGTCGGCAACTCGGCGACCTGTGCCGGTACTACGAGGTGGACCTCGGCTCCGCCCACGACGCCGCGGCCGACGCCCGCGCCGCCGTCGACGTGGCGGTGTCGATCGCGGCCCGGCACGAACGCATCGCCCGGACGCTGCCCGACGACCTCCACCGAGCGCAGATCTCCTGGTACGCGGCGCAGAAGCGGAAGCTTCAGGATTACTTCGACTGGCAGGGCCACGACGAGGCGGTCAGCCTGGAATGGCCGCTGGAAACTGAGCGACGCCGATAGGCCACCACTTCTAACGATCTTCGGCCAGTTGAAGAGAGACCCGGTGCGCGAACCGGCTCGCTCGGCATCCGGCGAGTCCGCTCAGGATGTCGTCCACACTGAGCTTCGGCCGTCCGCCTCTGCCGGTGGCCTCTGCCTGCTGCACGACAATGCCCGTGATCCGTTCCGGGTCATCGTCGAGCAGCAGGCAGAGGAAGTCGTCCGGGTGCAGCGCCTCGATGGCGTACGGCGCGAGCGCGTGGTCCGGGAAGTCACGGAGGTTGGCGGTGACGATCACCTCGGCATCGGCGGCGACGGCGGCGGCGAGCACGTGGCGATCCTTGCGATCATTGGTCATTTCGGCGATGAGGTGCTCATAGCCTGAAACCATCGCGGTCGGGAAGTGTTCTCGCATGACCTCGACCCGGCGTTCGGCCTTGGCACCGAGCACCGACGGCGGCAGGTTCCGCCGGACCTCGTCGAGGATCGCCCGAGTCCAGAGCGGGCGGTACAGGTCCTGCTCGGCACAGCGCAGCAGGGTGTCGGCGAGGACGCTGGGTACGAGGACGCAGGCGTCCAGCACGGCGACGATCATCAGTGGGCGGTCACTCGTCCGGGTGGTCGTCCGACGGCTGGCGGCCACGCCGAATCGCTTCGTCGTAGACGCCCATGTCGATCGCATCCGCGGTCAACTCGTCCAGCGCCTCACGGCGCGCTCTCGACCGACGCTCCTTGTAGGTCAGCACGTCGTGCAACGCAACCCGGCGGCTGGAGTTGGGGCGGGTGTAGGGCAGAACGCCGTCGTTCATCAGCTTGACCACCGTCGGGCGGGTCACGCCCAGGATCGCGGCGGCTTCCCCGGTCGACAGCTCGACGTTCTCCGCCATCACCCGCACCGGCCGCCCCCGACCGAGGATCGACACGACTTCGGCGAGGGCCTCGCCCACCACAGGCGGCACATCGACCGGTTCTCCGCCGTCGACGATCAGTTGCAGCCGCCGCCCTCGGAGCGACCGCCGGGCGAAACGCCGCAGCTCATCACCGTCGGGCGCCGATCCGCCTGCGGGTACCACCGTCACAAGATCCTCCGACGTCGTCGATCCCGCCACCACGATACCCGCCAAAACGAAAAAAACGATAGGGTCAGGCGACAGGGTCGGTCGGCAGGTGGATGCGCTCGGCCGGCACCCCGGCGGTGAGCAGCCGCAGCCGCGACCCGGCCACCATCGGCGGCGGCCCGCACAGATAGACCTCCTGGCCGGGCCGGTGATGGTGGAGCGCCACGGTGAGCGCGTCGCCCCGCTCCCCCGACTCGGCGAGCGGATCGTGCGAGAACGCCGGCACCAGGGTCAGCCAGTCGTGCGCGCACTGGAGCTTGTCGAGGCTGATCGCGTCGTAGAGGTCGGCGAAGGCGCGGGCTCCCACGACCATGGTCACCCGCCGCCCGGCCGGTGCCGCGGCCACCTGTTCGACCAGGGCGCGCAGCGGCGCAAGCCCGGTGCCCCCGGCCACCAGCAGCAGGTCCGCCCGCGACGCGGGGTCGAGACACAGCCCGACGTCACGCGGCGGACCGAGCCAGAGCCGGTCGCCGGGGCGTACCGCATGGACCAGGGCCCGGGAGACGGCCGCGACCGCCCGGACGTGCAGTTCGATCGTGCCGTCCGGGCGTGGGGCGTTGGCCGGCGAATACCAGCGCCACCGGCCGGGCCACCGCTGCGTGCAGACCGGCACCGCCTCGCCCGCCCGCGCCGGCACGCGCCGCTCGGGGCGTACGGTCAGGCTGGCGATGCCCTCGGCGTCCCGCTGGTGGTCGACGACCTGGGCCGGCTGCCAGGCCGGGCCATCGCCGGCCCGCGCGGCGGCCCGGGTCACCGCCGCCGACGCCCGCCGGGCGGCATCCGCCCACGCCGCCGCCAGCTCCGGCGCCCAGGGCACGTGCCGGACGACGGTGGCGGTGAGCGCGGTCTGAACAGCAGCCAGGTGCGGCAGCAGGCGGAAGCGGCGGTAGGCAGGGCCGAGCACGGCCAGCAGCGCCGCCCGCCCGGCCGCGTCGTCGCCGCCGGCGGCCAGCCGCCCCAGCGCGGCGAGGAACACGGCCGTCTCCCGCTGCGGCAGCCGCCCCGGGCAGCGCTGTTCGACCGCGCGCCAGAAGTCGTCGGCCGTCGCGTCGGCGTCGCGCAGCACGATGGACCACGACGCGGCCAGGGCGGCGGTCACGCGCCGGCCTCGTCCGCGAAGGCCCGCCGGGCCGCGTCCACCGCGACGACCGGCACGTCGAGCGCCCACAGCACCCCGCCCAGATAGTCGACCACGCGGCGGTGCTGCTCCTCGGTTAGGCCCAGGCCGCGCCAGGCCCCGACCGCCGGCCGCGCGACATCGCCCGCCGGCCCGCCGAGCGCCACCGTGAGGGTCAGCGCCAGGTGCCCGGCGAGCCGGGCCCGATCAACCCCGATGAGGTACGGCGCCAACTCGGCGTCCGCCGCCACCAGCCGCAGCCACCGGGCCACCGCGTCGCGCACCCCCGCCGACCCGAGCGCCTCGATGGGGTACGGCCCGAGCCCGCTCACGCCCGGATCCAGGTGACATCGTCCAGCACCGCCGCCATGGCACGCCCTTCCGTCGAGATCGCGAAGTGGACCGGCACCGGGGCGGGCGGGGACGGCGAACGCGCTGGGGGCAACGCCCCGCCGGAACCCAGCACCCGCCCCGGGCCATGCGTCCACCCTGGCCAGAAGGGCACTCCTTCGGAACGACTACGCTCTGCACCTACGCTGTACCAGTTCTGAAGTCGAGCCGCTGAGCTGTTGGGCGGACGGCCTCGAAGCGATCGGGGGCGGATGGATGACGACTGTGCAGAAGTGGACCGGCCGGGAAACCCGGGCGCTGCGGCACGCCCTGCGGATGAGCATCCGCGACTTCGCCGAGCACCTCGGCGTCAGCGAGCGCACGGTGTCCAAGTGGGAGGCCGGCCGGGAAGCCGTACAGCCCCGACCCGAGATGCAGGCCGCACTCGACACCGCCCTGCGCAGAGCCAGCGACGAGGCGATGATCCGGTTCAGCAATGCCACGGGTGGGAGTTCGGCTCCCGCTTCCGCTGCTGCTGCGGGCTACCGCGTCCAATCCCACAAGTTCATCCCGGCGTACATCGGGGCCTCGGCAGCAAACAACGTGACCGGGTTGCCGCAGGTGAAACGACGCCCACACGAGTGGCTGAAGGTGTCGGCGACGAAGGTGGCGCATCCCAACGGTCAGTGCACGGTTCACGTCTTCGCCTGTGGCGTCCTGGTGTTCCACCTGGAACAGGAACTCACCCCCAGCAACCTGGCTGAACTCGCGGCTTGGCGATACGCCAGTTACGAAAAAGACCTACCGTGGGCGGCCCACCAGGTCGAACGGCTACTGTCGAATCAGCCTGACAGTCGATCGGCGGTACCGGAATACGTGATGTCGACGTACGTCCTACACGAGCCGGGTTGCCGCCCCGAGGACCTGGACAACGCCGTCCGGCTGTTGAGCCTGCCGTCCGTTCTGGTCGACCGCCACGCGAGGCCTCGACCACAACCCGTCCCGGAGCAGGTAGAGCGGGGATTGTTGGCTGAGGGATTCGACCAACTCCCCGCCGAGCCCTTCGGAATCCCTGGCGTTTCCGTCGGCTTCGCAGCCTGGTCGGGGTTGGCCTACCACGCACTCTCGCCGGAACGGGCCCTCACCGCTGATGAACTGCTCTCGCTGGAGATCGACGTGCAGATGCTCTGGGCCTACTGCCGGCACATCCAACAGGCAGTGGAGGAGGGTCGCGACCCCGTGATGCCACAGCGGTTCGGCTGGCGCTTCCTGAGAGCTGCCCACTCGCGGCTCACGACGGCGCGAGCGCAGGAGACGGCACAGCACTGCTTGATGCGTCAGGCAGCAGTGACGACAAGCGGCCTGCCGGAACGCCTGGCACAGGCCCAGGCGGCGCTTCGCGAGGCCGAGACGATGACTGGCAGAGTCAACGCATGAGCAGCACGCGGGCGGCGTTGATCGTCATCGACATGCAGAACGGCTTCATCAACGACCAGAGCCGGCACGTCATCCCCAAGGTGGTGGAACTGGTCGAGCGGTGGGAAGCCACGGGCCAGCCGGTCGTCTTCACCCGCTACCACAACTACCCGGGAAGCCCATTCGAAAGGCTGATCCACTGGTCGAAGGTGCAGCACGCCCCAGAGACGGAGATCGTGCCCGAACTACAACCACACGCTGTTCGGGCACGAGCCGTGGTCGACAAACGCATTTACTCGTACTTCAACGATGAGGGCATGGACCTTACCGCCCGGGAAGGTTGGACTGACCTCGTATTCTGTGGCGTGGCCACAGAAAGCTGCGTCCTAAAATCGGCAGTGGACGCATTCGAGCGCAATCTCACCCCATGGCTCGTTACAGACGCCTCGGCTAGCCACGGCGGCCAACCCGCCCACGACGCCGGCTTACTAGTAACCAGGCGATTCATTGGCGCACACCAACTCCTTACCACCGAGGAAGCAACAAGGCACCTTCTAAATAAGAAATCAATATAACAAGGCTCAGCAGTTTAAAGGGCAGGAATTTGCGCTCGCCATAATGGCGCCTCCGGCCAAACTGCCCGAATCACGTCCACCGTCGTTCTGTATCGGCGGCGCTGCCTGCCCCTTACTGGACAGTGGTCTTGCAAGAATGACTTCATTGTTACATAACCATAGTCCTCTGCAGTGAGCAAAGTATAAAGGAATTCACCAGTCCGAATTCGCATAAAGACGCCGATTGGCCATGAGCCTTCCCGATGGCTAATCTCTCTCAACGCGGCCAACTCGAAGCGATAATTTCCACTTCGCACCTCTACGCTTTGCCGACTTTCCATCTCACCTAATACCCCATCACTGTTCACTTGATAAAGAACGATCTGATGAGGTAAGCCGACTTGCGCCCCGAAGAATACCTCAAAATTCTCTCGGTCGAAGTTCCCTTGACCCGGACGACCATTTTGTCTTGGAATCTCAGCCACAAGGATAGGATTTCCAGGCTCAGTAGCCATCTGCTCAGCAACGGAGACCGCTCGCCGCAAGCTACGCTCGCTTCCCGAATTACGTCTCGCCCGATCGAGCACCCGCCGATCGTCTATGGGCACCAGGTAATTCGACCACCTGTCAATCCAGGCTCGAATATCGCGCGAAACCTCTCTCGCGCCTCGCCCTTCCATCTGTGCAACGACATAGGCTTCCCAGTTCTTCTCAAGCCCTCCCCTCGTCAAGTTTCCAGAACCGACCAACAACGTCAGCGAAGCACCCGATTCAAACCAAGCGAGCTTCGGATGAAAAAGTGCCGAATCGGAGTTCAGGAACGCCCAAACAGAAAGATTGGGCTTCTGCTCGACTTCGAGGATTAACGCATTCACTGCGGCCTCGTCTGTAATGGAATCAAGGCCAACGACAAGCTGGAAATGGGATCTTTCAATGAAGTCAACAAAACTTTCAGCCCTCAGAAAGGCTTTCACTCCCGCCGTGTTAGTCCAGGCAAAGATACCACCACCGCCATCAGCGCTCTTGCATCGCTCTAGTAGTTGATCAAGCAGAGTATCGTCGCCCGCATTGCCACCCTGCAGGAAAAGTTCGACCGTCGCCAATTCTCTCACTCCCCTATGGAGGTAGCTATTCCAAAATGGCTACTTCTTGTAGTAGCAATGACAGAATCACGGCATAGACGGCGAATGCCGAACACCGCATCCCGGTGACGGATCCAGCGGGGATTTATAACCTTGACGAGACTTAACCGCAGCACACAAAGCGTCATATCGGTCAAGGATAAGACGTTTTGTGCGATACTCGCCGTGCACAGCCTCATCCCTTTGCCTGACAACGTTAAAGGTATCCATGATGTAGTCGATATCGTCGCGATCAATTGCGTACAAATAAAAGAAGGCCGCATCCAGCTCGGCGCGCAGAATCTCGCGTCGAACCGAATCCCAAACGAAGGGAGGGCCTGAATCGCCAAGATCACGAGCAAAGTCTGCGAGGTCGTAAGCGGTGTACATCAACTCCAATACCCGCAAAGCAACCCACTTTCCCAACTTCAAGCAGGCATCACCCCAAGGCACGGGCGCATCGTATGAATCAGGCAATAGGGCGGGGAACTGCTTAAAGTATGAGTATGTGAGATGAACGCCGGATATCTTAGTCCTTACGACGTAGTCGAAAACAAACGAGGACAAGTTAGCCACAAGGCACGATATTGCGCTGGCAGACTCCTTAGAAAACGCCAAGAAGTTAGTATTGCCTACTGCCACCCGGGGAATTACGCTGCATACCAGCGTTCTCTCGTTAGTAGATGCGGTGACATCTCTCCAGCCAAAGAGCCAGTTCCTGTTCCATCTGAAGTGCAGTCGGGAGCTTACTTCCTTCTCATGCACCCAATACAATGGGACGGCAAGCCTGGAGGGGTTGGCTCGATCGTCATCGCTCAGGTACGAGGGAACGCTCGACCGTTGTTTAGCCTCGGTGTTGCGTACTACATCAGCCGCTCGATGATCGAAGAAGTCTGTCATCTTTGCCTCATAAAGCGGCAGCATCCGCTCCCGCCCCCGCACGTAGCGCCCAGCCTGAGTTTTCCAGCCGTCCTCCGTAAGTCCATCTGAGTCTCGAAATAAGGCGGAGTCGTTGGTCATGTCAAACATGCGTAGGAATGACAAACCCCAAGGATTGCCCGACGGATCACTCTCACACCAAAGCACTGGGATCCGCTTATAGATCCCGAGGGCGATCTCCGCGTCGCGGCGGCTCAGAAACACGGGGCACGTGCCAGTGTTCGGGTTCAGCAAAAGAATCTCATCAGGAGTCAGAGCGTACTTCGCGCCCGGGATCTCGTTAACCCGCCGCAACCTGAAGGCGAAATAGGCCCGATCAAAAGACCTCTGTGGCCCACCTGCACAAATCAAAGAGAACCGGTACGAAGCATGAACAGTCGGGAAGGTGCGGGCATTTTCGAAGTCGAACAGGGAACATATGTTCCGCCGAATTACCAAGTTCTTGAATAGCTCTTGCGTCGTGGCATCCGTGGCAATGCCGGTAGGTACGATGAGCCCGAGCTGACCAAAGGCACCTAGCACCGTCCTCCCCGCCTCCGTGAAGACTGAATAGGTGTTGATGTCGCCCTTGCCGGTCAGCGGATACCGCCCCGACGACCGGAGCAGGTGGCTGAACCCGTCCGCCTCGTGGAGGGCGGTGGTCCACTCCGCGTACAGCGTCTTCTTGACCGGCTCGTCGCTGTCGGCCAGCGCGGCGATAGCCTTCTTGCGGGCGGCGGCGTTCTTCGCCCCGGCGATCTCCGGGTCGCGGGAGGCGAAGAACTCCTGCTCCTGGAGCTTCACCCGCTCCCACGGCGGGTTGCCCAGGACGCAGGAGAAGCCGCCCTTCCAGCCCGTCACCTCATCCACCGGGCCGTACTCGGGCACCCGGAAGATGTGCGGGAACTCGATGTGCCAGTGGAAGAAGCGGTACTGCTGGGTCAGCTCCTCCACCATCGACTCGACCCGGTGCATGTCGAGCGAGGCTTCGCCCTTGTCCAGGCGTTCCAGCACCGCCTGGGTGATGGCGCTCTCCCGGGTCTCATCGGTCTTTGCCTGAACGAAGGCGGCACACCAGGCGTCGGCCACCATCTTCGCGTGCCGGCGCTCTGCGTCCAGCGTTTGCGCCCGCTTGGCCTGCACGTGCACGTCGGCGAGCCGGCGCGGCAGCTCCGCGTACACGATCTCTTTGACCTCGGCGGCGAGCGCGCTGTTGTCGACCTGGACTCCCGCCGCGCCGAAAAGGTCGCCCTGGCCCCGCGACTCCTCGGCGTTCTGCCTCTTCAGGGCGGTGGCGATCTTCTTGTCGTCGCCTGTGAGGGCGGTGAAGGCGGCGTCGGGGATGCCCTGCTTGAGTAGCTTGGGCGTGACGCCGAGCAGGGAGTTGCCCACCCGGATGTTGGCGTCGAGATAGCCGAGCGGTCGGCCCGGTTCCATCGCCTCCAGCCAGAGCGACACCTTCGCCAGTTCGGCGGCCATCTCGTTGACATCCACGCCGTAGATGCAGCGGGCCACCACCCGGCGCATCGCCGAGCGGACCGCGTCCGGGGCGGGCTCCAGCTCGTCGGTTTCCTCGGCGGCGACCCGCTTGGCGATGCGCCGGGCCGCCGCGATGAGGAAGTGCCCCGACCCACAGGCCGGGTCGCAGACGGTCAGGTCGAGCAGCGCCTGAACCCGCTCCTCGGGGGTGGGCAACGCCGTGGCCTCGTCCAGCAGCGGGTCGAGCGCTGAGTCGAGCAGGCATTCCACCAGCGAGGACGGGGTGTAGTAGGAGCCGGTGGTTTTGCGTTCGTTGCCGGCGAGCCGTTCGGTGTGGAAGCGGCGGGCCGGGGCGTCCCAGCGGGGGCGCAGCTCCAGCAGCGACTCGTAGACGCTGCCCAGCTCCTCCGCGCCCAGGTGCTGGAAGTCGGTCCGCTGGCGGGCCGCGCCCTTGCGTGCGGGTAGCACCGCCAGGGCCTCGACGGCACGCAGGAGCGCGGTGTTGCTCAGGCTGGCCTCGGCGATCGGCTTGTCGAGCGGGCCGGGCTCGTAGAGGCCGCCGATGCCGGGCAGGCCCAGGGTCGCGTTGCCGGTCTCCTCGCCGAGGAACCGGAAGACGAGGCGGACCGATTCCCACAGGTCGCCGTGGCCGGAGTGCCGGCGGCGCAGCGCCAGCTCGCGCAGCCGGCGGGCCGAAAAGAACGCGTCGTAGCGCTGCCGGGCCTGCGGCGGGGCCTCGGGGTCGAGCAGGGCGGTGCGGTCCTCGGCGACGAACCAGAACAGCAGCCGGTAGACCAGCCGCAGCAGGGAACGCTTGTAGTCCTCCAGCGACAGCGTGACCTCGACGCGCTCCCGCAGGGCCGCGTTGTCGGGGTGGTCGAGGAAACCGGTGCCGAGGATCTCCAGCGCCGCCTCCACGCCGTCGCGGAGCTGCGCCAGGGCCCGCTCGCCCTGCTTGGCTCCCTCCGTACGCCAGGCTTCCAGCAGGCACGACGACGGCCCGGCCGCCGCGTCGCGGACGGCGAGGCGGGTGGCGTGCGCCACCCGGTAGAGCAGCACGAAGTCGGGGAACAGGTCACCCTCGAAGATCGCCTCCAGGTCGAATTCGAGGTACGCGGTGCCGACGAGGCTGGTCGAGTCGCGCAGCAGCCGCAGCCGCTGCCCGTTGGCGACGATGCCCCACAGGTGCTGGTCGGAGCGGTTGAGCAACTGCTGCATCAGCGAGTGCGGGGCGGCGGCGGCCGCGCCGCGCATCCCCGGGGTCCGCCGGTCCAGGTCCGTGCCCCAGCCGAGCAGATGCATGGGTACGGCCTCGAAGCGGTGGCTGACCGGGAACGGTTTCTCGTCCACCGTGATGCCGCCGGTCAGCGCCTCGACGCCGTCGTAGCCCAGCTCACGCAGCAGGATCAGCAGCCAGCGCTCCCGGGTCAGCCGGGCCGGGACGGTCTCACCGGCCCGCTCCCGCTGCCGCGTGAACTCCCGCCACACCTCCTGGAGGTAGGCGTAGGAGCGGTTGGCGTAGCGGCGCACCGACTCGCCGGACTGGAGGCCGTAGCTGGCCGGGTCCGCGCCGGGCAGCTCGGCGGCGCCGTCGCCGATCCGCTGCACCAGGCCGGCGGGAAGCAGTCCGCCCTCGACCCGTACGGCGGGATAGGTGGCGGCGGTCATGCGGCGGCCTCCGGGAGGTAGACGTAGACGCCGAGCACGTCGGCGGGCTTCTGGGCGGTGACGGTGATCTGGCGGCGGACCCGCTGGCCGACCGCCTCCCGCACCCGGATGTGCGAGCTACGCAGCCCGTCGGCGAGGCCGTCGGCGGTCGCGTCGAGATGCGGCACGACCTCGTCGAGCTTGCCGATCACCCGCTCCAGCAGCGGGGTGGCGGCCTCGGGCAGCACGTTGCCGGTCGGGGTAGCCGACAGCAGCGCGGCCACCTCCCCGTCGGGCAGCCACTCGGCGGCGGTCGGTGCGCCCCGGAACGCCAGCAGGCGGGCCTCCTCGGCGACCATCCGGCGGGGCTCGGCGTCCGCGGCCCGGGTGGGCAGGGTCAGGTGCAGCCGGAACCGCACCAATAGCAGGGTGGTCCGCTTGGCCACCGCCGACGTGCGCATCACCCCGGCCCGGCGGGCGGGCCGCTGGTCGGCCGGGACCGTCCGATCCAGCGCGCTCTCCAGCAGATAGCGGGCCAGCGCCGAGACGTAGGGGTCGGTGCGGTCCAGGTGGGCAGTGCGGGCCGGGGTGGGCAGCTCCCGGCGCAGGGCGAGGGTGGCGGGGTAGCCGGCCGGGAAGGCGTCCCGCAGCGGCAACGGCAGCATACCCGTGGTCGCGTCGAAGCCGTCGCCGTTCGGCACGACGTCCGCGCCGAGCGCGGCGAAGCCGGCGCGGGCGAACTCGGCCACCTCTTCCGGCGAGCCCAGGCTGGCCCGGATCTCGGCCAGTTCCGGCTTGACCGCCTCAAGCTGTGCGGCGATCGTCCGTTGGGCGTACTTGGTGCGGGACTTGTTCTCCCGCTGCGCGGCGCTGTCCCACTCCCGGTGCAGCTCCTCGCGGTGTGCCACGCCCAGACCCTCGATGGTGAGCTGTTCCGGCGTGTCCGGGGCGAGCAGCAGCTCCTGCGCGATGGTCTGCAACACGTCGTCGCTGCGGTCCGGCACCGGCACCGAGACGCCGAGCGCCTTGCGGATCTGCTCGTGCTTGCGCAGCAGCACCTTCAGCACGATCTCGTCGATCCGGTTGTCCGTGCCATAGATCATCACGGCGCGGACCCTCGGCGCGCGCTGGCCGAACCGGTCGACGCGGCCCTCCCGCTGCTCGTGCCGGGTCGGGTTCCACGCCAGGTCGTAGTGCACCACCGCCTGGAAGTGCTCCTGGAGGTTGACGCCCTCAGAGAGGCAGTCGGTCGCCACCAGCACCGGGCGGCGCTTCGGGTCGCCGGTCAGCTCCCTGATCCGCTCGGTGCGTTCCTCCGGCGGCAGCGCGCCGGTCACGCAGCCGACCGTGAACGCCTTGCCGAGCGCGGCGGTCAGCCGGTCCGCAACGTATTCTGCGGTGTCGATATAGCGGCAGAAGACAACCGGGTTGAACCCGTCGCCGAGCAGCGCCTTGACCTCCTTGACCAGCAGGTCGAGTTTCGCGTCGCCCTTGGCGGCAAGGGCCTCGGCGCGGCGGGCGAAGGCGAGCAGCCGCCGCCGCTCCGGGCCGCCGGAGTCCTCGGTGTCGGCGCCGGGCACCAGGTCCACCGACTCCTGGGTCTCGTCGTCGGGAAGGTCCAGCACGGCGGCCCGGCCCAGCGCATCGGCCTCGGCGGCGTCGGCGGCGTCGGCGTTCGCCGCCCGGGTACGCAGCGTCGCGGCGGCGGCCTGCGGGGAGGAAGCAAGCGCCCGCAGCAGCGCCAACGCCGACCAGTACCGCACCCGCTGCCGCACCTGGCCGCCGATCGGGTCCCGCACGGTCTGCCGGGCGTAGGCGACCACGTCGTCGAAGAGGCCGCGGTAGTCGCCGGTCAGCCGGTAGGCGCGCTCGGTCGAATCGCGGTCCTCCGGAAAGGGGGTGTCCTCCAGGAAACCGCGGATGTCCACCCGGCGGCGCTGCACGAAGTGCCGGGCCAGCAGCTCCCGGCCCTCGACCCGGTCCAGGTCGACGGTCTCCAGCCGTGGATCGAGCAGGCCGACGAGGTTACGGAAACCGGCGTCCTTGCCGCTGTGCGGGGTGGCGGTGACCAGGATCAGGTGCCGGTCGGCGCGGGCGGCCAGCCTGCGGACCAGCTCGTGGCGTTGCATCCGCGACCGACCGCCGGAGTTGCTGTCGTCGAGCACGCACGAGTGCGCCTCGTCGACGATCACCAGGTCGGGGGCGCCGCGCACGAACTGGTCGCGCAGCTCCGGCCGCTTGATGTAGTCGGTGGAGACCACCACGTGCCGGTAGCGATCGAAGATCGACTGCGCGCCGACCAGGTCACGCTCCAGTCGGCGTACGGTGCCGGGCAGCACCAGCTCGGCCGCGACGCCGAACTTCTCCGCCAGCTCCCGCTGCCACTGCTCGGCCAGGGCCGGGCTGCACAGCACGGCCAGCCCGTTCGCGTCGCCCTGAGCCAGCAGCTCGGCGGCGATCAGGCCGGACTCGACGGTCTTGCCGATGCCCACGTCGTCGGCGATCAGCAGCCGTACGGTGTCCTGCCGCAGCGCCATCAGCAACGGCACGAGCTGGTAGGGCCGGGGCTCGACGGCCAACCCGCCGAGGGACCGGAACGGTCCACCGGTGGAACGAAACCCGATCCGCAGCGCGGTACGCAGCAGCGCGGCCCGGCTGGCGTTGCCGGCGTCCGACGGGTCGGGGTAGGCGAACGTCGCCGACGCCACGTCCTCCAGGTCGGGCAGGACGGCGGCACGCTCGTCGTCCGAGCCGCCGAGCGGGCGCAGCACCAGCAGCTCCGGCTCCGACTCGGGGAGCACCACCCACTCCCGGCCGCGTGCCCTGACCAGCGTGCCCGGCTCGAACCCCGCTGCGGTCACCGTCATCAGTTGCTCCCCGTCCTGTGCTGCCCGAACACGCTCGGATACCGGTCCACGGCCTGCTGCCACTCCTCCGCGGTCACCCGGACGGGTGTCCAGCCGATGTCGTAGAGGCTGTCCTCGGCGTCGCCGTCGCGGCCCTCGCCGGCGGGCTCGCCGGGCGCGTCAACGAAGACGGCCGCCTGCTGCTCCCGATAGACCAGGTCGGGCGTGGCCTCGGCGACCCGTTCCCGCCCGCCGTCCGGGGCCCGGTAGCCGGCCTGCGCCAACCACGCCACGAAGTCCGCCGCCGGCCCGGTCAGGTGCAACCCCGCCGCGGCGGGTCGGGCAGCGCTGGTGTTGGTCGTGTCGGACATGGTCAGGTCCAGCAACACGTCGACGATGAGATGCCGGTCGACCATCTTGTGGAAGGGCTGGTTGGAGTACGACAGCAGGCAGTCGTAGCAGCCCTGGACGCACCGGTCGTCGCCGTCCCGCACATCCTGCGGCACCTCGTCGCCGGTCTCCGGGTCGAAGTGCGCGATCTCCAGGGCCTTCATGGCCACCCGGCGGATGGCGTCTTCCTCCTCGACGAGGCGACGGAGCACCCCCGCCCCGCCCTCGGCGCTCTCGATGAACAGTATCCGCCCCTGGTCGTCGAGGTCGGGCAGCAGCTCACCGGTCAGTTCCGAGTCCTCCAACTGGAACGTCGCCTCGATGCCCCGCTCGACGGCGTACAGCAGCGAGATGACCTCCTCGCGGGTGGCCTTGCGGGCCAGCCGCATCACCAGGACGTTGCGTCGGTCCTCGACGTACGGGATGACCCGCTGCTTGCGCTTGACCTCGTCGGCGGCTCCGACATCCTCCTCGTCGGTGGTCCGCTCGGCCGCCTTCGTCTCCGAGAGCCACTCCCCGCTGGTGGTGTCCAGGAAGAAGCCGCGCTTCTTCTTGTCCTTCCGCCGCAGCAGCCCCAGGTTGGCCCGGCGCACCGTGGCGGCATCGCCGTAGACCAGGGTTGCCACGGTCGGCGCGTCCGGTGGCGCGACCGTCGCGGTGAGCTTGCCCGGCCGCCCGCCGTGGTGGTGGAAGCGGTACGACGTCTCGATCTCGAAGCCGGCCCGTCGCCGCTCCTCCTCGTCGGAGGAGATCCGCTCCCGGCGCTGGGTCCGCACCGTGTAAAGCCGCAGCAGATTGTCGTCGATCGCGCCGAGCTGCTCGCCGCAACTGTCGCAGACGTCCACCCCCGCGACGTCGTCGTGCAGGTGCCCGCAGGCACGGCAGCGCCGGGCGGAGGTGGTGAGCAGACTGTCCTTGCCGGGCTCCGCCGCCTGCTGCAACTGCACGCCCCGCACCATGTAGCGGGCGCCCTCGTGGTAGATCAGCGACTGCGGACCGAACTCGCTGATGCCGATAAACCGCGGCCGGTGGATGTAGTCGCCCTGCCGCTGCCCGTTGAGCCCCGGAATGTATGCGGCCAGCGGCAGCCGGGGGAACGAGTAGCCCGGCAGGAAGCCCTCGGACGCGAGGTAGCGGTAGGTGTAGAAGTCGGTCTGCGGCTCGTCGGAGTCCTCGTTGCGCAGCAGGTCGAGCTGCACCCGGGCGTCGTTGGCCCGACGGCGGGCCTCCTCACGGGCCTTGTGCGAGACGTTCGTGTCGATCGCCCGGCGGCCCTGCACCTCATACTCTCGGAACGCGGCACGATAGAGCTTGCGCCACCGGCCCAGGGCTTCCTCGAAGCTGCGGGGCGCCTGTTCGATCATCTCCGCCGGCCAGGTGGGGCGCCACCAGGGTGCGTCGGCCAGCTCCGCGGTCACCTCACCGGCGAGGGCCGCCTGAGCTCTGGCCAGGGCGCGGCGGCGGGCCTCCGGAGCCTCGATCGACTTCTTCAGCTTCGGCAGCAGCTCCAACGACGGGTTCTCCCCGCCGGTCTCCATCACGGCGGCGAGCGAGCTGGGCAGGTCCTCCCCGGTCTCGGCCAGCCAGATGGCCTGGAGGTGGGAACGGACCAGATCCTCGTTGGCCAGGTCCAGGCGAGGCGGCTGCACCGCACCGCCGACCATCAGCGTGGGTCGCTTGAAGTAGTACTGGTCGTGCGCACTGCCGGTCGAGCAGTAGGTAACCACCAGGGCAGGCTGCCCGGAACGGCCGGCCCGGCCGGCGCGTTGGGCGTAGTTGGCCGGTGTCGGCGGCACATTGCGCAACGCCACCGCATTGAGCGCCTTGATGTCGACGCCGAGTTCCATCGTCGGCGAGCAGAACAGCAACGGCAGGTCGCCCTCGCGGAACTCCCGTTCCCGCTCCTGCCGGACCTCCGGGGTCACTTGGGCGGTGTGCTCCTTCGCCTGGAGGCCTGCCAGCAGGTGCGAGGTGTCCCGGTAGAGGTCACGGAAGAAGGTGTTGACCCGGGCGCCGACCTCACCGGAGAGCTGCTTGCGGACCCGGTCCTCCGCGCCCGCCCTGCCGTCGCCCGCCTGCCACAACAGTGCGTGCGAACGAAGCCGGTAACCGCCGATCAGGTCGTCCCCTTCCCCGGGCGCGGCCTGGATCACCAGGTCGGCCTCGGTGAGCACCACCAGCAGGTCGCGGATCATGTCCTGCGCGTCTGCGACGCCGCAGGGCTGCCGGCGCTTCTCATACTGTCGCTTGAGATATCTGCCCAGCGCGCCGCGTCCCGACAGATGAAGGTAGGAGCGGGGGCGACCCTTACCGCTGGGCTTGGGGAAGGCGGTCGCGGCGACGGTGGCCCGCTCCCGCAAGCCGAGCGCCCAGGGCTCGGCCAGGTGCTGCGCCGACAGCCGGCGGATCTCGTCGAAGCCCTCCTCGGTGAGACACCGAACGTCGATGGCCAGGTTGCGGCGCATCTCGTCGAGCAGCGTCGCCGCGATCTCGTACCGGTGCTCCGGGCTGTCATCGCGCAGGAGGTGGTGGCTGCGCTCCCAGATCTCCTGATCCGCCGCGACCTCGTGGAGATGGCGATAGCCGACCCGGAGCAGGCCGGTCTGCTCCAGGTTGGGCATGGTCACCCGCCATCCTCGTTCCAGGTCGAGGTAGAGCCGGTAGTTGACCACCTCACGCAGGGCCCGCCAGATCTCCTCCTTGCCATAGCGGGCCCCCGGCCGGCGGGCGAACTCGGTCAGCTGCAACCCGAGCGCCTCGGTGACCTGCTGCGCCACCCGCTCGTGGGTGAGACCGTCAGGCTCCTTCTCCGCCGCCCGGTGCAGGGCACCCCGAAGCTGCACCACCTGCACGAAGTCGTTGAAGTGCCCGGCCTGGAGCGAGGCATCCTGGCGGTTGTCGACGAACGACAGCAGCTTGCGCGCCGGCTTGTCGAGAGTCGGCTCGGCACGAAGCGCCCGCACGATGCTGGCTCCCACCACCGAGAGCGCGGAACTGCGCCCCTCGGTGGAGAGCTTGGCCAACTGGGCGAAGTCCTTGCCCCGCTGACGTTCGTACGACACCCGGCAGCGCAGGCAGAAGCGGAAGGGCGCGGCGACCCAGGCAGCGGCGACCCCCTTTCCGGGTGCGACCTCGACGCCCTCCGCGTCGACGTGCACCACCTCGGGCAGGTGCTTGCGCTTGTCCTCGGCCGGGACGGTGCTGCCGTCGTCGGCGAGGACCGTCCACGAGTACGGCAGCCGGCCGTCCTGCACCGCGATCTCCAGGCTGGCGGGCCAGGGCTGGTCGTCACTGAGATAGAGGTAGCCGCCGTCCTCACTGGTATCCGAATCCTGCCGCGCCTCGAAGCCGTCCACCGAGCGGCGAACGGTCAGGTATTCCTGCCCGCACTCCCGGCAAAACGCCAACGGCACGAGGATCTTACGTTGCCCGGGTCCGCTGTCCGGTGAGAGCGTCTGATAACGGCTCGTGATGTGCCGCTCGGCCGGCGACTCGACGGTGGCATAGACGTTGTCCCCCTTCGAGAGAAATTGGTGCAGCCGAAACGCGAAGATCGGCCGTCCCGTCTCCGGATCGATGAGCTGGGCGCCCGCTTGGAGCACCGCCCGGATGGCCGCCTGGCAGTCGCGAACCGATTCCTGCGTGAGCCCAGCCAGATTTTCGGCCGCCTCCGGCACGGTTCGGGGGACGCGCCTGCGGATAGGTCGGCCGGTCCCTTCCTCCGGCTCGAGCCCGAACGCGCTCTCCACCCAGTGGGACAACGAATCTTGACGGAAATCGTCAAGGTCTGGTTTACGGTCATCCCGGCACCAGAGTCGTACCCGCTCCGCGAGTCCTTCGGCACTCGGCTCAGCGCCCGTTGTGGCGCGTTCCAACGACTCGCCGATGACGTGGTCCGGGGACACCAGCTGGCCGAACAGCCGGGTCGCCACGTCGGCGACCGCTGCTCGCTGACGCGCCGCGTCACCCTCGCTGGTCATGGTGGCCGAGGTGCCGACGCACTGCAGGCGCGGCGCCTGGCAGGCGTCCTTCGTCCGGCGTACGAGGAACGCCACGTCGGCGCCCTGCCGCCCGCGGTAGGTGTGCAGCTCGTCGAGGACGAGGAACCACAGGCCGCTGGCAGCCCGGATCAGGCGGTCCCGTTCCCGGTGCCGGGTCAGCACCAGTTCGAGCATCACGTAGTTGGTAAGCAGGATGTCTGGCGGATCGTTGAGGATCCGGCGTCGGGCTTCGAGGCTCTCCTGACCGGTATAGCGGTCAAACGTGACAAGTGGCGTCCCGTCCGGAAAGCCCCAGCGGAGGAACTTCTCCAACTCGCGGAGCTGGCTGTTGGCGAGCGCGTTCATCGGATAGACAATGATCGCCTTGACTCCGGGCTGGTACGTCCCGTCCGTCTTGGCCTGCAGCACCCGATCGACAATCGGCACGATGTACGACAGACTCTTGCCCGATCCGGTCCCCGTGGTCAGCACATAGCTGTGGCCGTCGCGGGCGATCGCTATGGCATCCCGCTGGTGTTGATGCAGCCGCAGCGGCTGCTCGCCGGGGTCCCCTTCGTGCTCCTTGAGGCGGAAGATCCGCTCATTCTCCGGATGCAGCAAGCCTTCGGCGATCAGCCTGTCGACAGTGCCACCGGAGGCGAAGTTCGGGTTGAGCGAGAGGAAGGGCGCAGGCCACTGATATCCGGAGTTGGCCAGCCGCTCGACGTATCCCCTGACCTTCGGGTCACGGGGGTCGACGAAACTTGATGTGAACTCGCGATAGTCCCCGATGAGTCGGTCACGCACATCGAAGACATCCACTTGTGCTCCTCGCGGTCCCCACCGTTGCAGAGGTGATTCAATCACTTCCCGGCAGCGGCTGCGGCACCGGTAACGCCTTGATCCTCACCTTGACCGTAGTGACCCCACAGTGGCCTCCGACCAGGCACCAGTCAACAGCCCGACCGTCGGACATGAAGTCGGAAACCTGACCCTACCGGCCGCCAAGTAGCACCACACGTCTGCCGAAACGTCGAGTTTGCCCCTGCCTCACACCTGGGCGGCGAGTTCGCGCGCCCGGTCGCGGGCGGCCTCCAGCGCTGCCAGCATCGCCGCGCGTACACCATGGTTTTCCAGCTCGCGGATCGCGGAGATGGTGGTGCCGGCCGGCGAGGTGACCGCCTCGCGCAGCTTCACCGGGTGCTCGCCGGAGTCGCGGAGCATCACCGCCGAGCCGATGGCGGTCTGCACGATCAGCTCGTGCGCCACCTGGCGCGGCAGCCCGAGCAGGATGCCGGCGTCGATCATGGCCTCGACCAGCAGATAGAAGTAGGCGGGGCCGGAGCCGGAGAGCGCGGTGACCGCGTCCTGCTGCGACTCGGGCACCCGGAGGGTGGCGCCGAGCGGGGAGAACATCTCCTCGGCCAGGGCCAGGTGCGCGCCGGTGGCGTGCGGGCCGGGCGAGATGGCGCTCATCGCCTGGTCGACGAGCGCCGGGGTGTTGGTCATCACCCGGATCACCGGGGTGCCCTCGGGCAGCCGCCGATTGAAGAAGCTGGTGGGCAGCCCGGCGCAGAGCGAGATGACCAACTTGTCGGCGGGGACCTTGGGGCCGATCTCGTCGAGCAGCGCGGCGGCGTCCTGCGGCTTCACCGAGATGGCGAGCACCTCGGCCTCGGCCACCGCGGTGAGGTTGTCCACCACCCGTACGCCGTAGCGGTCGGTCAGTTCCTGCGCGCGGGCCGGACGCCGGGCGGTGGCGAGCAGCCGCTCCACCGGCCAGCCGGAGCGGAGCAGCCCGGAGAGCATCAGCTCGCCGATCTTGCCCGTGCCGACCACCGCAACCGTGTTTCCGCCCACCCGCGCCTCCTCGTCCGACCCCGACACCTGTTAAAAGGGGGCCCCGCCTATGCAGAAGGCGTTAAGCGGGGCCCCCTCCTTACAACTAGCTGCCGAAGAAGACCTCGGCCTCGGTGTAGCGCTCCAGCGGCACCGTCTTCAGCTCGCGGGTGGCGTCGGCCAGCGGGACGCGGACGATGTCCGTGCTCTGCATCGCGACCATCTTGCCCCAGTCGCCCTCGTGCGCGGCGTCGATGGCCTGGAGGCCGAGGCGGGTGGCGAGCACCCGGTCGAACGCGGTCGGCGTGCCGCCGCGCTGGATGTGGCCGAGCACCACGGTGCGGGCCTCCTTGCCGGTCTTCGCCTCAAGCTGCTCGGCGAGCCACTGGCCGATGCCGCCGAGGCGGACGTGGCCGAACGAGTCGAGCTCCTGGTTGTGCAGCACCATCTGGCCGTCCAGCGGCTGGGCGCCTTCGGCGACCACCACGATCGGGGCGTACTGGTGCTGGAAGCGCTTCTCCACGTACCCGGCGACCTGCTCGACGTCGAACTGCCGCTCGGGCAGCAGGATCACGTTGGCGCCACCGGCGAGGCCGGCGTGCAGGGCGATCCAGCCGGCGTGCCGGCCCATCACCTCGACGACGAGCGTGCGGTGGTGGCTCTCGGCGGTGGTGTGCAGCCGGTCGATCGCCTCCATCGCGATGTTGACCGCGGTGTCGAAGCCGAACGTGTAGTCGGTGGCGCCCAGGTCGTTGTCGATCGTCTTGGGCACGCCGACGACGTTGACGCCCAGCTCGTGCAGCTTGGTGGCGACGCCCAGGGTGTCCTCGCCGCCGATCGCGATCAGGGCGTCCACGCCCTGCGTGGCGAGGTTCTCCTTGATCCGCTCCACCCCGTTGTCGATCTTGAACGGGTTGGTCCGGGACGAGCCGAGAATGGTGCCACCGCGCGGCAGGATGCCCCGCACCTCCGCGATGCCCAGCGGCTTGGACAGACCCTCGAGCGGGCCCTTCCAGCCGTCCCGGAAGCCCACGAACTCGTGACCGTAGGTGGCGACGCCCTTTCGGACCACCGCCCGAATCACCGCGTTGAGACCAGGGCAGTCGCCCCCGCCGGTGAGCACGCCGATACGCATGATCCGCTCATCCTCCTGAGACATCGGGTGAAGCCCGGATAAGCCCCAGGATATGTGTCAGATCAGACCATCGGCGCCGTTGCCGGCCCGGGGCGGGCCGTCCGTGCGAACTGTAGTCGCCGCTGGTGCACGCCGGCACCGCGCCCCGGGCCGATTCCGCCCGCCGGTCTGCCTACCGGTCAGTAACCGACCTCCTGGTTCTCGCCCGCCTTCGGCGGCTTGCCGGTCACCGCCGCCTTGGCGAAGCCGAGCAGGTTGATCACCGTGCTGCCCGGCGAGTCCCAGTACTCGGCCGAGCCGGCGTGCACCTTGATCAGGGTGATCCCCGATGTCTGGAGGCCGTCCGGGAACCACGCCTTGAGCACCGGGTTCCACAGCTCCTTCGCGCGGGCGTCGTCCCACTCCTCGGTGGCGGTGCCGGCCACCGACACCCAGGCGTTGTGCTTCTGGTCGGAGAAACCGACATTGACCTGCGGATTCACCCTGATCTGGCGGATCTTCGCGGAGTCGGCGTACGCGAAGAACCAGAGGTCGCCGTCGAAGTCCGCCTCCTGTAGCCCCATCGGGCGGCTGACCAGGCGTCCGTCCACGGCGGTGGTGGTGAGCAGGCAGATCCGGGCGTCCCGGACCAGCTCGGTGACCTTGCGCCGGGCGTCGGCGGCGCTTGTCGGCTCGTTGCTCATGGACCCCTCCTCGGATCGGCGTGATGCCGCCTCCGATGCCCCGGGCAGAACGGGTCAAACCTGCCGCACCGGCCGGGCCTGCGCTAACGCGCGGTCATCGCCCGCCAGCGGGCCAGGTTGTGCCGGGCGTCGACGAGCGCGTCGTGCCGGTCGGCCTCGGCGTCCGGCAGCCGGGGCCGCCCCCGGTCGTCCCAGAGCTGGCGCAGCTCCTTGGTGAACCGGGGGATCTCCCGGGGCAGCGCCGGCATGGCGCCCCAGAGCTGGGCCAGCACCACGTGGTCGTACGCCGCGTACCAGGCCCAGAGCTCCACCTGCTCGCCCGGGCGGTCCCGCACCGGCGCCAGCAGGAACTCGTGCAGGTCGTCCCGGATCCGCTCCCGCGACCGCCAGGCCCGGTCGGCCGGCGAGGGGAGCTTGTCCAGCACGTTGCGCCGCACCCAGGGCACGGCGCGGGAGTCGTCGAACTCGGTGGAGACCGCGTAGAACTCGCGGCCGTACTCGTCGACGACGCCGATCGACACCAGGTCGACGGTGCGGCCGTCCTCGATGAATTCGCAGTCGTAGAAGTAGCGGTAGACCATCGCGCCCATCCTCGCCCATCGGCCCCGCCGGGCCGCCGTCGGGGCGTCCGCCGAGGTCGGCGCCGCGCCGGTCGCGAGCCGCCATGGTCACGGAAGTGTCTCCGGGGGTGTACAGCACGCTACCGGGCCGTCATGATCTGATGTGTACCGCCGTCGGGCGCCGAACCGGTTGAGCTGCCTCGTACCGGGACTGACAGCTTCACCCGGTGTGCGAGTGGTGACTTCTGACCGGGGAGGAGTTGAGCCGTGGAGTCTCGCCTGCCGGAGCCGGGTGACGCGCTCACGGGCGTGGAGATGTTCGCCGGGCTGGAGCCGGAGGTGCGGCAGCGGGTCATCGCTGCGGCCGTGCCCCGCACCTACCGCAAGGGGCAACTGCTCTTCGTCGAGAACGATCCCGGCGAGTCGCTGATCGTGCTGCGCCGCGGCGCGGTGGCGGTGTTCCGCACCGCCCCCACCGGCGAACGGGCCGTGCTGTCGGTGATCCGACCACCGGACGTGCTGGGCGAGGTCTCGCTGCTCGACGCCTCGACCCGGTCGGCCTCGGCGGAGGCCATCGAGGACTGCGCGGCGCTGGCGCTGTCCCGCCCCGCCTTCATGGAGCTGGTGCACTCCAACCCGCGCATCCTCGACGCGGTGATGCGCTCCCTCGGCCAGTTGATCCGCCGGCTCACCGAGCAGAACGCCGACCACGTCTTCCTCGACCTGCCCGGCCGGGTGGCCAAGACGCTTGTGCGGCTGGCCGGCGAGAGCCAGGCCCCGATGATCACGATCGAGCTCAACCAGAGTCAGCTCGCCGAGATGGCCGGCGGCTCCCGGCAGAGCGTCAACCAGGCCATCGGCTCGTTCGCCAGCCGCGGCTGGCTGCGTACCGAAGGGCGCCGCATCGTGGTCACCGACGTCGCCGCGCTGCGCCGCCGCGCCGGCATGAGCGACCGCTGAGCGGCACGACGGCGGGGCCCGGCGGTCGTTCCGCCAGGCCCCGCCGGGTGTCACCGGTCCGTCGCGTCACTTGTCCTTGCTGTCGGCCGGCGGCGCGCTCGGGCCGGGGCCGATCTTCGACGGGTCGGTCTTCTTCGACGGTGTCGTGGTGGTCGTGGTGGTCGTGGTCTCGGTCGATCCGCTGCCTGCGGGCTGCTCCACCATGCCTTTTTCCTCCAGTTCGGCGAGTGTGACGGCGTCCACGTCGACCGTGTCGCCCGAGGCCCACACCGTCCCTCGTGGATCGATCCATGGGGCGGAAAGCCGGACGTGCACGGCGCTCTCCCTGTCGACGGGACTTCCTGCTAGAGGAGACTAGACCCGGCCGAACAGCCGCATCGTCCCGTCGACCCGTCGGGTACCCGACTGGGGCGGCGGCGCGGCACACTGGGTACCTCACGCGTACGGAGCCGGACATCGACCTCACCTGTGGACACTGCTCCCGGACCGCCGGGCCGGACGACCGCTTCTGCGGCGGGTGCGGCCGGCCGCTCGCGGCGGCCTGCCCGGGCTGCGGCCACGCCAACGACGCCGGCGCCAACTTCTGCACCAACTGCGGCCAGCCGCTGCGCGACCACGCGGTCGCGGTGCAGGAGGACCGCCGGCAGGTGAGCGTGCTCTTCATCGACATCGCCGACTTCACCACGTACGCCGAACGGGCCGACCCGGAGCAGGCCCGCGGCCTGCAACAGGCATACTTCGCCACGGTGCGCCGGCTGGTGCACCAGTACGGCGGCGTGGTGGAGAAATACATCGGCGACGCGGTGATGGCGTTGTTCGGCGCGCCGGTGGCCACCGACAACGACGCGCTGCGCTGCGTACGCGCCGGGTTGGAGCTGCAACGGAGCCTGGCCCGGCAGCCGGCCGGGCCGCACCCGCCGCTCGGCTTCCGGGTGGGCATCGCCACCGGCGAGGCGCTTGTCGACCTGGCCGCGGCGCGCGACGGCGGCCAGGCCTTCGTCACCGGCGACGTGGTCAACACCGCGAGCCGGTTGCAGTCGCTGGCCCCGGTGGGTGGCGTGGTGGTCGACGAGAGCACCTGGGCAGCCACCCGGCGCGAGATGGAGTACGCCGACCGGCCGCCGGTCACGTTGCGTGGCCGGTCGGCGGTGAGCCGGATCTGGCTGGCCGTCCGGGCCCGGCCCCGGCGCGACCGGCAGGGCCCCGAGCTGACCCCGATGGTCAACCGGGACCACGAGCGCGGTCTGCTGGTGAGCGCGCTGCACCGCACCGTCACCGAGCGCACCTCCCAGCTCCTGACCGTCTTCGGTCCGGCCGGGGTGGGCAAGAGCCGGCTGCTGCGCGAGCTGGCCCGGCACGCGGCCAACCTGCCCGGCGCGCGGGTCGCCTGGCTGACCGGTCAGTGCCCGCCGTTCGGCGAGAACGTCACCTACGCCGCCCTGGCCGACATCGTGCGGGGCTGGGCGGGGCTGGCCGGCGCCGACGACCCGGCCGCCACCCGGGAGCGGCTGCGCGACCGGCTGGGCCGGCTCGCCGACCCGCACGCGGTCCGGCTGGCCGAGGCGCTGGGCCCTCTGGTCGGCGTCCCCGGCGAGCGACTCACCTCGGCCGAGACCGAGGCGGCGTGGCGGCGCTTCCTGCTCGCGCTGGCCGCGACCGGCCCCACCGTGCTCGTCTTCGAGGACATGCACTGGGCGGACGAGGCGATGCTCTCCTTCGTCGAGCAGCTCGGCGCGGCGGCCCGCAACGTGCCGCTGCTCGTCGTCGCGACCGCCCGGCCGGAGCTGCGCGAGCGGCACCCGGCCTGGACCGGCACGATCAGCGGTGCGATGTCCATCTCGGTGCCGCCGATGCACGACGGGGACATCGACACCCTCTATTCGCTGCTGCTCGGTCAGGCCACGCTGCCCAGCGAGGCCCGCGCGCCGCTCATCGAGTTCGCCGACGGCAACCCGCTCTACGCCCAGGAGTACGCCCGGATGCTGCTCGACGGCGGCCTGGCCGAGCGCACGGCGAGCGTGGCGCTGCTCGACCCGACGGGCGGGGCCGGCATGCCCCGCACCGTCCAGGCGGTCATCGCCAACCGGCTGGACCTGCTCGACCCGGCCGACCGCACGGTGCTCCAGGCCGCCTCCGTGGTCGGCGTGCAGTTCTGGGCGGCGCCGGTGGCGCTGGCCCTGGGCCGGCCGGTGGAGTGGGTGGAGCGGGCGCTGCACCGCCTCCAGCGGCGCGACCTGGTCTTCGAGCTGCCCAGCTCGACCATGCCCGGTCAGTCCGAATACCGGTTCCGGCACGTGCTGGTCCGGGACGTCTGCTATCAGCGGTTGCCGCGGGCGGAGCGGGTGGCCCGCCACCAGGGCGCCGCCGACTGGTTGGAGCAGCTCGCCGACGGCCGGCAGCACGACCTGGCCGAGGTCCTGGCCAACCACAGGTGGGCGGCGCACGAGATCGCCCGCACGGTGGGGCTCGACCAGGCCCCGCACGCCGCCGCCACCCGGTCGGCGCTGCACCGGGCCGCCCGCCGGGCGTACGAGCTGCACGCGCTGGAGACCGCGGCCACGCTTGTCGGGCGCGCGCTGAGCGTCGACTGCGGGCCGGACCCGGCGCTGGAGCTGTTCCAGGCCGAGCTGGCGTTCTATCGGGACCGCGACGGGTTCCTCGTCGACGGCGGCACGGCACGACTCACCGACCTGGCCGGCCGGCTGGCCGACGCCGGCGACCTGCCCGGCGCGGCGAAGGCGTGGCGGCTGCTGGCCACGGCGGCGTGGGCCCGGGCCGACCGGTCGGAGACGTTGCGATGCCTGGACCGGGCGATCCGGCTGCACGCGGAGCTGCCGGACAGCGAGGACAAGGTCGGCGCGCTGCTGGAGCTGGCCCGGGCGCACATGTTCGACGCGGAGACCGAGCCGGCCTGTGTCGCCGCGAGCAGCGCCGCCGAGCTGGCCGAACGGCTGGAGTTGCGGGAGGCGCGGGCGAACGCCCGGATCACCCTGGCGGTGGCCCGCTACCAGGCGGGCGCCGAGGAGGCGTACGCCGAGCTGGCCGAGGTCACCGAGGAGTGCCGGGTGGAGCGGCTGACCAGCCGCCGTCGGGCCGTGCACAACCTGGCCTGGGCGTTGCAGGAGGAGGGCGACCTGGCCGGCTCGGCCCGGCTGGTCGACGAGCAGCGGTCCCTGGACCTGGCCGGCCTGCACGGCCTCACGGTGAGTTTCAGCGACCAGTGGACCCGGTCCTACTACAGCGGGGACTGGACCGCGGCGCTGCGGATGGCCGAGGGGTCGACCCGGCGCCCGACCGACCAGTGGGACCTGCACGTCGTGGCGATCTCCGGCTGGATCCGGGCGCTCGGCGACACCCCGGCCGGCGACACCCCGGCCGCCGACGACGCGCCGGACCTGGTGGACCAGGCGCTTGTCGCGGCCCGGCACAGCGGCTTCCACCGGGTGCTGCGGTCCACCGTGGCGCACGCCGCGCTCTGCCGCGCGGTGCAGGGTCGCCGGGACGAGGCGCTCGCGCTGCTCGCCGAGCTGGACGAGGACTGGCGGCGGACCCGGATGATCCCGTTCGCCGAGTGGGTGCCGGCGGTCGGTCACGTCGCCGGTCTGCTCGGCGGCGACGCGGCGGTCCTGGTGCGCGACCTGCTGGCCCGGGCCCCGCGGGCGACCCGCTGGGCGCGGGCGGCCGGTAGGTCGGCCGACGCGGCACTGGCGTACCGCGACGGCGACGCCGCCCGGGCGGGCCGGTTGTTCACCACCGCGGCGCAGGACTACGCGGACATGAGCGACGTCACGGACCATCTCCTCGCGTCCACCCTGGCGGTGCGACCGCTGACCGAGGCGGACCCGCCGGCCGCGGCGGCGACGCTGGCCCGGGTACGCGCCTTCGCGGAGCGGCACGCCGCCGTCGGCCTGCTCCGCATCGCGGCGGCCGGCTGAGCGGTCCGGATCCGTTACGACCCCCGCCGGTCAGGTATTCGGCTTTCGCGGTGAAGGTGACTTTTCGCGGGCGGAGAGCCGACCGTGGCGGCGGGGCACGGGTGATGTCCCCCGGCGATCCTTACCGCACCGGGTCCGCCCAGGTGGGGTGGGGACCCGCCGAATCGGCCGGGAAGTGGGCACGAACCCGTACGCCGCGCCACAACGCACTCCCGGAACCGGGTCCCGGCGTGTCAGGATTCAGAACACGACGTCAGGCCGTGGTGAAGGGGGTGTCCGGTGTCAGGGGGCGGGCCCCGCCGGGGACGGCGGGACAACGGGCTCGACGCGGCCGAGTACGCGGTCGCGGGCGACGTCGATCCGCGCGTCGGTGAGCACCTGCTCGACGTGCTCGCCGCCGGTGGCATCGCCGCCTACCTCCAGCCCTCCGCCGACCTCAATCCGGTCACCCGCACCACCACGGTCCCGGCCCGACCGGTCGACCGGCTCTACGTCGACCGGTCGCACCTGAGGACCGCCCGGGACTACCTCACCCAGCTCGCCGACGAGGGGGGCGGCGAGCCGGCCCGCGCCGACGAGCCCGACATCGAGGCCGAGTGGGCCAGGATCGTGGCCGGCTTCCACACCACGCCCACCGCCGGCAGCCACCCCTGGCCGGCCGCCGAGGACGTCGACGACCCGGCCGCGCCGGGTGGCGCCCCCGCCGGCCGCGCCGAGGAACCCGCCGGTCCGACCGCCACCGACGTGCGCCGGCTGCCCTACGCGGCGGACGTCTCGGGCATCTCGGTGAGCCGTGACCGGCACGACGAGCCGTCCCTGCTGGACGGCCTGGACACGTTCGGCGCCGGCCTGCCGGACGACGCGGAGGAGCACTACACCCCGCCCCCACCGCCCCCGCTGCCGCGATTCTCGAAATACGCGGTGCTGGGCGTGCTCTCCATCGTCCTCGGCTTCCTGCTGTTCCTCTCCCCCACCGTGATGTCGCTCGTCGACCCGTCGGTGGTGACCCTGCTCGGCTTCACCGGCATCCTCGCCGGGTTCGTGATGCTCATCTGGCGGCTGCGCCCGGGCGACCGGGACGACCAGGATCCGGACGACGGCGCCGTCGTCTGAGCGGTGCCCGGATTGCGGGACGCCGCTCGCCCGAGCCGATCGGGTAACAGGGGTGTAACTTACGGTCAGTAGGAATACCGCTGAACGTCACCGTCCCGCACCGGCTGTCCGGTTCGCGCTCCCGCTCCGGTCGCCGGCACCCCTGCTGAGCGGATTGCCCGAGATGCGACAGAGCCCCCTGGTGGTGGTGGCCAACCGCCTCCCCATCGACGACAGTGTGGCGCCGGACGGCGCCTTCGAGTGGCGCCGCAGCCCCGGCGGGCTGGTGAGCGCCCTGCACCCCCTGCTGCGGCACACGCCCGCCACGTGGGTGGGCTGGGCCGGCGGCACCGGCCCGGCACCCGACCTGCCCGACGTGGACGGGGTCCGGATGCGCACCGTGGCGCTCAGCGCGGAGGACTTCCGCGACCACTACGAGGGCTTCGCCAACGCCACCCTCTGGCCGCTCTACCACGACGCCGTCGAGCAGCCCGAATATCATCGCCGCTGGTGGGAGGCGTACCAGCGGGTCAATCAGCGCTTCGCCGAGGCCGCCGCCGAGGCGGCCGAGCCGGGCGGGCTGGTCTGGGTGCAGGACTACCACCTCCAACTGGTGCCGGGCCAGCTCCGCGCGCTCCGCCCCGACCTGCGGATCGGCTTCTTCCTGCACGTGCCGTTCCCGCCGCCGGAGCTGTTCATGCAGCTTCCCCGCCGGTCCGAGCTGCTGCGCGGGATGCTCGGCGCCGACCTGATCGGCTTTCAGCGGGCTCAGGCGGCGCACAACTTCGCCCAGCTCGCCACCAAGGTGCTCGGCCTGTCCGCGACCGACCGGCGGATCGGGGTCGACGACCGGGTGGTGCGCATCGGCGCCTTCCCGGTCGCCATCGACACCGCCGAGATGGCCGCGCTCGCCACCCGGCCCGAGGTCGCCGAGCGGGCCAACCGGCTGCGGCAGGACCTCGGCCGACCCGAGAAGGTGATCCTCAGCGTCGACCGGATGGACTACACCAAGGGCATCGAGCAGCGGTTGAAGGCATACCGCGAGCTGTTGGCGAGCGGCGACGTCAAGGTGCGGGACACCGTGCTGGTGCAGGTGGCGGTGCCCAGCCGGGACCGGGTGGCGCAATACCAGATCCTGCGCGACCGGGTGGAGCACCAGGTGGGCCGGATCAACGGCGAGTTCGGCCGGGTCGGCGAACCCGCGATCCACTACCTCACCCAGCCCTTCGACCGGGCCGAGCTGGTGGCGCTCTACCGGGTCGCCGACGTGATGGCGGTGACCCCGCTGCGCGACGGGATGAACCTGGTGGCCAAGGAATACGTGGCCGCCCGGGTCGACGGCACCGGGGCGTTGCTGCTCAGCGAGTTCGCCGGCGCGGCGGCCGAGATGGAGCATGCCTTCCTGGTCAACCCGCACGACCTGGACGGGCTCAAGCAGGGGCTGCTCGCCGCGCTGCGGGCCGGGCCGGAGGACGTGTCAGCCCGGATGCGCGCGATGCGGGAGCACCTGGCCCACAACGACATCCACTCCTGGGCGGCGTCCTACCTGAGCGCGCTCGAGGAGAGCGGGTCGCTCGTCGGCCGCCGCGCCGTCGCCCGCTGAGCCACCGCCCGGCGCTCACCCGAGGGTGGGCGCCGGGTCCTTGTCCAGCCAGTCCAGGATCGCGTCGATCGGTTCCCGCCAGCGGGCGTCGAGCATCAGGTCGTGACCCATGCCGGGGAAGAGCAGCGGGGCCGAGGCATAGCGGCGGGCCGCCCGGGTCAACGCGGTCGCCGGCAGCACCCGGTCGTCGGGGCTGCCGAGCACCAGCACCGGCGGCCGGCCCACCGCCGGCTCCGGCGACCGGCCGGTGAGCAACTGCCACTGCGCCCGGCGGCCGGCCCGGCCCACCCGGGCCAGGTGCCGGCGGGCGTCGGCGTCGGACAGTTCCCGGCTGAACAACTGACGCCGGTTCAGCCGCAGGCCGGCCCCGAAGACCGCCGGCAGCGTGCCGACCGGGTTGCGGCGCAGCGCCGCGCCGACCGTCGACCAGCCACCGAGCACCGGCGCGACGAGCACCGCGGCCCGCGCCGGATAGCGGGCCAGCGCGTGCGCCACCACCCGGGCACCGGCGCCGTGCCCCACCAGCACCGCCTGCCGCGGCAGGCTCGCCGCCACCTGGGTCACATCATGGGTGTACGCGCGCAGCGTCGCCTCCGGCGCCGGCTCGCTGCCGCCGTGCCCGCGCAGGCTCAGCGCGTACGCCGGGAAGCCGCGCCCGGCGGCGTGGCCGAGCCAGTGTTCGGCGAACGCCCACGCGCCGTGCCCGAAGCCGGGCACGAACAGCAGCGGCGGTTTCGCCTCCTCCTGCTCGGGCACCGCGGCCAGCACCTCGCGGCGCACCGGCCGCTCCGGCCGGGCCCACTCCCAGGCCCGGACCACCCGCACCCGCCCGCCGCTCATTTGCTCGCCTCCAGCTCGTACCAGGCCCGTTGCAGCGCGCGCAGGTAGTCGGCGTGCCCGACCTCGAACCAGTGCCGGGTGCTGTCCTTGACCTTCGCCGAGTACCGCTCGCCGAGGCCGGCGCGGACCCGGCGGTCGAACGCGGCGACCCGGTCCGGGCGGGTGGCGCGCAGCGTGAGCAGCCGGGCGAAGAGCGCGCTCTGCCAGTGCGAGATCGCGAAGATGCCGGAGTCCGGCTGCACCAGACCGACCACGGCCAGCGTGGGGTGACCGGCGGTGAAGGCGTTCAGCCACAGCCGGGGCCGCCCGGAGCCGTCCTCGTCGCCGAGCACCCGGCCCTGCATGAACTCGAAGCGCGGCAGGTAGCCGGTGGCGAACACCACCAGCTCCGGGTCGATCCGCCGGCCGTCGGTCAGCTCGACCGTGCGGTCGTCGAACCGGGCCACGTCGGGCACCGGGGTGATCTCCCCGTGCCCGACGTAGTAGACGAGTTGACTGTTGGCGATCGGGTGCGTCTCGTAGACCCGGTGGTCGGGCTTCGGCAGGCCGAACCGGGTCAGGTCGCCGACGGTCAGCCGCAACGTCACGTGATAGAGCCACTGCCGCACCCGCAGCGGCACCCGCAGCGCCAGCAGCGTGTCGTTGACCTGGTCGGCCGGGCGGCCGAGGACGAACTTCGGGGCGTACCAGTAGCCGCGTCGGGTGGAGTGCCAGCAGTGCGACGCCTGCTGGGCGGCCTCGACCGCGATGTCGCAGCCGGTGTTGCCGGCGCCGACCACGAGCACCCGCTTGCCACGTAGCTGGGCCGGATCCTTGTAGGACGAGGCGTGCATGACCTCGCCGCGGAACTCCGCCAGCCCCTCGTACCGGGGTAGCTTGGGCGACCAGTTGTGGCCGTTCGCCAGCACCACGGCGGCGTACCGGGAGGTGCGCTCGGGGCCGTAGCCGCCGGTGCTGCGGGTGGTCACGTCCCACCGGTCCCCCTCGACCGGCTCGACCCGGACCACCTCGGTGCCGAACCAGACGTGCTGCCGCAGGTCGAAGTGGTCGGCGTAGCGCTCGAAGTAGGACAGCAACTGGCTGTGGTGCGGGTAGTCCGGCCAGTCGTCGGGCATCGGGAAGTCCGGGAACTGGGTGAACGGCCGGGACGAGATGAGGTGCGTGCTGGCGTACACCGGGCTGCGGTCGTGCCGCCAGTTCCACGCCCCGCCGACGCCTGTCTCCCGCTCGTAGCAGTCCACGCCGAACCCGGCCTCGCGAAGGTTCTTCACCGCGGTCAGCCCGCTGGCGCCGGCGCCGATGACGCAGACCGTGTCGCCCCGGTCGGAGACCGGATCGGGGCGACCGAGGTCGGTGGGGTCGGTGGGGGAGGACACCGCGATTCTCCTTCGTACGGCACGCGCGCGCCGGGTCGGTGCGAAATCCTGCCGACAATGCCCGCCGTTGTCCAGCCGCCCGAGTGTCGACCCGGCCCGCCCGGGGAGGACCTTCACGCTCGGTTACCGCCTCCCGATTCACCCAGAGTGAGGACAGGGCCGGGCCGCCGCACGGCCCCTGTCCCGCCTTTGCTCTGCAGCCACGGACGCAGCGCGGCCGTGAACTGGGCGATCCCGGAGGACCCGTGGATCACGCCTCACCCCCGCGATGACCGTGGGTAGCTGATGCGTATGGGGCTGCAGAGCAAAGGCGCCGGCGGGCGCCCTTACCCACCCACCGACACTTCACGGTGCGTGACCACCTGGACCGACCCACCGCGCCGCACCGCCCCGCGCCGCACGGGCCGCATCCGGCGCGTGCCGGCCGGCGCTGGGTTCAGTCGGCGGCGGGCAGCAGCAGGTCGACCAGGACCGGGAAGTGGTCGCTGGCCCGGCGGGTCGTCGGCGTGTCGACCACGTCGTAGTCGACCACGTCGATCCGCGGGTCGACGAAGAGCGCGTCGATGCGGCGTCGCGGGTCGGCGCAGGAGAACGTGTGCCGGTCGGCCCGGTCGGCGGCGACCGCGGTGTCGGTCAGCCCCTCGGCCACAGTCCGCCAGGCCGGCCCGTCCGGTCCCTCGTTGAGGTCCGCGCCGGCCACCACCGGCAGCGGGGACGCGGCAAGCGCCCGCTTGAACGCCGCCGCCTGGGTGGGCCGCTCCGCCGGGTCGGTGGACAGGTGCGAGCCGGCCAGCAGGAAGTCGACGCCGCCCACCCGGCACCGCGCGTACGCGGCCCCGCGCAGATGCCGGCCCGGGGTCAGCGGGTAACGCTCGCACCGGGTGTCGGTGACCCGGACGCGCAGGCTGGTCAACAGCACGTTGCCCAGCGACGGCAGGCCGCCGGCGGCGAACACCAGGCCGAACGAGTCGGCGAGCGTGGCGCACTTCTGCCGCCACCGGAACCGGCGCGGTCCCTCCTGGACGATCACCACGTCCGGCGCGGCCTGCCGGACCACCTCGGCCAGCGCGGCGGTGTCGTCGCGCTGGCTGTGCACGTTGTACGACAGCACCCGCAGCGGCACTCCCGGACCCGCCACGTCAGATCCGCCGGGCCAGGTCGGCGGCGCCGATCACGCCCGCGGTGTTGCCCAGTTCGGCCGGGCGCACCTCCGCCACCGGCAGGCGGCTGCGCTGGGCCAGCGCCTCGGTGAACGAGCGCCGGGTCGGGCCGAGCAGCAGGTCACCGGCATCGATCACACCGCCGCCGACCACGAGCACCTGCGGGTCGAGGATCTGCGCCATGTCGGCGAGGCTGGTGCCGAGCCAGCGGCCGACCTGGGCGAACGCCTCGGTGGAGATCGGGTCGCCGCCCTTGGCCGCGGCGGTCACCATCGGGCCGGTGATCGCCTCGGCCTCACCGTCGGCCAGCTCCAGCAACGCGGTGGCCCGGTGCGGCTCCTGCCGGGCGGCGGCCCGGGCGAAGCGGACCAGCGCGCTGCCGCTGGCGTACTGCTCGATGCAGCCCAGCCGGCCGCAGCCGCACTGGTGGCCGTCCGGCACGGTGAGCATGTGCCCCAGCTCGGCCGCGATGCCGTTGGCGCCGCGGACCAGCTCGCCGCCGAGCACGATGCCACCGCCGACCCCGGTGCCGATGGTGAACATGACCATCGAGTCGTCGGCGTCCCGGGCCGCGCCGTAGCGGAACTCCGCCCAGGCCGCCACGTTCCCGTCGTTCTCCACGATCACCGGCAGGCCGGTGGCGTTGCTGACGTAGGAGCGCAGCGGCTCGTCCCGCCAGGCCAGGTTCGGGGCGAAGAGGACGGTGGAGCGGGCCGCGTCGATCCAGCCGGCCGCGCCGATGCCGACGGCCTCGACGGTACGGCCGGTGGACAGCTCGGTGACCACCTCGATGATCACGTCGCGGGTCTTGGCCACATCGTCGGCGGGGGTGTCCCGTCGCGTCTGCACGAGTACCGCGCCGGTGTCGTCCACGACACCGCCGGCCACCTTCGTGCCACCGACGTCGACTCCGATGGTCAGCGTCACCGCTGCCACTCCCCTCTGCTGTGCTGCCCCGGCACCGGCCGAACCGGCCGTGCGTACCCGGGATGTCCGGTGGTCAGGCCCCGTCGCCTGGTGCGTCCGCGCCCGCCTCCCCGGACGCCCGCGAGGCGGGCACCACGGGACGACCGGCCGGCGGCCGGCTCGCCGCCGGCTCGTCCCGAGTGGCGGCGGACCATACGTCCTGCTCGGGCGCCGGCTGAGAATCATGCCCGGTACGGGTCGCCTCGCGCCACACGTGGTCACCCGACCCGGTCGGCGCGGGACCACCGGGACCGGCAGGCGTCTCGGTCCGTTCGGTCGGTGCGAACGCCCGCAGCACGCTGGCCACGCCGGCGGCGAGGTCACCGGCGCCGGTGGCGAGCCGCTCGGCGAACTCCGGACTCGGGTCACGCAACGCGGCGATCCCGCGGCAGACCGGGCAGACGCAGCATTCCGGCGACCCGGTGGCGAAACCGGTGGTTCCGCCGGACGCATTGCCGCCGGCCGTGTGACCGAGGACACCCGCGAGGATCCCACCGAGCGGGCCGCCGGCGCCGGACGGGGTGGTGGCCAGCCGCGCGGCGGCCAGCAGACTGACGACGAGGCGCTCGGCCTCTTCCCGGGCCGAGCCCGGATCGGTGGTGCCCATGGCGCGGCTCCTCAAGCGTGACGACCGGGACGGCGAACGAAATCAGTCTGCCGCACCGGGTGTTTCTACCCGCCGCTTGAGCTGCTTCAACGCCGCATCCATGATCATTTTCTCGGCCTTGCGGCGGAACATGCCGAGCATCCCCACCGACAGCTCCACCTCGAGCGTGTAGGTCACCGTGGTCGTCCCGTCCGGGTTGCCCACCAGGTCGTACGACCCGCGCTGGGAGCGCTGCATCCGCGACGGCGCGACCAGGTGCCACTCGATCCGGGAGATGTCCTCGGCGTACTCGTAGGCCAGCACGTACTCGTCGGCCAGCACGCCCGCGTCGAGCGTGAACCGGACCTGGCTGGCGTAGCCGTCCTCGTACTCCTCGACCACCTCGACCGCGCGCACCGCCTCGGTCCACTCCGGGTAGCGGGGGAAGTCACAGATGACCGCCGCCACCCGGTCCGGTGACGCGCCGATGATGATCGACTGGGTGGAGGAGTCCGCCATGGGGGGAGGCTACCCGGCCGCCCACCGGCGCGGGCGGGTAGGTTTCGACTGAGCCGACCACGCCGGCCCGCCGGCGCGAGCACGAGGGAGTGCAGGTGCGCGAGTTCTCCGTCCCGCCGATCGTCACCGTCGGCGACGCGGCAAACCTGACCGATCCGGTCTGGGACAACGCCGAGGTCGCCCCGGACAGCGTGCAGTTCGTCCGGGTCGGCGGCGACGCCGGAGCGCCGTCCCGCACCGACGTGACCTGCCGGCAGTTCCGGGACGAGGTGGTCGCGGTGGCGCGGGGCCTGGTCGCGGCCGGTGTCTCCCCCGGCGACCGGGTCGGCCTGATGAGCCGCACCCGCTACGAGTGGACCCTGCTCGACTACGCGATCTGGGCCGTCGGCGCGGTCACCGTGCCGATCTACGAGACGTCGAGCGCCGAGCAGGCCGCCTGGATCCTCGGCGACTCCGGCGCCGTGGCCGTGGTGGTGGAGAGCACCGCGCACGCGACCCTGGTCGCCGGCGTCCGGGACCGGCTGCCCGAGCTGCGCGAGGTCTGGCAGATCGAGCTGGACGCGGTGACCCGGCTGGTCGCCGCCGGCGAGTCGGTGGACCCGGCCGAGATCGAGGTACGCCGCTCGATGCTCAAGGCCGACGACATCGCCACGATCATCTACACCAGTGGCACCACCGGCCGCCCCAAGGGCTGCGTGCTGACCCACCGCAACATCTACGCCGACATCGCCAACGCGGTGCCGGTGCTGCCGAACCTGTTCCGGGAGGGCGCCTCCACCCTGCTCTTCCTGCCGCTGGCGCACGCGTTCGCCCGGCTCATCCAGGTCGGCGTGGTGCAGGCCCGGGCCACCATGGCGCACTGCGCGGACACCAGCAACCTGGTCGGTGAGCTCCAGGAGTTCAAACCGACGTTCGTGCTCTCCGTACCCCGGGTCTTCGAGAAGGTCTACAACGGCGCCCGGCAGAAGGCCGAGGCCGACGGCAAGGGCTCGATCTTCGACCGGGCGGAGAAGGTCGCCATCGCCTGGAGCGAGGCCCAGGAGCTTCCCGGCGGGCCGGGGCTGGCGTTGCGCGCCCAGCACGCCCTCTTCGACCGGCTGGTCTACGGCAAGCTGCGCGCGGCGCTCGGCGGCCGGTGCCGCGACGCCATCTCCGGCGGCGCGCCGCTCGGCGCCCGGCTCGGGCACTTCTTCCGCGGCGTCGGGGTGACCATCTGCGAGGGGTACGGCCTCACCGAGACCGCGCCGGCCGCCGCCGCCAACCTGCCCACCGGCACCCGGATCGGCACGGTCGGCCGCCCGCTGCCCGGCGTCACCGTCCGGATCGAGGACGACGGCGAGATCCTGATCTCCGGCGACATCGTCTTCCAGGGCTACTGGCACAACGAGACGGCCACCGCCGAGGCGCTCACCACCGACGGCTGGTTCCGCACCGGCGACCTGGGCCAGCTCGACGAGGACGGCTACCTCAGCATCACCGGCCGCAAGAAGGAGATCATCGTGACCGCGGGCGGCAAGAACGTCGCCCCGGCGGTGCTGGAGGACCAGGTGCGGGCGCACCCGCTGGTCAGCCAGTGCGTGGTGGTCGGCGACCGCCAGCCGTTCATCGCGGCGCTCGTCACCATCGACGAGGAGGCACTGCCGAAGTGGCTGGCCGGGCGCGGGCACCCGGAGACCGTCACCGCCGCCGACCTGCGCGACGACGAGGCGCTGCGGGCCGAGATCCAGACCGCGATCGACCAGGCCAACCAGACCGTCTCCAAGGCCGAGGCGATCAAGGTGTTCCGGGTCCTGCCGCAGGACTTCACCGAGGCGACCGGCGAGCTGACCCCGTCGCTCAAGGTCAAACGGCAGGTCGTGCACAAGACGTACGCCACGGAGATCGCGGAGATCTACCGGCGCTGACTACCATCCGTCAGGTGCCCGCCTCCACATCCGGACAGCCGCAGACGCAGATCCTCGCGGCTGTCGCCCGCGCGGTTCTCCTCGCGCTTGTCGCCGCCCTGACCCTGTTCGCCACCCGCGAACCCGCCCAACTCTGGTGGATCGCCCTGCTCGGCGTCGCCGGGCTGCCCGGCGTGCTGGCCCCGCAGCACCGGCTGCTGGCCCCGATCAGCCGCTTCGCCGAGGTGGTGGTGCTCGGGCTGGCGGCCAGCCAGGTCGCCGCCGCCGCCCAGCTCGCCGGCGTCACCGACGGGCGGGGCGCCTCCGCCGTGCTGCCCTACCTCGCGGTGCCGGTCACCGTGACCGCGCTGCGCCGCCGGTTCCGCGAGGGCGCCGCGCTGCTCGTGGTGGCCGCGGCGACGCTGCTCGCGAGCGCCGCGTTCACCGAGGTTGGTGGCGAGCCGCAGCTCGGCCAGGTCGGCTACCTCGCGGTCTGCGCCCAGTGGCTGATCCTCGCCGCCCTCGGCCTCTACACCGCCGGCACGCTCCAGCGGGTGATGCGGGTCCGCGGCGAGAGCAAGCCCCAGCCGTACGCCGAGGCGACCCGCCTGCTGACCCAGTTGCGCACGGTCGCCCGCCAACTGCCCGGCGCCACGCTGGACCCGGGGGGCATCTCCGAGCACCTGCTGGAGGAGCTGCGGATGGTGGCGAAGACCGACCGCGGCGCGGTGCTCTCCGCCAGCGGCGGCGGCCGGCTGGTGGTGCTCGCGCAGATCGGCGCGGACCGGGTCGACTGGGAGACCACGCTCGACGCCGACTCGGCCATCGCCGACGCCTGGGCCAGCCAGCAGCCGACCGTCTCGGCCCGCTCGCAGGCCCGGTCCCGGCACTCCGGCGAGGTGTCCGCCCTGATCGTGCCGCTCGTCGCCGGCGTGCGCACGGTCGGGCTGGTCGTCGTCGAGGCGGACGCCGGCGCCGCGTACCCGCCGCCCGTGGTGTCCCGGGTGACGGCGCTGACCGGCCCGGCCGCGCTGCGGCTGGAGGCCGCCCTGCTCTTCGACGAGGTGCGCTCGCTCGCCACCAACGAGGAGCGGCAGCGGCTGGCCCGGGAGATCCACGACGGGGTCGCCCAGGAGCTGGTCATGGTCGGCTACGGCATCGACAACGCCCTGGCCACCGTGCACGACGACGCCGAGGAGACCGCCGACTCGCTGCGCACGCTGCGGCAGGAGGTCACCCGGGTGATTCAGGAGCTGCGGCTCAGCCTGTTCGAGCTGCGCAGCGAGGTGGACCGGCACGGCGGCCTGGCCGCCGCCATCGCCGAGTACGCCCGCACCGTCGGCGCCTCCGGCGGCCTGCGGGTGAACCTCTCCCTGGACGAGTCGACCGCCCGGCTGCCGGCCGCCACCGAGGCCGAGTTGCTGCGCATCGCGCAGGAGGCCGTGACGAACGCGCGCAAGCATGCCGGCGCCTCGAACCTCTGGGTCACGTGTGAGGTTGATCCCCCGTACGCCAGGATCGAAGTGTCGGATGACGGTCACGGCATCGGTGACCAGCGGCCCGAGGGGCACTATGGTCTTGCGATCATGGCGGAGAGGGCGGAACGTATCCGAGGCCGGTTGGAGATCAGGCCGCGGCAACCCAGCGGCACAACCGTGGCGGTGCTACTCGGTTCGTCGCCCCGGCGCGATAAGGTGCGCGGCAGCGCCGCAGCAGCAGAAGGGGAGTAACCCGAGGATGACCACTAGCCCGACACCGGCCACCCGTACCAAGGTCCTCCTTGTCGACGATCACGACCTCATCCGCAAGGGTCTGCGGCACGCCTTCGAGCGGGACCGGCAGTTCGAGGTCGTGGGCGAGGCCGCCACGGCCGCGGAAGGCGTGCGTCAGGCCGGCGCGCTCCAGCCGGACGTGGTGATCATGGACCTGCGCCTGCCCGACGGCAGCGGCCTGGAGGCCACCCGCGCGCTGCGCAAGTCCAGCGCGTCGATGGGCATCGTCGTGCTCACCATGTATGCCGGTGACGACCAACTCTTCGGCGCCCTGGAGGCGGGCGCGAGCGCGTTCGTGCCGAAGACCGCCCCGGCCGACGAGGTGGTGGCCGCCGCCCGGCACGCCGCCTCCTCCCCCAGCGCGTTCACCGCGGCCGACCTGGCCGAGGCGATGAAGCGCCGGCTGGCGCCGTCCGGCCCGCAGCTCTCCCCCCGGGAGGGCCAGGTGCTGCGGCTGCTCGCCGACGGCATGAGCGTGGCCGGCATCGCCAAGCAGCTCTTCGTCAGCGAGTCGACCGCCAAGACCCACATCTCCAAGCTCTACGAGAAGCTGGGTGCCGCCAACCGGGCCCAGGCGCTGATGACCGCGCTGCGGCTGGGGCTGTTGGAGGCCCCGGACGCGCCGAAGTTCTGACGCCCGTCGCCGCAGGGGCCCCGTCCGTACGCCGGACGCGGGCCCCTGCGGCGTGTCGGGGCGGGGCGACCGCGTACGGTGAGCGGCCGGACGCGGAGCGACTGTGGTCTTTGCACCGCGACGGTGGGCGGGCAGAATACCCGGTGATCCGCGCGGCGGTGACGCCGCACGTCGCCGACACCCAAGGGGCAGGGACATGCAGCGGCCGGACTGGGCACCGGAGACGATCGACATCGAGCGCCCGAGCGTGGCCCGCATGTACGACTACTACCTGGGCGGCTCGCACAACTTCGCGGCCGACCGGGCCGCCGCCCGGGCGATGGTGGAGGCGGTGCCCGAGGCCCCGCTGATGGCCCAGGCCAACCGCGCCTTCCTGCGCCGGGCCGTGCACCACCTGCTCGACGCCGGGGTGCGCCAGTTCCTGGACATCGGCTCCGGCATCCCGACCGTGGGCAACGTGCACGAGATCGCCCAACGGGTCGACCCGGAGTCCCGGGTGGTCTACGTCGACGTGGACCCGGTGGCGGTGGCACACAGCCAGGAGATCCTGGCCGGCAACGAGCGGGCCGTCGTGGTGCGGGAGGACCTGCGCCGCCCCGCCGCGATCCTGGGCCACCCGGACGTCACCCGGCTGCTCGATTTCTCCCAGCCGGTCGCGGTGCTGATCGTGGCGGTGCTGCACTTCATCCCCGACTCCGACCGCCCGGAGGAGATCCTGCGCACGCTGCGCGGGGCGCTGGTACCCGGCAGCCACCTGGTGCTCTCCCAGGCCAGCGACGACGGCCGGGCCGGCACCGGCGAGCGGGCCGAGGCGGAACGGGTCTACCGGCGCACCGACAGCCAACTGTTCATCCGGGGCCGAACCGAGCTGACCGCGCTCTTCGCCGGTTTCGAGTTGGTCGACCCGGGTGTGGTGTGGGTGCCGCAGTGGCGACCGGACGCCCCCGACCAGGCGGAGAACGCCGAGCGGGCGGTGTTCATGGGCGGGGTCGGGCGGCTCGGTGGCTGAGGACGTGGCAGGGGCCGCCGGGCGACGTCCCGGCGTGTTCGCCCGGGCCTGGGCCAAGGCGGTCTCCGGGACCAGCTACCTGCCGATGACCCAGGCCCAACTGGAGGAGGTGCTGCAACGGCTCACCGAACGGCTGGCGGAGGCGATGCGCGCCGACCCGTTCGACCTGCGGATCGGCCAGCAGGTGGGCGCGGAGCTGGTGCAGTCGCACATCGCCTCCGCCGAGGGGCTCGGCCGCACCGTCGAGGTGATCCAGCTCCGGCTGGTCCGCGACCTCGACCTGGACGTCGACGACGCCGACGACCGGATGGCCCGGTTGCTCGCCACCGTCGCCACCGGGTACGCCCGGGCGCTGCGCGACCGCACGCTCGACGAGCAGGAGTCCATCCGGCGGGCCGCGATGATGGCCCGGGCGCAGGCGGAACGGGCGCTGCGGGACAGCGAGGCCCGGTTCCGGCACCAGGCCACCCACGACCCACTGACCGACCTGCCGAACCGCACCCTGTTCACCGAGCGGTTGACCGCCGCCATCGCGATGCCCGGCCGGGGCGCCGACCGGGTCGGGGTCTGCTTCCTCGACCTGGACCGGTTCAAAGTGGTGAACGACTCCCTCGGCCACCAGGTCGGCGACTCGCTGCTGGTCACGGTGGCGCACCGGTTGCGCGGGGCGCTCGGCGGGCACCTGGTGGCCCGCCTCGGCGGCGACGAGTTCGTGATCCTGGTGGAGCGCACCGCCGGCACCGACGACGCGGTGAAGGTCGCCGAGGCGGCGCTGGACGCGATCCGTGAGCCGGCGCTCGTCGACGGGCACGAGCTGACCGTGTCGGCGAGCGTCGGCATCGTGGAGCGACCGGTGGCCGGCACCTCGCCGATGGAGCTGATGCGCGCCGCGGACAGCACGCTGCACTGGGCCAAGGCCGCCGGTGGGGCCCGCTGGGAGCTGTTCGACGCCGACCGCAACCGCCGCGAGCTGGCCCGGTACGCGCTGTCCGCGGCGATCCCCGCCGCGCTCGACCGGGGCGAGTTCTACCTGGACTACCAGCCGCTGACCTCGTTGCGTGACGGCCGGGTCCTCGGCATGGAGGCGCTGGTGCGCTGGCGTCACCCGGAGCTGGGGATCCTCCGGCCGGACAGCTTCATCCCGCTGGCGGAGGAGACCGGCCTGATCGTCCGGCTGGGAAGCTGGGTGCTGGCCGAGGCGTGCCGCGAGGCGGGCACCTGGTCGGCCGCGGGCGCGGACGCCCCGTTCGTGAGCGTCAACCTGGCCGTGCGCCAACTCCACCGGCCCGACCTCGTGCCCGAGGTGCAGGGCGTGCTCGGCCGCACCGGCCTGCCCCCGGAACGGCTGCAACTGGAGATCACCGAGAGCACCATGATGAGCACCGTGGTCGAGCCGGTCCGGGCCCTGCGGGTGCTCGGTGATCTCGGCGTCCGGGTGGCCATCGACGACTTCGGCACCGGTTACTGCAACCTCGCCTATCTGCGGGACCTGCCGGTGAACGAACTCAAGGTGGCCGGTGAGTTCGTCACCGGGCTGCGGGCACCGGCCGGTGACCCCGGAGGGGTCACCGACGAGCGGATCCTCGCCTCGCTTGTCTCGCTGGCGCACGCCCTCGACCTCACCGTCACCGCCGAGGGGGTGGAGACGGCCGACCAGGCGGACCGGCTGCGCGCCATCGGCTGCGACGCCGGCCAGGGCTGGCACTTCGGCCGCCCCGGCCCCGCCCCCCGGGGGTAAGGAGGGGCCCCCTTTTAACGCCTCCGGTAGAGGAGGGGCCCCCGCTTAACACCGCACACCGCACACCGCACACCGCACACCGCACACCGCGCAGCGCGCACCGGGCGGCGGGCGGTGTCGTCAGCCGGCTGGGCGGCGGGTGTCGGCACCGTCCAGGTAGGCCAGCACGGCCAGCACCCGCCGGTTGTCGTCGCCGGACGGCGGCATCCGCAACTTGCTGAAGATGTTGTTGATGTGCTTGTCGACGGCCTTCGCGGTGACGAAGAGCCGGGCGGCGATGGCCGCGTTCGACCGGCCCTCGGCCATCAGCCCGAGCACCTCCCGCTCGCGCGCGGTCAGCTCACCGAGCGGCTCGGCGCCGGCCCGGCGGGCCAGCAGTTGGGCGACCACCTCCGGGTCCATCACCGTGCCGCCGGCCGCGACCCGGCGCACCGCGTCGACGAACTGATCCACGTGCGACACCCGGTCCTTGAGCAGGTAGCCGACCCCGCCACGCCGGTCGGCGAGCAGCTCCCGCGCGTAGAGCTGCTCGACGTGCTGGGACAGCACGAGCACCGGCAGCCCGGGCAGCTCGACGCGGGCCCGCACGGCCGCCTGCAACCCCTCGTCGGTGAACGTCGGCGGCAGTCGTACGTCGATCACCGCGACGTCCGGCCGGTGCGTGGTCAACGCGGGCAGCACCGACGGTCCGTTGTCGACGGCCGCCACCACCCGGCAGCCGAACGCCTCCAGGATCCGGGTCAGCCCGTCCCGGAGGAGGGCGAGATCCTCGGCGATGACAACTCGCACGGCAGCTCCATGCTGATGACGGTGGGCCCGCCTGTCGGACTGGTCACCGTCATCGTGCCATCGAACGCGGCCAGGCGGCGGCCCGTACCGGCCAACCCCCCGCCCGCCGCCGGCGTCGCCCCGCCCCGGCCGTCGTCGCCGACCACCATGGTCAGCCGCCCGGCGGTGTACCGCAGCTCCACCCACGCCCGGGTCGCCCCGCTGTGCTTGCCCACGTTCGCCAGCGCCTCGGCGACCGCGAAGTATGCCGCCGACTCGACCGGGGCCGCCGGCCGGCCCGGCAGGTCGACGGTGACCTCCACCGGCAGTGGCACGGCGAGCGCCAGTGCCCGTACCGCGCCCGGAAGGCCGCGTTCGGCGAGCACCGGCGGGTGGATGCCGCGGACCAGGCCGCGCAGCTCGGCGAGGGCCTGGCCACTTGTCTCCCGGGCCTCGGCGAGCAACCGGCGGACCGCCGCCGGGTCGTCGCCCACCAACTGCTCGGCCATGCCGATGCTCATGCTCAACGCGACCAGCCGGGCCTGCGCGCCGTCGTGCAGGTCCCGTTCGATCCGGCGCAGCTCGGCGGCCTGCGCGTCCACCGCCTCGGCCCGGGTGACGGTGAGCTGCCGCACCCGCAGCGCCAACTCGGCGCCGCGGGTCGGCGGCAGGAAGAGGCCCGCGAACCGTACGTGCAACCAGACCAGCCAACGCCCGGCGGCCACGCCGGCGATCAGCAGCAGCGCGCCGGTCGGGAAGCAGAGCAGGGCCTGGAGGGTGTTGTCGATCGGCCAGAACGGGCCGTAGCCGTACCAGAGGCCGGCGGTGTGCAGCACCATCGGCAACCCGACCAGCCCTTCCAGGCCGTACGCCGGCAGGGCGAACGCGACCAGGCAGACCGCGCCGGTGATCGTGCCCGGAAGCAGCCAGGCCAGGTCCCGCCAGGTCGCCGGGTCGGACACCACCCAGCGGAACCGGCGCCAGGTGCCGAACCGCGCGTCGTCCGGCGCCGGGAGGTAGGGCGTGGCCAACTCCACGCCGCCCCAGCGGGCCAGCCGGCGGTGCAGCCCGGTGCAGAGCCGGACCCCGGCGGTGACCACCGGGAAGAGCGCGAAACCGACACCGAAGACCGGGATCAGGCCCAGCGCGACCACGGACAGCACGAACAGCGCCACGTGCGTGCCGAGCGACAGCAGCGCGATCAGCAGCCCCTGGACGACGGTGATCACGCCGGGCCGCAACCAGACCCGGAGCCGTACACGTGCCGAAGCGTCCACGAACGTCATTCTCCGGCACGGCCGCCCGGTTTCCGGTGGTGCTGGCACCACCCGAGGAGGCGGGTCGGCACCCCTGACCGCGGGCCCGCCGGTTCGCAGGATCGAGGGAGCCCCGCGGTCCGTGCCGGGCGACGAGCGAGAGGAAACCCTGATGTCCCCGCACCGTACGGCCGGCCTACCGGCCGGCCGCCGTGGCAAGTATGCCGTTCTCGTCCTCTGGTTGGTGCTGCTCTCGGTCGCCGGCCCACTCGCGGTTAAGCTGGGCGAGGCACAGGACAACTCGACGCTCGGCGCGCTGCCGGCCGGCGTCGAGAGCAGTCGGGCGGCGCAGCGGGTCGAGGCCGCGTTCCCCGACTCCCGACGGCAACTGGCCATCGCCGTGTACGTCCGCGACGGCGGCCTCACCGACGCCGACCGGGCCCGGGCCGACGCCGACCGGGCCGCCTTCGCCGGGTACGCCGAGGGGGGCGTGGTGTCCCCGCCGGTGCCGAGCGTGGACGGCCGGGCGCTTCTCTTCTCCCTCCCGGTGAGCCTCGACGAGGATCGGCGCGCCGACGCGGTCAGCGCCATGAAGGAGCGACTGGCCGATGACGTGCCGTCGGGTCTGCGGACGGCGCTGACCGGCGACGCAGCCGCCGAGAGCGATGTCTGGGACGCGTTCGAGGGGATGGACGGCACGTTGTTGCTGGCCACCGCCGTCACCGTCGCCCTCCTCCTGCTGATCACCTACCGCAGTCCGGTGCTGTGGCTGGTGCCGCTGATCGCGGTGGGCGTCGCCAACCAGCTCGCCGGCGCCACCGTCTACCTGTTGGCGCGGCACGCCGGGCTGGCCGTGGACTTCCAGAGTCAGACCATCCTGACCGTGCTCGTCTTCGGTGTCGGGGTGGACTACGCCCTGCTGCTCATCGCCCGCTACCGGGAGGAGCTGCGCCGACACGCCGACCGGCACGCCGCGATGGCGACGGCGCTGCGCCGCTCGTACGGCGCGATCTGCGCCTCCGCGGCGACGGTCGCGCTCGGCCTGCTCTGCCTGCTCGCCGCGGACCTGCCGGCGACCCGCGGGCTGGGCCCGGTCGGCGCGGTCGGCATCGTCGCCGCGCTGCTCGCGATGACCACGCTGCTGCCGGCGCTCCTGGTGCTGCTCGGCCGGTGGCTGTTCTGGCCGTTCGTGCCCCGGTACGCCCCCGGCGTGGACGCCGACGACCGCGCCGCCGACCACGGGGTGTGGCGGCGGATCGCCGGTCCGGTCGGCCGCCGGCCACGGCTGGTCTGGGTGGGCACCACTGCCGCCCTGCTCGTGCTGACGCTCGGCATCGGCAACCTCAGCCTCGGCTTGCCCGACGACGAGTCCTTCACCACCGAGGTCGGCTCGGTCACCGGGCAGCGGCTGGTCGCCGACCACTACCCGGGCGGGTCGGCCGCGCCGGTCGAGGTGCTGGCCGCCGCCGACGCGGCGGACCGGGTGGTGGCCGCCGCCGGCACGGTGCCGGGCGTCTCCGACGTCACCGAGCCGCAGCGGTCCGCCGACGGTCGCTGGGTACGCGTCACCGCGGTCCTCACCGACGCGCCGGACAGCGCCGCGGCCCGGGACACGGTGACCCGGCTGCGGAATGCCGTGCACGCCGTACCCGGTGCGGAGGCGCTCGTCGGCGGGCGGACCGCGATGCTGCTCGACGAGCGACGCACGGTGGACCGGGACAACCGGATGATCATCCCGCTGGTGCTCGCCGTGGTCCTGGTGATCCTGGTGCTCCTGCTCCGGGCGCTTGTCGCGCCGCTGCTGCTGATGGCCAGCGTGATCCTCACGTACGCGGCGGCGATGGGCGCGGCCGGGCTGCTGCTCGGGGCGATGGGCCACCCGCACCTGTTCGTCGGGATTCCCCTGCAGGCGTTCCTGTTCCTGGTCGCCCTCGGCGTGGACTACACGATCTTCCTGATGACCCGGGCCCGGGAGGAGACCGCGCTGATCGGGCACCGGCCCGGGGTGCTGCGGGCGCTGACCGTCACCGGCGGTGTGATCACCAGCGCCGGCGTCGTGCTGGCGGCCACCTTCGGGGCCCTGCTGGTGCTGCCGCTGGTGCCGTCGGTGCAGACGGGGGTGATCGTGGCGGTCGGCATCCTGCTCGACACGTTCCTGGTGCGCAGCCTGCTGATCCCGGCGCTGACCCTGGACCTGGGCGCCCGCACCTGGTGGCCGGGCCGACTCGCCCACCGCCCGGCCGGGCGTAAGGAGGGGGCCCCGCTTAACGCCTCCGGTAGAGAAAGGGCCCCCGCTTAACACGTCGCTGTCGGTGCACCAGCGCCGTCCGCCCGGAGCGCCACGACCTCGTCCTCGGGAGGAGGGGCGCGCTCGGGGGCGGGCGGACGGCGCGTCCGGGCGCGGGCGGTGGCGTCGGCGGACGGCGCGGGCGGGTGGCGTCGGCGGACGGCGTCGGCGGGTGGAGCGTTCGGCGTCGTCAGCCGGCGAGCAGGGCGGCCATCCGCTCTGCCTGCGTCTCCCAGCGCCACTCCCGCTCGACCCAGGCGCGTCCGGCCGCGCCGAGCTGACGGGCCAGGTCCCGGTCGGCGAGCAGGGTCGACACCCGGTCGGCGAGCTGGGCGACGTCCCGGCCGGGGACGACGTACCCGGTCTCGCCCTCGCGGACCGCGTCCGGCGCACCGCCGGAGTCGCCCGCCACCACCGGCAGCCCGGTCGCGCTCGCCTCCAGGTAGACGATGCCGAGGCCCTCCACGTCCAGGCCGCGGTTGCGGGTGCGGCAGGGCATCGCGTAGACGTCGCCGGCCGCGTAGTGCGCGGGCAGTTCGGCCGTCGGCACCGAACCGGTGAACACGACGTCCCGCTCCACCCCGGCCTGCCGGGCCAGCTTCGCGAGCGTCGCCCGGTAGGGTCCGCCGCCGACCACCAGCAGCGCGGCGTCCGGCACCCGCCGGCGGATCCGGGGTAACGCCCGGATCAGCGCGTCCTGCCCCTTCCGCGGCACCAGCCGTGACACGCACACCACCACCGGCCGGTCGGTGAGCCCGAGACGCGCCCGGACCCCCTCGCCGTCGACGTCGGGATGGTAGGTCTCCACGTCGACGCCGGGCGCGAGCCGACGCAGCTCGGTCAACCCGTCCAGGACGCGGGCCAGCCGGACCCGGGTGTACTCACCGAGGTAGGTGGTGACGTCGACACCCCGGCCGATCCGGCGCAGCGCCGTCCGCGCCCCGGGCAGCGCGGCCCACCCGACCTCGTGGCCGTGGGTGAGGGCCACCGCCCGTCGGATCCCGGCCCGCCGGCGCAGCCCCGGCGCCAGCAGCCCCAGCGGGGCTGCCGCGCCGAACCAGACCGTGTCGCAGTCGTACGCCCGGGCCAGCCGGGCCGCCCGGTGAGCCACCAACGGCGTGGGCAGCAGCACCCGGGTGCGTTCCCGGACCACCTCGAACGGCTGGTCGGCGTCGAACTTCTCCGCCCCCCGCCAGCTCGACGCGTAGACCACCACCGAGCCGGGAGGCTGCCGCACCGCGAGGTTGTGCACGAAGGACTGGATGCCACCGGGGCGCGGCGGGAAGTCGTTGGTGACCAGCAAGGTGCGGCTCATCGACCGTGCTCCCTGGCGTAGGCGCGGGCGGCGGCCATCCGCTCCACCGTGGACGGGTGGGTGGCCGACCACAGGTGTTCCCAGCGCGGCGGGTCGGGGTCGCCCAGGTTCACCCCGGCCAGCCGGCGCTGCATCGCCTCGAAGGTCGCCGGGTCGCCGGTGAGCGCCAGCGCGTGCGCGTCGGCCCGTGCCTCGACCCGGCGGGAGACCAGGGCCTGCACCGGGGTGGCGAGCAGGCCGGCGACCGTGACCAGCACGATCAACAGCGGGAACGCCCGCGGTTGGGCGATCGAGTCGACGCCGGCCAGGCGCAGCAGCGGCGTCCAGGAGCCGACCAGGTAGAGCGCCACCACGGCGGCGGCGGCGCCGAGCGCGCCGATCAGGGTGGCGGTCCACACGTCCCGGTCCTTGGCGTGCCCCAGCTCGTGCGCGACCACGCTCGTCACCTCCGCCGGCTCGGCCTCGCGCAGCAGGGTGTCGTAGACCACCACCCGCCGGGTCGGCCCGAGCCCGGAGACGTAGGCGTTCACCGCCCGGGTCCGCCGGGACGCGTCGGCGACCAGCACGTCGCGGACCGGGACGCCGTCCCGGGCGGCCATCGCGGTCAGCTCCGTGCGCAGCGGGCCGGGCTCCATCGGGGTGAACCTGTTGAACACCGGCTCGACCAGCACCGGCAGCACGAACGACAGGACCACCACCAGGGCGGCGGCGCCGGCCGCGCCGAACGCCCACCACCAGCGGGGGGTGAGCCGGGCCACCGAGTAGAAGCCGAGCAGCACGAGCGCGCCGAGGACCGCGCTGACCGCGTACGACTTGAGCAGGTCGACGGTCCAGCCGCCCCAGCCCTGGGTGCTCAGCCCGTAGCGCACCAGCACGGTGTGCCGCCAGGCCGAGAACGGAAGCGTGAGCAGGTCGGCGAGGAACACGACGCCCAGCCCGCCGAGCACCGCCTGGGCGACCCAGTGCCCGCCGAAGGGCCGACCGGCCAACTCGACCAGACGCCCGCCCAGCGGGGTGAGCCCGAGCAGCAGCGCCACCACCAGCCCGAGCACGAGCGCCGACCAGCCGGCGGGGCGCAGCGCGCCGTGGAACGCCCGGCCGCGGGTCACCTGCTCGACGGGGAGCGCCCGAAGCGCGGCGAGCTGGTCGGCGCGGGGCGCCGGCGGCCGGCTCCACGGCACCAGCAGCGCCACGGCCACGACCAGCGCCACCGCCAGCCCGGCCAGGGTCAGCAGCGCCCAGCCACGCGGGGTCACCGCCCCACCCCGCCGTCGCGACCCGTCCGCGTCATGCCGCTCCCCTCCCGCTGTGACCGCCCATCCTATTGCCCGCTCCCGGCGAAGGGCCGCGGTGCCCGAGCGGACCCGACGGCGGACGGAGCGGCGCGCACGTGGGCGGGCTCAGGCCACCCGGCGGCGGGCGGCGCGGCGGGGTGCGGATGCGGAGGCGGCCGTCGGTGGCAGCACCTCCACGTCGAAGCCGGCACGGGCGAAGACCTCGATCGCGCGGTGCTCGGCCGGACCCAGGTCGGCCGCCGACGAGTCGGGGTCGAGCAGCGCGGTGACCAGGCAGCCGGAGCAGCCGGCTCCGCGGTTGCCGCAGCCGTCGCAGTCGATGAGCATGAACGCCTCCTGACGCGGTCGCCGGTGGCGCTCGGGGAAGAGACCACCACCGTCGGTCACCGAAAGGCTAAGCGGAGGGTACGACAGAACCGGACAACGAGGCAGCAGCCACCAGGAAAACGATCATCCAGCCACCACTACGCCGAAGTGGCGCGATCAGACCGCCCTCGACCCCACCACTTCGCCGAAACGGAGGCGATCACGAGCCTGGAGGCGATCATGAGCATGGAGGCGATCAGGGGCCACGCGGAAGCGCAGGAACACGAGCGTGCGCCCGCGTGCGACGGCCCGGTGGCGCGACGCGGGTCAGGACCGGGCGAGCCGCCGCACCAGGGAGTCGGCACCCAGCGGGTACGCGCCGTGCCGGCGTACCCCGTCGGCGACCTCGCGGTCCGAGGAGACCACCACCACCGGCCGGCCCGCCGGCTCGGCGCGGACCAGCCGGCGGATCAACTCGTCCGCGGTCTCGCCCTTGCGGGAGAAGAGCACCCGTACGCCGCGCGGCGCCGGCGGCAGCCCGTGGATCCGCTCGGCGCCGTCGAAGACCACGGTGACCTCGTCCCCGGTCTGCGCGGCGATCCCGCCCAGCCCGGTGATCAACCGCTTGCGCTGCTGTTCCAGCGACATGTCGCCGAAGCCGCGTTTGGTCACGTTGTAGCCGTCCACCACCAGGTGCGCCCGGGGCAGGGCGAGGAGCTGGTCCAGGCGGGCCGGGTCGTCGGTGTCGCGGGCCCGCGTCGACGCGCCGGCCGGCGCGACCCCCGGCTGGTCGGCGTAGGCGTCGGCCACGAAGTCCGCCGGAAGGGTGTCCACCGGATCCAGGGCCAGCTCCCGGCGTAGCCCGACGGCCGCCTGGCCGATCGTCTCCAGCAGCAGCCACAGCCGGGCGTCGTCGACCGAGCGGGCCTCCTTGGCGCTGGCCCGGGCCACCCCGGCCGCGGCCTCCGCCTCGGCCAGCCGGGCCCGGGCGCGGCGCAGCTCGGCGTCCGCGTCGGCCGCCGCGCGGGCCGCCCGGCCCCGCTCGGTGGCCGCCATCTCGGTGGCCTTGCGCTCCCGGGCCTGGGTCTCCCGCAGGGTACGGGCCAACTGGCGGGCCTCCTCGCGGAGCTGCCCCAGCTCCTCCCGGACCCGGGCCAGCTCGTCGCGGAGCTTCTCGGCCTCGACCCGGGCCACCGCCCGATCGTGCTCGGCCCGGCTGGCCCGCTGCTCGGCCTCCCGGACCAGCTCGGCCACGACCGCGCTGTCCGCCTCGGCCCGCACCGCCTCGCCGCTGGCCTCGATCAGCTCCCGCCAGCCCCGCGGCCGGGCCAGGTAGGCCAGGGCGGCCACCTCGACCGGGTCGGCGGCGGCCGGCGCGGTGCCCTCCACCACCGCCGCCCCGAGGTCACCGGCGTCGGCCAGCACCCGGGCGGTGACCCGCTGCCGGAACAGCGGATCGGCGGTGAGCTGGGCGGCGATCACCGGGGCGCCGAGCCGGGCGCGACGGTTCGGCGCGAACTTGGCGACCCGCCGCAGCGGCACCGGCACCTCGTCGGCGGGCAGCCCGGGCAGCACCGCGGCGGTCAACGTGACGATCCGCTGCCGAACCGGCTCGGGAAGGGTGGGCTCGGGCTCCACGGCCGACGCGTCCTCACCGGCCTCGGGCACGCCGGCCACCGGCTCCGCCGCGGAGGAGCGGTCGTCGTGCGGCTCGGCGAGGGGCATGTGGCAAGTCTCCCACCCCGAACGGGCCCACCGCCCGGTGAGTGAGCCGATCTCTCATCGTACCCCCGTGGTAACGGTGGGGGCGCAGTGACGGGAGTGTCGGACCGTGCCGTTACCGTCCCGCGGGTGACGGGTGCGGAGTACGTCCAGGAGGCGCTGGCCGGTCTGGACCGGGGGGCGGGCAGCGGGGTCGACCCGGCGCTGCCGCTCTACGCGACCACCTTCGTGGTGGTCGACCTGGAGACCACGGGCGGCGCGCCGGACGGCGGCGGGATCACCGAGATCGGCGCCGTGAAGGTCCGCGGCGGCGAGGAGCTGGGCGTGCTCGCCACGCTCGTCAACCCGGGTGTGCCGATCCCGCCGTTCATCACCGTGCTGACCGGGATCACCCAGGCCATGCTGCTGCCCGCCCCGCCGATCGAGCAGGTGCTGCCGAGCTTCCTGGAGTTTCTCACCGACGCCGTGCTGGTCGCCCACAACGCTCCCTACGACGTGGGCTTCCTCAAGGCCGCCTGCGCCCGGCACGGCTACCGCTGGCCCAACCCGCGGGTGCTGGACACCGCCGCGCTGGCCCGGCGGGTGCTGACCCGCGACGAGGTGCCCAACCGCAAGCTGGGCACGCTCGCCGCCTACTTCCGCACCGCCACCCAGCCCACCCACCGGGCGCTCGACGACGCCAAGGCCACCGTCGACGTGCTGCACGGGCTGATCGGCCGCCTGGGCGGGCACCGGGTCGACACCGTCGGCGAGGCGATCGAGTTCGCCCGCGCGGTCACCCTGACCCAGCGCCGCAAGCGGCACCTCGCCGACGGGCTGCCGAAGGTGCCGGGCGTCTACATCTTCCGGGCCGCCGACGACCGCCCGCTCTACGTCGGCACGTCCGTCGACATCGCCACCCGGGTACGCAGCTATTTCACCGCCGCCGAGAAGCGGGCCCGGATCTCCGAGATGCTCGCCGCCGCCGAGCGGGTGGAGGCGGTCGAGTGCGCCCACTCGCTGGAGGCCGAGGTCCGCGAGCTGCGGCTGATCGCCGCGCACGCCCCGCCGTACAATCGCCGGTCGAAACATCCGGAGCGCCAGGTCTGGTTGAAGCTCACCGACGAGGCGTACCCCCGGCTGTCGGTCGTGCGTGACCTCGGGCCCACCGACGTGGCCTACCTCGGCCCGTTCCGCTCGAAGCAGGCCGCCGAGCTGGCCGCCGCCGGCTTCCACGACGCGGTGCCGCTGCGGCAGTGCACCCACCGGCTCTCCCGCCGCACCACCATGCCGGCCTGCGCGCTGGCCGAGCTGGGTCGCTGCCCGGCGCCCTGCGAGCACCGGATCACCCCGGAGGAGTACGAGCTCCGGGCCGCCGCCCCGTTCCGCACCGCCACCCGGGACGATCCCGCGGTGGTGGTCGACGCCCTGCTCGCCCGGATCGAGGTGCTCGCCGCCGCCCACCGCTACGAGGAGGCGGCGGTGGTCCGCGCCCGGCTGGCCGCGGTGCTGCGGGCGGCGGTCCGGATGCAGCGCCTGGCCGCGCTGACCGGGATCGCCGAGCTGGCCGCCGCCCGGCCGGCCGCCCGGGGCGGCTGGGAGCTGGCCCTGGTCCGGCACGGTCGGCTGGCCGGGGCCGGGGTGTCCCCGCCGGGTGTCCACCCGCGACCGACCATCACGGCGATCCGGGCCACCGCCGAGACCGTGCTGCCCGGGCACGGTCCGGTGCCGGCCGCCACCGCCGAGGAGACCGAACGGATCCTGTCCTGGTTGGAGCGGCCGGAGACCCGCCTGGTCGAGACGACCGCCGGATGGGCCTCGCCGGTGGCCGGTGCGGGGCGCTTCCGCGACCTGCTGGCCAAGGCCGAGAACGGCGGATCCCACAAACTCTCGACCGAACGCTCATGACCAAGTGACCGATCGGACTACCTCCGCTCCCTTACTCTGTTAAAGAAGTGCAGACCTGCCCGATTTCGCGGGCCGGGGTGAGGAGGTGTCCCAGGTGGACGTCGACGCCGGACACGGCGCCGCCCTGGGCGGCTCCCTTCCGACCCAGGGAGAGCTGCCGCTCACCCGCCGGTTGCGCTCGCTGCTCGCCTGGCCCGTCGCCGACAGCGACCCGGTCACCGCCCTGGTCCGCGCGCACCGTGGCATCCACGCCAGCGCCGACGCCTCGGTGCTGCGCCGGGCGTACACGATCGCCGACAACATGCACCGCGGTCAGTTCCGCAAGAGCGGCGAGCCCTACATCACCCACCCGTTCGCGGTGGCACAGATCTGCGCCGACCTCGGCATGGACACCACCACCCTGGTCGCCGCGCTGCTGCACGACACCGTGGAGGACACCCGCTACACGCTCCAGGCGCTCCAGGAGGACTTCGGCCGCGAGGTGGCGCACCTGGTCGACGGGGTGACCAAGTTCGACAAGGCGTTCTACGGCACGGCCGCCGAGGCGGAGACCGTCCGCAAGATGATCGTGGCGGCGGGCAAGGACGTGCGGGTGCTCGTCATCAAGCTCGCCGACCGGCTGCACAACATGCGCACGCTCGGGGTGCGCTCCGCCGCCTCCCGGGAGCGGATCGCCCGCAAGACCCTGGAGGTGCTGGTCCCGCTCTGCGACCGGCTGGGCATCCAGACCCTCAAACGCGAGCTGGACGACGTGGTGCTGCTGCACCTGCGGCCCGAGGAGCACGCGCGGATCGCCCGGTTCGTGCACGACCGGCCGGGCTGGGACGCCTACCTGGCCGACGTGGTGGCCCGCACCCGGGTGGCGCTGCGTCGCAGCCGGGTGGACGCCGAGGTCTCCCCCCGCCCGCGGCACCTCTACTCGATCTGGAAGGACACCGTCGCCGGCGACCACACCGCCCCGTTCGACCTGCCCCGCATCGCCATCGTGGTGGACGGCCCGCCGACCGACTGCTATGCCGCGCTGGGCGCCGTGCACGGGCTCTGGCGTCCCGTGCCGGGCCGCTTCAAGGACTTCATCGCCTCCCCGAAGAACAACCTCTACCGGTCGCTGCACACGAGCGTCTGCGGCCCGCAGGACCGCACGGTGGAGGTGCTGATCCGCACCACCGAGATGCACCGCTCCGCGGAATACGGCGTGGCCGCGCACTACCGCTTCCCGGCGGCGGCGGACCGGGCCGCCGCCCGGGCGGACGAGCTGGCCTGGCTGCGCCGGGTGCTCGACTGGGAGCAGGGGACCGTCGACCCGACCCAGTTCATGGCGTCGCTGCGCTGCGACCTGGCCGAGGCGCAGATCCAGGTGGTCGCCGACGGCCGGCAGGTCGTGCTGCCGGCCGGCGCCACGCCGGTCGACCTCGCGTACGAGTTGGGCACCGAACGCGGCGACCACTGCCTCGCCGCCCGGATCAACGGCCGGCTGGCCCCGCTCTCCTCCGAGCTGGAGGAGGGCGACGTGGTGGAGATCTTCACCGAGAGCGACGCGGAGAGCGGCTTCGAGGCCGACGCGGCGCCACGCGGGCCGCGCCGGGAGTGGCTGGGCTTCGTCAAGTCGCCGCACGCGCAGATGCAGATCAACAGGTGGTTCGCCGAGCACACCGAGCCGGGCATCTCGATCGCCGACAAGGTCCGCCTCGGCCGGGCCTCGATCGGCCTGGCGCTGCGTACGCACAACCGGGGCCTCGCCAGCGACCTGCCGCTGCTGCGGCTCTCCGAGGAGCTGGGTTATCCCGACCTGGAGACGCTGCTGGTGGCCGTCTTCGACCGCTCGGTCGAGCCCGACACGGTGGTCCGGCAGCTGATCGACCTGGTCGACCACAGGCAGTGACACGAGGGGCATTCACCCGCCCCGCCCCGCCGGCCACTAGCCTGGACGGCATGATCCCCCGCGCGCGTGCCACCGGACGGGCCTTCGGCTACCGGGTTTTCTACCGGCTCCCGGTCCCGCTGCGGCGGCGGCTGGTCCGGCTGGCCGTCCCGAAATACATCGTGGGCGCGGTCACGCTGGTCCGGGACACCGAGGCCGGCGGCGCGGGGCGGATCCTGCTGCTGCGCCAGCCGCCCGGCCACAGCTGGAGCCTGCCGGCCGGCCTGCTGCAACGCAGTGAGGCGCCGGTGGCCGGCGCCGCCCGGGAGCTGCACGAGGAGTCCGGCATCCGGCTCTCCCCCGACCTGCTCCGGCCGGCCGTGCCGAACGCCGTGGTGCACGCCAAGGGCTGGGTCGACATGGTCTTCGAGGCGGAGGTGCCGGCGTCGCGCACCGCGCTGGCGGTGGACGGGGCGGAGGTCCTCGAGGCCGCCTGGCACCCGCTGGACGACCTCCCCCGGCTCAGCCGCGCCACCGCCAACCTGCTCGCCCACTACGGCATCGGCCCGCGCGCCGGCGAGGTCCCGCCGGCGACGCCACCGGCCACGTGACCGGCCCGCGCGCGAACGCCACGCGGCCGACGGCGCATGCCCCCACCGCCGGTCGCGAGCCGACGACCGGAAACGACCCGGCGACCGGCAGCGGGCCGGCGTCGGGCGTCGGGGTGTGCGCGGTGGTGCTGGCGGCCGGCGAGGGCACCCGGCTGCGACCGCTGACCGAGCGGGTGCCGAAGGCGCTCTGCCCGGTCGGGAACGTGCCGCTGCTCGACCGGGCGCTGGCCCGGCTGGCGGGGCTCGGGCTGACCGGCCCGGACCGGGTGGCGGTGAACGCCTGTCACCTGGGCGGTCAGGTGGTCGAGCGGGTCGGTGACCGGGCCCACCTGTCGGTCGAGCCGGGCGATCCGCTGGGCACCGCGGGCGGCGTGGGCCGGCTGCGGGACTGGATCGCGGGGCGGGGCGTGCTTGTCGGCAACGCCGACGCGTACCTCGCCGACCCGGCGGCCCCGCCCGGCGCGGACGTGGCCGCGCTGCTCGACGGCTGGGACGGGCGGAGCGTACGCCTGCTCGGTCAGCCGGCGGACGACCCGGACGCCCCCGGCACCTTCGCCGGCCACCGCTTCGTCGGGTTCTCGCTGTTGCCCTGGCGGCTGGTCCGCGACCTGCCGCCGGAGTTCGGTGATCTGGTCCGGGCGGTGTGGCGGCCGGCGGAGGCGGCCGGCGCGCTGACCGTGGTCTCCTACCGGGGGACGTTCTACGACACCGGCACGCCGGCCGACTACCTGGCCGCGAACCTGCACGCCGCCGGCCCGGACGGGCTTGTCGACCCGGCCGCGACGGTGGACGGGCCGGTCACCCGCTCGGTGGTCGGCGCGGGCGCGCGGGTGCACGGCACGGTGGACCGGTCGGTGATCTGGCCGGGTGCGACAGTCGCCGCCGGGGAACGCCTCGACGGTGTGATCCGGGCCGGCGCCGACCTGACCGTCCCGGCCGCGCGGTGACCGCACCGCACTAGCATGGGCCTCGTCGCCGACGAACGGAGAAACGTCCCGTGATCACCGCGATCGTGCTGATCGACTGCGCCACCGACTCCATTCCCGAGGTGGCCGAGAACCTGGCCAACCTGCCCGGCGTCAGCGAGGTCTACTCGGTGGCCGGGCACGTCGACCTGATCGCCATGGTCCGGGTCCGCGAGTTCGAGCAGATCGCCCAGGTCATCGCCGGCAGCATCTCCAAGGTGCCCGGCGTGCTGAACACCGAGTCGCACATCGCGTTCCGCGCCTACTCGCAGCACGACCTGGAGGCGGCGTTCGCGATCGGGCTCGAAAACACCGACTGACGCGCGGGTGGCCGGTCCGCCCGGGTGCGGGCGGACCGGCCACCGTCGGCCGTCGCGGCTGGTCAGCTCTGCGCGGGCGCCGGGGTCTCCGTGGTGCCCGGAGCGGGCTCCTCGGTCCCGGTGCCGCCCGGAGCCGGCGACTCGGTGCCGCCCGTCCCCGGCGACTCGGTGCCGCCCGGGCTGGGCGTGCCGCTGCCGCTGGTCTGCGGCACCGGGACGCCCAGGGTCTGGGCCAGGGCCACCAGCGCGTCGTAGTGCGCCTGAAGGACCGGCAGCGCATCCTGGGCGATCTGCACCACGGACTGCTCGGAGCCCTGTGAGATCTCGGTCTGGGTGGCCTGGATCGCCTGGACGTGGCCGGCGAGCTGGGCGGTCACCCACGCCTTGTCGAACTGGGCCCCGTTGAGGCCGTTCAGCTTGTCGAGGACCTTCTGCTGGTCGGCCGTCGGGTCCGCCGGCAACTGCACGTTGAGCTGCTGGGCGGTCGACTTCACGGTCTGGTCCAGCTGGGTGTGGTCCGTGACGAACATCTTGCCCAGGTCCTTGACCTGCTGGTTGCGGCCCTTCTGCTCGGCCAGGTTACCGGCGGTGATCTCGAACAGGTTGACCTGGTGCAACGCCTGCAGATACTGGGTGTCCTGCGTCGACGGCTGCGCCGCCGCCTGCGTCGCGGCGGCCGGCGCCAGTCCCACCACCACCAGCGCGGCCAGCAGGCCCAGGCGTTTGATTCCCCACATACGTTCCTCCCCCATGAGACGTCGGACCGCACGGATACCCGGCTGACCGGGGTTATTCCTGCGATTCCACCCGTCCGGGGCGGGGGCGGTGGGCGCGCGAGGTGTCGGACGGGGGCTCCGACCGGCCGGAAACGGGACGTGGCGCCCGCCGGAGGACTCCGGCGGGCGCCACGGTCAGTCGTACCCGGAAGGTCAGCGTCGGCTCTCGCCGCTGCTGATCTCCTCCCGCTCTCCCCGGGGCTCGACCGGGGGGTGACCCGGCGAGACGGGCGCCTCGGCCGGCTTCTCGATCGGGTAGAAGAAGCCCCGGATCGCCGGCCCGAGGGCGCCGAGCCGGTTCATCTTCTTCGGCACCACCCAGCCGGCGTAGTCGAGCGCCGGCGCGTGGCCGTCGTGCCCGTCGGCCGACGTGAGCGGCTGGTGGACCTCGACGAACCGGCCGTCGGGCAGCCGCTTGATGATGCCGGTCTCCACGCCGTGGGCCAGCACCTCCCGGTCGTGCTGCTGCAGACCCAGGCAGAGCCGGTAGGTGACGTAGTAGGCGAGCGGCGGCACCACGAGCAGGCCGACCCGACCGGCCCACGTCATCGCGTTCAAACTGATGTGGAACTTGTCGGCGATCACGTCGTTGGCGCCGGAGAGCGTCAGCACCACGTAGAAGGCGACCGCCATGGCGCCGACCGCGGTCCGTGCCGGCACGTCCCGGGGGCGCTGGAGCAGGTTGTGGTGCCGGTAGTCCTTGAGGCGGCGTGCCTCCAGGAACGGGTACATCGTCGACAGGCCCACCAGGACGCCGGGGAGCACGACCGTCGGCCAGAACAACGGCGGGATGACGTACCCGTCGCCGATCGGAATGCTGATCTCCCAACCCGGCATGAGTCGGGTCGAGCCGTCGAGGAACATGACGTACCAGTCGGGCTGGCTGGCCGCCGAGACCACCCACGCCTCGTACGGGCCGAAGTACCAGATCGGGTTGATCTGGAACAGGCCGCCCATCAGCGCGATCACGCCGAAGACGACCATGAAGAAGCCGCCCTGCTTGAGCGCGTAGCGCGGGAACATCCGCTCGCCGACCACGTTGGCGTTGGTCCGGCCGGGGCCGGGCCACTGGGTGTGCTTCTGCTTGAACACCAGGCCCAGGTGCACGCTGATCAGCGCCACCAGCAGACCCGGGATGAGCAGCACGTGGGCGATGAAGAAGCGGCTGATGATGATGGTGCCGGGGAACTCCCCGCCGAAGATCGACGAGCTGACCCAGGACCCGATCACCGGGATCGACAGGATGATGCCGGAGGCGATCCGCAGACCGGTGCCGGACAGGCCGTCGTCCGGCAGCGAGTAGCCGGTGAAGCCGGCCAGGAAGCCGACCCAGAACAGCAGCGAGCCGATGATCCAGTTGGTCTCACGCGGCTTGCGGAAGGCGCCGGTGAAGAAGACCCGGAGCATGTGGACCACGATCGCGGCCATGAACAGCAGCGCCGACCAGTGGTGCATCTGCCGCATGATCAAGCCACCCCGGACATCGAACGAGATGTCCAGGCTGGAGGCGTACGCGGCGGACATCGGGGTGCCCCGCAACGGCGCGTAGCTGCCGTCGTAGGTCACCTCGGTCATCGCCGGCTCGAAGAAGAAGGTCAGGAACACACCGGTCAGCAGCAGGACCACGAACGAGAAGAGCGCGATCTCGCCGAGCAGGAAGGACCAGTGGTCGGGGAAGACCTTGTTCAGCAGCTTGCGCAGCGGCGTGGCGACCTGGAAGCGGTCCTCCACCGCCCCGGCGGTCTTGGCCGGCAGCGCGGCCGCATCGAACTTTCGGCGCTTCATGGCCGCTCCCAGAAGTCGGGACCGATGGTCTCGGTGTAGTCGGACCTCGCCACGAAGAAGCCCTCCTCGTCCACCTCGATCGGCAACTGCGGCAGCGGCCGGTTCGCCGGGCCGAAGATCGGCTTGGCGTTGTCGGTGATGAGGAACTGGGACTGGTGGCAGGGGCAGAGCAGGCGGTTGGTCTGCTGCTCGTAGAGGCTCGCCGGGCATCCGGCGTGGGTGCAGATCTTGGAGTATGCGACGAAGTTGCCCCACATGAAGTCGCCGCGGCCCTTGCGCTCGTTGGCGGTGCGCGACTTCTGCGCGTCGTCCTCACGCAGGTGGATCAGCAGGGTCGGCGAGTCGGCGTGCTTGTTGCTGACCCCGCCCTCGATCCCCGGGAACACGGTGAGCTGGCCGCCGACGCTGACGTCCGCCGGGCGGATCGGACGGCCGTCCTCGCGGATCAGCCGGATCTTGGCACCGCCCTCGGCCGGCGCGAAGCCGGTGGTGAACATCTGGTTGTTCTTGTGCGGCTGCTCGATCAGGCCGCCGATCAGCGGCGCCGCGGCGACCGCGCCGACCGGCGCGAGGCCGGCGAGCAGCGAGATGCCGAGCAGCGGACGACGCTTCACACCCAGCTCGTCGGCCAGGTAGAGCATGGTCTCGCCGGTGATCTTGCGATCCTCCGGGTTGTCCGCCTGGTCGTGCCGGTCCTGGATCGAGACCTCCTTGGGCAGCAGCTTCTTGCCCCAGGTCAGGATGCCGAAGCCGATGCCGAGGAGAGCCAGGCCGAGGGTCAGGCCGAGCAGCGGGGTGTAGAGCTTGTCGCCGCCCCGGCCGGCCTCCCACTGCCACGGCCACCAGATGTAGATCACCAGGAAGGCGGTGGCGGCGACGCCGGTCAGCAGGAACATCAGGGCGACCGTACGGGTCAGCCGGCGCTCGGCCCGGCTGCCCGGGACCACCTGCTCCTCGTAGTGGACGATCTCGATGTCGTCCCGACGGGCGCCCTCCAGGACGACGTCGAACCGGGAGAGCCGGGGGTCGTTCACGTCGACCGGCTCCCGGCCCTGCGGGGCCTGGTGCTCGGTGTGGGTGCTCATGCCGTCACCTCGCTACGGGTGGCGCCGGTGGCCGGCACCAGGGCAATGATACAGACGTTCGGACGGGTCACGACTTACCCGCAATCCACAGGCTCGCGAAGACCAGCGCGACGATGCCGACCAGGAAGATCGCCAGGCCCTCGGTGGACGGGCCGTACCGGCCCAGGTTGAAACCGCCCTGGTCCTGGTCGTTCTTCAGCGTCTCCTGGATGTAGGCGATGATGTCCGCCTTCTCCGCCGGCGTGATCTGGTTGTCGCCGAACACCGGCATGTTCTGCGGGCCGCTCAGCATGGCGGCGTAGATCTGCCGGTCGCTGGCCGGCTTGAGGCTCGGCGCGTACTTGCCCGAGGAGAGGGCGCCGCCGCCACCGCCGAAGGCGTGGCACTGCGAGCAGTTGATCCGGAACAGCTCGCCGCCGGTGGACATGTTGGCGCCGTCACGCAGGTTGCCCGACGGCACCTGCGGGCCGCCGCCGAGCTCCTGGATGTACTGGCCGAGCTGGCGCACCTGCTCGTCGGTGAACTGCGGAGGCTTGCGCATGGCCTGGGCCTCCTGCCGGGCCATCGGCATGCGACCGCTGCCGACCTGGAACTCGACCGACGCCGACCCGACGCCGATCAGGCTCGGCCCCCGACCCTCGACGCCCTGGGCGTTGCGACCGTGACAGGTCACACAGCTCACGTCGAACAGCGCCTTGCCCTTGTTGGCGGCGGCGGTCAGGGGCGGGTTGTCCTGCGCCTGCACGCCCGGGGCGAAAACGGTGTAGGCGCCGCCGGCCAGCATCAGCGCGGCGGCCAGCCGGACCGCGGCACCCAGCCGGCGGCGGCCCCTGCTGCGCGCCACGGGCCGCCCGCGCAGTCGCGCGAGCAGACCGCGTCGGCGGTCGTTGTCAGAAGTCATGACCTGTGTCCTTAACCGGTTGGACCTTGTCTCAGGGGACGGAGCAGCGGCGCGGTTCGTGACGCGCCAAGATCACTGGAGCCAGTAGATCATGGCGTACAGCCCGATCCACACGACGTCGACGAAGTGCCAGTAGTAGGACACGACGATCGCCGAGGTGGCCTGGGCCGGGGTGAACCGGCCCATGGTGGTCCGGACCATGAAGATGATGAAGGCGATCAGACCGCCGGTCACGTGCAGACCGTGGAAGCCGGTGGTCAGGTAGAACATCGAGCCGTAACCGTCTTCGTTGATCTTGACGCCCTCGTGCACCAGGTTCCGGTACTCGTTCGCCTGACCGAGCACGAAGATCAGACCCATCACGAAGGTGATGGTGAACCACCGGCGCAGGGCGTGGACGTCGCCCTTCTCGGCCGCGAAGACACCGAGCTGGCAGGTCACCGAGGAGAGTACGAGGATCACCGTGAAGGTGGTCGCGTACGGGATGTTCAAGACCTCGGTGTGCTTCTCCCACTGCTCCGGCGCCGCCGCGCGGATCGAGAAGTACATCGCGAACAGCGCCGCGAAGAACATGAGTTCGCTGGAGAGCCAGACGATCGTCCCGACGCTGACCATGTTCGGCCGCGTCAGAGAGTGGATCCGGCTCTTGTCAATGGCTGGGGCCGCAGTCACGCGGTCATTATTGCCCTTGACCGGGACCGACGATCAGCGGGGTGGCAAACCCGCACCCACGGTGGCCCGATCGTGGTCGTCCGCTTCGCCTGACCTACGCTGAAAAGCGTGCTGCACGTCGATCAGATCCTGGCCGCCACCTCGGCGACCCTGGCCGCGGGAGGCGAAGCCGCCCCGCCGCCGTTCACGGTGGCCCGGGTGCTCACCGAGACGCGGCTGGAGAGCTGGCTCACCCTGGGCCTGGTGCTCGCCGCCGGGCTCTACCTCTACGGGGTGCACCGGCTGCGGCTGCGCGGCGACCGCTGGCCGGTGCTCCGGACGGTGGCGTTCCTCGGCCCCGGGCTGGGCGGCATCGCCCTGGTCACGGTCAGCGGGCTCGGCGCGTACGACACCGCTCTGCTCTCCGTGCACATGGTCCAGCACATGGTGCTGGCCATGGTCGCGCCGATCTTCCTGGCCCTCGGCGCCCCGGTGACGCTGGCGCTGCGCACGCTGCCGGTGCGCCCCCGCAAGCGGCTGCTCGCGGTCGTGCACAGCCGGGTGGCCCGGATCTACAGCTTCCCGCTTGTGGCGTTCGCCATCTTCGTGGCGAACCCGTTCGTGCTCTACTTCACCAGCCTCTACGAGTTCACCCTCCGGCACGAGTGGGCGCACGAGCTGGTGCACGCCCACTTCATCCTGACCGGCTGTGTCTTCTTCTGGCCGCTGCTCGGCCTGGACCCGCTGCCCGGCCGCTGGCCGTACCCGGCCCGCGCGCTGCTCATGCTGCTGTCCGTGCCGTTCCACACCGTGCTCGGGCTCACCATCATGCAGAGCGCCACCCTGCTCGGCGGCGACTGGTACCCGTCGCTGAGCCTGGCCTGGTCCGATCCTCGCAACGACCAAGTGGTCGCCGGCGGCATCCTCTGGGCCGGCGGCGAATTCGTCAGCGTCACCATGCTCGCCGTGCTGGTGATGCAGTGGATCAAGCAGTCCGAGCGCGAGGCCCGCAGGCTGGACCGCGAACTCGACCGCCAGGAGGCCCGCGAACGCGCCGCCGAGGCGAGCGCCGGGGCCGGGCCCACGGGCTGAATGTGACGCCCGCTACGATCAGCGGGCAGCTACGAGGTGGGAGCCACGTCACGATGAGCGATCGTCTTTGCACCGTCCTGCTCTACAGCGACGACCCGAAGGTCCGGGACCGGATGCGGCTCGCCGTCGGCACCCGCCCGGCGCCCGGCATCGAGATCGAGTTCGTCGAGGCCGCCGACTACGCCGGCTGCGTCCGGCTGGTCGACGACTACGAGATCGACCTGCTCCTGCTCGACGGCGAGGCGAGCCCCGGCGGCGGCATCGGCATCGCCCGCCAGATCAAGGACGACCGGGACGACGCGCCGCCGACCTGCGTGGTGCTGGCCCGCGCCGCCGACCGGTGGCTGGCCGCGTACGCCGAGGTCGACGCCACGCTCACCCACCCGCTCGACCCGGTGACCGCCGGCAGCACCGTGGCCGAGCTGCTGCGCCGCACCCACGCCGCGGCCTGATCCACCCCCGCGGCACCATCCCCCGACGCCACGGCGACGCGGCCGTGGCGCGCCCCACCGCTTCACTCACGCCGCTCGGGAGGCCCGCCATGGGCGATCGGACCTGGCCGCTTCTGCTCAACGCGCTGCTGCGCGGCGAGGAGCTCTCCACCGCCGACACCGCCTGGGCGATGGGCGAGATCATGGCCGGCTCGGCCACCCCGGCCCAGATCGCCGGGTTCGTCGTGGCGTTGCGCACCAAGGGCGAGACACCGACCGAGCTGGGCGGCCTGGTCGAGACGATGCTGACCCGCGCGGTGCCGGTGCACCTGCCCGAGGACGTCCGGTCCACCGCGCTCGACGTGGTGGGCACCGGCGGGGACCTCGCCCACACGGTCAACATCTCCACCATGGCGGCGCTCGTGGCTGCCGGCGCCGGGGTGCGCGTGGTCAAGCACGGCAACCGGGCCGCCTCCTCCTCCTGCGGCACCGCGGACGTGCTGGAGCAGCTCGGGGTGCCGCTCGACCTGACGCCGGAGCAGGTGGCCCACTGCGTCACCGAGGCCGGCATCGGTTTCTGCTTCGCCGCCCGGTTCCACCCCGGCATGCGCCACACCGGCCCGGTACGGCGGGAGATCGGCATCCCCACGGCGTTCAACTTCCTCGGCCCGCTGACCAACCCGGCGCGACCCCACGCGGCTGCGGTCGGCTGCTTCGACAGGCGGATGGCGCCGGTGATGGCGGCCGTCTTCGCGGCCCGCGGCGACTCGGCGATCGTGCTGCGCGGCGAGGACGGGCTGGACGAGTTCAGCACCGGCGCCCCGACCCGGGTCTGGGTCGCCCAGCAGGGCGCCGTCCGGGAGGTGCTGCTGGACGCGACGGAGCTCGGGGTGCCCCGGGCCACCCTGGCGGACCTGCGGGGCGGAGACGCGGTCCACAACGCCGACGTGGTCCGGCGGCTGCTGGCCGGCGAGACCGGCCCGGTGCGGGACGCCGTGCTGGTGAACGCCGCGGCGGCACTGGCGACCCAGGGGCCGCTCGACGGTGACCTGCACGAGGCGCTTCGCGCCAACCTCGGCCGGGCCGCCGAGTCGATCGACTCGGGCGCCGCCGCGGCCGTGCTGGACCGCTGGCTGGACGTCGCGCGCACCGCCTGAACGGGTGGATGTCATACCCGCATGCCAAACTACAGGGGAGTAATTTTCCGCTTTCGGGCGATGGTTCCACAGGGGACGACGGCTCCCCGCCACCGCCGGCACCCGGAGCGAGAGGAGACGCCCGTGTCGGATCGCGAGCTCTACTGCGACACCTGCGAGGGCGTCGTGCTGTTCGAGGCGCCGCTCTGCGGCGACGGGCACGGCGCCGACTGCCCCGAGCTGGTGTGCACGGGCTGCGGTGCGGCCGTGCTGGTCGCCACGATCGCGTTCCGCCCGGCGACCGTGGCGAGCACGGCGACGACAAGCGCGGCCCGCCGGCGCGCACCGCACCCCTCCCGCCGCCACGCCGCCTGACCCGTCCCGCCACGCCGCCCCCACCCGCCGGGCGTCGCCGCAGCCCGGCCCTCCCCCACCGCCACGCCGCCGGATCGGCGAGCGACCAACCGCCGGGCAGGGCGACCGACCGTAATCCGGCAGGTCCGTCCGGAGGACGGGCAGGGCCGTCCGGAGGACGGCACTCACCGCCCGAGCGGACGGTCGGCGAGCGCAGGCAGCGGGCTTACGCCGCCGAGCAGAGCGCAAACTCCACCGGCGCACACAGGCTCCGCCCGCGCCAGCTGCGCTCCCTCCCCATCCGCGACCACTCTCCGAGAGGCCCGTCCCGCTTACCGAGAAACGGCGTAGATCTTGGTATGAAACGGCCCCTGGAGGGGCCGTTTCATACCAAGATCTCTGACCGACGCCGACCCTCGCGTCGAATCCCCGTTACCCGTGGCATCGCCCCCACCCTTGTCGAGCCCGCGCCACGCTGGTGGCGGACAGGCGCCCCGGGGAGAGAGCCCCGGGAGGCCGGCGCTCGGGGCAGGGGGAGGCGAGAGGGTGGGAAGCGGCAGGCCCGCGACCCCGGAGGGGGCGCGGGCCTGCGGCGAGACGTGCGGGTCAGTGCTCGGCGGTGCGGCGGGTGCCGGAGTAGTACTCGAAGAGGAGCCCGCACGCGGCGAAGACCACCGCCACCAGGCCCAGCCCCAGCAGCCAGAACTGCCAGAACACGAGCCCCAGGCCGGCGATCGCGGCGGCCAGGGCCAGGCCGAACGGCCAGTAGCTGCCCGGGCTGAAGAAGCCGATCTCACCGGCGCCGTCGGCGATCTCGCCGTCGGCCCGGTCCTCCGGACGCAGGTCGATGCGGCGGGAGACGAACCAGAAGAAGCCGCCGCACATCGAGGTGAGCAGACCCGAGAGCATCAGCGCCACGGTGCCGACCCACTCGACCGCGCCGCTCTCGCCCCAGGTCCACAGCCCGTAGAGCATCGTGGCGCCGAAGAGGAACACCGAAATGATGGTGAAGATCTTCCACTCGGTCTTCATACCGGACCCCTCAGCTTCCCGCGCCGGCCGTCGCGTCGGACGGGTTGAAGTTGGCGGTGTTGCGCCGCGTGTCGAAGGGCTTCGTCTCGGTGGCGTACTCGGGCTCGCCGATCGCCTTGAGCGCGTCCTGCGTCGACTGGCCGTCCTTCTTGGCGGCCAGGAACTGCTCGTACTTCTCCGGTGAGACGACCCGCAGCTCGAAGTTCATGAACGCGTGGTAGCTGCCGCACAGCTCGGCGCAGCGGCCGACGAACGCGCCCTCGGTGTCGATGCTGGAGACCTCGAAGGTGTTCCGGATGTTGCCCGGCATGACGTCGCGCTTGAACAGCAGCTCCGGCACCCAGAACGAGTGGATGACGTCGCGGCTCTGCTCCTCGAACCGGATCGACCGGCCGCTCGGCAGCACCAGCACCGGGATGACCTCGCTGGTGCCCAGCACCGAGGCGACCGTGTTGGCGTCGCGGCCCTGGCCGTCGCGGTAGTTGAACTGCCAGTTCCACTTGAAGGCGACGACCTCGACGGTGACGTCGGGGTTCTTCGACTCGTTCACCACGTCGGTCTGCACGACCGCCGTGTAGTAGAAGAGCACGGAGACCACGAGGATCGGCGCGATGGTGTAGAGGAACTCCATCGGCAGGTTGTAGCGGGTCTGCACCGGCAGCTCGTTGCCGCGCTTGCGGTAGCGGACCACGCACCAGAAGATCAGGCCCCACACGAACACGCCGACGGCGAGCGCCGCGATGCAGGACGCGATCCACAGGTCGTACATGCGGTGCGACTCGGGCGTGATGCCGCCCTGCGGCCAGCCGAACCCGCCGAACGTCTTACCGACGTCACAGCCGGTGAGCGAGACCAGCAGCGCCGCCGCGCCGAGACCGAGCCCGGCGATCCGACCAGCACCACGCCGACGCCCACCGGCACCCGGGGAAGCGCTGTGCCGTACGGCCGACGGCCGTACCTCCGAACTCCTTGCGACCACCTGGTCCTGCCTCCCTAGCGCGCCGCGGCGGTTGTTTCCCTGACACCGACGGCAAAGGCGTCACCGACGGTCGCAGATTACTCGACCATGACCGGCCTGACCGTGTTGGGGTCACTGTCCGCCCCCATCGGGGGGATCTTGGGCGTACCCGGGCGATAGCGTGGGGCGTCATGAGTGACTCGCCGGTCTACCTGGACGCCGCCAGCGCCGCCCCGCTCCATCCGGTCGCGCGACAGGCGATGCTGGCCGCCCTGGACGACGGCTGGGCGGACCCGGCCCGGCTGTACGCGCCGGCCCGCCGGGCCCGCCAACTCCTCGACGCCGCCCGGGAGGCCGCCGCGCAGACGCTCGGCGTCCGCGCCGACGAGCTGTCCTTCACCCCCAGCGGTACGGCCGCCGCGCACGCCGCCGTGCTCGGAGGCCTGGCCGGGCGACGGCGGGCGGGTACGACGCTCGCGCACTCGGCGATCGAGCACTCGGCGGTGCTGCACGCCGCCCAGCGGCACACGGCGGCCGGCGGTGCGGCGGTGTCCGTACCCGTGGACCGGTCGGGCCGGCTGGACCTGGACGCCTGGGCGGCGGCGGTGGCCGCGCCCGGGGTGGCCCTCGCGGCGTTGATCGGGGCCAGCCACGAGGTGGGCACGGTGCAGCCGGTGCCCGCCGCGGCGGAGCTGTGTGCCGAGGCGGGGGTGCCGCTGTACGTGGACGCGGCGCAGGTGGTCGGCCGGGCGCCGCTGCCGTCGGGCTGGTCGGTGCTCACCGCCAGCGCGCACAAGTGGGGCGGGCCGCCCGGCGTCGGCCTGCTCGTGGTGCGCAAGGGCACCCGGTGGGAGTCGCCCTACCCGGCCGACGAGCGGGAGTCGGGGCGTACCCCCGGGGTGGTGAACCTGCCGGCGGTGGTGGCGGCGGCGGCGAGCCTGCGCGCGGCGGTGGCCGACGCGGCGGCCGAGGCGGCCCGGTTGGCGCCGCTGGTGGACCGGATCCGGGCCCGGGTGGCGGCGGAGGTGCCGGACGTCGAGGTGGTCGGCGACCCGGTGGACCGGTTGCCGCACCTGGTGACGTTCTCCTGCCTGTACGTCGACGGCGAGGCGTTGCTGCACGCGCTGGACCGGCGTGGCTTCGCGGTCTCCTCCGGCTCGTCCTGCACCTCGTCGACGCTGCGCCCGTCGCACGTGCTGGAGGCGATGGGGGTGCTGTCGCACGGCAACGTGCGGGTGTCGCTGCACCGGGAGACCACCGGGGCGGACGTGGAGCGGTTCCTGGCCGAGCTGCCCGGGATCGTCGCGGACCTGCGGGCGCAGGCGGGGGTGACCGGCCTGTGAGCGAACCGGACGAGGTGCTCGACTGCCGGGGTCAGCGCTGCCCGCTGCCCGTGATCAATCTCGCCCGCCGGGTGCCCGGGTTGCCGGCCGGCGCGGTGGTCCGGGTGCTCGCCGACGACCCGGCGGCGGCGGTGGACATCCCGGCCTGGTGCCGGCTACGCGGCCACGAGTTCCTGGAGTCCCACCCGACCGCCGGCCCCGCCTACGACGTGCGGGTGCAAGGAGGGGCCCCCGCTTAACGCCTCCGGTAGAGGAGGGGGCCCCGCTTAACACGGCGGCGGCGGTCAGGTGAGGTACGCGAGGATCCCCGGGAGCGGGTCGGTCGCCACGGCGGTGTCGACCACCAGACGCGGGCCGATCAGCGGCTCGTACTCCGCGCGGCGCACAAGCGTCTGCTCCCAGGTCACGGTCGCGTGCTCGGCCGGTGGGCGGGCCTCGATCCGGCGTCGGTGCTCCGCCTCGTCCCCGCAGTGCACCTCGATCAACCGCAGCGGCACACCGGTCCGTTCGGCCAGGTCGTGCCAGAGGCCGCGGGCGCCGGCCACCGGGTTGACCGCGTCCACGACCACGCTCAACCCCAGGCCGAGCTGCACCTCGGCGAGCCCGGCGACCGCGCCGTACGCGGCCGTCCCGGGCCCGTCGCCCACCAGGCCGTGCCGGGCCAGCGCCCGCTCGACCGGGTCGACCGGCAGGACCGGGGCGCGCAGCGCGACGCCGACCTGGGCGGCCAGAGTGCTCTTGCCCACACCGGGCAGCCCGGCGAAGACGACAAGCACCGGCCCGGCCGCCTCGCTCACAGCAGGTGCGGCCGGACGTCCTCGGCGGCCGCTTCCCCGTACGACTCGGCGAGCCGCTTCACGAACAGGTCCCGGCGGACCTCGTACTCCTGGCCACCGAAGTTCTCCAGCACCAGCGTGGCCAGCAGGCAGCCGACCTGGGCCGCACGCTCCAGCCCGACCCCCCAGTCGAGCGCGGCGAAGAAACCGGCGCGGAAGCCGTCGCCCACGCCGGTCGGGTCGACCGCCTGGATCTCCCGGGCGATCGGCACCCGGATGACGTCGATCTCCCGGCCGGCGATCTCCACCCCCTGCTTGCCGAGCGTGGTGACCCGCACCTTCACCCGGCCCAGCAGTTCCTCGTCGGTCAGGCCGGCCTTGCTCAGCAGCAGCGACTTCTCGTACTCGTTGGTCATCAGGTATTCCGCGCCGTCGACCAGGCCGAGCACGTCCGCGCCGTCCATCCGGGCGAGCTGCTGCGACGGGTCGGCGACGAACGGGTAACCCCGGTCCCGGCACTCGCCGGAGTGCCGGATCATCGCCGCCGGGTCGTTGGCGCTCACCAGCACCAGGTCGAGACCGCCGAGGCGCTGCGCCACCGGGCCCAGCTCGATGTTGCGGGCCTCGCTCATCGCCCCGGCGTAGAAGGAGGCGATCTGGCACATGTCGGTGTCGGTGGTGCAGACGAAGCGGGCCGTGTGCGCCACGTCGCTGACGTGCACCGAGTCGCAGTCGACGCCGTGCCGCTCCAGCCAGGAGCGGTAGTCGGCGAAGTCCGCGCCGACGGCGCCGAGCAGCACCGGACGCAGCCCGAGCTGGGCCATGCCGAACGCGATGTTGGCGGCCGTGCCACCGCGCCGCAGCACCAGCTCGTCGACGAGGAAGGACAGCGAGACCTTGTCGAGCTGGTCGGCGATGAGCTGGTCGGCGAAGCGGCCGGGGAAGCTCATGAGGTGGTCGGTCGCGATCGAGCCGGTTACGGCGATCTTCATGTCAACCCTCGTGGTCGGGAGCACGGCGCGGTCAGCCTACCGGTCGCCCCGGCCGTCCGAACGGCGGTCGGTCGCCGGGTGCACAACCGGACGACACCGGCCGGACACCGACCAGCCATGACAAAGCGGCGGGGCCGCCCCCGGTGGGACGGGCCCCGCCGCCAGGTCAGGCGTCGGCGGTGTCGACTCAGCTGAACGAGTCGCCGCAGGCGCAGGAGTTGCCGGCGTTCGGGTTGTCGATGGTGAAGCCCTGGGCGTCGATCCGGTCGGCGAAGTCGATGGTCGCGCCGGTCAGGTAGGGGGCGCTCATCCGGTCGACGACGACCTCGACACCGCCGAAGTCGGTGACGACGTCACCGTCGAGCGACCGCTCGTCGAAGAAGAGCTGATACCGCAGGCCGGAGCAGCCACCCGGCTGCACGGCGACCCGGAGCCGCAGGTCGTCGCGGCCCTCCTGCTCGATCAGGGCCTTGACCTTCTGCGCCGCGACGTCGGTCAGGACGACGGTGCTGGGGGCCGGCGTGGCCTCGGTCGACTCGGTCTGCGCTGGCGTGGTCACGTGGAAGTCTCCCTGCGCGGTATGAGGTCCGGACGTACTGGCCAACGCCGCACGTCCGCCAGTATTCCCGGTGGTCCGTCTCCGATCGTACGCCGCTGCCGGCGCGCCCACCCGGTGGCGTGACCAGCGGAACCGGTCAGCGGCTCCACTGGCCGGCCAGGCGGGCGCCGAGCGCCCGCAGCCCCTCGGCGGGCCGCTCCATCGCCGCCGCCACTCCCCCACGCTCCTCGCCGCCGAAGTGCTCGACCAGGCTGTAGGCCTCGGTGACGCCGGCCGCGGCGGCCTCCCGCCGGCCGGTGCTCACCCGTCCCGCCAGCACCACGCAGGGCACGCCGCGGTCGCGGGCGGACCCGGCCACCCCGGCGACGACCTTGCCGCGCAGCGACTGGTGGTCGAAGGAACCCTCCCCGGTGATCACCAGGTCGGCGGCGTCCAGCGCGGCGTCCAGGCCGACCGCCCGGGTGACCAGGCCGATGCCGGAGGAGCAGCGGCCACCGAGCGCCAGCACCGCCGCGCCGAGCCCGCCGGCCGCGCCACCGCCGGGCAGCGCGCCGAGCCCCGGCGGGCAGCCGGGCAGCGCGGCCAGCGCGTCCGCCCAGCGCTCCAGCGCCGCGTCCAGCAGCAGCACGTCCGCCCGGTCGGCGCCCTTCTGCGGGCCGAAGACGTTGCTCGCGCCGTGCAGGCCGAGCAGCGGGTTGTCCACGTCGGTGGCGGCGACGAGCGCCACACCGCGCAACCGGGGTACGCCGTCGAGCGCGGCCACCCCGGCCAGCGCCGCCCCGCCGTACGGCAGGGCCCGACCGGCGGGGTCGAGGCCGGTGACACCGAGCGGGACGAGCATCCCGGCGCCGCCGTCGTTGGTGGCGGAGCCGCCGAGCCCGATCACCACGGTCCGCGCGCCCGCCTCGACCGCGGCGGTGACGAGCAGCCCCAGCCCGTACGAGGTGGTCGCCTTCGGGTCCCGTTCCGCCGCGGACAGCAGGTGCAGGCCGCACGCCTGCGCGCTCTCCACGTACGCCACGCCGTCGTCGGTGAGGAGGATCTCACCGGCGGCGGGCCGGCCGAGCGGGTCGACCGTGGGCACCGGGATCCGCCGCCCGCCGAGCGCCCCGGCGAGCACCGCGACGAAGCCGGGGCCGCCGTCGGCGAGTGGCTTCACCAGCAGTTCGTCACCGGGGGCGACGCTTCGCCAGCCCTCGGCGATCGCGGCGGCCACCTCGGGGGCCGACAGGGTGCCGGCGAACTTGTCCGGGCAGAGCAGCACGCGCATGCCGAGCAGTGTGGCAGGCCACATCGCGGGCGGCTGCGCGGCGGCCGGGCTGTGGGACCATGGGGTCGTGACGTCGACCTGGGTTGAGCCCTCCAACACCGCCACTGCGCTGCTGCTTCTCGGCCGCGGCAGCGATCCCGCCACCGAGCGTGGCGTGGAGTGTCCGGGTGACCTCCCCGCGCCGAGCGACCCCGACCTGGTGGCCCGCGCGGCGGCGGCGAAGGCCGCGCTCGGCACGAAGGTGTTCGTGCTGGGCCACCACTACCAGCGCGACGAGGTCATCCAGTTCGCCGACGTGACGGGCGACTCGTTCAAGCTGGCCCGGGAGGCGGCGGCCCGCCCGGACGCGGAATACATCGTCTTCTGCGGCGTGCACTTCATGGCCGAGAGCGCGGACATCCTCACCACGGACGCGCAGAAGGTGATCCTGCCCGACCTCGCCGCCGGCTGTTCGATGGCCGACATGGCGGTCCTGTCGCAGGTCGAGACCGCCTGGGACACGTTGACCGACCTGGGCGTCGCGGCGGACACCGTCCCGGTGACGTACATGAACTCCTCCGCCGACATCAAGGGCTTCGTCGGCCGGCACGGCGGGGTGGTCTGCACCTCGTCCAACGCCAAGCGGGCCCTCGACTGGGCGTTCGAGCAGGGCCGCAAGGTGCTGTTCCTGCCCGACCAGCACCTGGGCCGCAACACGGCGGTGCTGGAGATGGGCTTCTCCCTCGACGACTGCGTGCTCTACGACCCGCACAAGCCGGGCGGCGGGCTCACCCCGGAGCAGGTCCGCGACGCGAAGATGATCCTGTGGCGGGGGCACTGCTCGGTGCACGGCCGCTTCACGCTCGACAGCGTGAACGACGTGCGGGCGCGGGTGCCCGGCGTCAACGTCCTGGTGCACCCGGAGTGCCGGCACGAGGTCGTCACCGCCGCCGACCTGGTGGGTTCGACCGAGTTCATCATCAAGACCATCGAGGCGGCGCCGGCCGGCTCGGCGTGGGCCGTGGGCACCGAGCTGAACCTGGTCCGCCGGCTCGCGCTGGCCCACCCGGACAAGCAGGTCATGTTCCTCGACCGGGCGGTCTGCTACTGCTCGACGATGAACCGGATCGACCTGCCGCACCTGGTCTGGGCGCTCGAAGAACTGGTCGCCGGTCGGGTGGTCAACCAGATCACGGTCGATTCCGCGACCGCCGGACACGCCCGGGCGGCGCTGGACCAGATGCTCGCCCTGCCGGGCGCTTGATCACCGTCGGTAACCTGACTGGCACGTATGTGCACCGGAAGCCCCGGTTCGTGCCCCCGCTGGTGATGTGACCGATTCCATTTTCGTCACGGAGGGCTATGCTGCCGGGGCGACGACACATGCGGGCCGGTTTTCCGGCGGCCGCGATCCGGGTAGCGAGAACCATTGCAGACCCTCACCTACACGGCAGTACCCAACGCGCTGGAGGTTGCGTTGACCGACGACGTCCTGGTCGTACACGGAGGCACTCCGCTCGAAGGGCGGATCCGCGTGCGCGGCGCGAAGAACCTCGTGTCCAAGGCGATGGTCGCCGCCCTGCTCGGCGACACACCCAGCCGGCTGTTCGACGTGCCACGGATCCGCGACGTCGAGGTGGTCCGCGGGCTGCTCGGCCTGCACGGGGTGAAGGTCACCGACGGCACGGAGGACGGCGAGCTGGTCTTCGACCCGTCCAACGTCGAGAGCGCCAGCACCGACCAGATCAACGTGCACGCCGGGTCCAGCCGGATCCCGATCCTGTTCTGCGGCCCGCTGCTGCACCGCCTCGGCCACGCGTTCATCCCCGACCTGGGCGGCTGCCACATCGGCCCCCGCCCGATCGACTTCCACCTCCAGGCGCTGCGCGAGTTCGGCGCGACCGTCGACAAGACCCCCGAGGGCCTGCACCTGTCCGCGCCGAACGGGCTGCACGGCACCAAGTTCGCGCTGCCGTACCCGAGCGTGGGCGCCACCGAGCAGGTGCTGCTCACCGCCGTGATGGCCGAGGGCGTCACCGAGCTGCGCAACGCGGCCGTCGAGCCGGAGATCATCGACCTGATCTGCATCCTGCAGAAGATGGGCGCGATCATCAAGGTCCACACCGACCGGGTGATCGAGATCCAGGGCGTCAAGCAGTTGCACGGCTACACCCACCGGCCGATCCCGGACCGGATCGAGGCGGCGAGCTGGGCGGCGGCGGCGCTGGCGACCCGCGGCCACGTCGAGGTGCTCGGCGCGCAGCAGGCCGACATGATGACCTTCCTGAACATCTTCCGGTCGGTCGGCGGCGAGTACGAGGTCACCGACGCCCGGCCGCCGAAGCTCGGCGACCCGGGCCAGGAGGGCGGCATCCGGTTCTGGCACCCGGGCGGTGAGCTGAACGCGGTGGCCCTGGAGACCGACGTGCACCCCGGCTTCATGACCGACTGGCAGCAGCCGCTCGTGGTCGCGCTCACCCAGGCCCGGGGCCTGTCGATCGTCCACGAGACGGTCTACGAGCAGCGGCTCGGCTACACCGAGGCGTTGAACACGATGGGCGCCAACATCCAGGTCTACCGGGACTGCCTCGGCGGCACCCCGTGCCGCTTCGGCCGGCGCAACTTCAAGCACTCCGCGGTGATCGCCGGCCCGAGCAAGCTGCACGCGGCCGACCTGATCATCCCGGACCTGCGGGCCGGGTTCAGCCACCTCATCGCGGCCCTGGCCGCCGAGGGCACCTCCCGGGTGTACGGCGTGGACCTGATCAACCGGGGCTACGAGGACTTCGAGGCCAAGCTGGCCGACCTCGGCGCGCACGTCGAGCGCCCCTGACCGCGTCTTCCCGGGCCCGGCGCACCGCGATGTGCGCCGGGCCCGACCGTTTGGCTACCCTTGCCGGCGTGCCGTCGCTGTTTCGTCGCAAGCCCGCCGACCTCGTCGAGGAGTCCGTCACCCCGGTGACGACCGACGAGGAGTCCGCCGCCGCCCGTCCTCGGGGCTACACGCCCAGCAAGAAGGAGCTGGGGGTGACCACCCCGAAGCGCCCGGCCGCCGGTCGCCGGCCGACCGCCCCGGCCCGCCCGCTGACCAAGGAGGAGGCCCGGGAGCAGCGCCGCGCGGCACGCGCCGAGTCCGCCGCCGAGTTCCGGCGCGAGGGCGGCCCGCGTGACCGGGGCCCGGAGCGCCTGCTGGCCCGCAACGTGGTCGACTCGCGGCGTACGGTCGGCACCTGGTTCTTCGGCGGCGCGCTGATCGTGCTGGTCGGGTCCAACCAGGCCATGCCGCCGATCGTGCGGCTGCTGTCCAACCTGCTGTGGGGCGCGCTGGCCCTCGGCGTGCTCGTCGACTCGGTGCTGATCACCCGGAAGATCAAGAAGTTGGTCCGCGAGCGCTTCCCCAGGAGCACCGAGAAGTTGGGCTCGCTCTACTTCTACGCGATCATGCGGTCGATCACGTTCCGCAAGATGCGCGCCCCCGCCCCCCGGGTCGCGATCGGCGACCCGGTCTGAGCGGAGTGTTAAGAGGGGCCCCTTCCTATACGCCAGGCGTTAACAGGGGCCCCCTCCTTTCACTGCGGTAGAGGCGGGCGACGACCTCCTCGATGTCCGGCTCGACGATGGAGATGTCGCACAACGTGGTCAGGCCGGCCAGCGCCGCCACCACCTCGGCGACGCTCGCCTCTTCCAGCGCGAAGACCAGCCGCCGCCCGTCCGCCTCCGTCCGCAGCACCGGCGCGCCGGGCAGCACCGGCGGCTCGGGCAACGCGGACTCCATCTCGGCGACGACCATGCGGCGCGAGCCGTGCCGGTGGTGCAGTTCGGCGATCGAGCCGTCGTGCACCACCCGACCGTGGTCGATGACCACCAGCCGCCGGCAGAGCCGTTCGATGTCGGCCAGGTCGTGCGTGGTGAGCACGAGCGTGGTGTCACCGGCCCCGCCCAGCTCGGCCAGGAAACCGCGGACCGCCTGCTTGCTGACCACGTCCAGCCCGATCGTCGGCTCGTCCAGGAAGAGCACCTCCGGGCCGTGCAGCAACGCGGCGGTCAGCTCGCCGCGCATCCGCTGGCCGAGGGAGAGCTGCCGGACCGGGATGTCCAGGAACTCGTCCAGGTCGAGCAGGCTCCGGCAGCGGGCCAGCCGGGCGGCGTGCTCGCCGGCCGGCACCCGGTAGATGTGCCGCAGCAGGTCGAACGAGTCCCGCAGCGGCAGGTCCCACCAGAGCTGGGACCGCTGCCCGAAGACCACCCCGATGCGCAACGCCAGCCGGGTCCGGTCGGCCACCGGCCGCAGCCCGCAGACCCGCGCCCGCCCGGCCGACGGTGTCAGCACGCCGGTGAGCATCTTCAGCGTGGTCGACTTCCCGGCGCCGTTCGGACCGATGTAGCCGAGCATCTCGCCACGCTCCACCCGCAGGTCGACCCCGTCGACCGCGGTCACCGTCCGCTTCTCGCGGCGCAGCCGCCCGGCCCGGACCCGGACCGTGAACTCCTTGCGCAGCCCGTCCATCTCGATCACGCTCATGACCCCGTACTCCGGTAGTGACGGACCCCGACCCGCCAGGCCAGGGCGGCGACCGCCGCCGCGACCACCGCGACGCCCGGCGAGGCCCAACCCACCCAGGGCGGCAGGCCGAGCGGGTCGGCGCGACCAAGCAGCGCCAGCGCCGGGTGGTAACTGACGAACGCGAACCCCATCCCGTACGCGAACAGCGCCCGGAACCAGCCGCCGTAGACGGTGATCGGGTACGAGGTGAAGTCGCGCCCGCCGTAGGTCACCGAGTTGGCCAGCTCGCCGGAGTCGACCCAGTAGAACGACACCGTGGCGGTGGTGACGAAGACCGAGCCGAAGAAGACCACCGCGGCCGGCGGGGCCAGGACGGCCAACGCGACCCGCCCCGGCGTCCAGTCGATCCCGGCCGACGCGAGCGCGAACAGCAGCACGGCCAGCCCGAACCCGGCCCGGGACGCCTTCCGCAGCGGCAGGTCCATCAGCAGCAACTGGGGCAACGCCGCGAGCGGGCGGACCAGCACCGCGTCGAAGAGGCCGGTGCGGACGTAGGTGGGCAGCCGCTCGATGTTGCCGACCAGCAGGTCGGCGGCGGCGAAACCGCACGACGACAGCCCGACCACGACGAGCGCCTCGCGCAGCGTGAAGCCGCCCAACTCGCGGGTCACCCCGAAGAGGACCAGGACGGTGACCACGTCGAACACGGTCGCGCCCACGTTGCCGACCAGGTCGACCACGAACGACGTCCGGTACGCCGCCTGCGACCGCGCCTGCGCGCCGAGCAGCGACCGGTACGCCCGCAGCACCCCCCTGTGCCCGGCCACCCCGGCGTGCTCAACCACCCTGGACCACCAGGCGGCGCTCGGCGCGCCGCTGGACCAGCCGGCAGAGCGCCAGCAGCAGCACCGCCCAGCCGAGTTGCACCCCGACCAGGCCGAGGCCGGTCGACATCGGCTCCCGCTCGACGAGCACGTCCAGCGGGACCTGGAGGAGGCTGGGGAACGGGGTGGCGTACCGCAGGGTCGCCTCCAACCAGCCGGGCAGGAAACCGAGTGGGAAGTAGAGGCCGGCAAGCGCGCCCGAACCAAGCGTCCAGAGGATCATCGGACCCCGCACGTCCTGCAACCAGTAGGCGGTGGCGTTGACCAGGTAGCGGCAGCCGAAGCAGACCACCACCGCGAGCAGGGCGGAGAGCAGGAACAGCGGCACCGTCGCCAGGTGCCGGGGCACGTGGACCGCGAAGAAGAACGGACCGATCACCAGCGGCGGCACCAGCCGGGCGAGCGCGGCGAACCCGGCCCGACCGAGGTCGATGGCGAGGTAGCTGGTGACCGGGTGCACCGGCCGCAGCAGGTCGGCGGCCACCTCGCCGGAGCGGATCCGGTCGGCCAGCTCGGTCCAGCCCCAGATGGCGATGACCGCCAGCAGCCCCTGTCCGGCCCAGACGAACGTGCCGAGCTGGGCCCGGTCGTAGCCGGCCACGGTGCCGGCCGCGTCGGTGGCGGCGAGGAAGATGTAGCAGCGCAGGAAGCCGAACACGGTGTTGGTCACGAGGCCGGCCAGGGCCACCTGGCGGTAGGTGGCGTGCCGGCGGAAACCAGCCGCCACTATCGCGCCGAATGTCCGAAACCATGGGGTAACGTGTGCGTCCGGGGGAGCTGGCACAGTGGCGGTGACCGAGCCCACGCCGTTACCCTCCTTCCGCAGCCAGGACATGCCGGACCGGGCGACTCTACCGGCACGTCCGCCGCCCGAGCGCGACAATTTCCAACGAGGTGACACCGCCGTGAGCGAGCGACGCGAGCCGGTTCCGGGGCCGCGCCGCGCGAGCCGCGGGAGGGGCTGCCGATGAGTGGCTGGGGTAGCTGGCGCGAGCCGGCGGAACCGGCCTGGGCGCTCGAGCCCACCCACGAGTGGGAGCCGCAGTTCCCCGGGCAGCGCTACCCGGGCGACATCGGCCTCGAACACCTGACGCCTCCACCGCGCCGCCGGGCCGTGGTCGGGCGGGCCGAGGTACGACCGGTCAGCCCCGCTCCCGACGACGCCTACCCGGTCAGCCCGGCGAGCCCGCACCCGATCAGCCCGACGTCGGACGCCGGCGTGTACCCGGTCAGCCCGGCGAGCCCGGACGGCACGTACCCGGTCAGCCCGGCCGAGGTGGGCACGTACCCGGTCAGCCCGGCGAGCCCCCGCGGCACGTACCCGGCCGGGCGCGGCGGCACGTACCCGGTCAGCCCGGCCGGGTCCCGCGGCACGTACCCGGTCAGTCCGGCCCTGCCGGGGACGTACCCCGTCGGTCCCGCCGACTCGCACGGACCGCGCGGGCAGCGTCCGGACGTCACGGACGGCCGGCGCTCCCGGTCCGAGGACCGGCAGCGGCCGGCCGCCGAGGCGCGGCCCGAACGTCACGACCAGCGGTGGACCCGCCCCGGGGCGGCGCCGCACCGGCCGGTCCCGACCGAGCCGGGCTGGGTGCCGGAACCGAACGAGACTCCGCACGGCGCACCGGGCTGGTCCGAGCGCCGGCCGGCGGAGGGCCGGCGCGCCCGGGCGGAGGGACGCGAGGGCTCCTCCACCGTGAGGTGGAGCCCGGCGCCCGACACCCGACGGCCGGCCGCCCCCGACGACCGGTCCGGGTCCTCGCCGGACGGGCGGCGTGAGCTGTCGCCGGAGTGGCGGCGTGAGCCTTCCCCCGACGGACGGCGCGCGCCGTCGCACGGCGGATGGCGGGACACGGGGCCCCGGGACGGTTGGCGTGAGCCGGGGGCGCGTCCCCCGGCCGACCGGCGCGAGCCAGCCGGCGACCGGTGGGAGGACAGGGCACCACGCCGGGATGAGGCCGCCCACACCGAGACCCACCGTCCGCCGCTCGGGCACGGCCGCGCCCCGCAGCGCCCGGGAACCGACCGGCACGGCGTCCCGCAGCATGCCGACACCGACCGGCACGGCGTCCCGCAGCACGCCGACGCCGACCGGCACCGCACCCCGCAGCACGCCGACACCGACCGGCACCGCACCCCGCGTCCCGCCGTCGACCAGCGGTGGAACGGTCAGCGCCCGCCCGGCGACCGGACGTACGCCCCGCAGGGCGAGTGGCCGGTCGTCGAGCGGCGACCACGTGCCGAGCCGACCGCCCGGCCCGACGAGCGGCGCCGCCCGGACGGTCACCCGGCCGACGCTCCGCGACCCGACGGTCGCACCCCCGACCAGGACGGCGTCGGCAGGTTCCGCCCGGATCCCCGGGACACCAGGCCACCCGCCAGCCGCCCGGACCACGCCGGCCCGCCCCCGGAGCCCCGGGACACCCGGCCGGCCGCGACCGGGAGCCGTCCCGAATCCGGCCGGTTCCCGCCCGAACAGGTCGGGCGACGGCCGGACTCCGCGACGCCCGCCACGTACCGGCCCCGGCCGGAGCAGTGGCCCGCCCGACCCGACGAGCCCGCCCCGGCGCGCGGTGGCGAGACGCCACCCCGGCCCGTACCGCCGGCCCGCCCGGAGGAGCCGCGACGGTCCGCTCCCCCGGGACCGGGCCCGGCCGCTCCGGCTCGCCCGGCTGCGCCGCCCGCCTACCCCGGCCCCGCGCCGACGCGGACACCCGGCGGCGGCCCGGACCAGCCCAGCCGGACCGGCCCCACGGAGGGTCGCCCGCCCCACGCCGCATCGGCCACGCCGGCGGTGGACAGCCGCCCGGAGACGCGGGACACGGGTGCGTCCCGATCGGCCCCGGCCCCGGAGCACCCTGGGCCCACCCCGCCGCGCCCGGCCCCGAACGGGCGTACCGGGGACAGCCGGCCGGCGGAGGAGGTCCGCCCGACGTCACGGGCCACGCCCGCCGGCCCGGAGCCCTGGTTCCGACCGGGCCACGCGGAGACGGCCCCCGAACGGGATCCGGCTCGGCCGACGCCCGCCGCCGGCCCGGTCCCGCCCGCCGCCGGCCCGGTCCCACCCGCCGCCGGCCCGGCGCCCTCGGTGGGCCCGGGCACGCCCGCCGAGGGCGTCGTCCCGCCGGCTCCGGCCGCACGTGACGACCAGTCGGGTGCGCCCGCCGGTCCGACGGCTGCCGGTGGCGGTCGCGACGGACGTGACGGCATGGACGGGCCGGTAAGCGCACCCGACGGCCGCGCCACCCCGGAGGAGCCGGTCGGCGCTGCCGACCTGCCCGACCCCACCCGGCGACCGGAGGGCGAGGCGGCCGGTCCAGGTACCGACGGCCGGGAGCCGTCATCCACCGGCACGCCGGCGGTCGAGGACGCCGCCCCGCCGCCGCACGCCGGTGGGGTGTCCACGGACACCACCCGGCCGGCGGCTGCCCCGCCGCGCCCCACGCCGGCCGACGACGGCCCGACCGGCACGACGACGACCGACACGGAGCCAGCCGACACCGCACCCACCGAACCGGCGCCGGCCGACACCGCACCCACGGAACCAGCGTCGGCCGACACCGCGTCCACGGAACCGGCTCCGGCCGGAACCGCGTCCACGGAACCGGTTACGGCCGACGCGAACGGGAGCGCGCCCGGCCCGGCCGACACGCGACCGGCCGACACGCAAGCGGCCGAGCCCAATCCGGTCAGCGCCACTCCCGCCGAATCAGACTCGGTCAGCGCTACAGCAGTCGAACTGGATCCGGTCGGCACCTCGACTGTCGAAGAAGATTCGGCCGGCGTGGACCGGGAGGGGCCCGAGGCGGCCGATCAGACGCCGGGGACAGAGGCGCCCGGCGACGAGGTCCGGACCGACGGGGCGCCGTACCCACCCGCTCCGGGTTCGGGGACGGCGGCCGACGACACCGCCGAGGCGGACGCCCCGGACGGACCAGACGAATCAGCCGTGCCGAGCGGGTCGGACGGACCGGACACCTCGGACGACCCGGCGGTCGAGCCGGTACCGGCGCGGCCGGTGGATCCGGAGCAGGCCCTGGCCGCCGTCGACTGGCGGCTGCACCCGGAGACGCTGCGCGAGGAGGCGCCCGATCCGGCGGAGCTGAGCCAGATCCGGGACGGCCTCACCGGCAAGCTCGGCACCGCGCTCGACAACCGCAGCCGGGCCCGGCTGCTGAGCCTGCGCTCGGTGGCGTCCCGGATCCTCGGCGACCATGACGACGCGGTCGCCGACGCGCGACTGGCCCTGACGTACGCGGAGGCCACCGGCGAGTTTCGGCGGACCTCGCTGGCCCGCGCGCGCCTCGCCGAGGTGCTGCGCTGGCGGGGCGAGCACGCGGAGGCCGACCGGCTCTTCGCCGAGGCGAACTCGTCGGAGCTGCCCGACCCGTTGCGCGCGTTGCTGCACGAGCACGCCGGACGTTCCTGCTATGACCAGGGTCGGCTGACCGAGGCGTGCCTGCACTTCGAGCGGGCGCTGGACCTGCGCCAGGGCGAGGACACGGCGTTGAACGCGCGGACCGAGGTGGCGCTGGACGCGGTCGCGGCGCGGGCCGCCGGTGACGGCTTCGGTCCGGCGCCGCGTGGCCGGGAGGAGGTGCTCGGCACGCCGCGGTACCCGGTGGCGACGTTCGACGACTCCGAGCGGCTCTGGGGGTACGCGGACGCCGACGGCGAGCTGGTGATCACCCACCGGTACGCGGAGGTGCAGCCGTTCCGCGAGGGGCTGGCCTGGGTACGACGCCCCGAGGCGTCCCGCTGGGCGTTGATCGACACCACCGGGGCGGCGCTGATCGAGGCGAACAACGGCTACCGGGCGGTGGGCGGCTTCGCCGAGGGCCTGTCGTGGGTGTCGATGGACGGCACGGGCCGGTGGATGGCCGTCGACCGGATGAACATCGTCAAGATCCCGCCCGGGTACGAGGAGGTCCGGCCGTTCCGCAACGGCCTGGCCGCGGTGCGGCGCAACGGCGGTTGGGGCGCGGTCAACCGGGATGGCGAGGTCGTGGTGCCGACCCGCTACCACGGCCTCGGCACGCCGCTGGCCGACGGCCGGCTGCTCGACGGTTTCACCGCCGACGGACTGGCCGTGGTCGAGGTGTCCGGCCGCCGGGGCGTGGTGGACCGCGCCGGCCGGATGCTCGTGGCGCCCGCGTATCCGACGCTCGTGGTGCACCCGGTGGCGTTCCTGGTCACCGTCGACTCGGGCCGCTGGGGCGCGCTGGACCGGCGCGGCGAGCCGCTGATCGACCCGGTGCACCCGGGCCGCGCCGCGGTGGCCGCGGAGATCGACCGGCTGCTCGCCGACACCAGCCCGGTGCTCTGAGCCGGGTTCACGCCGACGGGGGCGGGCCCAGCAGGTCGATGCCGTTGCGGGCGGCGGCGTGGCCGAGCGCCACCGGGTCGACCGGCCCGGGGTCGGGCAGCCGGCGTTGCGGCGCCGGCACGCCGGCCTCGGCGGCGAACCGCTCGAACCCGGCGGGGGTGGTGATCTGGAGGGCGCGCAGCGGTTCGTCCGGGCCGACCACGAAGCTGTGCGCCAGTCCCACCGGCAGCAGGACGAAGTCGCCCGGGCCGGCGGCGAGGACCTCGCCGCCGCAGTGGAACCGGGCGGTGCCGGAGAGCAGGTAGAACATCTCGTCCTCGACCCGGTGGCGGTGCAGCGGCGGGGCGAAGCCGGGCGGGTTCACGAACTCGGCGACGGTGAGCCGCTCCCGCGTGTGCCGACCGCCGGCCTTCAGTGTGCACAGGTTGCCGAGGAACCAGTAGGCCTCCCCGTCGTCGGGACCGAGCAGGTAGGGGCGGATGGACACGGCGGCCTCCCGTTTTGGATGGACAGCTCAATATTCGATAGCTGGCGTCTAGTGAATAGGTAGTTAGTATGGCGGGGACATGGCTGGAGTCAAGGACGGAAGACCCACCCGCGCCTACCGCTCGACGGTGCGCGAGGAGAACGCCAGGCGTACCCGTCAAGCCGTGGTACGGGCGGCGACCGAGCTCTTCGTGGCACGCGGCTACGCGACGACGTCACTGGCCGACGTGGCCGCCGCGGCCGGGGTGGCCCGGCCCACGGTCTTCGCCGCGTTCGGCTCCAAGGCCGCCCTGCTGCGCCAGGTGCTCGACGAGGCCCTCGCCGGCGACGACGAGCCGGTGCCGGTGGCGCGGCGCCCCTGGTTCCAGCCCGTGTTCCAGGCGCGCGACCAGGGCGCGGTGCTCGACGCGTACGCCGGGGTCTGCACGCTGATCGGCCACCGGGCCGCCGGCGCGTTCGAGACCGTGCGCCGCGCGGCGGACGAGGCGCCCGAGGTGGCCGAGCTGTGGGAGACGCTGCTGCGCAACCGGCGCGCGGGCGCCCGGATGGTGGTCGACCATCTGTTCACCGTCGACGGACCGCTGCGGCCCGACACGCCTGTCGAACCCGTCGTCGACGGGCTGTGGTTCTACAACGACCCGGCGCACTACGCGGCGCTCGTGCACCGGTGCGGGTGGGCCGAGGAGAGCTTCCGCACGTGGCTCGGCGCCCGGATGCGCGACGCCCTGCTGCCCGGCTGAGCGCCACACGGCGGCGGCGTCCGCGCGGGGCTAGGGTCGAGGGATGGAATTCCGACACCTGGGCCGCTCCGGCCTGATGGTCAGCGAGATCTCGTACGGCAACTGGATCACCCACGGCTCGCAGGTCGAGGAGGAGGCCGCGGTCGCCTGCGTGCGGGCCGCCCTCGACAGCGGCATCACCACCTTCGACACCGCCGACGTCTACGCCGGCACCCGGGCCGAGTCGGTCCTCGGTCGGGCGCTGAAGGGCGAGCGTCGCGAGGGGCTGGAGATCTTCACGAAGGTCTACTGGCCGACCGGCCCGGGCCGCAACGACCGCGGCCTGTCCCGTAAGCACATCATGGAGTCGATCGACGGCTCGCTGCGCCGCCTCCAGACCGACCACGTCGACCTCTACCAGGCCCACCGCTACGACGTCAGCACGCCGCTGGACGAGACGATGGAGGCGTTCGCCGACGTGGTGCGCGCCGGCAAGGCGCACTACATCGGCGTCTCCGAGTGGACCGCGTCACAGCTACGCGAGGCGCACGCGCTCGCCCGCGAGCTGCGCATCCCGCTGATCTCCAACCAGCCGCAGTATTCGATGCTGTGGCGGGTCATCGAGACCGAGGTGATCCCGGCCAGCGAGGAGTTGGGCGTCGGCCAGATCGTCTGGTCGCCGATGGCCCAGGGTGTGCTCTCCGGGAAGTACCTGCCCGGCCAGCCGCCGCCGGCCGGCTCCCGGGCCACCGACGAGAAGTCCGGCGCGGACTTCATCGCCAAATGGCTCACCGACGACGTGCTCACCCGGGTGCAGCAGCTCAAGCCGATCGCCGAGCAGGCCGGGCTGACCATGCCGCAGCTCGCCGTCGCCTGGGTGCTCCAGAACCCGAACGTCGCCTCGGCGATCATCGGCGCGTCCCGGCCCGAGCAGGTGCACGACAACGTGAAGGCGGCGGGCGTGAAGCTCGACGCCGGCCTGCTCAAGGCGATCGACGAGATCGTCGAGCCGGTCACCGAGCGGGACCCGGCGAAGACCGTGAGCCCGGCGCAGCGTCCGTGACACCCGTCGTCCCCGGGCCGGCGCGACGCCGGCCCGGGGGCGACAGCGGTCAGCCCTGCCAGAAGCGGATCAGGTAGAACCCGATCTGATAGAGGTCACGTGGCAGGCCGAGCGCGTCGCCGACCGCGAAGACCCCGGTGAAGAACGCGCCGCCGATCCGCGGGCTCCAGAGCAGCGCGAAGAGCAGGATGAATCCGTACGGGGCGAACAGGTCGTACATCCGCCGGTAGGCGGGACTGAGCCAGGGCTGGATCATGTTGCCGCCGTCCAGACCGGGCACCGGCAGCAGGTTGAGCACGCTCGCCATGAGCTGGAGGAACGCGAGCAGCCCGACGCCGGCCCAGAACTCCAGCGGCCCGCCCAACGACGGCCCCCAGTTCACGGCCGCGATCAACAGCAGCGTGAACAGCACGTTCGTGGCCGGCCCGGCCAGGCTGACCAGGGTGTGCCGCAGGCGGCCGGGAATGGCGTGCCGGTCCACCCAGACCGCGCCGCCGGGCAGGCCGATGCCGCCGAGCAGCAGCACCACCACCGGCAACACGATCGACAGCAGCGGGCTGGTGTATTTCAGCGGGTTGAGCGTCAGGTAGCCCCGGTGCGCGATGTCCCGGTCGCCGGACCGGTATGCGATCACGGCGTGCGCGTACTCGTGCAGGCAGAGCGAGACCAGCCAGCCGGCGACCACGAAGAGGAAGATGTCGAACCGGACGTTGCCGTACCCGTTCCAGGTCATCACCCCGCCGGCCACGAAGAGCGCGACCAGGGCCAGGAAGATCGGGCTCGGTCGGAACGCCGCCCGGGGCACGCCGAGGACCAACGGGTCGCCCGGGCGGTCGTAGCCGGTCATTCGGCCGGGGGCTGCAGGCTCATCCGGTATTCCACCCGGTCGTCCTCGACCAGGGCGACGGAGGTGACGCCGGACGTCGCGAGCTCCCGCCAGGTCTGACCGATCCACGACTCGGCGTCCGCCTGACTCGGGAACGACTCACCCGGCCCGTCGACCAGGTCGCCGTTCGTGCCCTCGTACCGCCAGCTCCACGCCATGCCGCGTCTCCCCTCGCCGCCGTCGTCCCGTGGGACGCCCAAAACCCCCGCAAGCCTAGTCGGCCGTCCCCGCGACGGCCCGCCGCCATATCGACGGGGCCGGTACGGTGGCGCGGTGCTGACTTCAGGAGCGATGCTCAGCGACCGTTACCGACTGGACGCGCGCATCGCCACCGGCGGCATGGGCGCCGTGTGGAAGTGCACGGACACGCTGCTGGGTCGCGTCGTCGCGGTGAAGGTGATGCTGCCGTCGCTGCTCGCCGACCCGGAGTTCACCACCCGCTTCCGCGCCGAGGCCCGGATGCTCGCCGCGCTGCGCCACCCCGGCATCGTGCAGGTGCACGACTTCGGCTCCGCCACGCTCGCCGGCGACAGCCGGGTCAGCTACCTGGTGATGGAGTACGTGGACGGGCGCCCGCTGACGAGTTGGGTGCGGCAGGCCGGCCGGCTCGACCCGGCGTCCACCATGTCGGTGGTGGAACAGGCCGCGCAGGCGCTGCACGCCGCCCACCTCGCCGGCATCGTGCACCGCGACGTGAAGCCGGGAAACCTGCTGGTCAAACGGGACGGCACGGTGGTGCTCGTCGACTTCGGCCTGGCCCGGGCCCACACCATGGCCGGCCTCACCGCCGCCCACATGGTGCTCGGCACCGCCTCGTACATGTCCCCGGAGCAGGCCTCCGGCCAGCCCGTCTCGCCGGCCACCGACGTCTACGCGCTCGGCGCGGTGGCGTACTACTGCCTGGTCGGCCGGCCGCCGTTCGACGGTGACCACCCGATCCAGGTGGCGATGCGGCACGTGCAGGACGAGCCGGCGCCGCTGCCGCCGACCACGCCCCCGGCGGTGGTCGAGGTGATCGCGCGGGCGCTGGCGAAGAGCCCGCGTGACCGCTTCCCGACCGCGGCGGCCCTGGCCGAGGGCGCGCGGGGCGCGCGGGACGCCACGCTCGCGGGCGGGCCGGTCCCGCCGCGCCCGCCGTGGGCGGTGAGCGGCCCGACCACCCCGGGACCGTGTGCGTCCGCGCCGCCCGGCCGCCCGGCAGCGGGGACGGATCCCGCGGACGGCCCGCCGTTACCACCCGCACCCGTCTCCCCCACGGGCGCCCCGCCGGCGCCCCTGGTCCCGCCGGGGCCGGAGGGCGGATCCGTGACGCGGCGGGAACCGGCACGGCCCGGGCGGCGGTCGATGGCGCTTGTCGGGGCCGGCGGCCTGGTGCTGGTCGCGGTGCTGACGGCCGTGGTCGTGGTGGCGCTCCGCTCTCCCGACCACCCGTCACCGGGGGCGCAGCCGACCGCGCTCGGGGGTGAGTCCGCGGTCCCCTCCCCCGTGGCGCCGGTGTCCCCGAGCGGCGCCGGACCGGCGACGCCGGGCGCGAGCCGCACCGGGCGGCCCAGCCGGTCGCCGTCGGTCACCCCGAGCCGTTCCGCGCCGCCGGCCGGCGAATCGGACGGAGACGACCCGAGCACCGGTGCGCCCACGCCGACCGGCGACCCGACGCCGCAGCCGAACCCGTACACGGCCGTCCAGGTGTGCGGCGGTGGCTACCAGGTGATCGATTCGGCCATCCTGACCAGGGGTGGGATTCGGCAGGGGCGGGTCTACCTGCTCCACAGCAGCGCGGCCGGGGCCAACTGCGTGGTGACGCTCAAGGACGCCGACGTCGGGCAGATCACCACCGTCAGCACGTACCTGCAGGTCAAGGGCGAGGGGCGGCAGACCGAGAGCGGCGGCTACCGCTACTACGCCGGCCCGGTGCGCGCGACCGCCGGCGGCGTCTGCGTGAAATGGGGTGGCTCGGCCGGCGGCGCGTCCTACGGCAGCGGCTTCGAGCACTGCGACTGACCCGCCCGTCGAGCGATCGCGGTCGCGCGGCGGCCCGCGGGCGCACCAATCGCAAGCCCCGGGGCCGAGGTGCCCGGACCCGGAGCGGGAGAACTAAGGTACGGGCATGTCCGTTGACGGGTGGCACACCCTCCTGGTGCTCGGCGGTATCCGCTCCGGCAAGTCCGGGTTCGCCGAGTCCCTGGTCGCCGACGCGCCCATGGTCCGCTACGTGGCCACCGCCCCCGCCGGGGAGCCCGACGACACCGAGTGGGCGGCTCGACTCGCGACGCACCGGGCCCGGCGGCCGGGCAGCTGGACCACCGAGGAGACCGCCGCGGACCCGGGCCGGCTGGTCGAGGTGATCGCCGCCGCCGGCCCGAACGACACGCTGCTCGTGGACGACCTGGGCGGCTGGGTCACGGTGCTGCTCGACCCGGCGCACCAGCCGGCCGACGACACCGCCACCATCGCCGAGCTGGCCGCCGCGGTGCGGGCGAGCGAGGCGCGGCTGGTGCTGGTCAGCCCGGAGGTGGGTCTGTCCCTGGTGCCCACCACCCCGCTGGGCCGGGCGTTCACCGACGCGCTGGGCGCGACCAACCGGGCGGTGGCCGACGCCTGCGACGCGGTCGCGCTCGTGGTGGCCGGGCAGACCGCCTGGCTCAAGCCCCCCACCGCGCCGATCCAGGCCACCCCGACGGACCCGGCCGCGACCTCGGCCCAGACCACTCCGGCGGACCAGACCACCCCGTCGGCCCAGGCCGCGCCGTGGGACCAGCCGGCCGGCCCGGCTCCGGTCGGGGCGCACGCCGCCCCGACCGCCACGCGATCGACGGCCACCGCGACGTCGGCCCGTCAGCGCGTCGACGACGCGGCGCTGCCGGAGGTGCTCACCCCGGCGGCGACGTCGCTGCCGGCCGCCTCCACCGCCGGCCCGGCCGACGCCGAGGACTGGGCGGCGCCCACCATGGCGCTGCCGATGATCGCCACCGGCCTGGTCATCCAGCCCGGCATGGAACTGCCGATGCCCGACGACTACACCGGCCCGCAGGCGGTCGACCGGCTCGCCACGCTGGACCTGCCCGGCGCCGGTCTGGGAGTGCTGGAGCAGGTGGTCGGCTTCGCCGCCGCCACCCAGGGCACCTCCACCCCGCGCCCGTGGGACACCGTGCGGGTGCTGCTGCTGCACGGCGACCACTCCGGCGGCGCGTCGGCCGGCACGGTGGCCGGCGAGTCGGCCCGCCGTGCCCGGCAGGCCCGCGCCGGCCGGGGCGCGCTGGCCCGGCTGGCCGCCGAGAACGGCGCCAGCCTCCAGGTCGTCGAGGCGCCCACGTCGGCGCCGTTCGAGGACGGGCCGGCGCTCTCCGACGACCAGGTCGAGGCGGCGCTGCGCTACGGCTGGCGGCTGGCCGAGCAGGCCGCCGACGCGGGCGTACACCTGCTGGTGCTGGCGGCCTGCGGGGCCGGCGCCGAGGCGGCTGCCGCGGCGGTGCTGGCGGCCACCGCCGGCGCGGAGCCGCCGGCGGTGCTCGGCCGTGTGGTCAACGACCAGGGCGAGATCGACGACAACGCCTGGATGGTCCGCTGCGCGGCCGTCCGGGACGCGCTGCACCGCACCCGGCGCTCCCCCCGGGAGGCCAAGGACGTCCTGGCCGAGCTGGGCGGCGGCGACATCGCGATGGCCACCGGCGTGCTGCTCGGCGCGACCGCCCGGCGGGTTCCGGTGCTGCTCGACGGCCCGGTCGGCACCGCCGCCGGCATGGTCAGCCGGGACCTGGCCGGGCAGGCGCGGCACTGGTGCCTGCTGCCCGACCACGGTGGCCGTCCCGGCGTGCGGCTCGCCGCCGACGTGCTCGGCCTGACGCCGCTGCTGGACCTGCGCCTCGACCTGGGCGAGGGGGCGGGCGCGCTGGCCGCCCTGCCGTTGCTGCGCTCGGCGCTCACGCTCGCCGCCACCCTGCCGGTGCACCCGTCGCTGGGCGGCGCCGAGGACGAGAGCTACGCCGAGCCCGAGCCGTCCACCCCTCGGGACGAGCCGGAGCCTGCCGAACCGGCGTTCGGCGAACCGGCGTTCGGCGAGCCCGAGTCGGCTGAGCCGGCGTTCGGCGAGCCGGCGCCGGCCGGGCCGGGTCCGACCACGATCGGGTCCGACGAGCCGGTCACGCCCGGCCGACGTGCCGACTGAGCCCCGCCTCGCCGACGGCGTCCGGCTGGCGCTCACCACGTTCACCACCGCGCCGGTCCGCGCCGGCCGGGTCGACCGGGTCACGGCCGGCACCGCGATGGCGCTGGCCCCGGCCGTCGGCGCGCTGCTCGGCGCGGTGCTCGGCGGGGCGCTGCTGCTGGCCGGGGCGCTGGCCCCGCCCCTGGTCGCCGCCGGGGTCACGGTCGGGCTGGGCGCGCTGCTCACCCGCGGCCTGCACCTGGACGGGCTGGCCGACACCGTGGACGCGCTCGGCTCGTACCGGCGGGGACCCGCCGCGCTGGCGATCATGAAGCAGCCGGACATCGGGCCGTTCGGGGTGGTCGCGCTCGTCGTCGTACTCCTGCTCCAGACCGCCGTGCTGGCGGAGCTGGCCGGTCGGGACGCGCCGGCGGCGCTCGCCGGGGTGGTCGCGGCCACGTCGGCCGGGCGGCTCGCCGCCGGCCTGGCGTGCCGCCGCGGCGTGCCGACGGCCCGGCCGGACGGGCTGGGCGCGCTGGTGGCCGGAACGGTGGGGTGGGGCGCCCTGGCGGTCGGCGCGGTCGCCGTGACGCTGCTGGCCGCGCCCGCGGTGCCGGGCCGCCCGTGGCAGGGGCCACTCGCCGTGCTCGGCGCGCTCGCCGTCGCGGCCGGGCTCCTGCGGCACCTGGTACGCCGCTTCGGCGGCATCACCGGCGACGTCCTCGGCGCCCTGGTGGAGGTCGTCACCACGCTGTCCTACCTGGGACTGGTGCTGACCGCCTGAACCGTGCCCGGTCGGGCAGGTAGCGTTCGGGTGAGTGCACCGGCGGGTCGAGGGAGACGGCATGCTCATCACGGACGACTTCCTGCCCGTACCGGTGCCGGAGTCGCTCGACGCGACCTACCTGGTGCCGATCGACGGGCTGCCCCGGGTGAGCCCGAAGACGGCGGTGGAGGGGCTGGCCGGCCGGCTCGCCGCCCCGGTGTACGGGCTGGCCCGGCAGATGCTCGACAGTCCCCTGATGAGCGTGGACACGCGCACCGTCGACGAGTTCCCCGAGCTGCCGCCGGACCTGCTCGCCGCGTTCGGGGCCACCGAGGAGCAGCTCGCCCGGCTGGCCACCGCCACCCACCTGGTGGTGGTGCAGGCCGAATACCGGCCGGGCTGGCCGCCGGCGCACGAGTGGGCGGCCCGGGCGGTCGCCGCGGCGGTCGCCGAGACGGTCGGCGGGGACGTGGTGGACGTGTTCGGGCTCCAGTTCCTCGACCCGGCGACCGCGCTGCGCTCGCTCCCGGACGAACACGGCCGGATCCGGCTCGTCGACTGGGTGCTGGTGCCCTACTCCTCCGACGCCGACGGGCTCTGGTTCACCACCAAGGGGCTGCGCCGCTTCGGGCTGCTGGAGTTGCAGGCCCAGGGCGTGCCGGACCACCTCACCCGGGCCTGGGGCGCGGTGATGACCGGGGCGGCCCGGCGGCTGCTGCGGGACTGGACCGACGGGCTGGCCGGCGAGGAGGTGCCGGCGTTCGTGCAGCTCCCGGTGCTGGCCACGGTGACCGGGCACGACATCGCGGTGGCGTACGGCAACCCGGAGCAGCACGGCGCGACCGCGCCGGTGCTGCTGCGCCTGGAGCTGGACCCGGCCACCGACCCGGACGCCGACTCGTTCCTCAGCCTCAACCCGCCGCCCGGGCATCCCGGGCCGCCGGGCCGCTACTTCGCCGCCGCCTGCGCGACGCTGTTCGACGGCATCCAGCCCGATGTCCGGTACGCCCGCACCGGCGACGCGATGAGCCGGGCGGTCGCGACCGCCCGGGCCGCGCTCGGCGACATCCGGGCCCGGTTCCTCGCCGGCGGGCTGCCGTCGGAGAGCCAGCTCGTGGTCAAGTACGGCCTGCCCGGCGACGACGGCCCGGAGTACGTCTGGGCCGGCGTCACCTCGTGGGACGCCCCGGAACGGATCGTCGGCGCGAGCGCCACCGACGCCAACAGCGACCCGAGCGTGCGGATCGGCTCGCCGGTCGTGGTGGAGGCGTCCGACGTCGTCGACTGGGCCGTCCTGGACGGCACCGGCGTGCTGGAGGGCGGCTGGACCCAGGCCGTCCTGGACGCCGGCGAGCGCCTGCGCGAGGACTGACCCGGGCGTCTCAGCCCGAGCGCCTGCGCGAGGACTGACCCGGGCGTCTCAGCGGACCGAGGGCTCGACGAACGGCGGCCGGGTCAGGCGCATCCGGGCGCGACGTCCGCGGATGTCCACCGCCAACTCCTCGCCGTCGGGCAGCTTCGGGTCGGTGTCGACCAGGGCGAGCGCGATGCCGTGCTTGAGCGTCGGGCTGAACGTGCCGCTGGTGACCACGCCGACCTGCCGGTCACCGGCGTACACGGTCATGCCGGGGCGCGGGATGGCCCGGTCCACCGCGGCGAGGCCGCGCAGCGTACGGGCCGGACCGGCGGCCTTCTCGGCGCGCAGCGCGTCCCGGCCCCAGAAGGCCGGCTTGTCCCAGCCCACCGCCCAGCCGGAGCGGCCCTGCACCGGGGTGATCTCCGGGGAGAGGTCCTGCCCGTGCAGCGGGTATCCCATCTCGGTGCGCAGCGTGTCCCGCGCGGCCAGGCCGCAGGCGCGCACGTCGGGCCCGGCGGCGAAGATCGCGTCCCAGACCGCGACCGCGTGTTCGGCGGGTACGACCAGCTCGTAGCCCAGCTCGCCGGTGTAGCCGGTGCGGCAGACGGTCAGCTCGACGCCGGCCAGCGTGGCGGCGGAGAAGCTCATGTAGTCGTGCCCGGTCGGCAGGCCGAGCGCGGTGAGCAGGTCCGCCGAGCCCGGCCCCTGGACGGCGAGCACCGCGTACGCCTCGTGCTCGTCGGTGACGGTCACGCCGGCCGGCGCGGCGGCGCGCAAGCGGCGGGCCACCTCGGCGGTGTTCGCCGCGTTCGGCACCAGGAAGACGTGGTCGTCGGCGTGCAGGTAGGCGATGATGTCGTCCACCACGCCGCCGGTGGCGTCGTCGCAGCAGAGCGTGTACTGGGCCTGGCCGGGCGCGATCCGGCCGAGGTCGTTGGTGAGGCAGGCGTTGACGAAGTCCGCCGCGCCGGGCCCGGCGACCCGGATCTTGCCCAGGTGCGAGACGTCGAAGACGCCCACCCCGGTACGCACGGCCGTGTGCTCCTTCAGCACGCCGCCACCGGCGTACTCCAGCGGCATCTGCCAGCCACCGAAGGGGGCGAGTTTCGCGCCGAGCGCGGTGTGTCGCTCGTGCAGCGGGGAACGGCGCAGCCGGGTCTCGGCAGCGGCGGAGGTCACCTCGGTCATGGGTGGCAACTTACCGGCCGGGCCCCTGGTGGTTAGCATCGGCGGGATCCCGTCGGCGCGCATCGGCGGGACAGCCACGCTTCCGGCGGGTAGGTTGCCGCCGGAGAGACCTTCATCGCCGGTACGCGACGACGCGGCCGGCCCGGCCCGCCCGGAGTAGCTTTCGTGACATCGCCCCGCACCACCCTCAGCCTGGTCGACACCGACCCCGCCGAACTCGCCGTCGACGCGATCGTGATCGGCGTGCACAGCCAGAACACCGAACCGGGCGCCGGCGCACCCGCCGCCGCCCTGCTGCTGGCCAGCGGCGCGGAGAGCATCGCCGCCGCGTTCGACGGAAAGCTGACCGAGACGCTGGCCCTGCTCGGCGCGACAGGTGGCCCGGGCGAGGTGATCAAGCTGGCCACGCTGGGCACGGTGACCGCCCCGGTGGTCGTCGCGGTCGGGCTCGGCCCGGAGCCCGCCGGCGCCGCGCCCGCCCCCGAGTCCCTGCGCCGGGCCGCCGGCGCGGCGGTGCGGGCCCTGGCCGGCGCGCCGCGGGTCGCCCTCGCCCTGCCGCTGCCCGACGACGCCGACGCCCCGGCCGCGTTGCGCGCGGTCGCCGAGGGCGCGCTGCTCGGCGGCTACCGGTTCGCCGGTTACAAGACCAAGCCGCAGCCGACCCGTCGGGAGCCGGTGGCGGAGGTGCTGATCGGGGTGCCGGACGCCGCCGACGCGACCGCCCAGGCCGAGGTGGCCCGGGCGCAGGCGGTGGCCGGCGCGGTGCGGACCAGCCGGGACTGGGTCAACACCGCCCCGAACGAGCTGCGCCCGCCGGCGTTCGCCGACTCGGTGGCGACCGCCGCCCGGGAGGCCGGGCTGGAGGTCGAGGTGCTGGACGAGGCGGCGCTGGCCGCCGGTGGCTACGGCGGCATCATCGCCGTGGGTCAGGGTTCGGAGGCGCCGCCGCGGCTGGTGAAGCTCACCTACACGCCGGCCGGCGGCGGCAACGGCAAGCGGGTCGCGCTTGTCGGCAAGGGCATCACGTTCGACACCGGTGGCATCTCGATCAAGCCGGCGCAGGGCATGTGGGAGATGAAGTCGGACATGGCCGGCGCGGCGGCGGTCGGCGCGGCCATGCTGGCGGTGGCGGCGCTCAAGCCGTCCGTGGCCGTCACCGGCTACCTCCCGATGGCGGAGAACATGCCGTCGGGCACCAGCTACCGGCCGGGCGACGTGATCAGCATGTACAACGGCAAGAAGGTGGAGGTGCTCAACACCGACGCCGAGGGCCGGATGGTGCTGGCCGACGCGATCGCCCGGGCGTGCGAGGACGGCACCGACTACCTGTTCGAGACGTCGACGCTCACCGGCGGCCAGGTGATCGCGCTGGGCAAGCGGATCGCCGGCGTGATGGGCAGCCCGGAGCTGTGCGAGCGGGTGCGGGTGGCCGGCGACGCGACCGGCGAGCCGGCCTGGCCGATGCCGCTGCCGGACGACGTACGCAAGGGCATGGAGTCCGACGTGGCCGACATCTCCCAGGTCAACGCCGGGATGGACCGGGCCGGGCACATGCTCCAGGGCGGGGTCTTCCTGCGCGAGTTCGTCACCGACGACGTGGCCTGGGCGCACATCGACATCGCCGGCCCCGGCTACCACTCGGGCGAGCCCACCGGCTATCTGACGAAGGGCGGCACCGGCGTGCCCGTCCGCACCCTGCTCGCGCTGGTCGACGACGTCGCCGCCAACGGCTGAGGTGTAAGGAGGGGCCCCCGCTTAACGCATTCTGCATAGGCGGGGGCCCCTTTTAACACCTGGCGGCGGTGGCGCTTAGAACAGCTCGGGGCGGCGCTTGCGGCGCTCGTTGTAGTCGCGCATCCGCTGGGGGTAGCCCATCAGGCGGACGTCGTAGATCGGGATGGCGGTCCGGTGCGCCCAGCGACGGGCGTCCTCCGGGCTGCCGACCCGCCGTCGGGTCCACTCGCCGTCGTCGGCGATCAATATGACTGTGGTCTCGGTGACGGTGGTCCGCGGTTCCAGAAAGGCCTCGACGCCCCGCCGGGTGCGGACAAAGTTCTCAAGGTGGTCCAGATCGGCGCGTTCGGTAGCGCGGTCGCGGCTCACCGCGGCCACCCGCTTGCGTCGTCGGAACAGCGCCACCGGACCCACTCCTCCCCCGGAATGTCATCGAAGACGGTGCCAAGGGTACGTGCCGCCGACGTGTCGTTGGGCACCTCGGTACGCGCTCGGCCGTCGGTGGTGACAAGATGACCGAGGTGGGGTGTGCCTGTTACCCCGCCGTAACCCCCGATGCAGTGACGCGACCTGGGAGTTGGATGTGAGCGAGCCGAACGACACGACCTTCGACATCGTCATCCTCGGAGGTGGTAGCGGCGGCTACGCGGCGGCGCTGCGTGCCGCCCAGCTGGATCTCTCCGTCGCGCTCATCGAGAAGGGCAAGCTCGGCGGCACCTGCCTGCACAACGGCTGCATCCCCACCAAGGCGCTGCTGCACGCCGCCGAGGTCGCCGACCAGACCCGCGAGTCCGAGCAGTTCGGCGTGAAGGCCGAGCTGGTGGGCATCGACATGGCGGCGGTCAACTCGTACAAGGACGGCGTGGTCTCCCGCCTCTACAAGGGCCTCCAGGGGATGCTCAAAAGCAACAAGGCGATCACCATCGTCGAGGGCGCCGGCAAGCTGGTCGGGAAGAACGTCGTCGAGGTCGACGGCAAGCGTTACACCGGCCGCAACATCGTGCTGGCCTCCGGCTCGTACGCGAAGACCCTGCCCGGCCTGGAGGTCGACGGCGAGCGGATCATCACCAGCGACCACGCGCTGACCCTGGACCGGATCCCGTCGTCGGCGATCGTGCTCGGCGGCGGCGTGATCGGCGTCGAGTTCGCGAGCGTCTGGAAGTCCTTCGGGGTCGACGTGACCATCGTCGAGGCGCTGCCCCGGCTGGTCGCGGCCGAGGACGAGGAGTCGTCGAAGGCGCTGGAGCGGGCGTTCCGCAAGCGGAAGATCAACTTTAAGGTCGGCAAGCCGTTCGAGAAGGTCGAGAAGACCGACAAGGGTGTCAAGCTGACCATCCAGGGCGGCGACGTGGTCGAGGCCGAGCTGCTGCTGGTCGCCGTCGGTCGCGGCCCGAACACCGCCGACCTCGGGTACGAGGAGCAGGGCGTCAAGATGGACCGCGGCTACGTGCTGACCGACGAGCGGCTGCGCACCAGCGTGCCGAACGTCTACGCGGTCGGCGACATCGTGCCCGGCCTCCAGCTCGCGCACCGCGGCTTCCAGCAGGGCATCTTCGTCGCCGAGGAGATCGCAGGGAAGACCCCCGCCGTGATCGACGAGGCCGGCATCCCGCGCGTCACCTACTGCGACCCGGAGCTGGCCTCGGTCGGGCTGACCGAGGCGAAGGCCAAGGAGCAGTACGGCGCCGACAAGGTCAAGACCTACAACTACAACCTGGGTGGCAACGGCAAGAGCCAGATCCTCAAGACCGCCGGCCACGTGAAGCTGGTCCGGGTGGACGACGGCCCGGTGGTCGGCGTGCACATGGTCGGCGCCCGGGTCGGTGAGCTGATCGGCGAGGCCCAGCTCATCTACAACTGGGAGGCGTACCCGGCCGAGGTGGCGCAGCTCGTGCACGCCCACCCGACCCAGAACGAGGCCCTGGGCGAGGCGCACCTGGCCCTGGCCGGCAAGCCGCTGCACGCGCACGCCTGACACGACAACCGCGGCGTCCGGCGACGGGCGATGATCCCACCAGGGGAATGAAGGAGTCTGGAGAACATGCCGGTATCGGTCACCATGCCCCGGCTCGGCGAGAGCGTCACCGAGGGCACCGTCACGCGCTGGCTCAAGCAGGAGGGCGACACCGTCGAGGTCGACGAGCCCCTGCTGGAGGTGTCGACCGACAAGGTGGACACCGAGATCCCGTCGCCCGCGGCGGGCGTGCTGAGCCGGATCGTCGTCGGCGAGGACGAGACCGCCGAGGTCGGCAGCGAGCTGGCGGTCATCGCCGGTGAGGGCGAGGACGCGGGCAGCGCCCCGAAGGAGGAGGCCGAGCCGGCCACCGAGCCGACGGCCGCCGCCGAGGGCACCGGCCCGGAGCCGGAGCAGGCCGCGCAGGCCGCCGCGGAGCCCGGGGCCGAGGCGGAGCAGCCGGCCGTCGAGGAGCCGGCCCAGCCCGCCGCGTCGTCGGGCGAGGGCACGCCGGTGACCATGCCGGCGCTCGGCGAGAGCGTCACCGAGGGTACGGTCACCCGCTGGCTCAAGCAGGTCGGCGAGACCGTCGAGGTGGACGAGCCTCTGCTGGAGGTGTCGACCGACAAGGTGGACACCGAGATCCCGTCGCCGGTCGCCGGCACCGTGCTGGAGATCAAGGTCCCCGAGGACGAGACCGCCGAGGTCGGCGGCGTACTGGCGATCGTCGGGGCGGCCGGCGCCGCGCCCGCCGAGGCGAAGCCCGAGCCCAAGCCCGAGCCGAAGGCGGAGGCGAAGCCCGAGCCGAAGGCCGAGCCCAAGCCGGAGCCGAAGGTCCAGGAGCCCACCCCGGGCATGTCCTACAACGAGCCGTCCGCCGAGGCGGAGCAGGCCGCCGAGCCGGCCAAGGCCGAGCAGGCGGCCCAGCCGTCCGCGCCGACCGCCGCGCCGCAGCGTCCGACCGCCCCGGCCCAGGGTGGCGGCGAGGAGGCCGCCGGTTACGTGACCCCGCTGGTCCGCAAGCTCGCCGCCGAGCACGGCGTGAACCTGGGCTCGGTCAACGGCACCGGCGTGGGTGGCCGGATCCGCAAGCAGGACGTGCTGGAGGCGGCCGAGAAGGCGAAGGCCGCCACGGCTCAGCCGGCCGCCGCCGAGCCCGCCGCCGCGAAGGCGCCGGCCCAGCCGGCCGCCAAGCCGCAGCCGAGCAGCAAGCGGGGCACCACGGAGAAGCTGCCGCGGATCCGGGCGACCATCGCCAAGCGGATGCAGCAGTCGCTGCACGAGACGGCGCAGCTCACCACCGTCGTCGAGGTGGACGTCACGAAGGTCGCCAAGCTGCGTACCCGGGCCAAGGACTCGTTCCAGGCCAAGCACGGTGTGAAGCTGTCCTTCCTGCCGTTCTTCGCGCTCGCCGCCATCGAGGCGCTCCAGACCCACCCGATCATCCAGGCCAGCATGGACCTGGAGGGCGGCACGATCACCTACCCGGCCGCCGAGCACCTCGGCATCGCGGTGGACACCGAGCGCGGGCTGCTCGTGCCGGTCATCCACAACGCCGGTGACCTCAACATGGGCGGCATCGCCAAGCGGATCGCCGACCTGGCCGAGCGCACCCGGGCCAACAAGATCACCCCGGACGAGATGGCCGGCGCGACCTTCACGCTCACCAACACCGGCAGCCGGGGCGCGCTCTTCGACACCCCGATCGTGCCGTCGCCGCAGTCGGCGATGCTCGGCACGGGCGCCGTGGTGAAGCGGCCGGTCGTGGTCAACGACCCGGATCTGGGCGAGGTCATCGCGGTCCGGTCGATGGTCTACCTGGCCATGTCGTACGACCACCGGCTGATCGACGGCGCCGACGCCGCCCGCTTCCTGACCGCGGTCAAGGAGCGGCTGGAGGGCGGCAACTTCGAGGCCGAACTCGGCCTCTGACGCACGGGACGCGAAGGGGTACGCGGCGGTCGCCGCGTACCCCTTCGTTGTTTCCGGCCCGCCGCCGGCCGCGCGCTGACAGACTCGGCCGGTGGGCGGGTACGGGTGGCGGGGGCGCCTCGGGCCGGCGGTGCCGGTGGCCCCGGGCGCCCGGGTGGACCGGTTCGAGATCTTCTTCGACCTGGTCTTCGTCTTCTCGTTCTTCATCATCACCCGGGCCACCGCGCTCCAGGTGAGCGGCGGCGCCCTGCTGCACGCCCTGCTGGTCCTCGCCGTGCTCTGGTGGTCGTGGGTGGTGCACAGCGTGGTGGCCACCCGGGTCCGGCTCGGCGAGGGTTTCGTCCCGGTGCTCATGACGGTCGGCATGGCCGCGCTGTTCACGTTCGCGCTGTCACTGCCGAACGCGTTCCGCGACCCGCGCGGCAACGACGCCGGGCCGATCGTCGCCGCGATCAGTTACACCGTGCTGCGGCTGGTGCACCTGCTGCTGTACCAGCACGCGGTGCGGGACAGCCCGGACGAACGCCGGCAACTGATCCGGTTCGCCCCGGAGGTGATCGGCAGCACCGTGCTGCTGATGGTCGCCGCGCTGGTGCCGCCGAAGATCGACGGTCTCACGTCGGCGGCCGTGGTCCGCGACGGGTTGTGGGCGACCGTCGTCCTGCTCCAGTACGGCACCGGCATCCTCGCCGGCACCTGGGGCTGGGGCGTCGCCTCCGCCGAACACTGGACGGAGCGGTACGACCTCATCCTGATCATCGCGCTGGGTGAGTCGGTCATCTCGGTCGGCGTCGGCAGCAACCTGCTCGGGCAGCCGCCCACCTGGCCGGCCGTGGTGGCGGCGGTGCTCGGCATCTTCTTCACCGCCGCGCTCTGGTGGGCGCACTACGACATGGTCGGGCCGGCCGCCCGGATCGCGCTCCACGCCGCCCGGGACGGGCCACGGGTGGCGATGGCCCGGGACGCCTACGCGTACCTGTTCCTGCCGATGATCGCGGGCATCATCCTGTTCGCGCTCGGCGCCGAGATGATCGTGCACGACATCGCCAGTCCCGACGTGCCCCCGAGCGAGTCCGCGCACGGGCCGGCCGTACCGCTGCTCTTCGGCGGGGTGGCCGCCTACATCTGCGGCAACATGCTGTTCCAGGCGCGGACGCTGCGCACGCTGAGTTGGACCCGGGTTGCGGCGGTGCTGCTGCTCGGCGCGGCCATCCCCGTCGCGCAGCGGGTGCCGGGCCTGGTCGCGATGGGGCTGCTGACCGCCATCACGGTGGGTATGGTGGCGGCCGAGGTGATCGTCTTCGATGCGGGTCGGCGTGCGCTGCGCAAGCTGGTCTTCGAGGAGCGGGCCAGCCACGAGGCGCACGAGGCGGCCTGGCGGGCCCGCTGGCACGAGCAGCCCGACGACCGCGACGAGGGCGAGTGACAGGCACGGCGTGTGAACCGGCTGTCCGGCTGCCGCGTGTCACCTCTCGGCCCCACCGTGGGGCTTTCGCGAGGGACGGGGAACCCGCATGACCATCGACACCGTTTCCGCCGGCGCGGCCGGCATCTGGCAACTCGGCGACCGGACCGTCAACCGGATGGGCCTCGGCGCGATGCGGCTGACCGCGAACGCCGACGGCAGCCCCAGCGACCGGGACCGGGCCGTCGCCGTGCTGCGTCGGGCGGTCGAGCTGGGCGTCAACCACATCGACACCGCGGCGTTCTACTTCTCGCCGCTGCGCTCGGCCAACGAGTTGATCAACCGGGCGCTGTCGCCGTACCCGGAGGATCTGGTCATCGTCACCAAGGTCGGGCCGGGCAAGGACCCGTCCGGCCAGTGGCTGCCGGCGGCCCGGCCGGAGCAACTGCGCGGCCAGGTCGAGGAGAACCTGCGCCAGCTCGGCCGCGACCACCTCGACGTGGTCAACCTGCGGGTGCACGGGCCGGAGCCGCTGGCCGAGCACTTCGGCGCGCTCACCGAGCTGGTCGACGCCGGGCTGATCCGGCACCTCGGCGTCTCCGCGGTACGCGCGCACCAGGTCGCCGAGGCGCGGACCATCGCGCCGGTGGTGTGCGTGCAGAACTCGTACGGCCTCGGCTACCGCCGGAGCCACGACGAGCTGATCCGGGACTGCGCCGCGCACGGCACCGCGTTCGTGCCGTTCTTCTCCATCGTCACCAGCGGGCGGGAGGCCGGGGCGACCGGCGAGGAGCACCCGGAGGTGCTCGCGGTGGCGCGGGAGCACGGCGTCAGCGCGGCCCAGATCCGGCTGGCCTGGGTGCTGAGCCGTGGCCCGAACGTGCTCGCCATCCCCGGCACCGGCGACCCGGCGCACCTGGAGCAGAACGTCGCCGCCGCCGCGCTCCGCCTCTCCCCCGAGGCCCTGGCGCGCCTCGACGCGGTCTGAGGTTGTTAAGCGGGGCCCCCGCCTCTACCGAATGCGTTAAGCGGGGGCCCCGCCTTACCCTTCGGCCCTCGGCAGAAGGGGCGGGTGGTGAGCGGGACGCGGGCGGACACTGGGCCGATGGCGATCTTCTCCGTGCAGGCCCGGCCCACCGACGCGACGAGCTGGGCGGAGCTGGCCCGCACCGTCGAGGCCGCCGGCTTCGACGCGCTCCACGCCGCCGACCACCCCGGTTTCGGCCCGTCGCCGTTCGTCGCGCTGGCCGCCGCCGCTGCCGTGACCAGCACGCTGGGCCTCGGTTCGTACGTGTCGAACGCCGGCGTCCGGGAACCGATCCTGCTCGCCGCCGACGTGGCCACGTTGGACGTGGTCTCCGGCGGTCGGGCGCGGCTCGGCCTGGGCGCCGGCCACACCCCCGGCGAGTGGCGGGCGGTCGGCCGGGAACGCCCCGACGTCGCCGGCCGGGTCCGCCGCTGCGTGGCGGTGGCCGAGGCGGTACGGGCGCTGCTGGCCGGGGACGAGGTCACGGTGGACACCCCGGACCTGGCCGCGCACGCCGCCCGCCTCGACGGGCCCCGGCCGGTCCAGGAGCGGATCCCGCTCACCGTCGGCACGGCCAACTCGACGCTGCTGCGCTGGGCCGGCGCGCACGCCGATGTGATCGGCCTGACCGGCTTCGGCCGCACCCTGGCCGACGGTCACCGGCACGAGGTCCGGTGGCGGGCGGACCAGCTCGACGCGCAGCTCGCCCACGTGACGGCCGGCGCGGCCGGCCGGGCCGCGCCGCCGGCCCTGGAGGCGCTGGTCCAGCGCGTCGCGGTCACCAACGACGCCGAGGCGGTCGCCGCCGAGACGGCCGCCGAGACCGGCCTCACCCCGGCGGAGCTGCTGGCCACCCCGTTCGTGCTGATCGGCACCGAAGATGAGATCGTCGCGGCGGTGGCCTCGCACCGGCGCCGCTGGGGCGTCACCCGCTTCGTGGTACGCGCCGACGCCGTCGACGCGCTCGCGCCGCTCGTGTCCCGGATGGCCGGAAACGGCTGGACTTAGAGCGCACTCGAGATAGGACACTGGGATCATGACGACGACACGACGGCTGGGCCGCAGCGGCATCGAGGTCAGCGCCATCGGCATGGGCTGCTGGGCGATCGGCGGCCCCCTCTGGGCCGGTGAGCAGCCGCTCGGCTGGGGCGAGGTGGACGACGACGAGTCGATCCGCACCGTCCACCGGGCGCTCGACCTCGGCGCGACCCTCTTCGACACCTCCAGCAACTACGGCGCGGGGCACAGCGAGCGGGTGCTCGGCCGCGCGCTCGCCGACCGCCGGGAGCAGGCGGTGATCGCCACCAAGTTCGGCTACCCGACCGACGAGGCGACCCGGCAGGCCGCCGGCGAGGACGGCACTCCCGCCTACGCGCGCCGCAGCCTGGAGGGCTCGCTGCGCCGGCTCGGCACCGACCACGTCGACCTCTACCAGCTACACCTGGGCGGCCTGCCGGTGCCGCAGGCGCTGGACCTGGTGGAGACGCTTGAGGGCCTGGTCACCGCGGGCAAGATCCGGGCGTACGGCTGGAGCACCGACGACCCGGCGTCGGCGCGGGCGTTCGCGGAGGCGGGTCCGCACTGCGCGGCGATCCAGCACGACCAGTCGGTGCTGCGGGACAACGCGGCGATGCTCGCGGTCTGCGAGGAGTTCGACCTGGCCAGCCTCAACCGGGGGCCGCTGGCGATGGGCCTGCTCACCGCCAAGTACCAGGACGCGCCGGCCGCGCGGGGCGGTGACGACGTGCGTGGGGTGGCGCCCGAGTGGCTGACCTGGTTCAGCGACGGGGTGCCGCGCGCCGAGTGGGCCGACCGGGTGGCCCGGGTCCGCGAGGCGCTCACCGCCGACGGGCGCACGCTCGCCCAGGGCGCGTTGGGTTGGCTGCTCGCGCGCAGCCCGCAGACGCTGCCCATCCCCGGCTGCCGGACCGTCGGCCAGGCCGAGGAGAACCTGGGCGCCCTGGCGTACGGGCCGCTGCCGGAGGCGTCGTTCACCGAGGTGGAACGCCTCCTCGCGGACCTGCGCACCGCTCCGGCGACCGCGTGAGCGCCGCGCCTGGGGCGTCCGACCGACGGTTCGCGTTGCCGCCCGACGCCGACGAGCGGACCCTGCTCGACGCGTTCCTGGACTTCCAGCGGGATGCCCTGGTGCGCAAGTGCGACGGCCTGTCCGACGAGCAGTTGCGGGCGCGGCCGGTGCCGTCGTCCGCGTTGTCGCTGCTCGGCCTGGTCCGGCACCTGGCGACGGTCGAACGCTGGTATTTCCAGGGCGTGTCCACGGACGCGCCCTGGCCCGGTGACCTGTTCGACCTGACCGACGATGTCGACGCGCCGTTCCACGACGTCGCCGACGCCACCGGTCCGGAAACCTTCGCGCTGTGGCGTGAACAGGTGGCGGCGTCCCGCCGCATCGCCGGTACGCGCTCCCTCGACGCGATCGGACGCACCCCGGGCTCCGGAGCCGAACGATCGCTGCGGTGGGTGCTCACCCACATGATCGACGAGTACGCCCGCCACCTGGGCCAGGCCGACATCCTGCGCGAGGCCATCGACGGCCGCACCGGGGAGTGAGCGCGTCGCGGGCTACTGGCCGAAGGTGTGGCGCAGCTCGGCGTTGATCAGTTCGTTGAGCCGCTTGCGCAGGTGGCCCAGGAGCGAGTCGTCGGGCAGCGGTTCGGCCATCAGCAGCCGCCAGCGCAGCAGGGTGCCGGCACCGCCGTCGGGCGCCAGCTCGAACCGCACCCGGGCGTCCGGCCGGCGGGGCCAGAGCGACGACCAGACGACCAGTTCCGGGTACGCGGTCTCCAGCACCCGGGGCGGCTGCTCGTCGTCGAGCAGCGCCAGCCAGGGGCGGGCGGGGTCCCGGTCGGGGTCGGTGAGCGCCTCGAACACGACCGCGGGCGGCGGCGGTTGCGTGCGTGCGCGGCTACCCACCTCGCACAGCGCCGCGTCGGTCACCGCGCCATTCTCCCCGACCCGCAGCCTTCGGGTGCGCCGAGTGAGCGATCCACCGATCTCCCCGCCGGCGGGGAGAAGTCGTGCGTGACGAGTGAGTGATTTCGCTCCACGCATCCGGATCGCGCCGCGTACCCGAAGATGTGAGCATGCGGATCCTCATGGCCGGCGTGTCCGGCTTCCTCGGCACCCGACTGGTCGGCCGTCTCACCGCGGACGGCCATCAGGTCACCCGGCTGGTCCGCCGCGCGCCGCGCACGCCGGACGAGCGGCGGTGGAATCCGTCCGCCGCGCAACTCGACCCGCAGTTCGTCGCGGACGCGGACGCGGTGGTGAACCTGGCCGGCGCGGGGGTGGGCGACAAGCGTTGGAACGACGACTACCGGAAGCTGATCCGGACCAGCCGGGTGGACAGCACGACCACGCTCGCCATCACGATCGCCGGCCTGCCGACCGCGGACCGGCCGGCGGCGCTGCTGAACTCGTCCGCGGTCGGTTGGTACGGCAACACCGGTGACCGGATCGTGGAGGAGGACGCGCCGGCCGGGGAGGGGTTCCTGGCCGACGTCTGCCGGGTCTGGGAGGCCGCGACCCGGCCGGCCGAGGACGCCGGGGTACGGGTGGTGCGGCTGCGCACCGGGCTGCCGCTGCACCGCGACGGTGGCCTGCTCAAGCCGCAACTGCTGCCGTTCCGGCTGGGTGTCGGCGGCAAGCTGGGCAACGGCCGGCAGTGGCTGCCGTGGATCTCGATGCCGGACTGGCTGGACGCGGCGGCGTTCCTGCTGGCCCGCGACGACGTGGCCGGGCCGGTCAACGTGGTCGGGCCGGCGCCTGTCACGAACGCCGAGTTCACCCGCGAGTTGGCCCGCCTGCTGCACCGGCCGGCGATCATGCCGATCCCGGCGCTGGCGTTGAAGGTGGCGCTCGGCGGGTTCGCGCACGAGGCGCTCACCAGCGCCCGGGTGCTGCCCGGGGTGCTCGGCAAGGCCGGTTTCACCTGGGCACACCCGGACCTGCCGGGCGCGCTGCGCGTCGCCCTCGCCGGGTGAGCCGGTGGGCGTTAAGCGGGGCCCCCGCCTATGCAGAATGCGTTAAGCGGGGGCCCCTCCTTGCATCTGTCAGCAGTTGATGACCCAGTAACTCGGGGCGGTCTGCTTCAGCGTGGTGGTGTAGAAGGTGTTGTAGAGGCCCATCCGCTGGCCGCTACCAAGCGCGTAGGCGTACCCGCCGGACTGGTAGGCCCGACCGGCGGCGACGTGCGCGTAGTTGCTGGCGGTGACGCAGACCGGCGCGGTGGTGGGCGACGCGGTGGGCGACGCGGTCGGGGTGGGTGCGGCGGTCGCGGTCGCCGTCGGGGTCGGGCTCGGCGTGACGCCGCCGCCTCCGAGCCCGAAGAAGAGCGCGTCGCGGTACGTCGAGCAGATGGTGTCCAGGAAGTACGCCCCGGCGGTGCCGCACTGGTCGGCGGCCGAGCCCGGGTCGACCGGGGTGCCGTGGCCCATGCCGGCGACGCGGTAGAGGCGGACCCGGTCGTTGCCGTAGACCTCCAGGCTGGTGCCGCCCGGCAGCGAGGACGTGCTGGTCGGGGTCTGCGACACGCCGAGTACGTTCGTCCACTGGTCCCGTGACTCGGTCGCGTTCGCCGTCGCCACCGTGTAGTCGCTGGCGCCGTGCCAGATGGCCACCCGGGGACGCGCTCCGGCGTATCCGGCGTACGCGCCGCGGACCAGGTCTCCCCACTGGGCGGGGGTCTTGTCCACGCCCGGGTTCATGCAGGTGAAGGCGTTGACCATGCTGGTGGCGCAGCGGTACGGGATGCCGGCGATGATCGAGCCGGCGGCGAACACGTCGGGGTAGGTGGCGAGCATGACGGCGCTCATCGCGCCCCCGGCGGAGAGGCCGCTGACGTAGACCCGGCCGGCGTCGGTGCCGTAGTTCGACTTCGCGTAGTCGACCATCTGCTTGATCGACAGCGCCTCGCCCTGGCCCCGGGCGGTGTCCCCGGTCTCGAAGAAGTTGAAGCAGGAGTTGGCGTTGTTGCCGGACGTTTGCTGCGCCACGATCAGCGCGAACTTCCACTGGTCGGCGTACTTCTGCCAGCCGGAGTTGGCGAAGTAGGTGGCGGCGTTCTGGGTGCAGCCGTGCAGCAGCACCACGGCCGGCGCGTTGCCGGGCAGGCCGTCCGGGCGGTAGGCGTACATGCTCAGGTTGCCGGGGTTGGAGCCGAAGCCGCCGACCTGGGTCAGCGAGGCGGCCTGCGCGGGCAGCGCGGCGACCAGGACACCGGCCGCGGCCAGCACGATCCCGGCCGCCGCCCCGGCGAGGCGCGTGATGAGGGTTGAGGAGCGGGACACGGGGACCTCCCGATCATGGAATGTGAACTGAATCACTCTCCGAGTTGCCGCGACGTTACGGCCGTGTTTCATCGACCGGAATGGCTGTCGGTCACACATTCACCGTCCGGGCGGTGTGCCCGGGTCCGGTTGGTAACGTCCGCTGCGTGCCGTCCTCCCCGTCCCCGGTCACCGGCCCGCCGCCCGCCCGCACCGCCCGCGACCGGCGCGCGGACCTGCTGGTGACGCTCGCGGCGCTGGCGCTGGCGCTCTGGGTGACGAGCGGGATGTGGCGGGACCCGAACACCCGCACGATCACGGTCAACTCCAGCGACCAGGCGCTGTTCGAGTGGCTGCTCGCGTTCGGCGGGCACGCGCTCACCCACGGTCAGAACCCGTTCTTCACCCACCTGATCAACGTCCCGGACGGGGTGAACCTCGCGGTCAACACCTCGATCACCGTGTACGCGGCGGTCTTCGCGCCGCTGACGTACCTGATCGGGCCGCCCGCGACGTTCCTGGTGATCCTCACGCTCAACCTGGCCGCCACGGCGGTGGCCTGGTACTGGCTGCTCAGCCGGCACCTGGTCGGCAGCCGGCTGGCCGCCGGGGTGGGCGCGCTGTTCATCGCCTACTGCCCGGCCATGGTGTCGCACGCCAACGCGCACCTGAACTGGACCGCCGGCTGGCTGGTGCCGCTGCTCGTCTGGGGCGTGTTCCGGCTGCGCCGGCCCGGCCGCGCGGTCACCGGCGGGATCGTGCTCGGCCTGCTGGTGGCGGTCGCCTTCTCGATCGCCGCCGAGGGGCTGTTCTTCACCGCTCTGGCGCTCGCCCTGTTCCTGCTGGTCCGGGCGGCACACCCGGCCCGGTGGGCGGAGGCGCGGGCCGTGCTGCCCCGGATGCTGGCCGGGCTCGGGGTGACCGCGCTGGTGGCCGGCGTGCTGCTGGCGTACCCCCTCTGGTTGCACTTCGCCGGGCCGCAACGGTTCCACGGCACCGGCTTCGACCCGCTGATCCACTCCGAGGACGTCGCCGCGTACCTGTCGTACCCGCGCCGGTCGCTCGCCGGCTGGGCCGGGTTCGGCACCTCGCTCGCGCCCAACCCGACCGAGGAGAACTCGTTCTTCGGGGTGCCGCTGCTGCTGCTCGCGGTCGCCTGCTTCGTCCTGCTGTGGCGGCGCGCGGACCGGGCGTTCCGGGCCACCCTGCTCGCGCTCGGCGTGACGGCGGTGGTCTTCGCGGTGCTCTCCTGGGGGCCGACGGTCAAGTGGAACGGCCGGCGCACCGACCAGTTGCTGCCGTTCGGGGTGCTGGACAACCTGCCGGTGGTCAACGCGGCGTTGCCGTCCCGGCTGGCCCTGGTCGTCGCGCCGGTGATCGGCCTGCTGCTGGCGTACGCGATCGACGCCCTGCGCCGCCCACCGGCGCGGCCCGACCGTCCGGACGAGCGCAGCCGGCCGTCCCGGCGGCGGGTGGCCGGCGCGGCCTGGGTGGTCGGCTTCGCCGTCGCGCTGCTGCCGCTGCTGCCCACCCCGCTGCTCACGAGCGTCCGCGAACCGGTCCCGGCGTTCATCACCGGCGGGGCCTGGAAGCGCTACGTCCCGCCCGACGGGGTCCTCACCCCGCTGCCGCTGACCGTCGACGTCTATCCGGACGGGCAGCGCTGGCAGGCGTACGCGCTGGCCCACCGGCAGGGCGAGTTCCGCATCCCGGCCGGCTTCTTCCTCGGCCCGGGCGGGCCGGACGGCCGGGGCCGGATCGGCCCGGTGCCGCGCACCTTCGACAGCCTGATGGACCAGGCCGGGAGCACCGGTCTGGTACCGATCATCACCGCGGGCAGCATCGCGGAGTCCCGGGCCGACCTGCGCTACTGGGGGGTACGGGCGGTGGTGCTGGCCGACCGGGTGCACGGCGCCAAGTACGACGTCGACGAGGAGGCGCTGCGCCGCACCGCCACCGCCCTGCTCGGCCCGCCGGAACGGGTCGAGGACGTCTGGTTGTGGCGGGTGCCGGCCGCGTGACGTCCGCCGCGGTGCCGGCGGCGTCAGGTCCGCTGCCGCGGCACCGGGCGCGTGCCGGGCGCCGGTGCCGGGACGCGACGAGTGTCACGGGTCGGCGGGCCGGGCGGCGGGACTACGCTTGCCGGGTGAGCGTGACGACTTCCGGTTTGACCACCGTCCGTGCCGGCCGGCTCGACTACCAGGCCGCCTGGGACGAGCAACGGCGGCTGCACGAGGCCGTGGTGGCCGGCGAGCGGGGCGACACGGTGCTGCTGCTGGAGCACCCGAGCGTCTACACCGCCGGCAAGCGGACCGAGCCGTGGGACCGACCGGTGGACGGCACCCCGGTGGTGGACGTGGACCGCGGCGGCAAGATCACCTGGCACGGTCCGGGGCAGCTCGTCGGCTACCCGATCGTGCGCCTGCCCGACCCGGTCGACGTGGTGGCGTACGTGCGACGCACCGAGCAACTGCTGATCGACGTCTGCGCCGAGTTCGGGCTGACCGCCGGCCGGGTCGAGGGACGCAGCGGCGTGTGGGTGCCGGAGGACGACCGGGGGCCGGCGCGCAAGGTGGCCGCCATCGGCATCCGGGTCGCCCGCGGTGTCACGCTGCACGGCTTCTCCATCAACTGCGACTGCGACCTGGGCTTCTTCGACCGGATCGTGCCCTGCGGCATCCGCGACGCCGGGGTCACCTCGCTCACCGCCGAGTTGGGCCGGTCGGTCACCGTCGCCGACGTGCTGCCGGTCGTCGAGCGGCACCTGCCCACCCTGACCCGGATCTAACCCGCCTCACCTGCGCGAATCCGCCCCAGTTCGGACAAAGATATAGATGATCATTGATATTTGATGTCGTAAATGCGACGCTAGGTATGGAAGCGCTCCCACTCCCATCCTAAGCGCCGAAGGAGGACGTAACCGTGCGTTCCCACCACCAATCCGACCAACCGCGATCAGCCGTCCGCCACCCCGTCCGCGCGCTCGTCGTGGCGCTCGCCCTGCTGGCCGGCGCGCTCGCCGTACCCGGCGCGGCCCAGGCCCACGGCACGATCGTCAGCCCGGCCACCCGCGCCTACAAGTGCTGGCAGACCTGGGGCAGCCACCACACCGACCCGGCCATGCAGCAGCAGGACCCGATGTGCTGGCAGGCGTTCCAGGCCAACGCCGACACCATGTGGAACTGGATGAGCGCCCTGCGCGACGGCCTCGGCGGGCAGTTCCAGGCCCGCACCCCCGACGGTCAACTGTGCAGCAACGCGCTGTCCCGCAACGACAGCCTGAACCGGCCCGGAGCGTGGAAGACCAGCAACATCGGCCGCAACTTCACCGTGCAGCTCTACGACCAGGCCAGCCACGGCGCCGACTACTTCAAGGTCTACGTGAGCAAGCAGGGGTTCAACCCGACCACCCAGACGCTGGGCTGGGGCAACCTCGACTACATCACGCAGACCGGCCGGTACGCGCCGTCGCAGAACATCAGCTTCAACGTCTCCACCTCCGGCTACACCGGACACCACATCCTCTTCGTCATCTGGCAGGCGTCCCACCTCGACCAGGCGTACATGTGGTGCAGTGACGTGAACTTCACCTGATCCGACCGCACCACTCCGCACCGCTCCGGCCCGGGACGCGCGCGTCCCGGGCCGGAGCGCGTCAGGGGGTGAGGCGGTGCAGGTCGCGCGGGAACGCGGTCACCTCCCGGACGTTCGCCGCGCCGGTCAACCGGGCCACGAACCGCTCCAGGCCGATCGCGAAGCCGCCGTGCGGCGGCATCCCGTGCCGGAACGCCTCCACGTACCCGGCGTACGGCTCCACCGCCTCACCCCGCGCCGCCAGAGCGGCCAGGTAGTCGGCGTACCGATGCAGCCGCTGCCCGCCGGTGACCAGCTCCATCCCCCGGAACAGCAGGTCAAAGCCATTGGAGTACGCCGGGCGGGCCGGGTCCGGGTGGGTGTAGAAGGGCCGCTTCGCCATCGGGTACCCGGTGACGAACAGGAAGTCGCTGCCGTGCTCGGTCCGGGCCCACTCCCCCAGCGCCCGCTCGTGCGCCGGCGCCAGGTCGGGCTCGTCGGCCGGCGCGCCGGCGATCGTCAGCGCGTCGGCGAAGTGCACCGCCGGGATCTCCGCGGGCACCTCCGGCACGGTCACGCCGAGCGTGTCGAGCGCGCCGCCGGCCCGGTCCACGACGCTCGCGAGCATCCCGGCCAGGGTGTCCCGCAGCACGGTCATCACGTCCCGGTGGTCGGTCACGAAGCCCAGCTCGACGTCGAGCGAGGTGTACTGGGCCAGGTGCCGGACCGTGTCGTGCGGCTCGGCGCGGAACACCGGCCCCACCTCGTACACCCGCTCGAAGACGCCCACCATGAGCTGCTTGTAGAACTGCGGCGACTGGGCCAGGTAGGCGGGGCGGCCGAACCAGTCGAGCGCGAAGACGTTCGCGCCGCTCTCGGTGGACGAGCCGACCACCTTCGGCGTGTGCACCTCGACGAAGCGCCGCCGGTCGAGCGTGGCGCGGAACCCGGCCACGGCCGCCGCCGAGATCCGCAGCGCGGCGGACCGGGTCGGGTGGCGCAGCGCGGTCGGCGCGTGGTCGAGCTGGGTGGGCAGGCTCGCGGTGAGCACCGGCCGGTACAGGTCGAACGGCGGCGGTACGGCGGGCGGGCCGAGCGGGCGTACCGTCGGCTCGACGACCTCGACCCCGGCGGGCGCGGTGGGGTTCGCGACCACCGTGCCGACCACCTCGACGACGGTCTCCTCGGTGAGCGCCTCGACCTGCGCGCGCACGTCGGGCGCGGCGACCACCACCTGGGCGAGCCCGGCGGCGTCCCGGACGATCAGGAACGCCACCGACTTGAGCAGCCGGCGGCGGTGGACCCAGCCGGCGAGCCGGACGGTCGCGCCGACGTGGGCGGGGAGCTGGTTGGACAGGATGCGTTGCACGGCGGTTACCTCCTCGATCAATCGCAACGCGATCCCCAGGGAGGTGTGGGCGAGCGGGAGCCTCGCGGTGCCACCACACCTTCGCCCCCGCCGGAGCGGGAGCCTCGTTCGTCGCCTTTTCACCGGGGCCAGCCGGGCGGGGTCTACTGGGCGCGGGTGTTAAGCGGGGGCCCCGCCTCTACCGAAAGCGTTAAGAAGGGGCCCCTCCTTACACACACACGCTGTTCTTCCCGCAGCTCGGGAGGGTCTTCGCGGACCGGCGCCAGGCCGCCTTTCCAGCATCGGCGGCTCTCTGGGCTGGCGGGTCGGTCCGCTACTCGGCTCCGTCGCAGCTCTGCCGGGCACGCTAGCACCGGGACCGCCGAGTGTGACGCCGGTTTTTTGGCTGGCCGTGTCCGGTGTCACAACGTTTCCGGGGTGACGGCGGTCGCCCGACGTTCATCGACCGCCGCCGACCGGCGTAGGCTCGATTTTGTGACGATCGAGCATTCCGCGCCGACGACTCAGCAGCCAGCGCCCACCGCGACTGTCGCTCCGGAGGGGCGGCGCATGCTGCGGATCGAGGCGCGCAACGCCGAGACGCCGATCGAGCGCAAACCGCCGTGGATCAAGGTCAAGGCCAAGATGGGCCCGGAATACACCGAGTTGCGCGGGCTCGTCTCGCGCGAGGGCCTGCACACGGTGTGCCAGGAGGCCGGCTGCCCCAACATCTACGAGTGCTGGGAGGACCGCGAGGCCACCTTCCTCATCGGCGGTGACCAGTGCACCCGGCGCTGCGACTTCTGCCAGATCGACACCGGCAAGCCGGCCGAGTTCGACGCCGACGAGCCGCGCCGGGTCGCCGAGTCGGTGGCCGCGATGGGCCTGCGCTACGCGACCATCACCGGCGTGGCCCGCGACGACCTGCCCGACGGCGGCGCCTGGCTCTACGCCGAGACGGTCCGGCAGATCCACGCCCTGCGTTCCGGCTGCGGCGTCGAGCTGCTGATCCCCGACTTCAACGCGGTGCCCGAGCAGCTCGCCGAGGTCTTCGGCGCACGCCCGGAGGTGCTGGCGCACAACGTGGAGACCGTGCCGCGCATCTTCAAGCGGATCCGCCCGGCGTTCCGCTACGAGCGGTCGCTCGACGTGATCCGCCAGGCCCGCGCCGACGGTCTGGTCACCAAGAGCAACCTCATCCTCGGCATGGGCGAGGAGCGCGCCGAGGTCTCCCAGGCGCTGCGCGACCTGCACGAGGCAGGCTGCGAGCTGATCACCATCACGCAGTACCTGCGCCCCTCCCCCCGGCACCACCCGGTCACCCGCTGGGTCAAGCCGGAGGAGTTCGTCGAGCTGCGCGAGGAGGCCGAGGAGATCGGCTTCGCCGGCGTGATGAGCGGCCCGCTGGTCCGCTCGTCCTACCGGGCCGGCCGCCTCTACCAGGCGGCGCTCACCGCACGCGAGCAGGTCGCCGTCGCCGGCTGAGGCCGGCGTCCGACCGCGTCGCCCCCCGCCGGATGCCATGATCCCAGGCATGACCGCCGGGGTACGCGAGGAGCCACGCGAGGCCGACCACCCGCGTACGCCCCGGCGTCCCCGGCTGCCGACGCTGTTGGCCCTGCTCGTCGGGTCCGCCGGGGTCGCCTACCGGCTGGCGCTGCTGCTCGCCGACGCGCCGCCCAGCAACAGCGACGAGGCGACCATGGGGCTGGCCGCCCTGCACATCGCCCGGGGTGTCGACTTCCCGGTCTGGTTCTACGGCCAGGCGTACATGGGCACGCTGGAGGCGTACCTGGCCGCGCCGCTGATCGCGGTCACCGGGCCGTCCGTGCTCGCGCTGCGGCTGCCCACCCTGGCCCTGTACGCGCTGTTCCTGCTGCTGTCCTGGCGGCTCACCCGCCGGCTCGGCGGCGACCGCTGGTACGCCCTGCTCGTCGTCGCCGTGCTCGCGCTCGGCGCGGACCGGGTGGTGAAGAACCAGCTCATCGCCGGCGGCGGCTATCCCGAGCTGAACCCGGCCGGGGCGGCGCTGGCGCTGCTCACGGTCGGGCTGTGCGCCGGCGGTCCGGGCGCGCGGCTGCCCCGCTGGGCGGCCTGGGGGCTGGTCGCCGGCGTGCTGCTCTGGGTGGACCCGCTGATCCTGCCGTTCGTGCTGACGCTCGGCGCGCTGCTGGTGGCGTGGCGGCGGCGGGAGTTGGCCGGCCGGCGCGGGGCCGTGCTTGCGGGCGCGCTGCTGCTGGGCGTCGCCCCGATGGTGTTCGACAATCTCCGGCACGGCCGTGACCCGCTCACCGCGGTGCTCGCGGCGAGCGGCTCGGGCGCGGCGGCGGGCTGGGCCGAGCGGTTGCACGGCGGTCTGGTCATCGGCCCGCCGCTGGCCCTGGGTTTCTGTTCGCCGGGGCGCTGCGCCCCGTGGCAACTGTGGTGGGCGCTCGCCTTCCCGGTCCTGCTGCTGCTCGCCGCGCTTGCCGCGTGGCGGGTGCTGCGCCGCGTCGGTCCGCCTGCCGACCGGGTGTCGGCGGGGGTGCGGTTGGCGCTGCTCGTCGGCGCGGCGGCGGTGCTGGCGGCGTACGCGTCGAGCAACGCGGCCGGGCGTACGCCGACCGAGAGTGGCCGCTACCTGTCCTGCCTCGCGGTCGCCGTCCCCGCCCTGCTCTGGCCGCTGTGGCAGGCCGCCCGCCCCTTGGCCGCCCGGCTCGCCCCACGTGCGAGCAGTGGCCGGCTCGGCGAGCGTGCCCTGGTGTCGAGCAAGCCCGAGACAGCCGGGGTCGGGGGCAGGGCGGTGGGGGCGGTGCTGGTGCTGGCGGGGGTGCTCGGGACCGGGACGGCCGCCACGGTGGACGCGATCCGGGCGGTGCCGGCCGTGCACGCCGAGGCCGACCGGCACCGGGCGCTCGTCGACACGCTCGGCGCGCTCGGCGTCCGGCACGTGCGGGGCGGCTACTGGACGTGCAACCGGCTCACGTTCGCCACCGGCGAGGACGTGGTCTGCGCGGTGGTGGACGACCACCTGCACCCCGGGTTCGACCGGCTGCCGGCGTACCGGCGGGAGGTGGCCGCGGACCCGCACGCGGCCTGGGTGGCTCCGGACGACTCACCGCTGGCCGCGACGCTGGACCGGCGGCTCGGCCCCGAACCGGGCGCGCTCGACGTGGTCACGGTGGCCGGCTGGCGGATCTATCTGCCGCGCCGCTGAGCGGGCCGGAACGCCGGGCGCGGGAACGGGCAGCCACGGATCAACGGGTTGAGCGCCGACCACTAGACTCTGCGGCATGGCAAAGCCCCAGGAGAAGGTCTCGTTCGGCCAGCGGCTGAAGCAGATCGGGATGGTGTTCACGTTCACCGCCAAGCAGGACAAGTGGTTCGCGCCGCTGGCCGCGGCGGCGGTGCTGATCCCGCTCGCGCTCACCGTGGTCGCGGTGATCGCCTGGGGCTGGATCTGGCTGCCGGTCGGCATCCTGCTCGCGCTGCTCGCCCTGCTGGTCGTGCTCAACCTGCGGTCCAACAAGGCGATGATGAACGCCGCCGAGGGGCAACCCGGCGCGGCGGCGCAGATCATGGAGAGCATGCGCGGCGACTGGCGGGTCACCCCGGCGGTCAGCTCCACCACCCAGATGGACATGATCCACCTGGTGCTGGGCCGCGCCGGCGTGATCCTGCTGGCCGAGGGGAACCCGCAGCGGGTGCGGGGCCTGCTCGGGCAGGAGAAGCGCCGGCTGGCCAAGGTGATCGGCTCGGCCCCGCTGCACGACTACGTGATCGGTCAGGGCGAGGGCGAGCTGCCGGTCCGCAAGCTGCGGATGACCGTGATGCGGCTGCCCCGCACGCTCTCCCCCAAGGACGTCAACGCCCTCGACAAGCGGCTCAAGGCGCTGACCGCGCGACCGCAGATGCCCAAGGGGGCGGTGCCGAAGAACATGCGGCCCCCGCGCGGCGCGTTCCGGCAGTCCCGGGGGCGCTGACTCCCGGCCTACTCGGAAAAAGGAGCCGGTCCCCCGCGGGGCCGGCTCCTTCGCCGTCGGGTGGGTCAGCGGCGGGGCGCGTCGGTGACGACCGCGCCGGTGAGCCGGTCGTGCAGGCCGCGCCGGTGCTGGTCCATGATCAGGGCGGGTACGACGAGGGCGAGCAGGAGCCCGCGCAGCAGCGCCCGGGCGAGCCCGATCCGGCCGCCGTCGGCCCAGGCCACGCAGCGCAGCCGGGTCAGGTACATGCCGGGGGTCTGGGCGAAGAGGCCGAGGAAGAAGCCGTATTCCAGGATCAGCACCAGGACCGGCGGCCAGCCGTCGCGGACCGGGTCGGCGAAGGACCGGGCGACAAGCAGGCAGAGCACCCAGTCGATGACGAGCGCGCCGAAGCGGCGGCCGAGGCCGGGGGGCGTGAAGGCGGGGTCGGTGGCGGGCGGCACCGGTGCGGCGGCGGTATCGGTCACAGCGGACAGGGTAACGTCGCCTCGGCACTCACCGAAAAATCCGACAATGCCTTCAAAAGCCATTAGATCGTACGGGCGCTGACGCTCCGCGAGCGACGTAACACGGCGGAAACAGGGGGGACACCCCCGGGCAACCGCCCGGCCATAGCGTCGCCAAAAGTCAGCCACCGGAGTGGACCTGCCAGGAGGACGTGTGTTCGCCAATCCCGAGGAACTCCTGCGATACCTCAGCAACGAGGACGTGAAGTTCGTCGACGTACGCTTCTGTGACCTGCCCGGGGTCATGCAGCACTTCAACATCCCGGTCGAGTCCGTCAACGACGACCTCTTCACCGACGGCCTCGCGTTCGACGGCTCGTCGATCCGCGGCTTCCAGGCGATCCACGAGTCGGACATGCTCCTGCTCCCGGACGTCGCCACCGCCTTCATCGACCCGTTCCGCGCGCAGAAGACCCTCGCGCTGAACTTCTTCATCCACGACCCGTTCACCCGCGAGGCCTACTCCCGCGACCCCCGCAACGTGGCCAAGAAGGCCGAGGCCTACCTCGCCGCCAGCGGCATCGCCGACACCGCCTACTTCGGCGCCGAGGCGGAGTTCTACATCTTCGACTCCATCCGCCACGAAACCTCCGCCAACCAGTCGTTCTACTACATCGACTCGATCGAGGGCGCCTGGAACACCGGCCGCGAGGAAGACGGCGGCAACCGCGGCTACAAGACCGCCTACAAGGGCGGCTACTTCCCGGTCCCCCCGGTCGACCACTACGCCGACCTGCGCGACTCGATCGTGCGCCGGCTCGTCGACACCGGCTTCACCGTGGAGCGCTCGCACCACGAGGTCGGCACCGCCGGCCAGGCGGAGATCAACTACAAGTTCTCCACCCTGCTGCACGCCGGTGACCAGCTCCAGCTCTTCAAGTACATCGTGAAGAACGAGGCGTGGGCCAAGGGCAAGACCGCCACGTTCATGCCCAAGCCGCTGTTCGGTGACAACGGCTCCGGCATGCACACCCACCAGAGCCTCTGGCTGAACGGCGAGCCGCTGTTCTACGACGAGACCGGCTACGCCGGCCTGTCCGACACCGCCCGCTGGTACATCGGCGGCCTCCTGCACCACGCGCCGTCGCTGCTCGCCTTCACCAACCCCACGGTCAACTCCTACCGGCGACTCGTGCCCGGCTTCGAGGCACCGGTCAACCTGGTCTACTCCCAGCGCAACCGCTCCGCCTGCACCCGCATCCCGGTCACCGGCAGCAACCCCAAGGCCAAGCGCGTCGAGTTCCGCGTGCCGGACCCGTCGGCCAACGTCTACCTCGCCTTCTCCGCGATGATGATGGCCGGCCTCGACGGCATCAAGAGCAAGATCGAGCCGCCGGCCCCGATCGACAAGGACCTCTACGACCTGCCCCCGGAGGAGTGGGGCGACGTCAAGCAGGTCCCCGGCTCGCTGCCGGCCGTGCTCGACTCGCTCGAGGCCGACCACGACTACCTGCTCGACGGCGGCGTGTTCACGCCGGACCTGATCTCCACCTGGGTCGACTGGAAGCGGGCCAACGAGGTCGACCCGGTGCGCCTGCGCCCGACCCCGCACGAGTTCGCCATGTACTACGACTGCTGAGCACGCTCGTCAGCACCGGCCGGGCCGGCTCCGCGATTGGCGGGGCCGGCCCGGCCGTTCCGTCGCCCCCCGGGATCACGCCACCTTCCGGCGGCGCAGCCCGGCCCGGACGCCTGCCACCAGGACGGTCACCACGAGCGCGGTCATCAGCACCGCGCCGGGCGCCTTGGTGAACCGGGCCAGGTTGGTGCCGTCCGGCAGCGTGAGCACCGACGCCACCACGCAGGGCGCCACGAACCAGACCGTCCGGGCCGGCGGCGTCACCACCACCGCGAGCAGCGCCAGCGGCCAGATCGCGTACCACGGGTGGAAGACCGGGGCGAGCAGCACGGTGGCGGCCAGCGCCAGGCCGGCGCCGAGCAGCGCCACCCGGATCCGGGCCGTCTCCGCCGGACGGGCCGTCCCCGGGCCGGCGTCGTCGCGCCGGCGCAGCGCGGTCCACGCCCGCCACCAGAGCGCCACCAGCACCCCGACCAGCAGCACCAGCCCGACCGCCCGGGTCACCGGCACCGCGTGCGGGTGACGACCGGCCAGCCCACCGACGTAGTCGACCACGAAACCGACAGCGGTCGGCGGCGACGTCCACTGCTGGGAGTCGGCGCTGTGGCCGAGCCCGGCCACCCAGCCCACGCCGAGGCCGGTGGCGAGCGAGACGACGAGCAACGTGCCGAGCACCACCGCGGCCAGCCGGCCACCGTCGCGTACCAGGGCCCGCCAGGTGTGACGGCCGGGCACGGCGGCGAGCGCCGCGAACGGGAGCACCACCACGGCGGTCGCCTTCACCGCGACCGCCAGGCCCAGCAGCACCCCGGCCACCGGCAGCGCGCGGAGCCGGCCCGGTCGCCCGACCAGGACCAGCAGCCCGGCCAGCATCAGGCCGAGCGCCAGCGCGTCGTTGTGCGCGCCGGCCACCAGGTGCACGCCGACGAGCGGGCAGGCCAGCACCAGCCACACCGCCCGCCGGGCCGGCACCCCGGCGGCCCGGGCCAGGCCGGGCAGGCAGGACGCGACGAGCAGCACCCCGGCCACCGCGACCACCCGGAGCAGCACGATCGCCCCGACCAGGCCACCGCCGGCGAGCACCGCCAGGCCGGCCAGCAGGACGAAGAACGGCCCGTACGGCGCCGGGGTGTCCCGCCAGATCGGCGACACCGAGTCGGTCCACGGGCAGCCGGCCGCGGCGACCCCCACCCGGTACGGGCTGGCACCCTCCGTCCAGGTCCAGCCCTGGCAGACGTACGAGTAGACGTCGCGGCTGCCCAACGGCGGCGCGGCCAGCAGCGGCAGCGCCCAGAGCCCGGCGGTCAGGTACGCCCACCGGCTCGACGGGGCGCCCCAGCGCAGCGACCACCAGGCGCCCACCAGCAGCACCGTCCCCACCAGCCAGCAGCCGAGCGTCACCGGCCCGTGTGGGGCCTGCCAGAGACCGGCGAGCGTGGTCCGGGGCGGGGCGTCGGGCCGGGCCCCGCCGAGCCAGCCGGCGGCGGTGAGCAGGGCCGCACCGGCGAGACCGGCGTACCGGGCGAGGTCGGCGGCGACCGGTCGGACCGGCGCGTCGGGCTCGCCCACCGGCACACTCCTCAGTCCGCCCCCACCGGCTCCCGCACCTTGCGAGCCGACCGTACCAACCGGACGACCAGCACGATCACGAACAGCGTCATCAACGGCGCGCCGGGCATCTTGGTGAAACGGGGCAGACCGGTCCCGTCGGCCAGCACCAGAAACGCCGACACCAGGGTGACGATCGCGAACCAACCGGTCCGGCGGGCGGTGGCGGCCAGCACCGCCAGCGGCCAGAGCCAGTACCACGGGTGGAACAGCGGGGCGAGCGCGACCGTGGCGACAAGCGCCAGCGCCGCGTGCCAGAACGGCTCGCCCCGGCGCCACGCCCGGAACCAGAGCCAGATCAGCAGCACGACAAGCACCACCATGCCGATCGCCCGGGTCGCCGGCAGCGCGTCGACGTGCACCCCGAACGGCGCCAGCAGATAACCGACGGTCTGCCCGACCGCGGTCGGCGGCGAGGTCCAGGCCACCACCAGCCCGCCCTGCTCCAGGCCGCTGACGAAGCCGAGGCCGAGACCCGCGGCCAGGGTCACGGCGGCCAGCGCGGCCAGCGCGCCGCCGACCACCCACCCGCCGTCGCGGATCAGCGCCCGGACCCGGTACGGCCCGACGACCGCGGCCAGCGCCGCGAACGGCACCACCACGAACGCGGTGACCTTGATGCTGGCGGCCAGGCCGAGCAGCAGCCCACCGGCGAGCAGCGGACCCGGCCGGCCCGGTCGGGACGCCACCACGGCCAGCCCGGCGACGAGCAGGCCGACCATCATCGCGTCGTTGTGCGCCCCAGAGGCCAGGTGCACCGGCACCAGCGGGCTGGCCAGCGCCAGCCAGAGCGCCCGCTCCGGCGGCACCCCGCAGCGGCGGGCCAGCGCCGGCAGCGCCCAGGCGGTCAGCGCCACCCCGGCCAGGGCGAGCAGCCGGAACAACGCGACGGCGCCCCACAGCGACCCGGTGGCCTTGACCACCGCGCCGGCGAGCAGCACGAACAACGGACCGTACGGCGCCGGGGTGTCCCGCCAGATGTACGAGATGGTGTCCAACCACGGGCAGGGCAGCGCCGACACGCCCTGCTCGTACGGGTTGAGCCCGGCCGAGAAGCTGGCACCCTGACAGGCGTACGCGTACACGTCCCGGCTACCGAGCGGCGGCGCGACGAGCATCGGCAGCAGCCAGATCGCGACCGTGACGAGCACCCACCGGCTGGACGGGATCCGGTCCCGCAGCGACCACCACGCCCAGGCCAGCAACGCGGTGCCGACCAGCCACAACGCGATGATCAGCGGCCCGTCCGGGCCCTGCCAGATACTGACCGGGGTGGGGCGCAGGTCGCCGTCGGGCAGGGCGCCGCCGAGGTACGCGGCCACGGCGAGCAGCACCGAGCCCGCCAGGCCGGTCCAGCGCGAGAGGTGGTGAGACACATTCGCCATGCTGCCAGTACGGTGGTCCGCGATCAGGAGGTGGGCATGCGGGGCGGTCGGGTGGTGGTGGTCTCGGCCGCGTCGGCGCTCGTCCTCGCCGCGCTGTACCTGATCCTGCCGGCCACCGGCTCGGACCTGTCCGCCCAGGTCGCCCGCGCCGGTTTCTTCGCCGCGCACGGGCCGGCCCTGGTCGACCTGCGCTGGTACGGCGGGGTGCACCCGTGGGGTTACAGCCTCGTCTCCCCGCCGCTGATGGCGCTGCTCGGGGTACGCCCCACCGGCGCGCTCGCGCTGCTCGCCTCGGCCACCGCGTTCGCGGCGCTGCTGGTCCGCCTCCGGGTGCCCCGGCCCCTGCTCGGCAGCCTGGTCGGGGTGGTCACGATCGCCGGCAACCTGGTCTCCGGCCGGGTCACCTACGCCCTCGGCGTCGCGTTCGGCCTGGCCGCGCTGCTCGCCCTCACCCTGCCCGCCCGCACGACGCGGGCCTGGGCGGTCGGCGCGGCCGATCCACTGTCCGCCGCCTCGGCCGGCCCGCCGTCCGCCGCCTCGGCCAGCCCGCCGTCCGCCGGCTCGGCCGGCCTGCCGTCCGCCAGCTCGGCCGGCCCGCTGCGTGTCGGGGCGGCCGGCCGGGTCGGTCTGTTGCGTATCGGGGCGGCCGGCCGGGTCGGTCTGTTGCGGGCCGGGGCGGTCGGCGTGGCCGCGCTGCTCGCCTCGGCGGCCAGTCCGGTGGCCGGGCTGTTCGTCGGGCTCGCCGGTGTCGCGCTGTTGCTCACCCGCCGGTGGGCCGACGGCCTGCTGCTCGCCGTGCCGGCCGCCGCGCCCCTCGCCGTGACCGGGCTGCTGTTCGGCGAGGGCGGTTGGATGAACATCAGCCGGGCCGACACGGTCCACGCCGTGGTGACGAGCCTGCTGGTGGCGGCGCTCGTGGCGTACCGGCCGGTGCGGGTGGGCGCGCTGCTCTCGGCGGCCGGGGTGCTGGCGGCGGCGCTGCTGCCCACCCCGGTCGGCTTGAACGCCACCCGCCTGGTGGTGATGTTCGCGCTGCCGGTGCTGGCCGCCGCCGCCACGCCCCCCGCATGGCTCGACGCCGGCCGGCTCGCGGGGCGGTTTCGGCGGGGCGTCGGGGTGGTCACGCTGGCCGCGCTGCTGGCGGTGGTGTGCTGGTGGCAGCCGCCGGTGGTCACGGCGGACCTGCGCAGCGCCGGCGATCCGACGGCCGACCCGGCGTACTTCGCGCCGCTGCGCGCCGAGCTGGGCCGGCGCGGCCTCACCGGGCGGGTGGAGGTGCCGCCGACCCGCAACTACTGGGAGGCGGCCCGCCTCGGCGAGGTGCCGTTGGCCCGGGGCTGGCTGCGTCAGGCCGACATCGACCGCAACCCGCTGTTCTTCACCACCGTGCCCGGCGCGCCCGGCACCGGCGTCCCGCTGACCGCCGACAGCTACCGGGCCTGGCTGCTCGACAACGCGGTGCAGTACGTCGCCGTGCCCGACGCCGAGCTGTCCTGGGTGGGGCGGCCGGAGGCGGAGCTGGTGGCCGCCGGTCAGCCGTACCTGACCGAGGTCTGGTCGGACCGGCACTGGCGGCTGTACGCGGTCGCCGCGCCCACCCCGTTGGTCGGTGCCCCCGGCGAACTGGTCCGGCAGGACGGCGCCTCGGTCACGTTCCGCGCGTCCGCTCCCGGCCCGGTCCCGATCCGGGTCCGCCACGACCGCTGGCTGACCGTCACCGGCGGCGCCACACTCTCCCCCGACGGCGACTGGCTCACGGTCACGGTCCCCCGCCCCGGCACCTACACCCTCACCAGTTGACCGCCCCCGGCGGTGTTAAGCGGGGGCCCCTGCTATACCGCAGGCGTTAAGCGGGGCCCCCGCCTTACAGGGGGGCTTCGAGGATGCGCTGGACGACGGTGCGGGAGTGCCGGGCGGTGCGCAGATAGTCGTCGAGGAACTCGCCCGGGTCCTCGTGGCCGAGCAGGCGCACCACGCCGGCCAGCTCCACCCCGTGCCGGGGCAGTTGGTCACCGGCCCGGCCCCGCACCAGCATCAGCGCGTCGCGGACCTGGGCGGCGAGCGTCCAGCCGGCGGCCAGCTCGGCCGCGTCGTCGGGGTCGAGCAGGCCGGCGTCGCGGGCGGCGGCCAGGGCGTCGAGCGTACGGGTGCCGCGCAGCGCGGGCAGCCGGCCGGCGTGCCGGAGCTGGAGGAGCTGCACCGCCCACTCCACGTCGGCGAGCCCGCCCCGGCCCAGCTTGGTGTGGGTGGCCGGGTCGGCGCCCCGGGGCAGCCGCTCGGTCTCCACCCGCGCCTTGATCCGGCGGATCTCCACCACCTGTTCGCGGGTCAGCCCGTCGGCCGGGTAGCGCACCGGTGCGATCATCGCCTCGAACTCGGCGCCCAGCTCGGCGTCGCCGCAGACGAACCGGGCCCGCAGCAGCGCCTGCGCCTCCCACACCCGCGACCAGCGCGCGTAGTACTGGGCGTACGCGGCCAGGCTGCGGACCAGCGGCCCCTGCCGGCCCTCGGGGCGCAGGTCGGCGTCGACACCGAGCGGCGGGTCGGGGGCGGGCGCGGAGAGCAGCCGGCGCAGCTCCTCGGCGATCGCGTGCGCGGCGGCGCTGGCCGCGCTCTCCTCCACCCCGGGCGGCGGGTCGTAGACGAAGAGCACGTCGGCGTCGGAGAGGTAGTTGGACTCGTAGCCGCCGAGGCGGCCCATGCCGATCACGGCGAAGCGCAGCCCCGGCGGGCCGGGCTGGGCGGCCCGGGCGGCGCACAGCGCGGCGGTCAGGGTGGCGTCGGTGACGTGGGAGAGGGCGGTGCCGACGGCGCTCACGTCCACCATGGTGGGCCGGCGTTCCCCGCCGCCGGTCGGGCGCGGGGTGAGCGGGGCGAGCGACCCGGCGCGGCTGAGCACGTCGGCGGCGGCGATCCGGACCAGTTCCCGGCGGCGCAGCGCGCGGACCGCGCGGGTGGCCTCGACCGGGTCGTCGTGCCGGGCCGCCGCGGCGACGAACCCCTCGACGAGCGTCTCCCGGCGGGGCGGGGTCAGCTCGGTGTCCTCGGCCAGCAGCCGCAGCGCCTCGGGCTCCCGGGCCAGCAGGTCGGCGGCGTAGCGGGAGGAGGAGAGCACCCGGGCCAGCCGGCGCGCCACCGGGCCGGAGTCGCGCAGCAGGCGCAGGTACCACGGGGTGCTGCCCAGCTTGTCGGAGACCTTCCGGTAGTTGAGCAGCCCGCGGTCCGGCTCGGGGGCGTCGGCGAACTCGTCGAGCAGCACCGGCAGCAGCGTGCGCTGGATCGCGGCGGTGCGGCTGACGCCGCCGGTGAGCGCCTGGAGGTGTCGCAGCGCCCCGGCCGGGTCGGCGAAGCCGAGCACCTCCAGGCGGTGCCGGGCCGCCTCGGGGGTCAGCCGCAGACCCTCGGCCGGCACCCGGGCCACCGATTCCAGCAGCGGCCGGTAGAGCAGCTTGGCGTGCAGCCGGCGTACCTCGGTGGCGTGGGTGACCCACTCGGCGCGGAACTCCTCCACGGCGCTGCGGCCGGGGGTGGCCACGTAGCCGAGCGCGGCGGCGAGCCACCGCAGCGCGGCCGGCTCGGTCGGCACGGTGTGGGTGCGGCGCAGGCCCTGGAGCTGGAGCCGGTGCTCGACGGCGCGCAGGAAGCGGTAGCCGCGCAGCAGCGCCTCGCCGTCGGCGCGGCCGACGTAGCCGCCGGCGACCAGGGCGCGCAGCGCCGGCACGGTGCCCGGCACGCGCAGCGACTCGTCGCCGCGGCCGTGTACGAGCTGAAGCAGTTGGACGGCGAACTCGATGTCGCGCAGCCCGCCCGGACCGCGCTTGATCTCGCGTTCCAGCTCCCTCGGCGGGACGTTGTCGAGGATCTTGCGGCGCATGGACCGGACGTCGGAGACCGCCTCCGGGCGTTCGGCGGCGGTCCAGACCAGCGGGGCGAGCGCGTCGATCCACTCCCGGGCCAGCTCCGGGTCCCCGGCTGCCGGACGGGCCTTGAGCAGCGCCTGGAACTCCCAGGTGCGGGCCCAGCGGCGGTAGTAGGCCAGGTGGCTGGCGAGGGTCCGGACCAGCGGGCCCCGGTTGCCCTCCGGGCGCAGCGCGGCGTCGACCGGCCAGGCGACCAGCCCGCACACACCGATCAGCCGGGTGGCGACCTGGGTGGCGGCGGTCAGGTCGTCGTCACCGGCGGCGACGAAGATGACGTCCACGTCGGAGACGTAGTTGAGTTCGTCGCCGCCGCACTTGCCCATCGCCACCACCGCCAGCCGGGGCGGGGCCGTGCCCTCGGGCAGTTCGTCGACGGCGATGTCGTAGGCGGTGGCCATGGTGGCGTCGGCGAGCCGGGACAGCGCCGCCATGGTCTGTTCCAGGCAACGCCCGCCGGTCAGGTCGGCCGCCGCGATCCGCAGCAACGCCAGCCGGTACGCGTGCCGCAGCAGCGGGACCGCGCCGGTGAGCGTGGTCAGCTTCGCGGCGGCGGTCAGGTCGAGCCGGCCGTCCGCGGTCGGGGCGAGCCCGTCCGGCTCGGTGGCCAGCACCGCCCACTGCCCGGGGTTCGCCACCAGGTGGTCACCGAGCGCCGAGGAGGCGCCGAGCACCGCGACCAGGCGGCGGCGCAGGCCGGGGTCGGCGGCCAGGGCGTCGCGGACCGCCGTCTCGTCGCCGAACCGCCGCTCGGCCTCGACGAGCCGGTGCAGTTGGCGCAGCGCCAGGTCCGGGTCGGCGGCCCGGGACAGCGCGGTGAGCAGCTCGGCGGCGTGGTCGTCGGCCGGTTCCTGGGTGTCCGGCCGCCACAGGGCGAGCCCGTCCGGGCCGACCAGGTCGACCGCGCGCGCCCCGCCGGCGCCCTCGGCGAAACCGTAGCGGGCCAGGCGCCCGTGGGTCGGCCGGGTCACCTCAGGCCCCGAGCAGCGGCAGGCTGCGGCGCGGGTTGTCGTCGCCCAGCTCGCCGAGCGCGAGCGCGGCGAACCGGATCGCGAACGGTTGCCATGCCTCCTCGACGTCGGCCATCGCCCGGTCGCACGCGGCCACCACCAGCTCCGGGTCGTAGCCCAGCTCGGCCAGCATCGCGGAGTCGCGGGACCAGTCGGCGACCATCGCGGTGTCGCACTCGATGTGGAACTGGAGCCCCCACGCCCGATCCCCGAGGCGGAACGCCTGGTGCGGATGGCGGGTGGACGCGGCCAGCAGCGTCGCGCCGTGCGGCAACTCGGTGATCTCGTCGGCGTGCCACTGGAGCACGTCGGGCATCAGCGGAACGTAGCGGAACAGTGGGTCGGTCTCGGCGGCGTCGCGCCGGCCCACCACGGTCGGCCCGACCTCCGGCCCGGACGGGCTGCGCTCGACCTGACCGGCGTGCGCGGTGGCGAGCAGTTGCGCGCCCAGGCAGATCGCCAGCGTGGGCACCCGCCCGCGGACGGCCTTGCGCAGCAACCCCTCCACCGCCGGGAACCAGGGCGCGCCGGGGCTGCCGTCGGCCAGCGGGTGGGCCTGCTGTTCGCCGCCGAGCACCACGAGCGCGGCGTACCCCTCCAGGTCGGCGGGGAGCGGATCGCCCGCGTGCGGGCGCAGGACGCGCAGCTCCAGGCCCCCCTCGGTGAGCCACTCGCCGAGGCGGCGGAGGTCGTCGGTCGGGTCGTTCTCGATCACCAGCGCGGTCGCCACGACGTCGAGGCTAGCCGGTACGCCCGAACGCGGGCGGCGCGGCTCGGCGGCACTAGGCTCGCGGACGTGCCCACCGACGACTGCCTGCGCCCACCGGCCCTGCGTCCCGGCGACGCGGTGATGCTGGTGTCGCCCTCCGGGCCGACCCGTCCCGAGCGGGTGGCCCGCGGCATGGAGCTGCTCACCGGTTGGGGCCTGCGCCCGGTGCCCGCGCCCCACGCGTACGCCCGGCGGGGTTATCTGGCCGGCGACGACGCGCAGCGGGCCGACGACCTGAACCTCGCGTTCGCCGACCCGGAGATCCGCGGGGTGATCTGCACCCGGGGCGGGTACGGCGCGCAGCGGGTGGTCGACGCGATCGACATGGCGGCGGTGCGCCGTGACCCGAAGGTGGTGGCCGGCTTCTCCGACATCACCGCGTTGCAGTTCGCGCTCTGGCGGGGCGCCCGGCTGGCCGGGGTGCACGGTCCCGGGGCCGCCTGGCGGGACGAGCGCACCCCGCTCCGCTCGGCCGAGTCGCTGCACGCCGCGCTGATGACCACCGCGCCGGTGACCGTGACGGCGGTCGAGGCGGAGGAGACGTACCCGGTGCGGGTGCCCGGCCGGGCCGAGGGCCGGCTGATCGGCGGCAACCTGTGCCTGGTCACCGCGTCGATCGGCACTCCGGACATGCCCGACCTGACGGGGGCGATCCTGCTTGTCGAGGAGGTGCAGGAGCCGCCCTACAAGGTCGACCGGATGCTGACCCACTTGCGTCGCTGCGGCGCGCTGGCCGGCGTGGCCGGGGTGGCGGTCGGGCAGTTCACCGAGTGCGCCGACGGCTGGGACACGACGGTGGTGGACGTGCTCACCGACCGCCTGGGCGACCTCGGCGTGCCGGTCCTGGGCGGCCTGCCGATCGGTCACGGCCCCGACCAGCTCACCGTCCCGGTGAACACCCGGGCCACCCTGGACACCACCACAGCCACCCTGACGGTGACCCCCGCCGTCCGCTGACGTCAGGCGGGCGGGGTGAGGTGGGCCACCGCGCCGGTTTCCAGGGCGGTCCAGACCGCGCCGTCCGGGGTGCGTGTCAGGCCGTGGGGTTCGGAGTGCGGACTGGGCAGCGGGTAATGGGTGAACGTGCCGTCCGGGTCGACGTGGGCGACGCGGTTGGCGGCCCACTCGGTGAACCAGCAACCGCCGGCCGGGTCGGCGACGATCGCGTGCGGGCGGGCCGCCCGGTCCGGCAGCGGGAACTCGTCGACGCGCCCATCCGGGGTGATCCGGCCGAGCTGCCCGGCGGCGATCTCGACGAACCAGAGCGCGCCGTCGCCGCCCCGGGTGATGCCGACCGGCCCGGCGGCGTCGGTGGGCAGCGGGTGCAGCGTCACCGAGCCGTCCAGCCCCACCCGGGCGATCGCGTTCGCCTGGTTGAGCGTGAGCCAGAGCGCGTCGTCCGGGCCGGCGGTCAGCATCGACGGGAAGCCCTTGGCCACCGGCAACGGGAACGTGCTGACCGTTCCGTCGACGGTCACCCGACCGACCGTGTCGTCCCCCATGCCGGCGTACCAGAGCGCGCCGTCGGGGCCGGCGGCCAGGCCGCACGGGGCGCAGCCGGGCGGCAGCGCCACCGAACTGCTCTCGCCGTCGACGGTGATCCGGCCGAGCCGGTGGTCGCCGGAGCGGGTGTACCAGAGCGCGCCGTCGGGGCCGGTGGTGATGATCAGGGGCCGGCTCTCCGGCGGGTCGGTGCGGTAGGTCCGTACGTCGCCGTCGCGGCCCAGCCGGGCGACGCCGCCGGAGCCGGCCAACGTCAGCCAGAGCGCGCCGTCCGGTCCGACCGTGATCGAGTACGGGCCGGAGCCCGGCCCGGTGAGCGCGACCTCGCGGATGACGGGCTGCTGTGTCATGGAGTGGCCTCTCGTCGGGAATCCGCCCAGCCTTCCCATCGTCGAGGTGAGCGCGCAACCGCATTTGTCCCGGTCCGGGGCGCGGATTGCCAGCTCGCTGACAGGTTCGCCACGGGTTGCCCCCAGCTCCGGCGGTCACTGTCGGTGACGTCATCGCACCACCACCGCGAAGGAGACCCGCATGATCCGCACGACACGGAAGCGTCTGCTGGTCGGCTTGGCCGCCGCCGGAGTGCTCAGCGCCGGAATCGCCGCCCCGACGGTGGCGCTCGCCGACGACAACAGCCCGAGCGCCAGCGCCGACCAGGGTGACCGCCGCGCCGACCGGCAGTCCGAGTTCGCCGACGCGCTCGCCAAGGAGCTTGGCGTACCGGCCGACAAGGTCACCGCCGCGCTGGAGAAGCTGCGCGACCAGCGGCAGGCCGACCGGCCGGAGCGGCCGAAGCCGCCGTCGACGGAGGACCGGCAGGCCGCCCTGAAGGAGCGGCTGGACCAGGCCGTCGAGGACGGCAAGCTGACCCAGGAGCAGGCCGACGCCGTGCTCAAGGCCGTCGAGGCCGGCGTGTTCCCCGGCCCGGGCGGCGCGGGCGGTCCCGGCCACCGCGGCTGGCACGGCCCGCACGGCAAGCCCGGCACCGCCGGTCAGGACGGCACCGCCGGTCAGGACGACGCGCCCGGCCAGGGCGGTAAGTGACCCGGTGGCCCCGTCACCCCTCGCCGGCCGCATCTCCCTCCAGGCCGGCCCCGGCGGGGCCACCCTCGCTCAGAAGGCGGGGGCCCCGCTTAACGCCTCCGGTATAGGCGGGGCCCCGCTTAACACCGCCCGTCCGCCGACGGACCTCAACGAGCTGAGGTTTGGGTGCGGTTGTCGTTGCCAGGGCGACGACAACCGCACCCGAAGCACGCTCAGCCCCCGGCCGGCGGGGTGAAGACGCCGAGCAGGTTGCCGGACGGGTCGCGCAGCCGGGCGTGGGTCAGGCCGGTCGGGGTGGTCACCGGCGACGCCACCACCGTGCCGCCGACCTTCTCGGCCTGCCGGCAGCTCTCCGCCACGTCCGCCACCTGGGCGTAGAAGATCGCGTAGTTGTCGGCGGCGGAGTCGGTGCCCCGGATCGCGCCGCCGATCCCCCGCTCACCGTCCGCCGTCGTCTGCCGGTACGACCGGCCCGGGCCACCCTGCTCCTCGAAGCTCCAGCCGAACAGGTCGGCGTAGAACCGCTGCGCCTCGTCCGGCCGGTCGGAGCCGATCTCGAACCAGGTCACGGGCGTGCTGGACATGCTGCCTCCTCATCGCGCCGGCCGGCTGGCCGGCGTCGTCAGGATCCAGCGTCGGGCAGGTCCGCGACAGCGTCCTGTCGGAGTTTCGGCGTCAGCTTCTCCGGATCCTTGACCAGCGGAACCAACCGGCGCACCAGGTCGGGCCGCCGCTCGCCGTACCGGTGGACCAACTCGTTGAGAATCGCCGCCCGGACCGGCACCGTCGCCACGCCCGTCTCGTACAGCCGAACGACCACATCCGCGACGGCCTCGTCAGTCGGGGAGTCGTGCAGCCCCAGGGGCGACTTCGCCACTGCCTCGACGACCGCGGCGAGCCGCTGGTCGACCCGCCGGTCCGCGCCGAGGACCCGGTACACACAGCGCATCATCGCCGACGGGATCACTTGGGAGTCGGGCAGGTCGAGCAGGTGCACGGCGTCCACCACGTCGGCCACCACCTCGGCGGACGCCCCGTCGTCGGAGGCCACCCGGTCGAGCAACAGGCGGAGGAAGGCGACCCGGTCCCAGTCGGGGACCACGTCCCTACCGTGCTCGGCCAGGAACACACACCGCAGGTACACCCGCCGTCGTTCCTCCTGCGTCGCCGCACGCAACGGCAGCAGCCACGCCTCGAGCAACACGTGGGCGGCGGTCGACGAGCCGCCCGAACTCAAGCCGACGACCATGGCGAGTGCCGTGGCGAGCTTGTCGAACATCGGCTCCAGCGCACCGGCCGACACCGCCCCGTCGACGTCACAGGCGAGGTGGGCGGCGCGACGGACCCGGGTCAGCATCTCGGCCGACAGGCCGAGGCCGTTGGCGTACGCCGTGCGCGGCGCGCCGAGCGCCCAGAGCGGGTCGGCGTTCGGCGGCACCGCGAGCCGGTCCCCCAGCCGCAGCCGCACGTCCCGGTCCGGCCACGCGCCGAGCCGGTCCAACGCCAGCAGGTCGCTGAGGCTCTGCCACTCCTCCGGCGCGAGCTGGGAGCGCCACAACCCCACCTGGGCCCGCCACTCGGCCACCGGATCCTCCGGAAACAGCGTCCGCCCGACGGCCTCCCTCGCCGCCACCAGGATCAGCAGCACCAGGTTGGCGGTGTAGGCGGCGCACCGGGCGGGCTCCCGCAGGCGACGGGGACGGTAGTCGTCGAAGCGGCGGCTACCGGTCGCGTAGGGCGCGGCCCGGAACAACCGCACCAGCAGGTCGGCCCAGGCACGCCAGTCGCGCAGCCGCTCCTCGACGAAGCCGAGCACGGTGGACCGGCTGCTGAGCACGGCGTACGAGAGCAGGGCGTGCAGCAGGTCGTCCTCGACCGGCTCGCCGGTGAGCGTGAGGCTTGCCGCCCGCTGCCGGGCGATCAGGTCGTCGACCACCTGCGCGGTGAGCCGGGCCACCAGGTATTCGCCGAACGTGGCGTGCAGGAACTCGTACGTCTCGCGGCGTCGCGCCTCGTCGCCGCCGCGGGCGCGGTAGATGAAGAAGAACCGGCCCAGCACCACCTCGGCGGCGGCCAGCGGCGCGCGCAGCCCGTCCCGTCGGTCCGACGCCGACGGCGACCCGCCGAACGGCAGCGCGGCCAGGTCGGCGTCCAGCTCGGCGGCGCTCACCCACTGCACGCCCCGGTTGAACATCGCGAAGGCCACCACGGCGAGCCGGCACAGCTCCGCCTCGACCGCCCGATCCAGCTCCGGCTCGGGCAGGCCGTCGCGTAGCTTGACCACCTCCCGCCGGGCGAAGCGGCGCAGCAGCCGCTCGTACAGCTCGCCGCGGCGCAGCTCGCCGGCCTGGCGCAGATCGTGGCCCTCGGCGTCGTAGAGGGCAAGCATCAACAGCAGCAGCGGCTGCTCGGCGAGCTCCCGGTGCGACAGCACCGTGGCCGGGTCGAGCCGCCGGGCTCCAGGTGCCCGGAACGCCGCGGCGTTGACCCGGTTCCAGGTGCGCACCCAGGCGTCGACGCGGGCCTCGTCGAACGGCTCCAGCCGCACCGCGACGGTGCCGGGTGGCGGCTGGGCGCGGTCGGCCACGGTGGTCCGGCTGGTCACCACCACCGCCACCGGCCGGCCCTGGTCGGCCTCCCGCCGTTGGAAGGCGGCCACCCGCCGCAGGTAGTCGGTCTGGCTGACGCCGGTGGCCTGCAACAGCTCGTCGAAGCCGTCGAGCAGCACCACCGGCAGCGCGTCGCCGGCCGAGCGGGCCAGCACCGGCCACTCGCCCCGTTCTCCGGTGACCTGGCGCACCGCCTCCTCGATCTGCTCCTGGATGTCGCCGGCCGCGTACACGTCGCGGAGCACCACCCGGACCACCAGGAAGTCGGCGGCGGGCAACCGGGCGGCGACGATCCGGGTGAGCACCGACTTGCCGGAGCCGGGTTGCCCGAGCACCAGCAACGGGGCCCGGACCGCACCGAGCGAGGTGAAGTGGACGACGAGCGCCTGCCAGAGGTCGTCGCGCTGCGGCCGGCCGTCCCACCAGCTCTCGTCGCTGGGCCGCGCGGTCGCGCCCAGGTCGGCGATCCGGCACAGCGGCGGCACGTACGCCTGGCCGAGCGTCGGCACGGTCAGCCCGGCCGGCACGTCACCCGAGGCGATGATCGGTCGGTCCAGGTCGGCGGTGTACGCGGCGGCGAGGCCGGCCCGCCGCCCGTCCGGAGCCGATCCGGTGGACAGGTCGGCCAGGGTCCGGTGCAGGTCGGCCAGGCCCAGTGACAACCGGCGGACCTCGACCCGGGTGGCCTCGTGTTCGTGCAGGCCGACCCAGAAGGACACCTCGGGGAAGTCGACGGCGAGCCGGTGCAGCAGGGCGACGTACCTGTCGACGGCGGCGTCGGGGAGACCGGCGAGGGCCCGCTCGGTGGCCCGCCAGCCCCGGTCGGAGAGCGCGTCGCCGGCCGCCAGCCCGCGAAGGAAGGCGAGGAGCCGGTGGGCCAGCCACCCGTACCAGTCGACGAGCGCCGACCGCAGCGCCGGCTGCGGCAGGTGCGGGCCGGGCGTCGGCGCCGTGGTGGCGAACAGCGCCGCGGTAAGGTCGTTCCCGGCCTGCCGGGCGCCGGCCAGCAGCAACTGGTCGGCCCGGTCGATCGCCGCCTTCCCGAGGTCGATCGGCGGGCCGACCGCGTTCAGCGCCTCGAAGAAGGCGGTCACCGCGATCACCGCGTGCGCCGCCTCCAACCGCTGCGTCCGCCCGTACCGGGACAGGCCGGAGCGCTTCTCGGACACGCCGCGCACCAGCTCGTGGCCGAGCCGGACGAACTCCGCCTTGGCGCCGAAGACGCCGAGCAGCGCCGGCACCGGCGCCGACGCGGCCACCAGCACCCCGCCCGTCAGCTTGTCGAACCAGTCGAGGACCTTGCTCTTGTCGCCGCCGAGCAGGCGGACGGCATCGGCGTAACTGAGCGTGTCGGGCACGCGCGTTCCTCCCCAAGGGACGGCGGACCCGCCAGCCTCCCCCATCGGAAACGGAAGCGCTGTCGGGTTTCAGACCAGACTGAGCGGGCGCACCCGGTCGACCGGGAGGTCGAGGTCCTCGGGGCGCAGCTCCCGGGTCACCGGCTCGGCCAACGGGTGCACGGCGCGGATCCGGTCGGTGCGGAAGCACCGGAGACCGTCCCGCAGCCGGCACCAGGCGACCAGATACCAGTGCGTCGAGTTGCCCAGGTAGGCCAGCGGCTCCACGTCGCGCAGCGAATCCGCGCCGTCGCGGTCGGCGTACCGCAGGCGCAGCACGCGCCCGGCGGCGACCGCGTCGGCGACGGCGGCCGGGACCGGCGTGCCCGGCCCGTCGCCGACCAGGTGCACCCGGCCGGCGAGCCGGTGCGCCTCGGCGACCGCGGCGGGCGGCATCACCGCGACCAGCTTGCGCAGCGCGGCGCCGGCGGCCGGGGCGAACGGGGAGCCGCCCAGCCGGTGCAGCGCCACGGCCATCGCCACCGCCTCGGCCGGGGTCAGGTTGACCGGCGGCAGCGTGCGCGCCCGGTCGACCGCGTAGCCGCCGGTGCGGCCCGGCTCGGCCCAGATCGGCACCCCGGCGCCCTGGAGAGCGGTGATGTCCCGCTCGACGGTGCGGGTGCTGACCTCGAAGCGCCGCGCCAGCCAGCGCGCGCTGCGCGGGCGCGGCGACACCGCGCGCAGCTCGTCCACCAGGGCGTAGAGACGGTCCGTGCGGTTCACTCCCCGGACGCTAGACCGGGGGTACGACACGGTGGCCTAGAGCGACAGGTAGCGCTGCCGCTCGTAGGGGGTGACCTCGCGGCGGTACTGCTCCCACTCGGCCCGCTTGTTGCGCAGGAAGAAGTCGAAGACGTGCTCGCCGAGCACCTCGGCGACCAGCTCCGAGCCGGCCATCACGTCGATCGCCTCGGACAGGTTCTCCGGCAGCGCCTCGTAGCCCATGGCGCGGCGCTCGGCGCTGCTCAGCGACCAGACGTCGTCCTCGGCGCCCGGGGGCAGCTCGTAGCCCTCCTCGATGCCCTTCAGCCCGGCGCCGAGCATGACCGCGAACGCCAGGTAGGGGTTGGTCGCCGAGTCCAGCGACCGGACCTCGACCCGGGCCGAGTTCGGCTTGCCGTAGGCGGGGACGCGGACCAGCGCGGACCGGTTGAGGTGACCCCAGCAGACGTACGCCGGGCTCTCGGTGATCCGGTCCGGCAGCGCCTGCGGGAACAGCCGCTTGTACGAGTTGACCCACTGGTTGGTGACCGCGGTGTATTCGCGGGCGTGGGTGAGCAGCCCGGCGATGAACGACTTGGCGACCTTGGACAGCTTCATCGGGTCACCGCCGTCGTGGAAGGCGTTGCGCTCCCCCTCGAACAGCGACAGGTGGGTGTGCATCCCGCTGCCCGGCTGGTCGGTGAACGGCTTCGGCATGAAGCTGGCCTGCACGCCGGTGGAGAGCGCGACCTCCTTCACCACGTGCCGGAACGTCATGATGTTGTCGGCGGTGGTGAGGGCGTCGGCGTAGCGCAGGTCGATCTCCTGCTGGCCGGGGGCGACCTCGTGGTGGCTGAACTCCACCGAGATGCCGATCCGCTCCAGCGCCAGCACCGCCTGGCGGCGGAAGTCACGCGCCACCGCGTGGGTGGTGTGCTCGAAGTAGCCGCCGGTGTCGACCGGGGTGGGCACGGAACCGTCCTGCGGGCCGTTTTCCAGCAGGAAGAACTCGATCTCCGGGTGGGTGTAGAAGGTGAAGCCCTTGTCGGCCGCCCGGGAGAGCATCCGGCGCAGCACGTGCCGCGGGTCGGCCCAGGAGGGGCTGCCGTCGGGCAGCAGGATGTCGCAGAACATCCGGGCGCTCTCGCCGCTGACGCCGCCCTCGAACGGGAACACCTGGAACGTGGTCGGGTCGGGCATGGCCACCATGTCCGACTCGAAGACCCGGGCGAAGCCCTCGATCGCGGAGCCGTCGAAGCCGATGCCCTCCTCGAAGGCGGCCTCCAGCTCCGCCGGGGCCACCGAGACGCTCTTCAGCGTACCGAGCACGTCGGTGAACCACAGCCGGACGAAACGGATGTCCCGCTCCTCCAGCGTACGGAGGACGAACTCCTGCTGACGGTCCACAGCCACCCCTCGTGACATGTACGTTTTCCACCGGTCGGGTCGGCCCGGCTGACCGCTCAGTCTTCCCCGGGCTCGTTACGCCGACGTTACGCCCTCCCCCGCCGGGTCGTCCTGCCGTGTCCCGCCCCCAGAGACGCCGGCAGGTCAGCCGACCGGTCAGCCGGCAGCTCAGCCGGCAGGTCAGCCGGCCGCTCAGCCGGCCGCGAGTGGCCGGAGTCTCCCGCGACCGGCCGGATTCGACCGGGACGGCTGGGGGAAGATGGGGACATGCCCACCCTGCGTCTCGCTCTGTGCCAGGTCAACCCGACGGTCGGCGACCTCACCGGCAACGCCGACCGGGTCCGCGCGTGGACCCGCAAGGCGGCCGACTCCGGCGCCCAGCTCGTCCTCTTCCCCGAGCTGATGGTGACCGGCTATCCGGTCGAGGACCTGGTCTTCCGCCGGTCCTTCGTCGCCGCGTCCCGGGCGACGCTGCACCGGCTCGCCGCCGACCTGGCCGGCGACGGCCTCGGTGACCTGCCGGTGCTTGTCGGCTACCTGGACGCGGACGGCCCGCCGCAGGTCAGCGCCGACGCCGAGCCGGGCCGGGGGGCCCGCAACGCCGCCGCGCTGCTGCACCGCGGCGAGGTGGCGGCCACCTACTTCAAGCACCACCTGCCCAACTACGGAGTGTTCGACGAGGACCGCTACTTCGTCCCCGGCGACACGCTGACCGTGGTGCGTCTCGGCGGGGTCGACGTGGCGCTGACCATCTGCGAGGACCTGTGGCAGGCCGGGGGCCCGTTCGCGGTGGCCCGGCAGGCCGGCGTCGGGCTCGTGCTCAGCATCAACGGCTCGCCGTACGAGCTGAACAAGGACGACGCCCGGCTGCCGCTGGTGCGCCGGCGCGCCGCCGAGGCGGGCGCCGCCGTCGCGTACGTGAACATGGTCGGCGGCCAGGACGAGCTGGTCTACGACGGCGACTCGCTGATCGTCGACGCGGACGGCACGCTGCTGGCCCGCGCGCCGCAGTTCGTGGAGCACCTGCTCGTGCACGACGTGACGCTGCCGGCGGCGCCGGAGGCGACCGGCGGCGCGTCCGACCTGGCCGACGGGATGCGGCTGGTCCGCCGCGAGGTGCCGGCGATCCCGCCCGCGCCGGCCGGACCGGCGGCCACCGGCGGGATCATCGAGCCGGTCGCCGACGAGGCCGAGGTGTGGCAGGCGCTGGTGCTGGGCCTGCGCGACTACGTCGACAAGAACCGCTTCCCCTCGGTGGTGCTCGGCCTCTCCGGCGGCATCGACTCGGCGGTGGCGGCGGCCCTCGCGGTGGACGCGCTCGGCCCGCAGCGGGTGGTCGGCGTCTCGATGCCCAGCCAGCACTCCTCCGAGCACTCCCGCACCGACGCCGAGGAACTGGCCAAGCGCACCGGCCTGGACTACCGGATCGAGCCGATCCAGCCGATGGTCGACACGTTCCTGTCCAACATGTCGCTGTCCGGCGTGGCGGTGGAGAACCTCCAGGCCCGGGTACGCGGCGTGATCCTCATGGCGCTGTCGAACCAGGAGGGCCACCTGGTGCTCACCACGGGCAACAAGAGCGAGCTGGCGGTGGGCTACTCGACGCTCTACGGCGACTCGGTGGGCGGCTACAACCCGGTCAAGGACGTGTGGAAGACGCTGGTGTGGCGGCTGGCGAAGTGGCGCAACGCGGACGCCACCCGGCGCGGCGAGACCCCGCCGATCCCGGAGAACTCGATCGGCAAGCCGCCGTCGGCCGAGCTGAGCCCCGGCCAGCTCGACAGCGACACGCTTCCCGACTACGACGTGCTCGACCCGATCCTGATCGGCTACGTCGACGGCGACCTGGGCCGGGACGGCCTGATCGAGTCCGGCCACGACCCGGCGGTCGTCGACAAGGTGCTGCGGATGGTGGATACCGCCGAGTACAAGCGGCGGCAGTCCGCGCCCGGCACCAAGATCTCCATGAAGGCGTTCGGGCGGGACCGGCGGCTGCCGATCACCAACCGTTGGCGCGAGGACGGCTGACCGTACCTCGGCCGGGGAGTGAATTCCTCCACTCCGACCTGCCCGCGGCCGGTCGCCCGGTGCGACGATCGCGGGGAACCCGGGGACCGCGCGCGCGGCCTCGAGGAAGGAGATTGTCATGGTGGAGTCCACCCCGACCGAGGTGACCGCCCTCTACGGCGGGCCGGCCACCCGGCGGATCCGCACCCGCGACCTGCTCGCCGCCAAGGAGCGTGGCGAGCGGTGGGCGATGCTCACCTCGTACGACCAGTACACCGCCTCGATCTTCGACCAGGCGGGCATCCCGGTGCTGCTGGTCGGCGACTCGGCGGCGAACAACGTCTTCGGCTACGAGACCACGCTGCCGGTGACCGTCGAGGAGCTGCTGCCGCTGGTCCGCGCCGTGGTGCGGGCCACGAAGCACTCGCTGATCGTCGGTGACCTGCCGTTCGGCTCGTACGAGGAGGGGCCGGCGCAGGCGCTGCGTACCGCGGTGCGGTTCATGAAGGAGGGCGGCTGTCACGCGGTGAAGCTGGAGGGCGGCCGGCGCTGCGCCGCCCAGATCGAGGCGATCGTCGGCGCCGGCATCCCGGTGATGGCGCACATCGGGTTCACCCCGCAGAGCGAGCACACCCTCGGCGGCTACCGGGTGCAGGGCCGCGGCGACACCGCCGAGGAGGTGCTCGCCGACGCCCGGGCGGTGACCGAGGCGGGCGCGTTCGCGGTGGTGCTGGAGATGGTGCCCGGCGAGGTGGCCAAGCGGGTCACCGGTGAGCTGCCCATCCCCACCGTCGGCATCGGCGCCGGGCCGGACACCGACGGCCAGGTGCTGGTCTGGCAGGACATGGCCGGGTTGCGCGCCGGCCGGGCGCCGCGCTTCGTCAAGCGCTACGCCGACCTGGCCGGCACGCTCACCGACGCCACCCGCCGCTTCGCCGACGAGGTGCGCGGCGGCGACTTCCCCGCCCCCGAGCACACCTTCTGAGAGGTAAGGAGGGGGCCCCGCTTAACGCTTTCGGTAGAGGCGGGGCCCCCGCTTAACACCGGACGGTTAAGCGGGGCCCCCGCCTAACCGCGGGGCGGGGGCGCTCAGAGATCCGTCACCCGGATGCCGGCGTGCGCCTTGTACCGCTTGTTGATCGCGATCAGGTTCGCGGTGAACGCCTCGATCTGGTGGGCGTTGCGCAGCCGGCCGGCGTAGATGCCCCGCATGCCGGGAATCCGGGCGGCCAGCGCGGCGACCACGCCGATCAGATCCCGGTCCTCGGTGCAGATCAGCACGTCGAGGTCGATCCGGTCGACCTCCGGGTCGGCCAGCAGCGGCGCGCTGACGTGGTTGAACGCGGCGCACACCCGGGAGTCGGGCAACAGCGCGGCGGCCTGCTGCACGGCGCTGCCCTCGGCCACGGCCAGCGCGTACGGGCCCTGCTTGTCGAAGCCGAGCGGGTTGACGCAGTCCACGACGATCTTGCCGGCGAGCGGGCCGGCGAGCGCGGCGACGGTGGCGGCGTGCCCGTCCCACGGCACCGCGACGATCACCACGTCGCTGCGCCGGGCGACCTCGTCGTTGTCGGCGCCGGAGACCGTGGCGTTGGCCGGTACGCCGGGCGACGCGGCGATCTCGGCGGCGGCCTGGGCGGCCCGGTCGGCGGCGCGGGAGCCGATCAGGACGGTCTGCCCGGCCCGGGCGAACCGGTAGGCGAGACCCCGCCCCTGGTCGCCGGTGCCACCGATGATGCCGATGGTCAGCCCGGATATGTCGGGCAGCGTGGTCGCGTCGTAAGCCATACGGCCATCCTCGCAAAGCGTGGCCGGCGTGGCGCGTCGAGGCGCTGTGAGAATCCCCGCGCCAGGCCACGCGGGCCGCTGGCGCCCGGCCCCGCTCAGGCGCCGGCGAGCGCGAGACGGCCGGGTCAGGCGCGCTCGAAGGCGACCTTCCGCTCGGCCGGGTCGGCGACGGTGAGCCGGACCCGGACGCGCTCGCCGAGCGGCAGCTCGCCGGTGCAGCGGGCCCGCACCGGCGGCTCGTCCAACGCGACCGTGCCGCCGGGCGGCCGACCGGCGCGGCCGTTGCCCGCCGGGCGCGGCTCGTCCACGTCCAGCACCGCCGCCTCGAACGTCTCCCCCACCCGGTGCGCCAGCAGCACCGCCTCGGCCAGTTCCACCGCGCCCCGGGTCGCCGCGCCGGCGACCCGGTCGGTCGTCGCCATCACCTCCGGCAGCTTCGGCAACGCCTCCCGGAGGTGCGCGGGCACCTCACGGCCGTCGTGCAGGGCCAGGCAGACCTCGGTGGCGTACCTGTCGGCGAGCCGGCGCAGCGGCGCCGTGACATGCGCGTACGCGGCGGCCACCCCGCCGTGCTCCGGCTGCTCGGGCGCCGCGCCGTCGAAGGCGGTGTACGCGGCGCCGCGCATCAGCTCGGCGGCCTGGTCGACGAAGGCGGCGGCTCGGGGTTGCGACGCGTCCAGCCCGGCGAGCACCCGCCCGACCGGGGTGCCCTCCGGCCAGGCCACGCCGAGCGGGTCGGCGGCCAGGCGCAGCCGCCGCACCGCCTCCGGTTTGGGCCGGGGCATCGTCCGCAGCAGGCCGATCCCGCCGGCGAGCATGATGTCGGCGGCGGCCATGCCGGTCAGCAGCGAGATCTGAGCGTTGTGTTCCTCCATCGCGGCGGGCCCGCGCAGCACCAGCCGCCACCCGTCGCCGTCGGGTTCGACGTCCTGCTCGGGCAGCGGCAGGTTGATCGCGCCCCGGTCCAGCCCGCGGGCGGTGAGCAGCGCGCCGATCTCGGGCAGCAGGGCGATCGGCTCGGGCAGGCGGCCGGCGTCGGCGTCGCGTTGCACGCCGCCGTAGTCGAGCTTGGCGCGGCTGCGTACCCGCGCTCGTTCGAGGCTGACCGCGACGGCGCCGCCGTCGGCGTCCAGGTCGATGGTCCAGAGCACGGCGGCCCGGTCGACGTCGGGGAGCAGGCTGGCCGCGCCCTCGCTGAGCGTGTGCGGGTGCAGCGGCACGTTGCCGTCGGGCAGATAGACGGTCTGCCCGCGCCGCCAGGTCTCCGCCTCAAGATCCCCGCCGGGGCGTACGTGGGTGAGCACGTCGGCTATCGCGTACCGCACGCGGTAGCCGCCACCGGGACGGCGGCTGAGGTGCATGGCCTGGTCGAGGTCGCGGGAGGTCGCCGGGTCGACGGTGACGAACGGGATGTCGGTCCGGTCGGCGACGGCCGGCAGCGGCGCGGCGGCAGCCCTGTCCGCCTCGCGCTGGGCCGCGGGCGGGAAGTTCTCGGGCAGTCCCAGCTCGCGGCGCAGCGCGCCGAAGTCGATGCGGGGCGCCAGTACACGTCGGATCACCACGCGGTCAATCCTGACAGCGCTCCGCACGTTCCGCTCATCGGCGCGGCGGCGCCGCGCGAGTCCACCACGCGGCGCGGCACCGCGAGGCGGCGCGCCCTGCGCGCACGCCGGCCGGGCCGAAGGACCGCCGTGTTAGGAAGGGGCCCTTCCTATACCGAATGCGTTAACCGGGGCCCCTTCCTAACACTCAGGCCCGGCGGGGCGACGCCTTGCGCGCGGTGGTCTTGCGCGCCGTCGTGGTCTTGCGCGCCGGCGCCTTCTTGGCCGTGGTGGTCTTCTTCGCGGCGGTGGTCTTGCGCGCCGTCGTGGTCTTGCGCGCGGGCGCCTTCTTGGCCGCCGCCTTGCGCGCCGTGGGACGGGTCGAGGCGGTGGTCTTCTTCGCCGCCGAGGTGACCTTCCGGGCCCCGGTGGTCTTCTTCGCGGGTGCCTTCTTCGCCGCCGTGGTCTTCTTCGCCGCGGTGCTCTTCCTGGCCGCGGTGGTCTTCTTCGCCGGCGCCTTCTTGGCGGGTGCCTTCTTCGCGGGCGCCTTCTTGGCCGCCGTCGCCTTCTTCGCAGCCGTGGCCTTCCTGGCGGGCGCGCTCTTGGCCGTGGTCCTGGACGCCGGCGCCTTGCGCGCCGCCGACACGACCTTCTTCGTGGCCGCCTTCTTCGCGACCGCCTTTCTGGCCGGCGTCCGTCCGGCGCCGGCGCCCGAGGCGTTCGGCGACGCCTTGGTGACCGTCGTCGTCCTACCCGCGGTGGTCTTCTTCGCGGTCGTCCGTTTCGCGGCCGGGCGGGTGGCCTGCTGTGCTACGGCCATCTCGGTTCCCTTTCCTGGGGACGTGCTCTCGCCCTCGCGGAGCACGGATCACCTCGACGCGGTCCGTCCCGCGCCGTCTATCGGCCCTCCCCGGCCCAACGGGCGTCCTCGGCTTCCCACGCTTCGTTGCGCTCCTGCACCCTCTGCAGGGCGTTCTCCGCGTCGGCGGCTGAGGCGTACGGTCCGAGAACGTGCTTGGCGGGGCACACGTCGGCATCGGTCTCGACCCGGTGGTGTCGCGTGCACCAGTAGTAGTGCCCACCACTTCCGTCGTCGCTCATGCGCTCACTGTGCACCGGGAAACGCCCGGCCGCCACCGGAACGCCGCAAATAGTCGCCGCCTTCTCCACATTAGACCTGGTCGGGGCCGTTTCACCGGGGAACGGCGTAACGGCTCCCGGACGCCGCTCAGGTGGCGACCGGGACGGGCTCCGGACCGGGTACGGCGGCCGGGGCCGGCCGCGCCACCGCGACGGCGTAGGCCACCGCGTAGGGCGTGCAGGCCAGGTAGAACATCGGCTCGACGAGCACCCGGTCGGTGATGAGGAACCGTTCCCACTCGGTCGGACGGGGCAGCCCGAACGACGAGTCGGTCCAGCAGGTCAGCAGCCACAGCGGCGCGGAGATCCGGTCCACCGCGTCCGGCGGCAGCTCGGTGGTCGGCGGGGTCGCCGGGATGGTGGACACCACCGTGAGGACCACCGCCGCGTCGGCGGCGACGAACGCGCCCAGCAGGCCGACCAGCCAGGCCGACCGGGTCCGCCCGCGGTGGGCCAGCACCCCGGCGGCCCAGAGGGCCGGCACCAGCAGCGCCAGCCAGAGCAGCAGCCCGGGCACCATCTCCGTCAGGCCGCTCTCGGCCCGGCTGGCGAACCAGCCGAGCACCACGGCCAGCGTGACGGCGATCGGCGCCACCACGCCGAGCGCCGTGGGCAGCGCCCCAACGCGTACGGTCCGGCGTGCGGTCCGGGTGACGACGAGCGCGAGCAGCGTCCCGAGCCCGGCCACGACGGCGGACCAGATCGGCATCTGCGCCGCGGTGGGCCACACTGCGGCGAAGGACAGCCACCCGTAGGTCGCGTTCATCACCACCGCGGCGAGCACGAGGACCGCGACGCAGGCCGGCGGCGCGAGCAGCAGGACCCCGGCGGTACGCCACAGGCGGGCCGGCACCGCGGTCCGGTCGACGAGCGGCGTGGCGGCCCGACTGGTGGCCAGGCTGGCGGCGAAGCGAAGCATGGTCCACCGCCGGCCCGTGCGGGCCAGCTCGTGCAGCTCGGCGGCCCACTCCCGGGCCAGCTCGGCCCGCAGCTCCGCCGGCCAGCGGCGCACCGCCAGGCGCAGCAGGAGAGCGGCGAGTCGCCCGGTCACCACGCCGGCGCCCCGGCCGGGCCGGGGCCCTCGTGGGGGCGTTGCGCGGGGGTGAGGGCGCGCACCTCGGCCAGGGCCAGCCGGGCGGATCGGGTCCCCTCGCCGGTGAGGCGGTAGTAGCGGCGGGCCGGGCGGCCGGCGGCGACCGGGTCGACGGCCTCCCAGTCGGCGGCGAGCCAGTCGGCCGCCTGGAGGCGGTGCAGCACCGGATAGAGCGTCCCGCTGGGCAGGCCGGTGAGCCGCATGAGGTCGAGGCCGTAGCGGGGCGCGTCGGGCTCGGCGAGCAGCGCCGAGAGCACTTTGATCACGGGTATGGTCAGCCGCACCGCCGTACTATATCGCATCTCTACATAGGGGGTGACGCATCCGCTCCCGGGCGTGGCCGTTTAGCAGGCGGCTCCACGATCGACCATCGGCCGGCGAGTCCCACTTATGGGACCGGCGGCCGGTGGGACGGGACCGCACAGGTGGATCACCAGCCGGCCGGATGCGGCCCGGACCTCCGTATGTAAGCCTCTACGCAGCATATTCGCGGGAGGCGCCGGCTGTCAGCCCGCGCGGCGACCGGCCCACCCGGACGACCCCTGGGGAGAGAACCGTGGGCAACCTCGACGTCGCGTTGAAAAACGCGATGAACATCGACGGCGCGATCGGCGCCGCGCTCGTCGACTACACGAGTGGCATGACGCTCGGCGTGGCCGGCGGCACCGGCGAGATCGACCTGACCGTCGCCGCCGCCGGCAACACCGACGTGGTGCGGGCCAAGCTGCGCACCATCGAGATGCTGAAGCTCGACGACGAGATCGAGGACATCCTGATCACGCTCGGCACCCAATACCACCTGATCCGGCCGCTGAGCAACCACACCGGCAAGGGCCTGTTCCTCTATCTGATGGTGAGCAAGAGCCGGGCCAACCTGGCGATGGCCCGGCACCAACTGCGCGCGATCGAGGAGAGCCTGGACCTGTGACCCGGGTGGAGAACCTCCCACGCCGCACGCCCGGCCGCAGGGGCGCCCTACCGCCGCCGTGCACCCTGCCACCCTCACTGGCCGGCAACCCGGCGCTGCCGTACCCGGCCATCGGGCAGGAACTGTCCGCGCTGCGGCTCCAGATCCCCGGCGTGCACGGCTGCGTCCTCGGCGGCGTCGACGGCCTGCTCATCACGCACAACCTCCAGAACGACGCCAGCCCCGACGACCTGGCCGCGCTCGCCGCCACCATGTTCGGACTGGGCCGCCAGGTCGGGTCCCGGCTGGGCCAGGGCGACTTCCAGCAGTCCACGGTCCGCAACGAGCACGGCTACCTCAGCGTCTACGCGGTCAACAAGCAGGCGCTGCTCGCCGTGGTCGGCACGGACAGCATCAACGTGGCCCGCCTGCACCTGCACGCCCCGACCACCGCGGCCCGCCTGGCCGAGCTGCTCGACGGCGTCACCCCGACCACGCCCTGACGCGCCGCCGGTCGCGCCGGCCCCTCAGGGGGTACGGCGTGACCGGCGCGCGGATCAGGCTGGTCGGCGGCCGGCTTTCAGCGCGGCTGCGGTGTCGACCACGCGCCGAGCCTGGTGACGGGCGGCCCGCAGGGTGACGTCACCGGGCGGCCCGTCGCCGACCACGTGGGACGTGCCGTAGGGATTGCCCGACCGGAACTGGATCGGGTCGGTGTAGCCGGGGGGCACGATGATCCCGCCCCAGTGGTAGAAGACGTTCGACAACGACAGGATGGTCGACTCCTGCCCGCCGTGGCGGGTGTTGGAGGCGGTGAAGGCCGAATAGACCTTGTCGGCGAGCTTGCCGTGGAACCACAGTGGACCGAGCGTGTCGATGAATGCCTTGAGCTGGCTCGACACGGCGCCGAAGCGGGTGGGGGTGCCGAACAGGACCGCGTCGGCCCAGTCCAGGTCGTCGCCGGCGGCCACGTCGACGTCGGCGGTGTCCTGGACGTGCCGGGCCCACTCCGCCCTGGCGTTGATCGCCTCGGCCGGGGCGGTCTCGGCCACCCTGCGCAGGCGTACGTCCGCGCCCGCCTCCGCCGCGCCCTCGGCGGCGGCCCTGGCCAGGCTGTGCACGGTGCCGGTGGCGCTGTAGTAGATGATCGCGAGGTGTACGGCTTCCATGATCGGTCTCCCCCGTCGGGCGCTCGTCAGGCGATAGTGTTCGGTTCACCGATACGACGGAACAGCCCCGCCGAACGTCAGGCGGCGGGACGAGGGGGAGCCGGCGGCAGCATGACCAACCCCACCGGGCCAGGGCTCGACTGGCCCGATCCGGCCCTGAGCGAGCGGCGTCGACTCGTCAATCTCGCGTACCGGATGCTCGGATCCCTCGCCGACGCCGAGGACGTCGTGCAGGAGACGTACGCCCGCTGGTTTGCCCTGACGCCCGGGCGGCGGGACGCGATCGAGGCCCCCGGCGCCTGGCTGACCACGGTCGCCGGCCGGATCTGCCTCGACCTGCTCGGCTCGGCGCGCGCCCGACGGGAACGCTACGTGGGGCAATGGCTCCCGGAGCCGCTGCCCGACCGTGCGGAGTGGACCAGCGGCCGGACGGACGGTGACCCGGTCGACCGGGTCACCCTCGACGAGTCGATCGGCATGGCCTTCCTGGTGGTGCTCGAATCGACGACCCCCGCCGAGCGCGTCGCGTTCGTCCTGCACGACGTGTTCCGCTACTCCTTCGCCGAGGTGGCCGAGGTCGTCGGCCGTACGCCGGGCGCGTGCCGCCAGTTGGCCTCGTCCGCCCGCCGCCGCGTCCGCGCGGCGCGGACCCCCGGCGTGCCGGACGCCACCCGGGCCGGCGTCGTCCGGGCCTTCAGGCAGGCGTGGGAGGCCGGCGACATCGATGCGCTCGTCGGCCTGCTGGCCCCCGACGCCACCGCGACCGGCGACGGTGGCGGGCGCGTCCGCGCCGAACTCCACCCGGTCGAGGGGGCCGCGCGGATCGCCCGGTTCTTCGTCGGTCGCGCCCGCACCGCGGCCGGCGTCACGATCCTGGAGCGTACGGTCAACGGCCAGCCCGGTCTGGTGGCGCAGGTGGACGGTGTCGTCGGGGCGGTGCTGGCGTTCGACATCGCGGGTGACCGGATCAGGAGCATCTGGACGATCCTCAACCCCGACAAGCTCCGCCCCTGGACGACCGGCTGACCCGGACGAGCGTCCCGAGACGCCGCCGGGCTGGTCCGCCCTCGCTTCAGGCGCCGAGGCGCGCCGTCCACGCCGCCACGTCGGCGACCGTGGCGTTGCCGCCGCAGAGCACCAGTCCCAGCCGGGCGCCGGCACCCACCCGGTCGCGGACGAGGCGTGCCGCCGGCACCAGGCATCCGGCGGCCGGCTCGGCCCAGACCTTCGCGTGCTCGGCCAACTCCACCGTCCCCCGCACCGCCTCCGCGTCGGAGACCACGAGCACGTCACTCACCAGCGCCGTCACGTGGTCGTAGGTGAGCTGCGAGACGGTCGGCGCGCTGAGCGTGGTGACGATCGACGACAGCGGCACCTCGACCGGCCCGCCCTTGGCCAGGGCCTGCGACATCGCCTGCGCGCCCTCGGTCTCCACCCCCCACACCCGTACCCCCGGCCGGCGTGCCCGCAGGGCCGCCGCCACCCCCGAGATCAACGCCCCGCCGCCGATGCTGACCAGCACGTCGGTCACCTCACCCGCGTCGTCGGCGAACTCCAACCCGACCGTGCCCTGCCCGGCGAGCACCACCGGGTCGTCGAACGGATGCAGCAGGGTCAGGCCGTCCTCCCGCAGCCGGGCCATGAGCGCGAACGCCTCCGCCATGCCGTCGGTCAGCCGGACGTCTGCACCGGCCGCGCGGGCCACCTCGACGGCACGCGCCGGCGCCGTCGACGGCATCACCACGGTCGCCGCCACGCCCAGGGCGCCGGCCATCACCGCGACCGCGATGCCATGGTTGCCGCCGCTGACCGCCACCACGCCCGCCGCCCGCTCGGCCTCGTCCAGGACGAGCAGCTTCGCCGCCGCGCCCCGGGCCTTGAACGATCCGGTACGTTGCAGCAGCTCCAGCTTGGCGGTGACGGGTACGCCGAGCAGCTCGGACAGGCCGGGGCTGGGCACGGTCGGCGTGTGGACCACATGACCGGCGATCCGGTCGGCGACGGCCTCGATGTCCGCAAGCTCGATCATCAGCGAAGCGTAGCCACCCGCCGGTGCAGCGACCATCGGCCCAGGTCCTGATCCGGACTCACGCAGTCTTCATGCCGGTCACGTCGTATTCGAACAACGCCTTGTTGGAGTTCCGCTTACGGATGGTCTCCACCCTGACATCCGAGTAGCCCAGTTCGCGCAGCATCACGGCATACCAGGTGTGCGCGGGCACCTCATGCTTGTAGAAGGTGGAGTTTCCGACGATGTAGGAAACGCTGCCGCCCGGCTTCAGATGCTTGGTGATGCTCTGGAAGTGGAGCCACATGTCGTGGTGATACTTGTGGACATAGGTGGCAAGCAGCGGGCCGTTCCTGCCTCCGTCTGCCGCGATGCGCTCGCGAACCACCCTCATCGCCTCGTCAACCGGCGTCTCGACCTCCGGTTTCCACGTGTTGAGCTTGCTCGTGGCGGTGCCCCACGTGCCGCCGATGGCACGCCAGTCAAGCTCGCCGGCGTCACTGGCCACGTCGAGGTGGCGGAGCCAGTACATGTACGGCCGAAGCTCACGGATATAGCTCATCCGATTGACGTACGGCGGTGAGGTCAAGACGAAATCGGCAGGTTTCAGGTCGTCCAGACCCGTCCGCGAATCGCCGTGTCGAACGACCGCCGTGCCGGCGAGATCAAACCGCGCGGATTCGATGATTGTCGCCATCTCCGTGGCATAGGTGCCGAGCGCCCGCTCGATGTCGTCCAACGCGAACAGCGTCTGCTCGGCCGAGGCTTCCTTGAAAGACATCGACTGATGGTTGAACGCCGCGTTGGAGCAGGAGATCAGCGAACGGCAGAGACCGATTTCCAGCAGGTCGCGGACCTGCCCGTCGAAACGGTCGATCTCGTGCCGGAGTGCCTTCAGCGCGTGGAGGGCACCCGGCGACCACCACTTCTCAATCTTGAACAGGCTCGGCTGCCAGAGGTCGTTGTCCCGGTCGTGGGCCCGCGCCGCGTCGAGCACACTCTTCGCCGCGTCAGCGACCGCGAGGAGCGTGCCCTCCCGGTAATTCGTCGTCTTGACCGTGCCGAGCCAGACCAGGAACGGGTTGATGTCCACCGACTGCCCCCGGTGGCCGAGCTCGGCAGCCGCGAGAGGCGTCGTACCGGTACCCGAGAAGGGGTCGGTGATGATGCTGCCGCTCGGCATGTGCGAGATGCGATCACGGACGAGACGCACCCCGTAGGCCGGCGTGAGGCGGAGCCAGCCGTGCCGCCCCTGACCCATGTTGGCGCGGAACGTCATATGCTCGTTGCGGCTGTGCGCCGCCCGCTCGATGATCGCCGTCATGTCGCCTCCAGGAGTCGCCGGAGAATGCTCTCCACGCCCGCGCGCAGCTCGGTGGTGTTCCGCTGGAAGAAGCCGGCCAGGTCGTAGCCGACAACGTCGCGCAGGAAGTCGAAGGTGCTGCGTAGGGGGTCGTTCGCGCCTACGGAGCCCAGGAGGACACTCCAGTTGCCCGTCAGGTACCGCGCGCGGACAACCATGTTGATCTGCGTACTCATAATCGCGAGGACGGGCAGATAGCCGTGGCCCAGCGCCTGCGCGGCGTTGGCGAGGTCGGCGTTCTGCCGCTTGGAGTCGGCACTCTTGTAGCCCTGCCGGACCTCGAAGACCGCACCCTTCAGGGGAACGGAAATACCAAGCGCGGCACGCTGCTGCTCAATCCAGTCGGCAACGCGACCACCTGCCGTCGCGTCGGGAATGTCTCCGACCTCGACGCGCCCATCGAGCGACAGGACCCGCATCTTCCTGGTCTCGTCCTCCGTCTCTGGAAGGATCTCGTACGACCACTTGACCTGATCCTCGGACAGTGCGAGCTCGTCCTTGAGCACTTGTCGGAACATGCGCTCGCAGCCGATGCCGAGCTGTCGATAGACCGACGTCATGCCGCCTGCGGCCTTGTGCGCGGCGAACATCAGCGGCGAGTCGAAGCCCATCCAGTGATACAGCGGGTCAGCGCCGTACAGGGCGGTGAAGCCGACAAGATCGACTTCCTCGCCACCTCCCATCTTGGGGAGGTAACCCGCCGAGGTGCGGAGTGGCGCGAGCAGGATCTCCCGGTACAGACCGTCCCGGTCCTCGGTGCTCCACGCCATGGGTTGGAAGCCTACGGCAACCCTCAGACGACCTCCGGGCACCCACGCCCCACGCACGGCGGCGCGGAAGCCCGCACGTCGACCACCGTCGAACGCCTTGCGGAAGCTGTAAGACGAGCGCCTGATCGTGGCCCGTCAGGGCAGCGGCACCTTCGTCCGCGCCAACACCGAACCCCCGGTAGGGCTACGGCCCCACATCGAGCGAGCGTTCGAGGCTACGAACGTCACGATCGACTTCGCCGGACGCTGTACAACGCGATTCAAGAGACCTTGGACAAGGTCCGCATCGGCCGGCTCACCCCGGAGTCCATCCGGGTACGCGTGCTGATCTCCGACATGACCGCCCCGACGGCGATCCCCTGCCGCGCCGAGGACCAGGCCGACGACCCCGGCATCCGCGCCCGAGCCCACCGGATCACCGACCGGTCCACCCACGCCGTCACCGACGCCGTATAGGAACTTGCCGACATCGGGCTGGCCAAGACCGCCACCATTGAGGTACGCGCGTCCACAACGCCGCACCCTTGTTCAAGCTATTCATCATCAATGAGCAGGAAGCCTTCTTCGGCTTCTATCCCGTCGTCGGGCACACCGTCTCCGTGAACGGCAAGCCGATGGCGATCTACGACGAGGCAAGGACGCGATCCTCTTCCCGTTCACGCCCAGCGACGAGGACACCAGCAATGACGCCCTCTACGTCGAGCAGGCCCGCGCCTGGTTCGACAGTCTGTGGGGCACCATCGCCCGCGAGTACGCGTCGTGACCGCCGCCAACCTGGCCAAGGTAATCGACCGCGCCCGACGGTTGGGCGCTGGCCCCACCGGTCGTATGCGGCCGGTCTCCGTTGCTGCCGCATGACCCCGGTGAGCTACTGGGAGCCCACCGTCAGGCTGCACTGGTCTTGCGTGACCGGTCTCCGTTGCGGCAGGACGTGGGCGAGGACGGCGCGGGCGATCTGCTGGTCGCTGCACCGATGGTACGCGACCGGTCTCCGTTGCGGCACGCTGGATCGACCATGACCCTCAGCAACGCGGGCACCGGTGACAAGCGGGAGCGCGAACACCACCTCACGGTCGACGTACCTCCCGGCACCTACCTGATCCGCACTGCCTACGTCGAGCCCGAGGATGGGACAGCACTGGTGCTGGTGCAACTGGCCGACCAGACGCTGGCAGCGTGAGCGCACGCGCAACAGGGATTCATCCGAGACGGCTCGCTCATCCCGCACCCGTCCGCTTCTGGCGAGGAATCCAGACCGACCTCGCGGCCTGGGCATCGGCCACGTGGATCTGTAATGGCCGTTCCACCGTCACCCGGACATAGCCCTGGAGTTCGTCCTCCCCCATCCTCTCGCCCGGACCCTTCCTCCCCCAGCGCCTAACAATCTCGACGGCCAAAGCTTCGTCAATTGTTTCCACCTCGCATTCGGGTGCCACGGATTCGCCGTCCAAGTTAACGCCCTCCTCGACTGTCAGGAGGCGGGCCATATCAGCAACGTACAGTCGGTCTTTGCTAATTTCGTGCCACTGGACTACCGGCAAGCCGAACAGCTCTCCAGAAACATATCGACCAAGGGGAGTGGCGTGGTTACGTGCCCAGTACCGCATCGATAATCCGAGGCTCCCAGCAAGCTGCCTATCCACCGGAGCGATAATGACAGAGGGATGGTAGCCTACATCCTGCAAAGATTCGATTGCCTGCCTTAAGCGCTCAACCGCTCGACCGCGTCCCCGGATTTTCGACGCATTCCTACACACTTCGAGCACAAGGGCGCCGACCTCGCTCCGAGCTAGCGAACCTCCCAGATCCTTGGCTAGGTGGTCCAGCCCCACCCAGTTTGACGGTGTGACAAAAAGTCCCTTGTGATGCAATTGGCAATAATACCCGAACTTACTGCCTGTCCAATTCTCGGCGACGAGTGAATTCACAGGGACGCGGCACAGATCCGCGAACCCGGGAAGCACCCTCTGGGCCGACCATGCCTCCAGCACATCGTTCTTGAAAGATTGAATCTTCTCGGGATCGAGTGAGCGCCTGACAAGGCGTTCGTGCTCGATCCGCACTTGGACAAGGCGGGCAGCATCCAAACCCTGGGAGGCTCTAGATGCGGCGGCCAGCCGCTGCTCCTGGACAAGCCCCGCCAATCCGATTATGGAGTCCCCCGCCAAATCGTCGATGAAGGATTTCGTTCGGTTGATCCGTTCCTCTGTCATCCAACCTGCAGGTGGAACAGCCCCTCCGCTGGGACTAATGAGGAGAATTAGAGCGAATGCATGCAGCAGAGGCCCTTGGTCGTCGATGAAGTGCGCTTCCCCGGACGGCAGCGAGGACAGGACCCAATCGGACAGCGGTCCCCGCCCTCCTTCCAGCGCCACCCCAACAGCAGGCACAACTCGTTCCAAATCATTGAAGGTACGCGCCATCCGCAATAAGACGTGCTGGAAACCTTCATCCAATGGGCTCTTAGCGCCCAAATGGAGACCCCAACCCAGTAGAGACATCCGGAGTGTCATCTGCAGGGCTGCGAGGTCCCGACGCAGCTGGGCAGTGGCAATTACCTCGGGCTCCTGCTCTTCTAGATACGACGCACTTTCGCGCGAATCGGCGTCGTCCAGGAAGGAAGTTGCCAACTCGACGTCTAGATCGATGCCCCAATTCGAGATGATACCCGAGAACTCTCTATCAATTTCATCGAATAGCTTGTCGTCCCGATTCTCCAACAGGCGTCTGAGCGACTCACCGATCGCTCGAAAGACTACCCTTCCTGATTCGGCGGCCCGCTCCTTGCCTTCGAGGCTTAGCTCAGGGTCCTCAAAGCGAGGGAAGATGCGGTAGTTGCACAGCTCGACCAGAAACCTGCATAGCGTTCCGTTGATTACCTCGTGCAGGTCGCGACCGGCATTGCGAGGGAAATGCAGGCTTGAGACAGCAAGGCTACAAGCCCCTCTAAGAATGTCCGGCGCGTCTACATCTATTGCCTCCACACCCACTCGATACACGATTCCGGCCAGCGCCCGCGCCTGTTCGCGAAGGCCCCTCTCGATTGCCGCATCCAAGAGCGCCCACACGTCACGTTGTAAGTCGTGCATAGGTGTCAACTGAAAGAAGTTGGCTCTATCCAAGAAGCGACCGCTCAGCCGTTGGCCATATTGCGCCCAAGCGTGAGGCCAAGCGAGCCAAAGATGGGTGTAGGAATCAACAACCTCCGCCATCCCTGCACTGGATTCTGATCTCAGGGCCTCGATGCCCTCCTCCTTGAGCTGGCCGAGGAGACGTCCGATTCCTCCGTTCTCGCTTCTGGGCGTCAACACGGCAATCGACTTCGACGGGATGATGGATTCTGTGCCCTGCGTCGCCAACAAGGGCCGCCCCGCTGCTACTTGGTCACCAATGCGGACAAGCAGTGAAACTGAGGACGCAGTCGCTTTTGCGAAAGACGCCAGCCGACCGAGGTGTATGTCATAAACCGTGCTCGCTTCCAATGCACGGAACTGAGGCGACCCCACACTGCGGAAGAATACGCCCCTGACGTCGAAACCGGCCTCAGCAGCTACCTTCTCCAGCCCACGAGAAGCCATTCGTTCAATCGCCTCCTGCCGGACAATGTCCCGCACAGTCAGGTCTACCTCATTTAGCCGCTGCCCACGCAGCCATGATGCATCGATGATCCTCATAGCTCGGTAAACGAGTAGCGGCAACGCGACGATCCCTGAAACGGCGATGGCTGCAGCAAAGTGCGCGGCGACGATTGGAGGGGTCGTGGACCGCCAGAAGAGGGCGACAGGAATAGCCGTAAGGCCAGCACCGCCCAACATCAAATATTGAGCTAGCCCCGAGCGCCTTGCGTACTCCCATATCGAGATTGCGGGTCGGGATCGAGTCAGCCCTTCAAAGGCAAACAGAACAACCGCGGTCACTAGGGCCAAGATGGAGCCCTCGACCTGCCAGAGTAAGCCCAACACGTTCCGAGAGTTGTTTCCGTCGCGAAACACCGTTAGCGGCGGCATTCCCCAACCGCCTATTAGCGTCTTCGACTCGAGCACAGCAAGCGCGATTGCTAACATCGGCATGATAAGAGGAAGAACGTGCGGCATTGCAAGTGCTTCCCACAGCCGGCGCAGATGTCGCCGATCGCGAAGTTTCAAACCAGCCTCACGCTGCGCCCGAAGAACTCCGGCGGTTGCAAGTCTGCGAAGCGAGTTCCGCCCATAAAAGCGACTACGGACTCGTGCCTTCCACAGCCGATCCGCTGGAACCTGTCGCACGTCGCCCATGCCACACCTCATCGAGTCCGGTACAGCAGGCTACATGCAGATGCGGCGATGCATGGGCCCGCTCGGACGTTAGCCACCGCTAAGGCGGGTGTTGCCGAATTGGCCTCTACTGGGCTAGATCAAGGCACCGCGCTGCGCGCGGTGCGGGGCGGGAAGCCGCCCCGGCCGCCTTCGGCGCCGGGGCTGTGAGCCACCGACAGCCGCCGGTACACCGCCCCACAGTCGGATCTCAGCTCAGCGCGAGTTCGCCCGGGAAGCGCTCATGAAGCGCGGCAACCAGACGGCGTAGGCAGTCCTCAAGGCTGTGGCCATCAACCCTGATCGCCGCACCAGGGAGCCGCTGACCCGAGACCACCACCGTCCACGGCTTGCGCTCCCGTTCGCCGTCAATCTTGACCATCGCGACCAGGCCCATCTCTCCCAGGTGCTCCAGCAGTTCCGGCACGCACTCGTCCCACCTCATCCATGAATGGGATCACCGACGCCGCTACGGAAGCCAGCGGGTCGGCCTGGTCGTGCGTCGGGGCTTCCGGCTGCCGCGCCAGTCCAACCCCGGGACTGGCTTGCCCCCGTGTCGCAGGGTCATGGCACAGCTCCACCGTTAGGACATGCCCGGCCCTCAGCGGCACCGCCAGCCCGACCGCAAAGGGCAAACTGAGCCAGCGCTCAGGGCGTCTCCAGGGCGTCAGGGCGTCGTCAGGGCGTCAAACGCCGGCCAATGTTGACCAACACCGACCATCGACGCCCGAACATAGAACCATCTCAGAGCCTTGATCAGGTCTCTGAGCTGGTGGGCGACGGACGAGTCGACCTGTACGCCGGATTTTGTGCCCGGCACGCCCGTAGGCGCGCCGGCGGCGGCCATCCATCTCGGCCTGCCGTCGCCGGCAGGCTCCAGCGGCCTACCCGCAGACATCGGGCGGGCAGCCCTCAAGCGTCTGCGCGGGTCGTCATCTTGCGGTGACGGCCCTTTCTTGGCCTTGCTCCGGGTGGGGTTTACCGAGCCACCCCGGTCACCCGGGGTGCTGGTGGGCTCTTACCCCACCGTTTCACCCTTACCGTCCCGTGTGGGGCCGGCGGTCTGTTTTCTGTGGCACTGTCCCGCGGGTCGCCCCGGGTTGCCGTTAGCAACCACCCTGCCCTGTGGAGTCCGGACGTTCCTCGGCGGCGGGCCGTGAGGCCCGTCGACGCGACCGCCCGGTCGACTCGTCCGTCGCGCCCTCATCCTAACGACGTGCCCACCGTCCCCATTTCCGCCCCGGCGGGCAGGGACCCAACGCCAGGTCGGCGAGGTGGCGGTATCGCCGACCGTCGGATACCGCCACCTCGCCGACCTGGCGAAGTAGGCCCCGAGCGAGGGCGGCACCGAGGCCATCGTCGTACTAGCCTCGGGGGATCATGGATCTCTCGGACGTCGCGTTGCTGCTGGTCGCCGGCGTGGCCGCGGGCACGGTGAACGCGGTCGCCGGCGGCGGCTCCCTGATCACGTTCCCGGCGTTGATCGCGACCGGCCTGCCGCCGGTGGCGGCCAACGTCTCGAACTCGGTTGCGGTCTTTCCGGGGTACGCGGCGAGCGTGGCGGGCAGCCGGGCGGATCTGCCGCGCGGGCGGGCGCTGTGGTCGCTGTTGCCGACCGCGGCGGTGGGCACGGTGCTCGGGTGCGTGCTGCTGCTGGCGACGCCGGCCCGCGCGTTCGAGCTGGTGGTGCCGTTCCTGGTGCTCGGCGCGACCGCCGTGCTGGCGTTCCAGGATCCACTGCGCCGGTTGGTCGGCCATCCGGCGCGGATGAGCCCGCGCCGTCGTACCGTCACCGTGCAGACCATGGTCCTGGTCGGCACGGTGTACGGCGGCTATTTCGGCGCGGCGCTCGGGGTGATGCTGGTGGCCGGGCTGGCTCTGGTGCTGGACGCGACGTTGGCCCGGGTCACGGCGGTGAAGAACCTGCTCTCGGCCGTGGTGGGGTTGACCACGCTCGTGGTGTTCGCCCTGTTCGGCCCGGTGCAGTGGGTGGCCGTCGCGGTGGTCGCGCCGGCCACCCTGATCGGTGGGTACGCGGGCGCCCGGCTGGCCCGCCGGCTGCCGGCGGTGGTGTTGAAGACGGTGATCGTGGTGTTCGGTACGACGATCGGCCTCTACCTGCTGTGGCGCGCGCTGACCTGAGTCAGTACGCCTCCCCCACCGGCTCCTCCGGGGCGTGCTCGGCGGCGCGGGCGGCCCGGTTCCAGATCAGCCGTTCGCCGTAGCCGGCCGCCATCAGGTGGCCGAAGGCGAGGTAGACGAGCACGCCCACGGCGAGCACTCCGAAGCCGACCCAGAACGGCAGCGCGAGGCCGTGTTCGGCAAGCTTGCCGGAGATGATCGGCGCGGGGGCGGCGGCGCCCCAGCGGACCAGGTTGAACGCGCCGGTGGCGACGCGGCGGTCGGCGGAGCCGAGGCCGAGCGCCAGGTCGGTGAGGTTGGCGTTGGCCAGGCCCATGAACAGGCCGGCGACGACCAGGACGACGAGCGACATGGCGGTGCCGGTGGAGGTGGCGAACAGGACCATGCAGAGCAGCAGGCCGAGGAGGGCCACGCCGACGGTCTGCACGGCGCCGATGCGGTGCGCGAGCCGGTGGCCGATCAGCAGGATGCCGGCGGCCAGGCCGAGGCCCCAGCCGGTGAACGCGAGGCCCAGCGGGATGACGTCGAGGTGCAGGAACAGCGGCGTGTAGCCGAGGACCACGAAGAAGACGAAGTTGTAGGCGGCGGTGACCACGCAGAGGGTGATGAACGCGGGTTTGCGGTAGGTGGCGAAGATCTGGCCGACCCGTACCGGTGCCTGCTTGTTCGTGGGTTCGCGGAGCTTGCGTGCGGCGACGGCGAGCGCGAGCACCATGAACACGCCGCAGACGAAGAACGGCAGCCGCCAGCTAACCTCGCCGAGCAGGCCACCGATCAGCGGGCCGACGGCGAAGCCGAGGCCGAGCGCGGTCTCGAAGAGGCCGACCACCCATTCCCGGTCGTTGGCGAGGTTGACGAGCACGACCATGGCGGTGGCGAAGAACATCGCGTTGCCGAGTCCCCAGACGCCGCGCAGCACCGAGAGTTGGACGATGTCGTTGCTGAACGAGGCGCCGATCGCGGCCAGGCCGACCACCGAGACGCCGGTGATGAGGACCGGTTTGAAGCCGAACTTCCCGCTGGCCAGGGTCGCCGGGATCATGCCGACGGCCATCACCGCGATGTACGCGGTGAAGAGCAGTTCGACCTGCCAGGCGGTGACGCCGATGGCCTCGCCGATGGCGGGCAGGATGGGGTCCACCACGGCGATGCCGGCGATGGCGAGGAACGCCACGAGCGTGGTGGCGTAGATGGCACTGCGGTTGGGCTCGGATCGCCGATCCACTCCGCGACCTCCCGGATAGCTGTATCATGCAGGTAGTTTCCTTGTATCATACAGCTATGAGTGATGACGTCGACGCTGGCGCGAAGGAGATCACACTCGGTCGGATCGAGACCGAGGTGGCGTTGTTGATGCGGCTGGGCGAGGCCACCCGGCGCGGCACCGGCTCCGTCGAGCACCGGCTGCTCGACCGCGCCGCGTACGTGATCCTGCGGCACCTCGACGACGCCGGCCCGCAGAACGTCTCCGCGCTCGCCGCCCGGCTGAACCTGGACGGCTCCACGGTCACCCGGCAGGTCTCCGCGCTCCAGCGGGACGGGCTGATCGCGCGTACCCCCGACCCGGTCGACGGGCGCGGCACGGTGATCTCCGCAACGCCGGCCGGGCTCCAGCGGATGGCGGCCGTGCAGGCCGCCCGCACCCGGCTCTACGGCGAGATGCTGGCGGCCTGGTCCGACGCCGACCGCGACACCCTCGCGGAGCTGCTGCACCGCCTGAACGAGGCGCTCGACGCCCGCAACCGACGCCGCTGAGGTGTTAAGCGGGGCCCCCGCCTATGCAGAAAGCGTTAAGCGGGGGCCCGCCTTCTACGCGACGGGTTCCGGCGCGGAGTCGGCGCGCTCGGCGGCGATCCGCGGGTCACCCTCGTCGGCGAAGTAGTCGTCCGGCGTGGTGCCGTCCGGGCCGTCCGCCACCTTCGCCGCCCGCAGCGCCAGCGTGCCGAGCGCGGCCACCACCAGGTTCACCAGCACCGCCACGATCCCCACGTAGATCGTCTTCTTGGTGTCGAAGCCGAAGTCGGAGAGCGGGAACGCCGAGCCGGCGAAGTGCTCCTTGCCGGTCGCCGGGTTGCCGACCTGGTAGAGCATCCACATGCCCATCCCCATGCCGGCCACCCAGCCGGCGATCAGCGCGTCCCGGTGGAACCAGCGGGTGTAGAGGCCCAGCGCCACCGCCGGCAACGTCTGGAGGATGATCACGCCGCCGATGAGCTGGAGGTCGATGGAGAACTGCGGATCGAGGAAGACGATGCACGCCACCGCGCCGACCTTCACCACCAGCGACGTGATCTTCGAGACGTTCGCCTCCTGCGCCGGGGTCGCGTCCCGCCTCAGGTACTCCTTGTAGATGTTGCGGGTGAACAGGTTCGCCGCCGCGATCGACATGATCGCCGCCGGCACCAGCGCGCCGATGCCGATGGCCGCGTACGCCACGCCCGCGAACCAGTCCGGGAACTGGTTGTCGAACAGCAACGGCACCACCGTGTTGCCGTCCACGCTGCCAGCCTTCGCGCCCGGCAGCGGCTTCACGTCCGCCGCGATCGCCATGTAGCCGAGCAGCGCGATCAACCCCAACAGCAGGCTGTACGCCGGCAGCGCCGACATGTTCCGCTTGATCACGTCGCGGTTACGGCTGGCGAGCACGCCGGTGATGCTGTGCGGATACAGGAACAGCGCCAGCGCCGAGCCGAACGCCAACGTCACGTACTGGATCTGGTTGTTGGCGTTGAGCAGGATCCCGTCGCCCGGCGCGGGTGTCGCCTGGAACTTCGCGTCGGCGGCGTCGAAGATGCTGCCCCAGCCGCCCAGCTTGTAGGGCAGGTAGACCACCGCCACCAGGATCACCACGTAGATCAGCGAGTCCTTGACGAACGCGATCAGCGCCGGCGCACGCAGCCCCGACTGGTAGGTGTAGGCCGCCAGGATCGCGAACGCGATGATGATCGGCAGGTGCCGGGCCACCGCGCTGTCGCCGGTGACGCCCATGGTCTTGAGCACCGCCTCGATGCCCACCAACTGCAACGCGATGTACGGCATGGTGGCGACGATCCCGGTGATCGCGACCAGCAGCGCCAGGACCGGTGAGCCGAACCGGTTGCGGACGAAGTCGGCCGGGGTGACGAAGCCGTGCCGGTGCGACACCGACCAGAGCCGGCACAGCACCAGGAACACCAGCGGGTAGATGACGATCGTGTACGGCACCGCGAAGAACCCGGCCGCGCCGGCCCCGAAGATCAGCGCCGGCACCGCCACGAACGTGTACGCGGTGTAGAGGTCACCGCCGACCAGGAACCAGGTGATCCAGCCGCCGAAGCTGCGCCCGCCCAGCCCCCACTCGTCGAGGTGGCCCATGTCCTGCGGGCGGCGCCACCGGGCAGCCACGAAGCCCATGGCGCTGACCAGCAGGAACAGCACGGAGAAGACGATGATCTCGGTGAGGTGGTCGCGCCACATCAGTGGTCACCCCGCTTCTTCTTCGTCATCTGGTAGACGAGCGTGGTGGTGCCGACGCCGAGCAGGATCCAGGCCAGTTGCAGCCAGTAGAAGCGCGGGAAGCCGAACAGCCGGGGCGAGTCGGCGTTGAACAGGGCCGGGATGAGCGGCACCACGATCGGGATGAGGAGCAACCAGTTCCAGGGACTCTTGTCCTTCGCCCGGGAACGCGCCGTGTCAGGCGCCTCCGGTTCCGGTGCGGCCATGGGACACCCTCCGGCAAGTCGTAGCCATGTGACGGCCGGAGGCTACGACCCTGTGACCGCGGTCACGTTCAAGACATCGATGTCGATGCGCCGAACGGTGGCCCGGATGCGCCGAACGGCCCACCACCCGGGCCGGTCGTCACAGGTCCGCGAGGTGGGAGGTGTCGTTGACCGAGCGGACCGCGACGCCGCCGTCCGGGTACAGGTCGAGCACCGAGACGCCCGCGGTGTCCAGGTAGAGCCGGTGCAGGAACGCGTCGCCGGCGGCGAGCGCGTCGCGCAGCACCAGCTTGATCGGCGAGACGTGCGAGACGACCACGACGATCTCCCCCGGGTACGCCGACCGCAGCCGGTCCACCGCCCGGCCGGTGCGTTCGGCGACCGCCGTGAACGACTCGCCCTCCGGCGGCGCGACCCGGGTGGACGCGAGCCAGGCGTCCAACTCGCCCGCCCAGCCCTCGCGTACCTCGGCGAAGGTGCGCCCCTCCCAGACACCGAAGTCGCACTCGACCAGGTCGTCGTCGGTGCGTACCGGCGGGTTGCCGACCCGCGCGGCGATCGCCTCCGCGGTCGCCGTACACCGGGACAGCGGCGAGCTGACCACGGCCGCGACGGACGGCGCCAGCTCGGCCACCCGGGCGGCGGTGGCCCGGGCCTGGGCCCGGCCCCGCTCGGTGAGCGGCACGTCGACCCGGCCGGAGTAGCGCTTCTGCCCGGTGCGCTCGGTCTCGCCGTGCCGCACCAGGATCAGCCGGGTGCCCTCCTCGGTCGGGCGGGGCTCCCAGGAGGCGGGGGTGGTCGCCGGGTCGGTGCCGGTGGCCTTCGCGACGGCCGCCTCCCGGCCGCTCGACGCGGCGGTCGGCGCGGTCCCGGCAGTCGGCGCGCCGCCAGCGGTCGCGCCCGGCGCGGTCCCGGCAGTCGGCGCGCCGCCAGCGGTTCCGGCGGTCGGCGGGCCACCAGCGGTCCCGGTCGGCGCGCCACCAGCGGTTCCGGTGCCGGCGCCGGCCGCGGCGGCGTCCATGGCGGCGTTGGCCAGGGCGTCGGCGTGCCGGTTGCGCTCCCGGGGGATCCAGGTGAAGCGGACCGCGGCGAACCGGCCGACCAGCGCGGCGGCCTGGGCGGCGAGCGGGCGCAGCCCGGGGTGCTTGATCTGCCACCGGCCGCACATCTGCTCGACCACCAGCTTGGAGTCCATCCGCGCCTCGACCTCGGCCGCGCCCAGCTCGGCGGCGGCCTCCAGCCCGGCGATCAGACCGCGGTATTCGGCCACGTTGTTGGTGGCCGTGCCGATCCCCGCCGAGCGTTCGGCGAGCACCTCGCCGGTCTGCGGGTCCCGGACCACCGCGCCGTAACCGGCCGGACCCGGGTTGCCCCGGGAACCGCCGTCGGCCTCGATCACGACCGCGCGCACCGCCACGGCGGCTACAGTCCCGACTCGTTGGTCCGGACCATGATCCGCCGGCACTCCTCGCAGCGGACCACGTCGTCCGGGTCCGCCTTGCGGATCCGGGCCAGGTCGGCACCGGAGAGCTCCAGCCGGCAGCCGCCGCAGCGACCGGCGGTGAGCAGCGCGGCGCCCAGCCCGGTGTCCTCGCGGATCTTGTCGTAGAGGGTGACCAGGTCCGCCGGCAGGTCACCGGCGAGCGGCTGGCGGGAGGTGCGCTTGAACTCCTCCTCCTTGGCGATCTCGGCGAGCGCGTCGTCGCGGCGCTGCTCGGCCGCCGCCCGGCGCTCCCGGGCCTCGGCGATCCGCCCCTCGATGCCGTCGAGGACGCCCTGCGCGGTCTCCCGCTGCTCCATCAGCTCCAGCTCGGCGTCCTCCAGGTCGCTCTGCCGGCGGTTGAGCGAGACCAGCTCGTGCTGGAGCGCCTCCAACTCCCGGGCCGGGCCGCTGCCCGAGGCGAGCCGGGCCTCGTCCTTGCTCTTGCGCGCCCGCACCTGGTCGACGTCCTTCTCCAGCCGGGCGATGTCCCGGTCCAGGTCGTCGACGGCCACCTGGGCGCGGACCCGCTCGTCCTCGAGCGCCGACAGCTCGCGCGCGAGCGCCTCCAGCTCGGCCCGTTCCGGCAGGCTCCGGCGGCGGTGCGCGAGCTGGGCCAGCGTGGTGTCGATGGCCTGCAGGTCGAGCAGGCGACGCTGCACCTTCGGGTCAGCCTTCACGGTCGGGGCTCCTTGTCGTCCGGTCGGGGCGCGGCGGCGTGCACGGTCCACGGGTCGGTGTCCAGGTCGGACACCACGGTCTCGACGCCCAGCTCGTCGGCCAGGTGGGCGGCCAGGTCGTCCAGCCACGGCCGTTCGGTCGCCCAGTGGGCGGCGTCCAGCAGGGCCGGGCCGCCGGCGGCGAGGTGCTCGCCGGCCGGGTGGTGGCGCAGGTCCGAGGTGAGGAACGCGTCCACCCCGGCGGCAGCCGCCTCGGCGAGGAAGCCGTCCCCCGAGCCGCCGCTGACGGCGAGGGTACGAACCATACGCCCGGGATCCCCCGCGGCGCGAACGCCCCAGGCGGTGACGGGGAGCACGGCGGCGGCCAGCCGGGTCAACTCGGCCAGGGTCATCGGGGTGGGCAGCTCACCGATCCGGCCGATGCCCCGGTCGGGGCCGTGGGCGGGCGAGCCCGGGCGGGGTGGGTGCAGCGGGCGCAGCCCGGTCAACCCGAACCGGGCGGCCAGCGCGTCGGACACGCCCGGGGCGGCCACGTCGGCGTTCGTGTGCGCCACGTACAGCGCGACGTCGGCCTTGATCAGCCGGTGCACGATCCGCCCCTTGAACGTGGTGGCGGCCACCGAGGAGACGCCGCGCAGCAGCAGCGGGTGGTGCGCGACGATCAGGTCGGCGCCGGCGGCGAGCGCCTCGTCCACCGTCTCCGGGACCACGTCGACGACGCAGGCGACCCGCCGCACCGGGCGGTGGGGCTCGCCCAGCACCAGACCGACCCGGTCCCATTCCTCGGCCCAGGCGGGCGGATAGCGGCGGTCCAGGGCGGCCACCACGTCGGCGACCGTGGGCGGCGATCCGGTTGTGCTCACGGCCGGCCAGCTTACCGGCGTCCGGTGGCGTACACGTCCACGGCGGTTAAGCGGGGGCCCCGGCACAACCGAATGCGTTAACAAGGGGCCCCGGCTTACACCTCAGGCGACCGGCGCGACGGGCGCGACCGGGTCGCGCAGGGCGTCCAGGCCGGCCGACCACGGGAAGGCGTCCAGGTGCCGCTCGCCGGTCCCGGGCGGATGCAGGCGGACGACGTCGTCGCCGAAGACCACCCGGACGCCCCACTCGGTGAGCCGGGCCAGGCTGGCCCGGAACGCCGGGTGCGTGGCCATCGCCACGTTCGTGAACGGGACGGCCGCGATCGGCACTCCGAGCCCCTGCGCCTCGACCAGCAGGCCGAGCGCGAGGGTGTCGGTGATGCCGGCCGCCCACTTGTTGACCGTGTTGACCGTCGCCGGGCAGACGAGCATGGCGTCCGCCGGGGGCAGCACGTCGAGGTCACCCGGGTTCTTGTAGTGCGTACGGACCGGGTTGCCGGTCTGCCGGGCCAACGCCGTACGGTCGACGAACTTCGCGCCGTCCGGCGTGGTGACCACGCAGACCATCCAGCCGTCCGACTGGGCGAGGTCGACCAGCCGGCCGACGTGACGGGCCAGCGGCGAACCGCAGGCGATGACGTAGAGCACCCCGCGGTGCCCGTCGCTGCTGCGCGGACCGCTCATCCGACCCGCTCCGCGCTCATACTCCGACTCCCATGTGCTCAGCCAACTCCGCAATCGGCGAAGGCGGCGCACCCCGTGTGCGACGCAGCACGTCCGACATCAGCTCGTGGGCGATGGGCCGGCAGCGGATCTCCGAGGGCGCGAGCCGGTCGCCCTGCAACAGCATCTCGCCGGCGCTGGCGACGTCGCCGATCTGGGCGTAGCCCCGGGCCAGGTCGAGCAGGTGGTGCGCGCGCCGCTCGGGCAGCAGCGCGTTGAACGCGTGCTCGTTGAGCTGCTGGTGCGTCTCCACCGCCCGACCGCCGTCACCCAGCTCGACCGCCGCGGCGGCGCGGTGCAGCTCCACGTTGGTCGGGCCGAACGACGTCCAGTAGTGGTTGTGGTCGCCGCCGAGCAGGACGGCCGCCTCGGCGGCGCCGCCGAGCAGGTCGTCCACGGTTGCCGAGTCACCGATCCGGGCGGCGGCCATCGCGCCCTGGAGCAGCAGGATGCCGTAGACCGAGAGGCGCTTGGGGTCGTCGGTGTGGTCGCCGCCGGACGCGAGCCGGTCGGCGATCCGCACGTTGAGTTCCAGCGCCGGGCGGGGGCGACCCATCGCGACCAGGGCGTTGCAGACCCGGGTGGTGGCGATGCCGGCGAGCAGGGGGTCGTCGGCCCGCTGGGCGACCGCCGTCGAGCGGTCGGCGGCCAGCCAGGCCAGGTGGCACTCGCCCAGCTTGCGCAGCACCGAGGAGGCGATCTGGTAGACCTGCGCGAGCAGGTGCGCGGCCTCGCGGCCCTGGTCGTCACCGCCGTACACGGCGTCCGCGGCCTGTGCGTCGCGCAGCAGCTTGGGCAGCGCCCGGGTCAGCATGCCGTAGCGGCCGTACTGGTAGGTGAGCCAGGCGTGGTTGACCGCCTTGCGCATGTCGGCGAGCGGCGGCGGGAAGGGCGCCGCGTCGAAGTAGGCGCTCATCGAGTCGTACCGCTCCAGGGCGGCGCGGATCTCCTCCACCTCGACCTGGTCGATGCAGTTGAGCGCGTCGGTGCGCCGCTCCGGGTCCTTGCCGTGCAGCAGTTGCACGTCGATCCGGAGGATGTCGGCGATCTCGTAGAGCACGGAGAACTTGTCCAGCCGGCGGACGCCGCGCTCCACCTTGTCCACCCAGCTCTTCGACTTGCCGAGCCGGTCGGCGAAGACCTGCTGGGACATCTTGCGGCGGCTCCGCCAGTAGGCCACCCGCCGGCCTACGGGTAGTTCGTCCATCCGTGCTTCCTCCCCCGGTCGGCGCCGGCCGCCGGCCTGATGTCCACCAGGTTTGCCCTGGTCGCACAGGTTGTACGTCAGCCGTCCGGCCAATCCTCATAGTTTCGTGCAAGTTGCACCAGCCGTTCGCCAACTCAACGACCGTGGGTTACGGCAGTGACGGTTTTCGACGTGTGACGGTTCTCGACGGGGTGGCGGTGGACGGTTCGGTGGGACGAGAGGGGATGGCACACATGTGGGGGAACGTCCGACCGCGCGTCGCTCACCTGACACCGCTGGAACGGGTGCGGCTGCGCCGGGTCGCCGTCCGGTACGCGCTGCACGGCTGGCCGGTCACGCCGGGCGCCTGCCTGGCCAACCGCCGCTTCGTCTGCGGCCGGGCCGGCTGCCCCACGGTCGGCTGCCATCCGGCGCTCGAAGACTGGGACCACGGGGCGAGCGCCGACCCGGCCCGGGTGGCCACCTGGTGGCGCAGCCGTCCACACGGGGTGCTGCTGCCCACCGGACGCGCGTTCGACGTGCTGGAGGTCGCCGCCCACCTGGGCCGGCGGATGCTGGCCACCGTCGCCACCCACCCGGCCGGCTTCGGCGTACGCGGGCCGGTGCTCGTCACCCCGACCGGCCGGTGGATGTTCCTGGTCCGCCCCGGCGACCCGCTGCGGCCGGAGCTGGAGCACTGCTTCCACGTGGTGCGGCACGGCACCGGATCGTGGATCCCGGCCCCGCCGACCCGGCTGCCGGAGGGGACGGTGCGCTGGGCGGTCGCCCCGGAGCAGGCCCGGTGGCAGCTTCCCGACTCCTACCTGGTGCAGAACGCGCTTGTCGAGGCGTTGCGGGCGGCCGGGGTCACCCTCGCCCCGGAACTGCTCCCCGGCCACCTGCCCCTGCCCCGGCGCGGTCGCTGACCCGCGGCCGGTCGCCGGCCCGGGCCCGTCGCCGCCGGAGACGGTTGCCCGACAGAGACCTCCTCGGCACCGGCCTCGTTGTGTCAGGCGAGGCGCGTACGCGCCAGAGCGGGGGTTTGAGGATGTCCAAGGACGACGCGGCCCGCCACACCGGCGGCACCGAACCACCACGGCACCGCCGCCGCCCGCACCCGTGGGGCTTCACCCGCCCCCGAGGCGCCCGCCCCCCGGGTGGCTCCCGCCCGCCAGGCCCCCGCCCCGCCATCCTCCACCGCCCCCTCCGCTGACTCCACGCCCCTCCCCCTCTCCCGCACCGCGCTGATTCACGGAAAGAGTGCCTATCCGACCGCGCGTAGGCACTCTTTCCGTGAAACAGCGCATCCGAGGTGAGGGGTTACGGGGTTACGGGGAGGGTGCGGGAGTGGTGGAGGCGGGAGTCGTCCGTCACCACGGCGTGCTGCCAGGGGGCGGGGAGGCGGTCCAGCCAGGTGATGCCGGTGGGGGCGCCCATCGCCACCGCCGCCGTCGCGTACGCGTCGGCCTCGCCCAGGTCGGGGCCGACCACGGTGACCGAACGCAGGCCGACCGCCGGGGCGCCCCGGCGCGGGTCGACGACGTGGTGCCCGCGCTCGTACACCCCGGAGGTGGCGACCGCCAGATCGGTGCCGGTCAGCACCAGGCAGGTGGCCGCCGGGTCCCCGGGATGGCGCACGCCGATCCGCCACGGCTCGCCGCTGGATGAGTGGCCGCGTACCCGCACGTCGCCGCCGGCGTTCACGCAGTGGTTCGGGGCGCCGGCCGCCACCAGCCGGTCCGACGCCACCTGCGCCGCCCAGCCCTTCACGTAGCCGGACGGGTCCAGCCGGCCGGTCGCGTACACGTCGAAGAAACCGTCGGTGGCCGTCCACAGGTCGGCGCAGCGTTCCAGCACGGCCCGCAGGTCGGCGGACGCCTCGGCCAGCGGCAACCCGCCCCGGTCCAGCCGGCACACCTCGCTGTCGTCCCGGTAGGTGCTGAACCGCGCGTCCACCTCACGCATCCAGTCGAACGTGTGCCCGGCCAACTCGCCCAGGGTGGCGGCGGGCAGATCGTCGGCCAGGTCGAGGCTGATCGCCGTACCCATGACGTGCGCGACCCGGCGCAGGCCGGGCCGACCGGCGGCGGCGGCGGCGACCAAACCGTCAGGCCTTGTCGAGCGCGCTCTGGAGCGACCGTTTGTAGGCGGTGCTGGTGTAGGTGGCGCCGGAGACGGTGCTCAGGTTGGCGCTCTGCTTGGCCACCACCTCGCCCGAGCTGCCGCTGTAGCGGGCCTGCACGTCGTCGCTGCGCTGACCGGACTGCCCGCCGAGCGGCATGCCGGTCGCGGTGGCGTCGACGATCCGGCTGCCGCTGAGCGTGATCCGGACCTGGAGCGAGCCGTACTCGTAGCTGACCGACGACCCGGTGACCGTGCGCGTGGTGGGCTTCGGGGCCTTGGTGGTCCTCGGCGCGGCCGGCGCGGTGCTGGTCCGGGCGCCACCCCGGCTGGCCGGCTTCCGGTCGGCCGAGGGACTGGCGCTCGGCTTGGCGGACGGCTTCGTCGACGCGCCGGGCGACGCGGAGACGCTGGGCGCGGCCGATCCGGTGGCGCCGTCGGGCGCGGGCGTACCGCCCGGGGTGACCGGCGCCAGCGCGGCCGGCACGTCACCGGCGGTGGCCGGCCCGACGCCCGGGCCGCCCTTGAGCACCACGAGCGCGGTGGTGCCGGCGGCCAGTCCGGTGATCGCGAGGAGCGCGCGACGCATGGTGGGTGCCTTCCTACAGCTCGAACGCGGTGAGGTGGATCTGGCGGCGGGGCACGCCCGCCGCCCGCAACACCCTGATCGACTCGTCGACCAGGCCGCCCGGCCCGCACAGGTAGACGTCGCGTCGGGTCAGGTCCGGCACCAGCCGGCGCAGCCCCTCCGGGTTCATCACCTGGCGCGGCCCGGGGTCGTCGCGGCGGCCGATGACGTACCAGACCGAGGTCTGCCGGGCCTGGGCGAGCCAGTCCAGCTCCCGGTGCAGCAGCACGTCGGCGGGCTGGCGCGCGCGGTAGATCAGCGCCGCGCCCGGCGGCAGTTCCTCAAGCATGGCCCGCAGCGGCGCGATGCCGCTGCCACCGGCGATGAGCAGGGCCCGCTCGCGGGTACGGTGCGCGGCGGTGACCGTGCCGAACGGGCCCTCGGCCCAGGCCCGGGTGCCCGGGGTGAGGTCCCGCAGCTCGGCGGTGTGCTTGCCGACGACCTTCACGGTGAGGCGCAGCCACCGGCCGTTGGCCGCCGCGGAGACCGAGAACGGGTGCGACTCCCACCAGCAGCCGGGGTTGAGGAACCGCCAGCGGAAGTACTGGCCGCCGAGCAGGTCGATCTGGTTGAGCCGGTGCCCGGTCAGGTAGATCGAGATGGTGTCCGGGCTCTCCGCCACCACGTCGGCCACCCGCAGCCGGTGCCGCAGGTTGAACGCCAGCGGCGCCAGCACCCGGCCCCACAGCAACGCGGCCACCACCAGCAGGTACGCGCCGATCCAGCCGATGCGCACCGGGCCGGGCTCGTAGAGCTGGGCGCCGTTGCTGAACTGGTGCGCGTAGCCGAGCAGCAGCGCGAGATAGCTGGTCAGGTGCAGGACGTACCAGAGTTCGTAGGGCAGCCGACGGCGCACCCCGCGGACCGCGGTGAACCCGACGAGCACCAGGACGCCGGCCGCCGCGAACGCGGAGAGCATGTCCTCGTAGTCGGTCAGCAGCGCGCCGACCTCGCCGTGCACGGAGTTGCGTTCCTGCCGGGCGTAGCCCACCACCAGCAGGGACATGTGGGTGAGCACCGCCACCAGCAGCGTCGCGCCGACGTCCCGGTGCAGCCGGGAGATCCGCTCGCCGCCGAGCGTGCGTTCCAGCACGCCGAGCCGGCTCATCGCCAGCACCTGCACCAGCAGCAGGTAGCCGGCGATCAGGCCGGTGATCCGGCCGCCGGCGGTGAGCAGGTCGGCGGTGTCGGTCAGCGAGCCGGCCGGGGTGTCCAGCCACCAGGGCAGGACGGCGGCGACCAGGCCGAGCCAGAAGAGCGCCGTCAGGAACCGCCGGCCGCCGGGACCGCGGCGCGGCCGGCCCGGTGGTACGGGAGCAGCCGGACGGCCGCCGTACGGGGCGGGATGCCCGGTACGGCGGCCGGCGGCCTGGATTTCCTGGTATGTCACGCGTACATCTTGATCGGGGTGAACTTCTGCTTCGGGAAGACCTTGTCCACCTCGGCGGTGGTCAGACCGAAGCGACCCTGCGCCACCGACCCGTAGACGTTGAACATGTTGTTGTACTCCGGCACGTCGCCGCTGTCCAGCTTGCTCAGCCCGCTCCACGTGCCGAGCAGCGAGCCGGCGAGCTTACGGCCGGACAGCACGGTGACCACACCGCCGTGCCCGTGGTCGGTGCCGCCCTTGTTCGAGGCGACCCGCCGGCCGAACTCGCTGGACACCATGATCGTCACATCGGACGCCTGGTCGCCCAGGTCGGTGAAGAACGCCGCCATGGCGTTGGCCAGCTCGTTGAGCCGCCGCCAGAGCTGGCCGCCCTGGGCGGTGCCCTGGTTCTCGTGGGTGTCGTAGCCGCCCATGCCGACGGTCGCCACCCGCACGTTCGCCCCGCCCTTGATGAGCTGGGCGAGCTGCTTGAAGGCGTTGCCGACGCCCTCGTACTTGACGCCGGCCGCGGCGGCGTACGGCTTCGCGGCGAGCTTCTGCGCGGTGGCGAGCGCGCCCATGCCCTCGATGACCGCGTCCTCCACCGGGTGGTTGATCCCGGTGAACAGGCCGCGGATGGCCTTCTCGGTGGCCGCGCGGTACTTGTCGGCGCCGTTGAGCCGCAACTCGCCGACGTTGTTGAGGGCGAGCGCGCCGTTCACGCCGACGAGGGAGCGGGGCAGCGTGCTGCCGATGCCGACGCTGCGGAACGCGGTGCCCTTGCCGAGCGCGTCGACCAGGCTGTCCAGCCAGCCCCGGCCGCCGGTCTCGCCGGGCAGGCCGCCCAGGTTGCAGGCGTCGGCGGCCTGGAAGTGGCTGCGGGACAGCCGCGGGTCGGACACCGCCGGCACGAAGCCGAGCTGACCGGCCTTGAGCCACTTCTCCAGCGGGGCGAACGCGCTGGTCAGCTTGAACCCGCGGTCCAGGGCCAGCGAGTCGTTGCCGAGCAGCAGGTCCGGGCGGGCCTTGCTGAGCACCGGGTCGCTGGCCGGCGCGACCAGGCTCAGCCCGTCCAGCCCGCCGTAGAGGAAGACGTGGATCAGGGTACCGGTCTTGGTCGCCGCGAACGACGCGGAGGTGGTCACGAACTGGGCGGTGGCGAGCGCGGTCGCGGTGGCCGCGGCGCCGGCGACGAAGGTACGCCGGGTGACGCCCCGGCCGTCCTGCTGGGCCTCCTCGACCTCCTCCAGCCGGCGGTACCGGTCCGCCTCGGCCGCGTTCTCGGCCGCGACGACGTCCGCCTCCGCGCGCAGCAGCGCCTCGGCCGGGTTGTCGGCCAGCCGCCGCACGTCGGGGCATTCGGGGTGCAGGGGGTACGGGTTCACGGTCATCTCCATCGAATGCCTCACCGGAGGTGGTGCTGGGGGGACGCGAGGATCGTCCGCGCGACCGCGGCGATGGCCCCGTTGAAGGTGGCGTCGACCTTGGCGCCCTCGGACACCCCGGCCACGGCGAGCACGAGCTTCTTCTCCTTGGCGCTGAGCTTCTGGTGCACGAGCTTCTGGGCCAGCGCGTCCACGTACGCCCCGGCGGTCGTCGGCGGCTTCGCCACCAGCTTCTCCGGCTTGACGTAGGTGAACTGCTTGCGCCAGCCGCCGAGCAGGTCGCCGGCCTCGTTCCAGCCGTCGACCATGGTGCCGGCCGAGGTCCAGGCCAGGTAGACGTCGGCGTAGCCGTCCGGGGTGGGCTTGCCCATCGGGTAGTGGCCCAGCTCGCGCATCTTGTCCTGGATCTGCCGCAGGCCCTGGGCGAACGGCGTGCGCCGCTTGTCGCCCTCGAACCCGGCCGTCGCGTCCGGCCCGACACCGAGCGACCGGTACGTGGCCACCAGGTACTCCATCGGGCGGCGTACCTTCTGGCCGACCGCGGCCCAGAACTCCGAGGAGCTGAACAGCGTCGCCAGCACCGGCCGGATGTTGCCCTTGTTCGTGGTGTACGCCTTGGCCAGCCGGTCCACGATCGACTTCGGCGGGGTGTCGGAGACGAACCGGGTGGCCAGGTTCTGCGCCACGTACTTCGCCGTCGACGGGTGCAGCGCGATGTACCGGATGTAGGAGTCGATCACCTTGTCGGCGACCTTCGGGTCGTTCGAGTTGTTGGCGTGGGTGAACCCGAGGATCTTCACCTTGCCCACGTAGTGCCGGTCGCCGAAGAACATGTACTTGCCGTCGGCGACGCCGCGTCCGGTCTGGAGCATGGCGGCCTGCCGCACGTCCTTCTCGGTGTAGCCGCCGTCGACGCCGACCGAGTAGAGCTCCAGGTTCTCCCGGGCCAGGTTCTCGTTGATGGCGTCCTTGCGCGAGTCCACCTGGTTCAGATAGAGCAGCAGCGCCGGGTGCTTGTTCGCGGCGACCAGCATGTCCGGGTAGCTGCCCAGCGCGTGCTTGCGGATGACGTCCCGGTCGAACGCGTTGCGGTAGATCTCGCCGCCGTCGAAGTCGGCCGCCACGTGCAGGAAGTCGTTCCAGAAGTCGACCATCACCTCGAAGAGCTGGCGGTCGGACCAGATCTGCCGGGCGATGGTGGCGTCCACCGTCTCCCGGGCCGGGTCGACGCCGCGCTCGTTGAGCTGGTCCCGCTGGTCGCGGAGCTGCGTCGGGCTGAGCTTGAGCGAGGGCAGCTCGGACAGCTTCAGCTCGCCCTTCGTCGGGGCGATCTTCTCCGGCTCCAACTGCTGACGCAGCCAGTCGTCGATGCCGAGCTTCTTGATGTCGGCGATCACCTTCGGCGTCGGGCCGAACGTGACCCGGCTGGCGAGGTGCCGGATCGGGTCCTTGGCGAGCACCGTCTTCACGGTCACCTCGGTGGCCGCGGCGGCTGCCGCCGGGCCGGCGAAGATCCGGCCGCCGGACGGGGCGTTGCGCTTGAGCGCCGCGCCCGCCCGGGAGCCCATGTAGCTCTCGTTCTGCTCGGTGTAGGTCCGCACCGTGCTGGGCTGCTGCCCGCTGGGCCGGGCCTGGGTGCCGTCGGTGGTCACCGTGCCGGTGGCGTCACCGGCCTCCGCGCCGTCGGTGAACAGTCCACGAAGCTGCGGGGACAGGGCCAGGGCCGCGCCACCGGCGACCACCGCCGCGCCACCGAGCGTGGCGAGGGCACGACGCCGGCCGCGACGCGGGGCGTCGTCCTCGTCGTCGTCGAAGTGGGGCAGGCCCGGGCCGGCCGGCGGCACGTACCCGCCGGCGGGCTGCGCGTAGCCGGGTCCACCGATCGGCTGCGCGTAGCCGGGTCCGCCGGTCGGCTGCGCGTACCCGCCGGGCTGGGCGAAGCCGTTCGGTCCGACCCACTGCGGACCCGGGGCGGGCTGCGGCGCCGGGGCGGGGTGACCGCCGGCGTACGCGGCAGGGTTCAGGTCGCGGTACCCGTCCGGGTGGGGGTGCTGGTATCCGTCCCAGCCGCGGTCGTCCCGGGGTCGACGCGGTGGCACGTTCAGGTCGGCCATGTACCTATCCCGTTTTCTTCGAGCGCCGGCACGCCTGCCACCCGGGGGGTCAGGTGGGAGGGGCGGCGACGGTTGCCGGAGAGTTGCTACGGGAAAGTAACCATGCCTCCTCCGCGGCTCAAGGTGGCCCGAAACCGCTCGTGGGCGCACTTAAGACGGTGCTCAGGCCACGAGGCGGGCCAGCCCGTGCCCGCATCCCCGCCGGCACCCCCGGGAGCAGGGCCGACCTGCCCGCCGGCCGCCCGAACGCGCGGTTTCGGCCCGCGCCGGCCGTCCCGCCCGCGTTCACGCCCTCAGGCAAACTTAAGGTGCTGCTAAGCCCCTCCTACCCTGCCGTCCCGCGCTCCCCCTCCCCGACTCGCGGCACACATTCCCGGAAAGAGTGGGCATCGGCGCGCGGATGCCCACTCTTTCCGCGAAACCGGGCGCATGCCGCGCGGGGTGGGGGGCGTGAGGGGGCGGGAATTCGGGTATGCCGCCGAACCGCTGAAGCCGTGAGGGGAAGGCATCGCCATGCTCAGCCAAGAGGATCAGCGCAGGTTCGAACAGATCACCCGCCAACTGCGGGAAAGCGACCCGCGGTTCTTCGCCCGGTTGGACAACCGGGTCCGGGGCCGCCGGGGCCGGTACATGATGCTGCTGACGATCGTGCTGTGGGCCTCGCTGCCGGCGATGACCGTGCTGGCCGGACGGTTGGCCGGGGCGATCTGCGCCATGGTGCTGGTCGCCAACGCCGCCGTGATGTGGCGCTTCCGCCGCCGCCTGATGTGAGCGTAAGGAGGGGCCCCCGCTTAACGCCTCCGGTATAGGAGGGGCCCCCGCTTAACCGTTCGGCAGGCGCCCGAACTCCCGGTACGCGCGGCGCAGCCGCTCGGCCAGGCCCGGACCGCCGATCTCCGGACCGGGCGGGGGTAGCTGCCGCAGCAGCAGCTCCGAGCCGGTGTCCAGAGTGGGCGGACGGTCGGGCAACGGCACCGGGGCGAGCCAGAACCGGTCCACCTCCTCCACCGGGTCGACCGCCGGCAGCCCGGCCAGCACCCGCCCGGCGCCGGCCACCGGCGGCGCCGCGACCGCCGGCCCGCCCACCGCAGCCGGGTCCACCGCGACACCGGCCGCCGCCGCAGTCCCGGCCGCCGCGATCCCGGACGACGCGCCACCGGCAAACGCAGCCCCGGCCGACGCGGCCAGGTCCGCCGAGGTTCCGGGCGGCGCGGCCGGATCCCCGCCGGCGGGGCGGACGCCGCGCAGCGTACGCAGCCGGTCGAGCAGATCGCCCCGGGACCGGCCGCGCCAGTGCAGCAACTGGAACGGGTCGGCGTCGAACGCCTCGGCCAGCAGGTAGAAGGTCGCCGCCAGATGCTTGCACGGCACCGCGAAGTCGGGGCACCCGCAGCGCTGCGCCAGCTCGTCGACGTCGGCCGGGAACAGCGGCGCGCCCGCCGCGTCGAACAACTCCTCCAACTCCGCCGGCAGGTCACCGGCGAGCAGCCGGGCGCTGAAGAACGCCTGCCCCGCCAGCTCCGCCTCCACCCGCCGCCAGACCCTCTCCGGGTACGCCGGAAGCCCGATCCGCACCGGGTACGGACGCGGACGGGACCCCTGCACGTCCGCGGTGACCAGCCCCGGCGAGACGTCCAGCCGGAGCACCTGGCCCCGGCGTGCGTACGCCCGGCCACGGGTCAGCCGGGAACCGAGCGCGAACGACTCCAGCACCTCCAGGAAACGCCGGGACCACCAGGACTGCCCGATCGCGCCCCGGGTGCTGCGCGCCCGCAGTCCGCCCTCGACCCGCCGCGGCGGCCGGAAATCCTCGAACCGACCCGTGGTCACTCGACCACCGCCCCCGACTCCAACGTGAACAGTTCGCGCAGCGTGTCGGTGGACAGCTCGGTCACCCACTGTTCGCCGCTGCCCACCACCGACCGGGCCAGGCTCCGCTTTTCGGCGATCATGGCGGCCACCTTCTCCTCCACCGTGCCGGCGCAGACGAACTTGCGTACCTGCACCCGGCGACGCTGGCCGATGCGGAACGCCCGGTCGGTGGCCTGGTCCTCGACCGCCGGGTTCCACCAGCGGTCCACGTGCACCACGTGGTTGGCGGCGGTCAGGGTGAGCCCGGTGCCGCCGGCCTTCAGCGACAGCACGAACAGCGGCGGCCCGTCGGGCGTCTGGAACCGCGCCACCATGGCGTCCCGCTCGGCCTTGCCGACGCCGCCGTGCAGGAACAACACCTCCCTTCCGGTACGCGCCGACAGGTGCCCGCGCAGCATCCCGCCGAACTCGGCGTACTGGCTGAACAGCAGCGCCTTCTCCCCCGCCGCGAGTACCTCGTCGACGATCTCGTCGAGGCGTTCCAGCTTGCCCGAGCGGCCGGCCAGGGCGGAGCCGTCGTGCAGCAGTTGGGCCGGATGGTTGCAGACCTGCTTGAGCCGGGTCATGGTGGCCAGCACCAGCCCCCGGCGCTCGATCCCGTCACTGGACTCGATCTTCGCCATCATGTCGTCGACCACGGCCCGGTAGAGGGCGGCCTGCTCGGCGGTGAGGTTGCAGAGCACCTCCATCTCCAACTTCTCCGGCAGGTCCGTGATGATCGACGGGTCGGTCTTGAGCCGGCGCAGCACGAACGGGCCGGTGACCCGACGCAGCCGCTCGGCGACCTCGGCGTCGCCGTGCCGCTCGATCGGTTCGGCGAACCGCTTCCGGAACGTCGCGGCCGGGCCGAGCAGCCCCGGGTTGGCGAACTGCATGATGGACCAGAGGTCGGCGAGGCGGTTCTCCACCGGCGTACCCGTGACCGCGACCCGGTGCCGCGCGGGCAGTGAGCGGACCGCCTCGGCCTGGCGGGTCGCGGCGTTCTTGATCGCCTGCGCCTCGTCCACCACCACCCGGTGCCAGTCGACGCCGGCCAGGTCGACGGCGTCCCGGGCGGCCACCGAGTAGGTGGTGAGCACCAGGTTCGCCGCTTCGACGGCGGCGGTGAACTCGTCGCCCCGGGCCCGCTCGGCGCCGTGGTGCACGTGCAGCCGCAGCTCCGGCGCGAACGTCGCGGCCTCCCGCTGCCAGTTGCCGACGAGCGACATCGGGCAGACCAGCAGCGTGGGTCCGGCCTCCGGCGGGTCACCGGCGAGCAACGCGAGCAACTGCACGGTCTTGCCGAGCCCCATGTCGTCGGCGAGGATCCCGCCCAGCCCCAGCGACTGGAGGAAGGACAGCCAGGCCAGCCCGCGTCGCTGGTACGGCCGCAGCGTCCCGACGAAGCCCGGCGGCGGGTCGGCCGGGGTGAGCCGCCGCTCCGCCTCCCCGGCCAGCAGCTCACCGAGCGCCCCGTCGGCGACCACGTCGAGCACCGGCAGCTCACCGCCGCGTTCCTCGCCGGAGAGCCCCATCCGCAGCAGGTCCGCCACGGTCAGCTCGCCCGACGAGCGGAGCAGCCGCAGCCCGGCCTCCAGCCGCTGCGGGTCCAGCTCGACCCACCGGCCGCGCAGCCGCACCAGCGGCGACTTCAGGTCGGCGAGCGAGGCCAGCTCCTCGGCGGTCAGCGGCTGGTCGCCGAGCGCCACCTCCCAGCGGTAGTCGACGAGCGCGTCCAACCCCAGCGCGCCGGCGGTCGCGGCGACCGCGCCCGGGGCGCTGCGGCTGCGCGCCCGCAGCCGCGCGCCCAGGCGCGACGACGACCGCCGCCACCAGGACGGCAGCAACACCCCGAAGCCGGCCGCGTGCAACACCGGCGCGCCCTCGCGCAGGAACCGGTGCGCGCCGTCGGCATCCAGCTCCATTCCCTCAGGCACGGCGGTACGCAGGGCGGCGTCCACCTCGGGCCACAGTCGGCTGGCGCGGCCCAGCTCGGCCAGGAGCGTCTCCTGCGGGTCCACGCCCCGGGCGGCGAGCGCGGGCGCGGGCCGCTGCCAGATGTGCCCGGCGTCGACCACGAGCCCCGGCTCGTCGGCCGGGTGCAGGCCGAACTCCACCTGCCACGCGCCGCCCTCGACCAGCTCGGCGACCGGGTCGGCGGCCGGCTCGACCAGGCGGAACGTGGCCCGTACCGCGCCACCGGCGGCGTCGCGCTGCCAGGCGTCCAGCTCGGCGCGCAGCGTCGCCAGCGCGGCCGGGTCGGCGGTGAAGGCACGCTCCGGTCCGGTGAGCGCGGTCAGCCAGCCCGGCACCGCGCCGACGGGGCGCATCCCCCGGGACAGCCGGGTGTCGGCCAGGGCCACCCGCGCGGCGGCGTCGACAAGCGCGTCGAGCGCCTCCGCCACCAGCTCACCCGCTCCCGCGCCGTCCGCCCGCCCCGCCGCTCCGACCCAGCCGCCCGCCGCATCCGGGTGCGCGTCGCCGGCGCGGTCCGGCGACGCCGAAAGGTGGACGCCCGAGGGTGTGGGTGCATCTGTTGTCGCCTGGGCGACAACAGATGCACCCGAAGCCGCCGGCTGCCACTCGCGGGCGGCGCGGGCTGCCGGGGGCAGGGCCGACGCCAGGTCCCGGGCCCAGGCCGCGTCCGTGCCGGTGAGCAACGGCCGCCAGAGCGCCAGCGCGGTGGCCTCGTCCACCGCCCGCCGCCTCCGCCGGGAGCCCTGCGAGTGAGCGGCCGTCATGTCGGCCTCGCCCGCCCGCCGTCCTCGCCGGGACGTCGCCGAGTGATAAGCGGGGCCCCCTCCTATACCGGAGGCGTTAAAAGGGGCCCCCGCCTTATCGACCAGGGTGGGGAGCAGGCGGCCACGGGTCACCAGGTCGGCGGCGAAGTCGGCCAGCTCGGCCAGGTGGCGCAGGCTCGCACCGACCGGGTCCGGCCGGGGCGCGCGCAGCAGCGCGTAGGCGTCGTCCGGGGCGTACGCCAGGGCGGGGACCCGCCATCCGGCGCGGGTGACCGGACCGCGGGCCGGGTCCGCGACGGCGGTCCGGACCAGCTCCGGCGAATCCACCGGCGAGCCGGCGCGGGTGGGCAGGCCGAGCAGTACGGAGACCGGCCGACCGGGCGTCGCGTCGAGCGCGGCGGCGAGGGTGTCGTGGTCGGCGGCGAAGGGGTGCGGCCGTTCGCGCGGGGCGCGGCCGGGCCGGCGGGGCGCCCGGGGCGGCAGCGTGCTGTCCTCGGCCCACAGGGCGAGCCCGGCGCCGGGCAGCCACAGCCCGTGGATGACCAGCACGTGCTCTCCCCCTCGACGACGCCCGGGGGCCAGGATAGGCGGCCGGGCGTGGATATCGTCGGCGCCATGGTCGACCTTCTCGTGATCGGCGGGCTGGGCGTGGACGTCCGCGCCCGGGTGCCCGCGCTGCCGCTGCCCGCCGCCGACTCGCTGACCGTGCCCCCGGTCGAGCTGCGGATCGGCAACACCGGCGCCGGGGTGGCGTTGGCCGCGCACGCGCTCGGCCTGCGGGTGACGCTCGTCGACGTGCTGGGCGCCGACCCGGCCGGCGACGTGGTGCGGGCGGCGCTGGCGCGTACCTCGGTGCGGACCCTGCTGGTGGACGCGCCCGCCGGCACCCGACGGTCGGTGAGCCTGGTCGACCCGGACGGCCGCCGGATGTCGCTCTACGACCCGCGGCCCTGGTCCGGTCCGGCGCCGTTCACCGACCGGGAGTTGGCCGCGCTGGTCGCCGAGGCGGCCCACGTCCACGTGTCGATCATGGATTGGGCCCGGGACGCCCTGCCGGTGCTGCGCGGCGCGACGTCGGTCAGCACCGACCTGCACGACTGGGACGGCGAGAACGACTACCACCGGCCGTTCGCCGAGGCCGCCGACCTGGTGTTCGTCAGCGGCGTCAAGCTGGGTGAGCGGGCCGGTGCGGTGGTGGCCGGGCTGGCGCCGCGCACGGTGCTGGTCACCGGCGGGGCGGCCGGCGCCACGCTGTACGCACCGGCCGCGCCGCCGACGCACGTGCCGGCTACCGCCCCGCCCGCGCCGGTCGTGGACACCAACGGCGCCGGGGACGCCTTCGCCGCCGGGCTGATCGCCGCCCGGCTGCGCGGCGCCGGCACGCGGGACGCGGCCCGGTACGCCGCCCGGGTGGCCGCCGCCGCGTGCGCCCACGACGGAATGGAGTATCCGGACGGGCTGCTGCCCCGCGACTGAGTCTCAGATCGCGCCGGTCTCCCCGTCGGTCAGCTCGCGCAGGATGTCGGCGTGCCCGGCGTGTCGGGCGGTCTCCTCGATCAGGTGCACGAGCACCCAGCGCAGCGACACCTCGCCGAGCTGCGGGTGCGGCACCACATGGTCGAGGTCGAACCGGGCGGCGATGACCCGGGACCGGGCGCAGGCCGCCTCGTACGCCTCGGCGAGCGCCTCGACGGTGTCGTCGGGGCCCAGCGTGAAGCTGGCGTCGGCGTCGGCCTGGGAGGTGAGGTAGACGTCGCCCGGCTCCGGCGCGAACAGCCGGGCGAACCAGTTGCCCTCGACCAGGGCGAGGTGCTTGAGCAGCCCGGCCAGGGTGGTCAGCGAGGGCACCAGCCGCCGGGCGGCGTCGGCGTCGGCGAGGCCGCGCGCCTTGCGCAACACGGTGGCGCGGTGGAAGTCGAGGAACGCGTCGAGGATCGCCCGTTCGTCGCCCGTGCGGGCGAGGACCGGACCGAGCGTCGGATCGATCGTCGGGGTCGCCATCTCCGGACCCTAGCCGCCGGACCGGGCCGCCCGCTGCCCCGCTATCCGCTGCGCGTGCCCTCCGGCCGGGGCAGGATGGGCGTATGGCTTCCTCGGTGCACATCCCCCTGGTCGGCGGCGCGGCCGACGGCGAAACCGTCACGGTCGAGCTGGACGCCAACGGCCGCCCGCCGCTCACCCACCACCACCTGGGGCCGGGTGGGCTGGCCGAGGCGCAGATCTACGAGCTGGAGTCGGAGGACCGGCCGGAGGGCGAGTGGGTCTACAGCTGGCGCGGCCCGGCGGCCTGACCGCGCCGCCGAGCGCCGCGCCGCCGAGCCGCCGAGCCGCCGGGAGGCTCAGGCGGTCGGGGTCAGCGTGCGGGCCCGGATGCTGTCCAGCACGCTCCGCGTCACCTGCGAGGTGCCGCGCGCCTGGTCACACACCTCCGCCACCCGGCGGGCGGTCTCGCCGGCCCGGGCGGCCCGCTCGTCCCAGAGCCGGTCCACCTCGGCCAGCAGCGGGCCCTCCACCTCCCGTTCCATGCCGCGCAGCGCCGGCACGCCGAGCCGCTGGGCCAGGTCGAAGACCTTTCCGGCGTACGGCAGCGGCAGGAACGGCGTGTTCATCATGGCGGCGAAGATCAGGAAGTGCAGCCGCATACCGACCGCGAGGTCGAAGTGGCGCATCAGGCCCAGGATCTGCGCCGGGCGGTAGTCGCCGTGCAGGATCCGCCCCCGGTCCGCGGCGATCATGTGCGACAACACCCCGTGCGAGTGTCGGATGTCGTCGCGTTCCATCGGGACGAACAGCACATGCGCGTCGATGCGGTGCACCAGGAAGTCACCGATCTGGGCGAGCAGCCGGTGGTAGCCGTCGACGTCGAGACGTTCCGCGGCCCGCCCCGGCTCCCGCACGCTCAGCCCGACCAGCCGGGACCCCGCCGGCACGCCCTCCTCGCGCAGCCACTGCGCGGGGAACTCCTCCGGCGTGAGCAGGAACGCCGGGTCACCGGTGACGGTGATCGGGTTGACCAGACCGGCCTCCTCCAGCACCATCCGCGACTCCTGGTCGCGGACGGTCACCTCGACCGCCTGCGCCAGCGTCTCGCGCACCATGCCGGTGTCCACCCCGTCGGTGAGCGGGCCGACCCCGACCGCGTACGTGAGCAGCGGCAGGCCCCGCTCCTGGGCGACCCGGACCACCCGCAGGTAGCGCCGGGCCTCCTTGTCGTAGAGGATCCCGCCACCACCGAGAATGAGCAGGTCGAGCTGGTGGAGCACCTGTGAGGAGTCGACCCGGCTGACGCCCTCCCACGGCACCGCCTCGACGTCGGGGTGCGCCAGCGCGGTGTGCGCCGGGTTGCGGGAGAACACGATGATCCGCGCGTTCGGCTCGTGTTGCCGCAGATCGGCCAGGAGACCCGTGAGGATCGCCTCGTCGCCGAGGTTGCGACCGCCGTACGAGCCGAGCACGCCGATGGTCAGTCCGGTGCGTTCCCGCATCCGTGGCTCCTTCCCCGGGGCGTCGCGGTGGCGTTCCCGCGTTCCCGGGGAGGTAACCCCGCCAAAGCACCCTTCAACCCCCAAAGCTCGCAGGTAAGGAGGGGGCCCTTATTAACGCATACGGTAGAGAAAGGGCCCCCTCTTAACCGCGAGGCGTTAAAAGGGGCCCCCGCCTTACTCGGTTGCCCGGGGAGCGCGCGTCGCGCACGGTGGGACGGTGACAAGTCAGTCGAAGACCCGCGTCCGGTGGCACGAGTTGCCGGCCCACGTCCGTACCGCGATCGAGGCCGTCCTCGACGACCGGGTGGTGGCGGCGGAGTCGCAGCCGGGCGGCTTCTCCCCCGGCACCGCCGACCGGGTCCGCACCGCGCGCGGCGGACGCGCCTTCGTCAAGGCGGTCAGCCCGGCGCAGAACGACCACAGCCCGACCATGCACCGGGCCGAGGCCCGCATCGCCGCCGCGCTGCCCGCGAGCGCGCCGACGCCCCGGCTGCTCGGCAGCCACGACGACGGTGACTGGATCGCGCTCGTCTACGCCGACGTCGAGGGCCGGCACCCGGTCACCCCGTGGGACGCCGGCGAGCTGACCGCCGTACTGTCCACCCTGGAGTCGATGGCGGCCACGCTCACCCCCGCTCCCGCCGTCGCGACTGCCACCGCGACCGAGTCGCTCGCCCACGACTTCGCCGGCTGGCGCCGGATCGCCGCCGACCCGCCGGCCGACCTCGACCCGTGGGCCCGCGCGCACCTGCCCGAACTGTGCGCCGCCGCCGACCGGGGCCTGGCCGCACTGGCCGGCGACACCCTCTGCCACCTCGACGTCCGCGCGGACAACCTGCTGCTCGGCCCGGACGGCCGGGTCACCGTGGTCGACTGGCCCTGGGCCTGCCGCGGCCCGGCCTGGTTGGACAGCCTGCTCACCGTCGTCAACGTGCAGGTGTACGGCGGCCACGATCCGGACGCCCTGCTGGCCACCCGGCCGCTCACCGCCCGCGTCGACCCGGCCGACCTGACCGGGGCGCTGGCCGGCTTCACCGGCTTCTTCCTCGACGCCGCCCGGCAGCCGCCGCCGCCCGGCATCCCGACCGTCCGGGCGTTCCAGCGCCTACAGGCCGACGCGCTGCTCCCGTGGCTCGCCCGCCGACTGGGCGGATGAGGTCAAACCCGCTTCGGGTACGCGACGACAGCGCACCAGGCCGGCGCGAAGGTCAGCGCCGGACCGCTTTCGTGTACGCGACGAAGACGCGCCAGCACGACGGCGCGAAGGTGAGCGCCGGGCCGGACGGGTCCTTGCTGTCCCGCACGCCGACGACACCGGGCAGGTTGTCGGCCACCTCGACGCAGGCACCACCGTTGGAACCCGAGCGGGTCGACGTACGCCAGCGCGCACCGATCAGATCCATGAGCTTGCCGCCTCCTTGATCAGGTCGAGGGACTGCCTTCGGGACAGCGCTTCCCCTCGCACCGCCTCCCAGTGCGCTTCCAGCGCGCCGATGTCCTCGCTCTGGTGCATCATCTGCGCCCGGATCTGATGATCGAGGTATGCGGCCACCGAACCGTCGGTCAGGCTCGCCATGATGAAGCCGCCCTGAAGCGCGGGATAGAGCCCTGCTTCCTCCGGGATCACCAGGATCTGCACGTGCGGCAGCACGGCCATCTTCACCATGTGCGCCAATTGTTGGCCCATCAGTCCCGCGTGTGCGGCGAGAGGCCGACGAAGCACCATCACGTCGATGACGGCCACGAGACGGCAGGGATGTTCCCGGGTGATGATCGCCTGTCGTCCCAGCCGGGAGGTGACGCACCGGTCGATCTCCTCGGCGCTCATCAGGCTCTCCGCCAGCGTCATCCGCGCGTATGCCTCGGTCTGGAGGATGCCCGGCACGTAGGCCGGCTCATACCAGCGCAGCATGCTGGCCGCCCGCTCGTCGTCCACCCAGGCACGCATCCACGGCGGAGCCCCGTCGATCAGCGAAGCGTGGTGCAGCATGCGGAGGAACAGGCCGCCCGTCTCCAGCGCCTGGTCCATCGCGGTCAGGTAGTCGATCTTCGGCGGGCGCTGGCCGGTCTCCACGCCGGACACGTGCGACGGGGAGTAGTTGATCCGCCGGGCCAGTTCCTCCTGGCTGAACCCGGCCCGCACACGGGCCTGGCGCAGCTCACCGGCGATGAAGTCCCACCACGACCCACCCACGCTCTCCCCTTTCGCGCCGTGAACTCCCATGCCCGCCCGGGCCCTGACCCGAGCCCACCCAGCCGCCACCAGGAACGACGTGGCGGCTTCCCACCGTAGTGCCGTCCTCTACAGACTGTCATCCGGAGGTCCGATTCCCGCTCGGCCGCCACCGGGCCGCCCCGATGTCCCCCCCGATGCCGGGGCGGCCCACCCTCCGACTCAAGGAAGGTCGTGATGAACGTGGCCGCGTTTCCCGTACCCCGGCTCGGGCCGCACCCGGACCGGCCTCGCGCCTGCCCGCCGGGCCAACCGGCGCATTTGCCGATCCGACCGCTGTGGCTCTGCCGCGCCTGCGGCTCGCCGTGGCCGTGCGCCCAGGCCCGGCTGCTGCTCACGACCGAGTACGCCGACCGCCCCGTCGACCTGGCCGTCTACCTGTCCGGGCTCTATCACGAGGCCACCCACGACCTGTTCCGGCTCGACCCGCACGAGGGGCCCACGCCCCGCGAGCTGTTCGACAGGTTCGTCGGCTGGGGCCCGTACCGCCGGGGTGTGGCCGGATCGGCCTAGGCTCGACCACCGTGCCCGCCGAGCTGACGGTGCGTCCGGCGACGCTGGACGACGACCCCGACCGGATCTTCGACCTGCTGTGGCAGTTGGCCCCTTCGGACGACCGCCCCGCCCCGGACGCTCTCGCCGGCGCGTGGCGGGATCTGCACGCCCAACCGGGCCGGACGCTGCTGCTGGCCTTCCTCGGTCCGCGACTGGTCGGCACGGTGGACACCCTGGTCGCGCCGAACCTGACGCACGGGGCGCGGCCGTTCATGCTCGTGGAGAACGTGGTCGTCGACCATGCGGCCCGGCGTCAGGGGGTGGCCGCCGCGCTGATGCGGTCGGCCGTCGACAGTGCCCGGTCCGCCAACTGTTACAAGATCCAACTGGTCTCGAACCACCGCCGCGTCGAGGCGCACCGCTTCTACGAGAGCGCCGGCTTCACGCCGTCCGCCACCGGCTACCGCCGCTACCTCTGACCCACCCCACCCCACCCCGCCCGCCCCTCCCCCCCTCCTCGTCGATCATGGAGTTGTGGTGCCAGGAAATGTCACCTTCGACCGTTTCATCCACGACCACAACTCCATGATCGACGCGGCTCACGGCTCGCGGGAGAGGGACGGGGCGCGAGGGGGTGCGGGTTACCGGCGGATGGGTGGCAGGGCGGGGGCTCCGAGCGGGTCGGTCAGCAGCGGGGAGAAGCCCAGTTCGGCGGCCCCGATCAGGGTGGCGTCGTAGCCGAGTGCCGAGACGGCGAGCCGGGCCTTGTCCCGCGAGACGGGTAGCACGTTCGCGGCGATCCGGCTGCGCACCTGGGCGGACGCGCCGGGGAACACCTCGCACAGCGTGCCACCGAAGATCACCACGCCGGGGTTGAACAGGTTGATCAGGTTAGCCACCCCGATGCCCAGCCAGTCACCGATGTGCCGCAGGGCCGCCCGGGCGGCGGTGTCGCCCTGCTCGGCGGCGGCGACCACGGCCCGGACGGCGTCGCGTCCCCGGTGGTCGGCCGGGCGGCCGGCTTCGTCGAGCAGCGCCCGCTCGCCGACCTCGGCCTCCAGGCAACCCCGGGAGCCGCAGCCGCAGGGCCGACCCTGGTACGGGTTGACGAGCATGTGCCCGACCTCGGAGCCGTACCCGCCGTCGCCGTCGAGCAGGTCCCCGCCGACGATGATCCCGCCGCCGACGCCGACGTCGCCGTGCAGGTAGATCAGGTTCTGCGCACCGACGCCGGCGCCACGCTGGTGTTCCGCCATCGCGCCCAGGTGGGCCTCGTTGCCGACCAGGACCGGCAGGCCCAGGTCGAGCCGCCGGGCCAGCTCGGCGCCGAACGCCTGGTCCACCCAACCCAGGTCCGGCCCGAACCGGACCATCCCGTCGCCCGGTCGGATCATCCCGCAGTAGGACGCTCCGATGCCCACGCACACCGCCCCCGGCGGCGCGTCCCGGTGCAGCTCCCGCCCGAAGCCGGCGAGCACGGACACCACCGAGTCGAGGTCGACGCCCGCCCGGGGCCGGGTCGCCTCCAACCGGGCCGACACCGTCCCGCCGAGGGCGACGCGGGCGGCCACGAGCCGGTCGACCGCGATGTCGAACGCCAGGACGTAGACGGTGTCCGACTCCGGCCGGACCACGAAGGACGGCCGCCCGGCCCGGCCGCTCGCGGTGGCGGGCACCTCCCGGACCAGGCCGGCCGCCGCGAGTTCGGACGTGAGCGCCAGGACCGTGCTGCGGTTGACGCCCATCCGGTCGGCCAGCTCGACGCGGGAGGCCGGGCCGCCCAGGTGGACCCGGCGGAGCAGCGCGCCGAGGTTGCGGCGACGGGTGTCCCCCTGCGCCTGCCGGTCCGCGGCCAGATCCTTCAGCATCGACCACCTCGTCAGCGGACACGTCGCGTGTCATCCGAGGATAGACCTCAACCATCCGCCAACCGGCCGGCGTTCATTCCAGCGAGGGGGTGGGCATGTCCGAGTCGTTCCACGAGTTCGTGGTGCAGCGGTCACCCGCGCTGTCGCGGACCGCGTATCTGCTGACCGGGGACCATCACCTCGCCGAGGATCTGTTGCAGGGTGCGCTGGCCCGCACCTACCGGCACTGGCGGCGGATCCGCGGCGGCGACCCGGAGGCGTACGTGCGCCGGGTCATGTACCACCAGCAGGTCTCGTGGTGGCGCCGGCGACGGGTGGTGGAGCGGCTGGACGCCACGCCGGCCGAACGGGGCGCCGGCGACCACACCGAGGACACCGCGTTGCGGCTGAGCGTGGTCGCCGCGTTGCGCCGGCTCACCGCGCGGCAGCGGGCCGTGGTGGTACTGCGCTACTACGAGGACCTGACCGAGGCGCAGGTGGCCGACGTGCTCGGCTGTTCGGTGGGCACGGTCAAGCGGCACGGGCACGACGCCGTACGCCGGCTCCGGGACCTCGTCCCCGACCTGTGGGAGCGGACGTCGGAGGGGAGCGGGCGGTGAGCGTACGGCTGCGGGAGGCGTTGCGGGAGGCGGCGGCCGAGGTCCCGGCGTACCAGGTGCACGACCGTGCGGTACGGACCGCGCGGCGCACGCGGCGGCGTACCGCCGCGGTGGTCGCGGTGGTGCTGGCGCTCGTGGCGTTCGTGCCGGTGGCGGTACGCGGCGGCCCGACCGCGCCGGTGCCGGCGGACGCGGGTGGGGCAGCGCTGCCGGACCGGCTCGGCCTGCCGCCGCTCGGCGCGTTGCGGGCCACCGACCGGCCCCGGCTCGGCCCGGCGTCGGTGGTGTTCAGTGGGCAGGCGCGCGGCCTGACCGGGCCGATCGACGAGGACGGGACCGTCTGCATCGTCGGTGCGGACGCGGACCGCTACCGGAGCTGGACGGTGGGGTACGAGGCGCCGGCCGGCGAGGAGGTGCTGCTCTCTCCCGACGGGCGGCGGCTCGCCGTGCCGAGCGGATCGGACGACCGCCCCGGCGTGGATCTGATCGATTTGGTCACCGGCGCAGTCCAGCGCCTGGCCAGCCCCCGCAGTGGCAGCACCTTCACCGAGCCGGTCGGCTGGACGCCGGACGGGTCGGCGCTTGTGGTCCGGGACACCACGTCGACGGATCCGGAGGGCAGCGCCGCCGTCAACACGCTCAGCCTGGTCCGGCTCGACACCGGCCGAGCGGTCCGCCTCCTGGAGACCTCGCAGGTGCCGGTCTTCGGCACTCCGGTGGCGTTCACCGCCGACGGCTCCCGCCTGGCCTACCAGGTCGGCGACAAGGTGCTGGTGTCGAGCGCGGACGGACGGCAACTGTCCTCGTTCGCGCTCCCGGCGGACAGCGCGCTGGCCGGCAAGGGCGCCTGGCTGCCGGACGGCTCGCTGGCCCTGGTCAACCGCGATCCGGTGACCGACCGGTGGGGACTGCGCCGGGTCGACGTCGAAGGGCGGGAGCTGCCCGCGCCGGCGCTGCCGACCGTCTCGGGGGTGACGGCGATCCGTCTGCTCGGTTGGCAGGCGGACGGGAGCGCGTGGGTGGTCGCCTACCGGCCCGAGCCGACCATGCCGGTTCCACCCGCCGACGGGCTGGAGATCGACCAACGCACCTGGTACGGGCACGTGCGGTCGATCCGGGTGCTGGAGCTGACGCCGGGGGCTGCCGCGCCGGCCACCCTGCTCACCGCGCCGGACGAGGTGCTTGCCATCGACGTGGCGGATGAGGTGGTGCGCGCGGGCCGGGTGCGGGAGGCGCACCCGCCGTCCGGGCCGGGTGGCCGGGCGTGGTGGGGCCTGAGCCTCGTGGCGCTGGTGCTCGGCGGCGTGATCGTCCACCGCCGGCTGCGGCGCGGGCGGCGGCTCAGCCGGGGGCCCGTGCGGTATGGGTGAGGAACGGCAGGACCGCCGCCGGCAGGGCGGGTGACGTGACCACGTCGGCGTGGGTCAGACCGGGCAGGACGGCCAGCCGGGACGCAGGGCGGTCGTCCGTGTCCCGCCGGCCGCCGCCGAGCAGGGCGAAGAAGTCGGCCATGTGGCGTACCGGGATCGCGTCGGCGTCGGCGAAGACCAGCAGCACCGGCATCGGCAGCGCGGCCACCTCGGCGGACCAGTCGTAGTCGCGGCGCAGCAGCTCGCCGCTGCGCGCCCAGAGCGTGGGCCAGTCCTGCGGCCGGGGCGCGACCCGCGCGTACCGCTCGTGGGCGGGGGTGCCGCGCATCCGTTCGGCGGCGCGTTCGTCGTGGGCGGACATCGCGGCCAGCGCCTCCGGGTGCCAGCCCCGCCGCCGGAACGGCGTGGAGACCAGGACCAGGCGGCGGACCAGCGTGGGGTGCTGGATGGCGGTACGCAGGGCCACCCCGCCGCCGAGCGAGTAGCCGAGCAGGTCGACCTGGGGCAGGTCGAGGTGGCCCAGCAGCGCGGCCACGTCGTCGGCCATCGACTCGTGGCGCAGCGGCCGGTCCACGTCGGCGGTGCGGCCGTGGCCCTGGAGGTCGACCGCGATCAGCCGGCGGCGGGTGGCGAGCGCGGGCCGGACCGGCGCGAACGTCTCCGTCGACCCGTAGGAGCCGTGCAGCAGCACCAGCGGCTTGCCGGCGCCGTGCTCCTCGTACCAGATCCGCAGTCCGCGTACGTCCGCATAGCTCACCGCCTGATCGTGCCGCCGCGGGCCGCGCCGACGGGTGCGTTCGCTCAGCCGCGGGGGCGGGCGCGCAGGTGGGCGCGCTCGCCCTGGCTGCCGAAGAGGCTGAGGAACTCCACCCCCTGGTCGTCGGCGCGGCCGAACCAGTGTGGGACCCGGGTGTCGAACTCGGCCGCCTCGCCGGGGACGAGCACCAGGTCGTGTTCGCCGAGCACCAGGCGCAGCCGTCCGTTGAGCACGTAGACCCACTCGTACCCCTCGTGGGTCTTCGGCTCGGGATCGGCCCGGCCGCCGGCCGGGATGATCAGCTTGTACGCCTGGATGCCGCCGGGCCGCCGGGTGAGCGGCAGCATGGTCATCCCGAACGCGGCGACCGGCCGCAGGTGGATGCGCGGGTCACCGGTGGGTGGCGCGCCGACCAGCTCGTCCAGGGTGACGCCGTGTGCCTTGGCCAGCGGGAGCAGCAGTTCGAGCGTGGGCCGGCGGCCACCGGACTCCAGCCGGGACAGCGTGCTCACCGAGATGCCGGTGGCGGCGGAGAGGTCGGCGAGCGTGGTCTCCCGCTCGCGGCGCAGGGCGCGCAGCCGGGGGCCGACCGCGTCGAGGGCCTGGTCGAGGTCGTCGTCCATGCCACCAGTTTGCCACAACGGCAACAATGTTTGCGCTTCTGCCAAGGGCTGTCGCACGCTTGGCGCGGAGGTGGTCACGATGACCGAGCTACGGGAAGACGGCTACGAGGTGGTGGTGATCGGTGGCGGCGCGGCCGGTCTGAGCGGGGCGCTGATGCTGGCCCGGGCCCGCCGGTCGGTGCTTGTGGTCGACGGGGGCAACCCGCGCAACGCGCCGGCCGAGGGGGTGCACGCGCTGCTCGCCCTCGACGGCGTGCCCCCGGCCGAGCTGCTGGCACGCGGGCGGGACGAGGTCCACCGCTACGGTGGGCACCTGCTCACCGGCGAGGTCGAGGCGGTGCGCCGCGACGGCGACGGGTTCGACGTGACGCTCGCCGACGGCCGCCGGGTGCGGGCCGGGCAGATACTGGTGGCCACCGGCCTGGTGGACGAGCTGCCGGAGGTGCCCGGGCTGCGCGAGCGTTGGGGCCGGGACCTGGTGCACTGCCCGTACTGCCACGGGTGGGAGGTGCGCGACCGGCCGATCGGGGTGATCGGCAGCGGCCCGATGTCGGTGCACCAGACGCTGCTGTTCCGGCAGTGGAGCGACGACGTGGTCCTCTTCCGCCACGCCGCGCCGCCGCTCACCGACGAGCAGGCCGAGCAGCTCGCCGCGCGCGGCGTGCCGGTGGTCGAGGGCGAGGTCGCGGCCGTCGAGGTGGTCGGGGACCGGCTGACCGGGGTACGCCTGCGCGACGGTCGCACGGTCGCCCGCGAGGTGCTGACCGTCGCGCCCCGGATGGTGGCGCGGACCGGGTTCCTGGCGGCGCTGGGGCTGCGCGCGGTGCCGCACGAGAGCGGGTCGGGCGAGTACGTGCCGGCCGACCCGGCGGGGCGTACCGACGTTCCCGGGGTGTGGGTGGCGGGCAACGTGACCGACCTGTCCGCGCAGGTGGGGGCCGCGGCGGCGACCGGCGCCCGGACGGCCGCGATGATCAACGCGGACCTGGTGGCCGCGGAGACGCGCGCGGCGGTCGAGGCGCGCCGCCGCGGCGACCGACCTCGCGAAAAGGCCCTAACCTGACAATTCTTCCCCTAGGTTGGAATGCGCAGGAGGCAGCCGAGCGCGGGGGGCGACGTGGAGAGCTATCCGGCGATCGAGGATCACGGGCTCATCGGCGACCTGCAGACCGCCGCGCTGGTGACCTGCGACGGCACGATCGACTGGTTCTGCGCGCCGCGCTTCGACTCGCCGAGCATCTTCGCCGCGCTGCTGGACAAGGAGAAGGGCGGCTACTTCCGGATCGCCCCGCACGACGTCCGGTACGTCACCAAGCAGCTCTACCTGCCCGGCACCCCGATCCTGATCACGCGGTTCATCAGCGCGGACGGCGTCGCCGAGGTGATGGACTTCATGCCGGTCACCGGCGAGCGGATCACCGACGCGCACCGCCTGGTCCGCATGGTCAACATGGTCCGGGGCAGCATGCGCTTCAAAGTGGAGTGCCGGCCCCGGTTCGACTACGCCCGGCAGAAGCACCAGCTCGAACGCCACCGCAACGGGTACGTCTTCCGCAGCCCGTCGGCGACGCTCACGTTCAACCCGGTCGACCCGGTGCGGCAACTCATCGCGCAGGGCGGCGACATCCGCCTCGACGACGACGACCTGGTCGCGTACGGCACGCTCCACGAGGGCGACACCGGCGGGGTGGTCCTGGAGACGGCCGGCACGGAACCACGGATCATCTCCCCGGAAGAGGTCCAGGGGATGTTCGAGTGGACCCGGGACTACTGGCGGCGCTGGGTCGAGCGCTCCCGCTACACCGGCCGGTGGCGGGAGATGGTCGAACGCTCGGCCATCACGCTGAAGCTCATGACGTACGCGCCGACCGGCGCGATGATCGCCGCGCCCACCGCCGCGCTGCCCGAGCTGGTCGGCGGCACGCGCAACTGGGACTACCGCTACACCTGGGTACGCGACACCTCGTTCTCCGTGCACGCGCTGCTCGGCCTCGGCTTCACCGACGAGGTCAGCAGCTACATGAACTGGCTGGACGAGCGGATCCGCGAGGCCGGCGACCACCAGGACCCACTGAAGATCATGTATCGGGTGGACGGCTCCTCCGACCTGCACGAGGAGGTGCTCGACCACCTGGAGGGCTACCGCGGCTCCCGCCCGGTGCGGATCGGCAACGGCGCGGCCGACCAACTCCAGCTCGACATCCACGGCGAGGCGCTCTACGCCATGCACCTCGCCGACGAGCAGGGCATCCGGGTGTCCCACCAGGTGTGGAAGAGCACCGTCCGGCTGGTCGACTGGCTCTGCCACAACTGGGACCAGCGCGACGCCGGCATCTGGGAGAGCCGGCACCACCCCCGCAACTACACCTTCGGCCGGGTGATGTCCTGGGTGGCGCTGGACCGGGCCATCCGGCTGGCCACCCGCACCGGCCGCCCCGGGGACATGACCTGCTGGATCGAACAGCGGAACCGGATCTACAACCAGGTCATGGCCCGCGGCTACCACCGGGAACGCGCCAGCTTCGTGCAGGCGTACGACGAGAACGTGCTCGACGCCGCGCTGCTGGCCATGCCGTCGGTCGGCTTCGTCACGCCGAGCGACCCGCTGTGGCGCTCCACCCTGGCGTCGATCGAACGGGACCTGGTCTCGGACAGCCTGGTCCACCGCTACGATCCGGTGCACTCCCCCGACGGCCTCCCCGGCCACGAGGGCACCTTCAACATGTGCACGTTCTGGTACGTCGAGGCGCTGGCCCGCACCGGACGCCTGGACGACGCCCGTCTCACCTTCGAGAAGATGATCACGTTCAGCAACCACCTCGGCCTGTACGCCGAGGAGATCGCCGCGACGGGTGAGCAGATCGGCAACTACCCGCAGGCGTTCAGCCACCTCTCCCTGATCAACTCGGCGCTGGCGCTGAACGACCTGATCGACGCCGAGGCCGACGCCCGCCGCCGCCAGTAGCGCGGCCCGCCTCGGGCTCCGGCGCTTCATCGACTCCATTCCGGTGAAGTGGCCGTGTCCCGGTCGGTCCGATGCCACCATGTCGGCGTAGTGGTGTCGATCATCCCCGATGTGGGCATCATCGCTCAGGTGGCGGAGGAACGGGGGGCCGGCGCGGAGCCGGTGGTGTTGTTCGCGTCCCGGTGGTGGCCGGCGGTGCTCGTACCGCTCGGGCTGCTCGCCCTGATCATCGTGCTCGCCCTCCGGGGAAGCCTCGGCTCCCTCATCGTGCCCCTCGGGATGACCGCCGCCACCGTCGTCTCGGCCTGGCTGCACCGCGACGGCGCGCTGCTCGCCGACGACACCGGGCTGCTGGTCCGACACCGGGGCACGGTCACCCGAAGCTACCGGTGGTCCGAGATCCACCAGGCCGGGCTCGCCCGTCCCGGCTTCGGCCGGCTCGCGCTCGCCGTGTACCCGGACGGCGGCCGGTGGGACGTACCCGGCCCGAACAGCGCGGTCATGGTCGGGCAGGTGTGGCTGTGGCGGCAGCCCGACCCGGAGAGCCGCGAACGAATCGAGGCGGCGCTGCGCGACCACGGCGTCCACGTCGTCGACCCACTCGCCTAATGCCTTGTCGGAAGAGCCATGACCTGGGACGCTCCGGCGGTGATCGACAAGCCGGGCGTGGACGAACGGCTCCTGGCGGCCGAGGTGGCCGACGCCTGGGCCGTGGACGTCGCCGACCTCGTGTTCCTGCCGGTCGGGCTGGACGGGCAGGCATGGGCCTACCGGGTGGACACGTCCGACGGCGGGCGGTGGTTCCTGAAGCTGCGCCGAGGCGAGTTCACCCCGGCCGCCGTCCTGCTGCCCAGCTTCCTCCGCGCCCACGGCATCCGGCAGGTGGTGGCTCCGGTGGACCTGGCCGGTGGCGGAACCGCCCACCGGTTCGGCGACCACCAACTCCTGCTCTACCCGTACCGCGACGGCGGCAGCCTCTGGGGTCGCGGTCTCACCGACCGCCAGTGGATCGAGTACGGCGAGTTCCTCGCCCACCTGCACGCGGTCCCGCCGAGCACCGAGATCGCCGCCGTCCTGCCGGTCGAAACCTACCGGTCGGACGCTGGCGAGCGGCTGCGCGCCCTCGCGGAACAAGCCGCGACGAGCGCGGCTCTGGGTGCGTTCTGGCACCGGTACGGCGATCCGCTGCACCGGCTGGCGGAGACGGTCGACGCGCTGGCCGCGAGCGTGCCGCCGGCCCCGCACGTCATCTGCCACGCCGACATCCACCCCGGCAACCTGATCGCCGACGGCGACGGTCCGCTGCACGTCGTGGACTGGGACGCGCCGGTCCTCGCGCCGCGCGAGCGGGACCTGATGTTCGTGCACAGCCCGGACTTCGGCGACCACCCGATCGACGCGCGCCGCGCGGCGCTCTTCCACCAGGGGTACGGGCCGGTGGAGCCGGAGCCGACGTTGCTGAGCTACTACCGCGCCGAGCGGCACCTCGACGACGTCGCCGCGTTCCTCGCCGGCATCCTCGACCCCGGCGCCAGTGCGGAGTCCCAGGCGAACGACTTGCACTGGCTCACCCGCATCGCGGAGACGGTCGCCGACCCGGGCTACGCGCCCTGAACTGTGCTGGTGGGTGGTGGGCGCGGCAGGTTTCGAACCTGCGACCCCTCGCTTGTAAGGCGAGTGCTCTCCCGCTGAGCTACGCGCCCGGAACGCCCGTACGGCGGGCCGGAGCGGCAAGCTTACCTGCCGGCCTCCGGCCCGGTCGAACGTGTCTGGGGTGGGATCAGCCGCCGACGGCCTCGGCCAGCGCCTTGCGCCAGCCCTGCTGGTCGCGCGCCTCGCCGGGCATGTTCATCTCGGCGAAGCGGACCACGCCGGCCTTGTCGATGACGAAGGTGCCCCGGTTGGCGATGCCGGCGACGTCGTTGAAGACGCCGTACGCCTGGGCCACCGCGCCGTGCGGCCAGAAGTCGGCGAGCATCGGGAACTGGTAGCCCTCCCGGTCGGCCCAGATCTTGTGGGCGTAGACCGAGTCGACGCTGACGGTCAGCACCTGGACGTCGTCGTTGGCGTAGTCGTCGAGGTTGTCCCGTACCTCGCACAGCTCGCCCTGACAGATGCCGGTGAAGGCCAGCGGGTAGAAGACCAGCAGCACGGTCTTGCGCCCCCGGAGGTCCGAGAGCCGGACCTCCTGGTTGTTCTGGTCCTTGAGCAGGAAGTCGGGCGCCTCGGCGCCAACCTCGATGGGCATGCGTGCTCCTACTTCTTGCTCTTGGAGCCGCGCCGCAGCACGAGGCGGGCGCCGTTCCAGTCGCGGCCGGCGTTGATGGTGGAGGTCTGCTGGAGGCCGGCGCTCTGCGCGCTCTCCGCGACCTCACTCGGCTCGACGTGGCCGTCCCGGCCGGCCTTGGGCGTCAGGAGCCAGACCACACCGTTGTCCGCCAGCGGCCCGAGGGCGTCGACGAGGAGCTCGAAGAGGTCACCGTCGCCGTCGCGGTGCCAGACCAGTACCGCGTCGACCACCTCGTCGGTGTCCTCGTCGACAAGTTCTCCACAGCGGTCGGTCAGGGCGTCCCGGAGATCGGAATCGACGTCGTCGTCGTAGCCCATCTCCATGACGACCATGCCCGGTTCGATGCCGAACCGGTCCGCCAGGCTGCGTACCCCGTCGGCGGCCTGACCAGCGGTCGCGCTCACTGTCGCGTGCCTCCTCATCTCGTCCCTGCTCGCGGTGCCCTGCGACACCGTCCGGCCCAGTCCACACAGTTGCGGCTCGCTGCGCAAGTGGCGCACCGGTTGGAAGGGAATTTACCGTGCCAGCAGCGTACGGGCACCCTGGGTGATGGCTTCCTCGGAGACGAGCACCTGGTGAGCAGCCGGACCTAATGGTACAAACGAGTCAAGTGCGGCCACCCGTCGCGCCGCCCCGACGTAGCCGGTGTCGACGAGCGCGGCCAGCACCCCCTCGCCCACCCCGCCGGAGCGCCGCGTCTCGTCCACCACCAGCACCCGGCCGGTCGCCGACGCCTCCCGGATGATGTCCGCCACCGGCAGCGGGGCGAGCCAGCGCAGGTCCACCACCCGGCTGCCGACGCCCTCGTCGGCAAGCGTCGCCGCCGCCCGCAGCGACATCCGCACCCCGTTACCGAACGTGATGATGGTGAGGTCCTCGGCGGAGCCGATCCCGTACACCCGGGCCCGGCCGACCGGCACGTGCCGGTCGGCCCAGGCACCCGGCTCGGCATAGTCGGCCAGCCACTCACCGTCACCCTCCGCGTAGAGGTCGCGGGCGTGGTAGAGCGCGATCGGCTCCAGGAACACACAGACCGCGCCGTCCACCCGGGCCGAGGCCAGGCAGGTACGCAGCATCGGCGCGGCGTCGTCGGGCCGGGCCGGCACCGCGATCACCAGCCCCGGCACGTCGCGCAGCACCGCCACCGAGTTGTCGTTGTGGAAGTGCCCGCCGAAGCCCTCCTGGTACGCCAACCCGGCCACCCGCACCACCATCGGGTTGCGGAACGCGCCCCGGGAGAAGAACCGCATGGTGGCCGCCTCGCCCCGCAACTGGTCCTCGGCGTTGTGCAGGTACGCCAGATACTGGATCTCCGGCACCGGCAGCATGCCGGCCAGGCCGGCGCCGAGCCCGAGCCCGAGGATCGACGTCTCGTCCAGCAGCGTGTCGAACACCCGCGCCGCCCCGAACCGGTCCCTCAGCCCCTTCGTCACCCCGTACACCCCGCCCTTGGCGGCCACGTCCTCACCGAACACGGCCATCCGGGGATGGTCGAGCATGCCGTCGGCGAGCGCCGCGTTGATGCTCTGCGCCAGCGTCAGCGGCCCGGTCAACTCCGGCGGCTTGCCGCCGAACGCCTCCGCCCGCGCCCCCGCGCCCGGCCCCGCCGCGTACGCCGCCGACCCGGCGACCGCTCGGGCCACCCGCGCCGGGCGGCGCGGCGCCAACTCCGCCACCACCTCGACCGGGGACGTCAGCTTCGGCTCGTCCAGCACCTCCTCGGCGATCCGGCGTAGCTGCCAGCCCCGCTCGTCGTACCGGGCCAGCAGTTCCTCGCCGCTCGCGAAGCCGGCCGCGACCAGCCGGCGGGCGGTGACCAGCAGCGGATCCCGCGCCACGTCCGCGGCGATCTCCGCCGGACTCCGGTACGCCGACTCCGCGTCCGCGCCGGCGTGCCCCATCAGCCGTACCGTGCTCAGGTGCAGCACGGCGGGCCGGCGGTGCCGGCGTACCCAGGCCGCCGCCTCCGCCGCCACCCGGTGCGTCTCCACCACGTCCGTGCCGTCCGCGGCGAAATAGCGGAGACCGGGCCGGGACCGCAGCGTCGCGGCCACCCACCCCTGCGGTGAGCGCACGCTGATCCCGAGCCCGTTGTCCTCGCAGACGAACAGCACCGGGATGCGCAGGCCGGTGTGGTCGTACCACCCGGCGGTGTTGAGCGCGGCGGTGGCGGTGGCATGGTTGACCGAGGCGTCGCCGAACGAGCAGACCACCACCGCGTCCGGCGGCCAAACCGCGACCTCCGGGTCGCCGTCGACGTGCCGCCCGTCCCGGCGCAGCCGCTCCAGCGCCAGGCCCAGGCCGACGGCCCGGGGCAGGTGCGAGCCGATGGTCGAGGTGGTCGGCACGACCGCGAGGTCCGCCCGACCGAAGACCTTGTGCCGGCCGCCGGCGATCGGCTCCGCCGCCGAGGCGACCATGCCCCGCAGCACGTCACGCGCCGCCGACGCGAAGGCGTCGTCGAGGGCCGGCGGCGGCAACCCGGGTACGCCGACAGTGGCGTCACCGTCCGCATCCACCGCGACGCCCGCTCCCGCCGGCAGGCTGGCCGCCTCCACACCCGCCCCCGGCACGGGGCGGCCCGCACCGGCACCCGCCTCCTCCGCGAGGTGGCCCGCTTCCACACCCGTCCCCGTCCCCGCCGCTGTCCCGCCCGCACCGGCACCCGCCGCGAGGCGGCCCGCTTCCACACCCGTCCCCGTCCCCGCCGCTGTCCCGCCCGCACCGGCACCCGCCGCGGGGCGGCCCGCACCCGCATCCGTTCTTGCCGCGAGGTCGCCCGCCTCGGCACTGCCCTCGCCCGAACCGGCTCCGCTGGAGGCGGCATCTCCACCCGAGCCGGTGACCCCACCCGAGATGCCCGCTTCATCCGTTTCCGCTCGCCCAACCCGAGCGCCCGCCACCACGGACCCAGGCGCAGCTTCGAGATCTTGGTAGGAAATGGCCCCCATAGGGGCACTTTCGTACCAAGATCTACTCGCCTCCCGCATATCAGAAGATCCATCTCGGAAAGCGGGATCGGGGCGGGTGTCCGGGGCGGGTGCCGGCGGGGCGGGCGGGGCGAGAGCGGGCGGGGCGGGAGCGGGGGCGGGTGGGGCGGGTGGCGGTGGCGCGGTGACGGGGAAGGCACCGGCGGCCTGGGCGGCGCGAAGACAGTAGAAGGCGCCGGAGCGGTAGTGCAAAAGGGCCGGATCGGTGGGGCGGAGCGCGGCGGCAACCGCGGCGTTGCCCTCGTGGCCGGCCGACCCGATCGTGTAGTAGCCCTCACCGAAGCCACGCAGCCAGCGCCCGGCGAGGTCGAGCAGCCGGCTGGTGACCTGCGCGTCGAACAGCGCCAGCGCCTGCGCCCCGGTCAGCGCCCCACCATCGGGCCGCGCCTCACCGTCACGCGCCGACGGCTCACCGTCGCGTGGCAGTGGCTCGTCGAGGTCGCGCCGCTGGTCCGGCGCGCCGAGCGCGGCCAGGTCGGCACGGAGCTGGTCGTCGAGATCGTGCGGGGTGGTCACGTCGGACAGCATTACCGACTGATGCCCACCTCGCCCAGTCGGACACGTTCCGCCCGGCGTGGCTCAGCTCTCGCCGCACTCCGCCGGGCACCCGCCGTCGGACACCTTCCAGACCAGCTCGCGCAGCGTGGTCAGCTCGTCGGCGCTCAGGCCGTCGAGCAGTCGGGAGTCCGACATCACCCGCCCGACCTGCTCGCGCACCTGCCGGCCCCGGGCGGTGACCACGAGCGCCTTCTGCCGCCGGTCGGTCGGGTCGGTACGCCGCCGCACCAGGCCGGCCTGCTCCAGCCTGTCGGCCAGGCCGGTGACGTTTGACCTGTCGCAACCCAGTTGCTCGGCGAGTTCACGGGCCGGCAGCGGATGGTCGGGGTCCAGCTCGTACAGCGCCCGTCCGGCGGCCGGGGTGAGACCCAGCGCGGCGATCCCCTCGTCCTGAAGGTGCCGCATCGCGGCGGCGACGTGCAGGAGTCGACGCACGATGTCTCCGGCCAGGCCGGCCCGGCCGGCCCGTTCGCCGTCGGCCGGCACGGTGGGTGGCGCCATCCGCCCAGCATACGTGATTCATCAACAATTGAACTGATCTACTATGCGGTCGGGGATGCCGGTGTCCGGGGCAACCACTGCCGGCCGGACCGCCCGGCGGGCGGCGAACGCGCCGGCCAGCAGCAGCGCGGCGGTGGCGAGCGCCGGTGGCAGCGCGAGCGCGCTCCCGGCCGCCCCGGCGGCCGTCAGGCCCAGGTGCAGACCGCCCACCACGGTCACACCGAGCACGGCGGCGAGCAGCGTGCCGGTGGAGACGAACGCGGACAGAGCAGCCGCCGCGCTCGCCGGGACGACGTCGGCGAGCCGGGTGACGAGCGGGCTGAACGCCGCCGCGTGCGCCGCCCCACCGAGCAGCAGCAACACGCTGCCGGCCGCCCACGGCCAGCCCCGCGCCGACAGCCCGGCGACGGCCACCACCACCGCGGCCAGCACCGACGGCCCGGCCACCGGCAGGACCGCCCGGACCGGTCCGGGAAGTCGGGCCACCGCCAGGCCGCACAGGGCGAAACCGGTGGCGTACGGGAGGAAGGCCGACCCGGCGGCGAGGGCGCTGAGTCCCAGCACGTCCTGCGCCCGCAGGGTGAACACGAACAGGAAGCCGGCGTAACAGCCCATCACCACGCAGCAGGCCAGCAGTCCGGCCGGCACGACAGGGTGGCGCAGCACTGTCACGTCCAGCAGGGGCGCCCGGTCCCGCCGGGCCCGCCGATGCTCGTACCGGAGGAAGAGCCGTAGCCCGACGGCGCCGGTGGCGACCGCGACCACGCGGATCCACGTGGCGGCGTCGAGGACCAGCGGCAGCACGAGCGTGAGCATCGCCGCCGCCAGCAGCCCGGCGCCGGGCAGGTCGAGTGGCTCCCGCCGGAGCGGTACGGCCGGCGGGTCGGCCAGGACCCGCCGGCCGACGAGGTGCAGGACCACCCCGACCGGCACGTTGACCAGGAAGGCCAACCGCCAGGTGAGACCGCCGAGGTCGAGCGTCACCAACAGCCCGCCGAGGATCTGGCCGGCGGCCACGCCGAGGGCGAGAACCATCGAGTACGCCCCGATCGCCCTCGCGCGGGTCCTGTCCGGCACCGCGCTGCGGATCAGCGCCAGCACCTGCGGCACCATGAGCGCGCCGGCCGCGCCCTGGGCCACCCGGGCGAACACCAGCGCGACAGGTGTCGGAGCCAGTCCGCAGGCGGCCGAGGCGAGCGTGAAGCCGGCCAGGCCGAGCAGGAAGACCCGGGGACCGCCGTGTCGGGCGCCGAGCCGCGCGCCGACCACCACGAGCACGGCGAAGGTGAGCGTGTAGCCGGCGAGCACGAGCTGCTGGACGGCGGCCGGGCCGCCCAGGTCGGCGCGGATCGCGGGGGCGGCCACGGCCGCGATCGAGGTGTCCATGGAGGCCATCGCCTGGCCGGTGAGCAGGACGACGAGCAGTGCGGCGGGACGCCGGTGCGATGCGGTCACGCCGGCCACCCTGCCGACCGCACGCCGCCCGGGTCTTGTCGATCCTTGCGGCCCTCGCGTGTCGGCCGGGCCGCCTACGCTGATCCGCGTGCGCACCGCGAGTCGACTGCTGGCCCACCCGGACTTCCGGGTCAGCGTGGTGCGCTGCCGCGACGACCACACCGGCTGGTCCGCGCCGGAGCCGGCCGGCGCGTACGGTCTGGTGCTCACCCGGCGCGGCGCGTTCCGGCGGGCCGGGCGCGACGGCGACACGTGGGTCGGGCCGACGGTCGCCTACCTCAGCGTGCCGGGCGAGGAGGAGCGGTTCGCCCATCCGGCGGGCGGCGACGAGTGCACCTCCGTGCACCTGTCGCAGCGCCTGTGGCGGGAGCTGTTCGACGACCGGCCGGCGCCGGGCACGGTGCACGTGGACGGCCACGTGGATCTCGCCCACCGGCTGCTGCTGCGCGACGTCGCCGACCCCGACCACGCGGCGGCCGAACGGCTGGTCCGTCTGGTCGGCCGCGCCGCCGCACCGGTGACGGGCGGCGGCGGGCCGGATCGCCGGGTGGTCGAACGGGCCCGGGCCGCGCTGCACGACGACGCCCCGGAGGCCGCCGGGCTGCTGCCGCTGGCCCGGGCGCTCGGCGTCTCGCCCTACCGGCTCAGCCGCGCGTTCCAGGCCCGGGTGGGGGTGCCGCTGACCCGCTACCGCAACGGCCTGCGCGTGGCGCGGCTGCTGGACCGGATCGAGCAGGGTCAGGTGCGCCTGGCCGAGCTGGCCGGTGAGCTGGGCTTCGCCGACCAGGCGCACCTGACCCGCACGGTCCGCGCCCACCTCGGCCACACCCCGGGTGAGCTTCGCCGGCTGCTCGGCTGACGTCGCCCGTTTTCCTCCGCGGGCCACGTGTTCGGCGGAAAGTGCCGTGCGGTCGCCTGGGTGTCACCTGGCGGCCATCGACGCTCGCCAGGCTGCCGGAGTCGACGAACCGGACTCCGGGGAGGAAACCCGTGGCACTGTCCCGACGTACCATCCTGCTCAGCGGCGCGGCGCTCGGCGCCGCCGGCGCGGTCACCGGCCTGCCGCTCGCGGCGGTCGCGTCGCCCGGCCCGCTGCGACGCGACCCGTTCACGCTCGGGGTGGCCTCCGGCGACCCGGAGCACGACGGCTTCGTGTTGTGGACCCGGCTGGCGCCCGACCCGCTGGCCGAGGACGGCCTGGGCGGCGTGCCGTCCCGGGTGGTGCCGGTGTCCTGGGAGGTGGCGGCCGACGAGCGCTTCCGGCACGTGGTGCGGCGCGGGGTGCGGCTGGCGAGGCCGGAGTCGGCGCACAGCGTGCACGTCGAGGTGGGCGGGCTGCTCCCCGGGCGGGAGTATTTCTACCGGTTCCGGGCCGAGCGCTGGCTCTCGCCGGTCGGCCGCACCAGGACCGCGCCGCCGCCGTGGCTGATGCCGTCCGCGCTGGCCATGGGCTTCGTCTCCTGCTCGCAGTACGAGCACGGCTACTTCACCGCCTACCGCCGGCTGGCCGAGACCGAGCCGGAGCTGATCCTGCACCTCGGCGACTACCAGTACGAGTACGCGAAGGACACCTACACCGTGCCCGGCGGCAACCCCCGGGACCACGAGGGGCCGGAGACCCGGACGCTTGCCAACTACCGGCAGCGGCACGCCCAGTACAAGACCGACGCCGACCTTCAGGCGGCGCACGCGGTGGCCCCCTGGGTGGTGGTCTTCGACGACCACGAGGTGGAGAACAACTGGGCCGACGAGGTGCCGGAGGCCCCGGACCCGGACTTCCTCGCCCGGCGGGCGGCGGCGTTCCAGGCGTACTACGAGAACATGCCGCTGCGCCGCACCTCGATCCCACGCGGCATCGACATGCAGCTCTACCGCCGGGTGCGCTGGGGCCGGCTGGCCACGTTCCACATGCTCGACACCCGGCAGTACCGGGACGACCAGGCGTGCGGCGACGGCTACAAGAGCTGCGCGGCGGCGTCGGACCCGACCCGGTCGATCACCGGGGCCGAGCAGGAGGCGTGGCTGCTGGACGGGTTCCGCCGCTCCGAGGCCCGCTGGGACCTCCTCGGCCAGCAGGTCTTCTTCGCCCAGCGGGACAACGACGCCGGCCCGCTCACGGTCACCAGCATGGACGCCTGGGACGGGTACGTCGCCTCGCGGGACCGGATCACCCGGGGCTGGGTGTCCGCCGGGGTGCGCAACCCGGTCGTGCTCACCGGCGACGTGCACGCGCACTGGGCCAGCGACCTGAAGCTGGACTACGCGGACCCGACCTCGCGCACGGTCGGCAGCGAGTTGGTCTGCTCCTCGATCACGTCGACCGGGGACGGCGCGGACTCCCCCACCGGGTCGCACCCGTGGCTGGCGTTCAACCCGCACCTGCGCTTCCAGAACAACCTGCGCGGGTACGTCCGCACCACGATCACGCCGACAGACCTGACCGCGAACTTCGACGTGCTGCCGTACGTGAGCCGGCCGGACGCCCCGGCGTACACCCGGGCCACCTTCGTGATTGAGGATCGCGTCCCCGGCCTGAACCTGACGTACGACCGCCCCCCGGCCCCCGCCCGCACCGCCGCCCCGAACATCGACCAGTCCCGCGAGACCGTCGAGCAGGAAACCCTCCGCCCGTAACCCCGCGCTGATTCACGGAAAGTGTGGCTGTCCGGCCTCGGATGGCCACACTTTCCGTGAATCGGGGGCACCGCCCCCGGCGGGGGTCAGGCGGGGAGGAAGGAGAGGCGGACCTGGCGGTCCGGGTTGTCGCCGTTGGGGTCGACCAGGCAGATCGACTGCCAGGTGCCGAGCTGGATCCGCCCGTCGAGTACCGGCAGCGTCGCGTACGGCGGCACGAACGCCGGCAGCACGTGGTCCCGGCCGTGCCCGGGTGAGCCGTGCCGGTGCCGCCACCTGTCATCGGTGGGAAGCAGGTCGTCGAGCGCGCGGAGCAGGTCGTCGTCCGACCCGGCGCCGGTCTCGATGATCGCCAGCCCGGCCGTGGCGTGCGGGACGAAGACGTGCAGCAGCCCGTCGCCGGCCCCGGCGACGAAGCGTTCCGCCTCGGCCGTGATGTCCCGGACCGTGGGCCGGGAACCGGTCCGGACGTTGATCACCTCACTGCGCATAGGGCGCATTCTGCCGCAGCGGCCCGGTTCCCGCCGGTGCGGTCGGCGCACCCGCCGGTCGCACAAAGTTACCGGTGGGTATCTGTGTTCAGCGTCGCGTCTGGGGGAGCCAGACGTGACGACGAGCGCCACGAGGGGGCAGGATGGCGCTAGAGACCTATCCCACTCAGAACCGAGGGAACGCCTGTGGCTACGGAACGCAAGCGCCCGGTGATCACCGCTGGTCTGCCGAGCCAGCTTCCGGACATCGACCCTGAAGAGACAAGCGAATGGGTCGAGTCGCTCGACGGTGTCATCGACGAGCGCGGAACCAAACGCGCCCGCTACGTCATGTTGAGCCTGCTGGAGCGGGCCCGCGAGCGCCAGGTCGGGGTGCCGTCGCTGACCACCACCGACTACATCAACACCATCCCGCCGGAGAGCGAGCCGTGGTTCCCCGGTGACGAGCACATCGAGCGGCGGCTGCGCGCCTACATCAGGTGGAACGCCGCCATGCTCGTGCACCGGGCGCAGCGCCCGGAGATCGGCGTGGGCGGCCACATCTCCACGTACGCCAGCTCCGCGTCCCTCTACGAGGTCGGCTTCAACCACTTCTTCCGGGGCAAGGACCACCCCGGCGGCGGCGACCACATCTACTACCAGGGTCACGCCTCCCCCGGCATGTACGCGCGGGCGTTCCTGGAGGGCCGGCTCAGCTCCGAGCAGCTCGACGGCTTCCGGCAGGAGCTGTCGCACCCGGGTGGCGCGCTGCCGTCGTACCCGCACCCGAGGCTGATGCCGGACTTCTGGGAGTTCCCCACCGTGTCCATGGGCCTCGGCCCGCTGAACGCGATCTACCAGGCCCGGTTCAACCGCTACCTGCACCACCGCGGCATCAAGGACACCTCCCAGCAGCACGTCTGGGCGTTCCTCGGCGACGGTGAGATGGACGAGGTCGAGTCGCTCGGCGCGATCGGCGTGGCCGCGCGCGAGGAGCTGGACAACCTCACCTTCGTGATCAACTGCAACCTCCAGCGGCTGGACGGCCCGGTCCGCGGCAACGGCAAGGTCATGCAGGAGCTGGAGGCGTTCTTCCGGGGCGCCGGCTGGAACGTCATCAAGGTGGTCTGGGGCCGGGAGTGGGACCCGCTGCTCGCGGCGGACACCGACGGCGCGCTGGTCAACCTGATGAACACCACGCCCGACGGTGACTACCAGACCTACAAGGCGGAGTCCGGGGCGTACGTCCGGGAGCACTTCTTCGGTCGGGACGCGCGGACCCGCAAGATGGTCGAGCACCTCTCCGACGACGAGATCTGGAACCTCAAGCGGGGTGGCCACGACTACCGCAAGCTCTACGCGGCCTACAAGGCGGCGACCGAGCACACCGGCCAGCCGACGGTGATCCTCGCCAAGACCATCAAGGGCTGGACGCTCGGCTCGCACTTCGAGGGCCGTAACGCCACGCACCAGATGAAGAAGCTGACGCTCGACGACTTGAAGCTGTTCCGCGACCGGCTCTACCTCGACATCCCGGACAAGCAGTTGGAGGAGAACCCCTACCTCCCGCCGTACTACACGCCGGACGAGAAGTCGGACGAGATGGAATACCTGCGGGAGCGGCGTCGCCAGCTCGGCGGCTACCTCCCGTCGCGCACCACCGCGCCCAAGACGCTGGCCATCCCGGGCAGCGAGCGGTTCGCCGACGTCAAGCGCGGGTCGGGCAAGCAGAAGGTGGCCACCACGATGGCCTTCGTCCGCCTGCTCAAGGACGTGATGAAGGACAAGGAGTTCGGCAAGCGCTGGGTGCCGATCATCCCGGACGAGGCCCGCACCTTCGGCATGGACTCGCTCTTCCCGACCCAGAAGATCTACTCGCCGCACGGCCAGCGCTACACCTCGGTCGACCGGGAGCTGTTCCTGTCCTACAAGGAGTCGACGACCGGGCAGATCCTGCACGAGGGGATCAACGAGGCCGGTTCGGTCGCCTCGTTCACCGCCGCCGGCACGTCGTACGCCACGCACGGCGAGCCGATGATCCCGATGTACATCTTCTACTCGATGTTCGGGTTCCAGCGCACCGGCGACGGGTTCTGGGCGGCGGCCGACCAGATGGCGCGGGGCTTCGTGCTCGGCGCCACCGCCGGCCGGACCACGCTCAACGGCGAGGGGCTCCAGCACGAGGACGGCCACTCGCTGCTGCTCGCCGCCACCAACCCGGCGGTGGTCGCGTACGACGCGGCGTTCGCCTTCGAGCTGGCGCACATCCTGGAGGACGGCCTGCACCGGATGTACGGCGAGGCGCAGGAGAACGTCTTCTACTACCTCACCGTCTACAACGAGCCGATCTTCCAGCCGGCCGAGCCGGAGGGCGTGGACACCGAGGGCATCGTCAAGGGCATCTACCGCTACTCGCCGGCGCCGCAGGTCGGCGACGACGCGCCGAAGGCCAACATCCTCGCCTCCGGCACCGGCATGCAGTGGGCGCTCAAGGCGCAGCAGCTCCTCGCCGAGGACTGGGGCGTGGCCGCCGACGTGTGGTCGGTGACGTCCTGGACCGAGTTGCGCCGCGACGCGGTGGAGTGCGAGGAGCACAACCTGCTCAACCTGGGTGCGGAGCAGCGGGTGCCGTACATCCAGCGGAAGCTGGCCGACGCCGACGGGCCGAAGATCGCGGTCAGCGACTGGATGCGCGCGGTGCCGGACCTGATCGCGCGCTGGGTACCGGGCGACTACACCTCGCTCGGCACCGACGGCTTCGGCATGTCGGACACCCGGCACGCGCTGCGCCGCCACTTCCACGTCGACGCCGAGTCGATCGCGGTCGCCACGCTGCGGCAGCTCGCGCTGCGCGGCGCCGTCCCGGCCGAGGTGCCGGCCGACGCCGCCCGCAAGTACGCGCTGGACGACGTGACGGCCGCCCCCGTCGGCGAGACCGGCGGCGACAGCTAGGTGTAAGGAGGGGCCCCTTCTTAACGCCTCCGGTAGAGAAGGGGCCCCTTCTCACAGGCAAACGACGATGGTCCGGCGATCCCTGGTGGGGATGCCGGACCATCGTCGTTGCGGGCGACGCCGGGACTGCGGCTCGATCAGCCGACGGCGGCCAGGTCGGTCAGCCGGGCCAGCGAGTCCTCCAGGTCGGCGCCGACCCGGCGCAGGCCGAGCCGCAGCAGGGCGGCCTTGACCGGCCCGGCGGGCCACCGCACGACGATCAACCGGACCACGGTGCCGCCGACCTCCTCGTCCGAGGTCAGCTGGACGTAGATCTCGGTGCGCGCCTCGGCCCGGGCACCGGCGCCCTTGGCCCGCTCACGCCAGCCGATCAGGGTCGGCTCCTGATAGGCGATCACCTCGGCCTCGTGGGCGGCGCCGCGTCCGGCCTGGACCAACTGCCGCCGGCCGAACCCCTCCCCGGACAGAACCTCGGCCGCGCGGACCCCCGCCAGCCAGGCCGGCAACTGCTCGGCCCGCTGCACGACGTCCCAGACCTCTTCCACAGGCGCCACCACGTGTGCGCTACGTTCCACGAGGATCATTAGTGTCTTTCCCCCACTTAAATCACATCCGCGATATTTGGCACTCTATGTGTAAATCGGACTTAAGTGGACGGGATCGGAAAAAGACACGCCGGCAGCACTTGTGCCGCCCGGCTTCCCGGCCTATAGCGCGTCGCCCACCGGAGCCCTAGAGTCGCGAACACGCTTCACGTTCTCGGGAGGGTGAATTGACGACCGTGCCGATGCCCGACTTCCCCGCCGGCTTCCGCTGGGGGGTGTCCACCTCCGCGTACCAGATCGAGGGGGCGACCACAGTCGACGGCCGCGGGCCCTCCATCTGGGACACGTTCGCCCACGAGGCCGGCCGGATCGTCGACGGCAGCACCGGTGACCAGGCGTGCGACCACTACCACCGGCACGCCGAGGACACCGCGCTGCTGGCCGGGCTGGGCGTGTCCGCGTACCGGTTCTCGATCGCCTGGCCGCGCGTGCAGCCCACCGGCGCCGGCCCGGCGAACACCGCCGGGCTGGACTTCTACGACCGGCTGGTGGACGGCCTGCTCGCCGCCGGCATCGACCCGGTCGCCACGCTCTTCCACTGGGACCTGCCGCAACCCCTGGAGGACGCCGGCGGCTGGCTCCACCGCGACACCGCCGCCCGCTTCGCCGAGTACGCCGACCTGACCGCGACCCGCCTCGGCGACCGGGTCAAGCTCTGGATCACGCTCAACGAGCCGTTCATCCACATGACCCTGGGCTACGGCATCGGCACCCACGCGCCCGGCCGGGCGCTGCTCTTCGACGCCTTCCCGGCCGCACACCACCAACTCCTCGGGCACGGCCTCGCGGTCGCCGCGCTGCGCGCCCGCACCGCGAGCCCGGTGGCGATCGCCAACAACTACTCGCCGGTGCGGCAGGTCGGGGACACCGACGCGGACCGGGCCGCCGCGCAGGCGTACGACGCGCTGCACAACCGGCTCTTCACCGATCCGCTGCTCGGCCGCGGCTACCCCGACGCGCCGGGCCTCGACCCGGCCGTGATCCGCGACGGCGACCTGGACGTGCTGGCCGCGCCGATCGACGTGCTCGGAGTGAACTACTACAACCCGACCGGCGTCCGGGCGCCCGAGGAGGGCTCCCCGCTGCCGTTCGAGATGGTGCCGCTGGACGGTTACCCGCGCACCGCCTTCAACTGGCCGGTCGCCCCGGACGGGCTGCGCGAGCTGCTGCGCCAACTCCACCACCGGTACGGCGACGCGCTGCCGCCGATCCAGGTCACCGAGAGCGGCTGCGCGTACGACGACGCCCCGGACGCGCAGGGGCGGGTGGACGACCCGGACCGGATCGCCTACCTGGACGGACACGTGCGCGCGGTACACGAGGCGATGGCCGAGGGCTTGCCGGTGACCGGGTACTTCGTCTGGTCGCTGCTGGACAACTGGGAGTGGGCGGAGGGGTTCACCAAGCGGTTCGGCCTGGTGCACGTCGACTACCCGACGCAGCGGCGTACCCCGAAGTCCTCGTACGCCTGGTTCCGGGACCTGGTCCGGCGATGACCACGGTCAACCCGACGCCGGCCTCGCTGCCGGCGGCGCTCGCCGAACCGACCGTGCCGGTGCGGCGGAGTTGGATCGCGCTGATCTTCGCGGCGAACCTGGGCGTCTGGATGGCGTTCTTCACCCCGATCCAGGTGCTGCTGCCGCAGCAGGTGGAACGCATCGCCCCGGCCGACAAGGAGGCGATGCTGGCGGTGGTGACCGGCCTCGGCGCGCTCGCCGCGGTGCTGGCGAACCCGCTCGCCGGCGCGCTGTCGGACCGTACCTCCCTGCGGTTGGCCAACCGGCACTTCGGCCGCCGGCACGTCTGGACCGCGACCGGCGCGGTGGTCGGTGCGCTCGCCCTGGTGCTGCTGGCCCGGCAGGACAGCATCGCCGGGGTGGCGGTCGCCTGGGTGGCCGCGCAGGTCTGCTTCAACGCCATGCTGGCCAGCCTCACCGCCGCGATCCCGGACCGGGTCCCGGTGGCCCAGCGCGGCGGCGTCTCCGGCTGGGTGGGCATCCCGCAGGCGCTCGGCCTGGTCGTCGGCGCGGTGCTGGTGACCGCCGTGGTCACCGGCAACGCCGCCGGGTACGCGGCGATCGCGCTCGCCGTGCTGCTGCTGTCGCTGCCGTTCGCGCTGCTCACCCAGGACGACCCGCTGCCCCGGGAACACCGGTCGCCGCTGCGGGGACGCGCCCTGCTCGCCTCGATGTGGATCAGCCCGCGCCGCCACCCCGACTTCGCCTGGGCCTGGTTCACCCGGTTCCTGGTGCAGACCGGCAACGCGCTCGGCACGCTCTACCTGCTCTATTTCCTCACCGACGGGGTGCGGGTGGCCGACCCCGAGGGGTCGCTGCTGGTGCTGATCCTGCTCTACACGCTCGGCATGATGCTCACCGCCGTGGTCGCCGGGCGGATCTCCGACCGGTCCGGGCGGCGCAAGGTGTTCGTGATCGTGTCCGGGCTGATCATGGCGGTGGCGGCGACGCTGCTCGCGGTGGCGCCGGTCTGGTCGATGGCGATCGTCGCCGCGCTGCTGCTCGGCGCCGGCTACGGGGTCTACCTGGCGGTGGACGCCGCGCTGATCACCCAGGTGCTGCCCGCCGCCACCGACCGGGCCAAGGACCTCGGCGTGATCAACATCGCCAACTCCGCGCCACAGGTGCTGGGGCCGGCGCTCTCCGCCCCGATCGTGGTCCACCTGGGCGGCTACCCGACCCTGTACGCGGTCACCGCGGCCGTCACGCTGCTCGGCAGCGCGCTGGTTGTGAAGATCCGCTCCGTACCGTGAGCGCCCCGTCGTGCGCCTCGTGTTAAAAGGGGGCCCCGCCACCTCCGTATGCGTTAAGAAGGGGCCCCTCCTTAACCGCTGGCCGGCGGACGTAGGCTGGGGAACGTGACGGTACGTGTACGCTTCGCCCCCTCCCCGACCGGAATGTTCCACGTCGGCGGCGCCCGCTCGGCCCTGCAGAACTGGATCTTCGCCAAGCAGCAGGGCGGAGTGTTCGTGCTGCGCGTCGAGGACACCGACGCGGCCCGCAACCGGCCCGAGTGGACCGAGGGCATCCTCTCCGCGCTCGACTGGATCGGCATCGCGCGCGGCAGCTACGAGGGCCCCTACTTCCAGTCCGCGTACGCGGGTGAGCACCGCGCCGCCGCGCAGCGGCTGTACGAGGGCGGCCGGGCGTACTACTGCGACTGCACCCGGGAGGCCGTGCAGGCGCGTACCGGCTCGCAGCACCGCGGCTACGACGGCTTCTGCCGCGACCGGGGCCTGCCGGCCGGCGAGGGGCGGGCGTTGCGCTTCCGCACCCCGGACGAGGGCGAGACCGTGGTGGTCGACCTGATCCGCGGCGAGCCGACGTTCGAGAACAAGCTGATCGAGGACTTCGTCATCGCCCGCGGCGACGGCTCCCCGGTGTTCCTGCTGGCGAACGTGGTCGACGACATGACCATGGGGATCACCCACGTGATCCGGGCCGAGGAGCACCTGCCCAACACCCCGAAGCAGCAGTTGCTGTGGGACGCGCTCGGGGTCAAGCCGCCGGTCTGGGCGCACGTGCCGGTGGTGGTCAACGAGAAGCGGCAGAAGCTGTCCAAGCGGCGGGACAAGGTCGCCCTGGAGGCGTACCGGGACGAGGGCTACCTCGCCGACGCGATGCGCAACTATCTGATGCTGCTCGGCTGGGCGCCGTCGGGCGACCGGGAGATCGTGCCCTGGCCGGTGATCGAGGACGAGTTCCGGCTCGACGAGGTCAACCCGTCCCCGGCCTTCTTCGACGAGAAGAAGCTGCGCGCCTTCAACGGGGAGTACATCCGGGCGCTGCCGGTCGACGGGTTCGTCGCCGCCTGCCAGCCGTGGCTCACCGGCACCGACACCATCCCCCCGCCGCCGTGGCAGCCGGACGAGTTCGACCCGGCCGCGTTCGCGGCGGTGGCCCCGCTGGCGCAGACCCGGATCGCGGTGCTCAGCGAGATCGTGCCGAACGTCGACTTCCTCTTCCTGGCCGACCCGCTGATCGACGAGGCGGCCTGGGCGAAGGCGATGAAGGAGGGCGCGGCCGAGCTGCTGGACGCGGCGATCGCCGCGTTCGAGGCGTTGGAGCCGTGGGACGCCGGGTCGCTGAAGGCCACGCTGGAGGCGGTCGGCGCGGAGCGCGGGCTGAAGCTCGGCAAGGCACAGGCGCCGGTCCGGGTCGCGGTCACCGGGCGCACCGTCGGGTTGCCCCTGTTCGAGTCGCTCGAGGTGCTCGGCCGCGACCGCACGCTCACCCGCCTGCGCGCCGCCCGCATCCGCCTGATCTGACCCTCCCCACAACACCCGCAAGCGCGTCGCGGATCTTGGTACGGGCTCGCCCTCGGGAGGGCGGATCCGTACCAAGATCCGGTAACGGGTCCCCGCGCGGCGGGCGCGCGGTCAGCCGCGGGCGCGGCGGCGCAGCAGCAGCGCCGCGCCGGCCAGCGCGGCGAGCACCACCACCGGGGCGGCCACCCACAGCCAACCCGTACCCCCGTCGTCGTCCGTCGCCGCGGCGGGCGTCGGACTCACCGGCGACGGCGACGCGGGGGCGCTGGTGGGCGGGGCGGCGCTGGTGGGCGCGGCGCTGCTGGGCGCCGTGCTCGCCGGCGGGGCCTGCGCCGGGGTGGTCAGGGTGAACCGGATCTCCCCCTTGATCGGGTGTCCGTCGTCGGAGCCGAGCTGGTAGGCCACGACGTAGAGCCCGGCCGCGCCCGGGGTGAACGGCACGCTCACCCGCTTGCCGGAGAACGTCGGCGCGCCACCCGCGGCGGACACGTCGTCCGGCCCGGTGACGGTGACCTTCGTCGTGGCCTCCTTCGGCGTGGCGAGGAACCGCAGCTCGATCCGCTTCGGCGCGGTGGCCACCCGGGCCCCGTCGCGCGGATCGCTGCCGGTGAGCGAGTTGTGCGCGGCGGCCGGCGCGGCCGGCAGCACCAGCGGCACCGCCGCCGCCACCCCGAGCACCGCGAGCCAGATACGTGCCCTATGGGCGACCCTGCCCCCCATGAACTCCTCCGTCCGGGTAGAATCCGGCCACTGATCATCGGCCACTGGTTTGTCGGTCTCAGCTCGCAGATAGTTCCAAATACTCTTCCACCAGCTGCAACCACGCGACGTTCTGCGGAGTCTTTGAGGTGGAGCAGGTCCAGTGTGACCGGCAGCGGAAGCCAGCCATCGAACGGGGCGAGGAGGCGGCGATGGTCCGTAAGGTGAGACAGCGGGCGGCGGTCGTGGCCGGGGCGGCGTTGGCACTCACGTGCGCACTGGGCCTCACCGGCGCCGCGGCGGCTCAGGCCGCGCCGAAACCGAAGCTCGCCCCGGCCGGGGTGGACATCACCGGCGACCAGCTCGCCCAGCCGCTGAAGCTCCGGGCCGACACCAGCCCGGCCGAGGTCAACATGGTCATCGACCAGGTCAAGTGGCTGGGCACGACCGGGCAGCTACGCGGCCCCGCGGCCAAGGACCTCGGTCCGAAGTACACGGTGGTGGTGCTCGCCGCCGGCAGCCCGCAGCACACCTACGACCTGTTCCCGCTGGCCAAGGGCGGCCCCCGGGTCTACCGGCCGGCGAAGCAGCCCGACCTGAGCCACCCCCGGGCGGGCTGGTTCTTCGGGCGTCTCAACATGTCCGAGACCCTGCGCGCCGTCGGGGTGCCACTGGCGCCTCAGTTCGACACCATCTCCGGCGGCGTCGGCGGCGGCGAGCGCGTGCTGCCGGAGGACGCGCTCGACCCGGTGGGCAACCTGGACACCGCGCTCGGCGACCTGCAGCGGCTGCTGCTGCTCAACGTCGGGGTGGTGCTCGTCATCACCGTCGGGCTGGCCGGCATCGCGCTTCTGGTGCGCCGCCGCACCCGCTGAGCTTCGGCTCAGGGCCGCCCGCACCCGCCGACGCCGACACGCCAAGCGCGTGGTCAGCACCAGCGGCGCGGCGGGCGCTCCCGGCGGACGGCGCGGTTGCGCGGGCGCACCGCGCCGTGCTGGTGACCGCCCGCCCAGCCGTCCTGGTCGCTGAGGCAGCTACGGTCCGACGACGGCTCGACCGCGGGATGCGCCGGCTCGCCGGACCGCTGGCGCGGCACCGCCGCGTCCTCGTCGGCACGCTCGGGCGCCCAACCGGCGGTCGGCTCGCCCGGATGGGTCAGGCCCACCCGGCGCGGCTGGTCGTGACCCGGCCGGCACGGCTCGTCCTGGGCGCAGCCGTGCTCGGCCTCCCCGTGCGCCATCCCGGTCTCCTCACCTTCGCCTTCGCCCGTCGGGCGGAACTCCCCGACGCGCCCTGACACCGTACTGGCCCGACCCGACGGGATCGTCAGCGCGTACCGGTGGAGATCGTCCGTCCGCGGCGGCACCGTGGGATCGGAGTGGATCCGCTGGTCAGGGCGTGTCAGGCTGATGCGGTGAGCGAACCGGGCGGAACGGAGACGTCGGCGACGCTGCGTCGCATCGAGCGGGCCGCGGGCGCCCTGGCCACCGCAAGCGTCGCCCGGATGGACGAGAGCCTGCCGTGGTTCCGGGAGCTGCCGGCCGACCAGCGTTCCTGGGTGATGCTCGTCGCACAGGCCGGCGTCCGGTCGCTGGTGCAGTGGCTGCGTCAGGGCGGCGGCGCGACCGACCGGACCCAGGAGGTGTCGGACGAGGTCTTCGACGCCGCGCCGCAGGCGCTCGCCCGCTCGATCAGCCTCCAGCAGACCGTGGCGCTGATCAAGGTGACCATCGAGGTGGTCGAGGAGCAGGTGTCGGAGCTGGCCGTGCCGGGCGAGGAGCAGTCGCTGCGGGAGGCGGTGCTGCGCTTCTCCCGGGAGATCGCGTTCGCCGCCGCCCGGGTCTACGCCCGGGCCGCCGAGACCCGTGGCTCCTGGGACGCCCGGTTGCAGGCGTTGCTCGTCGACGCGCTGCTGCGCGGCGACTCGCCGGACGTGCTGGCGAGCCGGGCTGCGGCGCTCGGCTGGTCGGACGCGCCGCCGGTGGCGGTGGCGGTCGGACGATCGCCCGGCGGGGAGGTGGCGGCCGTGCTGCACACCGTCTACCGGCAGGCCCGGCGGATCGGCGTCGAGGTGATCGGCGGGGTGCACGGCGACCGGCTGGTGGTCGTGCTCGGCGGGGCGGCCGATCCGCTGGCCGCCGCCGACAAGCTGCGACCGGCGTTCGGCGACGGTCCGGTGGTCGTCGGTCCCGCCGTGCCCAGCCTGGACGAGGCGACCGAATCCGCGCGGGCCGCGCTCGCCGGTTTCCGGGCCGCGCCGGCCTGGCCGACCGCGCCGTGCCCGGTCGCCGCCGCCGAGCTGCTGCCCGAACGGGCGCTCGCCGGCGACACCGAGGCCCGTCGCCGGCTGCGCCACGACGTGTACGCGGCGCTGGCCCGCGCCGGCGGCGAACTGCTGGAGACGCTCGACGCGTTCTTCGCCGCCGGTGGCACGCTGGAGAGCGCCGCGCGGGCGCTGTTCGTGCACCCGAACACGGTGCGCTACCGGCTCAAGCGGATCGCCGAGGTGACCGGCTTCTCGCCGCTCGCCCCGCGGGACGCCTTCGCGCTCCAGCTCGCGCTGACGGTCGGCCGGCTGGACCCGGTGGCACCGGCAGTCACCGCCGTCCCGAACCAGACACCGGGCGCGTCCGGGCGGAAAGTTACCCGGAGTGGCGATGACCACCGCCGATCTTTGTAGGATTCCTCTAAAGCTTCTAGTGCGGTTTCGTGCCGCGCGTTACAGCGCGACCCGCGAATATCCGTCAGAGTCGTACACGTGCTCGCCGTACTCTCCCCCGGACAGGGTTCGCAGAAGCCCGGTTTCCTGAACCCCTGGCTCGACCTCGCCGGCGTCGAGGCGCGCCTGCGCTGGTGGTCGGCGCTGGCCGGGGCCGACCTGGTCCACCTCGGCACCCGGGCGGACGCGGACGAGATCAAGGACACCGCCCGCACCCAGCCGCTGCTGGTCGCCGCCGCGCTGCTCGCCGCCGAGCACCTGCCGATGCACGACGTCGCGCTGGTCGCCGGACACAGCGTGGGCGAGCTGGCCGCCGCCGCGCTGGCCGGGGTGCTGCCCGCCGAGGCGGCCGTGACGCTCGCCGGCGTACGCGGCCGGGAGATGGCCGCCGCCTGCGCGCTGGAGCCGACCGGGATGGCCGCGGTGCTCGGCGGCGACCCGGACGAGGTGCTCGCCGCGCTGGACGCGCACGGGCTGCACCCGGCCAACCGCAACGGCGCCGGCCAGATCGTCGCCGCCGGCGCGATCGCCGGGCTGGAGAAGCTCGCCGCCGAGCCGCCGGGCCGGGTCCGGATCATCCGACTCCAGGTGGCCGGCGCGTTCCACACCCCCTACATGGCGCCGGCCGAGGCCGCCCTGGCCGGCGTGGCCGGCGGGGTCACCGTGGCCGACCCGACCCGCGTCCTCCTGTCCAACCTCGACGGCGCCCCGGTCGGGCACGGCCGGGAGATGGTCCAGCGGCTGGTCCGACAGGTCACCGCCCCGGTCCGCTGGGACCTGTGCATGCGCGCCCTGGCCGATCTGGGCGTCACCGGCGTGCTCGAGCTGCCGCCGGCCGGCACGCTCGCCGGCCTGGTCAAGCGGGAGCTCAAGGGCGAGGGCGCACCGGAGATCGTCACCCTGAACACCCCTGACGACCTGCCCGCCGCGCGGCACCTCATCGCCCGGCACGGCGGGCCCGCCGTCCACCCGCCGACGTCCCGCTTCCGGGTGGTGGTCTCCCCCGCCGCCGGTGTCTTCACGCCGGTGGCCGACCTGGCCGAGGGCGCCGAGGTGGGCGCCGGTCAGGTCGTCGGCCACGTCGCCGGTCGGCAGGGGCCGGTCGAGGTGACCGCCCACCACACCGGGTCGCTCACCGAATGGCTCGCGCACCACGACGACCCGGTCGCACCGGGCCAGCCCCTCGTCCGCATCGGAGGATCGCACTAATGGCCGGCAGCCGGATCGCCGCGATGGGGCACTACCAGCCCTCCCGCATAGTCACCAACGACGAACTCGCACAGATGGTCGACACCAACGACGAGTGGATCCGGGACCGGGTCGGCATCGTCTCCCGCCGGATCGCCGGTGACGAGACGGTGGCCGACATGGCCACCGCCGCGGCCGGCAAGGCGCTGGCCAACTCGGGCCTCACCGCCGCCGACATCGACCTCGTCGTGGTGGCGACCTGCACCTCCGTGGACCGCAGCCCGAACGTGGCCTGCCGGGTCGCGGCCAAGCTCGGCATCAGCGCGCCGGCGGCGTACGACATCAACACCGCCTGCTCCGGTTTCGCGTACGCGTTGGGCACGGCGGACCACGCGGTCCGGGCCGGCGCGGCGCGCAACGCGATCGTCGTCGGCGCGGAGAAGCTCTCCGACTTCACCGACTGGACCGACCGGTCGACGTGCATCATCTTCGGTGACGGCGCCGGTGCGGCCGTGGTCACCGCGACCTCCGACGACGAGCCGGCCGGGATCGGGCCGGTGGTGTGGGGTTCCGCGCCGGAGAAGAGTGACGCGGTCCGGATCGAGGGCTGGCAGCCGTACGTCGCACAGGAGGGCCAGTCGGTGTTCCGCTGGGCCACCACCGCGCTGGCCCCGCTCGCGCTCCAGGCCTGCGAGCGGGCCGGGGTGGACCCGTCGGAGCTGGCCGCGTTCGTGCCGCACCAGGCGAACGGCCGGATCATCGACGGCATCGCCAAGCGGCTGAACATCCCGGACGCGATCATCGCCAAGGACATCGTCGAGTCCGGCAACACGTCGGCGGCGAGCATCCCGCTGGCCCTGTCGAAGCTGGTCGAGCGGCGTGAGGTGCCCTCGGGCGCCCCGGTGCTGCTGTTCGGTTTCGGTGGCGGCCTGACCTACGCCGGTCAGGTCGTCCGCTGCCCCTGAAAACCCCCTCGGGCGCGAACGCGCTCCAGGCGCGGTGGCCGGCGTCGCCGGCCACCGGAAAACCCGATGAGAGGAACCAACCGTAATGACCCGTGACGAGATCACCGCCGGCCTCGCCGAGATCCTCGAAGAGGTTGCCGGCGTGAACCCGGACGACGTGGCCGAGGGGAAGTCCTTCACCGACGACCTCGACGTCGACTCGCTCTCGATGGTGGAGGTCGTGGTGGCGGCCGAGGAGAAGTTCGGCGTCAAGATCCCGGACAACGAGGTGCAGAACCTGAAGACCGTCGGGGACGCGGTCAGCTACATCGAGGCGCAGTCCTGATCATGAGTCGCCCCGACGTCGTCGTCACCGGGCTCGGCGCGACGACCCCGCTCGGCGGGGACGTCGCGTCGACCTGGGACGCCATGCTCGCCGGCCGCTCCGGGGTGGGTCCGCTCACCCAGGAGTGGGCCGGGCAACTGCCCGTCCGGATCGCCGCCCAACTGGCGGTGGAGCCGTCCGAGGTGCTCGACCGGGTGAAGCTGCGCCGGTTGGACCGGTCCGAGGCGATCGCCCTCATCGCCGCGCGGCAGGCCTGGGCGGACGCCGGGCTGGCCGACGCCGGGCCGGACCCGGAACGGCTGGCGGTGAGCGTCGGCTCGGGCATCGGCGGCGCCACCACCCTGCTCGCCCAGGACGACATCCTGGAGGCGTCCGGCCCGCGGCGGGTCTCCCCGCACACGGTGCCGATGCTGATGCCGAACGGCCCGGCCGCCTGGGTCGGGCTGGAGCTCGGCGCCAAGGCCGGGGTGCACGCGGTGGCAAGCGCCTGCGCGACCGGCGCGGAGGCGATCTCGCTGGGGCTGGACCTCATCCGCGCCGGCCGGGCCGACGTGGTGGTGGCCGGCGGCACCGAAGCGGTCATCCACCCGCTGCCGATCGCCGGCTTCGCCTCGATGCGGGCCATGTCGACCCGCAACGACGACCCGGAGCGGGCCTCCCGGCCGTGGGACCAGGGTCGGGACGGATTCGTGCTGGGTGAGGGCGCGGGCGTGGTGGTCCTGGAGCGGGCCGACCACGCCGCCGCCCGCGGCGCCCGCGTCTACGCGCGCCTGGCCGGCGCCGGGATCACCTCTGACGCGTACGACATCGTGCAGCCGCACGCCGAGGGTGAGGGCGCGGTGCGGGCCATCGCCCGGGCGCTCGCCGACGCGGACCTACCCGGCCGGGACATCGTGCACGTCAACGCGCACGCCACCTCCACCCCGGTCGGCGACATGCTGGAGATCGGCGCGCTGCGTCAGGCGGTCGGCGACCACGTGCTGCTCACCGCCACCAAGTCGATGACCGGGCACCTGCTCGGCGCGGCCGGCGCGCTGGAGTCGATCGCCACCATCCTGTCCATCCGGGACGGCGTGGTGCCGCCCACGATCAACCTGGACGACCCGGACGACGGGTTGAACCTGGACGTGGCCGCGCACAAGGCCCGGCACCTGGAGATCCCCGCCGCGCTGAACAACGCGTTCGGTTTCGGCGGCCACAACGTGGCGCTGGTCTTCACCCGCCCGTGAGATGTGAGGAGGGGCCCCTTCTTAACACACGTGTGTTAAGAAGGGGCCCCTCCTCACCTCCGGTTGCGGGGATGCTGTCGGGCGGTCCGCTCGTTGCCGCGCCGGTAGTTGCCGGTCCATCGCGCCATCACCAGTTGCGGGTCGTCGTCGACCTCGGCCAGGAACTGCGCGGCCCGGCCGCCACGCAGCGTGCCGGCGGCCCGCCCGTGATGGGTGATCACCACGGTGCCGTCGGCGCGTTCGACGTAGCGGAAACCCTGCGGCGCCTCTCCCATGGGCGCACCCTGCCATCCGGACGCCCCGCGCCGCATCCGGTTTCGGCGCGCGCCGAAGGTGTTAAGCGGGGGCCCCTCCTATACCGCAGGCGTTAAGCGGGGCCCCCTCCTTAACCCTCGCAGGTGGTGGCGGGGAGGCCGGGGACCGGCACCGGGGAGTGGCCCGTCGGGCGGGCCTTGCCGGCGAGCACCGCGGCCAGCGCGTCCATCGACGCCCGGGTGGACGAGTAGGTCGCCAGCACCGTCGGCGACTTCGCCCCGGACAGCACGTACGGGGTGTCCATCGCCACCGTCACGGCCGCGTCGGCGCGCAGGTCCTTCGCGCCGTCGCCGTACCCGACGAGGTGCACCACGGTCCCGCCGGAGGACACCACCTTCACCCCGGCGGCGGTGAGCGCCTCGGTCAGCGCGGCCCGGGTGCGGTCCCGGCCACCGGAGGAGGTGACCCGGATCGGGCCCTTCACCGCGCCCCCGCACCGGCCGCGCAGCACGGTCACCGCGGCGGCGGCCAGGTCGGCGGCGGCCTTGCGGTGGTCGGCGCCGGCAAGCGTCGACAGCGCCGGCTGCGGACTCCCGGCCAGCCGGAACTTCATGGTCAGCACCCGGGTGACCGCCTCGACCAGGCGGGCGCGCGGCAGCGAACCGTCCGTCAGCGCGGCGCGCAGCCCGTCGTACGCCTGGCCCACGTTCGGGGTCATCAGGATGAGGTCGTTGCCGGCCTTGAGCGCGCGGACCGCCGCCTCGCCCGGCGACCACTTCTTCGCCGGCGCCATGTTCATCCCGTCGGTGATCACCACGCCCTGGAAGCCGAGCTGGCCGCGGAGCACGTCGGTGAGCACCTTGTGGGAGAACGTGGCCGGGGTGCCCGGGTCGATCGCCTTGACGTTCAGGTGGGCCGACATCACCGCCATGGCGCCGGCGTCGATCCCGGCGCGGAAGGGCGGGAACGCGGTGCGGTCCAGCACGGCCCGGGACTGCCCGACCACCGGCAGCTCGGAGTGCGAGTCGGCGGCGGTGAGGCCGTGGCCGGGGAAGTGTTTGACCGCGGCGCCGACGCCCTCGGCCTGGAGCCCGCGTACCGCGCCGGCCACCTGGGGCGAGGCGGTCGCCGGGGTGGCGCCGAAGGAGCGGGAGCCGATCACCGTGCTGCGGGTGACAAGCACGTCGGCGACCGGGGCGAAGTCCAGGTTGATCCCCATCGCGGCCAGTTCGGCCCCGGCGGCCCGCCAGGCGGCCTCGGTCAGCGCCGGGTCACCGGCCGCGCCGGCGGCGAGCGGGCTGGGTAGCTGGGTCACCCCGTCGGTGATCCGGGTGACCACGCCGTACTCCTGGTCGGTGCCGATCAGGAGGGGCGCGGCGCCGGCGGGCAGCTTGCCGGCGGCGGAGCGCAGCCCGTCGGTGAGCGCGCGGACCTGCTTCGGGTTGTCGACGTTCGTGGTCTCCTGGTTGCCCGAGGTGGGGTCGTCGGCGCTGAAGCCGACCAGGATCACCCCGCCGAGGCGATATTTCGCCACCATCTCGGCGGGCGTGTCGACGCCGGCCAGGGCGCGGTTGCCGGCGGCCGAGCCGGCCGAGACCTCGGTGGCCGAGCTGCCGTAGGCGTACGGCATCAGCACCTGCCCGACCAGGTCCTCGTCGGCGAGCGTGGCGACCAGGGCGGCGGCCCGGGCGGCCGGGTCGGCGGGAGCCGGGTCGGTCGGGGCCGGTGTGCTCGACGACGACGCCGGGGTCGACGGGGTCGGGCGTGGCCGGTCCGGCCCGTCCGAGCACCCGGAGACGAGCAGCGCGGTCAGTGCGGCGAGCGCGACGGCGGAGCGCCGCGGGGATATCGACACGGGCCCCACCGTATCGGGGCAACTCGCTCCACCGTCATCCCACCCGGGTGAGCAGCGTCACCGGCGCGCCGTCGCCGGCGTACCGGTAGGGCTCCAACTCGGCGTCCCAGGCGGTGCCGAGCGCCTTGTCCAGGGCGTGCGCGAGCGCCTCCGGGGCCCGGGCGGCGGCCATCAGGCTGCGCAGCCGGTCCTCGCCGAGCTGGATGTCGCCGGCCGCGCCGACGGTGGCCCGGAACAGGCCCCGGCCCGGGACGTACATGAAGCGTTCGCCGTCGACGCCGGGACTGGGCTCCTCGGTCACCTCGAAACGGATCATGGGCCACTGCCGGAGGGCAGCGGCCAGCTCGGCGCCCGTCCCCGGGCTGCCGGTCCAGCCGCACTCGGCGCGGCGGGCGCCGGGGTCGACGGGTTGACCCGTCCAGTGCAGGTTGACCGGCGCGGCGAGGACGCGCGCGATTGCCCACTCGACGTGCGAGCACACGGCGAGCGGGGTCGAGTGGACGTATACGACGCCACGCGTTGGCACGGTGACCTCCCGGTGAGCCGAGGTGCGTCTTCCCCTACGACCTCGTCACCCGAGTGGTCTCTGGACACACATGATGACCGGTGTGACAGGTGGTGCGCCAGCGAATCGGAAAATTCGCCGGGGTCGGGCGGCGGGAAATAGCCGGGTGGCCGACCCGGTTGTGTCCGGTGAACGGCGCGACCACCAGCCGGGTGTCGCGTTCGTGTACAGTTCTCTGGGCGGTTCTGTGCCGCCGCACGTCTTCGCGGGCCGGCGCTCACCCCGGGCGTCACTCGCACAGCCCCCGGACGGCCTTGCCGTCCCCACCGTACGTCTGCAAGGAGTACCTCCGTGGCGAGCAACACCTCTAAGACCGCGCGCGCGTCAGTCCGGGCCGGCCAGGCTGGCCAGGGTGGCGCCCTCAGCGTGCTGGGCGAGTTCAAGTACCTGATCCCGCTCAACGGCGGCAAGCACGCCTACGTGCGCAACCTGACCAACGGCAAGACCGCGCACCTGCGCACCGACTCCGACGCCTTCGTCGAGGAGATCCGGGTGCTGGCCGCCGCCGGCCACGCCGCCAAGATCCGTGCCGAGCTCAACGGCCTGGCCGCGGCCCACCCGGACCACGGCTGGGACGCCACCGAGAAGCGTCTGGTCGAGGCCGGCGTCTTCGAGGGCTGAGCGCCCTCACCGCACCATCACGACCGCCCGTCGGGGATCACCCCGGCGGGCGGTCGCGCGTCTTCTCCTCCTCCGGCAGCACCGTGACCGCACCGGTGGCCAGGTCGTAGAGCGCGCCCACCACGGCCAGGTCCCCGGCCGCCACCGGGCCGGCGAGCCGGTCGTCGGCGCGCAGCGCGGCCACCGTCCGCCGCACGTGCCGGCGGATCGCCAGCGGGTGGACGGCCGGGTCGTCGACGCCGACCTCGACCACCGCCGGGGCGATCCGGTCCACCACGTAGGCCAGCGCGCCACCGGGCCGCCGCCCGGTGCGCACCGCGTCGACCGCCGACCCGACCGCGCCGCAGCGCTCGTGGCCGAGCACCATCACCAGCCGTACGCCGAGTTGCCCCACCACGTACTCGATCGAGCCGCACACCGCCCGGTCCAGCACGTGCGCGCCGGTGCGGATGACGCAGATCGAGCCGAACGTCTGGTCGAAGATCGCCTCCAGCGGCACCCGGGAGTCGATGCAGCCCAGCACCACCGCGTACGGCTGCTGGTCGCCGGAGGCCACCGCGGCGGCGGCGCTGACGTCGTGCCCGTGCAGGGGCTGGCCGCTGACGAAGCGGCGATTGCCGGTGAGCAGCTCGGCCAGGGCGGCGCGGGGGCTCCGGGCGGCGGGGGTGGACGGCATGCCCCCAGCCTGGTCACCGATCCGACCGGGCGCGGGTGGACGCTGAATCTTCTCCCGCCCCGATTGCCGTGGTGTCATGGCGGGTAACGCCGATGTTACCGCCGGGTCGCCCCGGTGACGCACCCGACGGCCCGGGAGGTGGACCATGGAACTGCGACTTCCCGACGACGTACGCCTGCACGTCACGGCGACCGGGCCGGTCGACGCCGAGGTCACCGTGGTCCTGCTGCACGGCTGGACGCTCGACGGGCGGAGCTGGCACCGCCAGATCGCCGACCTGCGAGAACACTTCGGTGATCGGGTGCGGGTGATCGCCTACGACGCGCGCGGGCACGGCCGGTCGAGCTGCCTGACGCTGCGCGACGCCACCCTGGCCCAGCTCGGCGACGACCTGGCCGCGGTGGTCGACGAGTTCGCCCCGTCCGGCCCGGTGGTGCTGGTCGGGCACTCGATGGGCGGGATGACCGTGATGGAGTACGCGCACCGCCACCCGGACCGGTTCGCCGCCCGCACCGCCGGCCTGGTCTTCGTCTCGACCACCGCCGAGGGGCACGCGCACACCGTCTACGGGCTCTCGCCCCGGATCGCGCGGCTGATCCGGCTCGCCGAGACCACCGGCGCCGGCGTGCTGGCCCGCTGCGGCGGCTGGCGACCGCCGCGCGCGTTGCTGCGCGCGCTGCGCCCCAGCATCCGCTGGATGCTCTTCGGCGACCGCTGCGACCCGGCGGACATCCGGCTGGTCACCTCCGCGGTGGCGCGCGCCACGCTGCGCTCGATCGGCGGGTTCCGCGCGTCGATCGGCACTCAGCACCGGCTGGACACGCTCGCCGCGCTCGGCGGCCTGCCGGCCGCCGCGCTGGTCGGCGACCGGGACCGGCTCACCCCGCCGCCCTGCGCCGAGTCCATCGCGGCGGCGCTGCCCACCACGGAGCTGACCGTCTGCCCCGGCGCCGGCCACATGCTGATGATGGAGCGCCCGGACGAGGTGAACACCGCCGTCGCCGGCGTGCTGCGCCGGGTGCTCGCCGGACCGTCCGCTCCTGACCGCCGGAAGGCGAAGGCCCGCCAGACGGCGAAGGCCCGCCCGGCGGTGGCCGCCTGACCGCTCCCGGACGGGCCGGGAAACGGGTGGGAAGGGCCGGATAACGGGCAACCTGCGCCGGTCGAGCGGCATGGCCGTGACATCGGGGTTGCCGCCGGCCCGTACCCTCATTCAGCCCGTTGTGCCGTCCGACCACAGGAGCACCGCGTTGACCGACCAGACCACGCTGGACCGGGAGATCGCCGCCGAACAGCGGCACCTCGATCGGGTGTACGCCCGGCTGGCCGAACTGCGCCGGTCCGCGGCCGACGCCGAGCGGGAGGGTTACCGGATGGCGCGGGTCGGCACCTTCGGCGCGCTTGTCGAGCGGGACGCGATGGTCTTCCATGCCGCGCAGCGCCGGCACGTGCTCGACGCCGAGCACGAGGGGTTGGTCTTCGGCCGGCTGGACCTGCGCACCGGGCAGGTGCTGCACGTGGGGCGGCTCGGCGTGCGCGCCGACGACGCCGAGACGCTGGTGGTGGACTGGCGGGCCCCCGCCGCCGCCGCGTTCTACCAGGCCACCCCGGCCGAGCCGCGTGGTGTGGTGCGCCGGCGCACGATCCAGTCGGCCGCCGAGAAGGTGACCCGGATCGAGGACGACCTGCTGGATCCGGAGGCCGCCCCGGCGGACATGGCGGTGGTCGGCGACGGCGCGCTGCTGGCCACGCTGTCCCGGGCCACCGGCCGGGGCATGCGGGACATCGTCGCGACCATCCAGCGGGAACAGGACGAGGCGATCCGCTCCCCCGGCAACGGCGTCACGATCGTCTCCGGCGGCCCGGGGACCGGCAAGACGGCGGTGGCGCTGCACCGGGCCGCGTACCTGCTCTATTCCGATCGGGCCCGCTATGCCGGCGGCGGCATCCTGGTGGTCGGCCCGTCGGGCGTGTTCGTCGAGTACATCGCCTCGGTGCTGCCCTCGCTCGGCGAGGAGACCGCCACGCTGCGCTCGCTCGGTTCGCTGTTCCCGGGCCTGTCGGCGACGCGGACCGACCCGCCGGAGGTGGCGGCCGTGAAGGGGTCGCTGCGGATGCGCCGGGTGCTGGAACGGGCGGCGCGGGACGCGGTGCCGGACTCCCCGGCCGAGCTGCGCCTGCTCTACCGCGGCGAGTTGCTGCGGTTGGAGCGGCCGGCGTTGGATGCGGTGCGGGACCGGACGCTGACCCGGGGCGCGCGCCGCAACGAGGTGCGCCGGGCGGCGTTCGACGCGGTGCTCGCCGCGCTCTACGCGCAGGCCCGCACGCTGCGGGTGGGCCGGCTGCCGGAGCAACCCGCGTTCGAGGACGAGATCATCGAGCGGCCGGAGTTCCGCGACTTCCTGCGGGCCTGGTGGCCCCGGCTGCTCCCGCGCCACGTGCTGGGTTGGCTGGCCCGGCCCGAGCGGCTGCGCCGGTACGCCGGCGGGATCCTCTCCTCGGCCGAGATCCGGCTGCTCACCGACGCCTACCGGACGCTCGCCGACGAGGGCCCGACGGTCGCCGACGTCGCCCTGCTCGACGAGTTGGACGCGCTGCTGGGCAAGCCGGTGCAGCGGGCCCGGCCGAAGCGGGACCCGTACCAGCTCGCCGGCGGCGTGCGCGAGCTGAGCACGTACGCCGATCGGCAGCGCGCCGCCCGCGCGGCGGCCCGGGAGCGTCCGGCGGACTACCGCGAGTACGCCCACGTGGTGGTGGACGAGTCGCAGGACGTCTCGCCGATGCAGTGGCGGATGGTCGGGCGGCGCGGCCGGCTGGCGTCCTGGACCGTGGTCGGCGACCCGGCGCAGACCGCCTGGACCGGTGATCCGCAGGAGCTGGACCGGGCCCGGGACCAGGCGTTGGGGCGCCGCCGCCGGCACCGCTACGAGCTGACCACCAACTACCGCAACTCGGCGGAGATCTTCGCGGTGGCGGCGGCGGAGATCCGCCGGTTGTACCCGGACCTGACGCTTCCCGAGGCGGTGCGCTCGACGGGCGTGCCGCCGGTGCGGCGCACCGTGGCCGCGGCCGAGCTGCCGGCGGCCACGGTCGAGGCGGCCGGGGCGCTGCTGGCCGAGGTCGAGGGCACGGTCGGTGTGATCACGCCGGTGCCGCGCCGGGACGAGGTGGCCGGCTGGCTGGGCCAGCTCGGCGCCGGCCGGCTCCAGGTGGTGACCAGTCTCCAGGCCAAGGGCATGGAGTACGACGGGGTGGTGCTCGTCGCGCCGGGTGAGATCCGGGCCGACCCCGGCTCGGGGGTACGCACGCTCTACGTCGCGCTCTCCCGGGCCACCCAGCGGCTGACCACGCTCGACCCGGTGGGGTGACCCACCCTCACTTGCACACATAGCGATGTGAGCATAGATTGGTTCCGGCCGAGGCACGGAGCGGAGGTGCGCGGTGGGCGCAGGTCATGACCACAGCGGCGCGGTGACGAACGCGGCGCAGCGCCACGCCGGCCGGCTCTGGGCGGCGTTCGCGCTGCTCACCGTGTTGATGCTGGTCGAGGCGGTGGCCGCCTTCACGACCGGCTCGCTCGCGCTGCTCTCCGACGCCGGGCACATGTTCACCGACGTGCTCGGCATCGGCATGGCGCTCGCCGCGATCACCGCCACCCGCCGCGCCCGGACCGATCCGCAGCGCACGTTCGGGCTCTACCGCCTCGAGGTGCTCGCCGCGCTCGCGAACGCGGTGCTGCTCGGCGCCGTCGCGGTCTACGTCCTGGTCGAGGCGGTACGCCGGTTCGGCGAGCCGCCCGAGGTGCTCGCCGGGCCGATGCTCGTGGTGGCCGTGCTCGGGCTGCTGGCCAACATCGCCGCCTTCGCGCTGCTGCGAGCCGGCGCGCAGGAGAGCATCAACCTGCGCGGGGCATACCTGGAGGTGCTGGGCGACCTGCTGGGCTCGCTCGGGGTGATCGGCGCGGCGCTCGTCATCGCGTTCACCGACTGGTGGTGGGCCGACCCGGTGGTCGCGGTGGCGATCGGCCTGTTCATCCTGCCGCGCACCTGGCGGCTCGGCCGGGCCGCGGTGCGCATCCTGGTGCAGGCCGCGCCGGAGCACCTCCAGGTGACCGCGGTGCACGACCGGTTGGCCGCCGTGCCCGGCGTGGCGGAGGTGCACGACCTGCACGTGTGGACGCTCACGTCGGGGATGGACGTCGCCTCGGCGCATCTGACCACCGACCCGCGCGCCGAGGTCGCCACCGTGCTCGCCGCCGCCCGGGCCGCCCTGCACGAGGACTTCTCGATCGATCACGCCACGTTGCAGATCGAACCCGGAGCGTCCGCCGGTGGCTGCGGACCGACCGAGTGGTAATTAGGACAAACTTAAATCTGAGTGGCTATTGTTGGCAATTGCCGGTTTTGCCCGGTATGCGGCTCCGGCTGGTGGAGCCGGGTCCGGGCAGCGCCGGTAGGCTCGATCGCGGTCATCCCGCGGGCGTCACTCCGGCGCCGGTGGAGCGGCCATCGCCTAATCGCCCGTGGGGCGAGCCGGGGAACCACGTACGTGGGGTGCATCCGCGTCAGCGGTAGGGATCTTCCGTCCCGAACCCGTCAGCTAACCCGGTCGGCGGTTGACGGAAGGACACGTGAATGCCCACAGTGGCACCTGTACGACGGACGGCCGCCCGATTGGCGGCCCTGCTCGTCGCGACGCTGGCCCTCGGCGTCGCGACCGCGCCGGTCTCCCCCGCCTCGGCGGCGGCACCGACCGGCCGGCTCGCCGCCGCACCCGGCGATGACGACGAGGGCGGCACACCGACCCTGCGCGCCCAGCTCGACGCCGCGAGCAAGGGCTGGCTGGAGGCGAAAGGCGCGCTGAACCGCTCGGTGACCCGCCAGAAGCAGCTCAACGACCGGCTCACCACGATCGGCGCGGAGCTGACCGAGCGCGACGCCAAGGTCGGCGAGATCGCCGGGGTGGCGTACCGCACCGGCCGGATGGGCACCGCCGCGGCGCTGCTCGCCAGCAACAGCCCGGAAGGCTTCATGGACCGGGCCGCGGCGCTGGAGACGGTCGCCGCGAACGAGGACCGGACCCTGCGCGAGCTGATCGCCACCCGGGACGAGGCGGTCCGCACCCGGACCGCGCTCACCGTCGAGATCAGCGAGCAGCGCAAGCAGGTCGCGGTGATGGCCAAGCGCAAGGAGCAGGCCGAACGGGCGTTGGAGGTGGCCAACCGCAAGCCGGCGGCGAGCGCCGGCAGCAGTGGCGGCAGCAGCGCCCGGGGCTCGTCCTCGGCCAACGCGAAGCCGGCCAAGCGCAACTCCGACGGCTCGTGGCCGGCGGAGTCGTGCAGCGTCAACGACCCGACGCCGGCCAGCGGCTGCATCACCCCGCGCACGCTGCACGCGCTGCAACAGGCCAAGGCGGCCGGCTTCACCAGGTACGTCTCCTGCCACCGGCCCAGCGGCTCGGGTGAACACCCGAAGGGACGGGCCTGCGACTTCGCGGCCCAGAAGAACGGCTTCGGCGGCGTCGCCAGCGGCGGCGACAAGACGTACGGCAACAACCTGTCCGCGTACTTCATCCGCAACGCCGACCGGCTCGCCGTGCTCTACGTGATCTGGTTCAAGGAGATCTGGCTGCCCAGCAGCGGCTGGAAGTCCTACAGCGGGGGCAACGGCGACCCGTCCAGCGACCACACCAACCACGTGCACCTGTCGGTCTACTGAGCACTACGCTCCCCGACGTACACCGGGTGTCGCCGCGTGGCCCACGTCGTGGGCCACGCGGCGACCGACGATCGGTGGCATGGGACGACTCTCGCCGACCGGTCGCAAGGCGCTGCTCACCGCGCACCTGGTCACCTCGCTGGGCTGGCTTGGCACCGACCTGGGGCTGCTCGCGCTCGGCGTGGCCGGACTGCGCGGCGCCGACCCCGAGGTGGTGTACCCGGCGGCGGCGCTGCTCGCCACCTGGCTGTTCGCGCCGCTGAGCGTGGCGGTCTGGTTGGTCGGCACCGCCAGCGCGCTGCTCACCCCGTGGGGCCTGCTGCGCTGGCGCTGGGTGCTGGTGAAGTTCGCGCTCACCACCGTGATGCTCGGCCTGGTGCTGCTCCTGCTCACGCCCCGGATCCGGCACCTCGGCGCGCTCGCCGGGGCCGCCGACACCCACCTGCGGGTGGATCTGGTGGTGCCGCCGGCCGTCTCGACCACGCTGCTCCTGGTCGCCACCGTGCTGTCCACGTACAAGCCGTGGGGACGGCTGCGGCGCAGCGGCTGACTCGCCACGTCAGGCCGGTCGACCCTCCAGGGTCGCGCCGAGACGGGCGGCGAGACCCAGGTGGGCGGCGCGGGCCTGCCGGAACGCGTAGCCGAACAACGGCGCCGGTGCGGTGAGCGTGATCTCCACGTCGATCCGCACCACGCCGTCGGGCTCGTCGCGCATCCGGGTGTGGTTGCGCACCGTCGTCGCCGGCTGCTGCCGGGCCACGGTGACCACTTCGTCCTCGTTGGCGATCAACACGTCCGCCTGGTAGGTCACCGGGAAGTGCAGCGGGCCGAGCTCCAACCGGTCGGTGATCGCGTAGCTGGCGAGCGCGCCCGGCCGGGGCGGCAACTGGCGGACCCGCACGATCAACGGATGCAGCTCACCCTGCCGGCTCAGGTCGCCGAGCAGGGCCACCGCGTCCGCCCGGCGGCACCGGGCCTGCACGGTGTAGCTGAAGCTGTCGCTGCTCTGCAACCCGTCCCCCTCGCCGTCATGGGTCCGGACGATCGTCCCGTACCGGGGCCGGGCTGGCAACGGGTCGAAAGTCCCCGACCGGCGAGGGCCGGGTGGAGTCAACGCGAGGCGCCGACGATGGGGGGGCGGTGACGCTCAGGCGCCGGGGAGCACCTCGGGCGCCTCGTCGGCGAACCACGGCTCGGGCGCGCCGAAGAGGCCCAGCAGGCCGGTCACCCAGAGCTGCCGGTGCACGAACCGGCTCGGCTCGGTGACCACGAGCTTGACGCCGCTGACCTCGCACGTCTGGAAGCCGGCGACCATGGCGCTGATGCCGACGGAGTCGATGAACGTGACGAGCCGCATGTTGAGCTCGATCCGTGCGGGACGCCCCTTGGCCAGCACTTCGGCGATCGACTCCCGCACCTCGTATGCGGTGTCGACATCGATCTCCCCGCGGGGCGCGATCTGGACAACACCACCCGGACGCATCGACTTCACGATCGACAGGCTCACGCGAGCACCTCCACTCGCCCCTTCGGGCGCCTCATCAGTACGCGGGCCGCGACCGAGAGTATTCCTCCAACGGCCCCGGTCGCCACCCCCGGGGATGAGCAATTTGCGGACTGGGCACACCTGGGCGAACCCAATCCGGACTTGCGGGTTCCGATTTCCTCTTCGTCGCGGACCGCGACCGGCCGAACGACTGGTCCGAGTCGGCCGATCCGCCGACCCAGGGTAGCGGGCGCACGCACGTCGCGGCCAACACCCGTTCCCCGGCGCGTTCACCCGCTTCGTCCCGTTCCGCCCCCTAACACCCCCGCCGTCCGCATCCCGGGAGCCCGGAGATCTTGGTACGGAACCGCCCCGGCCGGGGCGGTTCCGTACCAAGATCCAGCCCCGTGTGGTTTGGCGGAGGGGTGGGCGGGGCACTGCCCCCGGGAGTCAAGCGTGACGTGCCGGATCAGCGCCGGAGTCCGAAGTGGCCGTCGGGCTTCGTCACCCGAGGAGGTATAACGATGTTCGGATCCAGCCTGATGGACCGCCGCAGCAAGCCCGAGCGGGTCGCGGACCAGGCGTGGCAGCACCTGCTCACCGCCGTCGGCTCCGCCGGTGACAGCGTGCGGGACGCCGCACTCGCCGCCCGCCGCAACTCCTCCGGACTGGCCGACGACGCCACCGACCTGGTCGGCTCCGCCGCCGACGAGGCACGCCGCCGGGCCGGCCTCGCCTTCGACGCGCTCGCCGGACGCCGGCCCGCGCTGCCCTGGACGCTGCTGATCGCGGCGGCCCTGACCGGCGCCGCCATCGGCTGGGCCGCCGGCACCGCCGCCCGGGCGGCCGGCAGCCGGGGACGCGACGCGGACGAGATCGAGTTCGTGGACGTCGACCGGCCGAACTCCCCGGCCGACCTGGACGGCTGACCGCACCTCGCCCCGCACGCGGCAGCCGTCCTCGGTCACGGCTCCGGTCACGACAACGACGGCCGCCCCCGACACTGCGGGGGCGGCCGTCGGTGCGATCAGCCGTCGGTCAGACCGGTCAACGGGCCGCGCAGGACACCGTCGGCACCCGGTTGCCGCCGGTGACGGTGCCGGTGAAGCCCACAGTGGTCGATCCGCCGACGGCGAGGTTGCCGTTCCAGCCGGCGTCGGTCACCGTCACCGCCGAGCCGGTCTGGGTGTGAGACCCGTTCCAGAGCTGGCTGATCCGCTGCCCGTCCGGGAAGGTCCAGGTCAACGTCCACCCGGCGATCGGCGTGGTGCCGGAGTTGCGCACCGCCACCTCACCCTGGAAACCGCCCGGCCAGGTGTTCGTCACGGTGTAGGTGGCGGCGCAGCCGCGCCCGGTCGACGTGGGCGTCGGCGTCGGGCTGGGAGAGGTCGGCGTCGGCGTCGGCGTGGGACTCGGCGACGTGGGCGTCGGGGTGGGACTCGGCGACGTCGGGGTCGGCGTCGGGCTGGCCGAGGTCGGCGTCGGCGTGGGCGTGCCGCCGAGCCGGTCCGCCACCAGGACGCCCCGGCCGTTGGTGCCCAGGTAGACCCGCCCGTAGACGCGCGGGTCGCCGGTGAGCGCCTCGCCCGCGTTGCCGTACTGGTGCTGGTCGTCGTTGATCCGCACCCAGGTCGCGCCCGCGTCGTCGGAGCGGTACACCCCGTGCGCGCCGTCGACCGTGCCGATGGTGAACAACGCCGGGTACGTCTTCCCGGGTGCCGCCTTCCCGAAGCCGACGTTCACCGTCGTGGACACCCCGGCCGCCTTCGTGAAGCTCGCGCCGGAGTTGGTGGAGTGCCAGAGGCCGCCCTCGCCGGCCAGCCAGATGTCGCCCTCGACCCCGGGCAGCGCCTTGAACTTGACCCCGGTGGTGGGCAGGCCGGTCGCCGCGGTGGCGGTGAAGGCCGCCCCGCCGTTGGTGCTGACGTAGAACTTCCCGTTGCTGAACCCGTAGAACTTGTTCGGGTTGACCCGGTCCGACTCGACCGTGGCGTTGGCCGGGATGCCGGTGGCGGCGGTCCACGAGTTGCCGAAGCCGACCGAGCGGACGACCTGCTGGCCGGCGTCACCCGGCGACCAGACGAACTGACCGCCGTCGGCGGACGCGGCCACCGTGCCGCCGTTGTTGATCCCACCGGGCTCCGTGCCCTGGAACCAGTTCGCGCCGCCGTCGGTGGAGAACGCCACGTGGCTGTCGTTGGGCCGGTCGGAGTCGGTGAAGTTGCCGGCCCGGACCATGATCGCCGGCTTGGTCTCGGCGTAGTCGAGGCTCGTGGTGCTGGTGAAGACCGGCTGGGTGAACATCATCGCCGGCACCGCGCTCAGGTCGGTGTGGCGGAAGCCGCCGATGTCGCCGAGCCCGCTGATCAGGGGCGCGCCGCTGGGCGGGCTGATCAGGTCGAGCGCGGCGGTCTCCTCCAGCCCCTTGACCATCGGCGTGATGGTGAAGGTGCCACCGGTGTCCCACTTGGTCAGGCCGGTGGTGCCGTAGATCGTCGCGCCGGTGCCGTACATCATCCGGTCGCTGTCGAACGGGTCGATCTCCAGCGACTCGTTCATCCAGCCCAGTTTCGGGGTCTCCTCCGGCGGCGCCGGGTTGGCGCCGAACGTCAGCCACGGCACCGAGCTGACGTCCATGGCGTACTTCTTGCTGCGGTTCGGATAGCTGGTGAAGTCCCAGATCCGGGTCCAGGTCGCGCCCCCGTCGGTGCTGCGCCAGAAGATCGCGTCCGGCCACCAGGAGATCTGGGTGGCGACCATGAGCGTGTTCGGGTGCTGGCGGTCGATGGTCAGCCCGGAGTAGCCGAAGTAGGCGTCGCCGCTCGACGATGGGACCGGGCTGATCTGCGTCCAGGCGCCGGTGGCCCGGTTGAACTTCCACACGTCGCCCTTGCCGCCGTCGTACGGGCCGCCGGTGTCGCTGGTGGCGATGTAGAGGTAGCCGCCGACCGGGTCCACCACACCCTTGTGCGCCAGGTAGCCGGTGGGCTGGCCGGGGATCCGCTCCCAGGTCACGCCGGCGTCGGTGCTGCGGTAGACCGGGTTCTGCTTGTCCGCCACCCCGACGTAGATGGTCTTCGTGGCGGTGCCGGCCGTGCCCGTGCTCTTGTCGAAGCTGACCCAGGTCAGGCCCTGGTTCTGGCTCTGGTAGCCGGTGCTGTCGTTCGGGTCGGCCCGGTAGTTGCCCACGTTCGGGAACGCGGTGACCTTGGCCCAGGTCGCCCCGTAGTCGGTGCTGCGCCACAGGCCGTTGCCGCCCTCGGCGCCGTAGTAGAGGACGCTGTTGCGGTTCGGGTCGACCGCCAGCCGCTCCCCCATGCCCCGGCCGGGCATGTTGCCGCCGTTCTTGAACGGCAGCTCGGTGGCCTGCCAGGTGGCGCCCTTGTCGGTCGAGCGCAGGATCGCCCCGTGGTTCGGGTCCCAGTCGTTCGTGTACATGCCGACCGCCGCGTACACCCGGTTGGTCTGCACCGGGTCGGTGGCGAGGCTCACCACGCCGTTCCAGCCCCACCGGTCCGCGCCGACCCAGTCCAGCAGCGGCGTCCACGACCGCGAGCTCTGCTCCCAGCGGTACGCCCCGCCGATGTCGGTCCGGGCGTAGATCAGGTTCTTCTCGGTCGGGTTGAAGACGATGCCGGGGACGAAGCCACCGCCGTCGATCCGGACGTTCTTCCAGGTGTACGGCTCGGACGCGGCGGCGGCGGCCGGGGTGATGCCGGTGCTGGCGAGCGGCACGACGACGGCTGCGACCGTGGCGGCGAGCGCGACGGCGGCCAGGCCGGCGAGACGTGTGCGCATGGGGGGCGGTCCTCTCGGTTGCCCTGATGGGGGGACGGGAGCAGGGGGTGACGCTTCGTCGGGGAGCTGCCCGGGCTCCCCGTCGGCTTGCTGGCTCCCGCAGCCGAGGGACCCTCAGCGTACGCCGTCCGATCGATCTATGGAAGCGCTCCCACGCCCACCTTTTCCGGGTGAGGGCGGCTCACCCGGTCGCGCGCAGGATCGCAGGTGCGCCGAGCGGGTGCGCGCCACCGACCGGGAGGAGAGCCGGATGGCCACCGAGACCACCACCGAGACGGACCGGACGACGCACACCGCCGTGACGCGCGCCCTGGAGTGGGACGCGTTCCTGCCGGTGGGGGCGCTGCGCGTGACGGTCGCCGACGGCTGGGTCACGCTGCGCGGCGAGGTCGAGTGGGAATACCAGCGGCGGGCCGCCGACCGCGCGGTCGGCCGGCTGCCCGGCGTACGCGGGCTGAGCAACCGGATCACCGTCCGGGTGGGGTGAGCGCCGATACCACCCGACCCGGGTGAGCCGGCCTCACCCGGGCGCGGGCCAGGGTGGGAGGCATGAGTGATCCGAACGGGCTGATCGCACCCGGGCGGCGGGTGAGCGCCCGATGAGCACACCGTTGCAGGTCACCACCGCGCGGCTGCGCGTCCCGGTCACCGAGCGGGACCACGTCCGCGGGCCGTCCGACGCCCCGGTGACGATCGTCGAGTACGGCGACTTCCAGTGCCGGTACTGCGGCGCCGCCTACCCGAACCTGGCCGAGGTGCTGCGCCAGCGGGCCGACACGGTGCGGCTGGCGTACCGCCACTTCCCGATCACGAACGTCCACCCGCACGCGGAGAACGCGGCCGAGACCGCCGAGGCCGCCGGCGCACGAGGCCGGTTCTGGGAGATGCACGACTGGCTCTACGAGCACCAGGACCAGCTCGATCCGGTGCACCTGTCGCTCGGCGTCGAGCAGGTCGGCCTGCCGCTCGACGAGGTCAACGCGGAGGTGGCCCGGCAGGCCCACGCCGACCGGGTCCGGCAGGACTTCGTGGGCGGGATCCGCAGCGGGGTCACCGGCACCCCGTCGCTGTTCGTCAACGACGTCCGCCACGACGGCGGCTACGAACTGGCCGAACTCCTGGCCGTGGTGGACTCCGCCGCCGGCGCCTGAGCGGGTCGGTCAGATCAGCCGCAGCTCGCGTGCCCGCCGGACCGCCTCCCGGCGGCGGGTCGCGTCGAGCTTGCGGTAGATGTTGCGTACGTGGGTCTTCACCGTGTTGACCGACAACGACAGCTCGGCGGCGATCTCCACGTTGGTCAGGATGCTCTGCAGGTAGCGCAGGACGGTCAGCTCCCGTTCGGTGAGCGGCTCGTCCAAGGCCCGCGCCGGCACCTCCGGCGTCCCGTCCGTCCGCCGCGCGTCCACGTCGCGCACCAGGTCGTCCACGGTCGCCCAGTAGGCGGTGCCGGTGTCCCGGTGGGTGGCCAGCAGGTCGCGTACCCCCGGCTCGGCCCGGGTGAAGACGCGCCGGCAGCCCTCCGGCTCGGCCAGTGCCAGCACCTCCTCCAGCAGCCGCCCGGCCCGCCGCCCGTCCCCCGCCGCCCCGGCCAGCGCCGCGTCGAGCAGTCCGGCCCCCAGCCGGACCGGCAACGGCCAGCCGGTCGCGGCCGGATCGGTCCAGTCGGGCAGCGCCCGCTCGGCCGCGCGGGGGTCACCGGACCGCAACCACAGCCGGGCGGACGCCAGCGCCAGCGCCGGATCGGTCGGGTCGCCGCCCGTCTCGTCCAGCAACGCGCGGGCCCCGCCCAGGTCACCGGCCGCGGCGCGGAGTTGGGCCTCCCCGGCGGTGAGCCAGGCCGCCATCTCGCCGCCGGGCGCCACCGTCCGGGCCGCGGTGAGCGTGCGCGACGCCGTCGCCGGCTGGCCGCCGTCGGCCAGCAGCCCGGCCCGGCAGAGCGCGGCCAGTGCCGCCCCGCCCGGCTCCGCGCCGGCCGGCCCGGCGAGCGCCAGGTGGGCCGCCGCCTCCGCCGGCCGGTCCCGGTGCCAGGCCACGAGCGCCAACGCCAGGTACGCGTAGCCGCAGTCCGCCCGCGACGACCAGCCCTGGCAGGGCGGCATGGACAGGGCCGCCCGGGCGTGTTCCTCGGCGGCACGCAGCGCGCCCCGGGCCGCCTCCAGCACCGCCGACCGGCTGGCGCAGAGCAGCTCGGTCCGCGGCCGGCCGGCCCGTCGCGCCGCCGCGAGCGCCGTGCCGAACCACCCGCCCGCCGCCGGCAGGTCCCCCTCGGCCAACGTCACCAGCCCCAGCGCGGCGCCCGCGACCGCCCGTACGTCGTCCGCATCGACGCTCCCGGCACGCGGGTCGACGCCGGGACCGGCAGGCCCGCCGGGCACGGTGGACGCGGTCGGCACGCCGGGCACGGTGGACGCGGTCGGTCCGCCGGGCGCGGTGGCGAGCAGGCGGTCGGCGGCCCGGCGTACCTCCTGGTGGTCGTCGGCGAGCCGGGCCAGGCTGATCTCGACCGCGGTGGCCAGCCGGCGGAACCGGTCGCGGCGCGGCGCCGGCAGGTCGGCGGCGTGGGCGAGCGCCCGCCGCACCTGCCCGCCGGCGGCGGCCGGGTCCCCGGCGTACGCCCGCTCGGCGGCTGCCGCCAGCGCCAGCTCGGGATCCCGGCGGACCGCCTCGGCCGGCGGCTCGGGCGGTGCCGGCGCGGCGGCCCGGTCCGGCTCGCCCGGCGCCAGCTCCGGCCAGCGGGTGATCAGCAGGTCGGTGGCGTCGGCCCACTCGCCGGCGGCGAGCGCGTGCCGCAGCGCCTCGGCTGGCCGGTCGTGCGCGGCGAACCAGCCGGCCGCCCGCCGGTGCAGCTCACGCAGCTCGTCGGCGGGCAGCCGGCTCAGCTCGTCGCGGAGCAGGTCGGCCAGGAGCGGGTGCGGTCGGTACCAGGGCGGGCTGCCGCCGTCGGACTGCACGAAGCCGCCGTCGCGGGCCGCCTCGGCCAACAGGCGCCCGGCGTCGGCCCGCCCGGTCACCGTGACCGCCAGGTCGGCGTGGAGCGCGACCGCCACCGCGCCGAGGCGCAGCACGTCGCGGGCCGCCGGGTCCAGCGGCGCGAGCACCTCGCCACGCAGGTACGCGGCCACGTCCGGCTGGTCGCCGGTGAAGTGGTCCACCGCGCGGGCCGGGTCGACGCCGGCGCCGAGCGCCAGCGCGGCGAACCGCAGCCCGGCCGGCCACCCCGCGGTCCGCGAGGTGAGCCGGGACACCGCCTCGGCCGGCACCGGCACGCCGTGCGCGACAAGCAGGTCGGCCACCTCGTCGACGGTGAACGACAGCTCGTCCGGACCGAGCACGGTCAGCTCACCGGCCAACCGCCACCGGTGCAGCGACAACTGCGGTTCCCGCCGCGCGGCGGCCACCAGCCGCAGCCGCCCGTCGCCGTGGCGGAGCAGAAACTCCAGCCCGGCCAGCGCCGCCGGGTCGGTCACCCGGTGCAGATCGTCCAGGACCAGCAGCACCTGGTGCTCCCGCTCGGCGAGCGCGGCGGCGAGCGCCTCCACCTGCTCCGGCCGGGGCGGGCCGTCCGGCACCGGTGGGGGCGGCCCCTCCTCCGGGTTCCCGGCGACCGCGGTGCGCAGCGCCGCGGCCAGGTACGCCCAGAGCCGCCCGGCGGTGTCGCCGTCGGCCACGCTCACCCAGACCGGCGCCGGACCGGACCGCGCCGCCCGCGCCCAACCGGACAGCAGGGCCGTCTTGCCCCAGCCGGCCGGCGCGAGGAGCAACGTGACCGGTCCCGCCGCCCCCCGCTCCAGCCGGTCCACCAGCCGGGGGCGCAGCACCGCCGGTTCGGGCGGCGGGGGCGGCGTCAACCGGGACGCCAGCAGCGGCGGCCCGGCGACCCGGGACGGCGCGGCGATCCCAGGCGGCGCGGCGGTCCCGGTTGGCACGGTGGCGAACCCGGCCCGGTCGGCCTCCTGCGGCATGCGTCCCTCCCCCGTCGGTGCGCGGGGCGGTTACCCGGCCCGCGCCGGTTCACCCCTTCGGGGCGAACCCGGGTCACCCGGGCCGCCGCGACCGTGGAGGGACGCGGGAGGCCGGCGCGCACCGCCGGCCGCCGCCCGGAGTGACCGCGACCTCGGGAGGGCCTGTGGCTCGGACCGGACGACTTGCCGCCGGCGTACTCGCCGTGGTGGCCGGCGGCGCGCGTGCCCTCGTACGGCGGCGGGCCGCGACCGACCCGCGGCCGGCGCGCTGGCAGGTGGTGACCGTGACCGGGCGGCCCGAGCAGGTGCTCCCGGCCGGGCGGTGGCCCGAGCCGCTGCGCCGGCTCGACGGCGCGGTCGAGGTGTGGGCCCGCCCGGCCCCCGGCGGGCGCGGCACCGAGCTGGCGGTACGCCCGCTGGGCGGGGCGCCGACGCTGCCCGGGCTCGCCGCGCACCTGGTCGGCGACGACCCGGGCCGGTTCCTGCGGCAGGTGCTCCGGGAGACCCGGCAGCTCCTGGAGACCGGCGAGGTGCTGCGGGCGGACCGCTCGCCGCTCGACCGCCCGGGGACGGCGCGGTGAGGGCGCTGTGCTGGGAGGGCGCCGGCGCGCTCGCCGTACGCCAGGTCCCCGACCCGGAGCTGCGCAACGCCCGCGACGTGATCGTCCGGGTGCGGCGCAGCGTGACCTGCGGCGGCGACCTGCCGTTGCTGGCCGGGCGGGTGCCCGAGGCGGCGGCCGGCGAGGTGCTCGGGCACGAGTTCCTCGGCGAGGTGGTCGAGGTCGGGCCGGACGTACGCCGGCACCGGGTCGCCGACCGGGTGGTGGTCGGCGCGGCGGTCGCCTGCGGTTCGTGCTGGTTCTGCCGGCAGGGGTTGCTGGCCTGCTGCGACAACGGGACCGGCGGCGCGGCGGCCGAGCCGGAGTGGGGACCGCCCGCCGCCGGGTGCTACGGCCGGCCCGCCCGCCTCGGCGGCTTCGCCGGTGGCCACGCCGAGTACGTCCGGGTGCCCTACGCCGACGTCGGCGCGCACGCCGTCCCGGAGGAGGTCGACGACGACCGGGCGGTCTTCGCCGCGGACGCCGCGCCGGCCGGCTGGCACGGGGTGGAGGTCGGTGGCGTCGGCCCGGGCGACGTGGTGGCCGTCTGGGGCGCGGGCGCGGTCGGCCAGCTCACCGCCGGGGCGGCCGTGGACCGCGGCGCGGCCCGCGTGCTCGTGGTCGACGAACACGACGACCGGCTGCGGATGGCCGCCCGGCACACCGGCGCCGAGCCGCTCCACCACCGGTCCGTGGACGTCCTCGCCGAGCTGCGGGAACGCAGCGGCGGCCGGGGGCCGGACGTCTGCGTGGACGCGACCGGCCCGCCGTCGGCCCCGGCGCGCTGGCCGTCGGCCGGTCCGGACGGCGGGGTGGCGCTCCGCGAGGCGGTGCACGCCTGCCGCAAGGGCGGCACGGTGGTGGTGCTCGGCGGCGGGACGCCGTTCGTGGACCGGTTCCCGCTCGGCGCGGTGACGGACAAGGGCCTGGCCGTACGCGGCGGCAGCCGGGCCGGGCCGGACGCCATCCCCGCGCTGCTGGACCGGATGGCCCGGGGCGAGCTGGTCACCGAGCACCTCGCCACCCACCGGCTGCCGCTGGACCGGGGCGCGCACGGCTACGCGCTGTTCCGCGACCGGACGGACGGATGCGTCCGGGTGGCGTTCACCCCGTGATCCCGGCCGGCGCGGATGGCACACTCGGCGGATGCCCACCGACCGCACGTACGACCTGGTCCTGTTCGGCGCCACCGGCTTCACCGGCGGCCTCACCGCCGAGTACCTGGCCCGGCACGCGCCGGACCGGCTGCGCTGGGCGCTCGCCGGGCGCAACCCGGCCAAGCTGGCCGCCGTGCGTGACCGGCTGGCCGCGATCGATCCCGGGCTGGCCGAGCTGCCGCTGCTCACCGCGGACGTGACCGACGCGGCGTCGCTGCGGGCGGTCGCGGACAGCGCCCGGGTGGTCGCCACCACGGTCGGCCCGTACGTGCACCACGGCGAGCCGCTGGTGGCCGCCTGCGCCGCCGCCGGCACCGACTACCTCGACATCACCGGTGAGCCGGAGTTCGTCGACCTGATGTACGTGCGGCACCACGCCGAGGCGGTGCGCACCGGGGCCCGCCTGGTGCACGCCTGCGGCTTCGACTCGATCCCGCACGACCTGGGCGTCTGGTACACGGTCACGCAACTCCCCACGGACGGGCCGGTCACCGTGGACGGCTACGTCCGGGCCGGCGGCCGGTTCTCCGCCGGGACCTACCATTCGGCGCTCACCGCGTTCTCCCGCACCGGCGAGACGAGCCGGGCGGCGAAGGCCCGCCGGGCGGTCGAGCCGCGACCGGACGGGCGGCGGGTACGCGCGGTGCCGGGCAAGGTCGGGCGGATACCCGAGTTCGGCCAGTGGGCGGTGCCGCTGCCCACCATCGACCCGCAGGTCGTCCGCCGGTCGGCGGCGGCCCGCCCGGAGTACGGCCCGGACTTCCGGTACCGGCACTTCGCCGCGCTGAAGCGACTGCCCACGGTGCTCGTCGCCGGGGTCGGGCTGGCCGGGGTGATGGGGCTGGTGAAGCTGCCGCCGACCCGGCGGTGGCTGCTCGGCCGGCTCGCCTCCGGGCAGGGGCCGAGCGCCGAACAGCGGGCGAAGTCCTGGTTCCGGGTGCGGTTCGTGGGCGCCGGCGGGGGCCGGCGGGTGGTGACCGAGGTGGCCGGCGGCGACCCCGGCTACGACGAGACCGCCAAGATGCTCGCCGAGTCGGCGCTCTGCCTGGCCTTCGACGACCTGCCGGAGACCGCCGGCCAGCTCACCCCGGTGGCCGCGATGGGCGACGCGCTCCTGGACCGCCTGGTGCGCGCCGGCATCACCTTCCGCACGCTGGAGGGGTAAGGCGGGGCCCCCGCTTAACGCATTTGGTAGAGGCGGGGCCCCCGCTTAACACCTTGGGACGTTGACCCTCGACCCGGTGGAGGGCACAGGATGACGGCCGTGGAGAGCGAGCTTCGCAGCATCGGTGAGCTGGCCCGGGCCAGCGGGTTGACGGTGAGCGCGCTGCGGTTCTACGACCGCTGCGGCGTGCTGCCGCCGGCCCGGGTGGATCCGGTGACCGGCTACCGCTGGTACACCGGCGACCAGGTGGCTCCGGCCCGCCTGGTGGCCGGGCTGCGCCGGGTCGGCATGCCGCTGGCCGGCATCGCGGAGGCGCTGCGGCACCGGCACCATCCGGCCGAGGTGCACCGCCTGCTTGACGCGCACCTGCGCCGGCTGGAGGACGGCCTCGCCGACGCGCGTCGCGAGCTCTCCCGGATCCGTAGCCTGATCGACCCGGAGGAGACCGTCGTGACCACCCGCCTCGTGCTGTCCCGCACCGACCTGACCGCCGCCGTCGCCGCCGTACGCTTCGCCGTCGGCACCGACCCGGAGCTGCCGGCCCTGAGCGGCGTGCTGCTGACGGTCGAGCCGGACGGCGTACACCTGATCGCCACCGACCGGCACCGGCTGGCGGTGGCCCGGGTCGACGCCACGGTCGACGGCCCGCCGGTGGGCGCGCTGCTGCCGGTGGCCGCCGTGGACGAGCTGCGCGCGCTGCTCGACACCGGCGCGGCCACCGTGGAAGCCGTCGTCGCGGACCGGGTGACGTTCTCCGTGGCCGACCGTACGCTGACCGCCGTCCCGCTGCCGTACGACTTCCCGGACTACCGCCGGCTGCTACGCACGCAGCTCGGCGACGCGCCCGCGTACCGCATCCCGGTGGACGGCGCGGCGTTGCGCGCGGCGCTGCGCGCCGACGGCGTCCGGGTATGTCACCGCACGCACGACGGCGTCGCGCACGAGGTGGTCGCGCTCGGCCTGGACGGCCGGGGTGAGCTGCGGCTCGTCGACCCCACCACCGCCGGGGCCGCCGACGGCCCGGACGGCGCGGGCGGTGGCGCGGATGGTGGGCTGCGGGTCGGGCTGAACCGGGAGTACCTGCTCGACGCGCTGGACGCCGGCGGCGGCCAGCTCGTGCTGGAGCTGGACGGGCCGATCACGCCGCTGGCGGTGCGCCGGGCCGACGACGCGCGTGCGTTCTCCATCCTCATGCCGGTGCGCCTGTAGTCCGGCCCCGGGCCGGCGGGGCGGCGACGGTAGCATCTTGGGGTCCCACCTGACTGCCTGGACGGAGGCGTACGAGCAGCATGCTCGACATGGAGTTGATCCGGAAGGATCGCGAGGCGGTGGCGACCGCGCTGGCGAAGCGTCTGGATCCCGCCGAGGTCACCCGGGCGCTTGACGACGTCCAGCGGCTCGACCAGGAGCGACGCGCCCTGATCACGGAGATCGACGCCGAGCGGCAGCGCCGCAAGGCCGAGGCGCGCGCGTACGCGGAGGCGAAGCGGTCCGGCGCCACGCCGCAGCCGGTCGCCCCGGAGGCCGAGCGCAAGCAGCTCGCGGAGCTGGAGTCCCAGCTCGACGAGGTGCAGTCCCGGCTGCGCTCGGCGATGAGCGAGCTGCCCAACCTGCCCGCCGACGACGTGGTCGCCGGCGGCAAGGAGGCCAACCGGGTGGTGCGGACGTTCGGCGCGGCGCCGGCCATCGAGAAGGTCCGCGACCACGTGGAGTTGAGCCGCGCGCTCGGCCTGGTCGACCACGAGCGGGGCGTGAAGCTCGGGGGCTCCGGCTTCTGGATGTACACCGGCCTGGGCGCCCGCCTGGAGTGGGCGCTCGTCAACTGGCTGATCGAGCGGAACGTCCAAGCCGGGTACGAGTTCCTGCTCCCGCCGCACCTGCTGCTGGACACCGCCGGTTTCGCCGCCGGGCAGTTCCCGAAGTTCTACGACGACGTCTACCACCTGGACCGGCAGTCCGCCCCGCGCGGCCAGTTCCTGCTGCCCACGGCGGAGACGGCGATCCTCGGCGCCTACCAGGACGAGATCCTGGAGACGTCGAAGCTGCCGCTGAAGGCGTTCGCCTACACGCCCTGCTACCGGCGTGAGGCGGCCGGCTCGCACTCCGACGAGCGGGGCACGGTGCGCGGCCACCAGTTCAACAAGGTGGAGATCTTCCAGTTCACGCTGCCGGAGCAGGCCGACGCCGCGCTGGAGGCGATGGTGGGTCACGTCGAGGGCCTGGTCGACGCGCTCGGCCTGCACTTCCAGACCAGCCTGCTGGCCGCCGACGACGCCAGCGCCTCGATGAAGAAGACGCTCGACGTCGAGGTCTGGATGCCGAGCACCGGGAAGTACAAGGAGGTGTCGTCGGTGTCCTGGGCCGGCGACTACCAGGCCCGCCGGGCGGCCATCCGCTACCGCGAGCCGGGCGGCAAGCAGACCCGGTTCGTGCACACCCTCAACGGGTCGGCGCTGGCCACCAGCCGGCTGTTCCCGGCCATCCTGGAGCAGTGCCAGCAGCCCGACGGCTCGGTGGTGGTGCCGGAGGTGCTGCGCGACAAGCTCGGCACCGACCGTCTCACTCCGACCCGCTGATCACCTGACGCACGGGGGCCGGTTCCGCCGGCCCCCGTCGTGCGTCTGGCGTGGTGTCGGCTGTGGTGTTAAGCGGGGCCCCTTCCTCTACCGAATACGTTAAGCGGGGGCCCCTCCTTACCAGCGCGAGCAGCGCGAGCGCGAGCGCGGCGAGCAACGCCGGGCCGGCGCTGTCGAGCGTGCGTACCAGCGCCTGCTGGACGGTGGCGGCGGCCACCACCACCGGGTCGCCGAAGGCGTCGTGCCGGCCCTGGGCCAGCCGCACCTCGTACCAGCCGTACCAGGCGACGTAGCCGCCGGCGACCAGCAGCACCAGGCCGCTCAGGCGCGGCACCCACGCGCCGGCGCCGCGCAGCCGGGCCACGACCCGGCCGCGCAGCAACGCCACCGCGAGCGCGGCCACGCCGACCACCAGGGCCATCCCGAGGGCGTACGCGCCGAACAGCGCCAGCCCGCGCAGCGGTGAACCGGCCCGCAGGCTCGTCACCACGATCGCCAGGAACGGCGCGATCGCGCAGGTGAGCGACGTGAGCGCGTACGCGGCGCCGAACAGCGTCATGGACGGCCAGGTGCGGGTGAGCCGGGGCGCGGTGGTGAACGGGCGCGGCGCGGGCAGCCGCCGGCCGGCGAGCAACCAGACGCCGGCCAGCGCCAGCAGCACGCCGAGGGTGACGGTCAGCCAGGGCAGCCTGGGGCGCAGCCAGTCGGCGGCCGGGGCCACGGCCAGCCCGAACGCGCCGAAGACGAGCGCGTACCCGAGAGTCAGCCCGGCGGTCGCGGTGAGCGCCCGGCCGACCGCGCGCCCGTCGCCGGGGCCGGCCACCAGCAACGACAGGTACGCGGGCAGCATCGCGAAGCCGCACGGGTTGACCGCGCCGAGCATGCCGGCGGTCAGCGCGAGCAGCAGCGCGCCGGTCATCCCCGGGCCAGCGTCTCGACCTGCCGGGTCAGCGCGTCGCCGTCCAGGAAGCCCTGGTGGATCACCTTGCCGTCCCGGTCGAGGACCACGAACGTGCTCTGCTCGACCACCTTGAACCGGCGCCACACCGCGCCGGCCCGGTCGTCGAGTTGCGGGGTGCCGGCCAGGTCGAACTCGGTGACGAACTCCTTCATCGCCTTCTGCTCGCCCAGCCCGGCGACGCCGACGATCGGCACGGTGTCCCGGTACTTCGGGGCGATCTCGGCGACGGTCCACGCCTGGCTGGCGCACGTGGCGCACCAGGGCGCCCAGAACCAGAGCACGACCGGCCGCCCGGCGAGGGCGGCGGCGGAGAACGCCGTACCGTCGAGGGTCTTTCCGGCGAACGACAGCGCCGTGGGGACCGTCGCCGGCGCGGCCGGCGAGGCGGTCGCGGCCGGGCCGGTGGTGGTCGCGGCGGCGGAGGGCGCGGCGGCCACCGCGTCCACCGGCGCGTCGGGCCGGTCCGCGCCGACCGCGCAGGCCGCCGTGCCGGCGAGCGTGGCGGCCAGCACGGTGGCGGCGCCGAGGTGTCGGACGGTACGGGGTGGCATCGGCGGCTCCTGGAGTGGCCGGCTAGTCGGACTTGACCAGCCGGAGCGCGAGTTCGGGACAGACCTTGACCGCCTTGAGCGCGCCCTCGCGCAGCCAGGTCGGCACCGGGGTGGGCGGGAAGGCCGGGTAGCCGTTGCCGTCGAGCCGGATGAAGTCCGGCACCACGTGCGCGCAGAGCCCGTGGCCGTCGCAGCGGGACCAGTCGAGGGTGAGTTTCTGCGGGTTGCCGTCGGGCGAGCCGGGCAGGCCCATCGTGCCCTTGACCCGCTTGCCGCAGCCCTCGCCGGTGGCGTGCAGCCGCAGGTCGTCGGCGAACACCTCCATGGCGGACAACGCGAACCGGGCGGTGCCGTCGGGGTGGCTGCACGCGCCGCGTCCCTTGACGTCGCCGGCCGCGGCCCGGACCAGCTCGATCGGCGCGCTGCCGGAGACCGCGAGGTCGACGGAGCGGGCCAGGTCGGGCAGGCCCATCTTGCACGGGCCGCACTGCCCGGCGGACTCGCCGGCCAGGTAGCGGACCACCTGGGCGGCCTCGCCGAGCGGGCAGGTGTCGGCGCCGAGCGGCACGATGATGCCGGCGCCGAGCGTCCCGCCGACCGCGGTGAGGCCCTTGCGGGAGACCTCGGCCCGGTCGGCCGCCTCGGCGGTGATCCACTTGCCGTGGTAGCCGCCCATCAGGATGCCCGGGCCGGGCGGCACCTCGCACAGGTCGAGGATCTCGCGCAGCGGGGTGCCGGCGGCGCACTCCACCACGGCCGGCCGTTTCGCCGACCCGGTGACGGTGAGCAGCACCGTGCCCGGCTCGTCGTCGGTGCCGAGCGCCGCGTACTCGTACGGGCCGATCCGGGCGGCGATGGCGAGCTGGGAGTACGTCTCGGCGTTGGAGAGCAGGGTGGGCAGCCCGTTGACGCCGGAGTCGCTCGACCGCTTCTTGGTGCCGGGCGGGATGTGCGGCAACCCGTTGATGCCGTTGACGAGCGCGCCGCCCTCGCCGGAGATGAACCGGTGCGGCACGGTGACGATGGTGGTCGGCACCGGCATCCGCCGTTCCTGCAACGCCTCGGTCAGCGAGGGCCGGCCCACGTCGTCGTCGGCCACCCCGATCACGATCTCCTCGGCGTCGAGCGCGAACGCGGCGAGCGCGGCGCCGTCCAGGATGAGGTGCGGGGCCCGGGTGAGCAGCACCTTGTCCTTCCAGCTCGCCGGCTCGCCCTCGGTGGCGTTGACCACCACCACGGCGGCGAGGTCCTGCCGCTCGCAGGACTCCAGCACCGCGCGCAGCTTGCGGGCGAACGGGAAGCCCGCCCCGCCCTTGCCCTTGAGGTCGATGGCCTCGGCGAGCCGGAGCAACGCGCCCGGCTCCATCGGGCCGATCGGGCCGTGCACCTCCTCGTGCGCGAGCAGGTCCAGCCGGCCGAACTCGGAGAACCCGGCGGTGAGCCGGGGCTCCCCGACGCAGGCGACCGGCGGGACGGTCGTCCGCATCACCGGGCCTCACCCCGCAGCCCGGCCCAGTACGCGCCGTCGACCGCGTCCGCGTCGGCCTTCTTGCGGCGGCCGGAGCGGGTCTCCTTGGTGGCGCGCATGGCCCGGCGGGAGGCGAGGTCGACGAGCGTGGGGGTGTCGTCGACAAAGACGTCGTCGTCGGCGGCGTAGCGGGCCGGCGGGCGCCAGTAGTCCGGCTCCTCCGGCACGTCCTCCTCGTCCCGGTAGCGCCGGCCGGCGCCGCTGCGCGGCTCGGCCGAGATCGGGGTGCCGGAGATCGGGCCCGCTGAGATCGGACCGGCCGAGATCGGCTCGCTCGCCCAGCGGCGCGGGCTGTCCCACGGCTCCTCCGCCTCGTCGCTCGGGCGCGGCGGCGCGGAGTAGCGGGCCACCTCGGCCGCGGTGGCGTACCGGCTGCTGTCCGGCGGCGCGGAGTGGCGGCCCCCGGTGTCCGGCGGGGCGGAGTGCCGGCCACCGCTCTCCGGCGGCGCGGAGTACTGCACGGCCATGTCCTCGTCGGCCCCGGACCGGCGGCTGACCCGTTCCTCGGTGTCGCGACGGCGACGGCGGGGCCGTTCCTCGTCCCGCCGGCCGACCGGCTCCAGTTCCCCGGTGTTGCGCCGGACGGCGGACACCCGCTCGGAGTCCCGGCTCCGGCGCGCCGGCTCGCGCTCGTCGTCGCGTACCCGCGTGGTGGTCACCCGGTCGTCGTCGCGACGCCGGGACGTGCGCGGCGCGGCCGGGGCCTCCTGGGTCCGGGCGCGGCGGACCGGCTCGGCCGGTTCCTCGGCGCGTCGCCGGGCGGTGGCCGCGCGGACCGGTTCGCGCAGCGACCCGGGCTCCGGCACCACGGGTACGGCGAAGCGCTCGGGGTCGCGCTGCCGGGCGGTGCCGGCCGGCGCGGTCCAGGTGGTGGTGGTCTCGGCCCAGCGGCCCTTGCCGGCGCCGCTCTCCTCCTTGCCGGCGGCCTTCTTGCGGGTCAGCGCCGCGAACACGCCGGTACGTTCCTCGCCCTTGCCGGCCATCGCCTTGTTCAGCGCGGCGGCCTGGTGCTGTTCGCGGCTGCGCTTGCCGAGGTGGACGGAGAGGCGCACCAGCAGCGCCACCAGCACGAGCAGCACGCACGCGAGATAGCTGAGCACCACCCAGCTCTTCGCGGCCCGGCCGGCGTTGAGCCCGTGGAAGAGCGCGAACGGCCAGGACACGTACGCCATCGAGTGCAGCGACCGCCAGAACCACTTCGGCCCGACGCCGGCGAACCGGACCCGGATCAGGCCGGTCCAGAGCACGCCGACCATCAGCAGCGCGGCGACGGTGCCCAGCCCGACGTAGAGGCCGTTGCCGCCGACGAACGGCACCACCGCGTCGGTCGGACCGGCCCGGCCGATCGCGATCTTGGTGATGACGTGGAACACCAGCCCCGCCACGCCGAGCACGCCGGTGGCGCGGTGCGCCGACTGGAGCAGCACCCGGTGCCGGATGAGCAGCACCAGCCGGTCGGTGGCGAGCAGCCCCAGCATCACGGTGAGGCTGAGCGACACCAGGGCGACCACCCCGGCGAAGAACTCGGTGAAGAAGAACCCGTACGAGTACATGACGCCACCGGCGCCGGCCAGCTCCACACCGGCCCACACCAGGCCGAGCGCGGAGGCGCCGAGTGCCACCATCGCGGACTTCGACATGGTCCGGACACCACGGCTACTGGTGGTGGTCCGGACGGTCGTCGACTTCTCGTTCTGCTGTGCCCGGCCCATCTGCTCCTCGATCGTCTCGCGGCGGCGCCCCCACCGGCCGACCCTGCTCCCCACTCAGGTACGGAGCGACGGCCCGCACGGATCACCTCCGGTGGCGAATTTCTCGACCGATTCCTCGAACCGTCCCGACCGGGCGCGCGTGTAGCGCCGTACGCAACGACGGATGCCCATGCATTGACATGTTGTGCAACACGCTCGTAACCTTGCGGAAAATTTCAGTGCCGACTGCAAGAAGTCGGCACCGACGCCCGCAGGAGTCCTGATGCATCGACGCCGATGCCGCGCCGCCGCGCTCGCCCTGGGCGTGGCCGCGAGCCTGCTCGTCCCGACCACCGTGGCGGCACCCCCGGCCGCCGCCTCCCCCGCCGGCGGCAAGAAGGTCATCGTCCAGCTCTTCGAGTGGAACTGGACCTCGGTGGCCAGCGAGTGCACGAGCACGCTCGGCCCCGCCGGCTACGGCTACGTCCAGGTGTCCCCGCCGCAGGAACACGTGAACAGCAGCCCGTGGTGGGTGTCCTACCAGCCGGTCAGCTACCGGATCGAGTCCCGCAAGGGCACCCGCGCCCAGTTCCAGTCCATGGTCAACACCTGCCACAACGCCGGCGTCAAGGTGATCGTCGACGCGGTGGTCAACCACATGTCCGGCCAGGACAACGGCGGGACCGGGTGGGCCGGCACGTCGTACGGGCACTACACCTACCCGGGCACCTACTCCGCGGCGGACTTCCACTACTGCGGGCGCAACGGCACCAACGACATCGCCAACTACCACGACCGGTACGAGGTGCAGAACTGCGAGCTGGTGAACCTCGCCGACCTGAAGACCGAGTCGGACTACGTCCGCGGCCGGCTGGCCGCGTACCTCAACGACCTGCTCTCGCTCGGCGTCGACGGGTTCCGGCTGGACGGCAGCAAGCACATGCCGGCCGCCGACATCGCGGCGATCAAGGCCCGGCTGTCCCGCCCGGCCTACCTGGTGCAGGAGGTCATCTACGGCGCGGGTGAGCCGGTGCAGCCGACCGAGTACACCGGCAACGGCGACGTGCACGAGTTCCGCTACGGCAAGGACCTGGCCCGGATGTTCACCAGCGAGCGCCTGGCGTACCTGAGGACCTTCGGCGAGTCCTGGGGCTACCTGCCGGGCGGATCCGCGGTGGTCTTCACCGACAACCACGACACCCAGCGCGACGGCGGCGTGCTCACCTACCGCGACCGCGGCGAGTACGCGCTCGCCAACGCCTTCATGCTGGCCTGGCCGTACGGCACCCCGGCGGTGATGTCGAGCTTCACGTTCAGCAACAAGGACCAGGGCCCGCCCTCGGACGGCAGCAACCGGATCACCAACACCACCTGCTACTCCGGCTGGGAGTGCGAGCACCGCTGGCCGGTGATCGCCAACATGGTCGGCTTCCGCAACGCCACGGAGGGCGCGGCGGTCGCCAACTGGTACGACAACGGCTACCAGCACATCGCGTTCAGCCGGGCGGGCAAGGGCTACCTGACGCTCAACGACGAGGACTTCGCGATCAGCGGCCGGTCGTACTACACCGGGCTGCCGGCCGGGCGCTACTGCGACGTCGTCCACGGCACGTTCCGCAACGGCTCGTGCAGCGGGCCGGTGGTCACCGTGGACCCGTCCGGCTGGTTCGCCGCGACCGTCAACGCGCACGACGCGATCGCCATCCACGTCGGCGCGAAGCTGAGCTGACCCGGTCCGGAGGCCCCCGTACCGCAGTTCACGGCGCGGGGGCCTCCGGTCGGTTAAAGTCGTTTTCGTGCCTTTTGACCAGATTTCTGGGCGGCGACTGTCCGGCTGGCTGTTCGCCGCGCTCGGCGTACCGCTGCTGGTGGCCACCGCCCTGCTGGTCGGCCACGCCCTCACCGGCGCCCCGCCGCCCACGCCCGTCGTCGCCGGCCCGACCACCCCGGCGCCCGCCAGCCCGACGCCCGTGGAGTCCGTGCCACCCGCCGCGCCCGCGCCGGCCGACCTGCCGGTGGTCACCTACGATCCGGCGCCCCGCGGCTTCCCCGCCGACCCGTCCCCCGCCGACACCGGGCCGCTGCCCGAGGGGGTCCGACCGAACCGCAAGATCGCCGCGTACGACGCGCCCGGCGGCCGGCCGCTGGCGTTCCTCGCGCCGACCATCAGCGGCGTCCGGCTGACCGTGCCGATCGTGGAACGCCGGGTCGGCTGGACCGCGGTGCTGCTCCCCTCGGCCAACCGCACCATCGCCTGGCTGCCCGCCGGCGGCTGGACCACGGTGGTGCTACGCGACCAGATCGTGGTGGAACGCCGCACCCACCGGCTCACCTGGCGCCGGGACGGTCGGACGGTACACACCTGGCCGGTCAGCCTCGGCATGCCCGGTCAGCTCACCCCGCTCGGCCGCACCTTCGTGCTGGGCCGCACGCCGCCCCCGGAGGAGGTCTACGGCGGGGTCGACATCTTCGCGCTCGGCGCGATCCCCGACGACCCGGACGCGGTGCCCACCGGGCTGCGCGGCGCCCACATCGGACTGCACACCTGGTACAACGACGACACGCTCGGCGAGGACGTCACGAACGGCTGCATCCGGCTGACCCGCAGCGCCCAACGCCAACTCCTCGCCGAACTGGTCCCCGGCACCAGCTTCGTCGTCGTCGACCGCCTGTAAGGCGGGGGCCCCGCTTAACGCATTCGGTAGAGGCGGGGGCCCCGCTTAACAAGCACCTGTTAAGCGGGGCCCCCGCCTTTCACCCCAGCAGCCAGCCGTTGGCCTCGGCCAACCGGACCGCGTCGGCGCGGTTGCGAGCGCCGGTCTTGCCGATGGCCGCCGACAGATGGTTACGGACCGTGCCCTCGGACAGGTGCAGCGTCGCCGCCAGCTCGGCCACCGTGCCGCCGCCCCGGGCCGTCCGCAGCACCTCCGTCTCCCGCTCGGTGAGCGGGCTCGCCCCGGTCGCCAGCGTCTCGGCGGCAAGCGTCGGGTCGACCACCCGCAGGCCGGCGTGCACCCGGCGGACCGCGTCGGCGAGCTGCCGGGCCGGGGTGTCCTTGACCACGAACCCGTTCGCGCCCGCCTCCATCGCCCGGCGCAGGTAGCCGGGCCGGCCGAAGGTGGTCACCACGAGCACCCGGCAGCCGGGCAGCGCGGCCCGGAGCGCCGCCGTCGCCGCCACCCCGTCCAGGCCGGGCATCTCCACGTCGAGCAGCGCCACGTCGGGCCGGGTACGCCGTGCCTCCGGCACCACCTCGTCGCCGCGGCTCACCTCGGCCACCACGGTGAGGTCCGGCTCCAGCGACAGCAGCGCGGCCAGCGCGCCCCGGACCAGCGCCTGGTCGTCGGCGAGCAGCAGCCTGATCGGCTCGGTCACCCGCGTACCCTCCCGTTCGTCTCCGGCGCCGTGACCCGGAGCAGGAATCCGCGCCCGGGCGCCCGGGCGACGGTCACGGTGGCGTCGAGGCGATCCGCCCGCTCGCGCAGCCCGACCAGCCCGTGCCCGGTCGTCGGCGCCGCGCCGGCCGGCCCCCGGCCGTCGTCGCGCACCTCCACCGCCGCCGGTTCCACCCGGATGACGCACCGCCGCGCGCCGCTGTGCCGCACCACGTTCGTCACCCCCTCGCGGACCGCCCAGCCGAACAGCTCGTCCAGGTCCGCCGGCAGCGCCGGCACCGTCTCCGGCAGCTCCGCGGCGACGCCGGCGGCGGCCAGCGCCGACCGGGCGCCGGCCAACTCGGACGCCAGATCCACCCCGCGGTACGCCCCGACGGTGCCCCGCACGTCGGCGAGCGCCTCCCGGGCCAGCCGCTCCACGTCGGCGATCTCGGTGGCCGCCCGGGCCGGGTCCAACTCCAGCAGCCGGCCCGCCAGCTCGGCCTTCACCGCCACCACGGTCAGCGAGTGGCCGAGGATGTCGTGCAGGTCCCGGGCGGTACGGGCGCGTTCCTCGGCCACCGCGAGCCGGTGGATCTCCTGTTGCGCGGCCTGCAACTCGCCGTTGCGTTGGGCCAGCCGGCTCACCCCGAACATGGCGAACGAGGCGAGCAGCACCGCGAAGACGACCGTGCTCTCCGACTCCCAGCCGGGCACCAGGTGCGAGGCGACGGGTGGGGTCACCGCGGCCAGCACCACCACGATCAGGGACTCCACCGGCGGCAGCAGGAACACCGCGGCGGCGGCCACGAACACGAGCGTGGTCAGCCAGTCCCCGCCGGTGCCCGGGATGCCGACCAGGCCGAGCGCGAGCAGCAGCGCGAGCAGCAGCCGGGCCCGGCCGACCGGGGTCGGGAGGTGCCGCTGCCGGCGGGCCCGACCCCACTCGAAGATCAGCACGTACGCCACGCCGAAGGCGATCACGGAGCCGAGCCCGAGCAGCCGCCGCCACAGCTCCGGCTGGTGCAGCGCGGTGAGGAACGGGATGTTGAGGAAGAAGAGCCAGACCGCCGCCAGCAGCCAGCCGGTGAACCGCCAGTGGCGACGGTTCACCGGCCGGGCCGGGGCGTTCGGCGACGTCACGCCCACCACGCTAGTGCCCGCCGCCCCGGTCAGACCCGGGTGGTGTCGCGGCGGAACAGGCGGGCGGCGCCCAGACCGAAGAAGGCAGTCCAGGCGGCGACGTTGCCGACCGCCGCCCAGTCCACCCCGGTGCCGGTCAGCGGCGCGCGGGCGAGCTGACCGACCCCGTACACCGGGGTGAACGTGGCGATCTGCCGCATCACGTCGGGCAGCAGATCGAGCGGGACGAACAGGCCGCCGAGCATGGCCAGGATGGCCAGCGCCGGGCCCATGAACTGCATGACGTTCTCGGCCGGGGCGAGGTAGCCGACGAACAGGCCGAACGCGGCGAAGACGAGCGAGCCGATCCAGGCGGTCAGGCCGGACTCCACCCAGACGTGCGCCGGCAGCCGGACGCCGGAGGCGGCGCCGACCACGAACTCCACGAGTACGCCGGCCAGGCCGAGCACCATCGCGGTGGCCACCTTCGTCGCCACGTACGCGGCGGGGCGCAGCGGGGTCAACCGCAACTGCCGGCTCCACCCCAACGCCCGCTCGGTGGCCACGGCGGCGCCGGCGCTCGTGGTGGCCACCATGGCCGCGTACACGGCGAGGCTGATCATGATCCAGCCGGTGACCGGAAGGCCGTTGTCGAGCTTCTCGCCGCGCGAGGGCAGGCCGAAGAGGAGGAAGAACACCGCGGGCATGACCAGGATGAACATCAGCGTGCGGCGGTTGCGCAACACCCGGCGGATCTCGATGCCGAGTACGGCGGCGGAGAAGCCGCCCAGGGCGGGGGGTCGGCGGTCGGCCCGGACGGGCGTGGGCGAGGTGGACGTGGGCGACGTGGTGGTCATGGCGAGGGCTCCCGGTCAGGCGGCGGTCAGGGCGAGGAAGGCGTCCTCGAGGTTGCGTGAGGTGATCTCCAGGTCCCGGGCGTCGGTCCGGGTCAGCAGGTGCCGGGCGACGACGTCGGAGTCCTCGCTGTGCACGAGGATCGCGTCGCCGCGTACCTCGACGGACCGGACGCCGGGCAGCGCGGCGAGCGCGGCCTGGTCGGCGCCGGGCAGGGTGGCCCGGACGATCCGGCCGGCGGCCAGGTTCTTGATCTCGGCGGTGGTGCCGTCGGCGACCACCCGACCGGCCCGCACCAGCACGATCCGGTCCGCGTACGCATCGGCCTCGTCCAGGTAGTGGGTGGCGAACAGCACGGTCCGGCCGGAACGGGCGTCGGCCCGGATCGCCTGCCAGAAGTCGCGACGGCCCTCGACGTCCATGCCGGTGGTCGGCTCGTCCAGCAGCATCAGGTCCGGGTCGGGCAGCAGCGCCAGCGCGAACCGCAGCCGCTGCTGCTGGCCGCCGGAGCACTTGCCCACCGCCCGGTCGGCGATGTCGGCGATGCCGGCGCGTTCCAGCACCTCGGTCACCGGGCGGGTGTGGCCGTAGAAGTGCGCGGTCATCCGTACCGTCTCGGCGACGGTGAGGTCCTTGAGCAGGCCGCCGGTCTGCATCACGGCGGCGACCCGGCCGAGCCGGACGGCGTCGGTCGGGCTGCCGCCGAAGACGTGGACCGTGCCGGCGTCCGGGCGGGCCAGCCCGAGCAGCATGTCGACAGTGGTGGTCTTGCCGGCGCCGTTGGGCCCGAGGAAGGCCACCACCTCACCCGGGGTGATCCGCAGGCTGAGCCCGTCGACGGCGGTCACCGGGCCGAAGGTCTTGGTGAGTCCGGCCAGTTCGACGGCCGGTGCGGTGTCGGTCATGCCAACGATGCTCCGGCCTGCGGCGTCCTGGGCCTTGGCGCGGCCGTCACCTTCCGCCCGTGACATTTGTCAGGTGCCCCGGCGTGACGCACCGACGGCGGTCAGCGCACCCGGAACCGCCGTGCGCACGCGCCGTCGTGGTCGGGCCGGAGTCGGCAGCGCTGCCCGTCCCCCACCCGCCGGTCGCAGAAAACCCAGTGACGTACGTTCTGGTCGTCCTCCGGGGACACCGTGGTTCCGCCGGGCTCGGTCTGCGGCAGCACGTGCGTCCAGTGCGCGATCACCCGGGCCAGCCGCTGGGCGGACAGCAGGTCGTTCACGACGACCGGCAGGTGGATCACCCATCGTTCAGTCATGACGGGAGCCCCTCTCGTCGAGATTCGCCAATGGAAGGGCGGGTCCGCCGACCCGCCCCGCACCTGCGGACCCGCCCGGCACCTGCCACCGCAGCCTTCCTCGGCGGTACGGCAGCAGGGCAATTTCGGACCTACTCCTCCAGTCACCCAAGGGGAGAAAGTCCTCACTCATCGTGCACGGTTCAATCCCCTTACGCAACTCCCGATTTGGGACAGGGTCGTTGCGCATCACGCCCGGACACTCCACACTGGTCGGCATGACCGGAAGTCCGACCGTCCGTCGCCGACGACTCGCCGCCGCCCTCCGTCGACTTCGTGAGCAGACGGGGATGACGGCCGACCAGGCGGCAAAAGAGGTCGGCATCTCGAAGTCCGCCCTGAGCCGCATCGAGAACGCCCAGGTCTCCGTGATGCCGCCCGTGGCGCGAGGTCTCCTCGACCTCTACGGCGTGGAGGGCGACGAGATCGATGCGCTCGTGCAGGTGGCGCGGGACGCCCGCAAGCGCGGCTGGTGGCAGGCATACGACGACGTCCTGCCGGACTGGTTCGAGGTCTACGTCGGACTGGAGGCCGAGGCGTCAGAGATCCGCGCATTCCAGCCTCAGCTCATCCCCGGTCTGCTCCAGACCGCCGACTACGCCCGCGCGGTCGTCCGGGCCGAGCACCCGGACTCGCCCGACAACGAGATTGAGCGTCGCGTCGAGCTGCGGATGCGCCGCCAGTCCAACGAGTCGCCGCCGAACCTGTGGGTAGTGCTGGATGAAGCCGTCCTGCGACGGCCGGTCGGCGGCGCGGCAACGTTCAAGGCGCAGCTGCACCGGCTGGCCGAGGAAGCCGACCGTCCCGGCAACACCGTGCAGATCCTGACGTTCGCGGCCGGTGAGTACGGCTCGATGGGGAGCGCCTTCAGCCTGCTCGCCTTCCCGGAGCCGGCCGATCCGGGCGTCGTCTACGTCGAGACCCGCGCGGGTAGCCTCTACCTGGAGGGCCAACAGGTCAGGGAATACACGCGAGTCTTCGAGCATCTGGTCGCCACAGCAGCCGGTGCCCGCAGGTCGCGCGACCTGATCCGGGAGGCGATCAACCAGCTCTGAGGAGACGACCCGGGTGGACGAGACCAACCAGGCCGCGACGATCTGGCGGAAGAGCACCCGCAGCAACGGCTCCGGCGACTGCGTCGAGGTCGCCGACCGCCTCTCCGGCCAGGTCGGCGTGCGGGACAGTAAGAACGCGCACGGCCCAGTCCTCCTCTTCGACGGGCAGGCGTGGCGGAGCTTCCTTCGCGCTCTCCAGCAGGAACGTTCTGTCGACTGACACGCGCCGGCGCGGTGTGGTGAGAGAAGGATCAGCGCATGACTTCCACCGATTTCGACTCGAACGGCGAGCCACACACCCGGCCAACTCAGGCAGCCGGGCATGACACCTCCGCCAACGCGGTCCGGGCCGCGAGGGCCTTGGAGATGCGCCGCGAGTTCGCCGCGTGGCTCAAGAGCGGCGGCCTCCCGGATCTCACTGATGTGGCCCCCACCGCGTCAAAACGGCCGCCCGGCACAACCCTTGGTTAGTTCTCGCTGAGTGCGAACCGAACCAGTTAAGCGGGGCCCCTTCCTCTACCGGATCCGTTAACAAGGGCCCCTTCCTTACATCTCCTCGCGGGCTCGGCGGGGCAGCAGGAACGCGCCGGCCACGGTGACCAGCACCAGGCCCAGCTCCGCGACGAGCGTGACCCGCACCGCGTGCCCGACACCGCCCGACGCGGCGTCGAAGAAGATGGTGCCCAGGAGCGCCACCCCGAGCGCGCCGCCGAGTTGCTGGACGGCGGTGAGCGTGCCGGAGGCCGAGCCGGTCTCCTCCTCGTCCACGCCGGAGAGCACGATGTCGAAGAAGGGCGCCATCACCAGCCCCATCCCGAGGCCGACCGCCAGCAGCGCGGGCACCAGCCGCCACGGGGTGACGTCGTCACCGACCAGGCGCAGGGTGAGCAGCATCCCGGCGACGCCGGCCAGCACCACCACGAGGCCGAGGTGGATCAGCCGCCGGCCGAGACGCCGGGCGAGGCCCATGCCGGCCAGCGCGAACGCGAGCACCATGCCGAGCGCCTGCGGCACCGAGGCCAGGCCGGTGCGCAGCGGTGACCAGCCCAGGCCGAGCTGGAGATAGAGGCTGAAGACCAGCGAGAAGCCGGTGAGCGCGGTGAAGAACGCCAGGCCGGCGACCAGGCCGCCGGTGAAGGCGCGACGGCGGAACAGCGTCGGCACGACCAACGGGTCACGGCCCGCGCGCTGCCGGGCCCTCTCGTAGCGGACGAAGACCGCGAAGACCAGCGCCGCGCCGACCGGCATGGCGAGCGTCCAGCCGGGCCAGCCCAGTTCGCGGCCCTGCACCAGCGGGTAGACGAGCAGCACCGCGCCGAGCGAGACGAGCAGCACGCCGGGCAGGTCGAGCCGGGTGGCCCGGGACGCCCGGGACTCGGGCAGGAGGCAGAGCGCGCCGAGCGCGGCGAGCAGGCCGAGCGGCACGTTGATCAGGAAGATGGCCCGCCAGCCGGTGCCGGCCAGGTCGGCGTCGACGAGCCAGCCGGCGAGGATCGGGCCACCGACGGCGGAGAGCCCCATCACCGGGCCGAACGCGCCGAACGCGGCGGCCAGTTCCTCGCCCGAGAACATCTCCTTGATCAGGCCGAGCCCCTGCGGGAGGAGCAGGGCGCCGAAGAGGCCCTGCACGACGCGGGCGGTGATCAGCGTGCCCGGGCCGGCGGCGAGCGCGCACAGGGCCGAGGCGGCGGTGAATCCGAGCACCCCCACCAGGAACATGCGGCGGCGGCCGTAAAGGTCGCCGAGCCGGCCGCCGGTGACCAGGCCGACGGCCATGGCCAGCGTGTAGCCGGCGCCGAGCCACTGGATCAGGGCGGGCGCCCCGCCGAGATCGGCCCGGATGGCCGGGCCGGCGAGGTTGGTGACCAGCACGTCCAGCAGGTCCATCACCTCGGCGCTGAGGATCACCGCGAGCGCGATCCAGCGCCAGCGGTGACCGGTGCCGGGCGTCCCCGCCCGCTCCGGCGTCACGGTTTCAGTGGTCATGACTCCCCCGATCGGTCGAACAGTGTTCGTTGTCGAACACTGTTCTAGCAACGAACGGCGTTCGCAGCAAGTACGATGTTCGAGTCCCGACCGCCGGAGGTGCCCGTGAGCGACCAGCCCGCCCCGCCCTGGCGCACCCGCGCCCGCAGCCGGCCGGCCCCCCGCCAGCCGCTCAGCCAGCAGGCCGTGGTGGACGCCGCGCTCGCCCTGATCAGCCGGGAGGGCCTGGGGGCGCTGAGCATGCGGCGGGTGGCCCAGGAGCTGGGCACCGGGCCGGCGTCGCTCTACGCCCACGTCTCCGGCAAGGAGGAGTTGCTCGAACTGCTCGTCGACCGGGCCAGCGCCGACATCGTGGTCCCGGCGCCGGACCCGACCCGGTGGGCCGAGCAGATCCGTGAGGTGGCCTGGGCGGCGTACCGCGTCTACGCCACCCACACCAACCTGGCGCTCGCCTCGCTCGCCACCATCCCCACCGGCCCGAACGCGCTGCGCGTCACCGAGGGGATGCTGGAGATCCTGCTCGCCGGCGGCGTACCGCCCCAGCGGGCGGCCTGGTTCCTCGACCGGCTCTTCCTCTACATCGCCGGCGACGCCTACGAGGGCGCGCTCTACGCGGAGAAGGCCCGCGCCGCCGGGCAGGACCCGACGACCTGGTGGGCCAACCTGCACCGACAGCTCCGGGCCTACTACGAGGGCCTGTCGGCGTCGACGTACCCGCGCGTCCTGGGCCACCTGGACGAGCTGATGGCCGGCGCTGGCGACGAGCGCTTCGGCTTCGGCCTGGACCTGCTGATCGACGGGCTGGCCGCCAAGGCGCCGGTCGGGAGTGAGGGCCGCCGGGCCGGGTAACCCGCGCCATGGGCGTACCGACCGGACGTGTCGACACGATCGTGCTCATCCACGGTCTCTGGATGACCTCACGGAGCTGGGAGCACTGGGCCGACCGCTACGCGGCGCGCGGCTTCCGGGTGCTCACCCCGGCCTGGCCGGGCATGGACCGCGAGCCGGCGGAGCTGCGGGCCGACCCCGCGCCGATCGCCGGCCAGCGGATCACCGACATCGTCGACCACTACGCGGCGATCATCCGGGAGCTGCCCCGCCCGCCGATCGTCATGGGGCACTCGTTCGGCGGCCTGGTCGCCCAGTTGCTGCTGGACCGCCGGCTCGGCGCGGCAGTCGTCGGCGTGCACCCCGCGCCGGTCAAGGGCGTGCTCAAGCTGCCGCTGAGCACGCTGCGCTCCGGGTTCTCCATCCTGCACAACCCGGCCAACCGGCACCGCGCGGTGCCGTTCACCGCCGAGGACTTCCGGTACGCCTTCGGCAACACGCTCACCCGGGCGGAGTCGGACGCCGCCTGGGAGCGGTACGCCGTACCCGGCGCCGGCCACGTGCTGTTCGAGGGCTCGTTCGCCAACCTCGACCCGCACCCGGCCACCGAGATCGACCGCACGCGCGACGACCGCGCCCCGCTGCTGATCACCGCCGGCGGGGAGGACCACGTGATCCCGCCGTCGCTCGCCACCAGCCTGGCCAACCTCTACCGCGGCTCGACCGCGATCACCAGCTACCGGGAGTTCCCCGGCCGCTCGCACTTCGTCGGCGGCGAACCGGGCTGGGAGGAGGAGGCCGACTTCGCGCTGGAGTGGGCCGTCGAGGCGGCCAACGAGTTCTCCCCCACGGTCGTCAGCGAGTCGCCCCGCCGTGCCGCCGGATGAACGATGTCGCCGCCCCGACCCAACATCTGGCCGATATCACGATCAGAGCGTGTCGTAGACGTCGCCACGGTGGCCCAGGTGGATCACGAGGACGACCAGCGCACCGTCGCGGACGGTGTAGATGATGCGGTAGTCACCGACCCGGATCCGTAGCAGGCCGGGGTGACCGGTGAGCGCCTTGACACCAGCCGGGCGGGGCTCGGTGGCCAGCCCGGCGAGAGCGGCGACGAGGCGGGCCTGTACGGGCTTGTCGAGCTTGCGCAGCAGCTTGGCCGCGGCTCGATCGATCTGCACGGTAAAGACCTGCTCGGATGGCACGCTCACAGGCCCAGCTCGTCACGCAATGCACTGAGCGGGACAGGGGTGTCGCCGGCATCGATCCGAGCGAGGGCGTCGCGGGCCGCCGAGACGTCGGCAGCGTCCTCTGCTCGTTCGATCGCTTCGGCCAAATCGGCGGGGACGATGGCGGCCAAGCGCTGCCCCCGACGGGTTACGTAGGTGATCCGGCCGGCGTAGTGAGCACGGGACACCACATCCGCGAGGCTGTCGCGGGCATCGGAGATCGGAAGTTCGGCAGCGGGCTCACTCATGCTCTGATTGTACAGGCCGTACGAAACGTACGACTGCACACAGATCTCAAGCCATTCACACGGCTGCTGGGGCTGGTGTGTTGGTGGGTGGGGCGGGTATCACGGAGCGATGAGGGCGAGTTTCCGGCTGGGCAAGGTCGCGGGCGTGCCCGTCGGCGTCAACTGGAGTGTCCTGGTCATCTTCGTGCTGATCGCCTGGACGCTGTCGGCAAGCCTGTTCCCGCGCTCGTACCCCGGCCACTCCGCGGTCGCCTACGCCGCCGCCGGCCTGGCCGCCGCGGTGGTCTTCTTCCTCGGCCTGCTCGCCCACGAGGTGTCGCACGCGGTGGTGGCCAAGCGCAACGGCATCGAGGTCGAGGGGATCACGCTCTGGCTCTTCGGCGGCGTCGCCGAGTTGAAGGGCGAGGCGAAGGATCCGGGCGCCGAGCTGCGGATCGCCGGCGTCGGGCCGCTTGTCAGCCTGGTCATCGGCGTGGTGTTCGGCGCGATCGCGGTGGCGGTCGCGGTGGCCGGCGGGCACGGCCTGCTGCTCGGCGCGCTGTCCTGGCTGGCCGGCATCAACGTGCTGCTGGCGCTCTTCAACGTGCTGCCGGCCGCACCGCTGGACGGCGGGCGGCTGCTGCGCGCGGCGGTGTGGAAGGCCACCGGCGACCGGACCCGGGCGTCGGTGGTGGCCGCCGGCGCCGGCCGGGTGCTGGGCATCGTGCTGATCGGCCTCGGGTTGTGGCGGTTCCTGTCCGGCGCCGGCTTCGGCGGGCTCTGGCTGGCGCTGATCGGCTGGTTCCTGATCGGCGCGGCCGGCATGGAGGAGCGGCAGGCGCGGATGGGTGACGCGCTGCGCGGCATCCGGGTCGGGGACGTGATGACCCCGCAGCCGCAGACCGCGTCCGGCGACCTGACCGTGGCCGACTTCGTCGACCACTACCTCTTCGCGTACCGGCACTCGGCGTTGCCGCTGACCGAGAACGACCGGCCGGTCGGCCTGGTCACGCTCGACCGGGTACGCGGCGTCGCGACGGACCGCCGCCCGTCGACCACCCTGGCCGAGGTGTCCTGCCGGGCCGACGAACTGGTGCTGGCCCGCCCGGACGAGCAGCTCACCGACCTGCTCCCCCGGCTCAACGAGTGCACCGACGGCCGGGCCCTCGTGGTGGTCGACGACCGGTTGGTCGGGATCGTCTCACCGAGCGACATCAGCCGCGCGGTGCAGCGCGGCAGCATGCGCGCGCAGGCGCCCGCCGGCCGCTGACCCCGCGCCGCAACGCGACGGCCGCGCCTCGGCCGCGCCCGAACGCGGCGGCCCCACCTCGGCCGCGCCGGAACGTGACGGCCGGACCTCAGTCGCGGGGGAAGTAGCGGTCCAGCTCGTCGGTGCGGAACTTCCCGGCCGGGTCGAACTCACGCAGCAGCGCGGCGAAGTCGGCGTGCCGGGGGTACGCGGCGGCCGGATCGCGGTCGAACAGCTTGCCCCAGTGCGGGCGCGGCGCGAACGGGGCGAGCCGCTGCTCCACCTCCGCCAGCACGGGCGCGACCGCCACCGGGTCGCCGATCCAGGTGAAGTGCAGCGCCAGCGTGTCCCGGCGGAAGTTCGGGCTCAGCCACAGCTCGTCGGCGGCCACCGTCCGCAGCTCGCAGATCTGGAGGACGGCGGCGATCCGCTCGGCGACCGGGTCGAGCGCGGTGAGCGCCACCGCCGCGTCGGCGCGGGCCACGTGCCACTCGGACTGGAGTTCGTCGCCGCTGCTCGGGGTGAAGCCGAGCCGGAAGTGCGGCAGCCGCTCGTGCCACGGCCCGGGCTCGCCGAACTGGGCGGTGCAGTGCTCCGGCGACATACCGGGCACCGGGTGCTGCGGCGTCCCGGCGGCGACGGTGTCCAGCCAGTCGGCGGGCGGCGGCGCCTGGTCGGCGTACTGCTTGATCCACACCTGGTCGAAGCGCTCCGACCGCCAGTCGGTGAAGACGCTGACGCTGTACGCGGCGCCGAGCGCCTCGTCGAGGGCGGCGCGGGGCAGGCCGAGCCGGACGTACTGCCGGATCTCGAACGTGGGGACCACGTCGAGCGTGAGCCGGGTGACCACGCCCAACGCGCCGAGGTTGACCACCAGACCGGCGAAGGCCGGGTCGGTCCGGTCGACGGTGCGCAGGTCACCGTCGGCGGTGACCAGTTCCAGGGCGGCCACGGCGGCGGCCAGGTTGCGGTTGGCGACGCCGGAGCCGTGGGTGGCGGTGGCGACCGAACCGGCCACCGAGATGTGCGGCAGCGAGGCGAGGTTCGCCAGCGCGTACCCCTTGGCCTGGAGCGCGGTGGCCAGGTCGCCGTAGCGCAGTCCGGCGGCGACGGTGACGGTGCCGCGGTCCGGGTCGAGCGCGACGGTGGGCGGCAGCCCGCCGAGCGCGATCTGCGTGCCCGTGGTGTCGCCGAGCCGGTTGAACGAGTGGCCGGTGCCGACGGCCCGGACCCGGTCCGCGTCGGCGACCAGCCGGCGCAGCTCGTCCAGGGAGGTGGGCCGGTGCCGGGTCCGGGCCGACCAGCGGACGTTGCCGGCCCAGTTGGTGTCGGTCATGCGCTGCATCATCCGCCATCGCGGGCGGGCAGGGTTGCTCCGGGGTCGAAGCGGGAATCCTGCGCGGATGAGCAGCTACCGCGACCCGAGCCTCCACGGTGACGTGTACCCGTCGGAGGAGGAGATCGACCCGACCGGCGTCGACCCGGACGAGACCGGGGCCGAACCGGACCGGGCCAGGGCCGGGACCAGCGCCGGGGCCGGGCCGGACCGGACCGCGCCGGTGCCGACGCCGGAGCCCGAGCCGGCCCCGACGCCGCACCCGGGGCCGCCGCCGCGCGACGGGCGGGGCCGGTCCATCGTGACCCGGCACCTGGACGGCTCCGTCGAAGTGGTGACCGACCTGGACGGTGACGGGGTGGCCGACGTGGTGCAGGTCGACATCGACGGCGACGGCGTCCCGGACGTGGTGTACCTGGACCGCGACCGGGACGGCCGGCTCGACACCGTCCGGCGGGCGTAGGCCCGCTCAGAGCTGCGGCATCACCTCGGCGGCGACCAGCTCCAGGTGGTCCAGGTCGGCCAGGTCGAGCACCTGGAGGTAGGCCCGGGCGCTGCCCGCCTCGGCGTACCGGCCGAGCGTGTCCACCACCTCGGCGGGCGTGCCGGCGGCGCCGTGGGCGCGCAGCTCGGCGGCGTCCCGGCCGATCGCCTCGGCGCGGCGGGCCACCTCGGCGTCGTCCCGGCCGCAGCAGAGCACGAGCGCGTTGGACCAGATCATGGTGGACGGGTCCCGGTCGATCTCGGCGCAGGCGTCCCGCACCCGTTGGAACTGCGCCGTGGTGTCCTCGACGGAGACGAACGGCAGGTTGAACTCGTCGGCGTAGCGGGCGGCCAGGCGGGGGGTGCGCTTCGGGCCCATGCCGCCGAGCAGGATCGGCGGGCGGGGCCGCTGCACCGGCTTGGGCAGCGCCGGTGAGTCGCTGACCGGGTAGTACTTGCCGGGGAAGTCGAACGTGGATCCGGCCGGCGTGGACCAGAGCCCGGTGATGACCGCGAGCTGCTCCTCCAGCCGGTCGAACCGCTCACCCACGGACGGGAACGGGATGCCGTACGCGGTGTGCTCCTCGGCGTACCAGCCGGCGCCGATGCCCAGCTCGACCCGGCCGCCGCTCATCTGGTCGACCTGCGCCACGGTGATGGCCAGCGGGCCGGGCAGCCGGAAGGTGGCGGCGCTCATCAGCGTGCCGAGCCGGATCCGGGTGGTGTCGCGGGCCAGGCCGGCGAGCGTGGTCCAGGCGTCGGTGGGGCCGGGGTCACCGCTCACCGAGCCCATCTTCAGGTAGTGGTCGGAGCGGAAGAACGCGGCGAAGCCCGTCTCCTCCGCCCGGCGCGCCACGGCGAGCAGCTCGTCGTAGCTGGCCCCCTGCTGAGGCTCGGTGAAGATCCGAAGTTCCATTCCCCGAGCATAGGACCGCCGGGTCCTGATCTCAGGTCGCGCGGGCCGGCAGGTCCGGCAGCGTGATCGCGGTGGCCGCCCGGCGGACGCCCTTCAGGTTGCGCTCGGCAAGCGCACGGACCCGGTCGCGCCGGGTGACCCGGCGCGGGCCGCGTCGACGGAAATCGTCACCGTTCCATTTGGTAATGGGACGACGACGCCGACCGGAAACCCGCGACGCAGCCGGGCGGATATGACAATCACGTGACGATTCTCTATCACTTTCTTCATATGCGGCGGTCCGCGCCCATAACCCGGAAGTAGCGCCCTCCCACCAGCAGAAACGCCGTACTCAGGCACGATGCGCGCGTGTACCCGATGTTCCGGGCGACCGAATTCGACCGCCGGCATTTGTGTGGTGGTCCACATTCCCCGCAGCCTCGGTTGGATTAATCGCGATGACGTCGGTAGGTTTCCGTGCCGGCCCTCATGGCCCGCCGTACGTGACCGATGTTGATATCACGGACGAGACCGAAGACCGCCCCGCCGGCACACCCCGCCGACGGCCGGCGTCGGAGAGGGGATCGTGTCCGCGCTCGCAGTGCAGTCGCTCTACAAAATATTCGGGAACCGAGCTGACGAAGCGGTAAGACGCCTGGCGGACGGCGCGCCACGCGCCGAGGCCCTGGCCGGCCTGTCGGCCACGGCCGCCGTCATCGACGCGACCTTCGACGTACGCCCCGGCGAGATCTTCGTCGTGATGGGCCTGTCCGGCTCCGGGAAGTCGACCCTCATCCGGATGCTCAACGGCCTGCTCCGGCCCACCGCGGGCACCGTGCGGGTGGACGACGTCGACCTGACCTCGCTCAAGCCCGCCGCCCTGCGCAAGCTGCGCCGGGACAAGATCAGCATGGTCTTCCAGCACTTCGCGCTCATGCCGCACCGCACGGTGGCGGAAAACGCCGGGTACGCGCTCGAGGTCGCCGGCCGCCCCAAGGCCGAACGGCGCGAGCGCGCGATGGACGCGCTGCGCATGGTGGGCCTGACCGAGTGGGCGGACCACCTCCCGCACGACCTCTCCGGCGGCATGCGGCAGCGCGTCGGCCTGGCCCGCGCGCTCGCGGCCGGCACCGACATCCTGCTCATGGACGAGGCGTTCTCGGCGCTCGACCCGCTCATCCGGCGGGAGATCCAGGACCAGCTCCTGGAGCTCCAGGCCGAGCTGGGCAAGACGATCATCTTCATCACCCACGACCTGAACGAGGCGATGCGCCTCGGTGACCGGATCGCGGTGATGCGGGACGGCCGGATCGTCCAGATCGGCACGGCCGAGGAGATCCTCACCGACCCGGCCAACGGGTACGTGGCGCAGTTCGTGGCCGACGTGGACCGCAGCCGCATCCTCACCGCCGCCTCGGTGATGGAGAAGCCGCACCAGGTTCTCGACGTCAGCGCCGGCCCGCGGGTCGCCGCCAAGGCGCTGCGGGAGACCCAGACCTCGGTGGTCTACGTGACCGGCCCGGGCAAGCGGTTCCTCGGCACGGTGACCGAGGACGAGGTGCTGCGCGCGCTGCGCGAGAACCGGACCACCCTCGACGGGTACGTCTCGACCGAGCGGGTCCGCACCGTCGCCGAGGACACCTCGGTCGCCGACCTCTTCGCCGACTGCGCGGAGAGCCAGCACCCGGTGGCGGTCCTGGACGACCGGGGCCGACTGGCCGGGGTGATCCCCCGGATCACGCTGCTCAGCGCCCTGGCCAGCACGACACCGGACGAGCCGACCGCCGAAGAGGAGATCCCGGCATGAGCCTGCGCGAATTCCCGCTCGACGCCGCGCTGCCCCGGGTGCCGCTCGGCGAGTGGATCGAGGCCGGCGTCGACTGGGCCACCCGCACCCTCGGCCCGCTCTTCGACGCCGTCACGGCCGTGGTCGAGGGACTCGTCGGCCCGCTCGAACAGTTGCTCAACGGCGTACCCGCGGTGGCGGTCGTGGCGGTGCTGGCCGGGCTCGGCTGGTGGCTGCGCGGCTGGAAGTTCGCCCTCGGCGCGGCCGTCGGCCTCCTGCTGGTGGCCGGCATGCCCTACTGGGAGGAGACCATGAGCACGCTCGCGCAGGTGCTCGTGGCCAGCCTGCTCGCCCTGCTGCTGGCGATCCCGCTGGGCGTCTTCGTGGCCGAGAACAGGCGGGCGTCCGCGGTGGCCCGGCCGGTGCTGGACTTCATGCAGACCATGCCCGCGTTCGTCTACCTGCTCCCGGCGCTGTTCTTCTTCGGCATCGGCACCGTGCCGGGCGTGCTGGCCACGGTGGTGTTCAGCATGCCCCCGGGCGTACGCCTGACCGAGCTGGGCCTGCGCCAGGTCGACAAGGAGATCGTGCAGGCCGCCGAGTCCTTCGGCGCGCCGCCGTGGATGGTGCTGCTGCGCACGAAGGTGCCGCTGGCGCTGCCGACCATCATGACCGGCGTCAACCAGGTGATCATGCTGTCCCTGTCCATGGTGGTCATCGCCGGCATGGTCGGCGCCGGCGGCCTCGGCGACGTGATCATTTTCGCGCTGTCCCAGGTCGAGGTGGGCGCCGGGTTCGAGGGCGGGATCGCCGTCGTGGTCCTCGCCGTCGTGCTCGACCGGCTCACCGACTCCGCGGGCGACCGGTTCCCCTCCGCCCGGGCCCAGCGCCTGGCGCGCGAGGCGGCCTGACCGGTCGCCCTCCCCGCCGGCACCCCTGGTTCCGCCCACGCGGAACCACCGGCAACCCCGCAAGGAAAGGAAGTTCTGTGTTGACGACGATGAAGCGCGTTCTCGCGCTGGCGGTGACCGCCGCCCTGGCCCTCGGCGGCGCGACCGCCTGCGGCGACGAGTCCGACGGCGCGTCCGGATCCGGTGGCGACAAGAAGATCACCATCGGTTACATGGCCTGGGACGAGGCGATCGCCGCCTCCCACCTGTGGCAGAACATCCTCAAGGAGAAGGGCTACGAGGTCCAGCTCAAGAACCTGGAGGCCGGCCTCGTCTACGGCGGTCTCGCCAACGGCGACATCGACCTGTTCCTGGACGGTTGGCTCCCGCTGACCCACGCCTCCTACATGGAGAAGTACGGCGACAAGCTGGAGAAGCTGGGCGTCTGGCACGACGACGCCAGCCTCAGCATCGCGGTGCCCGAGTACGTCGAGGGCGTCGAGTCGCTGGAGGACCTGGCCGGCAAGGCCGACACGTTCGGCGGCGAGATCATCGGCATCGAGCCCGGCGCCGGCCTCACCAAGGCCACCCAGGAGCAGGTGCTGCCGCAGTACGGCCTGGACGGCGCGATGAAGCTGAAGACGTCGTCCACCCCGGCCATGCTGGCCGCGCTCGACGGCGCGATCGCGGACAAGAAGCCGATCGTGGTCACGCTCTGGCACCCGCACTGGGCCTACGCCAAGTACGAGCTGAAGGACCTGGCCGACCCGAAGGGCACCCTCGGCCAGGCCGAGCAGATCAACACGTTCGGCCGGCTGGGCTTCGGCGAGGACTTCCCCGAGGTCACCGACATGCTGAAGAAGTTCAAGATGGATGGTGACCAGCTCGCCTCGCTGGAGGACCTGATGTTCAACGTCCACAAGGGCGACGAGGAGAAGGCGGTCGAGGAGTGGCTGAAGGCCAACCCCGACTACCTGAAGACGCTCGCCTGAGCGATCCCGCGCACGACGAGGGGCCCCGCCGGTTCGGCGGGGCCCCTCGTCGTTCACCGGTCGAGGTGGTCGGCCGGCGCGGTCTGCAACAGCCAGGCCAGTGGCATCCGGGCGTGTTCGGCGTACCGGCCGTCGCCGGTCAGCTCGTGCAGCGTCACGGTCTGCGCGCCGTCGCGATCCACGACCCAGTAGCGCGGGATGCCGGCCGAGGCATATTCCCGGACCTTGGTCACCGAATCCATCGCCTCCGAACCGGGTGAGACGATCTCGACGGCCAGCACGAGGTCGGCCACGGTCGACCAGACGCCACGCCCGGGCGGCTTGCACCACACGCTCAGGTCGGGGATCCGCCCGCCGTCGCCGTTGCGGCCGGGCACCCGTACGCCGACCGCCTGGAGCACCTGCTCGGGCGGCCAGCCCGCCCTGATCAGCCAGGCGAAGAGGCGGCTCGCGATGATCGCGTGCTCCGAGTCGGGCGGCGGCATGACCGACAGGACCGTCTCGGGGCTGGTCTCGTAGCGGTGACCGTTCGGGTCGGCGGCGTTCATCGTCGCCACGTCGTCGAGCGTCACGACGGCGGGCATGTGCATGCCGACGGCCTCAGCGCTCATGCCGCCATCCTAGGTGAGGGACCGGCTCGGACACGCCCACCGGCGCCGCGGAGATGGCAAGATCGCGTGCGTGACGAGTGTGTCCCGCCCGTACGGCGCGCTGCCGCGGATCGTCCGGGCGGAGGCGTTCGCGGACGTCCCGCCCCACCGTTTCCTGGCGGTGCTGGAGGCGGTCACGATGATCCTCACCATCCCCGGTCGGGCCGCCGAGCGGGTGGACGCGCTGGTCGTGCCCACCGGGCAGGGCGAGGACTGGCGGCTCACCGACGCGATCCGCGCCTGGGAGGCCGGCCCGTCGCTGCGTCACCTGCTGGTGGCCGGCACCAACCCGGCCGAGCGGACCCACCGGCCGCTGACGCTGGACCGGCTGCGCGACCTCGGCCTGCGCCGGGTCGACGGCGTCGTGCTCCAGACCGAGCCGGCCACCGACACCGGCCGGCAGGCCGCCTGGATCGTCGACCGGGTCCACGCCCTGGGCATCGGCAGCGTCGCGCTCGTCGTCTCCCCGTACCACCTGGTCCGGGTCTATCTGACGGTGCTGCGGGCCGCGGACGCCGCCGGGCTGCGGCTCCCGATGGTCCCGCTGCCGGTCGCGGTCGCTCCGCACGAGCCGGTCCCGGAGACCGGCGCGGCCGGCTACGACCTGGTGGCCGGCGAGGTCGGGCGGCTGCTGCGCTACGCCGACGAGGGGTGGGTCGCGACCCCGCAGCGACTGCGCGACTACCTGCGCTGGCTCTGGACCGCACACCGCGCCCTGCTCGTCGGCGAATAGCAGCCGCGTGCGCGCCGCTGCCAGCGGCGTGTGCGTGCGCTGCCAGCGGCACCGGCCATGGTCGGTGCCATGACATACGCATTCGAGGCGGAGGGCCTGGTCAAGCGGTTCGGTACGACGACCGCGCTGGCCGGGATCGACCTCGCCGCACGACGGGGGACCGTGCTGGGGGTGCTGGGGCCGAACGGCGCCGGCAAGACCACTGCGGTGCGGATCCTCGCCACCCTGCTGCGCCCGGACGGGGGCCGGGCCACGGTCGGCGGCCACGACGTGGTCGCCGACGCCGGGAAGGTACGCCGGATGATCGGGCTGACCGGGCAGTACGCCTCGGTCGACGAGGACCTGACCGGCACCCAGAACCTGGTGCTGATCGGCCGGCTGCTCGACCTGAGCGGACGCGACGCCCGGGCCCGGGCGGCCGAGCTGCTCGCCTGGTTCGACCTGACCGAGGCGGCCGGGCGCCCGGCCAAGACGTACTCCGGTGGCATGCGCCGCCGGCTGGACCTGGCCGCGAGCCTGGTCGGCCGGCCGGACGTGATCTATCTGGACGAGCCGACGACCGGCCTGGACCCGGCCAAGCGCGAGGAGATGTGGGGCGTGGTCCGCTCGCTCGTCGACGACGGCTCCACGGTGCTGCTGACCACGCAGTACCTGGACGAGGCCGACGCGCTCGCCGACGAGATCTCGGTGATCGACCACGGCCGGGTGATCGCGCACGGCACGCCCGGCGAGTTGAAGCGGATCGCCGGCACCCAGACCATCGTGGTCCGGCCGACCGAGCCGGACCGGATCGGCGACGTCGCCGACATCCTGCGGGCCAGCACCGGGACCGATCCGGAGCTGCCCCGGCCCGGCCTGCTCACCGTGCCGGTGGACGACGACGCCACGTTCACCGCGGTGGTCCGCCGGCTCGACGACGCCGGCATCGGCGTGGTGGAGCTGGCGTTGCGCCTCCCCAGTCTCGACGAGGTGTTCTTCACGCTGACCGGCCACGGCGCCGGGGAGCCCATGGAGGTGGCGGCATGACCACGATCACCCGTACGGCGGCCACGCCGCCCCGCACCAGCGCGCCCCGGGCCGGCTCCCGCCCGTTCGGGCTGGCCCGGCACAGCCTCGCGCTCGCCAAACGCAGTCTGATCAAGACGCTGCGCACGCCCGAGCAACTGCTCGACGTGACGCTCCAGCCGATCGTCTTCGTGCTGATCTTCGTCTACCTGCTGGGCGGCGCGATCTCCGGCTCGCAGCACGCCTACCTCCAGTTCCTGCTGCCGGCGATCATGGTGCAGACCGTGCTGTTCGCGTCCATCGCGACCGGCGTCAGCCTCAACACCGACATCGAGAAGGGCGTCTTCGACAGGTTCCGCAGCCTGCCGATCGCCCGGTCCGCGCCGCTCGTCGGCTCCGTGGTCGGCGACCTGGTCCGGTTCGTGGTCTCGATCTCCGTGCTGCTCGCGTTCGGCTACGCCATCGGCTTCCGGATCGGCACCGATCCGCTGTCCACGCTCGCGGCCTGCCTGCTGACCATCGCGTTCGCGTTCGCGGTCACCTGGATCGGCGTCCTGCTCGGCATGGTGATGCGCAGCCCCGGCGCCGTGCAGGGCACCGCGTTCCTGGTGTTGTTCCCGCTGACCTTCGGCACCAACATGATGGTGCCGACCGACACGCTGCCCGGCTGGTTGCAGTGGTGGGTCGGGGTGAACCCGGTGGCCGACGTGATGGAGGCGGCCCGGGGTCTGATGATCGGCGGTCCGGTCGCCGGGCCGGTGACCCGGTCGCTGCTCTGGACCGTGGCGATCATCGCGGTCTGCGCGCCGCTCGCCGTCCGCGCGTACCGGCGCCGCGCCTGACCGGTCTCACCGAGCCGGGTCGCCGCCCACGAACGCGAGGGCGTCGGCCCGGCTCAGGCCGTGCCCCCGGGCGTACGCGGCGGCGTACCCGTCGTCGCCCAGCTCGGTGCGCAGCCGCTCGGCGAGCCGCTGCGCGTCCGGGTTGGACCGGTCCGGCCAGCCGCGCAGCGAGTCGGACGTGCCGAGCAGTTCCGCGGCCCGCTCGTACCGGCCCTCCGCCTCGGCGATCGCCACCCAGCCGACCGCCATCACCGCGATCACCGGCATGTCCCGGGCGGCGAGGCCACGGACGGTGGCCTCGGTCAGGCACCGGCGTGCGCCCGGCACGTCGCCGCGGGCGAGCGCGAGGTGGCTCATCGCGGCCAGCAGCAGCCCGCGGAACTGCGGCGCGACCATCGGCGCGGCATCCTGGCGGCGCATCGCGTCGGCGAAGCACTCCTGCGCCTCGTCGAGCGAACCCTCCAGCCGGGCGATGTCGCCGAGCGTCATCAGCCCGAACGCGGCGTCCCGGCCGTCCCGGTCGGCCACCCGGTCGGCGACGAACCGGCGCAACTCGGCCTTGGCCCCGGCCACGTCACCGGAGCGGGCCCGGATGGCCGCCAGCCAGATCAACTGGAAGCCCGGCTCGGCGCCCGGGGTGAGTTCGCGGACCAGCCGGGCCGACTCCTCGAGCGCGGCGGTCGCCGCCGCGAAGTCGCCGCGCTTGGTGAGCGCGTCGGCGTAGTTGCTCAGCACCATCGACAGGCTCCACCGCTCGCCGACCACGCGCAGCTCATCGATCGCGCGGATCGAATCGCGCAGCATGCCCTCGCCGTCGCCGTCGTTCTCCCTGATCTGGCTGCGCATCGCCAGCAGCGTCCCGTCGGTCCACGGGTCCGGATGCCCGCGCGCCCGGTCCACCGCGGCGATCCCGGCGGCCGTGTCATCGGTGAAGATCGACAGCGCCGGTTCGAGCAGCGCCACGATCGGATGGTCCGTGCCCTCCGCCGCCCGCACGGCGGCGGTCAGTTCCGCGACCTGCTCGTCGGTCGGCTCGGCGGCGTTGTGGAACATCTCCGTGATCACCCGGATGGCGAGCACCACGGCCCGCTCCGCCACCGGCGCCGGCCCGGGCAACGCGAGCGCCCGGGCCAGCACGTCGCCGCCGATCCCGCCGTCGTCGCCCCAGATCACCAACGGCAGCGCCAGCGCCGCGCCGATCCGCAACGCGGTGTCCGCGTCACCGGCGTCGCAGGCGAAGTGCAGCGCGCCGACGATGTTCTCCCGCTCCACCGTCAGCAACCGCAGCCAGGGCAACTGCCCGGCGGTACGCAGGTGCGGCTCGGCGGTCCGGACCAGGTCCCGGAAGTACGCCGCGTGCGCGGCGCGCGCCTCGGCGGCCGTCCCGGCGGCGGCGAGCCGCTCCAACCCGTACTCCCGGATGGTCTCCAGCATCCGGAACCGCCCGTCGCCGACCACCTGGAGCAGCGACTTGTCGACGAGCGCGTCCAGCAGCGCGGCGGCGGCCGGGCCGGCGACGCCGGCCGCCGAGTCGGCGGTGACCGAGGCGGGAAACACGGCGAGCCGCTCGGCCAGCCGGCGCTCGTCGCCGGTGAGCAGCCCCCAGCTCCAGTCCACCACCGCCCGCAGCGTCCGGTGCCGGGGCAGCGCGGTCCGGCTGCCGCCGGTCAGCAGCCGGAACCGGTCGTCCAGACCGGCCGCGACCTGCCGCGGCGAGAGCGTCCGCAGCCGCGCCGCGGCCAGCTCGATGGCGAGCGGCAGGCCGTCCAGGCGGCGGCAGATCTCCACCACGTCCGCGACGTTGTCGCCGGTCACCGCGAAGCCGGCGCGCACGGCCACGGCCCGGTCGCGCAGCAACTGCACCGACGGGTACGCGACCGCGTCGGCGGCGGTGACGTCGACCGGCGGCAGGCGCAACGGCGGTACGGGCTCCAGCGCCTCACCGACGATGCCCAGCGGCTCGCGGGACGTGGCCAGCACCCGCAGCCCCGGGCAGCGGCCGAGCAGCTCCTCGGCGAGCCGGGCGGCGGCCTCGACGACGTGCTCGCAGTTGTCCAGCACGATCAGCGTCTCCTCGGCGGCGATCGCGTCGACCAGTCGTCCGAGCGTGTCGCGCGCGGTCGCCCGAGCCGGTTCCCGCGTCCGGTCCCGCCGGCCGAGCGTGTCGAGCACGGCGCGCGGCACGTCGGCCGGGTCGGTGATCGGCGCCAGCTCGACCAGCCAGGCCCCACCGGATGCGCGACCGGTCAGCCGTCCCGCCGCGACGGTCGCCAGTCGGGTCTTGCCCGCCCCGCCCGGCCCGATCAGCGTGACCAGCCGGTTGTCAGCGATCAGCCCGGTGAGCCGGCCCAGGTCCTCGTCCCGCCCGACGAACGTGGTGAGCGCGGCGCGCAGGTTCCCGCGCGGCGCGGCGGCCACCGGCGGCGGGGCCGCGTCACCCCGCAGCAGGGCCAGGTGTGCCGCCCGCAGCTCGGGCGAGGGGTCCACGCCCAGCTCGTCGGCGAGCCGTGCCCGGACCCGCTCGTACGCGGCCAGCGCCTCGGCGGGTCGCCCGGCGGCGGCGAGCGTCCGCAGGTGCAGCGCGGCCAGCCGCTCCCGCAGCGGATGCGCGGCGGTCAGCTCGTCCAGCTCGGCGACGAGCAACTCCGGCCGGCCGATGGCCAGCTCCGCCTCGATCCGGTCCTCCTGCGCGGTGAGGCGCAACTCGGCCAGCCGCGCCCCGGCGGCCGTCGCGTAGGGCGCGTCGGCCACCTCGGCCAGCGCCGGGCCCCGCCACAGCGCCAGCGCGTCCCGCAGCGTGGCGAGGGCGGTGTCGGCGTCCCCGGCGCGCAACGCCTCCCGGCCCGCGCGGGCCAGTCGCGCGAACCGCTCGGCGTCCACGTCGTCGGGGTCCAGGTCGAGCCGGTAGCCGGCCGGACCGCTGCGTACCCCGAGCCCGGGGACGGCCCGGCGCAACCGGGACACGAGCGTCTGCACCGCGTTCGCGGTGTCGGCGGGCGGCGCGTCCGCCCAGAGCGCCTCGGCCAGCGCCGGCACGCTCACCGGGCGGCCCGGGTCCAGGGCGAGGCGGATCAGCAGCGCCCGCAGCCGCGCCCCGGCGACGTCGACCGCCTGCCCGCCGTCGCGGACCTCCAACGGCCCGAGGATCCCCACCCGCACGCTGTCACTCTCTCACCCGCGCCCCCCGGCCAGGTCATCCGGTACGACCTGCGCAGCGCGACGCAGGACGCGCCCCGCCGTCCGCGCCGATCATGGACTTGTGGCACCTCACAAAAGCCACCTTCGCCGCATTCCCTGGCACCACAAGTCCAAGATCGACGGGATGGGCGAGCCGGCTGGTCTCAGTCCGGTGCGGCGAAGACCTGCGTGAAGATGATGACGAACGAGGCGGACGCGATAACGAGGGGCGCCGAGGGCCGGGGTGACCGTCAGCGCCAGACCCAGGGCGGCGACCACCACGACCCGCTGGTCCCTGGTGAGGCGCGACCACACCGCCCGCTGCACCACTCCGGTTGGAACCCGGAGCCGGACCTGTTCGCGTCCAACCAGGACTTCGAAGTGCGCCCGCTGGACCGGGTGACGATCGGGGACGACCTGGCCGCGTTCTGCCGGGCGCACTTCTCACGCATGCCGCACCAGTATTGGCACGGCCCCCTCCCCCCGGCGCGCGACTACGTACGGCGTCACCCGCCGCCGTGGGCGTAGGCGTTCACTCGTCGCCGCGGACTTCCAGCGGCCCGAACATCCCGCCCGCCGCGCTTCACCAGGCGGTCACCGAGCCTGCGGAAGGCATCCTCGATCGCGAGACGGTCCAGGAGCGGATCATCAGAGTTCATGCCACATCCAACTCGTGCGCCGAGACGTAGACACCACGGCGGCGGAAGGCGGCCGGAGCGTGGACGACCGCATCCACCCGGGCGGCGCTCGTGTTGAACGGGAACCAGAACCTGCGCAACGACCGTGTCTCGACCCACGACGGCGCGCCGCGCCCATCCTTCGCGCTCAGGTGCTCGGCCAGGGCAGCGAGGAACACGTCCCAGTGCTCGTCTCCCGTGTATGCGGGTTCGCCGTCCAACAGTGTCCCGCGGTCTTCACGGGGCTCCCAGCGGTATTCCTCCAGGAACTCCGCCACCAACCGCCACCGCCGACTGTCGTCCGCACCGGTGAGCAGAGCCCCCAGGCGCGCCACGGTCAGCGGCTCGTAGCTCGCAGCATGCTTTCCCACCCTTCCCACGCTAGTGCAAGGAAGGGCGCCAACACGGGGTGCCGCCGCAGCTCACCGCAGTCACTCGTCGCCGCGGACGCGGGCGTGCAGATGCATGTCGTGGCGGCCGTCGGCGTGGACGGCGTCGCTGCGCTTGGTGCCCTCCAGGCGGAACCCGGCCTTCACCGCGACCCGGCAGGAGGCGTGGTTGCGGGTGGAGTGGTCCAGGTACAGACGGTGGAAGCGACCCTCGGCGAGGGCCCAGGCGCTGACCGCCCGCAACGCCCGCGAGGCCACGCCCGCTCCACGGGCGGTGGGGACCACCCAGTACGCGCAGCCGGCCACCCCGTCGGCGAGGTTCCAGCCGCCCACGGCCATCCGTCCCAGCACCTCGCCGCCGCCCCGGGTCATCGCCCAACTCGCCCCCGTCTCCCGCGTCCAGGCCTGGCGGCAGTGCTCGAACCATTCTCGGACCTGCTCCTCGGACCCGGGCCGACGGGTGTGCCAGCGCTGGATCTCCGGATCCTGGTAGGCGGCGAAGAACGTCGGCGCGTCGGCGGCCTCCCAGGGTCGCAGGACGACGTCGCCGACGGCGGTGAGTGTCGGCTGAGGTCTGGCGGCGATGGTGCCGGCGATGATCGTCGGTGGTGTCGACAGTGGAAACCTCATCCGCCGATCCTCCACCACGCCGGGGAAATGCGGTGACACCGACGGGTCGGTCAGCGATGCTGCGGACCATGACCATCGTTCGCGCCAACCCCGAGGGCGTGCACTCCACCCCGGGATACCACCACGTCACCGTCGTTCCCGCCGGGCGTACCGCCTATCTCGCCGGCCAGTGCCCGCTGGACGCGGCCGGCGCGCTGGTCGGGGCGGACGACGTCGACGCCCAGGTCGACCAGGTCGCCGCCAACGCGCTGGCCGTGCTCCGGTCGGTCGGCGCGGGCCCGAAGCACGTCGTGCGTACCGTGATCTATGTGGTGAGCGCCGACCGGTCCGTGCTCGCCCAGGTGTGGCAGCGTTTCCTGGACTCATCCCTGGCGCCCGCGTTCACCACCGCGAGCACCCTGCTCGGCGTCGCCCAGTTGGGCTTTCCCGGGCAACTGGTCGAGCTGGACGTGACCGCGGCCCTGCCCGACACGCCGTAGACCGGCTCGGGACGTCACCGGTCCCGGCGGTTGGCTCTGTCGTACGACTCCCGGGCGTCGAGCAGCTCGTCCCAGTGCCTCTCGGTCCAGGCGCACGCCACCTCGATCGGGCCGAGCATGCTGCGACCGACAGGCGTCAACTCGTACTCGACGTGCGAGGCACGCCCGGCGTGGACCGTGCGCCTGACCAGACCGTCGCGTTCGAGGGCGCGCAGCGACCGGGTGAGCACTTTCGGGGTGACCCGGCGCAGTGGCACGCGAAGCTCGGAGAACCGGCGCGGCCCACCCTCCAGGCACCGGATGATGAGCGCCGCCCACTTGTCGCCGAACCGGATCGGGTTGAGCGAGGACGGGCACAGCTCGTCGAACATGTCGGCGGGCAGCGGTTGCCTCATGTCGCTGACGATAGCCGGTATCCCCGAGGTAACCACGGCTGTCGTTAGCGTCGGCGGAACCGGCCGGGCGTGAAGGTTCCGGCCCCGTGAGAGGCGAACCGTGATGGACATCGTGATCTTCGGCGCCGGCGGTCGCGCCGGGCGGCAGGCCGTCGCCGAGGCACGGCGGCGCGGCCACCAGGTCACCGCCGTGGTACGCGACCCGGCACGCCACCGTGACATGGCCGACGCGCGGGTGGTGGCGGGTGACGTCACGGACGCGGCAGACGTCGCACGGGTGGCCACCGGACACGACGCGGCGATCAGCGCGGCGGTGGACCTGACCGTGCCGCCGTACGACTTCTTCACCGCCTCCTCCCGCGCCCTGGCCACCGGGCTGGCGAAGGCGGACGTACGCCGTCTGGTGGTGGTCGGCCTCGCGCCGGTCCTTCCCGGGGCGTCCGGCGGCGCCCTGATGGACGAACCCGGCTTCCCGAACGAGCATCGCCCCTTCTACCTGGGTCACGCGGCGGGCCTCGCGGAGCTGCGGACGTGCGACCTCGACTGGGCGTACGTGGCGCCCGCCGGCGACTTCGACCACGCCGGCACCCGCACCGGGCGTTACCGGCTCGCCGAGCACGGCGATCCGGCCAGCAGGATCAGCTACGCGGACTTCGCGATCGCGCTGCTCGACGAGATCGACGCACCTCGCCACCGTCGTCGCACCGCAAGCATCGGGGAGGCGTGACACCCGGTCGCGCCGCGTGCAGGAGGTGATCCGCCGGCCGGGCGCCGCGTTCGGCGCCCGGCCGGCGGAGCGTGACAACTACAGGTACGGGCGGGTGATCAGCTCGATGGCATGGCCCGCGGGGTCCTTGAAGTAGACACCCCGGCCGCCGTGCTCGTTGTTGATCTCGCCGGGGCGTCGCATCTGCGGGTCGGCCCAGTGCTCGACGCCCTGGTCGCACAGCCGCCGATAGGCGCGGTCGAAGAGGTCGTCGTCGATCAGGAACGCATAGTGCTGCATCTGGATCTCCACCGGCGGCTCGGCGAACTGGAGCAGCACGCCGTCGGTGAGCTGGACGTTGGTGAACGGGCCCCAGGACGGGGCCGCCGGCAGTTCCAGCAGTTCCCGGAAGAACCGGGCCGAGGCGTCGCGGTCCCGGGTGGCGATGATCGTGTGGTTGAACGAAACTGTCATGTGGTTGACCTCGCGGTGCTCGACACGAATGGGAACCTTCGCTGCGCAAGCCGCAGGGGGGGTCCACGTGCCGAGCCGGAAGGGTGCTGATCGCGCACCCGCCGTGCGGTCAGCCCTCCACCGGGTCGCCAATCCGTGCGTGGCGTCGAGCCGGTCCGGTGTTCACGATCGCTGACGCTACGTGACCGGACCTGCTGCGGCAAGGACGGGCGACCGCCGGACCCGGCGGTTCATCGGCCGAGACGGAATCGGGCGGCGAGGTCGTCGGCCAGGTCGCGCACGTCCCGCGAGCCGTCGACGGTCACCACCGACAGACCTGACTGCGCGGCCTGGCGGCAGACTTCGGCGTCCCACAGCTCGTCGCGGGCCAGTCGCAGGGCGAGCGCCTCACCGTGGTCGCTGTCGCCCCAGTTCGCCCGAGCCCGGACCGGGTCGGCGAACCGCGCGCGTAGCGCCGCGTGCCGGAACGTCGGCGTGGGCAGCAGGAACGCCGCCTGCTCCGGCCATGTCAGCAGCGGGGCGACCTCACGGGGCAGCGTGCGGAAGTCGTCGACCAGGACGGGCCGGTCCGCGGGCAGCGCCAGCAGGTCGTCCACCACGAAGCCGAACGTCTCACCGTGCAGGCTCGGCATCGACGCGAAGACATCCTGCGCGCTGCGGCCGTTCCACCGCTGCGCGTCCGAGGCGTGCAGTAACGCCCACAGGTAGGGCTGCTCCGCGGCGTTACACCGACCGACGTAGCCGCGCTCCCCGCGGTCACCGTCGTAGATCAGCACGTCGTGGCGCTCGGCCAGCGCGCGGGCGAGTGTGCTCTTGCCCGTTCCGGTGCCTCCCGCCAGCCAGCGCACGTGCGACAGCCGGCTCGCGAGGTTCACGTTGCGATTCTTGATCGCCATGCCGATAGACAATGCCGACATCACGGGCTAATAACCAGTCTTGTTCTTCTTCCCGAACCGGATGAAGATGAGGGAGGGGAACAGGCACTTTCGGCGGCGTCGGATACTCTCGCGCGGCGCCTCAGACGGTGCGTCACTCGCCGGCAGCGCAGGACATGGCCGGCCGGCCCGGGAAGCAGCTGACGCAGGCCCTGCCTGCGGCGCGGGCGGACAAGCGCCGTCCGATCAAGCGGATCACCCGACGCGCATCCTCATGACCTGCAATTGACCAGTAAGCCTCACCGGCCGGCCGCCTCCCGCGCGTTCCGCTCCACCATGTCCCGATGCGCGGCCCGGGTCGCGGCGTCGGACGCCGGCACGTTGGTGGTCGCGGGAAGAAGACCGACCGCGCCGTCGATCAACTCCCGAACGATGTCGGCATGACCGGCGTGGCGCTGCGTCTCGGCGGTCACATGGACCAGGATCTGATGCAGCGTCACGTCGCCGCCGTCGCCCCACCACGGCACCCGCCCGACCGCGTCCAGTGGCAACGCCTCGATCGTCGCGTCCGCGTGCGCCCAGGCGCGCCGGTACAGGTCGACGACGGATTCGCGCGACTCCGTCGGCAGCACCCATGCCTCCCACGCCTCCTCCCCCTCGGGCCATCGGGGTACGGCGTCACTCGGGCGTCCGAAGGTCTCACCGAAGTATCCGAACTCGCCGCGGGCCAGGTGCTTGACCAGGCCCAGCAGGTTCGTCCCGGTGGGCGTCAGCGGACGGCGCGCGTCGTATTCGCTGAGCCCGTCGAGCTTCCACACCACCGCCTCACGTGCCCCGCGCAGATAGTCGAGCAGGTCCGCCTTCGGGTCGAAGATCGCCATGACGGACAGCATGCCGCACGCGCGCCCGGTTGCGCGGCCCCGCCGCACGTGAGGTCACGAGGTCTAGGCTGGGACGGTGGATGAGCTTCTGGCGATCGTGCTGGTCGCTGGATGCCTGGCAACCGTCGTGGGCCTCCTCGCATGGCTGGCGGCCCGGGTCCGTCGCCGCGGCATCGGCGACAACGTCATGGGGCCGTTCGAGGAGATCTGGCATCCGGCCGCCCACCGCTTCCGCGCGGAGATCAGGGCGCACGACGAGCGTGTGGTGCCGCTGCCGTCCGCCGGAGATCCGGAGCGGCGGGGCGACCGGGCAAGACGCCCCCGGTAGGCCGCCACTCTCGCATCGCTATATGTCGATGGGTACGTGCGCGCCGGCCGCTGTCGGTAGCATCTCCGTGTTTGTCCAACGGGGAGGAAGATCTACATGCGATGGAAGATTCCGGCCGGCGTCCTCATGGCGCTGGCCTTGCTGATTCCGGCGGCACCGGCTCTGGCGCAAACCGGCCATCCCGGGCTCGACTCGGCCTGCCAGACGGTCGAGCGCAAGGTCTACAAGGACATCCGGGACCTCATCACCATCGACCTGGACACCGCCAGCAACACCGAGTTGCGTGTGTTGACCGCCCAGATCCTGGCCGAGGCGAACGCCGAGTCGTTGCCGGTTCTGCCGGACGCCATCCAGAAGGCGCTGAAGGGCTCCGAGGACGAGCTGCGCGCGTTCCTCAAGACGGGCGTGCAGAGCGCCTGGTCGGTGGCGCTGCGCGTCACGGTGGTGCGGACGCTGACGGATGCTGGTCCCAACGTTCAGGCGGCCACGCAGAAGGTGCTCGACGACCCGAGCATCGATGCCTACCTGGTGTACCTGAACTACGGCCTGTACATCGCACGGGAGCTTGACTGCGCGTCCACGCCCACGCCGACGCCGACGCCGACGACGGCACAACCCACTCCGACGCCGACGCCGACGCCGACGCCGAGCACCACGACGACAGTCGTGCCGACCTCCGCTCCCGCCGTGACCCCGGGTGCCCCCGGCGGCGGCGAGGGCGGCGGGCTGCCCGTGACCGGCACCGACACCGCGACCGTGGCCGGCATCGGTGGGGTGCTCCTGCTCCTCGGCGGCGCGGGCTTCGTGATCGGCCGCCGACGCCGTTCCCGCTTCGTGGCCTAGCTCGCTCGACGCGCCCGGCTCGACGCTTCGTCAAGCCGGGCGCGTCGGCACCGTGCGTCAGAGGTGCTGGACGATCTGGATGGGGTTGCCGTCCGGGTCGGCGGTCCATGCGATCAACAGACGATCGAGCCATGTGTGAGGTGCGGCCAAGGCGGGGGCGCCATTGGCGACGAGGTCGGCGTAGGCGCGCGTGGTGTCGTCGGTCCAGAGGATCACCGCGGCCCGCTGACCCTCCGGTACGGGGTCGAGCCCGTGATCATCGCGAGTGGAGGCGACCGAGGCGATGCCGATCTTGTAGCCATCGAGCACGAGATCGACGTGAATCGGCTCGCTCTCGGTCGGCACTCGAAAGGTCTCCGTGAACCCGAGACCGGTGTAGAACTCGGCGGCGCGCAGAACGTCCTCACTGAAGAGGATGACTTGGGGAGCACGAAACATCGACACGGCGGGACGTTAGCAGCGTTGTCGCCTCGTGCTGCTGCGGACTCAGCGCGGACTCTGGGCGTCGGTCCCTGCTGGTGGGGCGGGCGGGGTTCGAACCCGCGACCGAGGGATTATGAGTCCCCTGCTCTAACCGGCTGAGCTACCGCCCCGTCACCGCGCCGGATCGTAACCTGCCGATCGGTCGCCGGCCACCACCGACCCGGCGACGGAGGCCGCCTCGACAGCACGATGGGCAACGCGAGAATAACAGCGCACAGTGACCCGCCGGTTCAGCCCCGCAGTTCGTCGAGCACCGCGCCGGCGGTACGCCAGCCGCTTGCCAACGCGCCCTGGATGGACGGGCTGTCCCGGTGGTCGCCGGCCACGAACAGGCCGTCGCCGAGCGCGACCGGCTTGCGCAGCCGGCCCTGGGGCGGCGGGGCGGCCGGCAGCGCGTCCGGCACCGTGACGGTGGTGAGGTGGGTCCAGTCGGCGGTGGGGCGGCCGTAGAGGCGGTCCAGCTCGCGTCGGATCACCGGTTCGGGCGGTGCCTGCGGGCCGACCACGGAGGTGGCCACCAGGTGTTGGCCGGACGGCGCGTACGTGGGCGCGGCCTGGCTGAGCACCACCGTGTTGGTGACCAGTTCCCGCCGGTCGCCGTCGAGCAGCAGGATCGGCTCGTCGAGCGGCGGCGACTCGGTGCGGTGGTAGTAGGTGGTGTAGGCGTGCATGCGTACCCGCTCGATCGTGGGCAGCAGCGTGGCCGCCGCCGGCGGGTCCGCGGCGACCACGACGGCGCGGCAGGTGATCTCGCCGTTCGGGGTGCGGACCCGGCCGGGGGCGACCTCGGTGACCGGCGTGTGCAGGGCGATCAGCTCGGCGGGCAGCGGCGCGGCGACGGCCCCGGGCAGCGCGCCCATGCCCTGCGCGGGCAGGCCGATCCGGCCCCGGGCGAAGGAGCGCAGGATCATCGCGAACACGTGGCTCGAGGTGGCCAGCTCGCGGTCGAGCAGCACGCCGGCCAGGAACGGCCGGAGCAGTTCCTCGATGATCGCGTCGGAGAGCCCGGCCCGGCGTAGCGCCGTCTCGGTGCTGGTCTCGGGCGCGGTGAGCAGCCGACCGGCGGGCAGGGTGGCGCAGCCCCCGGCGAGCGCGGCGAGGCGCAGCCGGTCGCGCAGCGAGCCGACGCCCGCGGTGAGCGTGCCGGGCGCGCCGGTGGGTTCGCGCAGCGGGTTGACCAGGCGTGCCAGCCGGTCGCCGCGGCGCACGAGCACGCCGGAGGTGAACCAGCCCAGATCGAGGGTGTCGAGGTCGAGCAGCCCGCCGAGTCGGGGGTAGGCGGTGTTGAGCACCTGGAAGCCGCGGTCCAGCAGGAAGCCGTCGACCTCGTCGGTGGCGACCCGGCCGCCGAGCCGGTCGCCGGCCTCCAGCAGCCGCCACGGCACGCCGGCGCGGTGCAGCCGCCGGGCGGCGGCGAGGCCGGCCAGGCCGCCGCCGACGATGACCACGTCGGTGTCAGGCACGGTCCACCCCCGCCTCGGCGCGGTCGCCCTCGCGGTGCGACCGCGACAACCGGCCCGGCCACCAGACCTTCGGCCCGATGTCGTACGCGAGCGCGGGCACCAGCAGCGAGCGGACCACGATGGTGTCGAGCAGCACCCCGGCGGCGACCGCCACGCCCAGTTCGACGAGCACCACGAGCGGCAGTACGGCGAGCGCGGAGAACGTGGCGGCGAGCACGATGCCGGCGGAGGTGATCACGCCGCCGGTGACGGCCAGGCCGGTGAGCACCCCGGCCCGGGTGCCGCGCCGCACCGACTCCTCGCGGACCCGGCTCATCAGGAAGATGTTGTAGTCGATGCCGAGCGCGACCAGGAACACGAACGCGAACAGCGGGAAGGACTGGTCGACGCCGGGGAAGTCGAAGACGTATGTGAAGAGCAGCGCGCAGAGGCCGAGCGTGGCCAGGAACGACAGGACCACGGTGGCGATCAGCAGCACCGGGGCGACCAGGGCGCGCAGCAGCAGCGCCAGGATGACCGCGATGACGAGCAGCACCACCGGGATGATGACGTTGCGGTCGCGGACGGAGGCGTCGGCGGTGTCCACGTTGATGGCGGTGAAGCCGCCGACCACGGCGTTCGCGCCGGGCACCGCGTGCACCGCCTCGCGCAGGTCGCGGATGGCCTGTTCGGCGCCGTTGCTGTCGGGTGGATAGGCGAGCGTGACGTTGAGTTGCACCCGGCCGTCGACGACCTTCGGCGGCGCGTTCGGGTCGGGTGGCGCCAGTCCGCCCCGCTGGCCGAGCGGGGCCACCGAGTCCACGCCCTTGACGCCCTGCGCCACCTGGGCGACGCGCTCGGCGGTGTTCTGTGCGGTGAAGATGGTGGCCGGGCTGCCGGTGCCGGCCGGGAAGTGCCTGTCGATGACCTCCTGTCCGGCCACCGAGTCGGTGCGCTGGGTGAAGAGCTGGGACTGGCCGAGGGTGGTCGCGCCGAGCTGGGTCACCCCGATCGCGAGCGCGGCCAGGACCACGGCGGTGACGACCCAGACGGTACGCGCGCGGCGCGCCACGAAGCCGGCGATTTGCCCCCAGATGCCGTGCTCGGTGCGCGGGTCGGCGTCGTCGTGCCGGGGCCGCCGGGGCCAGAACGCCCACCGGCCGCCGAGCACCAGCAGGGCGGGCAGGAAGGTCAGCATCACCAGCAGCGTGGCGGCGATGCCGACGGCGCTCACCGGGCCGAGCGCCCGGTTGGAGTTGAGGCTGGACAGCAGCAGGCAGAGCAGGCTGACGATGACCGTGGCGCCGGAGGCGAAGATGGCCGGGGCGGCGCCCTTCCAGGCGGCCGTCATCGCGTCCCAGGGGCGTTCGTGCCGGTGCAGTTCCTCCCGGTAGCGGGCGATGAGCAGCAGCGCGTAGTCGGTGCCGGCGCCGAACACGAGCACGGTGAGGATGCCCTGCGCCTGCCCGTTGAGCTTGACCACGTCGTGCTTGGCGAGTTGGTAGACGAAGACCGCGGCAAGCGAGTAGGACATCCCGGCGGCCAGCAGCGGAAAGACCCAGAGCACCGGGCTGCGGTAGACGATCAGCAGGATGATCAGCACCACGACCAGGGTGACCAGCAGGAGTGGTCCGTCGATCGCGGAGAACACCTCGATCAGGTCGCCGAGCAGCCCGGCCGGGCCGGCCACGTCGACGGTGAGCCCGTCGCGGTCCGGGCCGGCGATGGTCCGCAGCTCGTCGACGACGGCGCGGATCTGTTCGCCCTCGGCGCTGTCGATCGGCACGATCACCTGGGCGGCCTGCTTGTCCTGGCTGACCACGGGTGGCGGCAGCGGGGCGACCACGCCGGGCACCTGGGCGAAGCGGGCGGCGTCGCCCTGGATGCGCTGCTGGTCGGCCGGGGTGATGCCGCCGGCGCGTTCGTAGACCACGAGGGCCGGGGTGGTCTCCCGGTCGACGAAGCCGGCGGCGAGGTCCTGGGCGCGGGTGGCCTCGGCGTCGGCCGGGAGGAAGGAGGCGTTGTCGTTGGTGGCGACGTCACCGAGTTTGCCGGCGTAGGGACCGGCGATCCCGCCGACGACAAGCCAGCCGAGCACCACCGCCACCGCGACCAGCGTCGCGGTCCGGCGGGTCCGTCCTGCGGCCATCCTCACCACCCTCGAATCGACGCGCGGATCGACGCAGCGGGAGTCTAAGTCGACGTCGACCATCCTGCCGGCCGAAGCGGCGTTCGCGGGCGGAAACCGGGCGGGCCGTACGCGGGGCGGGCGACGAGAAACGCCCGCCGGCGGGGCCGACGGGCGTGGTGTGGAGCGAAGCTCCCCCGATTGGACTCGAACCAATAACCTGCCGGTTAACAGCCGGCTGCTCTGCCAATTGAGCTACAGGGGACCGTGCACCGCCCGGGCGACGATCTCTCCGCGCCGTGCGACGGGGAAAAGAATACAGGACATCGGGGGGTGGCGCGCCAGTGGGTTGTCGGGCCCACAAAATCGGGGCAAATCGTCATCTCGGCGCAGGGAGGTATGAGCGGAGAGCAGGATGGGTAGTTAGCGTTCAACAGAGTCAGGTACGGAAGGAGCCGCCATGCGCGGAAAGATCATGTTTCTTGGCGGGCTGGCTGCGGGATTCGTCCTGGGCGCCCGTGCCGGCCGGGAGAAGTACGAGGAGTTGGTGGTGCGCGGGCGCAAGGTGCTCGACCACCCGACCGTCCAGGAGGCGGCCGGCGTCGCGCAGGCACAGGCGACCCGGCTCTACTCCGAGGGCAAGGACAAGCTGGGGCAGAGCAAGATCGGCGAGAAGATCTCCACCGGCAACGGCAGCAAGTCGGGGCTGACCGAGGCCGACAAGCCGTTCGCCGGCACGCCGGCCGCCGTCGGCACCAAGGCCGGCACCAGCGGTACGGGATCGACCGGCGCGACCGGCTCGACCACGACCGGCACGAGCACCAAGTCCAACGGCACGAGCAGCACCCTCTGACATCAGCGGACAGCGGGCCGATCACCTTCGGGTGACCGGCCCGTTTCCGTATGCAGGTGTGGCCCGTTCTCCGGTGCGACGGCCGGCACCGGGGCCGGCGCATCGGGCGCCTTCGCCTCGCCGAGGACGGACCGCTGGTAGGCGACATGGCCGCGATGGCCGCGATGGGCGCAGCGGGTCGCAGCGGGTCGCAGCGGGTCGCAGCCACAGAGCCGACCACAATCCGCGCCGCGCCCCGCCACAGCGCGGGCGCGCGGCCCCACACTCGGCGCGACGGTCTCCGCGGCGCAACGGTCTCCGCGGCGCAACGGTCTCCGCGGCGCAACGGTCTCCGCGGCGCAGTGTGGCACCGGGCATAGTTCGGTCCGGGGTTCCTACAAACTTGATGACGCGAATGGATCGGGCTGGTCTCCGGCCGGCTGTGCCGCAGCGGCCAGGCCGCCGGTGCCGGCCATGGGTCACACGGCTCGTTCGACACCCATGGCGTGCAGGCGTGGCTCGCCGGCCTCGACATTCCACCCAGCCTCGCGGACGGCAACCGAGCCACCGCGATCTCCCGGGCCGGGCCCGCCCCTCCCCTCACGCTCGTCGGGGACGCATCGGACATACGTCGGTGGCGGGGCCGACGGAAAGGCCCGGGGCCGGCCGGTTACGGGATGCCACACCGCTCCGGGTGGCGACTCGTTCACGTCATCAAGTTTGTAGGCGCGGAGAAGTGATTCCCCGGCCGAGGCTGATGGTCGGGGTCGGTTCCTGACCACGACCGACCGACCTGGGGCGGACCGACCAACGACCAGCCGACCGACCTGCGGCGGACCGACCAACGACCAGCCGACCGGCCGACCAGCCGACCGACCTGCGGCGGATCAACCAACGACCAACCGGCCGGCCGACCGACCGACGACAGCGGACCTACCGACGACAGCGGCAGACCTGCGACATGCCAGCGAAACGACGATGGGGACGGCCCGTCACCGCGGTCGAGCCCGGCCCGGCGATGCTGGCCGAGCTGCACAGCGCCGAGCTGCACAACGCCGAGCTGCGGCCCGGCCCGTACGCCGGCACCGGGGACGACGGCGACGGGCCGGGAGACTGTCTACGTCAGTCGCGGGTGGTGCTGAAGGCGGCGTCGAACGCGGCGGTCGGGGCGTCGAAGGCCAGGCGGCGGACGAACTGGAGCGCCTCCGGCGCGCCGACCAGGCGGTCCATGCCGGCGTCCTCCCACTCGATCGAGATCGGGCCGTCGTAGCCGATCGCGTTCAACGCCCGGAAGCAGTCCTCCCACGGCACGTCGCCGTGGCCCGTGGAGACGAAGTCCCAGCCCCGTCGCAGGTCGGCCCAGGGCAGGTGGGAGGAGAGCCGGCCGCGCCGGCCGTCGCCGGTGCGGACCTTCGCGTCCTTGCAGTCCACGTGGTAGATCCGGTCGGCGAAGTCGAAGATGAAGTTGACCGGGTCCAGCTCCTGCCAGACGAAGTGCGACGGGTCCCAGTTCAGCCCGAACGCCGGCCGGTGCCCGATCGCCTCCAGGGTCCGCTTGGTGGTCCAGTAGTCGTACGCGATCTCGCTGGGGTGCACCTCGTGCGCGAAGCGCACGCCCTCGGCGTCGAAGACGTCCAGGATCGGGTTCCACCGGTCGGCGAAGTCCTGGTAACCGCGTTCGATCATGGCCGGCGGCACCGGCGGGAACATCGCCAGCGTGTGCCAGATCGACGAGCCGGTGAAGCCGACCACGGTCCGTACGCCGAGCTTCGCCGCGGCCCGCGCGGTGTCCTTCATCTCCTCGGCGGCGCGGCGGCGTACCCCTTCCGGCTCGCCGTCGCCCCAGATCCGCGCCGGCAGGATGTCCTGGTGCCGCTCGTCGATCGGGTGGTCGCAGACCGCCTGCCCGACCAGGTGGTTGGAGATGGTGAAGACCTGGAGGTTGTGCTTGGCGAGCGTCTCCCGCCGGCGTTCGACGTACGAGTCGTCGGCGAGCGCCCGGTCGACCTCGAAGTGGTCACCCCAACAGGCGATCTCCAGGCCGTCGTACCCCCACTCGGCGGCGAGCCGGCAGACTTCGTCGAACGGAAGATCGGCCCACTGGCCGGTGAAGAGCGTGATGGGTCGCGCCATTGTCCTTCTCCCAAGTCGTGTGATGAGGGTTTCCGTTCTGCGACCGGAGCGGGGGCACCGCGCCGACGTTAAGCGGGGCCCCCTCCTCTAGCGGAGGCGTTAAGCGGGGCCCCCTCCTTCTCCACCTCGGCCCAGGCGGAGTCGGCGGCGGACCGCGAAACCGCGTCCAGCACCTGCTGCACCTGCAACGCGTCGGCGAACGACGGCGTCGGGTCGGCGCCGGTGGCGACCGCCTCGACGAAGTCGCGCATCTGGTGGGTGAAGGAGTGCTCGTAGCCGATGATGTGGCCGGGCGGCCACCACGCCGCCAGGTACGGATGGTCCGGCTCGGTCACCAGGATGCGGCTGAAGCCCTGCTCGGCGGCGGGCCGGGTGCCGTCGAAGAACTCCAGTTCGTTGAGGCGTTCCAGGTCGAACGCGACGCTGCCGCGCGAGCCGTTGATCTCGACCCGCAGGGCGTTCTTGCGGCCGGTGGCGAACCGGGTCGCCTCGTACGTGGCGAGTCCACCGCCGTCGAGCCGGGCCACGAAGACCGCGGCGTCGTCCACGGTGACCGGACCCGTGCCCTGACCGTTGCCGCCGGACTGCGCGGCCAGGCCGCTCGACTCCGACGGCAACGGCCGCTGCTTGACGAACGTCTCGGTGAGCGCGCTGACCCCGGTGATCGACTGCCCGGTGACGTACTGGGTCAGGTCGATGATGTGCGCGCCGATGTCACCGAGCGCGCCGGAGCCCGCCCGCTCCTTCTGGAGCCGCCACACCAGCGGGAACTGCGGGTCGACGATCCAGTCCTGGAGGTAGGTCGCCCGGACGTGCCGGATCTCGCCGAGCCGCCCGTCCGCGACGAACTGCCGCATCAGGGCGACCGCGGGCACCCGCCGGTAGTTGAAGCCGCACATCGCGCGTACCCCGGACTCGCGGGCCCGCGCGGCGGCGGCGGTCATCTCCCGCGCCTCCGCGACAGTGTTCGCCAGCGGCTTCTCGCACAGCACGTGCTTGCCCGCGGCCAACGCGGCGAGGGCGATCTCACCGTGACTGTCTCCCGGCGTGCAGATGTCGACCACGTCGATCTCGTCGGACTCGACGAGCCGCCGCCAGTCCGTGGTGTACCCGTCCCAGCCGAGCCGGTCGGCGGCCTCGGCCACCTTCGGCTCGTCCCGGCCGCAGACGAGCGACATCCGCACCCGCGCCGGCAGGTCGAACACCCGGTTCACGGTGCGCCACGCCTGCGAGTGCGCGGCGCCCATGAACGCGTAGCCGACCATGCCGACCCGCAGGATCCTGTCGTGACTGGACAACCCGTTCTCCCCCCTTGTGTTAGAACCCGAGCTTGAGGTAGTCGCCCGAGTTCTCCTTGGTGATCGTCTCGGAGGCGAGCACGATTTCCTTCGGCACCTGGAGTTCCACCAGGTCGGACATGCCCTTGCCCTGCCCGATCAGCCGGGCCAGGGTGATCGCCGAGGAGGCCATCGACGGGCTGTAGGTGACTGTCGCCTTGAGCACCGTGTTGTCGGCCGCGATGTCCTCCATGGCCTTCTTCGAGCCGGCGCCGCCGACCATGAAGAACTCCTTGCGGTTGGCCTGGTTGACCGCGGCCAGCACGCCGATGCCCTGGTCGTCGTCGTGGTTCCAGACCGCGTCGATCTTCGGCAGGGCCTGGAACAGCCCGGTCGCGGCCTGCTGGCCGGAGTCCACGGTGAACTCGGCCGGACGCCGGTTGGCCACCTTCAGCCCGTACGACGCGAGCGTGTCGGCGAAGCCCTTGGACCGTTCCTGGGTCAGCTCCAGCGACTCGATGCCGGGGATCTCGCCGATCACCGGGTTGCTCACGCCCTTGGCCTTGAGCTGCTCGGCGATGTAGGTGGCGGCGGCCACCCCCATGCCGTAGTTGTCGCCCTTGATCTGCAACCGGTAGGCCCGCGCGTCCGGGAACGCCCGGTCCAGGTTGACCACCGGGATGCCGGCCTTCATCGCCTCCAGGCCGAAGGCGTTGAGTTCCTTGCCGTCGTGCGGCAGCAGCACGATCACGTCCGGCTTCTGGGAGATCAGCGTGGACAGCGCCGCCCGCTGGGCCGCCGCGTCCGCGCCGGCCTCCACGGACTTCAGCTCCACGTCGCCGTACGCCCCGGCCTGCGCCTTGGCGTTGTTCGTGATGGCGGCGATCCAGCCGTGGTCGGCGGCCGGGGCGGAGAAGCCGATCGTCACCTTCTTGCCCGGCTCGGCGTTGCCGTCGTTCGCGGCGGCCTTGGTCTGCGCCTCGGTCGGGGACTGCTCGTTGCTCGTACAGCCGGCGAGCAGCACCCCGGCGGAGACTGCGGCCCCGCCGAAGAGCAGCCGGCGGCGTGACAGGTCACGGGTCATGACGACCTCCTGGATGACGGTGGTGGGGGTGGTTTCCGGGTGTGGCCGGCCGGGCCACCGTCGGGGGACGGCGACCTGGCGGCGCGGTGGGTCAGGTGGTGGTGGCCCGGTTTCGGGCGAGGAACTGGGTCAGGCTGCGGAACTGCACCTGCTGGACCAGGACGGCGGCGACGATGATGCCGCCCTTGACCATGTTCTGGGCCTCGGCGGACAGGTTGTTGATGGCGAAGAGGTTGGTGATCGTGGAGAAGATGATCACTCCGAGCAGGGAGCCGATGATGGTTCCCCGCCCGCCGCTGAGCAGCGTGCCGCCGATGATCGCGGCGGCGATCGCGTCCAGCTCGTAGAGGTTGGCCATCGCCGCCTGGGCGGAGGTGGCCTGCGCGGTCAGCATGACCGCGGCGATGCCGCAGCACAGGCCGGAGAGCGCGTAGAGCAGTACGGTGTGCCGGCGGACGTCGATGCCGGCGAGCCGGGCCGCCTCCGGGTTGCCGCCGACCGCCACCGTGCGGCGGCCGAACGTGGTCCGGTTGAGCAGCACCCACCCGGCCGCGACCACCGCCACCAGGATGTAGACGAGCAGCGGGATGCCGAGCACGTCGGTGGTGGCGATGCCGTTGATGAACGAGCTGGTGGAGACCTGGGTCTGCTTGTCGGAGATCTCCGCGGCCAGCCCGCGCGCGGCCACGAGCATGGCAAGCGTGGCGATGAAGGGCACCAGCCGCCCGTACGAGACCAGCAGCCCGTTGACCACGCCGACGGCCAGCCCGACGGTGAGCGCGGTGAAGATCATGCCGCCGGCGCCGTAGCTCTGGGTGGCGACCGTGGTGCACCAGACCCCGGCCAGCGCCACGATCGCACCGACCGACAGGTCGATGCCGCCGCCGATGATCACGAAGGTCATGCCGACGGTGACCACGCCGACCACCGAGGCGAGCTTGAGGATGGTGAGCGTGTTGCCCCACACCCAGGTCGGGTCGCCGTAGAGGTCGGGGCGGGTCAGGATGCCGATGACCACCAGCACCACGAGCGTGGCCAGCAGGCCGAGGTTGCGCTTGACGCCCTCCCCGCCGTCGCCGCGCCACCAGGAGAGCCGGGCCGTCGCGTCGGCCTTCGCGGTCTCCGCCCGGTCCACCGGTGGCGACTGCGCGGGGAGCGTCGTGTCGGTATCGCTCATGCCGGTGCGCCTTCCATGAGGGACCCCGCCATGACGAGGTCGAGCACGGTGTTCTCGTCGAGTTCGCCGGCCGGGGCCTCCCGGACCACCCGGCCCTCCCGCATCACCAGCACCCGGTCGGCCAGGCCGAGCACCTCGGGCACCTCGCTGGAGACCAGCAGCACCCCGACGCCCCGGGCGGCCAGGTCGCGGATGACCTGGTAAAGCTCGGCCCGCGCGCCCACGTCCACGCCCCGGGTCGGCTCGTCGAGCAGCAGCAGCCGGGTGTCCCCGAGCAGCCACCGCCCCACCACCACCTTCTGTTGGTTGCCGCCGGACAGCGTGCGCACCGGCCGGCGTACGTCCGCCGGCCGCAACTCCAGCGCGGTGGCGATCCGGTCCGCCTCGGCCCGTTCCCGCCCGGCGTCGGTGAAGCCGAGGCGGGCGTACCGGCCGAAGGTGGCGAGCGTGACGTTGCGGTAGATCGGCTCGCCGAGCAGCAGCGCCTGGCTCTTGCGCTCCTCCGGCGCCATGCCCATGCCGGCCCGCACCGCCGCGCCCACGCTGCCGGGGCGCACCGCCTTCCCGTCCAGCCGGACCGTACCGGCGTGCGCCCGGCGAGCCCCGAAGATCGTCTCCAGCAGCTCCGAACGGCCGGAGCCGACCAGCCCGGCGATCCCGACGATCTCCCCGGCCCGGACGCCGAGCGACACGTCGGCGAACTCGCCGTGCCGGGTCAGGCCGTCCACCCGCAGCAACTCCGCGCCCGCCCCGTGGTCGGCCGGGCGCTGCGGAAAGACGTACTCGATGGTCCGCCCGGTCATCCGGGCGACCAGGTCGCGGGTCGGGGTGTCGCGCGCCGGCAGGCTCGCCGCCGTGGTCCGGCCGTCCTTGAGTACGGTGACCCGGTCGCCGATCTCGCGGATCTCCTCCAGCCGGTGCGAGATGTAGATGACCGCGATGCCCTGCGCGCTGAGTTCCCGGATGATCCGGAACAGGTTGCCCACCTCGTCGTGGGCCAGCACCGCGCTCGGCTCGTCCATGATGATCAGTCGGGCCTCGTGCGACAGCGCCCGGGCCATGCTGACGATCTGCTTCCCGGCCGCCGGCAGGTGCCGGACCAGTCGCCCGGGCGGGATCTCCGGGTGCCCGAGCCGGGCCAGGATCTCCCGGGTACGCCGGGCCGTCAGCCCACGCCGGACGAAACCGAGCCGGCGCGGCTCGTGCCCGAGGAACGCGTTCTCCGCCACCGACAGGTCGTCGACCAGGTCGAGTTCCTGGTAGATCGTGGCGATGCCGGCGCGCATGGCGGCCTGCGGGTTGGCGAACGCGGCCGGCTCGCCGCGCCACACCACCTCGCCGGAGTCCGGCCGGTGCACCCCGGCGAGCACCTTGATCAGCGTGGACTTGCCGGCGCCGTTCTGCCCCAGCAGGCAGTGCACCTCGCCGGCCCGCACCTCAAGCTGCACGCCGTCGAGCGCGCGTACCCCGGGGAACGTCTTGACCACGTCGGTGAGCCGCAGCACCACCTCGCCCGCGACGGCGTCGTCCTTCGCGCTCACCTGGACCTCCTCGGACGGGCTCATGCTGGGCCGGCCGGGCATGCCCTCACGGCCCTCGCTACGCTCGGTGCGTTCGCTCATGCTGGTTCACCGAACGCGACGTCGCTGGCGAGCACGGCCGCGCCGGCGACGCCGGCGCGCGGACCCAGCTCGGAGAGGACGACCGGCAGGTTGCCGGTGGCCAGCGGCAGCGAGCGGCGGTAGACCACGCTGCGGATCTCGGCGAGCAGGATGTGGCCGAGCTGGGCGAGCCCGCCGCCGATCACGATCATCGACGGGTTGGTGAAGCTGACCAGCCCGGCCAGCACGCTGCCGACCCGCCGGCCACCGTCGCGGATGAGCTGGATGCAGGTGACGTCCCCCTCGGTCGCCCCCTGTGCCACGTCGAGCGCGGTCACCGAGCCGTGGGCGGCGAGCCGCTCGACCAGGGCCGGTGACGCCTCGGCGCGGGCCGCGGCGGTCGCCTCCCGGGCCAGCGCCGCGCCGCTGAACACCGCTTCCAGGCAGCCGACGTTTCCGCAGGAGCACATCGGCCCGTTCGGGTCGACCTGGATGTGGCCGATGTCGCCGGCACAGCCGTCGGTGCCCCGGTAGACCTCGCCATGCAGGTAGATGCCGCAGCCGATGCCTGTGCCGATCTTGATGAAGAGGAAGTCGTCGATCGGGTGGGCGACACCGCCGTGCCGCTCGCCGATGGCCATGATGTTGACGTCGTTGTCCACCACGGCCGGGCAGCCGTGCTCGCGGGTGAGCAGCTCGCGGACCGGGAAGCGGTCCCAGCCCGGCATGATCGGTGGGGAGACCGGCACGCCGTCGCGGAAGCTCACCGGCCCCGGCACGCCGATGCCGATCGCGTCGAGCCGCTCGTACGCGCCGTCCGCCTTGGCCTTGTGCAGCAGCTCGTTCACCCGGTGCAGGATCACCTTGGGGCCGGAACGGATGTCGGCCGGCTCGGCGTACGCGGTGACCGGCTCCAGCCGGCCGTTGACCACCTCGACGTCGATCGAGCTGGCGCCCAGGTCGACGGCGGCGAACCGGAGGCGCGGGCTCAGCTCGACCAGGGTGGAACGGCGACCGCCCCGGGAGGCGGCCAGCCCGGCCTCGGCCACGTAGCCGAGGGCGACCAGCCGTTGCAGCTCGGCGAGCAGCCGTGGGCGGGGCATCTGGAGCCGGTCGCCCAGCTCGGCGCGGGAGACCGGGCCCTCGTCCCGGAGCACCCGCAGGAGCCGCACGTGCAGGGGGTCGACCGTCCGCACCGGCTGTCACCTCGCATCGGATCTCCGCACATCGACGCGCTGACGATGTGTTGTGTCCGCCACAGTAGGAGCGTTCCGGGTCGGGTGTCCATAGCTTCGGCTCAACTGACGGAAACTTTTGTCCATCCGAACAAAAGCGCGTCGCGGATCATGAAAACCCCCGCCCCGCCCCACCCGCACCCCACCCCGCGCCCCGCGCCCCGCGCCCTGTTTCACGGAAAGAGTGGCCATCCAGGCGCGGATAGCCACTCTTTCCGTGAATCTGCGGGCGTATGGGGGGTGGGGGGTGGGGGTGGGGGGTCAGCGTGGGGTGGGGGTGTTGCGCTTCTTGCGCAGCTTGCGGTCGTCGCGCAGCTCGACGTAGGGCTCCTTGTCCTCGGGGAGCCCGGCGGCGATGGCGCGGCTGCGCTCCAACTCGGCGTCGAACTCCGCGCCGAGCAGGATGGCGACGTTGCTCAGCCAGAGCCACACCAGGAAGATGATCACGCCGGCGACCGCGCCGTACGTCTTGTTGTAGGAGCCGAAGTTGCTGACGTAGAACGCGAACAGACCGGACACCAGCAGCCAGAGCACCACGGCGAGCACCCCGCCCGGGCTGATCCAGCGGAAACCGCCGTGCTTGGCGTTCGGCGAGGCCCAGTAGAGGATCGCGAACATCAGGCTGACCAGGAGCAGCAGAACCGGCCACTTGGCGATGTTCCACACCGCGACCGCGGTCGAGCCGAGCCCGATCGCGCTGCCCGCCTGCTCGGCCAGCCCACCGGTGAACACCACGATCACGGCGCTGATCAGCAACATCACGCCGATCACCGCGGTCACGCCGAGCCGGATCGGCAGCGTCTTCCAGATCGGCCGGCCCTCCGGCACGTCGTAGATGCTGTTCGAGGCGCGCATGAAGGCGGCGACGTAACCGGACGCCGACCAGAACGCGCCGACCAGACCGAGCACCGCCGCGACGCTCGCCAGCCCGCCGGACTGCCCGGCCTGGTCGATCGCGCTCTCGATGATCTTCCGGATGTTCTCCTCCGGCACCGCCTGGCCGACCGTGTCCCGCACCCCGTTCGTGGCCCGGTCGCCGAGCAGGCCGAGCAGCGAGATCAGCACCAGCAGGCCGGGGAAGATGGAGAGCACGCCGTAGTAGGTGAGCGCGGCGGCCCAGTCGGTCAGGCTGTCGTCCTGAAACTCCCGGGCGGTCCGCTTGAGCGTCGCCACCCACCCCGGCCCCGGCAGGTCGGTCGGGCTGTCCGGCCCGTCGTCCGGTCCCACCGGCCGGGTGCGGTCGTCCGGCTCCACCGGCCCGGTGCGGTCGTCCGGTCCCACGGGTCCGGTGCGGTCGTCCGGCTCCACCGGCCCGGTGCGGTCGCGCCCGTCGCGGGCGGGAGACTCGTCGCCTGCCATCGCACCTCCCTCGTCGTCGTGTCGTCCTGCACGACTTGCCCCGAGGCGAGGTCGGGTAACCAGCTACTTCTCAGGCAATGGCGGCGTCGGGCTCCGGCTCCGTGGTGACGGGCTCCCTACCCGCCCCGCAGGGACAGGCGGCGGCCCGGCGACCCGGCGAGGCGGCGGCGGTGTCGGGGCCGCTTCCCCGCCGGGCCGGCGTCGGTCAGCGGGCGGGGAGCCGGTCGACGAACGCGCGCCAGGCGTCGGGGCCGAAGGCCAGCACCGGGCCGCCCGGGTCCTTGGAGTCGCGCACCGCGACCACGCCCGGCAGGCCGTCCGCCACCTCCACGCAGTTGCCGCCCTGGCCGTTGCTGCGGCTGCTCGTGCGCCACCGGGCACTGCTCAGGTCCATGTCTCCGCCACCTCCGTCAGGAATTCGAGGGACTGCTGGTGCGATAGTGCCTCACCGCGGATCGACTCCCACACCTCGACCATCCGCCGCACGTGGTCGGCGCGGTCGACGACCTGACCGTGGAGCTGGCCCTCCTGGTAGACGACGTCCTCGCCGTGCGGCGGAGTGGCGATCACGAACGGGCCGTTGACGCCCGGGTAGGCACCGACGGTGAGCGGCACGACGTGGATCCGCACCCGGGGCAGCGTCGAGCCGACCTTCACCAGGTGGCGCACCTGCTCGCGCATCACCTCGGGCCCGCCGACGCTCCGGCGCAGCACGTGCTCGTCGACCACGAACGTGAGCAGCGGGGGTCGGTCGCGGGTCAGCAGCGGCTGGCGGTCCAGCCGCGTCGTCACCTGCTGCTCCACCTCCTCGGGCGCGAACAGGCCGCCGCTGGAGAGCAGCGCGCGGGCGTAGCCCTCGGTCTGGAGCAGGCCCGGCACGCAGAGCGGCTCGAACGAGCGCAGCGCGGTCGCCTCCGCCTCGATGCCGGGCCAGTCGCGGAACCACGGCACCACGCTCTCCCGGCCGATCCGCCGCTGGATCCGCTCGAATCGCCCGTCCGCGCCGAACACGGTGTCGCAGCGGCGGGCGAAGTCCAGGCTCGGGCGGCGCTCGCAGGTCTCCACCTTGGCGACAAGCGCGCCGGAGTAGGCGAGCGCCTCGGCCAACGACGTCTGCGACATGCCGTTGGCCGCGCGGGCGAGCCGCAGCTCCTCGGCGAAGTGTTCCAGCATGGACGACAGTTCCACGGACCGCCTCCGTACATCCTCGACACACCCGGGAGCCGGCCGCCGCACGCGCTTGTCGTCGCCGTGCCGGATCTCCCACCGTAGTCGCGTCGTCACCAGACTGTCACGCAGCGGAACCGCTCACGGGATCGGACGGCGGGCGGAACCAGGCCGGGGGCGTCGGCGCACGACGAGGTCCGCCGACGCCCCCATTCCAGCCCGCTACGGAGGTCCACGTCATGCGCATCGCCTGCTGGCGCCCGGCCAGAGACCCGGACGGCACGCGCTGATGCCGCGCCACCGCCCACATGTCGCGGCGCGACCGTCCTGGCGCTGCCGGATCTGCGGTGCGGCGTGGCCGTGCTCGCCCGCCCGGCTCGCCCTGCTCGGTGAGTACCGCGAGGATCGGATCGCGCTCCTGGTGTACCTCGGCACGCTCCTGTGCGAGGCGACGACCGACCTCGCCACCGTACGTGACGGCACCGCTCCCCAGGACCTGGCACAGCGCTTCGTCGCATGGGCCCGCACACCCCGCCCGACCGATATCTGACTGGACGGGCCGGGCCCGAACTGGCGTCGATCATTGACCAGAACCCGCCATCCACCCCGCCCTGTCCGAAATCCGACCGGAAACGGGTCCGGCTTGCACCTGTTGCACCTATTCCCGCCGGCACCGCAGCCCGACACCAGACAATTGTGAAAGCCATTCAGAATGAATGTGCGGTGAGTGATCCGAGCCGTGATCCGTCACTCAATGCAATCACCATCGGCAATGTCCCCCAACGTGTCCGCCATTCGCGTATCGTGCCCCTTCGTGCCACCCGTTCGCCCCTCCGATGCCACTCCCCCGCCATCCCGGCCGCCCGCCGGCGAGCCGGGTGGGTCCGAAGTGGACGCCGTCGAGGTGCCGCTCCCGCCGGACGAGGGGGACGTCACCGACCCGGCGTGGGCGGACGACGGACCGGGCGAGACCCACCACCACATGCGGGATCCGGCGCACCCCGACACCCGCGACCTCGCCGCCCGTTTCGAGGAGGAGAAACCGGGTCGGGTGCTCTCCGGACCGGTCGGGTTGCTCTTCACCGGGGTCACCGTCGCGGTCGCGCTGCTGGCCCTCCGGCAGGTGTTCTTTCCGCTGGCGCAGGGCAGCAAGTACTACCTCATCTTCTTTCTCGCCGGCGTACTGCCGATGGTTTTCCTCGCGTACCCCGCAAGGGCACGGCACACGACGCGGCCGACGGCTGTCGACTGGCTGCTGGCCGCCGCCGCGCTCGGGGTCTGCCTCTACCCGGTGCTGCCGGTCGCGCTCGGCGCGGCCGGCGGCGGCTACGACGCCTTCCTCGACCGGCAGGGCCTGCTGGACCCGCTTGACGTGGCGTTCGGCACCGGCCTGCTGCTCCTGCTGCTGGAGGCGTGCCGCCGCACCACCGGGTGGATCCTGCCCGCCGTGTGCGTGCTGTTCCTCGGCTACGGCTACTACGGCGGGCTGCTCCCGCAGTCCTGGCCGGTGGCGCACGCCGGCCTGGACTTCGGGCAACTCGTCGACGCCTTCTACAACTCCGACAGCGGTTTCTACGGCACCCCGCTCGACGTGGCCGCCTCCTACATCGTGCTGTTCACCATCTACGGCGCGGTGCTCGACCTCTCCGGCGCCGGCCGGTTCTTCGTGGAACTCTCCGCCGCCGCGTTCCGCCGCTCCCGCACCGCCGCCGGCCGGACCGCGGTCGCCTCCGGCTTCCTGCTCGGCACCGTCTCCGGCTCCGGCGCCGCCACCACCGTCAGCATCGGGGCGGTCACCTGGCCGATCCTGCGCCGCGCCGGCTACCCGCCCGAACGGGCCGGCGGCATGCTCGCCGCCGCCGGGGTCGGCGCGATCCTCTCCCCGCCCACACTCGGCGCGGCGGCCTTCATCATCGCCGAATACCTGGGTGTGTCCTACCTCCAGGTGCTCGGCTGGGCCACCGTGCCGACCGTCCTCTACTACCTGGGCATCCTGCTCTCCGTCGAGATCGACGCCCGGCGCTCGGACGTACGCCCGGTGGTCCTCGACACCGGCTCGGCGTGGCGGCTGCTGGCCCGCTTCGGCTACCACTTCCTCTCGCTCCTCGTGATCATCGTGGTGCTGGCGCTCGGCGCCTCCGCGATGCGGGCGGTGGTGATCGCCACCGCGCTGGCCGCCGCGCTGTCCTTCCTGGACCGGCGACACCGGCTCACCCCGGCCCGGCTGGTGGCGGCGCTGCGCGACGGCGTACGCGGGGTGCTCGCGGTGAGCGCGGTGTGCGCCGCGGCCGGCATCATCACCGCCACCACCACCAAGACCGGCCTCGGCCCGCAGGCGGCGGCGCTGCTGATCGGCGGCGCGCAGGCGGTCAGCTCCGAACCGGCGGTGGTGCTGGCGTTGACCGCCGTGCTCGCCGCGGTCGCGCTCAGCCTGCTCGGCCTCGCCGTGCCGGTCACCGCGTCCTTCGTGATCGGCTGGGTCATCATCGGCCCGGCGCTGCTGCACCTGGGCGTCGCCGCCCCCGCCGCGGCCATGTTCGTCTTCTACTTCGCGGTGCTGTCCGAGGTCTCGCCGCCGACCGCGCTGGCCGCGGTCGCCGCCGCCGCGATCACCGGCGGCCGGCTGGTGCCGACCATGTGGCAGACCCTGCGGTACGCGCTTCCGGCGTACCTCATCCCGCTCGCCTTCGTGATCACGCCGACCGGCCTCGGGCTGCTCGGCATCGGCGGGGCCGGGCGGATCGCGCTGGCCGGCCTGGTCTCCGCGCTCGGTGTCGCCGTGCTGGCCGTGGCGGCCGGCGGGTGGCTACCCGGCGTCGGCCCGGCCGGCCCGCCGGAGCGGCTCCTCGGCGCGGTCGCCGGGCTGGTGCTGCTCTGGCTGGAACCGCTGCCCATGGCGATCGGCGCGGTGCTCGCCGCGTCGGCCGTCGCGGGCGTGTACGCCCGACGTGGCGCCGCCCGCCCGTCGACAGAGGAACCCCCTGGGGAGGAGAGCACGTGAAACGGATCGACACGCGAATAGCCGCGGGCGTCGGGGCGCTGGCCCTGGTCGCCGCCGGCGGGTGCGGAGGCCGGCAGGACAGCGCGGCGACCGACGACGCCGCCCGCGACGTCACCTGCAAGGTCACCAAGGACACCCGGGTCGGCATCGCCACCGGCAACGCCACCGGCGTCTACTACGTGGTCGGCAACGCGCTCGCCGGTGAACTCACGAAGACGACCGACGGCAAGCTCACCGGGACGGCCGCCGAGACCGGCGCCTCGGTGCAGAACATCGAGCAACTCGTCGCCGGCCAGTACGACGTGGCGTTCTCGCTGTTCGACACCGCGGTCAACGCGGTGCAGGGCAAGGAGAGCTTCAGCGCGCCGCAGCCGGTCCAGGCGCTGGCCCGGATCTACGACAACTACACCCAGGTGGTCGTGCGGACCGACTCGGGGATCACCTCCGTCGCCGGCATGAAGGGCAAGAAGATCTCCACCGGCTCACCCAAGTCCGGCACCGAGGTCATCGCCAACCGGCTGCTCACCGCCGCCGGGCTGGACCCGACCAAGGACGTCCAGGCGCAGCGGCTCGACCTCACCAAGACCGTCGACGGCATGAAGGACGGCAGCATCGACGGGTTCTTCTGGTCCGGCGGCGTGCCGACCGGCGGCGTCACCGACCTGTTCACCACCGCCGGCGACAAGGTGACGTTCCTCGACCTCAGCGCGCTGCTGCCGAAGATGGCCGAGCTGAACCCGGCGTACCAGGCCGGCACCATCGGCAAGGACATCTACCGGACGCCGGCCGACGTGCCCACCATCGTGGTGCCGAACGTCCTGCTGGTGCGGGACAACCTCGACGCGGACGTCGCCTGCGCGATCACCCGGACGGTCTTCGACCGCAGGGACGCGCTGGCCCAGGCGAACCCGGCCGCCAAGGGCATCGAGCTGGGCAACGCCCGCAAGACGGACCCGGTGCCGCTGCACCGGGGCGCGGAGCGGGCACTCACCGACCTCGGCGCGAGCTGACCCGACCGGCCGGGCCCGGACCTCCCCGTCCGGGCCCGGCCGACCCACACCCGACCGGAGACCCCCGTGCCGCAGCCCCACCCCACCCGCGTACGCCGGCACCACCGTTCCGCGGACCGTGCCGGGCGTTTCCGGTCGGTGCGCGTCCAACTGCTCGCGCCGATCCTGGTGGCCACGGCCGGTCTGGTGGTGCTCGGCGCGGCGCAGGCCGGCGCCGCGCTGGACGCCTCCGCGGACGCCGACCGGGCGCGCGTGCTGGCCGGCACCGCGACCGCGACCGTCCGGCTGGTGCACGAGCTGGAACGCGAGCTGGCCGAGACCGCCGCGCTGCGCCAGCGCGGCGGCAACGCCGGCCGGCCCCTCGTCGACGCCCAGCGACGCCGGGTGGACGCCGCGGTCGACAGGTACCGCTCGGCCGGCGGCGACGCCCGGCGGGCCGCCCCGGACCTGGCCCGGGTGCTCGACAACGCCGACGGCCACCTCGACCAGCTCGACCCGGCCCGCGCGCTGGCGGTGACCGGGGAACGCGGGGACCCGGCGTACGGATCCCTGGTGGAGTCGCTGCTCGCGGTCGCGGACGCGCTGCCCAGCCAGCTCCGCGACGCCGGCCTGGCCAACGAGGCTCGCGAGGTCGCCTCGGTGGCCGCCCAGGAGCACCTCTCCGCGCTGGAACGCGACCTGCTGCGCACGGTGTTCGTCCGCGGCGCGTTGGAGCGCGGCGAGCTGGCCCGGCTGGGCCGGCTGCGGGGCGCCCGGGAGCAGCGGCAGGCCGAGTTCCTCCGGATCGCCTCCGGATCGGCGAACGCCGCCTGGTACCGGCTGGTCGACGGCACGGACGTGACGGCCGCCCGGCGGATGCGCGACGCGGTGCTGGACACCGACGGCACGCCGGAGACGCTGCGGACCGACGGCGACGCCTGGTACGTGGCGCAGAGCGGCGTCATCCGCCGCTACAACCTGCTCGGCCGGGAACTCTCCGACGACCTGGACGGTGACGCCGCCGCGATGGCCGGCGACGCCCGGTTGCGCGCGCTGCTGACCGCCACCGCGACGAGCGCCGTCGCGCTCGGCTCGCTCGTCACCGCCGTGCTGCTGGCGGTACGCACCAGCCGCCGGCTGCGCCGGCTGCGGGTCGCGGCGCTCACCATGGCGAACCGGGAGCTGCCGGAACGGATCACCGCGATCGCGGCGGGCGAGGGCGCGCCGGTGGAGGGCCCGGCCACCCGGATGACCGACGGGATCCGCCGGGGGCGGGACGAGGTGGCGCAGGTCGCCGAGGCGTTCGACACGGTCAACCGGGCCGCGCTGCGGCTGGCCGGTCAGCAGGCCGAACTGCGGCTGGACGTCACCCGGATGGCCGAGGCGCTGGCCCGCCGGATCCGTACGCTGATCACCCGGCAGCTCCGGCTGCTCGACGACTTCGAACGCGAGGAGACCGACCCGGACGCGCTGGCCCGGTTCTTCGCGCTCGACCACCTCGCCGCCCGGTTGCGCCGCAACGGCGAGAACCTGCTGGTCCTCGCCGGTGGCGAGCCCGGCCGGGGCCACGAGGGCGCGGTGCTCCTGGACGACGTGGTGCGGGCGGCGGCGTCCGAGATCGAGGACTACCCGCGGGTGGAGATCGACGTGCCGGCCGCCGCGGTGCACGGCGCGGCGGCCGGCAACCTGGTGCACCTGCTGGCCGAGCTGCTGGAGAACGCGACGGTCTACTCACCGCCGGCGTCCCGGGTGCTCGTCGACGGGCGGCGGACCGTGGACGGGCTGGTGCTGCGTGTCCACGACCAGGGCATCGGCATCAGCGACAGCCGGTTGGCCGAGATCAACGAACGGCTCGCCGCGCCGGCCACGCTGTCCAGCGCCGCCGCCGGGAGCATGGGCCTGCACGTGGTGGCCCACCTGGCCGCCCGGCACGGCATCCGGGTGCAGTTGCACCACGTCGACAGCGGAACGGTGGCGCAGGTGGAGGTGCCCGAGTCGGCGCTGACCCGGGTCGAGGCGGTGACCCGCCGGCCGACCGCCGACCGCCGGTCGCCGTACGGGCCCGCCGCGCCCTGGTTCAAGCCGGGGCCCGTGGCGGGGCCGCTCGCCGCGGTCGGCGACCTGGTCACCGCCACGCCGCCGGCCACCCGGCCGCCGGGCGCGCGCGGGATCGCCACGGTACGCCCGCCGGGCGGCGCCCTGCCGGTGCCGGTCGAGGCGCGGCTCCGGCCGGTGAGCGCCCCGCCGGCGCCGGTCTCCACCACCGGCGCGGGCCTGCCCCGCCGGACCCGGGGCGGAAGCCTGCCCGCGCCGATGCCCAGCACCACCACGCCGCCGCCGGCAACGGACCTGCTCGACCCCGAGGTCGTACGCGCCCGGCTGTCCGCGCTCGCCGCGGGGGTGGCCAGCGCGACACGCCGTACGTCGAACCCCACCACCACACCCACCGGGAGAACGCCATGACCACACCCGTTACCGCCGGACTCGACTGGCTGCTGGCGAACTTCGCCGAGCAGGTGCCGGACGTCTCGCACGCGCTCGCGGTATCCGAGGACGGGCTGCGCCTGGCCTCCTCCCCGGACCTCTCCGCCGACCAGGTCGACCAGCTCGCCGCGGTGATCAGCGGCCTGGCCAGCCTGACCGTCGGCGCGGCCCGGCTGATGTCGGCCGGCCGGGTACGCCAGCAGATCGTGGACATGGACGGCGGGGTGATGCTGGTGATGGCGGTCGGCGAGCGGGCGTTGCTCGGCGTGCTCGCCGCGCCCGGGTGCGACCTGGGCCAGATCGGCTACGAGACGGCGACGCTCGTGCAGCGGGTGGCGGAGGCGTTGGAACCGGCGGTCCGGCAGTGACCCGCCGCCCGCTGGGGTTGGTGGCCGCGCTGCTGGCGGCCGTGCTGGTGGCCGGCTGCGGCGGCGGGGGCACCGACGCCCCGGCGTGGCACGGCGGGCGGATCTTCCTGGCCACCGGCAACACCACCGGCGTCTACTACCAGCTCGGCGGCGGGTACGCCGACCTGATCAGCCGCCACCTGCCGGGCTACGAGGCACGGGCGGAGCCGACCGGCGCGTCGGTGGAGAACATCACCCGGGTGGCGAGCGGCGACATGGAGATCGCGTTCAGCCTGGCCGACACCGCCGCCGACGCGGTGAGCGGGCGGGGCGTCTTCGACAAGCAGCCGCAGCCGGTGCGGGCCCTGGCCCGGGTCTACAGCAACTACACCCACGTGATCGTCCGCGCCGACGGCAAGATCGGCAGCTTCGCCGACCTGCGCGGCAAGCGGATCTCCACCGGCTCGCCGAAGTCCGGCACCGACATCGTCGCCGGTCGCCTGCTCACCGCCGCCGGCATCGACCCGGACCGGGACATCCAGCGGGTCAACCTGTCGCTGCCGGAGACCGTCAAGCGGATGCGGGCGAACGCTCTGGACGCCATGTTCTTCTCCGGCGGGCTACCCACCCCGGGCGTCAAGGACCTGCTCTCGGCGGCGCCCGGGAGGTTCCGGCTGCTGCCGCTGAGCGACCTGATCGAGCCGCTGGGCGCCCGCTTCGGCCCGGTCTACACCACCGCCGTCCTGCCCAAGGAGGTCTACGGCACGCCGGAGCCGACCCCGACCATCACGGTGGCGAACGTGATCCTGGTGGCCGCGGACATGCCGGACCAGCTCGCGTACGACCTGACCCGGGTGCTCTTCACCTGGCAGGGCGAGCTGGCCCAGGTGCACCCGGAGGCGGCGAACTTCACCCGGTCGAGCGCGGCGTTGACCGATCCGATCCCGCTGCACCCGGGCGCGCGGCGGTTCTACCGCAGCGGCGGCAACCGCTGACGCGCTTGACCCTCTCACCGTGTCAGGGCCGATGCTGAGCGGACCATGTTCAGTATCGGAGAGTTCGCCGGCCTGGGCCGGGTGTCGGTGCGCATGCTGCGCCACTACGACGCCATCGGCCTGTTGCGTCCCGCCCACGTCGACCCGCACAGCGGCTACCGCTTCTACACCGCCGTGCAACTGCGCCTGCTCAACCGGGTGACCGCCCTGAAGGACCTGGGCTTCAGCCTCCAGCAGGTGCAGACGCTGATCGACGAGGAGGTGGATCCCGCCGAGCTGCGCGGCATGCTGCGCCTGCGCCGGGCCGAACTGGCCGCGCGCATGCGGCAGGACACCGCCCGCCTGGCCCAGGTCGACGCGCGACTCCGCATGATCGAGAGCGAGGGGCACATGGACACCGGAGACGTCGTCCTGAAGAACATCCCGGCCATCCGGGTGGCACAACTGTCCGGCACCGCCGCCGGCTACGACCACCCGACGTCGATCACCGAGAACCTCACGCCGCTCTATCCCCGGCTGATGGAGTCGCTGGAGCGGCACGGGATCGCCATCACCGGCGCGCCGATCGCCTGGTACGAGCCCGCGCCGGCCGAGCCCGGCGACGAGACGATCCGGGTGCACGCGGCGTTCCCGATCGGCACCGCCGACGAGCCTCCGGCCGCCGGGTTCGAGGTGGTCACGCTTCCCCCCATCGGGTACGCGGCGACCGCGCTGCACCACGGCCCGATGTCGGAGGCGTTCCGGACCGGGCAGAAGATCGCCAACTGGATCGACGACAACGGCCACCGGGCCGTCGAGCCGGGTTTCGCCCGGGAGGTCTACCTCGACTGCCCGCCGGACGAATTCGACAGGTGGGTGACCGAGATGCAGGTGCCGGTGCGGACCGCGACAGCGTCGTGAGCCGCAGCGGCGGCGAAGAAGTCTGATTATCAGATACACTCCGGTCATGCGTACCATCTCGGCCACCGAAGCGTCGAGGAGATTCTCCGATCTCCTCGACGCGATCGAGCGCGGCGAGAGCGTCGTCGTCACGCGCGGGAACCGCCCGATCGCGGAGATCCATCCAGCACACCGTCGCACCGGTCGCGACCTCCGAGCCGCACTGACCGACGTCCCGTCACCCGATGATCACTTCGAACGGGACATCGCCGACGCCCTCGGCTACGTGACGAGCGAACGGACGGATCCGTGGGCCGACGCCTGATCCTCGACACAAACGTCCTCATCGCCTACGAACGCGGCACACTCGACCGTGCCTCCCTCGACGAGGACGAGCTGGCGATCGCCGCCGTCACCGTCGCCGAATACCGGATCGGCATCGAACTGGCCGACACCGTCGCTCGCGCGCCCGACCGGGCGCGAGCCCTGGCGGCGATCGTCAGCGCGGTCGACGTCCTCGACTACACCGAGGCGACGGCCGCCCACCACGCACGACTCATCGCGCACGTACGCCGCGCCGGGACACCGCGCGGCGCCCACGACTTGATCATCGCCGCCCACGCGGCCGAAACCGGACGAGCCATCCTGAGCCGGGACGCGAAGGCCCGCTTCGGAGACCTGCCCAACGTGCTGGCGGCGGAGGTCTGAGCGGCGGATCAGCCGTCCGCGGCCCCGAACCAGCGCGGCAGCCGGGCGAGCACCGTGCCCGGGCACAATTGGGCCGTGGAACGTCATGAGTTCGGTGCCGCGGTGCGCCAGTTGCGGGAGAGCACGATGCCTGCGGCTGTCGGGCTACCGGTCGGCCGGCGGCGGACGCAGGGGTTACGACGGGAGGAACTCGGCGACCTCGCGGGCATGTCGGCGGACTACGTACGCCGGTTGGAGCAGGGGCGCAGCCATCCGTCGGCCGGGGTGGTGAACGCGATCGCCCGTGCGTTACGGGCCGGGCGGGCGGACTACGAGCGGCTCTGTGCGCTGGCCGGTTACGCCGCCGCCGAGGGGCGGGTGCCGACCGACATCGGTCCGGGTGCGATGCGGCTGCTGGAGCGCTTCACCGACACTCCGATGTTCGTCTCCGACGCGGCGATGAACCTGGTCGCCGTGAACAGCGCGTTCCTGGCCCTGGGGCACTGGCATCCCACCGGGGACCCGTGGGAGTGGAACGTCGCCTGGCGTACGTTCTGCGATCCGTTCCACGACTTCAAGCAGTCAGCGGATGACGCGACCGATCACGAAGCGATCCTCGCCGCCCAATTGAGGAGCACGCTGCTGCGCTACCCCGGCGACGCGCCGCTCGCCGCGCTGGTGGACGAGATGCGCAGCCGAAGCCGCCTGTTCGACACCCTGTGGCGCACGCCGCGCCCGGTGGCGGCCTACGAGAGCAGCGCCGCGTTCCTCCATCCGGACGTCGGCGCGGTCACGCTCGTCGGCAGCCTGCTCGCCGTCCCGGGCGACGATCTGGCGGCCCTGATGCTCACCGCGGCGCCGAGGTCGGCCGATGCGGCGCGCCTGGCCGAGATCGTCGCGGTCGCCGGGGAACCGGCCGTCATCAGGGTGGGCCAGCCCGGCCCAGGCTAACCGCGCCGGATCCGGCCAGATTGAGTGCACACGAACAGCGCTCACGAAGGCAGGTTCAGCGATGAAGGCAGTGCGTTTCCACGAGTTCGGCGGCCCCGAGGTCCTGCGTTACGAGGACGTGGAGCAGCCCACCCCCGGAGCCGGCGAGGTCCGCATCCGCGTCGCGGCGACGTCGTTCAACGGCGTCGACGGCAACATCCGCGCGGGCTTCATGCAGGGCCCGATCCCGGTCGAGTTGCCGCACACCCCCGGCCTCGACGTCGCCGGCACGGTCGACGCGCTCGGCGACGGCGTGACCGACGTCGCGGTCGGCGACCGGGTCGTCGGCTTCCTGCCGATGACGGGAACCGGGGCGGCGGCGGAGTACGTGATCGCACCGGCCACCATCTTGACCGGTGCGCCCAGGAACATCCCGTTGGCCGACGCGGCGGCGTTCCCGCTGGTGGGCCTCACCGCATGGCAGGCGCTGTTCGACCACGGCAAGCTGACCGCCGGCCAGCGGGTGCTGATCAACGGCGCCGGCGGAGCGGTCGGCGGATACGCGGCGCAGTTGGCCAAGGAGGTCGGCGCCCACGTGATCGCGACGGCCAGCCCCCGTAGCGCCGAGCGGGTCAGGGCCACCGGCGCCGACGAGGTGATCGACCACACCACCACCGACGTGATCACGGCGGTGACCGAGCCGGTCGACCTCGTCCTCAACCTCGCCCCCGTCGCCCCGGAACAGCTCGCCGCGCTGGTCACGCTGATCCGCGACGGCGGCGCCCTGGTCAACACCACCGTCTGGATGCCCGCCCCCTCCGACGAGGAGCGTGGCGTACGCGGCATCGACCTGTTCGTCCGCAGCGACGCCGACCAACTCGCCGACCTGGCCGCTCGGGTCGGCACCGGCGAGTTGCGGGTCGACGTCGCCGAGCGGGTCGCGCTGGCCGACCTGCCCGCGCTCCACGCCCGGGCCGGCTCGGGCGAGCTGCCCGGCAAGACGGTCGTCCTCGCCCCCACCGCCTGACCCATTCCCAGGAGACGGCGCCGCCGGGCACCGCATGGTGCCCGGCGGAGAACCACCGACCCGGTGTCCCGGGCCGCGCGCATCGGCTACGGCGTCCAGTCGCGCCGCAGCAGACCGTAGATCACCAGGTCCGCGAAGCCGTCGCCGTCGTAGGCGCGCTCCCGCTGGGTGCCCTCGTGGGTGAAGCCGCACGTCTCGGCGGTCCGCCGCATCGCCGTGTTGCCGGCCAGCGTCTCGATCTCCAGCCGGCGCAGGTTGCGGTTGCGGAAGCCGTACCGGCAGAGCAGCCGGATCACCTCGGTCCCGTAGCCCTGGCCACGCGCCTCGGGAAGCAGCGAGATGCCGAGGTGGGCGTACCGCTCGAACGCGCTGATCCCCCACAGCGAGCAACCGCCGAGGAACGTGCCGTCGGCCACGGTCTCGGCCAGCAGCGACACCGGGGCGCGGCCGTCGGGCGGCTCGGTGACCTGCTTTTCCAGCCGGGCGCGGATCTGGCCGACGTGGCGCGGCAGGAACGGCTCGCCGTCCGTGAGCAGGTGCAGCTCGGGGTCACCGTCGAGCCGGAAGAAGTTCGGCGCGTCGTCGGGCGTGGGCGGGCGCAACCGGACCCGGTCGGTGGCGAACATCCCGCGACGCTAACAGCAGGTATGGAACTCCGACGACCGGAATACCGTGCGGATCGCAGTGCCGCCACCACTACGAATGCAGTGAACCATGCCGCCGAGCCGGCTAAATTAACCCATTAGCTGAGCTAGGAGGTCTGCGCCATGTCGGCTGAGGCCGGGCACCCGGTGGCGAAGGTCGTGCCGCTGATCCGGCGGGTCAACCGCACCGCGGTCGGCTCCCTCGCCGGCCACCTGGACCTCTCCGGTGACTGGGACTCACCACAGACCAACACCGAGATCGCCGACGACTTCGGCACCGCTCACACCCGCGTCGGTCGCGCTCAGGCGTCGGCGGGTGTGGTGGCGGCGCGGGCCTCGGCGACCAGCCGGCCCGTCTCGGCGGCCACCGCCTCGTCGTCGGCCGGCGTGCCCGGGTCGTAGCGCACCGTCCAGGTCAGACCGTCGACCCCGGACACCCGCCGGGCGGCGATCCGGCCGGCGCCGCCGGGCACCGGGTGGTGCGCGGTGTACGCCACCGAGCCGGTCACCCGGGCCCGCACCTGGTGCGGCAGGTCGCCCGGGTCGAGCAGCAGGTAGGTCTCGGCCGGGGCGTCGGCGACCACGAGGTAGCCGTCCCGCTCGCCGACCGGCTCGGCCGGGGTGACGGTCAGCTCGCGGCCGGACCAGATCGCCTTGAGGATGTCGTGCCACCCGAGGCGGTGGCCGCGACCGGGCAGCCACAGCCCGCGGTTGGTGGCGACCAGCACGCCGTCGCCCTCGCCGTTGCCGGCGGCGGCCCAGGCGAGCACCCGCTCGTCGGCGGCCAGCGGCGGTCGGTCGGCCGGCGGCAGCTTCGGGCGGCGGCGGAAGAGCCTCATCACAGTCCTCCCGCGGCCTGCTCGCGTAGCGCCCGCGCGTGCTGCTCCAGCGAGAGCAGCTCGCCGAAGAGGGCGAAGTATTCGTCCTTGTTGCTCACCGGGTTGATCCGCTGGATCTTCGACTTGAGGTCCCGGATCCGGCCGGTGACCGAACTCCACTGCAACCGGGCCATGGTGACCGAGACGTACCTCGGGTCGACCTCGCCGTCGATGCGCAACGGCTCCACCGCCAGCTCGCCCACGAGCGCCTGGGCGGCCAGGTCGGCGCAGGCGTCGCGGACCCGCTCGATCCAGACCGCGCCGCCGGTGGCGCCGGCCGCCCCGCCGGCCTCGGCGACGGCGGCGCGGACCGCGGCGTGCACCGGGTGCTGGTAGTCGGTGACCTCGACGGCGTCGAACATCGGGCCGGCCAGCACCGGCTCCTGGAGCGCCAGCTTCAGCGCCTCCCGCTCCACCATCGACCGCGGGCTGTCCACGGCCGGCGTGGCAGGCCCCGGGCGGGACGGCGCGGGACGGCCACCGGCCGGCTCGGCGTGCGCGGCGGTGAGCACGGCACGCTGCACCGGCTCGATCTCCATGCCGAGGTCACCGGCGAGCTTGCGGACGTACTCCGGGCGCTTCTCCCGGTCCTTGATCTTCGCGACCAGCGGCGCGGCCCGGCGCATCGCCTCGACCCGGCCGTCGACGGTGTCGAGGTCGAACCGGGTGATCACGTGCCGGAGGGCGAAGTCCACGAGCGGCTCGCGGCGGGCCACCAGGTCGCGGACGGCCAGGTCGCCCTTTGCCAGCCGCAGGTCGCACGGGTCCATGTTGTCCGGGCTGACCGCGATGAAGGTGCGCCCGACGAAACGCTGGTCGTCCTCGAAGGCGCGCAGCGCGGCCTTCTGGCCGGCGGCGTCCCCGTCGAACGTGAAGATGATCTCCCCGGCCCGCTCGTCGCTGTCGAACAGCACCCGGCGCAGCACCGAGATGTGGTCCGAGCCGAACGCGGTGCCGCAGGTCGCCACCGCGGTGGGGACGTCGGCGAGGTGGCAGGCCATCACGTCGGTGTAGCCCTCCACCACCACCACCTTGCCCTGCTTGGCGATCTCCCGCTTGGCCTGGTCGATGCCGTAGAGGACGTGCGACTTCTTGTAGATCGGCGTCTCGGGGGTGTTGAGGTATTTCGGGCCGTCGTCGTCGTCGAACAGCTTGCGGGCGCCGAAGCCGATCACGTCGCCGGTGATGTCCCGGATGGGCCACATCAGGCGACGCCGGAACCGGTCGATCAGCGAGCCGGACCGGGCCGGGCGGGACAGGCCGGCGGTGACCAGCTCGTCGTGGCTGAAGCCCCGCTGGCGCAGGTGCTTGGTGAGCAGGTCCCACCCGTCGGGGGCGAATCCGCAGCCGTAGCGCTCGGCGGAGGCCCGGTCGAAACCGCGGTTGGCGAGGAACTCCCGGGCCGGCCGGGCGCCGGCGGCGCCGAGCTGGGCAGAGTAGAACTCGACGGCGGCGGCGTGCGCGGCCACCAGGCGCTGCCGCTGCCCCTGCTGCGGGCGGGCGCGCGGCGTCGACCTGTCGTCCTCGACGTAGCGCAGTTGGATGCCGGCCCGGGCGGCGAGGCTCTCGACCGACTCGACGAACCCGAGGTGCTCGGCGTCCATCAGGAACTTGATCGCGTCACCGCCGACCCCGCAGCCGAAGCAGTAGAACACGTTGCGCGCGGGCGAGACGTTGAACGACGGGCTCTTCTCGTCGTGGAACGGGCAGAGCCCCTTGAGGTTGCCACCGCCGGCCGACCTGAGCGTCACCACCTCGGAGATGACGTCCGCGATGGCGGTGCGCTCGCGGACCAGCGCGATGTCCTCGTCCCGGATCCGCCCCGCCATGACCGCCACCCCCTCGGCGTACATCCTGCCCTGCCGGACCGACGATCCGGCGGCCGGGGGGACGGGCGTGTGGCCGGCCACGCCCGCCCCCGCCGGCTCAGGCCGAGCGGACGGCCGGGGCGTCGCCGATCCGCGGGAACGGCTCGATGGAGAAGACCACCTCGACCGGCACCTCGAAGTACGCGGCGATGCGCAGCGCGAGGTGCAGGCTGGGCCGGAACTCGCCGCGTTCCAGGTAGCCCACGGTCTGGTAGTGCACACCGAGGGCGTCGGCGAGTTGCCGGCGGGAGACGCCCCGTTCGGCGCGCAGCACCGAGATGCGGTTGTGCACGGTCTCGCTCATCGACGCCCTCTCATCCGACCCGCTGCATGGCCCGCTCCCGTCGGGCCGCGACCCGCGAGCCGGACTCCCGGCGGGCCATCCGGCGCAGCACCACCGGGGCCAGGACCAGCCCGAGCAGCGCCCACGCCCCGAGCACGCCGAGCGTCTCCAGGTGCCGCCAGGAGCCGCCCAGCTCGACCGCCGCCAGGTCGGCCGGGAGCATCGCCGAGCGCATGCCCAAGCCTAGCCAGTAGAGCGGGAAGACCTGGGCCACGCCCTGCACCCAGCCGGGCAGGCCGTTGATCGGATAGAAGATCCCGGAGAGCGCGATCAGGCCGAAGATCGGCAGGACCACCAGGCCCATGTTGCGCGGGTTCTCGATCAGCGAGCCGATCACCGCGCCCAGCGGCAGCGTCGCCACCAGTCCGAGCGGCACCACCCAGGCCAGGGTGAGCCAGGCGCCGGGATCGCCGAGCCGCAGCCCGTCCAGGACGAACAGGCCGGGGGTGAGCTGGATGGTCACGCCGATCAGCGAGATCGCCGAGACCAGCACCAGCTTGCCGACCAGATAGCCGAGCATGCCGTTCGGGATCGCCTTGGCGCGCAGCAGCGTGCCGTCCTCCCGGTCGACGATGAGCTGCTGGGCCAGCCCGAGCAACCCGCCGAAGAGCATGCCCATGCCGAGCGCGCTCGGCAGCGTGCGGGCGCCGAGGGAGAAATCCGTGCCCGGCACGGTCGAGCCGCGCATCCAGAACACGGCGACCAGCAGGACCACCGTGGGGAAGAAGTAGTTCCACAGGTCCTGGCCGTTGGTGAACGTGGCACGCAGCTCGATCAGGCCGCGCCGCACCCCGGCCCGGAGCGCGCTCGTGGTCGGGTTCATCGCGTCGCCTCCTGCTGCCACACCCGCTCGGCCCGGCCGGTGCGGATCCCGGTCTCCTCCTCGTGCACGAGCGCCAGGTAGGCGTCCTCCAGGCTGGCCCGGCGCACCTCCAACTCCCGGATCCGGTCGCCGTGCTCGCGGAGCAGGTCGCGCAGGAAGCCGGTGGCGTCGGGGGTGGCGTGCACGTAGCGCTCGCCGTCGCGGGTCCAGCGGACCTCGGCGTCCCCGGCGACGCGGCGGGCCAACTGGTCCGGTGAGCCCTCGGCGATGATCCGGCCGCCGGCCAGGATGAGGATGCGGTCGGCCAGCTTCTCCGCCTCGGCCAGGTCGTGGGTGGTCAGCACGATCGTGGTCTCGTCGGTGTCGGCCAGGCGGTGCACCAGCTCGTGGAACTCGCGCCGGGCCGCCGGGTCGAAGCCGACCGTCGGCTCGTCCAGGAACAGCAGCTCCGGCCGACCCACGATGCCGACCGCCACGTCGAGGCGGCGGCGCTGCCCGCCGGAGAGCCGGGCCACCCGGGTGCCGGCCTGCGTGGTCAGGCCCACGGTGGACAGCAGGTCGTCGACCGGCCACGGGCGGGGGATCCGGTCGGTCGCGTACGGCGTGTAGAAGTCGCCGAGGTGGGCCAGCAGCTCGCGCACCCGCCACTTGCCGTGGTCGCGCCAGGACTGGAGCACCACGCCCAGCCGGGCGCGCCACCGCTCGTCGCCGTGGGCCGGGTCGGTGCCGAGCACCCGGACCGTGCCGGCCGAGGGCAGCCGGAAGCCTTCGAGGATCTCGATGGTGGTGGTCTTGCCGGCGCCGTTGGGCCCGAGCAGGGCCACCACCTCGCCACGCCGGGCGGTGAGGTCGACGCCGTGCAGCACGTCGATGCTGCCGTATCGCATGCGCAGGTCGCGGACGTCGAGGACCAGATCCTCGTCGGGTGGGCCGGTCGGCGCGACGACATCCAGAGAATCGGTCGCAGTCATACCCCGGAATGTAGCACCTCTACTACAAGTCGAGGTATACCCGCTCAGCGCCGAGGGTGATGCAGCCAGCGCGTGACCGGCGGCGGTTCCTCCTCCTCGTACGACCGGGCCGCACGCACCGCGGCAGCCAGGCCGGACCGGCGCGGCCGGGCCCCCGCACGCAGGCTCGGGTCGGCGGCCATCTCCCGGACCAGGGACACCGCCAGGCCCAGCATCACCACCACGAACGGCAACGCGACGATGATGGTGGCCTGCTGCAACGCGCCCAGGCCGCCGACCAGCAGCAGCGCCGCCGCGACCGCGCCGATGAGTACGCCCCAGAGCACCACCACCGCGCGGTGTGGCCGCAACGCGCCCCGCGAACTCAGCGAGCCGAGCACCAGGGACGCCGAGTCGGCGCTGGTGACGAAGTAGAGCGCGATCAGCACCATGGCGAGCACACTCGTCACCGTGCCCAGCGGCAGCGCGTCCAACAGGCCGAACAGCGCCTGCTCCGAACCGGCGCCCACGTCGGCCACCAGGTCACGGGTGCCGGTGGCCTGGGTCCGCAGCGCGGTGCCGCCCATCACCGCGAACCAGATCGCGCTGGCGCCGCTGGGCACCAGCAGCACCCCGACGAGGAACTCCCGCACCGTACGCCCCCGGGAGATGCGGGCGATGAACGTGCCGACGAACGGCGCCCAGGAGATCCACCACGCCCAGTAGAAGATCGTCCAGGAGCCCAGCCAGGCCGGGTCGGAGAACGCTCCGGTCCGGGTCGACATCCGCACCAGGCCGCTCAGGTAGTCGCCGACGGCCGCCGGCAGCACCTCCAGCGTGTAGACGGTGGGACCGACCACGAACACGAACAGCATCAACGCGACGGCGATCAGCACGTTGGTGGTGGACAGCCACTTGACCCCGCGGTGCAGGCCGGAGAAGGCCGAGAACACGAAGGCCAGGGTGAGCGCTCCGATGATCACCAGCTCGACGGTCCGGCTGTCCGGCACGCCGGCCACCAGGTCCAGGCCCGCCGCCACCTGGAGCGCGCCGAGCCCGAGGCTGGTCGCCGAGCCGAACACGGTGGCGAACACGGCCAGCAGGTCGATCGCGCGGCCGATCGGACCGTCCGTGCGCGTGCCGAGCAGCGGCGCGAACGCCGACGAGATCCGGTTGCCGCGCCCCTTACGGAACGTCGAGTAGGCGAGCGCCAACGCCGCGATCGCGTAGATGCCCCACGGGTGCAGCGTCCAGTGGAAGAGGGTGTACTGCATGGCTGCCGCGGCGGCGCCGCCGGTCTGCGGCTGGACGCCGGAGGCGGGCGGCGGCGTGGCGTAGTGCTGGATCGGCTCGGCGACGGCGAAGAAGACCAGGCCGATGCCCATGCCGGCGCTGAACATCATGGCGATCCAGGCCAGCCCGTTGAACTCCGGCTCGTCGTCGTCGGCGCCCAGCCGGATCCGACCGAACCGGGACGCCGCGAGCACCACCGCCAGCACCAGGAAGGCGTCGGCGGCGACCACGAAGAACCAGCCGAACGTGTTGATCGTCCACTCCAGCCCGGCCGCGCCGAACGACGCCAGGGATCCGCGCGCGAACACCCCCCAGGCCACCACGGCGAGCACCCCGGCCACACCGAGCCCGAGCACCACCCGGTCGGCCGGCTGCGTCGCGGGCCGGTCCCGTACCTGTTCCGCCATGGCCCCATCCTCGGCGGACCGGGAGCCACGGCGGGGCGGAACGGATCAGGAAGCCCGGCTCAGGCCGCGACGGCGGCGGCCTCCTCCGCCTCCACCTCGGCGTTCCACGTCTGCTTGGTGGAACGCCAGCCCTCGTCGTCCAGGCCGCGTCGCCAGTAGCCGGAGATGGACAGGTCGGCCCGGGGCACCCCGCGCTCGACCCGCAGCAGCCGGCGCAGCTCCTTGACCGCGCCGGCCTCACCGTGCACGAACGCGTGCACCCGGCCGGGCGGGAACTCCACCGCGGCGACCGCCTCGACCAGCGGCTCGCCCGCCGGCCGTCCGGCGCGGTGCAGCCAGCGCAGCTCGACCGCGCCGGCGCTGGTCAGCGGCAGCTCGTCGGCGGGGCCCTCCACCTCGACATAGACCTTCGCCGGCGCGCCGGCCGGCAACCGTTCCAGGGCGGCGGCGATCGCCGGCAGCGCGCTCTCGTCGCCGGCCAGCAGGTGCCAGTCGGCCGTCGGGTCCGGCGCGTACGCGCCGCCGGGCCCGGTGAACAACACCCGGTCGCCCGGCCGCAGCGCCGCCGCCCACGGGCCGGCCAGCCCCTCGTCGCCGTGGTGGACCACCTCCACGGTCAGCTCGCCGGCCGTCGCGTCCCAGGCCCGCACCGTGTACGCGCGCAGCCGCGGCCACTGCTCGGCCGGGAACTCGCGCCTGATGGTCGCCATGTCGATCGGGTGCGGGTAGGTCACCCCGTCCGGTGGGAAGACGAACTTCACGTAGTGGTCGGTGTACGCGCCCACCGGCAGGCCGGTCAGCTCGTCGCCGCCCAGCACGAGGCGGATCAGGTGCGGGGTGGGCCGAGCGGTCCGGACGACCGTGGCGGCGGTGAGCGACTTCGGGCGTTCCGTCATGCGGCTTAGGCTACCCTCACCAACCGGCCGGGTCCCGCCGGCCGGGCGTCAGCTCGGCGACACCAGGCGGGCGTGCCAGGCCAGCGCCGCCGGGTCGGTGAGCGAGGCCACCTGGTCGATCACCACGCGCAGCCGCGCGGCGTCGTCCGCGGCGTCGCGCCAGAGCGGAGCGAAGACCGGGTCGAGCACGTCCGGGGCCCGGTCGAGCAGCGCGGCCACCAGCTCGGCCAGGATCGCCCGCTGCCGCTCGTAGCGGCCCCGGGAGCCCGGGCGGCGCATCACGTAGCGCAGGGCGATGCCCTTGAGCAGCGCGCACTGCGCCCGGATCCGGCGCGGCACCACCAGGTCGGCGACGTAGCGGCGGTGCGGCCCGGCGCCGTGGCGGGTCTCGGTGGCGGCCACCACGGTCGAGACGAACCGGCCGGTGAGCACGCTCGTGGTGGCCTTCAGCGCGGCCATCGCCCGGTGGCTGCCGTCGTACGCGGCGAGCGGGGCGAGCGCCGGCTCGGCGAGCAACTCGGCCAGCACCTCACCCAGGTCCTCCGGCGCCTCGCCGGAGTAGGCGGACGCCACGTCGGCGCAGAGCGCCCGCCGCTCGTCCTCCTCGGCCAGCAGCGGGCGCAGGTCGACGTACCCGCCGTGGATGCCGTCCTCGACGTCGTGCACCGAGTACGCCACGTCGTCGGCCCAGTCCATCACCTGGGCCTCCAGGCAGCGCCGGCCACCGGGCGGGGCGCCGGCGCGCAGCCAGTCGAAGACCGGGCGGTCGTCGGCGTACACACCGAACTTGCGCTCACCGGGCCGGCGCGGCCACGGATACTTGCCGACCGCGTCGAGCGTGGCCCGGGTGAGGTTGAGCCCGGCGGACCGCCCGTCCGGGGTGAGCACCTTGGCCTCCAACCGGGTGAGCACGCGCAGCGTCTGCGCGTTGCCCTCGAAGCCGCCGCACGCGGCGGCCAGCTCGTCCAGGGCGTACTCGCCGTTGTGGCCGAACGGCGGGTGGCCCAGGTCGTGCGCCAGCCCGGCGGTGTCCACCACGTCGGGGTCGCAGCCGAGCCGCGCGCCCATCTCGCGGGCGACCTGCGCCACCTCGAGCGAGTGGGTCAGCCGGGTACGCAGGAAGTCGTCGGTGCCGGCGGCGTGCACCTGGGTCTTCGCGGCGAGCCGGCGGAACGCCGCCGAGTGCAGCACCCGGGCCCGGTCCCGCTCGAACGGCGACCGGCCGTACCCGGTGTCCTTGGGCGTCTCGGCGACGAGCCGGGCCGCGTCGTCAGCGTGCAACGGGGTTTCGCTGGCGCAACACGCAGAACTCGTTGCCCTCCGGGTCGGACAGCACGGTCCACTCCACGTCGCCCTGCCCGAGGTCGACGTGCCGCGCGCCCATGTCGACGAGCCGTTCCACCTCGGCCTCCAGGTCGGTCGGGCGCAGGTCGATGTGCAGCCGGTTCTTTCCCTGCTTCGGCCCGGACACCGGGACGAAGACGATGCCGGGGAGCGTCTCCGGCGTTCGACGGATCTCCACCTCGTCCGGTTTGTCGGTGACCACCTGGTAGCCGAGCGCCTCCGCCCACCAGCGGGCGAGCCGGGACGGGTCCTGGGCGTCGACGGTCAGGTTCTCCCAGACGGCGGTCATGCGGCCACCCCTTTTGATCGACACGTGGCGGAAGCTCAGGTTACGCCGCAGTGCCCGGATCGGCGCGCCAGCGGGCCGCCGGGGTCACCGGCGGCCCGCGCGGGCGTGCTCAGCGTGAGTCGGAGCCGGTCGTGCTGATGGCCGCCCGCCCGGCCTCCAACCGGGCCACCGGCACCCGGAACGGCGAGCAGGAGACGTAGTCCAACCCGACCGAGTGGAAGAAGTGCACCGAGTCCGGGTCGCCGCCGTGCTCGCCGCAGACGCCGAGCTTCAGCCCGGGCCGGGCCGCCCGGCCCTCCTCGGCGGCGATCCGGACCAGCCGGCCGACCCCGTCGGCGTCGATCGACTCGAACGGCGAGATGCCGAAGATGCCCAGCTCCAGGTAGCGCCAGAAGAACGCGCCCTCCACGTCGTCGCGGGAGAAGCCCCAGCCCATCTGGGTCAGGTCGTTGGTGCCGAAGGAGAAGAACTCGGCCGCCTCGGCGATCTGCCCGGCGGTCAGCGCCGCCCGGGGCACCTCGATCATCGTGCCGATCAGCACCTCGACGCCGCTGTCCCCGACCACCTCGGCGATGATCCGCTCGGCCTCGGCGCGTACCGTCTCCAGCTCCTGCACGGCCCCGACCAGCGGCACCATGATCTCCGGACGGGCCGACCCGCCGTCGCGGGCCACCGCGACGGCGGCCTCGGCGATGGCGCGGACCTGCATCGCGAACAGGCCCGGGATGACCAGGCCGAGCCGGACCCCGCGCAGGCCCAGCATCGGGTTCTCCTCGTGCATCCGCCGGACGGCGGACAGCAGCGCCTCCTCCTTCGCCACATCCTCACCGCGCTCCTGTGCGACCGCGACGTTCACCGCGAGCTGCTCCAACGGCGGCAGGAACTCGTGCAGCGGCGGGTCGATCAGCCGCACCGTGACCGGCAGGCCGTCCATCTCCCGGAAGATCTCCACGAAGTCGTCGCGCTGCAACGGCAGCAGCGCCGCCAGCGCGTCCTCCCGTTCCCGGCCGCCGCCGGCGAGGATGAGCCGCTCGACCAGCTCCCGGCGGTCACCGAGGAACATGTGCTCGGTGCGGCACAGGCCGATGCCCTCGGCGCCGAAGCGCCGGGCCCGCGCCGCGTCCGCGCCGGTGTCGGCGTTCGTCCGGACCCGCAGCCGCCGCGCCGAGTCGGCGTGCGTCATGATCCGATGTACGGCGCGGACCAGCGCGTTGTCGATGTGCTCGGGGTCGAGGCTGCCCTCGAAGTACTGCACCACCTCGGACGGCGTGACCGGCACCTCACCCAGGTAGACCTTGCCGGTGGTGCCGTCGATCGAGACCACGTCCCCCTCGACGACGGTGTGGCCGCCCACGGTGAACTTCTTCGCCGGGACGTTCACCTCCAGCGCGTCGGCGCCGGAGACGCAGGTCTTGCCCATCCCCCGGGCCACCACGGCGGCGTGGCTGGTCTTGCCGCCGCGCGAGGTGAGGATGCCCTGCGCGGCGATCATGCCGGTGAGGTCGTCCGGGTTGGTCTCCCGGCGGACCAGGATCACCGACTCGCCCTCGGCGGCCAGCTCGACGGCGCGGGCCGAGGTGAAGACCACCCTGCCGGACGCGGCGCCTGGCGACGCGCCGATGCCCGTGGCCACCGGCTCGAAGTCGTGGTCGAGCTGGAAGCGCGGGAACATCAACTGGGCGAGCTGCGCGCCGTTGACCCGGTGCAGCGCCTCGTCCAGGTCGATCAGGCCCTCGTCGACGAGCTGCCCGGCGATGACGAACGCGGCGGCGGCGGTGCGCTTGCCGACCCGGGTCTGGAGCATCCAGAGCTTGCCGCGCTCGATGGTGAACTCGATGTCGCAGAGATCCTTGTAGTGCTCCTCCAGCCGGGCCATGATGCCGAGCAGCTCGTCGTAGGAGGTCTTGTCGAGCTGCTCCAACTCCTGCAACGGCACGGTGTTGCGGATGCCGGCGACCACGTCCTCGCCCTGCGCGTTGGCCAGGTAGTCGCCGTAGATGCCCTGCGCGCCGCTGCCCGGGTCGCGGGTGAACGCGACGCCGGTGCCGGAGTCCGGCCCGAGGTTGCCGAAGACCATGGAGACCACGTTGACGGCGGTGCCGAGGTCGGCCGGGATGCGCTCCTGCCGGCGGTAGAGCACCGCCCGCTCCGCGTTCCACGACTCGAACACCGCGCGGATGGCCAGGTCGAGCTGCTCCCGGGGCTCCTGCGGGAACTCCCGCCCGGTGTGCTTGGCGAAGATCTTCTTGTACGTGTCGACGAGCCCGCGCAGGTCGTCGGCGTCCAGGTCGAGGTCGTTGTGCGTACCCTTGGCGCGCTTGGCGTCGTCGAGCGCGTGCTCGAACTCCTCGCCCGGGACCTCGCAGACGGTCTTGCCGAACATCTGGATCAACCGCCGGTAGGAGTCCCAGGCGAACCTGTCGTTCTGCCCGGCCTGCTTGCTCAGGCCGACGACGCTGCGGTCGTTGAGGCCGACGTTGAGGACGGTCTCCATCATGCCGGGCATGGAGAACTTCGCGCCCGATCGTACGGAGACCAGCAGCGGGTCGCCCGGGTCACCGAGGCGGCGGCCCATCTCGCGTTCCAGCGCCTCCAGGTGCGCCTCGATCTGCCCGGCCAGCCCGTCCGGTTCACGCCCGGTCGTCAGGTATGCCTGGCACGCCTCGGTGGTGATGGTGAAGCCGGGCGGGACGGGCAGGCCGAGATTGGTCATCTCGGCCAGGTTGGCCCCCTTGCCGCCCAGTAGGTCCTTGAGGTCCTTGTTGCCCTCGGCGAAGTCGTAGACGTACTTGTGCTCGACCGTTTCCTGCGATGCCACCTTCAACCTCCCACGCGCGCCATTGACACTTAACGAAGGTTCAGTTCGGACCTACCCCGGGAGCGACCACCGGTAATCCCGGCTCGTCAGCGATCGGTGGGCGAAGGTTAAGCGAACTTCGCGGGACCTGGGACTGTTCGGTGACTATTGGCACAACAGTCACCCCTGCCCGCGTCCGTACCGGTTTTTGGGAACGCTTCCACGAGCAGGAACACGCAATTCCGATTCACCTCGTACCCTTGACGGCACCGGATATCGCCGAACCTCACCTTTGCCATATCCCGCACGAATACACCCCTCGGAGCCGTCGCCGTGACGACCATTCCCGCCACTCCCGGGACCGGGCCGGACCCCTCCCGCCCCACCCCGACGCCGACCTCCCCCGACGCCGGCCGGACGCCTGCCGGGCTCGTGCCCGGTGCGTCCCCGGACGCTGCCGAGCTGGCGCGCGTCGCCAGTGACCGGGCCGCCGACCTGCTCGCCCCGCCCGCGCCGGTCCGCCTCCATGACGTGGTGCCCGCTCCCGAGCACGTCCGGCCCGACCCGGACGGCGACTTCACCCTGCGCGCCGACGCGGCGCTGCGGGTGGGCCCCGCCGGCCGGGACGTGGCCGAGCAACTCGCCGGCTGGCTGCGCCCGGCCACCGGCTATCCGCTCCCGGTGACCGACATCACCGTTCCCGACGCGGACGGCCCGCTGACGCTCACCCTGACCTCCAACGGCGGCGGGCCGGCGGACGGCAGGTCGGCGGCCGACGGCAGGTCGGCGGACGGCATGTCGGCGGACGGCGGGTCGGGCCGAGGGCTCGGCGCAGGACCGGTCGACGGCGAAGGGCTCGGTGCCGAGGGCTACCGCCTCGACGTCACGGCCGATGGCGTCCGGATCACGGCCGACACGGCGGCCGGCCTGCTCCACGGCGCGCAGACGCTACGGCAGCTTCTGCCCGTGGCGATCGAGAGCCCCACCCCGACCGGAGAGCGCTGGACGGTGCCCGGCGGCACGATCGTCGACCGGCCGCGCTTCGCCTACCGGGGCGTCATGCTCGACGTCGCCCGGCACTTCTTCGAGGTGGCGGACGTGCTGCGGGTGATCGACCACCTGTCCCGCTACAAGCTCAACCACCTGCACCTGCACCTCACCGACGACCAGGGCTGGCGGATCGCCGTCGACTCGTGGCCCCGACTCGCCGAGGTCGGTGGCGCCACCGCGGTCGGCGGCGGCCCCGGGGGCTGGTACAGCCGGGACGACTACCGGCGCATCGTCGCGTACGCCGCCCGTCACCACGTGACCGTGGTGCCCGAGATCGACCTGCCGGGGCACACCAACGCGGCGCTCGTGGCCTACCCCGAGCTGGCACCCAACAAGATCGCGCCGCCGCCGTACACGGACACCGAGGTCGGCTTCAGCTACGTCGACCCGGCCGACGAGCGGACGTACGCCTTCGTCGCCGACGTGTTCGGGGAGGTGGCCGCGCTGACCCCCGGCCCGTGGCTGCACCTCGGCGGCGACGAGGCGTTCAAGGTGCCGGCGGAGAGCTACCGGGCCTTCGTCGAGCGGGCCCAGGCCCTGCTCGCGGCCACCGGCAAGACCGTCGTCGGGTGGCACCAGCTCGCCCCGGCCGGGCACGCCGACGGGCGCGTCCTCCAGTGGTGGGGCACGGACGGCGACGATCCGGAAACGGCCGACGCGGTACGCCGGGGCGCTCGACTGATCCTCTCGCCGGCCAACCACGCATACTTGGACATGAAGTACGCAGCGGACACGCCGATCGGACACGACTGGGCCGGCCTCACCGACGTGCGCCGGGCGTACGACTGGGATCCCGGCAGTCACGTCCACGGCGTACCGGCCGAGGCCGTGCTGGGTGTGGAGGCGCCGCTGTGGACCGAGTCGATCACCAATCGCGCCGAGGTCGAGTTCATGCTCTTCCCGCGTCTGCCCGCCATCGCCGAGCTGGGCTGGTCACCGCGGTCGACCCACGACTGGGCCGGCTTCCGGGAACGGCTCGCCGGCCAGGGGCCCCGCTGGACCACGGCCGGGATCGCCTTCCACCCCGCCCCCGAGGTCCCCTGGCCGCACGCCACCATCCCCACCCAGGCCGTACGTGGGAGTGCGTCCGCCACCCGCTGACCACCGCCGCCGGCCCGTGGCGGGTTGTCGCCCGCTGAACGACAACCCGCCCCGGGGCCGCCCGTCCCCCAGCCGCGCGCACGGGCGGAACGCCCCGAGTGTGTCCTCGGCACCCCGAAGACACCCACCGCGTTCCAGTCGTCCGCGTTCCGGCCCACGACTGGAACGCCACGGGTGCATCCCGACAACGGAGACACCCACCGCGTTCCAGTCGTGCGCCATCCAGCCCACGAGTGGAACGCCACGGGTGCATCCGGACGCCGAGGACGCCCGTGACGTTTCGGGTCGGCGCGATCGGCCGCTGGTGGAGCGCCCCGGACATCCGCCCGGAACCGGGACCGGGGTGACGGTGGCCGGGTGGTGGCCGTCACCGTGGCGGCGGAATCGCTGCCGGGGTCGGGGCGTTGTACAGGGCTGACCGCGCCGCACCCCCTCGCCACCCGCACCGTCCCCCGGGCCGGAGCCGGCGGGGAATGACCCCGGGCCGCCGGTCGTTACACCCCCGAGCCGCGGAGAACGTGGCTGAGCCACAGCCCCGGCCAATCGCGCCACCGCGCCGGCCCCGGGCCAACCGAGCCGGGCCGGCCCCCGGGCCAGCCATCCAACGCCGGGTCACCCGAGCAGGTCCTACGGATCGCCTTACCCCCCATGCGGCGCACCCCGCCGCGTACCCCCAACCAGGGAGGCAACCGATCATGGCTACCACTCTGCTGCGTAAGACCGTTCTGACCGCTGCCGGCATCGCCGCCACCGCCGGAGGCATCGCCGGACCCGCCATCGCCGCCCACGCCGCTCCGGCCGGGAAGGCCGCCGTCGTCGTCGCCGACCGCAAGGGCCGCCACGGTGAGCGGGAGCTTGACGTGCGCTACGAGGCGCAGCCCAACTTCTACTTCTGCGGCCCCGCCGCCGCCCGCAACGCCCTGTCCGTGCAGGGCAAGAACATCGACGTCGACGCCATGGCCCGCGAGATGGGCACCACCGAGAGCGGCACCAACAGCATCAACGACATCACCCCGGTCCTGAACAAGGAGACCGGCGCCAAGGACGCCTACCGCTCGGTGGAGATCCGCAGCTCGAAGGCGGACGAGAAGCAGACCGAGACGCTGCGCGCCGACATCGTCAAGACCGTGGACAACGGTCGGGCGGTCGTGGCCAACATCGTCGGCACCGCCACCGACACCGACGGCAACACCCACTCCTTCGAGGGCGGCCACTACATCAGCGTCATCGGCTACCGCGACGACGGCAAGGTCGTGACCATCGCCGACAGCGCCAACCCGAACATGGCCTCCTACCGGATGAGCGTCGACAACCTCGCCGACTGGATCGCCACCCGCGGCTACTCGACCTCCTGACCGACCGACAGCGAAGGGCCCGACCCCGAACGGGGGTCGGGCCCTTCGGCGTCAGCCGCCGGAGTCGTCCAGCTCGGCGCCGTCCGGCGGGGTGTCGTCGTCCCGGCTGGCCAGCCAGCCGTCGGGCAGGAAGACCTTGCCCGGGGAGTTGGTGCGGCCCCGTGGCTGGCCGAGCGTCTCGACCGGGAAGGGTACGGCCGGGTCGAGCTTGCCGAGCAGGTCGTCGAGCTGCGCCAGGCTCTCGATCATGGCGAGTGAGCGGCGCAGTTCGCCGCCGATCGGGAAGCCCTTCAGATACCAGGCCACGTGCTTGCGGAAGTCGGTGCAGCCGTCCCGCTCGCCCCGGGCCGGGTTGCGTGCCCCGGCCACGAACTGCTCCACCAGCAGCTCGGCGTGCCGGCGCATGGTCACCGCCACCTCGCCGAGGGTGGGCAGCCGCCGGTCGACGCGGCCGTCGAACGCGGCCTCCAGGTCGGCGAAGAGCCACGGCCGGCCCAGGCAGCCACGCCCCACCACCACGCCGTCCACCCCGGTGTGGGCGACCATCCGCAGCGCGTCCTCGCCCTCCCAGATGTCGCCGTTGCCGAGCACCGGCACGTCGAGCGCCGCCTTGAGCGTGGCGATGGCGTCCCAGTCGGCGGCGCCCGAGTAGCGCTGCGCCGCCGTACGCCCGTGCAGGGCCACCGCGGCGACGCCCGCGTCCTGGGCGGCCAGCCCGGCCTCGACGTACGTCAGGTGGTCGTCGTCGATGCCCTTGCGCATCTTGACCGTGACCGGCACCCCGGCGGGTGACGCGGCGTCCACCGCGGCCCGGACCAGCCGGGCGAACAGCCGCCGCCGCCACGGCAGGGCCGAGCCGCCGCCCCGCCGGGTGACCTTGGGGACCGGGCAGCCGAAGTTCAGGTCGATGTGGTCGGCGAGGTCCCGCTCGACCACGATCCGCACGGCGGCGGCGGTGATCTCCGGGTCGGTGCCGTAGAGCTGGAGGCTGCGGGGCTTCTCCTCGGCGCCGAAGGCGATCATGCGCAGCGTCTTCGGGTTCCGCTCGACGAGCGCCCGCGTCGTGATCATCTCGCAGACGTAGATGCCGCCGCCCTGCTCGCGGCAGAGCCGCCGGAAGCCGACGTTGGTGATGCCGGCCATCGGCGCGAGCACCACCGGCGGCCACACCGCATACGGCCCGATCTTCAGCTCACTCACCGCCCAAGTGTAAGGAGGGGGCCCCGCTTAACGCTTTCTGCATAGGCGGGGGCCCCGCTTAACACGGCGCATATCACAACGCCAGGATGATCCGCGGGGTTTCCACAAGCGGGCCGGTGTCCACAGGACGTGGGCGACGGGCAGCACGGATGCCCGCCCGTCGCCCACGCTTGCCGCATGGTCGATCACCCGCCCCGGCTGGCGGACATCGCGCACCGCCAGCAGGACCTGGTCACGCGCGTCCAACTGCTGCAAGCCGGCTACGACGACATGTTCATCTACCGGCAGACCCGCCGGGGCCGCTGGCAGCGCGTGCTGCCGGCGACGTACGCCCTGGTCACCGGCGTGCTGACCGACGAGCAGCGGCGCATCTCCGCGGCCCTGTACGCCGGCCGGGGCGCCCAACTGACCGGGCTGTCCGCGCTCTCCTGGTACGGCTTCCGATACAGTCCGCGGACCACCGACGTACATCTGCTGGTTCCGCATTCGACGAGCCGCAAGTCGACAGGTCACGTGCTGGTGTCCCGGGCCCTGTCGCTCGATCCGAACGCGCGGGCGACCGCCCACTACCCGGTCTGCTCGCCCGCGCGGGCCGTCGTCGACGCCGCCCGCGACCTGCGCGACCTGCGGACGGTACGGGCGATCGTGGCCGAGGCCGTCCAACGGAGCTTCACCGACCTGGCCGCCCTGGACGAGGAGATCATCCGGGCCCGGCGCAGCCGTACGGCGCTGATCCGGAAGGCGTTCCACGAGGTGACCGCCGGTGCCCGCTCCGCGCCGGAGGCCGAGTTGCGGGACTGTCTCGCCGGGAGCCGGCTGCTCCCGGAGATCCTCTGGAACCCACGACTGACGACCGGTGACGGGTGCACCCTCCCGACGCCCGACGGCTACCTTGCCGGGTCGGCGCTGGCGCTGGAGGTCGACTCGCGGGAATACCACTTCAGCCCGGACGGTTGGGCGCGCACGCTCGACCGTCACAACGAGCTGAGCCGGCTCGGGGTGATGACCCTGCACTTCACCCCGGCGCAGATCCGACGCGAGCCCCGGCGGGTACGCCGGACGGTGGAGCAGGCGCACGCTTCCCGCCGGGGTCTCGCCGCCGCCGTCGCGGTCCATGCCGCCCCGGCAGCGGGGTGTTAAGCGGGGGCCCTTCCTCTACCAAATGCGTTAAGAAGGGCCCCCGCCTTACACCTCAGCAGCCGGGGAGGCGCTCGATCAGGTAGCGCTCGACCTGGGTGAGGGAAACGCGCTCCTGGGCCATGGTGTCCCGGTTGCGGACGGTCACCGCGTCGTCGTCGAGCGTGTCGAAGTCGACCGTGACGCAGAACGGGGTGCCGATCTCGTCCTGCCGGCGGTAGCGGCGGCCGATCGCCTGCGAGTCGTCGAACTCGACCACCCACCGCTTGCGCAGGTCGGCGGCGAGCTGCTTGGCCTTCGGCGACAGCGCCTCGTTGCGGGACAGCGGCAGCACCGCCACCTTGACCGGGGCCAGCCGCGGGTCGAACCGCATGACGGTGCGCTTGTCCACGCCGCCCTTGGTGTTCGGCGCCTCGTCCTCGTCGTACGCCTCGAGCAGGAACGCCAGCACCGCGCGGGTCAGGCCGGCGGCCGGCTCGATCACGTACGGCATCCAGCGCTCGCCCTTGCCCTGGTCGAAGTACGACAGGTCGACGCCGGAGTGCTTGCTGTGCGTGGACAGGTCGAAGTCGGTGCGGTTGGCGATGCCCTCCAGCTCGGCGAACTCGCTGCCGCCGAACCGGAACTTGTACTCGATGTCGACGGTGCGCTTCGAGTAGTGGGAGAGCTTGTCCTTGGGGTGCTCGTAGAAGCGCAGGTTCTCCTCGGACAGGCCCAGGTCGAGATACCAGTTCCAGCGCTCCTGAAGCCAGTATTCGTGCCACTGCTCGTCGGTGCCGGGCTCGACGAAGAACTCCATCTCCATCTGCTCGAACTCCCGGGTGCGGAAGATGAAGTTGCCCGGGGTGATCTCATTGCGGAACGACTTGCCGGTCTGCGCGATGCCGAACGGCGGCTTCTTGCGGGCGACCGTCTCCACGTTCTTGTAGTTGACGAAGATGCCCTGGGCGGTCTCCGGCCGCAGGTAGTGCAGGCCCTCGTCGCTCTCCACCGGGCCCAGGTAGGTCTTCATCAGGCCGTTGAACATCTTCGGCTCGGTGAAGGTGCCCTTGTTGCCGCAGTTGGGGCAGTTCAGCTCGGTGAGCGAGGTCAGCGGCTTGCCGTGCTTGGCCTCGTACGCCTCTTCCAGGTGGTCGGCGCGGAACCGCCGGTGGCAGGACTGGCACTCGGTGAGCGGGTCGACGAACTCGGCGATGTGGCCGCTCGCCTCCCAGACCCTGCGGGCCAGGATGACCGCGGAGTCGAGGCCGACGACGTCGTCGCGCTGCTGGACCATGGTCTTCCACCACTGCCGGCGGACGTTCTCCTTCAGCTCGACGCCGAGCGGGCCGTAGTCCCACGCCGACCGGGTGCCCCCGTAGATCTCGCTGGAGGGGAAGACGAAGCCCCGGCGCTTGGCAAGGCTGACGACGGCGTCAATTCGGTCGGCTGGCATGTTTCCTCCTACGCCGGCTGGCGGTCGGCGCGGTCGAGTTGGATGGAATGGGACCACGGTACGACCGCCTCGGCCCCGAGCCCAGCAGAATACCGGGGCCCGGTCAGCTCACCCCGCAGACCTCCATGCCGCCGGTCTGCCGGTCGGGCGCCAGCGTCACGGTCTGCGCCTCCCGCCGGCCACCGGCGAGCGTGACGTCCACCGGCACGGTGAGCGTGGTGGTGTCGACCTTGCCCACCCGGTAGCCGGAGATCTGCGGCTCGGTGGCCACCCGCTGCACGAACTCGGGCCGGGACTCGCGCCGCCGGGCGTCGTCGCAGAGCTGGGCGTACGCCTTGGTCCACTCCCGGGCGACGAGCGCCTGGTAGTAGTCGTCGGTGACGGCCCGGCCCTGCTCCCCGATCGCCTGCACGTTGCTCACGGCCAGGCCGATCACCGCGGCGCCGCCTCCGCCGCAGCAGAGCAGCACGGCCAGCGCGCCGACGCCGAGGGCGAGCCAGAGCCGGGCCCGCCGTCCCTCGGTCGGCGGGGCGGCGAACGGCGGGGCGACGCCGGGACCGGGCGGCGGCGCGGGCACGCCCGGGTCCGCCGGCGGCGCGCCGGGCGGCACGGGTGGCGGGGGCGGCGCGGCCGGTCCGGGAGCGGTCATACGCGAAAGGGTAGTGCCCCGGGACTCAGCGGTAAGGACCTGCGGCACGATCGCTGGCGGCGACGACGATCTCGCCCTGCGGGGCGGCGCTGGCGAGCGTCTCGTACGCCGACGGCTCGTCCACCGATCGGGCGAGCAGCGGCACGGCGGTGACCTTGACGTCGAACCCGCCGAGCCCGCGCCGGTACGCCCCGACGGACTCCCACTCGGTGATCAGGCACCAGTGGGTCGGGTCGTCGAGCGCCCGCAGCAGTTCGCCGCGCAGGTAGCCGGGTCGGGCGGCGAGCGCGGCCAGCGCCGCGTGCGCCTCCCGGGTGAACTCGTCCACCGTTTCGGCTTCCACCACGAACCGGTTGGTGACCAGCACGGCGTTCCTCCTCGTAGAGTCTGTGGCATGCAGCGTACGCAGAGTCCCGTGCTGTCCCGGTTGGCCCGGCTCAACCCGACGACGGTGTTCCTCGCCGCGCTGGTGCTGGTGCTGGTGGGCCTCTTCGCGCCCGGCCCGGCCGGCGGCGTCCTGCTGTTGGCGTTGGCCGCCGGGTTGGTCTGGTTGATGTCGGTCACCTGGCCGGTGCAGGCGCCGGCGACCCGGATGCTCCGGCTGCTGATGCTCACCCTGCTGGTCGCGGTGGCGCTGGCCAAGCTGCTTGTCGGTTGAGCAGCGCCGGTTGACCTGCGCAGACATGCAATCATGCGTTTTTGACAATAATTTTCGTTATCGCGGACAGTTGGTCCCATGACCGTTCGTGCCACGCCCCGTGTCCTGGCCGCCGCCACCGCCGCCCTGCTCGCGCTGGGCGGCCTGGCCGCCTGCTCGGACGGCGGGGGCGGGGGTAGCGACCCGGACCGGGTCGACGTGGTGGCCGCGTTCTACCCGCTCCAGTTCCTCGCGGAGCGGATCGGCGGCGACAGGGTGGTGGTCGGCAACCTGACCAAGCCCGGCGCGGAGCCGCACGACCTGGAGTTGAACCCCCGCCAGGTCGGCCAGGTGGTCGACGCCGAGCTGATCGTCTACCTGGCCGGCTTCCAGCCGGCCGTGGACGAGGCGGTCGAGCAGAACGGCGGCGACCGCGCCTTCGACGTGGCGGGCGTGGCGCCGCTGCGCGACGCCGCCGCCGGCGGCCACGAGCACGAGGGCGGGCACCAGGAGGAGGCCGGGCACGAGGAGGGCGGCGGCAAGGACCCGCACCTCTGGCTCGACCCGACCCGGCTGGCCACCGTCGGCGACAGGCTCGCCGAGCGTCTCGGCGCGGTCGACCCGGACCACGCCGCCGACTACACCGCCCGCGCCGGCGCGCTGCGGGGCGAGCTGACGACACTCGACACCGAGTACGCCGAGGGCCTGCGCACCTGCCAGCGCCGGGAGATCGTGACCAGCCACACCGCCTTCGGTTACCTGGCCGAGCGCTACCGGCTGGAGCAGATCGGCCTCACCGGCCTCACTCCCGAGTCCGAGCCGTCCCCGCAGCGACTCGCCGAGGTGGCGAGGGAGGCCCGGGAGCACCAGGCCGGCACGATCTTCTTCGAGACACTCGTCAGCCCGAAGATCGCCGAGACGATCGCCCGCGAGGTCGGCGCGAAGACCGCCGTCCTCGACCCGATCGAGGGACCACCCGCCGAGGGCGACTACCTCTCCGCGATGCGCGCCAACCTCCAGACCCTGCGAACCGCCCTGGACTGCTCATGACCGCACCCGTGCTCGAGGTCACGCACGCCACCGTCGGCTACGACGGCCGACCGGTGCTGCGCGACGTATCCCTGACGCTGGCCGCCGGCGAGGTGGTCGCCGTGCTCGGCGCCAACGGCTCCGGCAAGTCGACGCTCGTCCGCGCCGCGCTCGGCCTGGTGCCGCTCGGCGCCGGGTCGGTCACCCTGTTCGGCACCCCGCAGCGCCGCTTCCGGCAGTGGCACCGCATCGGGTACGTCCCGCAGCGGCTCGGCGCGGGCGGCGGCGTACCCGCCACGGTGGCCGAGGTGGTGGCGTCCGGGCGGCTGGCCCGCCGGGGGGTGCTCCGGCCGGCGCGGCGGGCCGACCGCGAGGCGGTGACGGAGGCGCTGCGCGCGGTCGGGCTCGACGACCGGGCCGGCGACCCGGTGGCCACCCTCTCCGGCGGTCAGCAGCAGCGCGTCCTGATCGCCCGGGCGCTGGCCGGCGGGCCGGAACTGCTGGTGCTCGACGAGCCGACCGCCGGGGTGGACGCGGCCAGCCAGGAGGCGTTCGCCGGGGCCCTGCGCGCGTTCCGCGACGGTGGCGGCACGGTGCTGCTCGTCGCCCACGAGTTGGGGCCGCTGCGCCCGCTGATCAGCCGGGCGGTGGTCGTGCACCGGGGCGGGATCGCGCACGACGGCGCGGTGCCCGAGCCGGCCGGTCACCACGCCGACCCGGACCACGAGCACGTCCACCCGCACTGCGACGAGGAGCCCGCCGGGCTCTGGACAGGCATCTGAGATGGACCTTTTCCAGTACGACTTCATGCTCCGCGCGCTCGTCGGCGCGCTCGTCATCGGGCTGGCCGCCCCGGCGCTCGGCATCTACCTGGTGCAGCGCCGGCTGGCGCTGATCGGCGACGGCATCGGGCACGTGGCGCTCACCGGCGTCGGCGCCGGGCTGCTGCTCAACCGCTCCCCCGTGCTGGTGGCGGTGCTCGCCGCCACGCTCGGCGCGGTGGTCATCGAGCTGGTCCGCGCGTACGGGCGCACCTCCGGCGACCTCGCGCTGGCGCTGCTGTTCTACGGCGGCATCGCCGGCGGCGTGATGCTCGTCGGGCTCTCCGACGCCAGCAGCGGGTCGCTCAACGCGTACCTCTTCGGGTCGCTGACCACGACGTCGCCGGCCGACCTGGTCACCATCGGCGTGCTCGGCGCGGCGCTGCTGGTGACCATGCTGGCGCTGCGCCCGGCGCTGTTCGCGGTCTGCCAGGACGAGGAGTACGCGCGGGTCTCCGGCCTGCCGGTGCGGGCGCTGAACCTGCTGATCGCGGTGGGCACCGCGATCACGGTGACCATCGCCATGCGGGCGGTCGGGGTGCTGCTGATCAGCGCGCTGATGGTGGTGCCGGTGGCCACCGCGCAGCAGGTGACGCGCGGTTTCCGGTCGACCATGACGGCGGCCATGACGCTGGGCCTGTTCGCCGCCGGAGCCGGGATCTGGGTGGCCGCCACCGCCAACACCGCGCCGGGCGCCTCGGTGGTGCTGGTGGCGATCGGCTCGTTCCTGGTGGTGGCGCTGCTGACGGCCGGCGGGCGGGCGGTGCGGCGGCGCGTCCGGCCGACGACGGCGCAGGCGGCGGCCGAGCCGGCCGAGCACGAGGTGCTGCTCGGATGAGGCCGGCGCAGCCGACACTGGTTATCGTTACGGGGTGACCGGCTCCAACGGGTACGACCTCTTCGAGGGCGCGGGGGATCTGCTGCGCGCCCTCTCCGCCCCGATCCGGCTCGCCATCGTGAGCGAGCTGGCCGAGGGCGAGCGCTGCGTGCACGAGCTGGTCGAGAAGCTCGGCGCTCCCCAACCGCTTGTCTCCCAGCACCTGCGGGTGCTGCGCGGGGCGGGGGTGGTGCGCGGCTCGCGGCGCGGTCGGGAGATCGCGTACGCCCTGGTCGACGAGCACGTCGCGCACATCGTGGCGGACGCGGTCAGCCACGCCGGGGAGGGACCGGCATGACCACCGGCGCCCCGCGCACCACCCGGCAGCGCAGCGCGGTGAGCGCGCTGCTGGACGAGGTCGAGGGCTTCCACAGCGCCCAGGACCTGCACGCCATGCTGCGCCGGCGCGGCGACCGGATCGGGCTGACCACGGTCTACCGGACGTTGCAGGCGCTCGCCGACGCGAACGAGATCGACGTGATGCGCCCGCCGGGCGGCGAGCACCTCTACCGGCGGTGCAGCGGCGGCCACCACCACCATCTGGTCTGCCGGGGCTGCGGTCGTACCGTAGAGGTGGCCGGCCCGGCGGTGGAGAAGTGGGCGGACCGGATCTCCGCCGAACACGGCTTCACCGAGGTCAGCCACACCCTGGAGATCTTCGGCACCTGCCCGGCCTGCGCCGACCGGTAAAACCGACCGGTGCCGCCGCGGCCACGCCGTGGCAGGCTGTCCGGCGTGAAGATCTACGCCGACCGCTTTCCGACCGCCCTCCGCCAGCTCCTCACCGATCTGCTCGTGGTCGTCTGGGTGTACGCGGCGATCCGCTTCGCGTTCTGGGTGCACGACCTGGTGGAGAAACTCGCCGTACCCGGGCAGAAGCTGGAGGGGGCCGGCGGCGGACTCGCCGACAACCTGGCCGAGGCCGGCGGCAAGGTGGGCCGGGTGCCGATTGTCGGCGACGAGCTGACCGCGCCCTTCACCCGGGCCGCCGACGCCGCGCGCGCGATGGCCGACGCGGGCCGCGACCAGCAGGAGCTGGTCGGCCAACTCGCGGTGGCGCTGACCGTCGCGGTGCTGGTGTTCCCGCTCGGGCTGGTGCTCTTCGGCTGGCTGCCGCTGCGGGTGCGGTGGATGCGCCGGGCCGGCGCGGCGAAGGCCATGTCCGGCGTGCCGGCCGGCCGGGACCTGCTGGCGTTGCGCGCGCTCGCCGGCCAGCCGCTGTCCAAGCTCAACCGGATCGCGCCGGACGTGGCCGAGGCGTGGCGGCGCGGCGACGACGCGACCGTGGACGCGCTCGCCGCGCTGGAGCTGCGCGGGCTGGGGCTGCGCACCGGCCGGTAGGGTGTGCCGGTGCTGTACTTCCTGATCGTCGTCGCCGTGCTGCTGCTCGTCTACGCGGGCGTGCTGGTGAGCTTCGTCCGCAAGGGCCGCAGGATTCCGCCGGCCGCCTACCTCGTGCTGGCCGCGCTCAACGGTCTGATCCTCGCCGCGGTGATCGCCTGGGCGGTCGCCCGCCGCTGAGCGGTGTTAGGAGGGGCCCCCGCCTCTACCGAAAGCGTTAAGCGGGGGCCCCTCCTTTCACAGCCGGCGGCGGACGTCGTCGGCGGTGGAGGGACCCGGCTGCCAGCGGGCCACCCAGGGCAGGTCGGTGGGGGGTGTGAGCACGCCGGCCTCCACCGAGGCGTACCGGCCGGCGACGATCCGCTTCGCGGCGGCCACGTCCACCGAGTCGGTGTTCGACCACAGGCCGGTGAACAGCTCGTCGACGCGCAGCCGCGCCTGCCGGCAGAACAGGTCGGCCAGCTCGACGTTCTCCGGGTGCTCGGACCGCTCGGCGTAGGCCCGCACGCAGACCGCGGACATCGCGAACAGCTCCGCGCCGATGTCCACCACCCGGCCGAGGAACGCCTGCTTGCGCTCCATCTTTCCCTGCCAGCGGGACATCGCGTAGAACGTCGACCGGGCCAGCTTGCGTGAGGTCCGCTCGACGTGCCGCAGGTGCCCGGCCAGCGGCCCGAACTCCTGGTAGGCACCCGGCGACTGCCCCTTGCCGACGGCGAGCGCGGGCAGCCACTTCGCGTAGAACGCGCCGGCCCGCGCGCCGGCTGCCGCCTTGCGCCCCAGCCCGGCGTCCGGGTCGATGATGTCGCCGGCCACCGACAGGTGCGCGTCGACCGCCTCGCGGGCGATCAGCAGGTGCATGATCTCGGTGGAGCCCTCGAAGATCCGGTTGATCCGCAGGTCGCGCAGGAGCTGCTCGACCGCGGCCGGGCGCTCGCCCCGGGCTTCGAGCGACTCGGCCGTCTCGTAGCCGCGCCCGCCCCGGATCTGGATCAGCTCGTCGGCGACCCGCCAGGCCATCTCGCTCGCGTAGAGCTTGACCAGCGCCGCCTCGATCCGGATGTCGTTGCGGTCGTCGTCGGCGAGCAGGCAGGACAGGTCAAGCATGGATTCCATGGCGTAGGTGGTGGCGGCGATGAACGCCAGCTTCTTGGCCACCGCCTCGTGCTCGCCGACCGGCCGGCCCCACTGGACCCGGTCGGCGGCCCACTCCCGGGCCACGTTGAGCGCCCACTTGCCGGCGCCCACGCACATCGCCGGCAGCGACAGCCGGCCGGTGTTCAGCGTGGTCAGCGCGATCTTCAGGCCCTTGCCCTCGCCGCCGATCACGTTCTCGGCCGGCACGAACACGTCGTGGAACCGGGTGAGGCTGTTCTCCAGGCCGCGCAGCCCGACGAAGGAGTTGCGCCGTTCCACCGTGATGCCGTCGCTGTCGCCCTCCACCACGAAGGCGGTGATCCCGCCGCGCCGGCCCTCCGCGGCCGGCACCCGGGCCATCACCACGAGCAGCGTGGCGACGGTGCCGTTGGTAGCCCAGAGCTTCACCCCGTTGAGGCGGTAGCCGGTGCCGTCGGCGGTCGGCTCGGCGGTGGTGGCGAGCCGGGCCGGGTCGGAGCCGACGTCCGGCTCGGTGAGCAGGAACGCGGACACCTCGCCGGCGGCCAGCCGGGGCAGGAAACGCTGCTTCTGCTCCGGCGTGCCGAACATCTTCAGCGGCTGCGGCACGCCGATCGACTGGTGCGCGGAGAGCAGCGCGCCGATCGCCGGGTTCACCGAGCCGGCGAGCATCAGCGCCCGGCAGTAGTGCAGGTTGCTCAGCCCGAGGCCGCCGTACCTCCGGTCGATCTTCATGCCGAAGGCGCCGAGCCGGGCCATCCCGTGGAACACCTCGTCCGGGATGCGCGCGTCGCGCTCGATCGCCGCGCCGTCCACCTCGCTGCCCAGGTAGGCCCCGAACGCGCCGAGGAACTCCTCCGCCCGGGTCACGTCGTCCGGGTCGGACCGGGGCCACGGGTTGATCAGGTCGAGCCGGAACCGGCCGAGGAAGAGTTCCTTGCCGAAGCTGGGCCGGTCCCAGGCCGCCTCGCGGGCCGCCTCGGCGACCTGGCGGGCCTCCTTCTCCGAGACCTGGCCGGCCTCGCCGGGCAGCGGCCCCGCCCCGTCGGCATTGTTCTGTGTCGTGGTCACGGCTGCCTCCTGGATGGTCGGTCCGGATGCGACGAAAACGACGCTACCCCCGGGTGTTACCCAGCGGTAGCATCGCGTGCACGTCCGATTTGGCGGACCGTCAGTCTCCGGTGAGGGTCTGCGGGTCGTCGTCCTCGTCGTCGATGTCGTCGTCGGCCCAGTTGCGGCGGACGAACGGCAGGACGGCCCAGAAGGTCAGGAACCAGCCGCCGGTGATCGCGGTGAGCACGAAGGCGATCGGCCGGGGCAGGACGAAGTCGGTGACCAGCAGGACCGCGCTGACCATCGCGATCAGCATGAAGAGCAGGCCACCGGTGGCCATCCGGTGGGCGAAGCGGACCAGCTCCGGCTTGCGCCCCTGGCGGAACAGCGCCCGGTGGAACGCCACCGGTGAGATGATCATCGCGGCGGCAGCGGCGGCGGCCAGCAACGCCACGACGTAGACGTCGCGCTGGAAGTCGGTGGTCCGGTTGAAGGCGTTGCTGAACGGCATGGTCAGCAGGAACGCGAACAGGATCTGCACACCTGTCTGCGCGACGCGCAGCTCCTGCAACAGGTCGGCGAAGTTGCGCTGCCAACGCTGCTTCTCGGATTCCTTGGACAACTCGTGAACCTCCGGTGAAGACGGCACGACCGGCGGGCGAACGTCCGCCGGCAGCAGCGCCTGTGCCCGGTTCAGATGATCACGAAACCGGCTCAGGAACCCCGGCGGATCCGGCCCGCGTACCGGGCCTCCCACTCGGCGTTGTGTTCGTCGCCGCCGGCGATGTTCGCCGACAGGTAGACCGGCGGACGCTCCCCCGCCGCCACCAGCCGGGCCACCACCTCGACGGTGATCTGCTGGGCCAGCAGCGCGGCGGTGATCGAGGAGACCGCGCCGACCGCGCCACCGCCGGGCAGCGGCAGCGTGGCGTCGCCGTACGGGGCGCCGTTGTCCAGCACCACGTCGGCGTAGTCGGCGAGCTTGCGGCCGGACGGATGCCGCGACGCCATCCGGGCCGAGTGCCGTGCCGAGGTGACCGCCACCAGGCCGTGCCCGTGCTCCTTCACCACGGACGCGAACTCGACCATCGCCCCGTTCACGCCCGAGTTGGAGGCCAGCACGAACACGTCCTGCGGCCGGACCGGGGCCAGCTCGTAGAGGCGGTGCGCCACGGCCGGTTCGCGTTCCAGCTTCGGGCCGAGCACGTCGGCCGGCGCGCCGCCGACAAGCACCAGGTCACGCAGCGCGATCCGATTGGTGGGCACCAGGCCGCCGGCCCGGCCGGCGATCTCCATGGCGAGCGCCTCGGAGTGCCCGGTGCCGAAGGCGTGCACCACCCCGTCGGCACGCACCGCCGCGGCGATCAGGTCGGCCGCCGCGGCCACGTTCTCCCGCTGCTCGGCGGCAACCCGGCCCATCATCTCGGTCACCGTGGCCAGGTACGCCTGGGCGCTCACCGTCATGTCTGCTCCGTTCCTCGCACCCGGGCGAGGATCGCCTCGGCCAGCGGGCCGGGGGCCTCGTCGGGGATCCAGTGGCTGACGCCGGGGAGCGTCACGAAGCGGTAGTCGCCGGTGACGTGCGCCGCGCACGCCTCGGCGGCGGTCCGGCCGATCGCCACGTCCTTCTCGCTCCACACGTACGTGGTCGGCACCGCCACCGGGCCGACCGCCTTCATGTCCGACCCGCTCATCGCGCGGTACCAGTTGAGCGCGGCGGTGAGCGCGCCCGGCTCCCGCATCGGCTCGGCGTAGCGGGCGACCGCGTCCGCGTCACCGACCCCGCGCAGCAGCCGGCGCAACGCGGCCCCGTGCAGCGCCAGCAGCACCTTCTCCGCCTTGCCCGGCATCCGGAACAGCGCCATGTAGGCGGACTTCGCCTTCTGCCGCCCGTCGGTGGCGAGCGCGTGCCCCATCGCGGCCGGGTGCGGCACCGACACCGCGGTCAGCGTCCGCGCCCGCTCCGGGTGCGCCGCCGCCAGGCCCCAGGCCACGATCGCGCCCCAGTCGTGGCCGACCAGGTGGGCGTCGGTCACCCCGAGCGCGTCCAGCACGGCCGCCGCGTCGGCCACCAGCTCCGGGATGCGGTACGCCTCGACGGCGTCCGGCCGCGCGCCGGGCGAGTAGCCGCGCTGGTCGAGCGCGTACGTGCGCAGCCCGGCGGCGTGCAGCGCGGGCGTCACCGCGTCCCACTCGCCGGCGTGCTGCGGGAAGCCGTGCAGCAGCAGGACCGGATCGCCGCCCTCGGGGCCGCCGGTGCGTACCTCGAACGTCAGATCCCGCGCCTCGACCCGCATGATCGCCACCATACCGACCCACGCCCTGCTGGGCCTGGCCCCGACATCGGTGCTAGCGTCTGCCGTTGAGACAACTTCACATCCGACAGGGGAGCGCACAGCGCTGAGAGTGCGGGCCGACGCCCGCAGACCCTCGAACCTGATCTGGGTAATGCCAGCGCAGGGAGTTCGGTCGACCTCCAGCCGCGTCGACGTCCGGGCACAAGCCGGGCGCGGCGTGCGTCTTCTCCTGGTTCCGCACCACGAACTGGGAGTCCGTATGAACCACACCGACAGCAACCGCTGGCGTACCGTCGACATCGTCGTCGCCTCGGTGATCGCCGTCGCCTTCGGCGTCGTCTTCTGGGCCTGGGGCCTGCTCTGGAGCGCCACCGACGCGGCGTTCGCGTTCTTCCCGCCGGCGCAGGCGGTGCTCTACGGCGTGTGGCTGATCCCGGCGGTGCTCGCCGGCCTGATCATCCGCAAGCCGGGCGCGGCGCTCTACTGCGAGACGGTCGCCGCGATCGTCTCCGCGCTGCTGGGCAGCCAGTGGGCCGGCATCGTGATCCTCCAGGGCCTGATGCAGGGCATCGGCGCCGAGCTGGCGTTCGCCGCGTTCCGCTACCGCTCGTTCAAGCTGCCGGTGGCGACGCTCGCCGGCGCGCTCACCGGCCTCGGCGCGGCCATCTTCGACTTCGTCTACTGGAACAAGGCCTACGACCTGACCGACTACCGCATCCCCTACGCCCTGATCACCATCGCCAGCGCCACCGTCGTCGCCGGCTTCGGCGCGTGGGTGCTGACCCGCGCCCTGGCCAACACCGGCGTCCTGGACCGCTTCCCCGCCGGCCGAGACCGAGCCCTGGTCTGACCCTCCCGCCCCCGTTGATCAAGGAGTTTGCGTCAGCCGTGGGCGGTTTCCCCGACGCGAACTCCTTGATCAACGAGGCTGGGGAGGAGGTGGAACGGTGAGCGGGGTGGTGCTGCGGGGGTTCGGGTGGCGGCACGGGGGGCGCAGACGCTGGGCTCTGCGGGGGGTGGACCTGCGCGTCGAGAGCGGGGAGCGGGTGCTGCTGCTCGGGGCCTCCGGGGCCGGCAAGAGCACGCTGCTGGCGGCGCTGGCCGGGCTGCTGCCCGAGGACTCCGGCGAGCAGGAGGGCACCGTCGAGATCGACGGGCTGGACCCGCGCAAGGCCCGCGAGCGCGTCGGCCTGCTCTTGCAGGACCCGGAGACCCAGCTCGTGATGGCCCGCTCCGGCGACGACGTCGCGTTCGGGCTGGAGAACCGGGGGGTGGCGGCCGAGGAGATCTGGCCCCGGGTGGACGAGGCGCTGCGCCGGGTCGGCTTCCCCTACCACCGGGACCGCCCCACCGCCGCGCTCAGCGGCGGCGAACAGCAACGGCTCGCCCTCGCCGGGGCGCTCGCGCTGCGGCCCGGGCTGCTGCTGCTCGACGAACCCACCGCCAACCTCGACCCGGACGGCGCCGCGCTGATCCGCCGGGCCGTCGCCGACGCCGTCGACCCGGACACCACACTGATCCTGGTCGAACACCGGGTCGCCGAGGCGCTCCCGCTGGTCGACCGGGTGGTGGTGCTGGAACCCGGCGGCGGCGTCCGCGCCGACGGCCCACCCGAGGCGGTCTTCGCCGCGCACGGCGAGGCGCTGGCCGCCGCCGGGGTCTGGGTGCCCGGGCACACCGCGCCGCCCCGGCACGCCACCACGCCGGCCGGGGACGTGCTGCTCACCGCCGACCGGCTCGGCCTGCCGCCCCGGCTGGCCCCCACCGACCTTCGGGTACGCGCCGGCGAGGCGCTCGCCGTGCTCGGCCCCAACGGCGTCGGCAAGTCCACGCTGGCGCTGTTCCTCGGCGGCCTGACCCGCCCCGGCACCGGCGCGGTCACCGCCTCCGCCGCACTTGCCGGCCGGGACGCGCGTACTCCCCCGCACCGGTGGCGCGCGCCCGCGCTGGCCGGGCGGATCGGCTCGGTCTTCCAGGACCCGGAGCACCAGTTCGTCACCGGCACCGTCCGCGACGAGCTGGCCCTCGGGCCGCGCCGCACCGGCCGGTCCGAGGCGGAGGTCACCGCCACGGTGGACGCGCTGCTGGAGCGGCTGCGGCTGGACCGGCTCGCCGGCGCCAACCCGTACACCCTCTCCGGCGGCGAGGCGCGGCGGCTGAGCGTGGCGACCGCCCTGGCCACCGCGCCCCGCCTGCTGATCTGCGACGAGCCCACGTTCGGCCAGGACCGGCGGACGTGGCTGGAGCTGGTCGACCTGCTGGCCGAGCTGCGCGACGCCGGCCACGGCGTGGTCACGGTGACCCACGACGCCGACTTCGTGGCCGCGCTGGCCGACCGGACGCTCACCCTGACCCGCCCGACCGAGCCGAGCCACCAGACCGATACCGCCCAGCCGGACCAGCCGGCCGGGTCCGACCCGCTGGGACGCCCGACCCGGTCCGACCCGCCGGGACGCCCGACCCGGTCCGACCCGCCGGGACGCCCGACCCGGTCCGACCCGCCGGGACGCTCGACCCGGTCCGACCCGCCGGGACGGCGCGGGGGAACGACCCGATCGGGCCGTCTCGATTCGGGGCGGCCCCCGTCGCCGCCGGGTCGAGGGACCGGTGCGCCGTGATCGACCTGGAGCCGGTGGCGACGCCCGGCGCCCCACTTGCCCGGCGCAACCCGGTGGCGAAGCTGGCCGCCGCGATGGTGTTCACCATCGTGCTGGTGGCGACGCTGGACCCGGTCGCGCCGGCCATCGCCATCGCCGTCGAGCTGGCCGTGCTGCCGCTGTTCGGCGTCCGCTACCGGGTGCTGGCCCGACGGGCGTGGCCGCTGCTGACCGCCGCCGTCGGCATCCTGGTCACGCTTGTGCTCTTCGCCGCCGACCGGTCCGGCCGGGTGCTCGTCGAGGCCGGACCGGTGCTGGTCACCGAGGGCGTGCTGGTCACCGCGCTCGGGCTGGTGCTGCGGATGCTCGCGGTGGCGCTGCCCGGGATCATCGTGTTCGCCACCACCGACCCGACGGACCTGGCCGACGCGCTGATTCAGAACGCCAAGGCCCCGGCCCGGTTCGCCATCGGCGCGCTGGCCGCGTTCCGGCTGGTGCCGCTGCTCGAACAGGAGTGGCGGATGATCAGCATGGCCCGCCGGGCCCGGGGCGTGGACGCCGGCCGCAACCCGATCGCCAAGCTGCGGCTCTTCGCGTCCACCGCGTTCACGCTGCTGGTGGGCGCGATCCGGCGGGGCACCCGGCTGGCGGTGGCGATGGACGCCCGGGGCTTCGACGCCGGCACCCCGCGTACGGTGGCACGCCGGCAACGCTTCACCCGGGCCGACGGGCTGTTGATCGCCGGGGCGGCGCTGCTGGCCGGCGCGGCCCTGACGGTAAGCGTGGTCCTCGGCACCTTCCGCCCCCTGATCGGCTGACCCGCCAGCCCCCTCAACCCAGCCCGGTCCGGCTCATGATCGCTGAGGGGGTTGTCAAGGGCTCACCACGTTGGCGACGACACAGCGGCCAGCCACCCGCCGATCTCGGGTGATGGCGTCGATCTTGGACTTGTGGCACCTCCGATACCAGACCGAAACCGACATTTCATGGCACCACAAGTCCAAGATCGACGAGGCAGCCGCGAAAGGGCGAGCGGGCAGGCACGGAAGCCGGGGACGGTCGGCGGTCAGCTACGCCGGAAGGCGTAGAAACGGTTTTGGCCTGACCGCTGGCTGCGGCCGGACAGCCGAGCATCACGGCCGGCGGACGGGCCGGCCTTCGGTGGCCCTGGGCGAGCCGACGCCGAACCATTCGACGCCGAACCATTCGACGCCGAACCGGGCACAGCCGGCCCGAACGAATCGGGTAACGCCGGCACAGCCGGACCGATGGAACCAGCCGCGGGCAGGGTGGGCGGAGACACGGCGAGCGCGTCGGCATCGGTCGGGGTCAGCCCCAGCGGGGACTGCTGACGGGACTTCTTCGGGCTGCGCTTCGCGGGCATCCGCGGGCCTCCTGTCTGTCGGGCGCGCCGACCTGGACGCACCGGGGCGCGCCGACCAGGGGCGCGCCGACCAGGGGCGCGCCGAGCGGGTGCCCCGGTGCGATCCGATCACGACAGTCACCGCGAACAACGGCGGCGGGAACGAGGATGCGGACGCCCGGAGCGGGACGGGTCCACGGCACGTGTGGCGGTGGACCGGTGCTCGGAGGAAGGGCGTCAGTTACGCATACCGACACGCTAGCCCGCGGCCCCGCCCCCCGCACCCGAATTACTGGCACCATCGTCGGCATGCTGATCGCGTTCTCGATCACCCCGCTCGGCGTGGGTGAGTCCGTGGGCGACCTGGTCGCCGACGCCGTCCGGGTGGTTCGTGAATCCGGCCTGCCCAACCGGACCGACGCCATGTTCACCACCGTGGAGGGTGAGTGGGACGAGGTGATGGCCGTGGTGAAGCGCGCCGTCGACACGGTCGCGGCCCAGGCGCCCCGGGTCAGCCTGGTGCTCAAGGCCGACCTGCGCCCCGGTGTCACCGACGCGCTGACCGCGAAGGTGGCACACGTCGAGGCGCGCCTGGCCGAGGGGTGAGACGAGCCGCCACCGGTTCCTCACCCACCGTCGAGGTGTGGTCCGCTCCGTCATGCGACCGCGATACGGTCGCATGACGGCAACGAGGACGGTCGCGGCACGCGGCGCGGACGAGAGGGGCGGTACGCATGGCAGAACAGGCGACGGCGCAGATCGGGGTCACCGGTCTGGCGGTGATGGGTCGCAACCTGGCCCGGAACCTGGCCCGCAACGGATTCGCCGTGGCGGTGCACAACCGAACGCCTGCGCGCACCCGCAGCCTGGTGGCCGAGCACGGCGACGAGGGCACCTTCGTGCCGTCCGAGTCGCTTGCCGACTTCGTCGGCTCGCTGGAGCGCCCGCGTGCGGTGATCGTGATGGTGAAGGCCGGCGCGCCGACCGACGCCGTGATCGACGAGCTGATCCCGCTGCTGGAGGAGGGGGACATCGTCGTCGACTGCGGCAACGCGCACTTCGCCGACACCCGCCGCCGGGAGGAGGCGCTGCGCGAGCACGGGCTGCACTTCGTCGGCACCGGTGTCTCCGGCGGCGAGGAGGGCGCGCTGCTCGGCCCGAGCATCATGCCGGGCGGCTCGGCGGAGTCCTACCGCAAGCTCGGGCCGATCTTCGAGAAGATCGCCGCGCAGGTCGAGGGCGAGTCGTGCTGCCGGCACGTCGGGCCGGACGGCGCGGGCCACTTCGTGAAGATGGTGCACAACGGCATCGAGTACGCCGACATGCAGCTCATCGCCGAGGCGTACGACCTGTTGCGGGCCGGTCTGTCGGCGAGCCCGGCGGAGATCGCGGAGATCTTCCGGGAGTGGAACGGCGGCGAGCTGGAGTCGTTCCTCATCGAGATCACCGCCGACGTGCTCGGGCACACCGACGCGGCGACCGGCCGGGCGTTCGTGGACGTGGTCCTCGACCAGGCCGAGCAGAAGGGCACCGGCCGCTGGACCGTGCAGAGCGCGCTGGACCTGGGCATTCCGATCACCGGCATCGCCGAGGCCACGTTCGCCAGGTCGCTGTCCGGCCACGCCGACCAGCGCGAGGCGGCCCGCCGGGCGTTCCCCGACGCCGGTGAGAAGTGGCAGGTGGACGACCGGGACACGTTCGTCGAGGACGTGCGCCGCGCGCTGCTGGCCAGCAAGATCGTCGCGTACGCGCAGGGCTTCGACCACATTCGCGCCGGCAGCCGGGAGTACGACTGGGACATCGACCTGGGCGGCACGGCCACCATCTGGCGGGGCGGCTGCATCATCCGGGCCCGCTTCCTGGACCGGATCAAGGAGGCGTACGACGCCGAGCCGGAGCTGTCGACGCTGCTGGTGGCGCCCTGGTTCGCCGACCGGGTCAGCGCCGGCGTCCCGGGTTGGCGGCGGGTGGTGGCCGACGCGGCCCGGGCGGGCGTGCCGACGCCGGCCTTCTCGTCGTCGCTCGCCTACTTCGACGCGCTGCGCGCCGAGCGGCTGCCGGCCGCGCTGATCCAGGGTCTGCGGGACAACTTCGGCGCGCACACCTACCGCCGGGTGGACCGGGACGGCTCGTTCCACACCCTGTGGGCGGGCGACCGCTCCGAGGTGGAGGGCTGACGGCCGGGAGCGCTGACAGTGGAACGCCCCGCGGTCCGGCCGGAGAGGCCGGGGCGCGGGGCGTTCGGCTCGACGGCCGGAGTTGCCCGGCCGTCGAGGGGGTCAGAAGAACCGACGTCGCTTGGCCTTCTGCGGCCGGATCAGGTCGGCGCCCTTGGTCAGCAGGCGGCTCACCCCGGTCGGGCCACGGCGGGCCTCAAGCGTGTGACTGAGCCGGCGAGCACCGGCCGCCGCCAGCGGCACGGCGACCGCCATGATCGCCCACTGCGCGATCCGCTTCTGAATCATGTGGTTCACCTCCGCGTTTGCTGGTATCCCTGTGCGATACCCAGCGTGTCGCGTCGGTAAGCGTCAGCTCAGGCTCCCGGGGCCACCGGATTGGGCAGCGCCCCGCCGAAGCGGCGGTCCCGCTGCGCGTACAGCTCGCAGGCGTACCAGAGGTGACGGCGGTCGAAGTCGGGCCAGAGCGTGTCCAGATAGACGAGTTCCGCGTACGCGGTCTGCCAGAGCAGGAAGTTGGAGATGCGCTGCTCGCCGGAGGGGCGCAGGAACAGGTCGACCTCGGGCACCTCCGGGTGGTAGAGGTAGCGCGCCACCGTCTTCTCGGTGACCTTGTCCGGGTGCAGCTTGCCGGCGGCGACGTCCCGGGCGATCGCGGCGGCGGCGTCGGCGATCTCGGCCTGGCCGCCGTAGTTGACGCAGAACTGGAGCGTCAGCGTCGAGTTGTCGCGGGACATCTCCTCGGCGGTCTGCAACTCGGAGATCACGCTCTTCCAGAGCCGCCCGGCCCGGCCCGACCAGACCACCCGTACGCCCAGGTCGACGAGCTGGTCGCGGCGGCGGCGGATGACGTCGCGGTTGAAGCCCATCAGGAAGCGGACCTCGTCCGGCGAACGACGCCAGTTCTCGGTGGAGAAGGCGTACGCCGACAGGTAGGGCACGCCCAGCTCGATCGCGCCCTCGATGGTGTCGAAGAGGCTGTGTTCACCCTGCTCGTGCCCCTTGGTGCGGGGCAGGCCGCGTTCCTTGGCCCAGCGGCCGTTGCCGTCCATCACGATGGCGATGTGCCGGGGCAGCGCGGCGGCCGGCAGCGCCGGCGGCCGGGCGCCGGACGGGTGCGGGGTCGGCGGGGTCGGCTCGCGGCGGGTCGCCCTCGTCGCACGGATCACTCGGTCATCTCCCTGTTCACACCGGCGGCGGCGGGTCCGGCGCCGGTGCGCGGCGGGACCACACCCGGCCCCGCGCCGCCGGGCGGCGGGACCGTGCCGGCCGCCGGGGCACCCCGGTCGACCAGCGGCAGCGAGCGTAGCGCGCGCTCCAGATGCCACTGGAGGTGCGCCGCGACCAGGCCGCTGCACTCCCGGCGTACGCCGGTGTCGGCGGCGTCGGCGTGCGCCCAGTCGCCGCTGGTCAGCGCGGACATCAGCAGGAGCGTGGCCGGCGCGGGGTGGGCGGCGCCCGGGGGGCGGCAGTCCGGGCAGACGGCACCGCCGGCCGGCACCGAGAACGCGCGGTGCCGGCCCGGCTCGCCGCAGACGGCGCAGGCGGACAGCGCCGGCGCCCAGCCGGCGAACGACATGCCGCGCAGCAGGTAGGCGTCGAGCACCAGCGTGGTGGCGTGGTCGCCGCGGGCCAGGGACTTCATCGCGCCGAGGGTGAGCTGGAACAGCCGCAGCGACGGCTCCCGCTCGACCGGGGTGAGCCGCTCGGCGGTCTCGGCGATCGCGCTGGCCGCCGTGTAGCGGGGGTAGTCGCCGAGGAACCGCTTGCCGTACAGCTCGATCGCCTCGACCTGGCTGACGGTGTGCAGCGAGCTGCCCTGGTTGCCCTTGGGATCGCCGGCGAGTTGGAGGTCGACGTGCCCGAACGGCTCCAGCCGGGCGCCGAACCGGCTTGTGGTGCGCCGGACGCCCCGGGCCACCGCGCGCAGCCGGCCGTGCCGGCGGGTGAACAGGGTGATGATCCGGTCGGACTCGCCCAGCTTCTGCACACGCAGCACCACCGCGTCGTCGCGGTAGAGCTGTCGACGGTAGCCGGCCACCGGCCCATTCTCCTCGGGGTGCGATCTCAGGGTTGGTTCGGGGTGGACCGGCGGACCATCCCCGATGTGCCGGCCGCCGGGCCGGACCTAGGGTTTTGGCCATGGCTTCGCTCCGAACGGCCGTCCGGCCCCGCGTGGTGGTGGCCGCGACCGCGACCGCCACGCTCATCGTCCTCGCCGGGTGTGACACCCTCTCGTTCCGTCGCCTCGACTACGACCAGACCGAGCGCACCAGGATCACCCGGATCAACGTGGCCGGCGACGGCTCGGGCGACGTCGTGGTCCGGGCCAACGGCCCGGCCGACCAGGTACGCGTCAAACGGGTGGTCCGCTACCAGGGCGGCGAGCCGGACAGCAGGTACGAGATCAAGGGCGACGAGTTGGTGCTGCCCACCGACTGCGGCAGCCGGTGCAGCATCTCCTGGGAGGTGACCGCGCCACCCGGTGTGGCGGTTCGCGGCGGCACCGGGTCGGGCAACGTCGAGCTCAGCGAGGTCGGTGCGGTGGACTTCACGCTCAGCTCGGGCGACTTCACGGTCAGCGGGGCGCGCGGCGAGGTCCGCGCGTCGACCACCTCGGGCAACATCCACCTGAGCGAGGCCGCCGGCCCGGTCCGGCTGCGGGCGCGATCCGGTGACATCGAGGCGCGGCGACTCACCTCCGCGGTCGACGCGGAGGCGACCTCCGGCAACCTCACCGTCGAGCTGGACCAGCCGGCCCCGGCCCGGTTGCACGCCACGAGCGGCGACGTCGACCTGGCCGTACCGCAGGGCCGTTACCGGGTGCGGGCCGACGCGAAGTCCGGCGACGTCCGCGTGCAGGTGACGAACGACCCGGCCGCGTCCCTGCTGCTCGACGTCTCGGCGACCAGCGGCAACGTCAGCGTGTCCAGCCGCTGACCCGACCGCCGCCCGGCCGGGCCCGTCCACGCTCAGCGGGTGGCGTGGTCGGGCTGGACGGTGTGGTCGGTGGTCCGCTCGGGGCTACGGCGCGGCGCCGGCACCGGCGTCCCGGCGCCGACGAGCGCGCCCGCCGCGCCGGCCGGGGCCGGGCTGGCCGGGGCGACCGTTACCCGCCCGGACGCGGTGCGTCGCCTGCCGGGCACCAGTTCGGGGGTACGCCGGGCGGCCACGTCCTCGACCCAGCCGACAAGCAACGTCACCACACCGACGAGCGCGAAGACCAGCCCCACGCGCAGCCACAGTCCGACCGGGTCGCGCGGCGACCAGCCCACCAGGCCCACGAGCGGGGTGAGCGCCACCACGAACGGCATGTGCCAGAGATAGATGGTCAGCGCCCGCCGGTTGACCAGGGTCACCGCGCGGCCGAGCACCGGAACGCGGTCGACCCAGGCCACGCCGGTCGGCGCCCGTCCGATCGTCACCAGGATGAACGCCGTCGCCCAGAGCGCGTTGCCCAGCGGGATGTCGTTGATGTCGTAGCCACGCGGGCCGGGATGGGTGGCGATCCAGGCCAGCCCGGCCGCGCCGACGACGGCGGCGAGCGGCAGCAGCACGCGGTTGCGCATCCGTCGCAGCAGACCGTCGTGGTGGGCGAAACCGAGCAGCCAGGCGCCGAAGTAGAGACCGAACTCGCGCAGCACGGCCGGCGGGTTCGGCAGGACGCCGAACTCGATCGCGGCGAGCAGCGCGTACGGGACGGCAAGCGTGGGCAGGGGCGCCCGGCGGAACAGCCAGAGCGCCAGCGGTGAGGCGAGCACGAACCACAGGTAGTCCCGCAGATACCAGATCGGGCTGAGCGCCAGCCCACCCCAGTAGTTGGCCGGCGGGTCGGCGATCGGGAACAGCCAGAGCAGCACCCGCGGGCTGAACGTCAACCCGGTGAACAGCATCGCCGGCACGAAGACCGCGGCGAGCACCCAGAGCGAGGGCAGCAGCCGCCGCAGCCGGCGTACCACCGCGGGTGCCCCGCTGCGGCCCAGCGACGCAGCCATCAGCGACCCGGCGAGCGCGAACATCACCGCCATCGCGGGGAACACCAGCGTGAGCGTGGCGTAGCCGGTGACGTGGTAGGTGACGACGCGCAGGATGGCCAGGAAGCGAAGCAGGTCGAGGTAGCGGTTTCGCATCAGCTCGCAGCAGGGGTCCGGGGGGCGGAGACAACCGTCCCTACCCTGCTCCCGCAGCCTGTGAAACGTGTAAAGACGCCTACGTTACGTGAGATGCCCCATAAGCCTGACCGATCCGGCCCTCAGAAGCCGAGCTTGCGCAACTGCTTCGGATCGCGCTGCCAGTCCTTCGCCACCCGCACGTGCAGATCGAGGTAGACCCGGGTACCCAGCAACTCCTCGATCTGCCGGCGCGCGGTGGTGCCCACGTGCTTGAGCCGGCTGCCACGGTGACCGATCACGATCGCCTTCTGGCTCGACCGCTCCACGTAGAGATCGGCGTAGATCTTCGTGAGGTTGCCCTCCGGGATCATCTCCTCGACCACCACGGCGATGGAGTGCGGCAGTTCGTCCCGCACCCCCTCCAAGGCGGCCTCCCGGACCAACTCGGCGACGAGCACCTGCTCCGGGTCGTCGGTGAGCATGTCGTCCGGGTAGAGCTGCGGCGACTCCGGCAGGTAGCCGGTCATCACGTCGACGAGCGTGTCCACCTGGTGACCGGAGACCGCGCTCACCGGCACCACGGCCGCGAACTCGGCCAGCTCGCTCACCGCGACCAACTGCTCCGCCAGCCGCTTCTTGTCCACCAGGTCGGTCTTGGTGACCACGGCCAGCACGGTGGCCTTCAGGCTGGACAGCTCACCGGTGATGAACCGGTCGCCCCGCCCGACCGGCTCGTTCGCCGGGACGCAGAGCCCGATCACGTCGACCTCGCTCCAGGTCTCCCGCACCAGGTCGTTGAGGCGTTCGCCGAGCAGCGTGCGCGGGCGGTGCAGACCGGGCGTGTCCACGAGCACGAGCTGCGACTCCGGCCGGTGCAGCACCGCCCGGATGATGTGCCGGGTGGTCTGCGGCTTGCTCGACGTGATCGCGATCTTGGTGCCGACGATCGCGTTGGTGAGCGTCGACTTGCCGGCGTTGGGCCGGCCGACGAAACAGGCGAAACCGGCCCGGTAGGGACGTGCCTCGGGCGTGGTCACTCGACCACCGTGCCGAGGACCGTGCCGTCCGGCGCGGCCACGTGGATCGGCGCGTCGGCGGAGAGATCCCGGACCGCGGCGTGCCCGGCGCCGTCGAGCGTCGACGCCTCGGTCACCACCACCGCCGCCTCCAGCCGGCTCGCCCCCGCCGCCACCGCCGAGGCGACCGCCAACTGGAGCGCGGTCACCGTCAGCGACGGCAGCGCCACGCTTGCCGCCGCGTACGTCCGGCCGTCCTGGTCGCGGACGGCCGCGCCCTCCACGGCGGCCACCCGGCTCCGCGCGCCCCGGGCCAGCACGACGAGCTTGCCGTCCTCGGCGCTCAGCTCGGCCGGATCGGCGGGGGTGGGCAGTGCGGCCGGCACGGCGGGTGACTCAGGCATCGGCGGGTTGCCTCTCCTCGGAACGGTTGTGGTTGCCACGGGACTCGGCCGGCTCGCCCCGGCCCGTGCCCTCCGGCGCGGACCCCGGATCGACCCGGCTCACCAGGACGGTGTCGATCCGGTTGCGCCGGCCGGTGGTGCCCTCGGCGATCAGCCGTAGGCCGGACACCTCGGCCTCGGCGCCCGGGATGGGCACCCGGCCGAGCGCCTGCGCGAGCAGCCCGCCGACCGTCTCCACCTCGTCGGTGGGCAGCGCGGTGTCGAACAGCTCGCCCAGATTCTCCACCGGCAGCCGGGCGGTCACCCGCACGGCCCCGTCCGGCAGGTGCTCCACCGGCGGGCGCTCGACATCGTACTCGTCGGTGATCTCGCCGACGATCTCCTCCAGGATGTCCTCGATGGTGACCAACCCACCGGTGCCGCCGTACTCGTCGACCACGATGACCAGGTGGTTACGGGCCGCCTGCATCTCGGAGAGCAGATCGTCCACCGGCTTGGACTCCGGCACGAACGTCGCCTGGCGCATCAGCTCCGCCACCGGCATCTCCCGCGCCTCCCGGTCGCCCTGGGTACGCCGGATCAGGTCCTTGAGGTAGAGCACACCGAGCACGTCGTCGACGTTCTCACCGATCACCGGGATGCGGGAGAAGCCGGACCGCAGGAACAGCGCCAACGCCTGCGCCAGCGTCTTGCGTTCCTCTATCCACACCATCTCGGTGCGCGGCACCATCACCTCACGGGCGATGGTGTCACCGAGCGCGAACACGGAGTGGATCATCTGACGCTCGCCGTGCTCCACCACCCCACGCTGCTCGGCCAGGTCGACCAGCTCGCGCAGCTCCACCTGGGTGGCGAACGGCCCCTCCCGGAACCCCTTGCCCGGGGTGACCGCGTTGCCGATCAGGATCAGCAGCGACGCCAGCGGATTGAGCGCCCGGCCCAGCCACCGCACCAGCGGCGCGACCGCCCGGCCGACCGCGTAGGCGTGCTGCCGGCCCAGCGTGCGCGGGGCCACCCCGACCACCACGAAGCTCACCACCGTCATCGCCCCGGCGGTGACCAGGGCCGCCCGCCAGCCGGCGCCGAACGTGTCGACCGCCACCAGCGCGACGAGCGTGGTCGCGGTCAGTTCGGCCAGCAGGCGGAGCAGGAGCAGCAGGTTGAGGTGACGGACCACGTCACCGGCGACCGCCTGGAGGGCGCGTGCGCCGCGCGCGCCCTCACGGGCCAGCTCGGCGGCGCGCGCCGCGGAGACCGCGGCCAGAGCCGCCTCGGTCATCGCGATCAGGCCGGCGAGCACCACCAGCCCGGCCCCGAAGAACAGGAGCTGAAAATCGGGCAGGCCGGCCGGAGCGCCCGCCGCCGCGAGGGACGTCATCACCGCGACCGGGTCGACCGCCAGCTGGCCAGCAGCCGGGCCTGGAGACCGAACATCTCCCGTTCCTCCTCGGGCTCGGCGTGGTCGTAGCCGAGCAGGTGCAGCACACCGTGCACGGTGAGCAGGTGCAACTCGTCGCCGGACGAGTGCCCGGCGGTGGCCGCCTGCTTGGCCGCCACCTCCGGGCAGAGCACGATGTCGCCGAGCAGGGCCGGCTCGCCGCCGGCCGGGGCGCTCTCCCCCGGCCCGTGGTCGACGCTGCCCTCGTCCATGGGGAAGGCGAGCACGTCGGTCGGGCCGTCACCGCCCATCCAGCGGTGGTTCAGCTCCGACATGTATTCGATGTCGACGAGCAGCACGGACAGCTCGGCGAGGGGGTTGACCCCCATCTCGTCGAGGGCGTGCCGGGCGACGGCGAGCACGGCGTCGGTGTCGACCTCGACACCGGACTCGTTGGCGATCTCGATGGACAACTGTCTTCCTCTGGTGGGTTAGCGGCGCCGGCCGGCCCGGCCGCCCTGGGCGGTGCGCCCCGGCACGGCGTGCACGCTCTGCGCCTGCTGGTTCTCCCGCTCGGCGTCCCAGCGGGCGTACGCGTCGACGATCTCACCCACCAGCTTGTGGCGAACCACGTCCGAGCTGGAGAGCTGGGCGAAGTGCACATCCTCGACGTTGCCCAGGATCTCCCGGACCAGCCGCAGGCCGCTTGTCGTCCCGCCGGGAAGGTCCACCTGGGTGACGTCGCCGGTGACCACGATCTTGGAGTTGAAGCCGAGCCGGGTCAGGAACATCTTCATCTGCTCGGGCGTGGTGTTCTGCGCCTCGTCCAGGATGATGAAAGCGTCATTCAACGAGCGGCCCCTCATATACGCCAGGGGCGCGACCTCGATCGTGCCGGCGGCCATCAGCTTGGGGATGGACTCCGGGTCGAGCATGTCGTGCAGCGCGTCGTAGAGCGGGCGCAGGTAGGGGTCGATCTTCTCGTTCAGCGTGCCGGGCAGGAAGCCCAGCCGCTCGCCCGCCTCGACCGCCGGCCGGGTCAGGATGATCCGGTTGACCTGCTTGGCCTGGAGCGCCTGGACGGCCTTCGCCATGGCCAGGTAGGTCTTGCCGGTGCCGGCCGGGCCGATCCCGAAGACGATGGTGTGCGAGTCGATCGCGTCGACGTACCGCTTCTGCCCGAGGGTCTTGGGGCGGATGGTGCGCCCGCGCCGGGAGAGGATGTTGAGCGTCAGGACCTCGGCGGGTCGCTCGGCGCCGCCCTGCTCGAGCATGCCGACGGTACGCCGGACGGCGTCTGTGGTCAGGGTCTCGCCTTTCTCGATCAGTTCGAGGAGCTCACTGAAGAGACGCTCGGCGAGGGCGTTGTCGGCGGGCGCACCGGTGATGGTGATCTCGTTGCCGCGCACGTGGACGTCGCTGCTGACCGAGCGTTCGACGAGACGCAGGATCTCGTCGCCCGCGCCGAGCAGGTTCACCATGATCTTCTGGTCGGGGACCGTGATCCTGGTCTGCACCCGGGGCGGGCCGGGAGGTGGGGTGCCGGTCATAGGTCGGGCCGTCGGGCCCTGCGCCACCTGCTCTCCGATCTCGGCGCCGGGCCCTGCTGGCGCGGCGTACGGTTGCCCTCCATCGTATCGGGTCGACACCGCACGCACCGTGCCCATTTCCGGTGCCCGGCGGTCAGCCGCCGGCCCGGAAGTCGTACCCGTCGAAGGTCTCCTGCCGGCGGGTGAACCGGTAGGTCGCCCAGTGCATCCGGACCACCACGCCCCGCTCGTCGCGGGTGAGCCGGAGCAGCTCGCCGGCCTCCCGGCCGGCGACCGTGCGGAACACGTCCGGCCGGTCCGGCAGCGGCGCGAACACCGACGGCGGCTTGCCGGCCGGGTCGTCCGCGCCCCGGGCCCGCAACGCCCCGTCGTGCCAGGAGAAGACCGACTCGAACCCCTCGCCCCACCAGCGGCCCAGCATCCCGCGCAGGTGCGCGGGGGCGGGCGGACCGGGACGCCACGGCTCGATCTCCGCCGGGTCGTGCTCGGCGGCGGCGGCGAGCAGCGCGTGGGGCAGGTCGAGCACCTCCACGCCGGTGCCGGACGAGCCGAGCACCGCGCAGCCCATGCCGCCGGCGGTGCCGTCGCCGCCGCGCCGGCCGTAGACGGCGGCCAGGAAGCCGGGCATCGCGCCGTCGTGCCCGACGTGGGTCACCCGGTCCGGGCGTGGCACCACGATCAGCCCGAGGCCGAAGCCGGCCGCCCAGAGCGACTCGTCGGTGGTGGTGTGCGGCCAGCGCATCTCCTCGACGGTGGCCGCGGCGAGCACCGCCCCGTCCGGGTCGAGCGCGGCCGGGTCGGCCAGGAACGCCGCCCAGCGGGCCATGTCCGGCGCGGTGCTCCAGAGCTGGGCGGCCGGCGCCACCGCGCCGAAGTCGGTGGGCGGCTCCGGGTGCGCCTCGTCGGAGTACGCGTCGACCAGGTGGCCGGTGGCCGCCCGGTCCCCCGGCTCGGGCCCGGTCGCGGCCAGCCCGAGCGGGCCGAGCACCCGGTCGGCGAGCACCTCGGCCCAGGTGCCGCCGCGCCGCCGGGCGACCAGCGCGCCGAGCAGCGACAGGCCGAGGTTGGAGTAGTGGAAGCGGCGGCCGGTGGGCAGCACCCGCTCCACCCGCGCCAGGTCGGCGAGCAGCTCGTCGACGCCCGGGACCCGCAGGGTGTCCCACACGTCGCCGTGCGGCTCGCGTTGCAGGCCGGCGGTGTGCGACAGCAGCCGGCGCACGGTCAGCTCGCCGTGCGCGGGCAGGTCGAGGTGTCGCCCGACCGGGTCGTCCAGGTCGAGCAGCCCGTCGTCGCGGCACTGCATGACGAGCACCGCGGTGAAGGTCTTGGTGACCGAGCCGATCCGGAGGACCGTGTCCGGGTCGAGCGGCGTGTCGTTGCCGGTCCCGCCCACCGTGCACGTCCAGAGCGGCCGGTCGGCCCGGTGCAGGGCCGCCGACACCGCCGGGATCCGCCCGGTCGCCTGGGCCTGCCGCACCATCCGGTCGAGCCGGTCGGAGATCGGGGTCACCGGCAGAGCATCGGGCCGAGCGGCGCGCCACCGAGCAGGTGGGCGTGCACGTGGAAGACCTCCTGGCCGCCGTACGGGCCGGTGTTGAACATGAGCCGGAACCCGTCCACCGTCAGGCCCTCCTCCTCGGCCACCACGGCAGCGGTGTTGAGCAGCTCACCGGCGAGCGCGGAGTCGCCCTGCGCCAGCGTGACCACGTCCGCGTAGTGCTCCTTCGGGATCACCAGGACGTGGGTGGGCGCCTTCGGGTCGATGTCGCGGAAGGCGAGGGTGGTGGCGGTCTCGCGGACGATGGTGGCCGGGATCTCCCCGGCGACGATCCGGCAGAACAGGCAGTCCATCGCAGCAGTGTAAGGAAGGGGCCCCGGTTAACGCTTTCTGCATAGGAAGGGGCCCCGCCTAACACCCCGGGCGGGTGCGGCAGGATGGCCGGCATGGCGGGACGGGCGGTGCTGGTGACGGGAGCCTCGCGGGGCATCGGACGCGCGGTGGCCCGGGCGTTCGCGGCCGGCGGGGACCGGGTGGCGATCCACCACCGGGACTCCGCCGGGCTGGCCGAGGCGCTGCGCGACGAGCTGCCGGGTGACGGGCACGTGGTGGTCCGCGCCGACCTGGCCGACCCGGACGCCGTCCGCGCCGTGGTCGACGAGGCGGCCCGACTGCTCGGTGGCCTCGACGTGCTCGTCAACAACGCCGGCGTGTTCGGGCCCGCCGACCCGCCGCACCCGGTCTTCGACAGCAGCTACGAGCAGTGGCGGGCACGCTGGCGCGAGGTGCTCGACACCAACCTGGTGGGCGCCGCGAACGCCGCCTGGTGCGCCGCCCAGCACATGCGGGAGCGGGGTGGACGGATCGTCAACGTCTCCTCCCGGGGCGCGTTCCGGGGCGAGCCGGCCAATCCCGCGTACGGGGCCAGCAAGGCGGGGATGAACGCGATGGCCCAGTCGCTGGCGGTGGCCCTGGCCCCGTACCGCATCGGGGTGGCCTGCGTGGCGCCCGGCTTCGTCGAGACCGACATGACGAACGAGCACCTCAAGAACGAGCGTGGCGAGGCGGTACGGGCGCAGTCGCCGTTCCACCGAGTGGCCCGCCCGGAGGAGATCGCCGCGGCCGTGCACTGGTTGGCCAGCCCCGAGGCGGAGTGGGCGTCCGGCACGATCGTCGACCTGAACGGCGCCTCCTACCTGCGCACCTGACCCCGACCCCACCGCACGCTGACGCACGGAATCAGGGGTTGCCTACCAGCGGCCCAGGCGGGCGGCGAGCACGCTGAGCGCGGCCACCCCGGCGGTGGAGGTGCGCAGCACCGACGGGCCGAGGCGGACGGTACGCGCGCCGGCCTCGGCGAACACGGTCAGCTCGGCCGGGGCGATGCCGCCCTCGGGGCCGACCACGAGCACGATCTCACCCGCCGCCGGCAGCTCGACCGTGGTCAGCCGCTCGTCGGCCTCCTCGTGCAGCACGAAGGCGGCACCGGCGCCGGCGATGCGCCGGGCCACCGTGGCGGTGGACTCGTCCGGGGCGCCGGCCACCACCGGCAGCCACGGGCGGCGGGCCTGCTTGGCGGCCTCCCGGGCGGTGGCCGCCCACTTCTCCCGGGCCCGTACGCCCCGGTCGCCGCGCCACTGGACCACCGAACGGGACGCCGCCCAGGGCACGATCTCGTCCACCCCGACCTCGGTCATCGCCTGCACGGCCAGCTCGCCCCGGTCGCCCTTGGCGATCCCCTGCGCCACGACCACCCGGGGGACGCTCGCGTCGGCGTACCCCCGGGAGGTGACCCGCGCGTCGAGCGTGCCCCGGCCGACGGCGGTGACGAGCGCGGCGGCGGTGCCGCCCCGGCCGTCGGCGAGCAGCAGCTCCTCGCCGACGCGCAGCCGCTGCACGGTGGCCGCGTGGTGGCCCTCCGGGCCGTCCAGCGTCACCGTGTCGCCGGTGGGCAGCGCCTCGACCAGGAACAGCGGCGCCGACACCTCAGGCGTGCCCGTTGAAGGCGTCGCGCATCCGGGAGAAGAAGCCGCCCTGCTTGGTCAGCTCGGCGACCTCCTCGCCGCGGGTCTTGGCGAAGTCGCGCAGCATCCGCTCCTGGTCGGCGTCGAGCTTGGTCGGCGTGCGCACGTCCAGGTGGACGTAGAGGTCGCCCCGGCCGGTGCCCCGCAGGTGCGGCACGCCGCGGGCGCGCAGCCGCAGCGTGCTGCCGGGCTGGGTGCCCGGCTTGACGTCGACGACCTCCTCGCTGTCGAGCGTCTTGATGGTCAGCCGGGTGCCGAGCGCGGCGGCGGTCATCGGCACGGTCACCCGGCAGTGCAGGTCGTCGCCCTTGCGGGAGTAGACGTCGTGGGTCCGCTCGTGGATCTCGACGTAGAGGTCGCCGGCGGTGCCGCCGCCCGGGCCGACCTCGCCCTGCTGGGCCAGCCGGATCCGCATGCCGTCCTCGACCCCGGCGGGGATCTTGACGGTCAGCGAGCGGCGGGTCCGCACCCGGCCGTCACCGGCGCAGGTCGGGCAGGGGTGCGGGATCGTGGTGCCGTAGCCCTGGCAGACGGTGCACGGCCGGGCGGAGACCACCTGGCCGAGGAACGTCCGCTGCACCGACTGCACCTCGCCGCGACCGCCGCACGCCTCGCAGGTGGCGAGGTGGGTGCCGGCGGCGGTGCCGGCGCCGGAGCAGGTGGTGCAGAGCACCGCCGTGTCGACGGTGATGGGCGCCTCGACGCCGAACGCGGTCTCGTTGAGGTCGAGTTCCAGCCGCAGGATCGCGTCGGCGCCAGGCCGGGTACGCGGCCGGGGACCCCGGCTGCCGCCCGCCGCGCCGCCGAAGAACGCGTCCATGATGTCCTGGAAGCCGACGAACGGGCCGGCGCCGCCCGGACCGCCCGGACCGCCGGCGCCACCGCCGCCCGGGGCGAGCGGATCGCCGCCCAGGTCGACGATCTGCCGCTTCCGGTCGTCCGAGAGGACCTCGTACGCGGCGTTGATGTCCTTGAACTTCTCCTGTGCCTCCGGGTCCGGATTGACGTCCGGGTGGTACTGCCGCGCCAGCTTGCGGTAGGCACGCTTGATCTCGTCGTCGGAGGCGTCCCGGCTCACGCCGAGAATGCCGTAGTAGTCCCTGGCCACTGCGTTCGGTGTCCTCATGTTCGTCTCGCGTTCGCCGGTCGTCGGCCGCAGCCGGCCGTCGGCCCTGACTGGTCAGTTCTGGGCCAGCAGTTCGCCCACGTAGCGTGCCACGGCCCTCACCATGGCGATATTGCCGGGGTAGTCCATCCGGGTCGGCCCGAGCACGCCGAGCCCACCGACGATGGTCGCACCCGGGCCGTAGCCGGTGCTGACCACGGAGGCGGCCCGCAGGTTGTCGACCTCGTTCTCGTCGCCGATGAGCACCCGGGTGGTGCTCGGTTCGGTCTCGCCGATCAGCTTGAGCAGCACGACCTCCTCCTCGAGCGCCTCCAGGATGGGGCGCAGCGAGCCCTGGAAGTCGAGCAGGCCACCCCGGGTGAGGTTGGCGGTGCCGGCCAGCGCGATCCGCTCCTCGTGCCGCTCGACGAGCGTCTCCAGCAGCACGGTGGAGAGCGTGGTCATGGCCGGGCGGAGCTGCGGCGGCGACTCCTCGACGAGCGCCTGCACCAGTGGCGGTGTCTCGGCGAGTTGGCTGCCGACGAGCTTCTCGTTGACCAGCCGGCGCAGGTCGGTGACGTCCTCGGCGGGGATCGGGGCGGGCAGCTCGACCAGCCGCTGCTCGACCCGCCCGGTGTCGGCGATCATGACGACCATCAGCCGGGTGGTGGAGATCGGCACCAGCTCCAGGTGGCGCACCTTGGACCGGGCCAGGCTGGGATATTGCACCACGGCGACCTGCCGGGTGAGCTGGGCCAGCAGCCGGACCGTGCGGTGCACCACGTCGTCGAGGTCGACCGCGCCGACCAGGAACCGCTCGATCGCCCGCCGCTCGGCGGGGCTGAGCGGCTTGACCCGGGAGAGCCGGTCGACGAAGAGGCGGTAGCCGCGGTCGGTGGGCACCCGGCCGGCGCTGGTGTGCGGCTGCCGGATGTAGCCCTCCTCCTCCAGCACCGCCATGTCGTTGCGCACGGTCGCCGGCGAGACGCCGAGCTGGTGCCGTTCGACCAGGGCCTTGCTGCCCACCGGCTCCTGCGTGTGGACGTAGTCCTCGACGATGGCGCGCAGCACGGCGAGCTTACGGTCGTCGAGACCCATCTCCCCACCTCCTGACGCACCTCGGCCGGACGACGCGCGGCATCCGCCGGGCGGCTGGCACTCGACTGTAGCGAGTGCCAGTCTACGTCGGCAGTCCCGCCGACGCGATGATCGCCCGACGGACCTCGGGTGCGGCCCGCCGCACAATCCGCCGCAGCGGGTCCGGACGGCACTGGTGTCGCTTGCCTGCGGGACCTACGGTGACGTGCATGACTGAACCTCCTCGCCCGCCCGGAGCGGGGGACCCTGGCCCCCAGCCCGACCCGACCCCGCCGTCGGCGCCCTACGGCTCGTCGCCGGCCGACGAGCCTCCCACCGCACCACTGTCCGGGGCACCCGGCGGGGGCGGCTATCCCCCGCCCGGTGACTATCCGCCCCCGGGCGGCCAACCTCCGGCCGGCGGCTATCCCCCGCCGGGTGGTTATCCCCCGCCGGGCGGCTATCCCCCGCCGGGCGGCGGCGCGCCGGGTTACGGCGCGCCCGGCGCCGGCTATCCCGGCGGCGGCGCGTACGGCCCGCCGGCCGGCTACGCCAACAACGACGACAAGACCTGGGCCCTGGTGGCGCACTTCGGTGGCGCGGCCGGGATGCTGATCGGCGGCGGCGTGCTGGGCTGGGTCGCGCCGCTGGTGGCCCTGCTGGCGCGGGGCAACCAGTCCCCGACCGTCCGGGCGCACGCGATCGCCGCGCTCAACTTCCAGCTCATCTGGTCGGTCATCGCGCTCGTCGGCTGGATCCTCACCTGCATCCTCATCGGCCTGGTGATCGGCTTCGGCGCCATGATCGTCGGCATCATCTTCGGCATCCTGGCCGGGGTGAAGGCCAACGAGGGCCAGCTCTACCGCTATCCGATGTCGGCCAGCCTGATCAAGTGAGCCGCTCCGGCCGGTCCCGCCAGGCGGGGCCGGCCGGGTCCGGTCAGGGCAGCAGGTCGCGGACGACCGCGTCGGCGAGCAGCCGGCCGCGCAGGGTGAGCACGGCCCGGCCCCCGGCGTACGCCCCGGCGTCGAGCAACCCGCCGGCCCGGGCCCGCTCCGCGCCCGCCCGGCCGGTCTCGTCCAGCACGTCCAGCGGCAGTCCGGAGGCGAGCCGCAGCCGCAGCATCACGTCCTCCATGTGCTGCTCGTCGGCGGTGAGCCGCTCCCGGGCCAGCGCCGGCGACACGCCGTCGGCCAGCCGCGCCGCGTACGCGCTCGGGTGTTTGACGTTCCACCAGCGCACCCCGCCGACGTGGCTGTGCGCCCCCGGGCCCAGGCCCCACCAGTCGGCGCCGGTCCAGTAGAGCAGGTTGTGCCGGCACGCCCCGGCCGCCGAGCGGGCCCAGTTGGACACCTCGTACCAGGAGAAACCGGCCGCGTGCAGCGCCGCCTCCGCGGCCAGGTACCGGTCCGCCGCCACGTCGTCGGAGGGGTACGGCAGCTCGCCGCGCCGCATCCGGGCGGCCAGCCGGGTGCCGTCCTCCACGATCAGGGCGTACGCGCTGACGTGGTCCACCCCGGCGTCGACCACCCGCGCCAGTGAGGCGGCGAAGTCCTCCGCCGTCTCCCCCGGCGTGCCGTAGATCAGGTCCAGGTTCACGTGGTCGAACCCGGCGTCGCGCGCCTCCGCCGCGGCGGCGGTGGCCCGGCCCGCGCTGTGCCGCCGGTCGAGCACCGCCAGCACGCCCGGCGCGGCGGACTGCATGCCCAGCGAGATCCGGGTGTAGCCGGCCGCCCGCAGCGCCTTCAGCGACTCCGGGGTGACCGACTCGGGGTTGGCCTCGGTGGTCACCTCGGCGTCGGCGGCCAGCCCCCAGGTGCGGTCGATGCCGTCGAGGATCCGGGCCAGGTCGTCGGCGGGCAGCAGGGTGGGGGTGCCGCCGCCGACGAAGACGGTGTCCACCCGCGGCGGCGGGGAGTCACCCAGCACCCGGGCGGCGAGCGCCAGCTCGGCCAGCGCGCTGTCGGCGTACGTCTCCCGGCTCGCCCCGCCGCCCAGCTCGGCGGCGGTGTACGTGTTGAAGTCGCAGTAACCGCACCGGCTGGCGCAGAACGGGACGTGCACGTACACCCCGAAACCGCGGGCGCCGACGGCGCGGCGGGCGGCGGCGGGCAGCGACCCGTCGCGCGGGACGGGTTCGCCTTCTGGAAGGACGCCGGGCATGGCCACTAGTGTGCCCGGCATGACCTCTCCGGACGCTCTCGTGCGGGTCGCCACGGCCCGTGGGGTGACCACGCTCACCCTGGACAGCCCGCACAACCGCAACGCGCTCTCCACCCCGCTGATGACCGAGCTGCTGGCCGGGCTGGCCGCGGCGGTCGCCGACGACACGGTCCGGGCGGTCGTGCTCGACCACACCGGCCCGGTCTTCTGCTCCGGCGCGGACCTGAAGGAGACCGCCGCGGCGTACGCCAGCGGGACCGTGCCGGCCGGGATGCTCGGCGACGTGCTGGTCGCCGTGCGGGAGTGCCCGAAGCCGGTGCTGGCGAAGGTGGCGGGGGCGGCGCGGGCCGGCGGACTGGGCCTGATCGCCGCCGCCGACCTGGCGGTCTGCGCCGAGGAGGTCACGTTCGCGTTCACCGAGGTGCGGATCGGCGTGATCCCGGCGGTCATCTCGGCGACCGTGCTGCCCCGGCTGAGCCCGCGGGCCGCCGCCGAGCTCTACCTGACCGGCGACACGTTCGACGGCCGGCGGGCCGCCGAGATCGGTCTGGTCACCGCCGCGGTGCCGGCGGACGCGCTGGACGCCGCCGTCGAGCGCTACCGCGCGTCGCTGGTGCGGGGCGCGCCGGGGGCGCTGGCCGGGGCCAAGGAGTTGCTGCGCCGCCCGGCCGCCACCGACCTGCGCGCCGAGATCGCCGAGCTGGCGGCGCTCTCCACCGGATACTTCCTCTCCGCCGAGGGCCGCGAGGGCGTGCAGGCGCTCCGCGAAAAGCGCCCCGCCTCCTGGGTGGTGTAAGGAGGGGCCCCCGCTTAACGTCTCCGGTATAGGCGGGGCCCCCGCTTAACAGCCACGGCGGGCCGGCGGCGATCTCGACGTACGCTGGGCGGGGTCTGGAGGGGCAGGGGGTGCGGGTGCGGACGCGAGCGCCGATCATGGCAGCGGGGGTGGCCGTGTGCGTGCTGGCCCTGCTCGCGGTCTGGTTCGTGAGCAAGCAGTTCGGTCATCACCTGCGACTGCCGACGGCCAGCCGGACCTGCACCGTGCAGGCCGACGGCGAGGTGGTGCTCGGCGCGGACCAGATGGCCAACGCGGCCACCATCGCCGCCATCGGCGTGCAGCGCCGGATGCCCGAGCGGGCGGTCGTGGTGGCGCTCGCCACCGCCTACCAGGAGTCACACCTGCGCAACATCGCCCACGGCGACCGGGACTCGCTCGGCCTGTTCCAGCAGCGCCCGAGCCAGGGCTGGGGCACTCCGGATCAGATCCAGGACCCGCGCTACGCGGCGAAGAAGTTCTACGCCGCGCTGAAGAAGATCAAGGGCTGGGAACGGATGCGGATCACCGAGGCCGCCCAGCGGGTGCAGCGGTCGGCCTACCCCGAGGCGTACCAGAAGTGGGCGGACGAGTCGGAGGTCCTCACCCGCGCGCTGCTCGGCCCGGCGACCGGCGCGGTGGCCTGCACGGTCGGGTCGACGCCGACCATGCGTGGACCGGCCGCGGCCAGCGCGGTGCTGGAGGGCCTGACGCTCGACTGGGGGCTGCCCCGGCTGACCGCCGGGACGGACCTGACCGGGCTCACGGTGCCGGTCAGCGACGCCCGAAACGGCTGGCGGTACGCGCACTGGCTGGTCTCGCACGCCGACGACCGGGGCGTGAAGCGGGTCCGCTTCGCCAACCTGGAGTGGACGGCCGAGCAGGGCACCTGGACCCGGGTGAAGGGCGACCCGGCGACGCAGGTGCTGGCCGAGGTCTTCGCCGAGATCTGACCCGGGCCCGAAATTCTTCTCAGGTCAAGGGCCCCGCTGCCGTCGCCGAGTGCCCCCTCAAGCCGTTGGACCTCCGGAGCCGTTGCTGGGCTGCATGTGCCGAAAAAAACGGCCCCCCGAAGGGAGCCGTTCCTGCCGTATCTCTCGGCGTCGTATGGCACCACCATACACCACACGGAACTCGGAGAGAGGTGAACGTGGCCACCGTCGCCGCCTACATCGACGGCTTCAATCTGTACTACGGGATGAAGAGCAAGTACGGGCGTAAACACATGTGGCTCGATGTCGTATCACTCGTTCGCCAACTCAGACCCAAGGAATGAGCCCGCAGCGGCCCAGAACCAGTCCACCTACCTCGATGCCATGAAGACCCGGAACGGGGCGGTGCTGGACGTGCACCTCGGCCGATTCAAGGAGCGGACCATCCGGGACTGCCGTCGCTGCGGTCAGGGCTACACCTGCGGATGCAACCGGCCCTACAAGAGTTACGAGGAGAAGGGTACCGACGTCGCCCTCGGCGCCAGGATGGTCGCCGATGCTGCTCTCCGGCTCGCCGACACCACGCTGCTGGTCAGCGCCGACACCGATCTCGCCCCCGCCCTCGCCATCGTCAAGCAGGTCAACCCTGTCCAACTGATCTACCTCGCCATGCCGCCAGGTAACACCCGGGCCTCCAACCATCTCACCCGGGTGGGCGGCCTCGGCCAGTTCTTCATCAACGAGCGGGCCTTACGCAACGCCCAGCTACCCGGCATCGTGGCTGATCCGGTAACCGGCAGAAGCTACACCCGGCCCGCCAAGTGGGCCTGACACGAGCGCGCGCACCGCTCAGGATTCCGTGGCGACGCCGAGGCGGCGGCGGGCCTTCTCCCGCAGCGACCCGGGCAGTTCCGGCACGTCGAGCAGCCGGGGCAGCAGCGCCGGCTCCAGCGTGACGGCCCGGAACACCTCGCCGATGGTCACCCCGTGGGCCGGCCGGTCGACCACCTCGACCGGGTCGCCGGCGCCGACGTCGCCGGGACGCAGCACCCGCAGGTAGGCCCCGGGCGCACCGTACGCGGTGAACCGCTTGATCAGATCGGGTACGCCCCAGAAGCCGGCGAAGGTGCGGCACGGGGTGCGTGGCTTGGTCACCTGGAGCAGGGTGGAGCCGATCGCCCAGCACTCGCCGATCACCGCGCCGGTCACGTCCACCGCCGAGGTGGTGAGGTTCTCGCCGAAGACGCCGGGCCGCATCGGCCGGTCCAGGGAGCCGGCCCACCAGGCGGCGTCCTCCTCCGCGTACGAGTAGACCGCCTGGTCGGGGCCACCATGGTGGGCCCGCTCACCGATGAAGTCGCCGACCACCCCGCCGGGCCGGATCTCCACCCGGCCGTCGGCCGGCCGTTTGTCGATGCCGCTGCGACCGCTCGCGTCACCGGCCCACGCCGCCTCGGTGATCTCGCCGAGGTTCACCGCCACCACCCTGCCTGTCATGGCGACCACCCTAGGTGCACTCAGCCCTTCACCGCGCCGGCGACCAGCCCGGAGACCATCCGGCGCTGGACCAGCAGGAAGAAGACGATGACCGGCAGGGTGAACAGGGTGGACGCGGCCATCACCGAGCCCCAGGCGGTGTCGTCCCGGCCGAAGAAGAACGTCATCGCCACCGGCAGCGTGTACTTCTGCTGGTCGTTGATGAAGGTCAACGCGAAGATCAACTCGTTCCAGGCGGTGATGAAGGAGAAGATGCTCGTCGCCACCAGGCCGGGCGCGACGAGCGGGAGCAGCACCTTGCGGAAGGTCTGCGCCCGGCTGGCGCCGTCGATCGCCGCCGCCTCCTCCAACTCCTTCGGCACCGCCGCGACGAAGCCGCGCAGCATCCAGACCGCGAACGGCAGCGAGAAGCCGAGGTACGTGAGGATCAGGCTGGGCAGCGTGTTGTAGAGGCCGAGCCGCTGGATCATCAGGAACAGCGGGATGACCAGCGCCTCCAGCGGGATCATCTGCACCACCAGCAGCAGGATCAGGAAGCTGGTGCGCAGTGTGAACCGGAACCGGGCGACCGCGGTGGCGGCGAGCAGGGCGACCAGCCCGCTCAGCAGCACGGTGGCCACCGCGACGAGAACGCTGTTGAGGAAGAAGTCGAGGAACGTCACGCCGGGGATCAGGTTGCCGGTGAGGATCTCCCGGTAGTGCTCCAGGGTGGGCTTCGCCGGCACCGGGCGCGGCGTGGCGGAGAAGATCTCCCGGTTGGGCTTGAGCGAGGTCGCGATCATCCAGTAGACGGGGAACGCGGCGAACAGCGCGACCAGCAGGCCGGCCCCGTTGAGCGCGAGCTTCTTCACGACTCGTCCTCCTGCCGGAGCACCATGCGGACGTACAGGGCGGTCACCACGAGCAGGATCACGGTGAGGATGACGGCGATCGCGGAGCCGAGGCCGTACTTGGGCGGCGGCGAGAACGCCTCCGCGTACGAGTAGATCGACAGCATGAACGTCGACCGGTCCTGGGTGCCGCCGGCCAGCACGAACTGCTGGGTGAAGACCTTGAAGTCCCAGATCGTGGAGAGCACCACGAGGATGCCGAAGACCGGCCGCAGGATCGGGAAGGTGACGGACCAGAAGACCCGCCACGGCCCGGCGCCGTCGACGCGGGCCGCCTCCTGCAACTCGCCCGGCACGCTCTTGAGCCCGGCCAGCACGCTCACCGCGATGAACGGGAACGAGTGCCAGACCACCACGAGCGTCAGGATGCCGAAGAAGAGCAGCGGGTCGTTGAACCAGCCGTACCCGGTCCAGTCGCTGCGCCCGAACACCGCCGTGGAGAGCCCGTCCGGGAGCTTGTTGAACAGCCAGGTGACCAGGCCGCTCGTATCGTCGAAGATCCATTTCCAGACGATGGTGCCGGTCAGCGCCGGGGTGGCCCAGGCGAGCATCACGCAGCTCGCCACGAACGTGGCCATCTTCCGGCCCAACCGGTTGAGCAGCAGCCCGACAAGCGTGCCGAGGACCATGGTGAGCGCCACGTTGGCGACCGCGAAGAGCACGGTGTTGCGCAGCACCGTACGGAAGAACGGGTCGCCGAGGATCTGCGCGTAGTTGGCCAGGCCGACCCACGGCCACTCGCGGTCCCCGCGAAGCTGGCGGACGTTGTCCAGTTTGAAGAAGGACATCGTCACGACCTGGCCGAGCGGCCAGAGCAGGAGCACGGCGATGATCGCCAGGCAGGGCAGGAGCAGCAGGTACGGGAGGCGGTCCACCTTTCGGCGGGGCCGCCGCGCGGGGGTCTCCCGCGCGGCGGCGTCGCCGGTGGCCTCGGTCAGCGTGGTCACTTGGCGTTGAGGATGCTTTCCATCTCGGTGGCCGCGTCGGCGGTTGCCTGCTCGACCGTCTTCTGGCCCTTCATGACCGAGCTGTTCATCGCCTGGGTCACCGTCTTGGTCCGGCTGACCTCGACCCACTTGGGGGTGAGCGGGGTCAGCTTGGTGTTCTGCATGGCGGTGGCGAACGCGGCCATGACCTTGTCGTCGGCGTAGCTGCCGCCGCTGAGCAGGTCCTGGTAGACCGGGAAGAAGCCCAGGCTGTCGGCGAACTCCTTGTCCTTCTGCTTGGACAGCAGGACGGTCATGTAGTCCCAGGCCAGGGACTGCCGCTCGCTGTCCTTCCAGATGGCGATGTCGGAGCCGCCGGCGAACGCCGGGGCGGCGCTGCCGTCCGGGCCGGGGATCGGGAAGGTGCCCCAGACCTTCTCGATGTCCGGGTTTGCCTCCTTCATCGCGCCGCCCTGCCAGCTACCGGCGAAGGCCATGGCGGCCTTGCCGGTGGCGAACTGGGTACGGGCGTCGACCTCGTTCCAGCCGGCGGCGGCCGGCGGGGCGACCTTGTGCACGGTCACCAGGTCGGTCCAGAACTTGACCGCCCGCTGCGCCTCCGGCGTGTTGTAGCCGGACTTCCAGGTGTCGCCGTCCTTGGTGGCGATCTCACCGCCGGCGCCCCAGAGGAAGGAGTAGAACGGCAGCTCGGAGTTGCCGGGCAGGGCGATGCCGTAGGTGCCGGGCTTCTTGGCCTGGACGGCCTTCGCGGCGGCGACCATCTCGTCCCAGTTCGTCGGCGGCTTCACGCCGGCCTCGGCGAACCAGTCGGTGCGGTAGTAGACGGCGCGCACGCCGGCATACCACGGCACCCCGTACTGCTTGCCGTCGAGCTGGGCGTTCTTGACCAGGTCGGGCAGGATGTCCTTGCCCTCGGACCAGCCGTCGAGCTTGTCGGTGACGTCGGCCAGGGCCTCCTGCGCCGCCCAGCCCTGGGTCTCGGTGTTGCCCAGTTCGGTGACGTCGGGGCCCTCTCCGCCGGCGAGCGCCGCCTGGAACTTCTTCGGCGCCTCGAGCCAGGGAATGTACTGCACCACGACGTCGGTCTCGGGGTGCTTCTTCTTGAACTCCGTCTCGACCGTGTCGAGGAACGCGGTCTGGGCGTCGCCGCCCTCGCCCATCATCCAGACCGTCAGCTTGCTGGTGTCGCCGGCCTCGTCGTCGTCGCCGGAGCCACCGCATCCGGTGAGCGCCAGCGCGGCCGACGCCACGATGGCGGTGACCGGGGCCAGCCGCTTCCACCTGTTCACGCCATATCTCCCTCAGGGCCGTTTGGCACTAACCTTCTGCGCCGCACCTTAGTAGGAAAATTTCCTTTACAACAGGGGGCGGTCGCGGCGGCCGGCCGAGGCGACGGTATCGCAGCCGGGAGCCCGGCCGGCAGAGGCACCGTCCGGGCAGGTCAAAGCGGGGGTACGCGGACGGGCGCCCGGCCAGTGGCCGGGCGCCCGTCGAGGCTGTGGTGCGGGGGTCAGTAGCGCGAGACGCCGCGGCGACGGCCCACACCGGCCACCAGGGCCACCCCGATGGCGGCGAACAGCACCTGCAGCATCAGCTCACGCCAGTCGATGCCGGCGGTCTCGGCGAAGCCGGAGGCCCGGGCGACGACCGTGCCCAGCAGCGCGGCGCCGACGCCGATCAGCATGTGCAGCCACATCGGCATGTTCTGCCGGCCCGGCACGACCAGCCGGCCCAGCGCGCCGACGATCAGACCAACGACCAGCGCGGTGATGATTCCCCAGACGGTGAACTCCATGGTCGCCCTCCTCCTTCGGATGGGTCACACGATTTCGTGTGGTAACTGTCGTGACCGCTAAATTCCCGACCGGCCAAAAATCCAAACCGCCTCCGATGACGATTTGTTCAGACCGGCAGCGACCTGGCGTTTCTCGTCCAAACTCCCGTGCGGGGCAGCAATGCCCGGTAGCACCGGCGGACCCACGGGCTTCAATGCGGAAACGCCGACGGGCGCCCGGCCGAGTGGCCGGGCGCCCGTCGAGGCGCGTGTGGTGCGCGGTCAGTGGTGGGTGACGCCGCGGCGACGGCCCACACCGGCCACCAGGGCCACCCCGATGGCGGCGAACAGCACCTGCAGCATCAGCTCACGCCAGTCGATGCCGGCGGTGTCGGCGAAGCCGGAGGCGCGGGCGACGATCGTGCCCAGCAGCGCGGCGCCGACGCCGATCAGCATGTGCAGCCAGATCGGCATGTTCTGCCGGCCCGGCACGACCAGCCGGCCCAGCGCGCCGACGATCAGACCGACGATCAGAGCGGTGATGATGCCCCAGACGGTGAACTCCACGGTCGTCCTCCTATAAGCGGTTTCGCACGTTCTGTGCGGTTGCTGTCGTGACCGGTAAGTTCCCGACCGGCCGAAAACCGAAACCGGTCGGATCCACGCCGGGGCGCCCCGGCCCGCCTCGACGGCACGAATCCGCAGGTGAGGGCGCTGCCAGAAGCTGAAAAATTCCTGGGTACGCGAACCGGCCGGCCCCTCCGACGAGGAGGGACCGGCCGGTCGGGGAGGCCGTGCGGCTACTTCTTGCCCGTGGACTTGCCGTCGGAGTCGGAGGAGAGCGCGGCGATGAACGCCTCCTGGGGGACCTCCACCCGGCCCACCATCTTCATCCGCTTCTTGCCCTCCTTCTGCTTCTCCAGCAGCTTGCGCTTCCGGCTGATGTCACCGCCGTAGCACTTGGCGAGCACGTCCTTGCGGATCGCGCGGATCGTCTCCCGGGCGATCACCCGGGAGCCGATGGCCGCCTGGATCGGCACCTCGAACTGCTGGCGCGGGATCAGCGAGCGCAGCTTCGCCGCGATCGTCGTGCCGTACGTGTAGGCCTTGTCCTTGTGCACGATGGCGCTGAACGCGTCGACCGGCTCGCCGTGCAGCAGGATGTCGACCTTCACCAGGTCGGACGCCTGCTCGCCGGAGGGCTCGTAGTCGAGCGAGGCGTACCCCTTGGTGCGGCTCTTGAGCTGGTCGAAGAAGTCGAAGATGATCTCGGCAAGCGGCAGCGTGTAGCGCAACTCCACCCGGTCGGCGGAGAGGTAGTCCATGCCCAGCAGGCTGCCCCGCCGGCCCTGGCACAGCTCCATCACCGCGCCGACGTAGTCGTTCGGGGTGAGCACCGTGGCCCGCACCGTCGGCTCGTACACCTCGGCGATCTTGCCGGACGGGTACTCGCTCGGGTTGGTGACCACGATCTCCTCGCCGTCCTCCGTGATGGCGCGGTAGACCACGTTCGGCGCGGTGGAGATCAGGTCGAGGTTGAACTCCCGCTCCAGCCGCTCCCGGATGATCTCCAGGTGCAGCAGGCCGAGGAAGCCGCAGCGGAAACCGAACCCCAACGCGCCGGAGGTCTCCGGCTCGTAGGTGAGCGCCGCGTCGTTGAGCTTGAGCTTGTCCAGCGCCTCGCGCAAGTTCGGGTAGTCCGAGCCGTCGATCGGATAGAGACCCGAGTAGACCATCGGCTTCGGGTCCTTGTAGCCGCCGAGCGCCTCCTTGGCCTGGTTGCCGTTGATGGTGACCGTGTCGCCGACCCGGGACTGGCGCACGTCCTTCACGCCGGTGATCAGGTAGCCCACCTCGCCGACGCCGAGCGCGTCGGCCTTCACCATCTCCGGCGAGATGACGCCGATCTCCAGCAGCTCGTGGACCGCCCCGGTGGACATCATCTTGATCCGGTCCCGGGCCGAGATCCGGCCGTCGATCACCCGCACGTAGGTGACCACGCCCCGGTAGACGTCGTACACCGAGTCGAAGATCATCGCGCGGGCCGGGTCGTCGGCCGCGCCCACCGGCGGCACGAACTGCCGGACGATCTCGTCGAGCAGGTAGGGCACGCCCTCGCCGGTCTTGCCCGAGACCCGGATGCAGTCCGCCGGGTCGCCGCCGATCAGGTGCGCCAGCTCCTCGGCGTACTTCTCCGGCTGGGCGGCCGGCAGGTCGATCTTGTTGAGCACCGGGATGATGTGCAGGTCGTTCTCGAGCGCCAGGTAGAGGTTCGCGAGCGTCTGCGCCTCGATGCCCTGCGCGGCGTCCACGAGCAGGATCGCGCCCTCGCAGGCGGCGAGCGAGCGGGACACCTCGTAGGTGAAGTCGACGTGACCCGGGGTGTCGATCATGTTGAGCACGGCCGTCTCGCCGGCCCGGTCACCCTCCCGGATCGTCCACGGCATCCGGACGGCCTGGCTCTTGATGGTGATGCCGCGCTCACGTTCGATGTCCATCCGGTCCAGATACTGCGCGCGCATCTGCCGGGGGTCGACCACGCCGGTGAGCTGCAACATCCGGTCGGCCAGGGTCGACTTCCCGTGGTCGATGTGGGCGATGATGCAGAAGTTCCGGATGCGCGCCGGGTCGGTGGCACCAGGAGCGTTCGCGCCGGGATCGAGCGTCGGTGGCACAGCGGTCCGTTCTGGTCGGCTGACGTGAGCGGGCCGGCGCGACGCCGGCCCCCTCTATGCTCCCACGCCGGCCGGGGCGCGCCCGGGCTCCCCCGTCACTCCCTCCGCGTCGCCGCCGCCGGTGTCACTCCTCGGGCGGCTCGACGAAGAGCGCGGCCAGCTTCGGCAGGCGCCGCCGCGCCTCGTCCTCGTCGTCGAAGTCCCAGAAGTCGTTCAGGTCGGGCTCGGGGGCCCGCTCACGGCCCGCCGGCAGCTCGGTCGCGGTCGCCTTCCGGTACGCGTCCCACGGCGCCGCCAGCATGTCCTCGCACTCGAACTCCTCGCCGCTGAGCGCGGCGGCCCGGACCCGGGGCAGCTCGGCGAGGGAGTCGGGATCGGCCACCGCCCGGGCGAACACCGCCCGGCCCTGCGTCATCAGCCAGCCCCGGAAGTATTCGAAGCCGTCGTCCGAGGCGCCCCCGTTGATCAGGTACGCCGCGCCCCACAGGTCGACCCGGTAGGAGGCGGCGATCACCCGCCGCTGGTGCTCGGCGTACCCGACGATCTCCTCGGGGTCGCGCTCGGCCAGCAGCGCGACCGTCCGGGCGGCGACTGCGTCGGCCTCTTCCCCGGCGCCGGCCCGGGCCTGGTCGATCAACTGCCAGAAGTCCTCGGTCCTCATGGCCCGCAGTCTCGCAGAGCCCACCGACGCCCGCCCGCACCCACCGACGCGGCGGCGGTGCGGCAGCATGGTGTCGTGCGTCAGGTCTCGCTACCGCCCGTGCCGTACGGCTCGACGGCCGTGCGGCCCGGCTGGGCCGACCTGCCGGACGGGCTGCGCGCGGCGGTGGCGGCACGGCTCGGCGGCCCACCGGCGACGGTCGAGGTGGCCGGCGGCGGCTTCACCCGCGGCTTCACCGCCGTGCTGACCGGCCCGGGCGGCGAGCGGGTGTTCGTCAAGGCGGCCCCGCTGGACGGGCAGCGGCACCTGGTCGACTGGTACGCCCACGAGGCCGCGATCCTGGCCCGGCTCCCCGCCGGCCTGCCGGTGCCCCGGCCGCGCTGGGCGCTCACCGAAGCCGGCTGGTACGCGCTCGCCCTCGACGCCATCGACGGGCACACCCCCCGGCTGCCCTGGGACCCGGCCGAGCTGGAGGCGTCCCTCACCACGTACGCCGAGGTGGCCGCCGCGCTCGCCGAACCGCCCGCGCAGCTCGTCGCGCTCGGCCTGCCCCGCCTCGCCGACCTGGCCCGGGACGACATCCTGTGGTGGGGCGAGGTGGCCGCCGGCCGCGAGCCGCTGCCCGAGGCGGCGGCCGGGGCGCCGCTGCCGGAGCTGGTCGCGTTGGAGTCCCGCCTCCCCGGGTACGCCGAGGCCGGCACCGGGCTGGCCCACGGCGACCTGCGGGTGGACAATCTCCTGCTCGACGCCGGAGGCCGCGCCTGGCTCTGCGACTGGACCTGGCTCTGCCACGGACCGGCCTGGTTCGACCTGGCCGGCCTGCTGCTCACCGGGTACGCGAGCGGCCTCGACGCGGACACCGCCTTCGCCCGCCACCCGGCGACCGCCGGGGCGCCCGCCGACGCGCTCGACGTGAGCCTCGCCGCACTCGCCGGCTATTTCCTCACCGCTGCCGCCTCGGGACCGTCCAACTCCTCCCCGCACCTGCGGTCCCACCAGCGATGGAGCGGCGAGCAGGCGCTGGCCTGGCTGACCACCCGCCAGGGCTGGCGCTGACGCGCTGCTCCTCCCGCTCCTGCTTGTTAGGAGGGGGCCCCGCTTAACGCCTCCGGTAGAGGCGGGCCACCCGCTTGAATCTGAGCTGTTAAGTGGGGGCCCCGCTTAACAAGCAGGCGGGATGGGGGTTCGGGAGGCGTTTTGGCTCGGTCGGGGGCAACCTGGTAGCCTGGCCATTCGCGCGGCGATGACGCATGCTCGTCGCGCGCGGAAGCTGACCAACCCGAGCTATCAAGACGAGGCTGTCGCGTGGCGAACATCAAGTCCCAGATCAAGCGCAACCGGCAGAACGAGAAGCGCCGGCTGCGTAACAAGTCGGTCAAGTCGTCGCTGAAGACCGCCATCCGCAAGTTCCACGAGGCTGCCGAGGCTGGCGACACCGAGAAGGCCGCCGTCCTCATGCAGGAGGCCACCCGGAAGCTCGACAAGGCTGCCAGCAAGGGTGTCATCCACGCCAACCAGGCGGCCAACCGGAAGTCGGCGATCGCCAAGCGCGTCGCCTCGTTCTCGGCCTGACGAGACCGCAGACCCGACCGGAAGCCCCGGGGCACCACCCCGGGGCTTCCGGCTGTCCGCGTTTCCTGCCCCTGGCGGGTTGAGCGGGTGATCACCGAGTCCGGGGTTGATGGTCGTTTCGTCGATCTTGGACTTGTGGTGCCAGGACATGTCGGTTTCGGGCCGGTATCGGAGGTGCCACAAGTCCAAGATCGGTGCCACCCGTCCGAGCGAATTGGGGGGGTCTAGCGGGCGGCGGGCGGCGGATGGAGTCGGGTCAGGTGATGCCCGGATCGGTGCGGCGGGCACCCTCGTCGGGCCGGTCGAAGGGCAGCGCGGAACGCCCCGGCTGGTGGCATGAGACGGCCGCACGGGTCGGCCGTGGGTCACCGGCCAGGGTCAGGCCGCCGGGCAGCGCCCGGGCCGTGGTCGGCACCCGCGCCCGGCCGACGACCGGCTCCATCTGCCGGCGAAAGCGATCCCGCTCCTGCTCGGGCACCTGCGCCGCGGTGCGGATCACCACCGCGGCCACCACGTCGTTGAGTTTGACCATCGCCGCCACCGCGGTGGGCAGCACGAGCACCGCCCACCAGCTCACCAGCTCGGCCAGCGCGAGCAGGACGGCCAGCGCCACCGCGCCCTCGAAGAAGACGAAGCAGAGCACCCCGCCCGGGTTGACGAAGCGCAGGCCGAGCACCCGGGCGTAGAGGGGCCGGTATCGCTCCTCGTCCGTCGGCACGGTCGACCATGCTCGGGTCACCGGGCGCCCCCCTGACGGGCCGCGGCCACCGAGAAGACGGCCCGCTCCAGCGCGTACGCGCGGTCGTCGGCGCCTCCCTTGACCGCCGCGTTGCACTCGGCGGCTGCCCGCATCGCCTCGACCAGGCCCTCCGGCGTCCAGCCCCGGCCCTGGCGTTGGGCGCGCTCGATCTTCCACGGCGGCATGCCCAGGCTGCTGGCGAGCTGGTAGGCGCTGCCCCGTCCGGCCGAGGCCACCCGCGCCACGGTCCGTACGCCGTCGGCGAGCGCGTCGGCGATGGGCACCGGGTCCACGCCGACGTGCAGTGCCCATCGCAGCGCCTCCAGCGCGCCGGGGACGTCGCCGACCATCGTCGCGTCGGCGACGGTGAAGCCGGTCACCTCGACCCGGCCCCGGTAGTAACGGGAGACGGTGTCGGCGCCGATCCGCCCGTCGGTGTCGGCGACGAGCTGCGAGCAGGCGGCGGCCAGCTCACGCAGGTCGTTGCCGACCGCCGCGATGAGCGCCTCGGCCGCGTCGTCGGTGCATCTGCCGCCACTGCGGCGGATCTCGTCCCGCACGAACGCGACCCGGTCGCGGTGTCCCTTGAGCTTGCCCGCCGGCACCACTGTGGCGCCCGCCGCCCGCAACCCGTCGGCGAACGCCTTGCCCTTGGCGCCGCCCAGGTGCAGCACTACGAGTTGCACGTCCGGGTCGGGATTCTTCGCGTATGCCAGCAGCGCGGCGGACAGGTCCTTGCGGGCGTCCTGACCGGAGCGGAGCACCAGCACCCGACGGCCGCCGAACAGCGACGGGCTGAGCATCTCGTCGATCTCACCGACCGCCAGCGAGCCGGCTTGGTATTCCCGCACGTCCACGTCGGGGTCCACCGCGCGGGCCCGGGCCACGGTTTCGGAGACCGCGCGCGTGGCGAGCAGCTCCTCGTCGCCGAGGACGAGCAGAATAGGAGGCAGGCTGGCGGGGCTCACGTCGCACATACTCGCACGCCCCACGACCGGATCGTGCCTGCTCATCGGGGACTGTGACGGCGCAGCCCGCACTCAACGCAAATCCAGACATTTGACTCGATCCGCAATCTTTGCCATCAAGATCCCCCGCGCCCGCCGGCACGTTCACCGCGACCGCCCCCGATCGACGCCCCGCGCCACCACCGCCAGGCCGGCACCGGCCCGGACGGCGGCCACGTCGCCGTCGGTGTCGGTACGCATCACCCGCGCCCCTCCCCTGGTCAACCGGCCCAGCAGCCCCGCGTTGGGATGCCCGTAGTCGTTGTCGACACCGACGCACACGAGCGCGACCGCCGGACGGACCGCGGCGAGGAACTCCGGATCCTGGTACGCCGACCCGTGGTGCGCCACCTTCAACACGTCCGCCCGGAACGCGCCGGCCGGCGTCGTCTCCCGCAGCGCCCGCTGCTCCTCGGTCTCGGCGTCCCCGGCCAGCAGGATCCGCACCCCGGCCACGGTGGCGGTCAGCACCAGCGAGTTGTTGTTCGGGTCGGAGCGGCTGCCGCGCAGCGGATACGGCGGCCCGATCGCGGCCAACTCCACCGCTCCGGCCCGCCACCGCCAACCCGCCGGCGCCGGCGTCAACGTGACGCCACCCCGGTGGGCCGCCTCGCGTACCTGGGCGACCCCGAAGGGCGGCTCGGCCCAGGGCGGGCTCACCACCGCGCCCACCCGTCGACCCCGGAACACGCCGGCCACCCCGCCCACGTGGTCCGCGTGGAAGTGGCTGACCACCAGTAACGACACCTCGCGTACGCGAAGGCGACGCAGGCAGCCGTCCACGCCGGACGGCTCCGGGCCGGCGTCGACCACCACGGCCCGGCCGGCGGCGACCGGCAGCACCACCGCGTCCCCCTGCCCCACCGCGCACGCCACCACCACCCAGTCGCGCGGTGGCCATCCGGAGGCGAGCAGGCGGACCGGCAGCGCGCCCAGCACCACGGCGACCACGACCACCGCGACCAGCCGCCGGGCCCGCCGCCGCCGGGCGGCGAGCAGCAGGGTCACGCTCACGGCGGCCAGCAGCAGCGCGCCGGCCACCCCGCCCAGCCACGGCAGGTTCCCGGCCGGCACCCCCGCCCCGTGGGCCGCCACCGCCACCAGCCAGCGCGCCGGCCAGCTCGCCAGCCAGGCGAGGAACTCCGCCCCGGCCGGCCACACCGGCGACAGCACCGCGGCGAGCACACCCAGCACAGTGGCCGGCGCGACGGCGGGCACGACCAGCAGGTTCGCCGGGACCGCCACCAGGCTGACGGTCGCGGACAGCCCGGCGATCACCGGACCGCAGGCGAGCTGCGCGGCGGCCGGCACCGCAAGCGCCTCCGCCAACCCGGGTGGTACGCCCCGGCGGCGCAGCGCGTCCCGCCACCCGGGCGCGAGCAGCAACAGCCCGCCGGTGGCGCAGACCGACAACGCGAAACCCGGGTCGCCGGCCAGGTCCGGGTCCAGCAGCACCAGCCCGGCGACCGCGGCGGCCAACGCGGGCAGCGCGGCCCGGGACCGCCCGGCGGCGAGCGCGGCGAGCCCGATCGCGCCCATCGCCGCGGCCCGCACCACGCTGGGCGATGGCCGCACCAGGATGACGAAGCCGACCAGGGCGAGACCGCAGAGCGCCACCGCGGTACGCGGGCCGGCGCGCGCCCAGCGGGCCAGCAGCAGCACCGCCCCCACGATGATCGCCACGTTGGAACCGGACACCGCGTTGAGATGGGTCATCCCGGTGGCCCGGAAGTCCTCCTCCACCTCGGGCAGCAACCGGCTGGTGTCCCCCACCACCAGGCCGGGCAGCAGCCCACCCGGCGCGTCCGGCAACGGCGCGCAGGCCCGTTGCAACCCCGATCGCAGCGCGCCGGCCGCCCGCTGTGGCCACGACGCCGCCCCGTGCCGGGTGGGCGGCCCGGTGGTCGAGAGCACCGCCGCGGTCAGGTCGCCACCGCGTGGCGCGGAGAGCCGCCCCCGGGTGGTGACCCGCTGCCCCGGCAGCAGCCCCTGCCAGCCGGGATCGGTGGCGAGCACCAGGCCGCGTACCGGGCCGGTGACCTGACCTCCGTCGGGGTCGGTGAGGCGTACCAGGTCGGCTCGGACCAGCAGTGTGGCCTGGCGGCCGGGCGCGCCGCGTACCCGCCGGGGGTCGTCGCGGACCACCAGGTCGGCGGTGACCAGCGCGCGCTCGGCGACGAGCGCGCGGACCGGCGCGGCGTCGCGGACCGCGAGCCGGGCCGCGGTGGCCGCCGCCCCGCAGAGCACGCCGAGCAGGACCGCGACGGCGATCCAGCCGTAGCGGCGGACCGGCCCGGCCGGGCCTCGCACCCGGCGCAGGCGCAGGCCCGCGACCAGCGCGAGCGCGGCGGCGACGGCGGCCAGCCAGGCGGTCACTCCGACGGAGGAGTGCAGCCCGGCGAGCGCGGCGAGCCAGGCCGCCACCGCGAAGCCGGCCAGGCGCAGGTCCGGCCCGGCCGCGTCCCCACCGTCGGCGCTCACACCGTCACCAGTTCCTTGAGCTGCTCGTACCGGGCGTCGCCGATGCCGTCGACCTGCCGCAGGTCGGAGACGGACCGGAACGGGCCGTGCTGCTCCCGGTGGTCGAGGATCCGCTGGGCGAGCACCGGGCCGACGCCGGGCAACGTGTCGAGCTGTGCCAGCGTGGCGGTGTTCAGGTTGACCGGCCCGGCCGCCGGGCCACCGGGCGCGCCGCCGCCGGCCGCCGGCCCGGCGGCGGCCTGCCCCGGCGGGGCGGTGACGCCGACCAGGATCAGCTCGCCGTCGGTGACCTTGCGGGCGGGGTTGAGCAACGCCACGTCGACGCCGGGCAGCGCGCCGCCGGCCGCTTCCAGGGCGTCGGCCAGCCGGGCACCGGACGGCAGCCGCACCAGCCCCGGACGACGGACCTTACCGGCCACCGCGACGACCACCTGGGCGGACGGCCCGGCGGGCGCGGCCACATCGGTCACCGCGCCCGCCGACGCCTCGGTGACCGGTGCGACCGGCCGGACAGGTTCGGCGCTCGGGCGGGATCGCCACGCCCAGACGGCGGCCACCACGACGACGACCGCGGCCACGGCGGCGAGCGCGCGGACCCCGCGATGGCCCGGGTCGAATGCGCCCGGCCCGGGCAGCCGCGCGGCCAGTCCACGCGCGGGTCCCGGGGACTCCTTGCTTCCGTCGGCATCGCCCACGGTGGACGTCGGGTCCGGGTCGAACGGATGGGCCGGCCCGGCGTCCGGCTCCGGACGGCCGCGTCGGAGCCCGGAACGGTCCGGCTCGCCCAGCCGAGGTCCGAGGTCCGGGAAACCCCACGGCTCCTCGGCAAAGGGATGGGCGGCGGACGGCTCGGGGGTCGCCGCGCGGACGAGGTCCGGCGCGCCGCCGGCAGGATCCGGGACGGCGACCGTCCTACCCGCCGGCGTGAACAACCGGGCGAGCCGCCGCCGTACGGTCGCTTCCTCGTCGTCTGGCACGGCTCAGGACGCTACGGCGGGCAGTGGGCGTGGAGCCGGCCCGCAGACCCTGGCCTGTGGACAGCGGTGCGCTTGTGGACAACTCCCCGATCATGCCGCCGATGTGCTAATGAAGCCGACGCCGGAGAACCCGGGTTCTGTCGGGATTGGTGGCCGGCGGCGCACGACGAACCTAAAAGCGAGAATGGGTCAGGAGGCGATTCACTTACGCCATCAAGTTCGTAGGCGAGCACATCCGGAGACCTCCGCCCGCAGCTACGCTTCCTCGTCCGCCTCGCCGAGGTGTGGACGGTGCTCGGCGATCCCATGCCTCGACGCCACCTTGCGCCACACCGCACCCAAAGCCATCCACCAAGGCCCCGACACTGCTGGTCAGTCCGCGAGGTCCGGCCGGTTGGCTCGGATCCAGCGCTCCACATCCCGCCGTCGCCAGACCTTGCCCATCGCCAGTACGGCGATCGGATCGGGAAAGCCCTTGGTGTTGGCGATGATGCTGACGCGCTGACGGGAGATGCCGCCGAGCATGTCCCGGATCTCCGACACACCAACCAAGTCCACGCCTTGACAGTAGAGGCCCTGTTCACCCGCTTTGTCGGCTGGACCCGCCGAGACCACCGCCTGCGATGAACCACGTCGAACGCCCGACCGAGCCGACCTTCCGCGCCGGTGACGTGGTGCACCTGACCCGGGCCGCGAGCGTCCAGTTCGTCCGGCCGATCGTGGTCCGCGTGATCCGGGAGCTGACCGACCGGCACTCCTACCACGGGTGGGAGTGGGTCGAGGGCTACGAGGTGAGTCCGCGCGGAACGGCCGTGGCGAAACGCGAGCTGTTCGTGATGCCGGCCGGCGTGCGCTGGTTGTCCCACGCGCCGGTCAGCGCGCCTCCGGGTCCAGCCCGAGCGCGGCCCGACCTCCGTCGACCGGCAGCGTCACCCCGGTGACGAACGAGGCCGCCGCCGACAGCAGGAAGGCGACCACGTCGGCCACCTCCGCGGTACGCCCGATCCGGCCCACCGGATGCAGCCGGGCCAGTTCCGATTCGACGCGGTCCACCCCGGCCGGGTCCAGCCCGGCGAGGTGGGCGGCGTGCCGCTCGGTGTGGATCGAGCCGAGCGCGACCGCGTTGGCGCGGATCCCGCGCGGGCCGTAGTCGACCGCGAGCGCCCGGGTCAGCCCCTCGACGGCGGCCTTCGCGGTGGCGTACGGCAGGGCGCCCGGCACCGCCCGCGCGGCCTGGTGGGACGAGACGTTGACGATCGCGCCGTCGGTGCCGGCGGCCAGGAACCGGCGTACGGCGGTGCCGGCGCCGACCACCGCGGGACGCAGGTTGGCGGCGATCAGGTCGAACACCTCGGTCGCGGGCGCCCGGTGCAGGTCGGCGTCGCGGAAGACGGCGGCGTTGTTCACCCACCCGGCCAGTGGGGCGAGCGCCTCGGCGCGGTCGGCGGCACGGCCGGTGACCGCCTCGTCGCCGGCGTCCCCGGTGACGGCGTGCAGCCGGTCGGCCGCGGGGTGCCGGGCCAGCCAGTCCGTGGCGCTCGCGTCGCGTTCGACGACGACCACGGCGTCGCCGTCGCCGGCCAGCCGCTCGACGATCGCCCGCCCGACGCCGCGCCCACCGCCGGTGACGACGAACGACCGCGCGCTCATGGACGGCGGTGGACGACCACGCTGGCCAGTCCGGGGCCGGCGTGTGCGGCGACCACCGCGCCGGCTTCGCTGACGTACGTGTCGTGCAGCCGGTCGCCCAGCCGCTCGGTCAGCGCCGCCAGCAGTTCGTCGGCGCGGTGCGGGACGGCGAGGTGGTGCACCGCGAGGTCGACGTCGGCGTCGCCGGCCGTCTCGACGGCCAGGTCGACCAGGCGTGCCATGCCCCGGCCGGCGGTGCGGACCTTGTCCCGCACCACGATCGCGCCGTCCGGCATGTGCATGATCGGCTTGACCGAGAGGGCGGTGCCGAGCAGCGCCTCGGCCGCGTTGATCCGGCCACCCCGGCGCAGGAACTCGAGCGTGTCGACGTAGAAGAAGATGGTGGTCCGTCCGACCGCGTCCAGCGCCGCCGCGCGTACCCCGGTCAGGTCCGCGCCCTCGGCGGCGGCCGAGGCGGCGGCGAGCGCCGGGAAGCCCAGGCCCATGCCTGTGGATCGGCTGTCGACCACCGTGACCCGGTCGTCGCCGACCTCGGCGGCGGCCAGCCGGGCCGCCTCGACGGTGCCGGAGAGTTCGGCGGACAGGTGCACCGACACCACCCCGTCGGCGCCGTCGGCCAGCAGCGCGCGGTAGACCCGCGCGAACTGCTCCGGGGCGGGCCGGGAGGTGCTCACCGAGACGCGCCGGGCGCTCAACGCGCGGGTGGCGTCGGCCGGGAAGGTCTCGATGCCCTCCAGCCCTTCGGCGCCGTTGAGCACGACGGTGAGCGGGACGACGGTGAGCCGGTGCGCGCGGACCAGGTCGGGGGGCAGGTAGGCGGTGGAGTCGGTGACGACCGCTACGGGCATGACGGGCACGCTAGCCGATGTCGCGGCGGCGTGCCGGGGCCGGTGGGCTCAGACCGCGTCGGTGAGCGCCGGCTGGGTGATCAGCCCGACATTGTGCGCCCGCAGGTGCCAGCCGCGGACGTCGTCCTCGCGCAGCTCGGTCCAGTGGCAGTTGGCGAGCGAGCCGACGCTGCGCAGCACGGTGTGGTCCCAGCCGAGGAGCTGACCGATGCCCTGCCGGGCGCCGCCGCCGTGGGTGGTCACCACCACGGTGCCGCCGGCGGCCAGGTCGGCGGCGGCGCGGAACGCGGCACCGAGCCGCGTGCCGAGGTCGTCCAGGTTCTCGATGCCGGCGCCCGGGTCGGGGTCGCCGGCCCGCCAGCGGGCGTACTCGTCGGGGAACCGCTCGGCGACCTCGGTGAGGGCCAGGCCCTGCCACCGGCCGAAGTGCCGCTCGCGCAGCCGGGGGTCGGAGCGGACCGGCAGCCCGGTCAGCGCCGCGAGCGCGGCGGCGGTGTCGGCGGCCCGGCGCAGGTCGCTGGCGACGATGGCGTCGGGGCGCAGCGCGGCCAGCACCGGCGCGGCGGCGCGGGCCTGCTCGCGGCCGAGGTCGTTGAGCGGCACGTCGGTCTGGCCCTGGACCCGGCTCTGCGCGTTCCAGTCGGTGTTGCCGTGCCGCCAGATGATCAGGCGGGTCATTCGGCGGTGGCGGTGCCGGCGGCCGAGTCGGCCAGGTCGCGGTCCACGAACGGGATCTGCGGGCAGTCCTTCCAGAGCCGGTCGAGCGCGTAGAACTCACGCTCCTCGGTGTGCTGCACGTGCACCACGATGTCGACGTAGTCGAGCAGCACCCAACGGCCGCCCCGCTCGCCCTCGCGGCGGACCGGCTTGGCCTTCTCCGGCAGCTCCAGCAGGCGCTCCTCGATGGCGTCGACGATGGCGAGGACCTGCCGCTCGTTCGGAGCGGAGGCCACCAGGAACGCGTCGGTGATCGCGAGCTGGTCGCCCACGTCGATGATGACGATGTCCTGTGCCTTCTTGTCGGCCGCGGCCTGGGCAGCGGTCGTCGCCAGCTCGTAGGCGCGTTCCGGAATGGTGGTCACCGTTCTCCTTCGATCAACCGTGCGACCCTCCAAGCCTCTCACACCCTCCGGTGCGGCGACTTGCCAGTTCTGGTCGGTTTCAGGCATGAACGGGGACGTAACGGGCGAGATCAGCGCTGGTAGAGCCGCCGTTTGGCGATGTACTGCACCACACCGTCGGGCACCAGGTACCACACCGGCTCGCCCCGACCGACGCGGGCGCGGCAGTCGGTGGAGGAGATGGCCATCGCGGGCACCTGCACCAGGCTGACCGAGTCCGCCGGGAGGTGCTTGTCGGACAACTCGAAGCCGGGCCGGGTCACCCCGATGAAGTGGGCCAACTCGAGCGCCTCGCCGAGATCCTTCCAGGAGAGGATCCGCTCCAGCGCGTCCGCGCCGGTGATGAAGAAGAGCTGCGCCTTCGCGCCGTATTCCGCGTGCAGGTCGCGCAGCGTGTCGACGGTGTAGGTGGGACCGCCGCGGTCGATGTCGACGCGGCTCACCTGGAAGCGGGGGTTGGAGGCGGTGGCGATCACGGTCATCAGGTAGCGGTCCTCGGGCGGACTGACCGGTTCGTCCGCCTTCTGCCACGGCTGCCCGGTCGGCACGAAGACCACCTCGTCCAGGCCGAACCGGTCGGCCACCTCGCTCGCCGCCACCAGGTGGCCGTGGTGGATCGGGTCGAATGTGCCGCCCATGATGCCGATCCGCCGGATGTCGTCCTCCACTCCGCGATCCTAGGCCGCGCCCGCGCCGGCCGGGGGCACCCGGGGAGCCTGCCGGGCGGGCGCCTGACCCGCCCGGCAGGCGCTCCCGGTCAGGCCGCCGCGGCGGCCACCGCCGTCCGGGCCACAAGCGCCCGACGCATGTCGTCGTCCAGGTCGGTGACCCAGCGGCGCAGGCCGGGCGTGAGGTCGTCGCGGGCCAGCAGCGCCGCGGCCAACTCCCGGGTGGGTTGCGCCACGGCGAACCGCGGGTATGCCGCGACCGTGACCGAGTCGGCCACCCAGGCGGTACGCAGCCGCGCCGCCTCCGGCATGTCGGTGAAGTAGCGCGCGACGTAACCGGCGGTCAGCTCCGCCTGCTCGGGCTGCCAGAAGCCGTCGGCGGTCGCCTCGACCAGCCGGTTCGACAGCTCGGTGTTGCGGGTGATGATCTCCCAGGCGGTCCGCTTCGCGTCCGGGTCGGGCAGTGCGGCCCGGCAGGCGGCGGCCCGCTCGGCGCCGGTGGCGCTGCGGTCGGCGGCGGCCTCGGCGTCGATCTCCGCCGTGCCGGCCGCGCCGAGCACCACGAGCCGGCGGAGCACCGCCCAGCGCAGGTCGGTGTCGACGGCGAGCCCCGACGGCACCTCCTTGCCGGCCAGCCAACCGGCCAGCAGCACGGTGTCGGTGGAGGCGGCGATCAGCCCCCGCGCGGCGGCGAGCTGCAACGACCCATCGGAGTCCCGGTCGGCGAGCAACGCCTCGCAGGCGCCCGCCACCCGCAGCAGCGCGGCGTCGCGGGCGAGCGGGTCGAGGTAGCGGTCGATGAGCCGCCGGCTGAGCAGCAGCACGTCCTCGACGATTGTCACCTCGGTCTCGGCCGGGAGCGCCGTGGCGATCAGCCCGGCCAGGGCGGCGGCGGGCCGTTCCCCGTCGGTGACCGCGTCCAGCGCCTCGCCCCAGAGCAGCGCCCGGGTGAGCGGGTCGTCGAGGCCGGGGAGCAGCGTCGGCACCGCGTCGGCGGAGCGTGGGTCGAGCCGGATCTTGGCGAACGTGAGGTCGCCGGCGTTCGGCAGCAGCAGGCCGGTGGCGGGCTGACCGACCAGCTCGGGCACCCCCGTGCGGCCACCGTCGGCGTCCGGGTCGAGGGCGACCTCGAACCGGCGCGCCGGGCCCTCGGCGGGGTGGTGGGCCACGCCGATGCGGTGCGGCCGGAGCACCGGGTGGCTCGCCGGCGCGGTCTGCACCACGGCGACGTCGGTCCACCGGCCGTCGGCGCCCACCGCGGTCTCCATCCGCAGCGTGTTCACCTGCGCGCGGCGCAACCAGCGCTCGGCCCAGTCGGTGAGGTCACGACCGCTGGCCGCGCCGAGGCTCGCCAGCAGGTCGGCGAGCGTGGCGTTGCCGAACCGGTGCGCGGCGAAGTGGGCGTTCAACCCGGCGAGGAAGGCGTCGTCGCCGAGCCACGCGACGAGCTGGCGGAGCACGCTGGCGCCCTTGGCGTACGAGATGCCGTCGAAGTTGAGCAGGGCCTGCGCGGCGTCGGCGACCTCGTCGGGCGCCACCGGGTGGGTGGACGGGCGCTGGTCGGCGGTGTAGCCCCAGCCCTTGCGGCGGCTGGCGAACGTCGTCCACGCGCCGTCGAAGCGGGTCGCCTCGGCGGTGACCCTGGTGCCCAGGTACTCCGCGAACGACTCGTTCAACCAGAGGTCGTCCCACCAGCGCATGGTGACCAGGTCACCGAACCACATGTGCGCCATCTCGTGCGCGATGGTGGTGGCGCGCTGCTCCCGCTGGGTGTCGGTGACCGCGGAGCGGAAGACGAAATCGTCGCGCAACGTCACCAGGCCGGGGTTTTCCATCGCACCGGCGTTGAACTCGGGCACGAACGCCTGGTCGTACTTGCCGAACGGGTAGCGCTCGGCGAAGAGCTGGTGGAAGCGGTCGAGGCACTGCCCGGTGATCGTGAAGATCTCGTCGGCGTCGGCGTCGAGGTGGGCGGCGAGCGAACGCCGGCAGTAGAGGCCGAGCGGGATGCCGTCGTGCTCGGCGCGCAGCACGTGCCAGGGCCCGGCGACGAGCGAGACGAAGTAGGTCGCAAGCGGCGCGGTGGCGGCGAACTCCCAGCGCCCCGGCGCCGGCCGGTCGGCGAGCGGGCCGTTGGCCGCCACCGTCCACCCCGGCGGCGCGGTGACCGCGAGCGTCACCGGGGCCTTCAGGTCGGGCTGGTCGAACGCGGCGAAGATGCGCGGACCGTCGTCCAGGAAGGACATCGCGTAGAGGTAGGTCTCGCCGTCGGCCGGGTCGACGAAGCGGTGCAGCCCCTCGCCGGTGTGGGAGTAGCCCATCTCGGCCTCGACGGTGAGCGTGTTCGTCGCGGCCAGGCCGGTGACCGGCAGCCGGTCGCCGGCCAGCAGCGCCGGGTCGAGGTCACGGTCGTTGAGGCGGGCCCGCAGGAGTCGGCGGGGTTTGACGTCGACGAAGGTCTCGGCGCCGGGGGTGGCCCGGAACCGGATGGTGGTGGTGGAGCGGAACCGCTCGGCGTCGCCGGTCAGGTCGAGGTCCACGTGGTAGGACTCGACCGTGATCGACGCGCCACGCGCGGTCGCCTCTGCACGGGTCAGGCTCGGCATCCGCTTATCCTGCCCGATGAGGCCCGCTCGGGCCTTCCCGTGACGTGTGGCGATGGAGGAACAACGATGGGTCAGCACCCCAAGGGCGATTTCGACCTTTCTCGGGCGGTCTGGCAGCGAGCGGAGGGCGACACGTCCGAGGGCGCGGTCGAGGTGGCCTTCGTCGACGACCTGATCGGCATGCGCAACTCGGCCGAGCCGGACGGCCCCGTCCTGGTCTTCACCCAGGCCGAGTGGGACGCCTTCGTGGCGGGCGCCCAGGACGGCGAGTTCGACCTGGACTGAGCGCCGGAGGTCAGTCACCGTCGCCCCAGCCGAGCCCGCCCGGCCCGGGCGCGTGGTGGAAACCGGGATGGTCGGCCACGTCGGCGCACCGCTCGCCGTCGGGGCCGGCCGCGCCGCAGAACAGCCGCTCGGCGCGGTGCCAGGCGTCGGCCGGGGACAACGCCGCCGCGCCGAGCGCCAGCTCCGGGCGGAGCAGGCCGAGCGCCTCCGCGTACGACACGGCCAGCTCCCGCGCGACGGTGGCGTCGGTGGCCGCGAAGCCGAGGTGCACGGTGAAGAACCGCGGTGGGCGGACCGCGGCCCGGCGGGGCGCGGCGATCAGCGGCTCCTCGCGACCGCCGCCGCGCAGCCCGGCCACCGCGTCGCGGTGCCGCCGTCGTGTCGCCCGATCGTCACGCATCCGTGCCCTCCCCGTCGTCGGTGGCCCCCGCCGGACGTCGCGCCGGCGGAGGGCCGGACCGGTCGCCGCCGATCCGCACACCGAGCCAACCAGCTTTTCCGCGCCCGGGGAGGGGCCAGCGCCCGTCCCGGCTGGCCCCTCCCCCGGCCGGGTGGAGCTGGTGGAATGGAGGATTCGGCCGCGTCGCCCCGGGTAGGCAGCACATACGTCGCACCGAGCGTCGAGCCGGGTCAGGAGCAGCCGAGATGAGCACCATGCCGAGCGACCGGAGCCCGGACAGCACGCTGGCGTTCCTGCGCGAGGGCTACCGCTTCGTCGGCGCCCGCTGCGACCGGTTCGGCACCGACATCGTGCAGGCCCGGCTGCTGCTGGAGCCGACGATCTGCCTGCGCGGCCGGGAGGCCGCCGAGCTGTTCTACGACGAGGAACGGTTCGTCCGGCGCGGCGCGATGCCGATGCGCGCGCAGCGCACGCTGACCGGGGTCGGCGGCGTGCAGGGCCTCGACGGGCCGGCGCACCGCGCCCGCAAGGCGATGTTCATGTCGATGATGACGCCGGCCGCCGTCCGGCGTCTCGGGGATCTCTTCCACGACGAGTGGCAGGCACGGATATCGGCCTGGGCGGGGCACGGCCCGGTCGTGCTCTACGACGAGGTGGGCCGGATGCTGACCCGGGCGGTCTGGGCCTGGGCCGGCGTGCCGCTGGCGGAGGCCGACGTGCGCCGCCGGACCGCCGAGATGCACGCCATGATCGAGGGCCCGGCCGTACTGGGCCCGACGCACTGGCGCGGCCTGCTCGCCCGCCGCCGCGCCGAACGGTGGGCCGGCGAGCTGATCGAGGCGGTACGCGCCGGCGCGGTGCCCGCGCCCGAGGGCAGCGCGCTGCGGATCGTGGCCGGGCACCGGGACGAGCGGGGCCGGCCGCTGCCCCGCCGGATCGCCGCGGTGGACCTGCTCAACGTGCTCCGCCCCACGGTCGCGGTGGACCGCTACGTGGTCTTCGCCGCGCTGGCGCTGCACGACCACCCGCACTGGCACGACCGGGTACGCGGCGACGACGCCGCGACCGAACAGTTCGTGCAGGAGGTACGCCGCTACTACCCGTTCTTCCCGATCGCCGCGGCCCGGGTACGCCGCTCGTTCGAGTGGCAGGGGTACGCGTTCCCGCAGGGCCGCCGAGTGCTGCTCGACCTGTACGGCACGAACCACCATCCGGCGCTCTGGCCGGAGCCGGAGCGGTTCCGGCCGGAACGCTTCGCCGGCTGGCGGGACGACCCGTTCGGCTTCGTCCCGCAGGGCGGCGGCGACCACGACGCGGGGCACCGGTGCGCCGGCGAGTGGATCACGATCGAGTTGATGAAGCGGGCGGTGACCAACCTGACCGGCGCGATGAGCTACCGGGTGCCGCCGCAGGATCTCGCGCTCGACCTCGGCAGGATGCCGACGTTGCCGCCCAGCGGCCTGGTCGTCGACGGGGTGCGGCGGACCGCCTGAGCCGCCCGGCCGCGTGCGGGAAGCGGCGCGGGACCACCGAAACGGTTTCAGCTATCGCATTCCGGGCAAGTCGCGTGACCCGATCCGACCGGAGGCGACGTGACCCGAGCGACAGTCCCCCCGCTGCGCAACGCCGACCGGACCGCTGCGGCGTCCACGCCGGTCCGGCTCCCGATGGCGTACGTCCTGCCGCTGCGCGCCGCCGCCGACCGTGACCTCGACGAGCTGACCGGCTACCTGCGCGAGCTGCGCCGGTGGGTCGACGTGGTGGTGGTCGACGGCTCGCCGCCGGACCTGTTCGCCCGGCACGCGACCGCCTGGCGGGAACTTGTCCGGCACGTGCCGCCGGACCCCGCGCTGCGTGGAGGCAACGGCACGGTGCTCGGGGTGCTCACCGGCGTCGCGCTGGCCCGCCACGAGCACGTGGTGATCGCCGACGACGACGTCCGGTACGACCTGCCGGCGCTGCGCGCCGTGCACGAGCTGCTCGACCGGGTGGATCTGGTCCGGCCGCAGAACCACTTCGACCCGCTGCCCTGGCACGCCTGGTGGGACACCGGCCGGACGCTGCTGAACCGGGCGCTCGGCGGAGACTGGCCGGGCACCCTCGCGGTACGCCGGAGCACCTTCCTGGCCATGGGCGGCTACGACCCGGACGTGCTCTTCGAGAACCTGGAGCTGCACCGGACCATCCGCGCGTACGGCGGCAGCACGGCCACCCCGGCCTGGCTGTACGTGCGGCGGCTCCCGCCCACCACCGCGCACTTCCTCGGGCAGCGGGTCCGCCAGGCGTACGACGAGACGGCCCGGCCCGGGTGGCTGCTGGCCGCGCTGGCGGTGCTGCCGGCCGCGGCGGTCGCGCTCGCCGCCCGACGCCCGGGGCTGCTGCTGCGGGCCGGGCTGGTCACGGTCGCGGTGGCGGAGCTGGGGCGGCGGCGGGCCGGCGGGGCCCGCGTCTTCCCCGCGCACACCACGCTCGCGGCGCCCGCCTGGGTGCTGGAGCGCGGGGTGTGCGCGTGGCTGGCGGTGGGCCGGCGGCTGCGCGGCGGGGTGCCCTACGCGGGCCGCCGGCTGCGGGTGGCGGCGCATCCCACCCGGACGCTGCGGCGGCGGATGGCCCGACGCCGCCCCGACGAGTTGACCCTCTGGGTGCACGCCGAGAGGTAAGGCGGGGCCCCTTTTTATCGCCAGAGCGATAAAAAGGGGCCCCGCCTAACACGCGAGCGCAGCCGTCAGGAACGCACCTGCTCGGCGCTGTGCCGGACGTCGTGCGCGGCGCTGCGGCCGTCGTCCTGCACGGCGTGCGCGGCGTCCTGCGCGGTGGACCGCACCGACTCGGCGGCCTGCTGGGCCGGCTCGCGCAGCTCGTCCCGGAGTTCGCCGGCGACCTCGCCGAGCTTCTCCTTCACCACGCCGCCGTGCTCGGTCGCCTTCTCCTTGACCTGCGCGGCGAGTTCCTGCTCGCGGCGGGTGGCCGGGATCAGCGAGGAGACCAGCATGCCGACGCCGAAGGCGATCACCCCGGCGGCGATCGGGTTGCCCTCGGACTTCCGCCGCACCACCTGCGGCGCCCGGTGCGCGGCGTCGCTGACCGTGGATGCGGCGGAGTGTGCCCGGTCGCCCACGGTGGAGGCCGCCGAGGAGGCGTGGCCACCCACCGAGTGGGCCGCGTGGCCGGTGCTGTGGCCGAGATCGGAAGCGCTTCCCATCACCTTGTCCTTCACGTTCGTCAGCGCGTTACGGACGCGCTGCTTGCGGTCGTCGACGATGCGGCCCGGGCTCACCTTGTACGCCAGGGCGTCCACGTCCGAGCTGAGGTTGTTGCGGGTGGCTTCGATCTCCCGGCGGATCTGGTCGGGGTCAGTGCTCATCGGGTGACTCCCTCCGGGTGCGGCTTGAGCGCGTCGGGGATGCGCTGCACGCTGTCGTTTGTCTGCTTCAGGCCACGGATCCGCTCGGCGTTCTTCTTCCCCATCGAGTAGAGGACGGCGGCGACGGCGGCCCAGATCACGGCCACGATCAGCGCGGCCAGCCCGGAGTCCATGACGTTGTCGAGGAACTGCCACACCGCGATGGAGACGAAGAGCGCCACCATGTAACCGCCGAAGCCGGCGCCGCCGAAGAGACCGGCGGCCTTGCCCGCCTTCTTGCCCTCCTGGCGGATCTCGGCCTTGGCCAGCTCGACCTCCTGGCGCATCAGGGTGGACAGGTCACCGGTGACCTGGCGCATCAGCTCGCCGAGCGAGTTGCCGCGCACCTCGTCGGCCTGGTGCGGCGCATCCGCCGCCTGGTAGCCCGCCGCCTGGTAGCCCGGGTCCTGCGTCGGCACGGTCATGCCGTTGCCTCCCTTCTGCCGGTGCGGCGGTTCACGGGCGGGGAGCGCCGGTCGACGGGACACCCGGCAGCGGGTCGGTCCGCTCCGGCGGCGGCAGCGGCTGGCCGGTGCCACCGGCCGGGTCGGCCCAGGTGTTCGGGGCGCCGCCGCCCGGGTAGGTCACGCCCGGCGCGGAGTAACCCGGGTCCGGCTCGGCGTAGGTGCCCGGGGTCGGGTCGAGGTAGCCGCCCGACGGCACCTGGTCCGGCACCGCACGCGCGGTCGGGATGGAAGCGGTCCGGTCCGGGTCGTAGGCCGGCCGGGACGCGCCGCTGTCGTTGCCCACGGCGGCGATGTTCCGGGTGAGCCGACCGGCGACCACGCCCAGCAGGGCGGCGCCGACCAGGAACGTGCCGGGGTTGCGACGGGCGTAACCCTTCACCTCGTTGAGCAGGTCGCCCGGCTCGCGCTGCTCCAGCCAGCCGGCCACGCCGTGCACCCGCTCGGCCGCCTGGTGGGCCAACTCGGTGACCGGCCCGGAGCCGCCACCCTGCTGCGCCATGGACCGCATCTCGTCGGCCAGCGAGCGCAGGCCGCTCGCGGCACGCTGCTGCTGCTGACCGGCCTGGGTGGTGACCTGGTGGCGGGCCTCGCCGTACAGGTCGCGGGCCTGCCGCTTGGCCTCGCCCACCACCTCGTGGCCCTGCTCCCTGGCGGTCTGGACGACCGCTCCGCCGGCGCTTGCGGCGTCCGAGCCGACCTGGCGGGCCTGATCGCGTACGCCGCCGCCGTTCGTCGACTCGTATGTGGTGGACTCGTACGTGGCGGACGTGGGTGAAAGATCCTGAGTCATGGTTTCCCTTCCGCTCGTGTGGTGCAGCGGTATGTGTTCGGGGGGCACGCGCATGATTTCCGCGTGACAAGTGCCCTACCCCTGGTCTCCGGGTCCATGCCTGATTCGTGATTTCTCTGCGGAAGCGACACGCGTCGGTCACACAATGGAATACCGGCCGCACGGACGGCGAGAAGATCCACGGGGGTGACCGCGATGGCACGTGACGTGCGCGGGCGTACGCCCGCTCGGCCGACCGTGCAGAAGGTCGCTCTGGCGGTGGCCGCCGTGTTCGTGCTGATCGGCGTGCTCGGCTTCGTCCCCGGCGTCACCGCGCACCTCGGCCGGATGGCGTTCGCCGGGCACCACTCCGGGGCGAAGCTGCTCGGGCTGTTCCAGGTGTCGGTGCTGCACAACCTGGTGCACCTGATCTTCGGGCTGGTCGGCCTGGCGGCGGCCCGGCGGCTGGCCGGCGCGCGGGTGTTCCTGGCCGGTGGCGGCGCGCTCTACCTGGTGCTCTGGCTGTACGGCTTCGCCATCGACCGGGAGAGCGCGGCGAACTTCGTGCCGATCAACGACGCCGACAACTGGCTGCACCTGTTCCTCGGCTTCGGCATGCTGGCCACGGGTCTGCTGCTGAACAACGAGGTGGGCACCGGAAGTCGGCCGGACACCCCGATCGACCGCCCCTGAGCGCGGACGAGCGACCGACGCGAGAACTCAGGCCGCCACCGGCAGTTGCTTGGCGAAACAGACGCTGTGCGGGTTGTCGACGTACTCGCCGTACACCGGGACGGGCTGGTAGCCGGCGGAGCGGTAGAGCGCGATCGCGGCCGGGAGGTAGGTGCCGGTCTCCAGGCACACCGTCCGGTGCCCCTGCCGGAAGGCCAACTCCTCCAGCGCGAGCAGCAACTGCCGGGCGATGCCCCGACCCCGGTACGCCGGCCGGACGTACATCCGCTTCAACTCCCCGGTGTCGGCGTCGAGCGTCTGGAGCCCACCGCAGCCGACCGCCCGGCCGCCGACCACGGCCGCCAGGTAGCGGATGTCGGCGTGCGTCACGGTGACCTGACCGTCCAGACCGCCGTCGGCCTCCCGCAGCTCACGTTGCTGGGCGACGACGAGCGTGGCGATCTCCGGATCGGTGCCGGGCCGGGATTCGATCAGCATCCGGTCACGGTAGGTCGACCGGATTTCGCGGAGGTTTCCGGCCAACGTCCCGAACACGGACGGAGCCGAACTATTCGTCGTCCAGATCGTCCTGGTCGTCCGCCGGGGTCTCCGGCGTCCCCTCGATCTCGTCCTCCGGGCGCCGCCGGCGGGCCTTGCGGGCCTCCAGCCGGTCCGCGGCCGAGGGACGTGTCGACTTGTCCTCCAGCCGCACGTCGGTGCCCCGGTTGCCGGGGACGAAGTCGACGCCCGCATAGAGCGTCGGTTGCCAGTCGAACTCCCGCTCGCCGATCCGCACCAGGTCGCCGGCCTGCGCGCCGGCCTTCGCCAGCTTCTCCTCGACACCGAGGCGGGCCAGGCGGTCGGCCAGGAAGCCGACGGCCTCGTCGTTGTCGAAGTTGGTCTGCTTCACCCAGCGCTCCGGCCGGCTGCCGCGCACGGTGTAGGAGCCGTCCGGCTCGGCCTCGACGGTGAAGCCGGCGTCGTCGACCGCCTTCGGGCGGATCACGACCCGGGTCGGTTCGGCCGGCGGGGCGGCACGGCGGCCCTCGTCGACCAACTGGGCCATCGCGTACGTCAGCTCGCGCAGCCCTTCCCGGGTGGCGCTGGAGACGTCGAAGACGCGGAAGCCACGGGCCTCCAGGTCGGGACGGACGATGTCGGCGAGGTCCTTCCCGTCCGGCACGTCGACCTTGTTGAGCGCGACCAGCCGGGGCCGGTCGGCGAGCCCGCCGTACTGGGCCAGCTCCGACTCGATGGCGTCGATGTCGGCCAGCGGGTCCCGGCCGGGCTCCAGCGTCGCGGTGTCGACCACGTGCACCAGCACGGCGCAGCGCTCGACGTGGCGGAGGAACTCCAGGCCCAGGCCCTTGCCGGTGGCCGCGCCCGGGATCAGGCCGGGCACGTCGGCGACGGTGAAGGTGTGGTTGTCCACCCGGACCACGCCCAGGTTGGGCACCAGCGTGGTGAACGGGTAGTCGGCGATCTTCGGCTTGGCCGCGGAGATCACCGAGATCAGCGAGGACTTGCCGGCGGACGGGAAGCCGACCAGGCCGACGTCGGCGACGCTCTTGAGTTCCAGCACCACGTCGAGCTTGTCGCCGGGCTCCCCCAACTCGGCGAAGCCCGGCGCCTTGCGGCGGGCGTTGGCCAGGGAGGCGTTGCCCCGCCCGCCCCGACCGCCGCGGGCGGCCTCGAAGGTGGTGCCGACGCCGACCAGGTCGGCCAGCACCTCGCCGTCGAGGCTCTGCACCACGGTGCCGTTCGGCACCTTGATCACGAGGTCGCGGCCGTTGGCGCCGTCCCGGTTCGAGCCGGCGCCGCCCTTGCCGTTGTCGGCCTTCAGGTGCGGCCGGAAGTGGAAGTCGAGCAGCGTGGTGACCTGCGGGTCGACCACCAGCGACACGCTGCCGCCGTGGCCCCCGTTGCCACCGTCCGGGCCACCGAAGGGCTTGAACTTCTCCCGGTGGATCGAGACACAGCCGTGCCCGCCGTCGCCGGCCTGCATGTGCAGGACGACCCGGTCAACGAACGTCGTCACGACGCCAATCCTTCCAGCGGGGTTCCGCCCCGCGCGGGGAAAGGCGAAGCGGGCCGGGACCCGAGGTCCGCGGCCCGCTTCGCCTTCGAACTACTGCTGCGGAACGATGCTGACGGTCTTGCGACCGCGCTTGGTGCCGAACTGGACCGAGCCGGCGGACAGCGCGAACAGCGTGTCGTCGCCGCCGCGGCCGACCAGGTCACCGGGGTGGAACTTGGTGCCACGCTGACGGATGAGGATCTCACCCGCGCTGACGACCTGACCACCGAAGCGCTTCACGCCGAGCCGCTGGGCCGCGGAGTCGCGACCGTTACGCGAGCTGGACGCACCCTTTTTGTGAGCCATTGGAGGACGACCTACTTCCCGCTGTTGGAGATGCCGGTCACCTTGACCTGGGTCAGCGGCTGGCGGTGACCCTGGCGCTTGTGGTAGCCGGTCTTGTTCTTGAACTTGTGGATCCGGATCTTCGGGCCCTTGGTGTGCGCGGCGATCTCGCCGGACACGGCGACCTCGGCGAGCTTCGCCGCGTCGGTCACCAGGTCGTCACCGTCGACGAGGAGCACCGCGGTGAGCTTCACCGCGTCGCCGGGAGCACCGGCGAGCTTCTCGACCTCGATCACGTCGCCCTCGGCGACCTTGTACTGCTTGCCGCCGGTCTTGACGATCGCGTACATCGGAGGCGCACTCCCTGTCGTTGAGGCTGCTGGCGTCTTTCCGGCCGTCACCGGCCGGTCGTTCCCACGGCGTCTCGCCGGGAGCCGTGACACCGGCGGCGCGGGCGCGCGGGAACTAGGCACACCAAAGTGCGCCGCAGGCAAGAGTACGCCATAGGAGGGCCGCCCCCCAAACCGGGCCGCCGGTCAGGCCGGGCAGAGCTCGTCGAGACGCTGCTGGAGCCGATCGAACTCCGTCTCGTCGATCGACCGCACGTCGGTGCCGAGCCCGCCCACCTCGGTGGCGAGGTCCGCCAGGAGCGTCCGCAGCGGCGGGTCGCTGGCCTTCCCCGCCTGCTCCCGCAGCACGTCCCGCCAGCCCGCCAGCGCGGCCTCCGCGTCCCGTTCGGCGGCCTTCGCGGTGCTCTTGTCCCCGCCTGCGTCCGCCCGCAACATCTCCGCCAGCTTGAACACGTACGTCTGCACGGCGGCGGAGCCGGCCTGCTTCGCCCGGGCGCAGACGCCCGCGTCCCCGGTCGCGGTCGGGGCCGGAGCGGGTGACGTGGCGGCCGGGGCCGGCGAGGCGAAGCCCACCGCGAACGGGTCGTCGTTCCGGTCGGCGCAGCCCGTCCCGGCCAGCAGCAGTCCGGTCAGCGCGGTGACCGCGAGCACCCGACGCATGTCTCCTCCCTCCGGGGCGCGCCGGCCCGACCGGGGGTCGACGGGAACGGCAGGGCCCCTGCCCGGCACTCTGTTGCCGGAGCAGGGGCCCTGTCAAACGCCACGCAGGTCAGCGGTTCACGGCCGGGTACGCCGCCGGGCGCCGCCACGCCGGGACCGCCGCCGCGGAGTGCCCTCGTCGTCGCCCTCGCCGTCGATCGCGTCCGGATCGTCGGCGGCGGCCAGCCGGGCCGAGTCGCCCTCCTGGCTGTCCGTCGCCGCCGGCGCGGCCGGTGTCTCGGTCTCGAACCGGGACAGGTCGTAGCCCTGGGTGTCGTAGTAGTCGTCGGGGGACTCGACCACCTCGGCGACGGCCCGCTCCGGCTCGGCGGCGGCCGGCGGCTCCGGCGCGGCCTCCACGGCGGGCTTCTCCGCGGCGGCCTTGCGACCCCGGCGTCGGCTTTTCTCCTCCACCGGCGCGACCGCCGAGGCGACCGCCTTGACCTTCTCCCCCGCGCCGCCGGCACGCGGTTTCTCCGGCACCGGCTCGGGATGGATGATCACACCCCGGCCCTTGCAGCACTCGCAGGTCTCGCTGAACGCCTCCAGCAGGCCCGCGCCGATCCGCTTACGGGTCATCTGCACCAGGCCGAGCGAGGTGATCTCGGTGACCTGGTGCTTGGTGCGGTCCCGGCCGAGGCACTCGGTGAGCCGGCGCAGCACCAGTTCCCGGTTCGACTCCAGCACCATGTCGATGAAGTCGATCACCACGATGCCGCCGAGGTCGCGCAGCCGGAGCTGGCGGACGATCTCCTCGGCCGCCTCCAGGTTGTTGCGGGTGACCGTCTCCTCCAGGTTGCCGCCGGAGCCGGTGTACTTGCCGGTGTTCACGTCGACGACCGTCATCGCCTCGGTGCGGTCGATCACCAGCGAGCCGCCGGAGGGGAGGAAGACCTTGCGGTCCAGCCCCTTGAGGATCTGCTCGTCGATCCGGTACTCGGCGAACACGTCCGCGACCCCGGCGTGCCGGCGCAGCCGCGCCACCAGGTCCGGCGAAACGTGCGACAGGTACGACTCGACCACGTCGTACGCCGACTCACCCTCGATGACCAGCTCGCGGAAGTCCTCGTTGAAGAGGTCCCGGACCACCCGGATGACCAGGTCCGGCTCCTCGTAGAGCAGCACCGGCGCGCCACCGGAGGCCGCCTTGGCCTGGATCTCCTCCCACTGCGCCTGGAGCCGCTTGACGTCCCGGGCCAGCTCGTCCTCGCTGGCGCCCTCGGCCGCGGTCCGGACGATCACGCCCGCGCCGTCCGGCACCAGCTTCTTGAGGATGTCCCGCAGCCGCTTGCGCTCGGTGTCGGGCAGCTTGCGGCTGATCCCGGAGGCGTTGCCGTTGGGCACGTAGACCAGGTGCCGGCCGGAGAGCGCGACGTGGCTGGTCAGCCGCGCGCCCTTGTGCCCGATCGGATCCTTGGTGACCTGCACCAGCACCGGGTCGCCGGACCGCAGCGCCTGCTCGATCGAACGGGCCCGGCCCTCCAGCCCGGTGGAGTCCCAGTTGACCTCGCCGGCGTAGAGCACGGCGTTGCGCCCGCGCCCGATGTCGACGAAGGCCGCCTCCATGCTGGGCAGGACGTTCTGCACCTTGCCCAGGTAGACGTTGCCGGCCATGGTGCCGGAGGAGTTGCGGGTCACGTAGTGCTCGACGAGCACGCCGTCCTCGAGCACCGCGATCTGGGTGCGGTCGCCACGCTGGCGGACCACCATCGTCCGGTCGACCGCCTCGCGGCGGGCCAGGAACTCCGACTCGCTCAGGATCGGCGGCCGGGTCCGCCGCTGCTCGCGACCGTCCCGGCGGCGCTGCCGCTTGGCCTCCAGCCGGGTCGACCCGGAGACGCCCTGCACCTCGTCGACCGCCTTGCGCGGCTCCCGGATCTTGACGACGGTGGGCACACCGTCCTCGGTGGCGCTGTCCGCCTCGCCCGCGCCCCGGCGGCGGCGACGGCGGCGGCGCCGGGTCATCCCCTCGCCCTCGGCGTCCTCGTCGGTCTCCTCGGCCTCGGCTTCGGCGGGCTCCGCCGTACCGGACTCCTCGTCCTCGGCCTCGTCGGCGCCACCCTTGCCGCGCCCACGGCCACGACGGCCGCGACGACGCCGGCGCCGGCCCTCGGCCGTGTCGTCGTCCTCCTCGGCCTCGACGGACTCCTCGGCCTCGGCGGCGGTCGGCTCCTCCGCGACGGGCTCGGCCTCGACCTCGGCCTCCACCGGCTCGGCCTCCCGCCGGCCACGGCGGCGACGCCGGCCGGTCTCGACCGGCTCCGCCACGGGCTCCTCGGCCGCCGGGTAGCTGACCTGGACGGCCGGGGCCTCCTCGGGCTGCGGAGGCATGAACAGGACGGTCGGCGCGGACAGTGCGGCTCGGCGCCGACGGCCGGTGGTCGGGCGTTCCTCGGCCGACTCCTCCGCGACGCCCGGCACCGCGGCGCCCGTCGACACCGCGCCGGTGTCGTCCGCCGGCCCGCCGGCCCGCGCCAGGTCGGTCTCGTCGGTGCGGTGCGGCGCGGACTCGGCCGCGCCACGCCCACGGCGGGTACGCCGCACGGCACCCTCGGCCGGGGTGGGCTCGGCCGGGGCGGGCTGCTCGGCCACGGCGCCCTCGGCCGGCGTCGGCTCGTCCACGGCGTCCTCGCCGTCCGCGTCCTCGTCGGCGTCGAGCGGGGCGCGGCCCTCGGCGATCTCGCTCGCGCCGCCGGGGGTCGAAACCGGTCCGTCGATCACGGCGTCGACCTGCGGTTCGGCCGCTGCGGGCGGCGGCCCTGCCGCCTCGGCGGGGGCCTCGGTCGGCGACTCGGCGGCCAGGGCTGGCTCAGCGGCGGGCGGGGTGGCCTTGCGGCGGCGCGTCCGGGTCACCTTGACCGGCGGCACCACCTCGTCCGAGGTGGCCTCCACCCCGGCGGCGGCCACCGGCTCCTCGACCGCCTTCGCCGGGGTCGCCTTACGGCGCCGGCGGGTGGTCTTCGGCGCGGCCTCCAACTCACCGGCCACCGGCGCGAACACCTCGGCCTGCGGTGACTCGCCGCTGCCGCTGGCCGCGGCGGACGCCTCGACCGGCGCGTCGGTCTGCTCCGGCTGGTTGAGCGGAGCCGCCTTGCGGCGGCTGGCCCGCTTGCGGGCCGGCGGCTTCGCCTCGGCGGCGGCGCTGTCGGCGGCGCCACCGGCGCTGCTGGTGTTGTCGGTGACGGCCGGCTCCGCGCCGGTCCGCTCGCCGCCCTCGGGCTCGTTCTCGAGCATGGACGTTCTCCAGTTCTGGCTGCCCCGGGCGCGGGTGAGCGCTGCCACGCAGGGTCGCCGCAAAGGTGTTTCCGCCGGGCGCGCGGAAGCGCGACCGCCGAAGTCTGCCTGCCAGAGCGCTGACCGACGGTCAGTGCTCTCCGATGGCTGCCCCGTCGCGATCCGCGTCCAACGGATCGACGATCTCGCCCTGCGCGGTCAGCGTGCCCTGCGCCAGCCGGATCACCTTCGGGGTGACCGGCGGCTCCAGGTCGGCCACCACGCGGAGGCCGGAAAGGACGTCATCGGGTCGCACGGACGGGGTGACCTGCCGCACGACCAGTTCGAGTATCGCACACGGTACGGCCGGCGCTCCGGAAGGCGTCTCACCCGACGACAAGGCATCGATAGCCATCACCGCGCCGCGGGCGTCGAAAGTGCGCCGGCCCTGCTTGGTCATCCGCTCGACCTGGATCTCCTCGGCGGCGGTGAAGGCGGCCACCGCCGCCCGGAGCACGTCCGGGTCGACCTCGGGCAACTCGATGCGCCAACGGGACGCCTCGATCCGGTCGGCCAGGCTGCCGCCGGTGGCCTGGACCGCGTCGAGCACGTCGAGCCCGGGCGAGAGCGCGGCGTCCAGCGCGGCGCGGAGGCGCTCCGGGTCGACCGGCTCGCGCAGGCCGATCTCCAGATACTCGGCCTCGCTGGCGACACCCGTCGGCGCGGCGGAGGCGTACGAGATCTTGGGGTGCGGGGTGAAGCCCTGGGAGAAGGCGATCGGCACGCCGGCCCGGCGCAGCGCGCGCTCGAACGCCCGGGCGAAGTCCCGGTGCGAGGTGAAGCGCAGCGGTCCACGCTTGGCGTACCGGATGCGGACCCGCTGGACGACGGGCGCCTGCCCGCCCTCGGGTTGAGGCTTTCTGGCGATCGTGAACTCCTCGGCTGTGCCTGCGTGTCCGCCCCATCCTGGCGCAGCCGCCGCCACACCCCGCGACCGGGGCCGCACGCACGCCGGCGACCCCGCACCGGCCCGCGCCGCGGGCCGTCAGGGTGCGTTCATCCGGTCGAGCACGTCGTCCGGGATCTGCCCCGCCCGGGCCACGTCACGCCGGTGCCGGCGCCGGTTCCAGATCAGGAACACCACGAGCGCCACCAGCACCACGAGCGCCACGGCGATGCCGATGCCGACCACCATGACCTGCTGGTCGGTCGGGCCGCCCCGGTCGCCGTACCTGGTCACGTCGAAGTCGTCATCCTCGGCGGCGGCGGCCGGCGGCGGGCTCGCGGCGGGCGAGGTCGGGCCGAGCAGCGGGTTCGCCGAGACCGCCGGCACGTCGGCGGTGAGCGCGGCCACCGGGTCGATCCGGCCGAAACCGAACCGCGGGTCGCGGCCGGGCGGGCCGGCGTCCCGGGCGGTACGGATGATCCGGTTGATCACGTCGGGCGCGGAGAGCTTCGGGTACTTCGACCGGATCAGCGCCGCGACGCCGGCCACGATGGCGCTGGAGTCGGAGGTGCCGTCACCCCAGCCGTAACCCTGCTCCGGGCCGATGTTGTAGACCTCGTCTCCCGGGGCGGCGATCACCGCCTCCGGACCGTGGGCCGAGCCGGACCAGAAGCCACCACCCCGGACCGTGCCGGTCACCGCGATCACCCCGGGGTACCGGGCGGGCGCGCTGACGTCCGGGCCGGACCGCCGGGCGTTGCCCACCGCGGAGACGACGACCACGTCGTGCTCCAGCGCGTACCGGACCGCCGCCTGCTCGTCGTCGTCGGAGAGCCCGGCGTGACCGTAGGACAGGTTGAGCACCGTGGCACCACCGTCGACCGCCATCCGGATCCCGGTCGCGGACGGCCCGGGGGCGCCCACCTCGGCCGCCGGCACGCGGATGGGCAGGATGCGGGCGTCCGGGGCGACGCCCACCACCCCGGTGCCGTTGGCCGCGATGATCCCGGCCATGTGGGTGCCGTGGCCCTTCGGGTCACGCCGCCCGTCACCGTCGCCGGAGACGCTGCCACCGGCGAGAAGCCTGCCTCGCAGGTCCGGGTGACCGGCGTCGACGCCGGTGTCCACCACTCCGACCACCACACCCCGGCCGGTGGAGATCTGGTGCGCCCGGTCGATCCGCAACTCGTCCAGATACCACTGCTCGGCCCGGCGCGGCGCGGCGACCGCCGGCTGGGCGGCACCCAGCAGCATCAGACCGGCCAGCAATCCGGCCCCCAGCGGCCGGAGCGCGCCGACGTGAACCCTCATCGGTCCGTCCTCATCGCAGGATGCCCGGGGACCCACCGTCACCGGCACCCCACGGATCGTCATCCTCAGTCAACCACGACGAGTGCTCGCCCCCGCCGCCGCCGTGCCCGGCGCCACCGTGGCCGCCCATCATCCCGCCGCCCACCATCCCGCCGCCGGCCAGCCCGCCGCGGGTGCCGCCCGCGCCCGCGCCGCCCGTGGCGCCGCGCAACGCGTTGGCCGCGCTGGTCAGCGGCGGGACCTTGCCGTTACCGCCGCCCACCATGCCGGGCAGCGCGCCCACACCCATCCCGCCGGCCGCGCCGAGGCCGCCGCCACCGATGCCACCGGCGGAGCCGAGACCGGCTCCGGCGCCACCGAAGCCGCCACCACCACCGACCGTGCTCAACCCGCCACCGCCACCGAAGCCGCTGCCCGGACCGCCGGCCGTGATCGAGCCCGGGCCGCCCGCGCCGGCCAGGCCGGTGCCGTAGTCGTGGTCGCCGGCACCCGGATAGCCGCCGGAGTCGGGCAGGCCGCCGGTGACCGGCGGGACGTACGAGCCGGAGCCGCCGGACCCACCGCCGACGTCGGCGCCACCGATGGTCGGCGGGGGCGTGAACGAGCCACCGCCGCCACCACCGCCGCCGACACCGCCGATCCCGGTGCTGCCGAGCGAGGGCATCGTGCCGCCACCGCCACCGCCACCTCCACCGCCGCCACCCGGCAGACCGGTGTCGGGTACGCCGGACGGCGGGACCCGGGTGTCCGGGCGGTAGCCGTCGTCGTACGCACCCTGGGGCTCGGGAACGGTCAGCTTGGGGCGCTCGGTCTGCACCGCGGTGGGCAACGGCGACATCGCCCGGTTGGCCGCCTCCTGGTTGTCCCGGTACCAGTTGTCCAGATGCGACTTGGTGTCCCACCAGCCGCCGCGCTTGTGGTCCTCGGCGTTGCCGTCGACCTTCATGGTGGCTTCCAGGTCGTCGGCCTTGTCGCGGAACGCCCCGTCGGCGTAGAGCGCCGGGTTGCCCCCGTAGTCCTGGCGCAGGGAGGCGAGGAAGCCGGACTGGCTCTCGCCGTCGCGGGCGTCGTCCAGCTCGGTGCCGCCGGGCAGGCTCCACTCGTTCCAACCGAAGTCGTCCATCAGCGGGATCGGGATGCTGGCGACCGCCGTGCGGATGTCGCCCTCGATCCGCGTCAACGCACCACTGACCCCGCTCGCGTGCGTGATCAGCTCCTCGATGTCCTTGCCGATGCCGCTCAGGTGCTCGCGGTAGGCGTCACCGCCGCTGCCCTTCCACCCGGCCAGCAGCCCGGGCAGGCCGCCGCTGTGCGGACGTTCCTGACCGGGCGCGATCGGGCCGACGAACGAACGCCCGACGAGCGAGTCCCGCAGGTAGCCGAGCGCGGTGGACAGGTTGCTCCAACCCGCCCCCACCGACCCGACGGTCTCCGGGTCCGCCGACAGCGTCACCTCGCGCACGGCGCGCTCCCAGGTGCCTCCAGCCATGACCATCTCCCCCTCAGGCCGGGTACGGGTACGTGGGCTGCTGCCCGGCCTCCGGCGGCGGCGCCGCGGACTCCAGCAGGCGCTCGATCTGCTTGCCGTTGGCCGCGTTGCGGGCCTCCGCGTCACGGAACGCCTTCGCGATGTCCTCGGTGCCCTTCTTCAGGCCGGCCAGCCTGGTGGAGATGGCCTTGAGGTGTGCCTCCATGTTGGCCGTCGACCTCGTCAACGCCGCCCACTGCATCCGGGCGTCCTCGTACGCGCCGAACGGGGTGCCGTTCGGCACCGTCTGCGCGCTGCCGTCGCCCTTCATCCGCTCCTTGATGCGTTCCATCTCGTAACCGATGGTGTCGTCGACGTACTGCTTGAGGCGCTCGACGTAGTCGGCCGCGGCGTCCAGGTCCTCGACGCTGACGTGCAGGTCGCCGGTGTCCGGTGGCGTGATGCCCATGCTGCTGTCCTCCCCGCTACCGGCACCGGGGCCGGTCCATTACGGACGCAGCGTATCGAGGAACGACCAGTCCGGGCAGCCCCGCCCCGGCGGGCGGGCGTCCGCGCGAGACGCGCCGCTCCGGCGGTCGTGACGCGCTCAGCCCGCGGCGGCGGGCTGCCGCAGACCGCCGACCGGCGTCAGCGGCAGCAGCTTCCGGCCGGTCGGGCCGATCTGGATCTCGGTGTCCATGGACGGGCAGACGCCGCAGTCGAAGCAGGGCGTCCAGCGGCAGTCGTCCTGCTCGTACTCCGACAGCGAGTCCTGCCAGTCCTGCCAGAGCCAGTCCTTGTCCAGGCCGGAGTCGAGGTGGTCCCAGGGCAGGACCTCCAGCTCCGTACGCTCGCGGGTGGTGTACCAGTCCAGGTCGACGCCGAATGCCGGCAGCACCTCGGCCGCCGCGTCCACCCAGCGCCGGTAGGAGAAGTGCTCGCTCCAGCCGTCGAACCGGCCGCCGTTCTCCCACACCTTGCGGATCACCGCGCCGACCCGGCGGTCCCCCCGGGACAGCAGGCCCTCGATCAGCGACGGCTCGCCGTCGTGGTAGCGGAAGCCGATCGCCCGGCCCAGCGACCGGTCGCTGTTGATCGCCTGCTTGAGCAGCTTGAGCCGGCCGTCGATGACCTCCGGGCGCTCCATCGGGGCCCACTGGAACGGGGTGTGCGGCTTCGGCACGAACCCGCCGATGGAGACGGTGCAGCGGATGTCCTTCGAGCCGGTGGCCGCCCGTCCGGCCCGGATCACCTCGTGCGCCATGTCGGCGATCTCCAGGACGTCGGCGTCCGTCTCGGTGGGCAGGCCGCACATGAAGTAGAGCTTCACCTGCCGCCACCCATTGGTGTACGCGGTGACCACGGTGCGGATCAGGTCTTCCTTCGAGACCATCTTGTTGATGACCTTGCGGATCCGCTCCGACCCGCCCTCGGGGGCGAAGGTCAGGCCGGTGCGCCGCCCGTTGCGGGACAGCTCCTGCGCGAGGTCGATGTTGAACGCGTCCACCCGGGTCGACGGCAGCGAGAGCGACACGTTCGTGCCCTCGTACTGCTCGGCCAGGCCGGAGCACATGTCGCCGATCTCGGAATGGTCCGCCGACGACAGCGACAGCAGGCCCACCTCGTGGAAGCCGGAGAACTCCAGCCCCTGCTGCACCATCTGGCCGACGGTGGTGATCGAGCGCTCGCGCACCGGGCGGGTGATCATGCCGGCCTGGCAGAACCGGCAGCCCCGGGTGCAGCCCCGGAAGATCTCCACCGCGTACCGCTCGTGGACCGTCTCGGCGAGCGGGACCAGGGGCTTCTTCGGGTACGGCCAGGCGTCCAGGTCCATCGTCGTGCGCTTGTGCACCCGGAACGGCACGTCCGGGCGGTTCGGCACGACCCGCTGGATCCGCCCGTCGGGCAGGTAGTCGACGTCGTAGAAGCGCGGCACGTAGACGCTCTCGGTGCGGGCCAGCCGCAGCAGCAGCTCGTCCCGGCCGCCGGGCGCGCCCTCGGCCTTCCACTCCCGGACGATGGTGGTGATCTCCAGCACCGCCTCCTCGCCGTCGCCGAGCACCGCGGCGTCGATGAAGTCGGCGATCGGCTCCGGGTTGAACGCGGCGTGCCCGCCGGCCACGATCACCGGGTCGGCGTCGGTGCGGTCGGCGGCGAGCAGCGGGATGCCGGCCAGGTCGATCGCGGCGAGCAGGTTGGTGTAGCCCAGCTCGGTGGAGAACGACACACCGAACACGTCGAAGTCACGCACCGGCCGGTGCGCGTCGACGGTGAACTGCGGCACGCCGTGGGCGCGCATCAACGCCTCCAGGTCCGGCCAGACCGCGTAGGTGCGCTCGGCGAGCACGTCGGGCAGCTCGTTGAGCACCTCGTAGAGGATCTGCACGCCCTGGTTGGGCAGGCCCACCTCGTACGCGTCCGGATACATCAACGCCCACCGGACGGTCGCCGCGTCCCAGTCCTTGACCACCGCGCCCAGCTCGCCACCCACGTACTGGATGGGTTTGGTCACCTGCGGCAGCAGCGGCTCCAGCCGGGGCCACACCGAGTTGGCGGCCGGGGGACGTGGGGTCGTGGACGGGGCACTCATGATGCCCAAGGGTACGCGGTGCCCCGTCCGCTCCTGCCCCACCGGCACCCTTCCGGCGGCATCCGTTCGGGTGATCAAGGAGTTGTCGTCCCCGCCCACCCGCCACCGGCCCGAACTCCTTGATCATCAGTCGGCGATTCGTGGCCGGTGGCGGGGCGGTACTAACCTCGCAACGGGTGCGAGAGGAGATTGCCGCGATGCCGCAGCCGCAGCCGGGGGCGGGCCGGCCGGCCGACGGGGCCGAGGAGCCGACCGTCACCGAGCCGCCGACCGTCGTACCGACACCGGCCGACGCCGAGGACGCCACCGCGCCGTCGGCACCCGACGTGCCGGCCGCGACCGACGTGCCGTCGAGGACGGAGAGCGCGCCCTCGGCACCCGACGCGCCGTCGACGACGGACGACGCGCCGCCGGCACCCGACGCGCCGTCGACGACGGAGGACACGCCGTCCGCGACGAAGGACGCCGACGCGCCCGAGCAGCCCGAGCAGGCAGCGACGGCGGAGACGGCTGCGGCGACGACCGGCGTGGAGGCGGCCGAGGGCCCCGGCACCGAGCCGGCCGCCCGCACGGGTCGCGCCCGCGGCTCCGCCAGCGTGCCCGCCCCCGTCACACCGGCTCCGCCCGCCGTCGACCCCACCCGGGTCGAGGACGCGCCACCGCCCACCCGCGTGGAGCCCCAGGCACCCCGCTGGAGCGGCTCCGCCCCGGTCCCGCCCCCGCCGGCACGCCGCCGCGGCTGGGGCGAGTCCGCCGAGCCCACGCCGGTGCCACCGATCGACTCGCCCGAGCACGCCACGCCGGTCGACCCGTGGGCCGGGGTGGACACCACCGGGTGGAACCTGCCCTCCACCGAGTTGCCGGAGCTGCCGGCGACGACGCCGTACACCATGCCCTGGCCGGTGCCGACGCACCCGGCGCCGCAGCCCGCCCACCCGGTGTCACCGCCCGCGCACACCCCGCCGTACCCGGGTCCGCCGGTAGCACCACCGGCGCACAACCCGCCGTACCCTGGTCTGCCGGCCACGCGGCCGGTGTCACCGCCGGCGCACACCCCGCCGCCGGGCCCGGTCGGCCCGGCCCGGCCGCCGAAGCAGCGTCGGAGGAAGACCGCGCCACCGGCCGCGCCGCCGCCCGGGTGGCGGGCCCCCAAGGGGTATGTGCCGGTGCCGGTACGCCGACGACGCCGCTGGCCCTGGGTGCTGCTGCTCACCGTGGCCTGCTGCTGCGGCGTCCCGCTCTGGTGGGTCCAGCCGCTGTCCAGCCAGTATCCGGCCAGCGCCAGCCTCCCCGACCGGATCGACTCGATGCGGCTGCGTCAGGACGAACGCAGCCGGGCCGACGCCGAGAAGCTGAAGGGCCAGGTACGCCAGGCGCACCTGCTCGCCGAGGACACGTTCGCCGGCATCTACGCCACGAACGACGGCAAGCGGGTGACCCTCTTCGGCAGCACCGGCCTGCGGTTCAGCCCGGAGTCCGACGCCGAGGCCGAGCTGAAGCGCCTGGCCGGCGACTACGAGCTACAACCCTCGGTGGCCGTGGACACCGGTGTCCGGGGCCGCTACGAGCGCTGCGCGGTCGGCCGGGCGGACGGCGACACGGTGGTGGTGTGCACGTCGGTCGACCACGGCAGCCTGACCACCGGTGTGTTCACCCGGCTGTCCGTGGATGACAGCGGCCGGCTGCTGAACGAGTTGCGCCAGCAGGTGGTGGTCCCGAAGCAGTCCTGAGCGGCGGGTCAGGCCGGCGGCTGCTCGCTGCGCTTCGGGGCGTAGCGCGGCACGTACTCCTGGCCGGTGAGCTTCTGGATCTCGGCCATCAGCTCGTCGGTCATGGTCCGCAGCGACGCGCGGTCGTCGGGCCGGCCGGTGAAGTCGATCGGCTTGCCGAACTTGATGGTGATCTTGGCGCGGCCGGGGCGGGGCACCCGGGTCCCGATCGGCTGGGCCTTGTCGGTGCCGGTCACGCCGACCGGGATGATCGGCACCCCGGCGGCCACCGCCAGCCGGGTCGCGCCGGTGCGACCGCGATAGAGCCGGCCGTCCGGGGAGCGGGTGCCCTCCGGGTAGACGGCGACCAGGTCACCGGCCTTGAGCACCGGGATCGCGGCGTCGAACGCGGAGAGCGCCGCCCGCCCGCCGCCCCGCTCGACCGGGATCGCGCCCAGCCCGGTGAGGACGAACTTGGAGAAGCCGCCCTTGAGGCCGGTGCCGCTGAAGTATTCCGACTTGGCCCAGAACGCCAGGTGTCGGGGGACCACGGTGCCGAGCAGCAGTTCGTCGGCGACGGAGAGGTGGTTGCCCGCGAAGATCGCGCCGCCGGTCGCCGGGATGTGCTCCAACCCCTCCGCGTGCGGCCGGAAGGCCAACCGGAGCGCGGGCGCCACGGTGAGCTTGCCGATGGTGTAGAGCAGGGGCACGGGTCCTCCGGCGGTCGTACGCGAAACAGGCGCTGTCACGGTAGCCGACGCCGTCACCCGCGGCCGAGCGGGTGGCCCGCAGTCCACCCGCTCGGTGCGCCCGGTTAAGCGGGGGCCCCTCCTCTACCGAATGCGTTAAGCAGGGGCCCCTCCTTACACCCGGCGGACGGTGACCACCACGCGCTCGCCGTCGCCGACCTCGCCGGCGAAGCCGTCGAGGTCGGCGGAGCCGGAAGCGACGTCGACGCTCTCGGCCAGCACCTCCCGCGCCACGAAGTCGCCGTACGTGGCCACCGCCGCGCGCACCTCCTCGGACGCGGAGACCGCCACCGTGATCCGGTCGGAGACGTCCAGGTCGGCGTCGCGGCGGGCCTGCTGGACCACCCGGACCACGTCCCGGGCCAGCCCCTCGGCGGCCAGTTCCGGCGTGACCTCGGTGTCCAGCACGACCACGCCCTCACCACCGGGCAGCGGGGCGGAGTGCTCCGCGTCCGCGGCGACCAGGCGCAGCTCGTACTCGCCCTCGGCCAGGGTGACCCCGGCGGCGACCGGGGCACCGTCGCGCAGCTCCCACTCACCCGCCTTGACCGCCTTGATCACCTGCTGGACCTTCTTGCCGACGCGCGGGCCGAGCGCCCGCGGCACCACGGTCAGCACCTGCTGGCAGTAGGCCGCCACCTCGCCGGTGAGGACGACCTCCTTCACGTTGACCTCGTCGGCGACCAGGTCGGCGAACGGCCGGAGCTGGTCGGCGACCGGCGACGCCACGGTCAGCGTCGGCAGCGGCAGCCGGACCCGCAGGCCCTTCGCCTTGCGCAGGGACAGCGCCGCCGAGGCGACCGCCCGGACGTTGTCCATCGCGGAGACCAGCCCGTGGTCGGCCGGGAACTCGTCGGCGGACGGCCAGTCGGTCAGGTGCACCGACCGCTCGCCGGTCAGCCCACGCCAGATCTCCTCCGCGGTCAGCGGCGCCAGCGGCGCCACCACCCGGCAGAGCGTCTCCAGCACGGTCCAGAGCGTGTCGAACGCGTCCGCGTCGCCGGCCCAGAACCGGTCCCGCGAGCGGCGCACGTACCAGTTGGTGAGCGCGTCCAGGTAGGACCGGACGGTCGCGCACGCGCCGGAGATGTCGTAGGCGTCCATCTGCGCGCCGGCGGTCGCCACCAGCTCGTTCGTCTTCGCCAGCACGTACCGGTCGAGCACGTTGGTGGAGTCGGTACGACGACGCGCGGTGTGACCGTCCGCGTTGGCGTAGAGCGTGAAGAAGTACCAGACGTTCCACAGCGGCAGCAGCACCTGCCGCACCGCGTCCCGGATCAGCGTCTCGGTGACCGCCATGTCCCCGCCGCGCAGCACCGGCGACGACATCAGCATCCACCGCATCGCGTCCGACCCGTAGGAGTCGAACACGTGGTAGACGTCCGGATAGTTCTTCAGGCTCTTGGACATCTTGCGCCCGTCGGAGCCGAGCAGGATGCCGTGGCTCAGGCAGTTGCGGAACGCCGGTCGGTCGAACAACGCGGTGGCCAGCACGTGCATGGTGTAGAACCAGCCACGGGTCTGCCCGATGTACTCGACGATGAAGTCACCCGGGTAGTGGTGCTCGAACCAGTCCGCGTTCTCGAACGGGTAGTGCACCTGGGCGAACGGCATCGAGCCGGACTCGAACCAGCAGTCCAGCACCTCCGGCACCCGGCGCATCATCGCCTTGCCCGTCGGGTCGTCCGGGTTGGGGCGGACCAGGTCGTCCACCGCCGGCCGGTGCAGGTCGGTCAGGCGTACGCCGAAGTCCCGCTCGATCTCGTCGAGCGACCCGTACACGTCGACGCGCGGATAGTTCGGGTCGTCGGAGCGCCACACCGGGATCGGCGAGCCCCAGAACCGGTTCCGGCTGATCGACCAGTCCCGGGCGTTGGCGAGCCACTTGCCGAACGAGCCGTCCTTGATGTGCCCCGGCGTCCAGTTGATCTGCTGGTTCAGCTCGACCATCCGGTCCCGGAACCGCGTCACCGCGACGAACCACGACGACACCGCCTTGTAGACCAGTGGGGTGTCGCAGCGCCAGCAGTGCGGGTACGAGTGGGTGTAGACGTCCTGCCGCAGCACCACCCCCCGCTCCTTCAGCTCCCGGATCACCGGCTTGTTGACGTCGAAGACCTGCTCGCCCTGATAGGGCGGGACCAGCGCGGTGAACCGGGTGTGGTCGTCCACCGTGACGACGGTCGGGATGCCGGCCGCGTTGCAGGTGTTCTGGTCGTCCTCACCGAAGGCCGGCGCCAGGTGGACGATCCCGGTGCCGTCCTCGGTGGTGACGAACTCCGCGCCGAGCACCTGGTAGGCGTTCGGCCCGGCCGGCTCGACCAGGAAGTCGTAGAGCGGCGTGTAGCGACGCCCGACGAGGGCCTTGCCGGTCACCCAGCCGACCTGCTCGTATCCCTCCAACTCCTTGGCGTACGCGCCGAGGCGGGACTCCCCGACCACGAACCGCTGCCCGTCGCGCTCCAGCACCGCGTACCGGATGTCGGGGCCGACGGCGAGCGCCAGGTTCGACGGCAGCGTCCACGGGGTGGTGGTCCAGACGCCGAGGTTCACCGGGCCCCGGACGAGTTCCGGCGCGTTCTCGTCGGCGGTCAGCTCGAACCACACCGTCAGGGTCGGGTCGTGCCGGTCCCGGTAGACGTCGTCCATCCGGGTCTCGGTGTTCGACAGCGGGGTCTCGCACCGCCAGCAGTACGCCAGCACCCGGAAGCCCTCGTAGACCAGGCCCTTGTCGTGCAGGGTCTTGAAGGCCCACATGACGCTTTCCATGTAGTCCAGGTCGAGCGTCTTGTAGTCGTTGTCGAAGTCCACCCAGCGGGCCTGCCGGGTGACGTAGCGCTCCCAGTCCTGGGTGAACTCCAGCACGCTGGCCCGGCAGGCGTCGTTGAACCGGGCCACGCCGAGGTCGAGGATCTCCGCCTTGGTGGTGATGCCGAGCTGCTTCTCGGCCACCACCTCGGCCGGCAGGCCGTGGCAGTCCCAGCCGAACCGGCGCTCCACGTGCCGCCCGCGCATCGTCTGGTAGCGCGGCACCACGTCCTTCACGTACCCGGTGAAGAGGTGGCCGTAGTGCGGCAGGCCGTTGGCGAACGGCGGGCCGTCGTAGAAGACGTACTCGTTCTTGCCGTCCTGGCCGGTCGGCCTGGCTTCCACGGACGCTTCGAAGGTCTTGTCGGCGGTCCAGTGCTCCAGCACCCGGCGCTCGACCGCGGGCAGGTCCGGGCTCGCCGGGACGCCGGCGCCGGCCGGGTCGTGCAACGGATAGGCCATCGGGGGTCGCTCTCCTCGCGCAGCTCACTCGTCGGTGGGTCTGCGAGGACGAACCTCACCGGGTCGGCCGTGTCGGCTCCCCCGGGTTGGCCCGCGGTACCACCCCGCTTGGCGGTCAGGATCGACCGCCCGCTCATTTGTCGGCTGTGACGGGCCGTCCCGTCCGGTTCTACTGGGCCGGTTGCCCGGCTGTTCTTCCGGAGGCTCACCGGTGATGGCCGGGTCGTCGCCTGTACGCCCAAGCTTACCCGCTCCCTCACCCCCTCCGCCTCCGAGTAAGGAGGGGCCCCTTCTTAACGCATTCGGTAGAGGAAGGGGCCCCGCTTAACACCTCAGCGGCGGGTGGGCGCCGGGAGCGTGGTGGTCCAGAGGGACGCGCCGGTGCGGTCGCGGAGGTGCACCGTGAGAGCCGCCGTCTCGGCGTCGATCTCCACCTCGCCGAAGTGCTGGAAGCCCTCGGCCGGGGAGGTGTTCGCGACCGGCGGCGCGTGCACGAAGACGGCCCGCGGGCCGAACGTGCCGTCGAGCGCGTTCGGCCCGAACGCGCCGGCGTGCGCCGGGCCGGAGACGAACTCCCAGAACGGGCTGAAGTCCCCCACCGCGGCGCGCGCCGGGTCGTAGTGGTGGGCGGCCGTGTAGTGCACGTCGGCGGTGAGGAACACCAGGCCGGTCACACCGGCCCGGTGCGCCGAGCGCAGCACCTCGGCGAACTCCAGCTCGCGCCCGGCCGGCACGCCCGGGTCGCCCTGCGCCACGCCCTCCTGGGCGCCCGGACCGTCCGGCACCACCAGGCCGATCGGCAGGTCGTTGGCGATCACCTTCCAGGTGGCCCGGGACGCCTTCAGCTCCCGGACCAGCCACTCCCGCTGCGCCCGGCCGAGCAGGCCGCGCGCCGGGTCGGCGTACGTGTTGCCGTCGTTCGGATCCTTGTAGGTGCGCATGTCCAGCACGAACACGTCGAGCAGCGGCCCGTACGACAGCCGGCGGTACAGCGGCCCGCCGTCGCGCACCGGCAGCCACTCGTGGAACGCCTGCCGGGCCCGGGTCGCCAGCACGTCCACCCGCTTCTCGGTGTAGCGGTCGTCGACCAGGATCTCCCCCGGGTACCAGTTGTTCAGCACCTCGTGGTCGTCCCACTGGTTGACCTGCGGCACCTGCGCGGCGAACGCCCGCAGGTGCTCGTCGAGCAGGTTGTACGCGAACTGCCCGCGGTACTCGGCAAGCGTCTCGGCGACCTTGCTCTTCTCCGCGGTCACCAGGTTGCGCCAGGGCCGGCCGTCGGGCAGCGTGACCCGCTCGGTCAGCGGGCCGTCCGCGTACACGGTGTCGCCGCTGCACAGGAAGAAGTCCGGGCGGCGCTCGCGCATCGCCCGGAAGATGGCCAGGCCGTCGAAGTCCGGGCTGATCCCCCAGCCCTGCCCGACGATGTCGCCGGTCCAGACGAACCGCACGTCCCGCCGCTGGTGCCGCCCCGGCGCGGTGGTGAACGAACCGGTCAGCGGCGCGCTGTCCGCCCCGTGCCGGTCCAGGCTCTCCACCCGCACCCGGTAGTGCAGCCGCTCGCCGGACGGCAGGCCGCGCAGCCGGACCTTGCCGGTGAAGTCACCGGTTGGGTCGACCACCGGGCCGCGCACCAGCCGCGCGCCGCGCAGGTCGGGCCGGCGGCCCACCTCGACCAGCATCCGGCCGGGCCGGTCCGCCCGGGTCCAGACCAGCGCCGAGTCGGCGGTCACGTCGCCGCTCTGCACGCCGTGGGTGAGCAGCGGCCGGCCGCTGGGCCGCCATCCGGGGGCGGCGGGCGCGCCGGGCGCGCCGAGCAGCGCGCCGCCGGCGGCTCCCGCGCCGGCGACCAGGCCGGCGCGGAGCAGCGTACGTCGGTCGATGTGGGTCATTGATCCTCCCGTTGGGCGAAGTCGCCAGCCCGGTCTACCGGCCGGACATGACCGGTGACGCGGACCGAGGTGGCCGGCACGTCAACGACGGCTGTCCAGACCTCGCCATGACGACCGTCACACCGCCGCGCCGTCACACCGGCCGGGCCGGGATCCGTCGTGCCCACGTACGGACGACACGAGGGAGGCAACGAATGAGCCGGATCAACCTGGCGGCGGTGGCGCCGGAGGCGTACGCGGCGGTGCGCGGGCTGGAGACGTACATCCGGGGCAACCTGGACCACACCGTGTTGGAGCTGGTGAAGGTGCGGGCGTCGATGCTCAACGGCTGCGCGTTCTGCGTGGACATGCACACCCGGGAGGCGCTCGCCAACGGGGAGGACAGCCGGCGGCTCTTCGCCCTGTCCGCCTGGCGGGAGGCCCCGTCGTTCTTCGACGAGCGGGAGCGGACCGCGCTGGCCCTGACCGACGCGGTCACCCGGCTCGGCGAACACGGCGTGCCGGACGAGGTGTGGGACGCCGCCGCGAAGGTCTGGTCGGAGCGGGAACTGGCCGACCTGGTCATCGCGATCGCCACAATCAACGTGTGGAACCGGATCGTGATCAGCAGCCGGACCGAGCCGCCGCGCGAGGTGTGACCGCGATCGGCGCGACGGAGGCGGCCGGTGCGCTCACCGCGCACCGGCCGATGCTGCTCGGGCTGGCGTACCGGCTGCTGGGCAGCCTGCACGACGCCGAGGACGTGCTCCAGGAGACGTACCTGCGCTGGCTCGACGTCGACCGCGACACGGTCGCCGAGCCGCGCCGGTACCTGTCCCGGGTGGTGACCCGGCTGGCGCTGGACCGGCTCCGCGCCCGCCAGGCCACCCGGGAGACGTACGTCGGCCCGTGGCTGCCCGAACCAGTCCCCACCGACCCGTCGCCGTTCGGGCCGCTGGAGACCGTCGAGCTGCGGGAGACGGTCTCCACCGCCCTGCTGCACCTGCTGGAGCGACTCACCCCGCCGGAGCGGGCGGTGTACGTGCTGCACACCGCGTTCGCCCTGCCGTACGCGGAGGTCGGCGAGATCCTGGACCGGTCGGCGGCGGACTGCCGCCAGTTGCACCACCGCGCGGCGTCCCGGCTCGCCGGGGAGCGGCGGCGCTTCACCGCGGACCCGGCCGAGCAGCGGCGGCTGCTCGACGCGTTCCTCGCCGCCGCCCGCGACGGCGACCTAGCCCGGCTGACCGACCTGGTCGCGGCCGACGCCACCGCCTGGTCCGACGGCGGCGGACGGATCCGCGCGGCCCGGAACCCGGTGTACGGCGCGGACCGGATCGCCCGTTTCTTCGCCGGCGTGTACGGCCGCCGCCGCCCCGGGGTGCGGGCCACGCCGGTGGAGCTCAACGGTGCGCCCGCGCTGCTGCTGAGCTGGCCGAGCGGCATCCGGTACACCCTCGGCGTCGCCGCCGCCGGCGGCCGGATCACCGGCCTCTACCTGGTCGGCAACCCCGACAAGCTGACCCGGATCGGCGGCTGAGGGAGGAGTCAGCCCAGCTCGGGGAACCAGAGGGCGATCTCGCGTTTGGCGCTGTCGACCGAGTCGGAGGCGTGCACCAGGTTCTCCCGGTTCGACAGGGACAGGTCGCCGCGGATGGTGCCGGCGGCGGCCTTGCGGCCGTCGGTGCTGCCGATCATCCCGCGGACCACGTCGATCACCTGGTCGCCGGAGAGCACCAGCGCCACCAGCGGGCCGCCGGTCATGAACGTCTTCAGCGGCGGGTAGAACGGCTTGTCGACGTGCTCGGCGTAGTGCTGGTCGGCGAAGTCGCCGTCCATGGTCCGGTTCACCAGCGCGTCGATCCGCAGGCCCTTGCGCTCGAACCGGGACAGGATCTCGCCCACCAGACCACGGCGCACCGCGTCGGGCTTGATCAGTACGAGCGTCCGCTCGTCCGGGCTGCTGCTGGACACGCTGTTGCCTCCTGTGCGCTCAAACCGGCTGGGCTGGGTACGGTCAGCGTAGCGACCCGGTCCCGGCGCCGGCGCGGCGGCTGCGTCTTCCCTGGCCCGCCGCGGCGGCCTAGCCTGGCCCTGGAACCCCTGGGAGGTCCACTGTGGCGAATGGCGGGAACCGCACCATCGCGCCGGTACGCAAACTGATCGGCGCGGTGCTGGGCACCGTGGCCACCTTCGTGACCCTGTTCGGGCTCGGCATGACCAGTTGGGCGATCGTGGCGCTCGGCGTCGCGTTGCTGGTGCTGGCGGTCGCCCTGGCCATGGTGCGCGGCGGCGGGCGCACCTGGGTGGTCGGCCTGGGGCACGTGCACAGCGCCTCCGAACCACCGAGCCAGTACGCGTTCGGCCGCTGCGAGCTGCAACTGGTGATCGACGCCCCGGGGCTGCCGCCCCGCTCCAAGAAGATCATCGAGCCTCGGGTGCCGGTCGCCAAGTGGCCCTCGCTCGGCCAGGCGCTGCCCGTCCGGGTGGCCCTCGACGACCAGCGCCACGTCCGGGTGCTCTGGGACGAGGTGCCCACCCACGCCGAGAGCGCCGGCACGCCCGCCGACCTGCCCCCCGAGTACGCCGAGGCGGACCCGCTCGACGAGACGCTCATCGGGCAGGAGGCCCCGCCGTGGGCCGGACGCGCCCCGGAGGACGACTTCCGCGACGACTACCCGCCCGCGCCGGACCCCCTGCCGGCCGACGTCCCGCGCCAACCCGAGGAGCGCGGGCCGGTGGTGATGCGCCAGCAGCGCCCCGGCGGCCCGGTCGTGTTGGAGGGGCAGTTGGTCGATCCGATCCCGGTCGGCCGGCTCCCCCGACGCGCGCCGTCGCCCCGCCCGCCGACCGAGGAACAGGCCCCCGACACCGTGCCGGTGGAGTCGATCGACGTGCCGCTCGACGCCCCGGAGCCGGACGCGCCGCCCACCCCGCAGGAGCTGGACGAGGCGATCTTCGGCCCGGCCGGCGACGCCGAGCCGGACGATCTGGCCAGCCCGATCAGCGGCGTCGGCATCACCCTGCTCGTCACCGACCTGGACCGGTCCCTCGACTTCTACCGCGAGCTGGGCTTCGACGAGTTGGACCGGGGCGAGGGGAACGCCGTGCTCGGTTCCGGGCCGACCCGGCTGGTGCTGCGCCGGGTCACCGGGGCCGCCCCGATCAGCCGCCGGCTGGTGCACGTCAACCTGGAGGTCGACGACATCCAGGCGGCGTACGAGCGACTGCGGGAGGGCGGCGTGCGCTTCACGTACGCCCCGCGCGTGGTCAACCGGGGCACCAAGCTGGAGGTGTGGGCCGCCGCCTTCCGCGACCCCGACGGTCACGGCGTCGCACTCACCCAGTGGCGCTCCCTCGCCGACGCCTGAAGATGCAAGGAGGGGCCCCTTCTTAACGCCTGGGCGATAGGAAGGGGCCCCGCTTAACAACCGCGGCGCTCAGCCGAGAATGACCCGCCGCACGTGCCACGCGTACGCCCACACCAGCGCGAAGATCACCCCGAGCACGAACAGCGACCAGTGCAGCAGCCCGGAGAGCAGCAACAGGCCCTGCACCACGGTGCCCGCGTGCCACGCCCAGCCACGGCGCATCATCCCGGCCAAGACCACGCAGGCCACCGCCAGCGCGACGATCGCGCCGATCGCGGCGCCGCCCAGGTCGCCGCCGACCACCCGGATCGGCTGGATGGCCAGCAGCAGCACAAGGGCCTCCAGCGCGAGCGTGCCGGCGCCCAGACCGCGTACCGCCTTGTCGGGGTTGCGCAACCCGGAGCGGCGCGGGCCGCCCGAGCCCTCCGGCGACGGGCCGGTCATCGCTTGAACAGCCGGCGGGCGTCGGCCACGGTCACCACCGAACCGGTGATCAGCACGCCCACGCCGGCCAGCTCACCCGGCACGTCGGACTCGGCCTCGGCCACGGCCGCCTCGATGGCGTCCGGCATGTCCCGGGCCACCTGCACCCGGTCCGGGCCGAAGACCTCCCGGGCCAGCTCGGCCAACTCGTCGACGGGCATGGCCCGGGGTGAGCTGTTCGCCGCGACCACGACCGTGTCGAGCACCGGTTCGAGCAGTTCGAGCAGGCTGGCGGCGTCCTTGTCGCCGAGCACGGCCAGCACGCCGACGAGCTTGCTGAACGCGAACTCCTCCTGCAACGCGGTGACCGTGGCGGCCATCCCGTGCGGGTTGTGCGCGCCGTCGAGCAGCACCGTGGGGGCGGTGCGCACCCGCTCCAGCCGGCCCGGTGAGCTGGTCGCGGCGAAGCCCTCCCGGACCGCCTCGATGTCGAGCTGCCGCCGTGCGCCGGCGCCCAGGAACGCCTCCACCGCGGCCAGCGCCACGGCCGCGTTCTGCGCCTGGTGCGCGCCGTGCAACGGGAGGAACACCTCCTCGTACACCCCGCCCAGGCCCTGGATGCTCAACACCTGGCCGCCGACGGCGACCGCCCGGCGCAGCACCCCGAACTCGGCGCCCTCCCGGGCGACGGTGGCGTTGACCTCGGCGCAGCGTTCCAGGATCGGCCGGGCCGCCTCCTCCTCCTGCGCCGCCGCGATCACGGTGGCGCCGGGGTGGATGATGCCCGCCTTGTGCAGCGCGATGTCCTCGATCGTGTCGCCCAGCCACTCGGTGTGGTCCAGCCCGATCGGGGTGATCACGGCGACGCCGGCCTGGATCACGTTCGTCGCGTCCTCCGCGCCGCCCAACCCCACCTCCACCACCGCGACGTCGACCGGGGCGTCGGCGAACGTGGCGAACGCCAGCGCCGTGGTCAGGTCGAAGTACGTCAGCGGCTCGGCCGACCGCTGGTCGACCAACTCGGCCAACGGCGCGATCTCGCGGTACGTGGCCACGAACCGCTCCTCGCTCACCGGCTCGCCGTCCAGGCTGATCCGCTCCCGCACGGTCTCCAGGTGCGGGCTGGTGTAGCGCCCGGTGTGCAGCCCGAACGCCCGCAACAGTGAGTCGATCATCCGGGCCGTCGAGGTCTTGCCGTTGGTGCCGGTCAGGTGGATCGACGGGTACGCCCGCTGCGGGCTGCCGAGCAGGTCGAGCAGGCTCTCGATCTTCTCCAGCTCGAACCGCATCCGGGTGAAGCCGCGCGCGTTGAGCCCGGCCTCCACCTCGGCGAACGCGGCGTGATCGGTGCGGTCACTCACGAGGGCAGTGCCTCCAACGCGGCGTCGATCCGGACCAGGTCCGCCTCGGCCACCGCCAGCCGCTCGCGGATCTTCGCGACCACCGGCTCCGGCGCCTTGCCGACGAATGCCGGATTGCCCAGCTTGGCCCGCGCCTGGGTGGCCTCCTTCTCCGCCGCCGCCCGGTCCTTCGTGAGCCGGGCCCGCTCGGCGGCCACGTCGATCGCGCCGCGGGTGTCGAGCGCGACACTGACCTCGCCGGGCATGGCAAGCGTCGCGGCGGCCTGGAAGTCGTCGCCGGGCGCGTCGAGCCGGGCCAGCGACCGGACCAGCGGCTCGTGCGCCGCGATGCCCGCGCCGGCCAGGCCGTCGAGCCGGGCGGCGACCCGCTGCGTCGGCCGCAGCCCCTGGTCCGACCGGAACCGCCGGACCTCGGTCACCACCCGCTGCAACGTGGCGACCTCCGCCTCCGCGGCGTCGTCGATGCCGGTACGGTCGGCCACCGGCCAGTCCGTCCGCAGCAGCGTCTCCGCGCCGCTCAGCGCGGTCCACAGCTCGTCGGTGACGAACGGGATCACCGGATGCAGCAGCCGCAGGAGCTGGTCCAGCACGTGCCCCAGCACCCGTCGGGTGGCGTCCGCCGCCGGCCCGCCCTCGGCGAGCACCGGCTTGCTCAACTCGACGTACCAGTCGCAGACGTCGTCCCAGGCGAAGTGGTAGAGCAGATCACAGACCTTCGCGAACTCGTACGCCTCGAACTGCTCGTCCACCTCCGCGGTGACGTGCGCCAGCCGGGACAGGATCCACCTGTCCACCGTCGACAGGTCACCGGCCACCGGCGGCGGGCCGTCGGTGTGCGCGCCGTTGAGCAGCGCGAACCGGGTGGCGTTCCAGAGCTTGTTGCAGAAGTTGCGGGAGCCCTGGCACCACTCCTCGCTGACCGGCACGTCCTGACCGGGGTTGGCGCCCCGGGCCAACGTGAACCGGGTGGCGTCGGCGCCGAACCTGTCGATCCAGTCGAGCGGGTCGACCACGTTGCCGAACGACTTCGACATCTTCTTGCCGTGCTCGTCGCGGACCATGCCGTGCAGCGCCACCACGTCGAACGGCTGGACGCCGTCCATCGCGTACAGGCCGAACATCATCATCCGGGCGACCCAGAAGAACAGGATGTCGTAGCCGGTGACCAGCACGCTCGTCGGATAGAACTTCGCCAGGTCGGGGGTCTGCTCCGGCCAGCCGAGGGTGGAGAACGGCCACAGGCCGCTGGAGAACCAGGTGTCGAGGACGTCCTCGTCCTGCCGCCAGCCGTCGCCGGTCGGCGGCGCCTCGTCCGGGCCGACGCAGACGATCTCGCCGGCCGGGCCGTACCAGACCGGGATGCGGTGTCCCCACCACAACTGGCGGGAGATGCACCAGTCGTGCATGTTGTCGACCCAGGCGAAGTAGCGCTTGGCCAGCTCCGCCGGCTCGACCTTCACCCGGCCGTCGCGCACCGCGTCGCCGGCCGCCTTCGCCAGCGGCGCGGTGTTGACGAACCACTGGAGCGACAACCGCGGCTCGACAGTCGTCTTGCACCGCGAGCAGTGCCCCACCGCGTGCAGGTACGGCCGCTTCTCGGCCACGATCCGGCCCTGCTCGCGCAGCGCCGCCACGATCGCCGGGCGGGCCTCGTACCGGTCCAGGCCCTGGAACGGACCGGGCGCGGTGATGACGCCGCGCTCGTCCATGATCGTCAGCGAGGGCAGGTCGTGCCGCTGGCCGATCTCGAAGTCGTTCGGGTCGTGCGCCGGCGTCACCTTGACCATGCCGGTGCCGAAGGCCGGGTCGACGTGCTCGTCCGCGACGATCGGGATCCGCCGGTCGGTCAGCGGCAGCGCCACCTCGGTGCCGATCAGGTGCTGGTAGCGCTCGTCCTCCGGGTGCACCGCGACCGCGGTGTCACCGAGCATCGTCTCGGCCCGGGTGGTGGCCACCACGACCTCGTCGCCGTAGCGGATCGAGACCAGCTCGCCCTCGTCGTCGGTGTGCTCCACCTCGATGTCGGAGAGCGCGGTCAGGCAGCGCGGACACCAGTTGATGATCCGGTTGGCGCGGTAGATCAGGCCGTCGTCGAACAGCTTCTTGAACATGGTCTGCACGGCCCGGGACAGGCCCTCGTCCATGGTGAAGCGTTCGCGGTCCCAGTCGACCGCGTCGCCGAGCCGGCGCATCTGGCCGAGGATCGCGCCGCCGGACTCGGCCTTCCACTGCCACACCCGCTCGACGAACTTCTCCCGGCCGAGGTCGTGCCGGGACAGCCCCTCACCGGCGAGCTGCCGCTCGACCAGGTTCTGGGTGGCGATGCCGGCGTGGTCCATGCCGGGCAGCCAGAGCGCCTCGTAGCCCAGCATCCGCTTGCGCCTGGTGAGCGCGTCCATCAGCGTGTGCTCGAACGCGTGGCCCATGTGCAGCGACCCGGTGACGTTGGGCGGCGGGATGACGATGGTGAACGGCGGTTTGTCGCTGTCCGCCGACGCCCGGAAGTGCCCGCCGGCTACCCACTGCTCGTACCGTCGCTGCTCTACCTCGCCGGGCTGGTACTGGCCGGCAAGGGTCGGGGCGTCGGGGCGTCGGGCGTCCAGTCTCTCGGTCACCCTGAAAGTCTACGGAGCGCTTTCCGGGACCCGACGTGCGCCACCTGTGATTCGCGTACGGTGGCGGACATGTCCGACGCGCATCTCACCGAGCGGCCGGTCGACGGGGGTGACGGTCCGGTCGAGCTGACCAACGAGCCGATCCGGCTGAGCCGCCGCGACCCCGCGCTGGAGCCCGAAGTCCGACCCGTCTCCCGGCGCCGGAAGATCGTGCTGGCCGCCGCCCTGGCGGTCGGTCTCGCCGGTGCCGGCGCGCTCGGCCTGGCCGGCTGGGGGGTCGCGAAAGAGAAGGACACCCAGCTCACCCAACCGGACGCCGTGGCCGGGTTCACCCGCGACGACAGCGAACGGGCCCGCAGCACCGCCGAATACCTGCGCGACGGCTTCGCCGCCGACATCGAGCTGGACCACAGCATCGGTACGGTCTACACCGACCCGGCGGACGCGAAACGGTCGGTGCTGCTGTTCGGCGGGACCACCCTGCTCTGGCAGCCGGAACGGGACCTGGACACGCTCTTCGACCTGATGGCCGACGAGACCGGCAAGGTGGCCGGCGTGCGCGAGGTCGACGCCGGCCGGCTCGGTGGCGTGATGAAGTGCGGCACGACGACCGGCGACGGCGGCGACTTCGCGGTGTGCGGCTGGGCGGACCACGGGAGCGTGGCGATGGCCATGCTCCCCGGCCGCCCGGTCGACGAGGCGGCGACGCTGTTCCGTGAGATCCGCGAAGGCGTCCAGCGCCGTTCGTGAGGGGCCGGAAACGCAGTTCAGGGCCACCCCGTGGGGGTGGCCCTGAACTGAAAGATTGTCCGGCGGTGTCCTACTCTCCCACACCCTCCCGAGTGCAGTACCATCGGCGCTGGAGGGCTTAGCTTCCGGGTTCGGAATGTTACCGGGCGTTTCCCCTCCGCCATGACCGCCGTAACTCTATGAACATATCAACCAACCACCCACACACGCGCGCGGGTTTGGTGTTTGTTCAGAGTTGCACAGTGGACGCGTAGCAGCTTGGTAGTCAAGTCCTCGGCCTATTAGTACCGGTCAACTGAACCCGTTACCGGGCTTACATTTCCGGCCTATCAACCCAGTCGTCTAGCTGGGGGCCTTACCCCACAAATGTGGGTGGGATACCTCATCTTGAAGCGAGCTTCCCGCTTAGATGCTTTCAGCGGTTATCCCTTCCGAACGTAGCTAACCAGCCGTGCCCCTGGCGGGACAACTGGCACACCAGAGGTTCGTCCGTCCCGGTCCTCTCGTACTAGGGACAGCCCTTCTCAAGTATCCTACGCGCACGGCGGATAGGGACCGAACTGTCTCACGACGTTCTAAACCCAGCTCGCGTACCGCTTTAATGGGCGAACAGCCCAACCCTTGGGACCTGCTACAGCCCCAGGATGCGACGAGCCGACATCGAGGTGCCAAACCATCCCGTCGATATGGACTCTTGGGGAAGATCAGCCTGTTATCCCCGGGGTACCTTTTATCCGTTGAGCGACACCGCTTCCACATGCCAGTGCCGGATCACTAGTCCCGACTTTCGTCCCTGCTCGACCTGTCAGTCTCACAGTCAAGCTCCCTTGTGCACTTGCACTCAACACCTGATTGCCAACCAGGCTGAGGGAACCTTTGGGCGCCTCCGTTACCCTTTAGGAGGCAACCGCCCCAGTTAAACTACCCACCAGACACTGTCCCTGAACCGGATAACGGTCCGAAGTTAGATACCCAAATCAACCAGAGTGGTATTTCAAGATTGCCTCCACCCATACTGGCGTATAGGCTTCACCGGCTCCCACCTATCCTACACAAGCTAATTCAGATACCAATGTCAAGCTATAGTAAAGGTCCCGGGGTCTTTCCGTCCTGCCGCGCGTAACGAGCATCTTTACTCGTACTGCAATTTCGCCGGGCCTGTGGTTGAGACAGTGGGGAAGTCGTTACGCCATTCGTGCAGGTCGGAACTTACCCGACAAGGAATTTCGCTACCTTAGGATGGTTATAGTTACCACCGCCGTTTACTGGCGCTTAAGTTCTCCGCTTCGCCCTTGCGGGCTAACAGGTCCCCTTAACGTTCCAGCACCGGGCAGGCGTCAGTCCATATACATCGAATTACTTCTTCGCATGGACCTGTGTTTTTAGTAAACAGTCGCTTCCCCCTGCTCTCTGCGGCCATACAACGCTCCACCCGCGCGGGGCTTCACGTCTCCGGCCCCCCTTCTCCCTAAGTTACGGGGGCAATTTGCCGAGTTCCTTAACCACAGTTCGCCCGATCGCCTCGGTATTCTCTACCTGACCACCTGTGTCGGTTTGGGGTACGGGCCGCTCAGAACTCGCTAGAGGCTTTTCTCGGCAGCATAGGATCACTGACTTCACCTGAATCGGCTCGGCATCACGTCTCAGCCCATATGACGTGCGGATTTACCTACACGTCGGCCTACACGCTTACCCCGGCACAACCACCGGCCGGGATCAGCTACCTTCCTGCGTCACCCCATCGCTTGACTACTACCCGCCAGGTTCCCACGCTCCCCACCCTCAACCCGAAGGTCGTGGATGGTTTGGGTGGTTAGCACAACGAGGTTCGTCAGGGTCGCTCTTTCGCGGGTACGGGAATATCAACCCGTTGTCCATCGACTACGCCTCTCGGCCTCGCCTTAGGTCCCGACTCACCCAGGGCGGATTAGCCTGGCCCTGGAACCCTTGGTCATCCGGCGGAAGGGTTTCTCACCCTTCTTTCGCTACTCATGCCTGCATTCTCACTCGTGCCGTGTCCACAACTAGGTCACCCCGTCGCTTCACCCCCGGCACGACGCTCCCCTACCCACCCACACACCTGCACACCCCATCAAGGAGGCACGAGGTAAAGTGTGAATGCCACAGCTTCGGCGGTGTGCTTGAGCCCCGCTACATTGTCGGCGCGGAACCACTTGACCAGTGAGCTATTACGCACTCTTTAAAGGGTGGCTGCTTCTAAGCCAACCTCCTGGTTGTCTATGCGACCCCACATCCTTTTCCACTTAGCACACGCTTAGGGGCCTTAGCTGGTGATCTGGGCTGTTTCCCTCTCGACTACGAAGCTTATCCCCCGCAGTCTCACTGCCGCGCTCTCACTTACCGGCATTCGGAGTTTGGCTGATTTCGGTAAGCTTGTGGGCCCCCTAGACCATCCAGTGCTCTACCTCCGGCAAGAAACACGCGACGCTGCACCTAAATGCATTTCGGGGAGAACCAGCTATCACGGAGTTTGATTGGCCTTTCACCCCTAACCACAGGTCATCCCCCAACTTTTCAACGTTGGTGGGTTCGGCCCTCCACGCGGTCTTACCCGCGCTTCAGCCTGCCCATGGCTAGATCACTCCGCTTCGGGTCTAGAGCATGCGACTCAAGAGCGCCCTATTCAGACTCGCTTTCGCTACGGCTCCCCCACACGGGTTAACCTCGCCACATGCCACTAACTCGCAGGCTCATTCTTCAAAAGGCACGCCGTCACCCCGTAAGGCTCCGACGGATTGTAGGCGAACGGTTTCAGGTACTATTTCACTCCCCTCCCGGGGTACTTTTCACCATTCCCTCACGGTACTCGTCCGCTATCGGTCACCAGGAAGTATTTAGGCTTACCAGGTGGTCCTGGCAGATTCACGGCAGATTTCAGGAGTCCGCCGCTACTCGGGAACACCCACAGAAGACCAGCAGCTTTCACCTACCGGACTATCACCGTCTACGGTCAGCCATTCCAGACTGTTCGACTAACCACTAGCTTTGTAACTTCTCGACTGTGTGTCAGCACAATCAGCAGGGTCCCACAACCCCGACCACGCAACCCCTGACAGGTATCACACGCAGCCGGTTTAGCCTCAATCCGCTTTCGCTCGCCACTACTCACGGAATCACTATTTGTTTTCTCTTCCTACGGGTACTGAGATGTTTCACTTCCCCGCGTTCCCCCCACACACCCTATGTGTTCAGGTGCGGGTGACATCACATGACTGATGCCGGGTTCCCCCATTCGGACACCCTGGGATCACAGCTTGGTTGACAGCTCCCCCAGGCCTATCGCGGCCTCCCACGTCCTTCATCGGCTCCTGGTGCCAAGGCATCCACCGTTCGCCCTTGACAACTTGACCACAAAGATGCTCGCGTCCACTGTGCAATTCTCAACAAACAACCAACCCACAACCCACAGCCCCACACCTACAACCCCCACCGGGATCACGGTTTGCGAGACCAGGCCATGCCTGGCGCCAACCCGAGGCATCACCTCGGACATCAGCTCCGAAGAAAACAACCAACGGTTGTTCCTTCAGGACCCAACAGGGTGCTCTCCGCCCTCCCCCAGCCGCACCAGGACTCCGCTCCACACCAACCCGAAAGTCAGCAGTACTAGAAGGATCCCGGCCGTTGCCGAGGAAAAACTCACCAGTGTCTCCGCCATTCGAGCACCCCGACCCGACATTCGCAGGTCGCGGGCTCCATACCAGCCTTCGCTGGATGGTGCTCCTTAGAAAGGAGGTGATCCAGCCGCACCTTCCGGTACGGCTACCTTGTTACGACTTCGTCCCAATCGCCAGCCCCACCTTCGACGGCTCCCTCCACAAGGGTTGGGCCACCGGCTTCGGGTGTTGCCGACTTTCGTGACGTGACGGGCGGTGTGTACAAGGCCCGGGAACGTATTCACCGCAGCGTTGCTGATCTGCGATTACTAGCGACTCCGACTTCACGGGGTCGAGTTGCAGACCCCGATCCGAACTGAGACCGGCTTTTTGGGATTCGCTCCACCTCACGGTATCGCAGCCCATTGTACCGGCCATTGTAGCATGCGTGAAGCCCTGGACATAAGGGGCATGATGACTTGACGTCATCCCCACCTTCCTCCGAGTTGACCCCGGCAGTCTTCGATGAGTCCCCGCCATAACGCGCTGGCAACATCGAACGAGGGTTGCGCTCGTTGCGGGACTTAACCCAACATCTCACGACACGAGCTGACGACAGCCATGCACCACCTGTGACCGCCCCCGAAGGACCTTACATCTCTGCAAGTTTTGCGGCCATGTCAAACCCAGGTAAGGTTCTTCGCGTTGCATCGAATTAATCCGCATGCTCCGCCGCTTGTGCGGGCCCCCGTCAATTCCTTTGAGTTTTAGCCTTGCGGCCGTACTCCCCAGGCGGGGCGCTTAATGCGTTAGCTGCGGCACAGAGAACCGGAGAGGCCCCCCACACCTAGCGCCCAACGTTTACAGCGTGGACTACCAGGGTATCTAATCCTGTTCGCTCCCCACGCTTTCGCTCCTCAGCGTCAGTATCGGCCCAGAGACCCGCCTTCGCCACCGGTGTTCCTCCTGATATCTGCGCATTTCACCGCTACACCAGGAATTCCAGTCTCCCCTACCGAACTCTAGCCTGCCCGTATCGACCGCAGGCCTGGGGTTGAGCCCCAGGTTTTCACGGTCGACGCGACAAGCCGCCTACGAGCTCTTTACGCCCAATAAATCCGGACAACGCTCGCGCCCTACGTCTTACCGCGGCTGCTGGCACGTAGTTGGCCGGCGCTTCTTCTGCAGGTACCGTCACTTCCGCTTCGTCCCTGCTGAAAGAGGTTTACAACCCGAAGGCCGTCATCCCTCACGCGGCGTCGCTGCATCAGGCTTCCGCCCATTGTGCAATATTCCCCACTGCTGCCTCCCGTAGGAGTCTGGGCCGTGTCTCAGTCCCAGTGTGGCCGGTCGCCCTCTCAGGCCGGCTACCCGTCGTCGCCTTGGTAGGCCATCACCCCACCAACAAGCTGATAGGCCGCGAGCCCATCCCAGGCCGAAAAACTTTCCACCACACACCATGCGACATGTGGTCATATCCGGTATTAGCCCCGGTTTCCCGGGGTTATCCCAAAGCCTAGGGCAGGTTGCTCACGTGTTACTCACCCGTTCGCCGCTCGAGTACCCCGAAGGGCCTTTCCGCTCGACTTGCATGTGTTAAGCACGCCGCCAGCGTTCGTCCTGAGCCAGGATCAAACTCTCCAACAAAAACTTTCGTTGGACACAATGTCCTGACAACAAAATGTTGCCAAAGGAATCCCCACCAGCAACCATCCGAAGACAGCCACCAGCACGGGGTATAAAACAATTGGCACTGGCTTATCAAGCACCCTGTTGAGTTCTCAAAGAACAACCACACACCAACCAGAAGCCCTACACCGTAGAACCCCCGTTTGGGGCAACCTCTCGAACTTACCCGTCTCGAAATTCGCTGTCAACCTCATGTTTGAGGCGATCAACTTGGTTCGAGTCGACCCACGCTGACGCTCACCGTCTCCGGTGGTCGTTGCTGTCGTGGTTTGCGGCGGACCGGCCGGCGCCGCTTTCGCAGCAACCCGCCCGGCTCCCTGCCGGCTTTCGAACTCTACCCGGCCGGCTTCGCATTCGCAACCCCGTGTCTCCGGAGTCTTCCTGCACCGCCCGAAACCCCAGCCTGGCTCGGCGTGACCGCCACCAACCTGGTGCCCGTTCTCGGCCGGTTTGACCCGGCCTCCCGCGTGCAGAGAGAAAGTTACGCGGAGCGGCCCGGGAAGGCAAATCAATGATCGTCATTCTCAGGTCGGCGAGCCGTCCGGTGGAAAGGAACCCGTCGGGGAGGTCCGCGTCGGGTGTCGCCGTGCCAGAGTGTCGGCATGGCTGACGTGTCCCCGCTCCCGGCGCTGGCCGAGGAGACTCTGCTCGGTCTCCTGCTGCCGTTCTGGCAGCTCGTCATCGGGGCCTTCGTGCTCGCCGTGCTGGTGCTGTCGGTGGGCCGCCTCGTCCGGCGCGGCCCCTCCCGGATGACCACCGCGCTGCTGATCACCGCGGCGGCGATCGCCGGCCTCACCGTGATGGGTGTCCTGCTGGAGACCTGACCGGGTCAGAGCCGACGGTTGGCGAGGCTGGGCAGCTCCGCGCGGATGGTCCGGAGCCGGTCGAGGTCAACCTCGGCGACGGCCAGCCCCGGGCCGTCGGCGACCTGGCTCACCACCGTCCCCCACGGGTCGACCACCATGCTCCGCCCGAAACAGGTCCGCCCCGGATCGTGGTCACCGGTCTGACCGGCCGCCGCCACGAAGCACTGGTTCTCGATCGCCCGGGCCCGGAGCAGCACCTCCCAGTGGTCCCGCCCGGTGTGCATCATGAACGCGGCCGGCACGACCAGCAGCTCGGCGCCGCCGTCGACGGCGAGCTGCCGGTAGAGCTCGGGGAACCGCAGGTCGTAACAGATCGACAGACCGACCCGGAGCCCCTCCACCTCGACCACCACCGGCTTCTCGCCCGGCGCGACCGTGGCCGACTCCTGATAGGAGACCCGGCCGGGGATCTCCACGTCGTACAGGTGGATCTTCCGGTACGCGGCGGCGAGCGCGCCCTCGCGGTCGAAGACCAACGAGGTGTTCCAGGTGTGCGCCGGGTCCGGACCGGCCTCGTGGAACGAGCCCGCGATCACCCAGAGGCCGAGCCGACGGGCGGTCTCGGCGAAGAACCGCCCCACCTCACCGTCGACCGGTTCGGCCGGTGGCATCCGGTCGGCGCGGCCGAGGTAGTCGACGTACTCGGGAAGGAGCGCGAGGTCGGCGCCGGCCGCCGCGGCCCGGACCAGCAGGGCCTCGGCGGCGGCGAGGTTCGCCGCGCGGTCGTCACGGGCGTTGAGCTGGCAGACGGCGACGCGCATGACATCGAGGGTACGGGCGCGGGCGACCCGGCGACAGTCTCAGACGCTGGCCAGGACGAGCGCGGCGGCGGCGAAGCCGAGCCCGGCCACCTGGACCGGCCGTAGCCGCTCCCGGTCGACGGCGAGCGCGAGCAGGACGGTGCTCGCCGGGTAGAGGGAGGCGATGGCCGCCACCACGCTGAGGTGGCCGCGCCCGGCGGCGGCCAGGAAGAGCGCGTTCGCCGCGGAGTCGAGCAGGCCGGCGGTGGCGGCCCAGCCGAGCACCCGCGGACCCATGCGCAGGCGCGCGCCGGTGCGGGCGGCGAGCGCGAGGCCGAACGCGATGGAGCTGACGCGGACCGCCAGCACCGGCCACATGCCGGCGCTCTCGTCGGCCTGGCCGAGGAGTGCGAAGAAGATGCCGAAGAGCAGGCCCGCGGCGAGCGCCATGCCGACCACGCGGCCGGAGACGCGGCCGGAGACGCCGCGCTCACCCAGGCTGACGAGCGCGATCGCCACCACGGCCAGCCCGGCGCCGCCGAGCGCGACGGCGCCGGGAGAGGCGGCGAAGACCAGCCCGACGACGATCGGGACCACCGCGGCGGTGATCGCGGTGACCGGGGCCACGACCGACATGACGCCGGTGGCGAGCGCGCGGTAGAGCAGCATGACGCCGGCCGCGCCGGCCACCCCGGCGAGCAGGCCCCACACCAGGTCGGCCCGGCCCGGAGAGCCGGGTACGACGAGCACGAGGACGATCAGCAGCGGCAGGCTGAGCACCTGGGACACCACGGTCACGGCGATCGGGTCGGCGTGTCGGGACGCCTTGCCGCCGGAGAAGTCGGCCGTGCCGAACGCGATCGCGGACACCGCGGCGAGCACAATGGGAAGCATCCCGTAGTCGTACCACAATAGTGACCGTGAAGGACAGTATGATGACCGACGCCGGTGGGCGGGTGGGCGCGGTGACCGCCGCGGTCGCCCAGCAGGTACGCGAGTTGCGGGCCACCCGCGGCTGGTCCTTCGAGGAACTGGCCGGCCGGTCCGGCGTCAGCAAGGGCATGCTGGTGCAGATCGAGGGCGGGCGGACCAACCCGAGCATCGGCACGCTCTGCCGCGTCGCCGACGCGTTCGGCGTCACCATCGCCCGGCTGCTGGAGCCGGCCGAGGAAGCCCCGGTGCGGGTGACCCCGGCGGACGAGGCGCCGGTGTTGTGGCGCGGCGAACACGGCGGCGCGGCGCGTCTGCTCAGCGGCCTCGGCGAGCCCGACCTGGTCGAGCTCTGGGAGTGGCGGATGCGCCCCGGCGAGACGCTGCGCTCCGCCGACCACGCACACGGCACCCGGGAGATCCTGCACGTGCTGGACGGAACCCTCACGGTCACCGTCGACGGCGTCGACCATCAGGTCGACGCCGGCGAGACGGTCGAGTTCCACGCCGACCGGGAACACGGCTACCGCACGGCCGGCGACGAGCCGGTGCGCCTGATGATGGTGGTGGTCACCCCGTCGGGCGAGTGGGACCGCCGAACCCGGTCACGCGGACCGCGCCCGAGCTGACCCGGGCGCGGTCGCGGTCGCGACGACGATCAGGCCGACTTCTCCTCGCGGTCCCGGCGGCGGCGGCCGGTGAACTCGCGAGGCACGATCGTCGGGTTGACGTTTTCCAGGACCGCCTCGCGGGTGATCAGCACCCGGGCGGCGTCGGGGTTGCTCGGCACCTCGTACATCACGGAGAGGAGCACCTCTTCCATGATGGCCCGCAGGCCGCGGGCGCCGGTGCCACGGAGCATCGCCTGGTCGGCGATGGCCTCCAACGCCGGCTGCTCGAACTCCAGCTCGACGCCGTCGAGCTCGAACAGGCGCTGGTATTGCCGGACCAACGCGTTGCGCGGCTCGGTGAGGATCTGGACCAGGGCGCCGCGGTCGAGGCTGCGCACGTTGGTGATCACCGGGAGTCGGCCGATGAACTCGGGGATCAACCCGAACTTCAACATGTCTTCCGGCATGACCTGGCTGAAGATGTCGTCGGTGGAGCGTTCCGACACCGACCGGAGCCGCGCGCCGAAGCCGGTGCCGCCGGAGCCGGTGCGGGCCTCGATGATCTGGTCGAGGCCGGCGAACGCGCCGCCGCAGATGAACAGCACGTTCGTGGTGTCGATCTGGATGAACTCCTGGTGCGGGTGCTTCCGGCCGCCCTGCGGCGGCACGTTGGCGACCGTGCCCTCGAGCATCTTGAGCAGGGCCTGCTGCACACCCTCGCCGGAGACGTCCCGGGTGATCGACGGGTTCTCCGACTTGCGGGCGATCTTGTCGACCTCGTCGATGTAGATGATGCCGGTCTCGGCGCGCTTGATGTCGTAGTCGGCGGCCTGGATCAGCTTGAGGAGGATGTTCTCCACGTCCTCGCCGACGTAGCCCGCCTCGGTGAGCGCGGTGGCGTCGGCGATCGCGAACGGGACGTTGAGCATCCGGGCCAGGGTCTGCGCCAGGTGGGTCTTGCCGCAGCCGGTGGGGCCGAGCAGCAGGATGTTGGACTTGGCCAGCTCCACGCCGTCGCTGCCGGAGCCGGGGGCGCCGGCCGCCTCGGCCTGGATCCGCTTGTAGTGGTTGTAGACCGCGACGGCGAGCGCCTTCTTGGCCTGCTCCTGACCGACGACGTAGTTGTCGAGGAACTGGCAGATCTCCATCGGCTTGGGAAGCTCTTCCCACTTCACCTCGCCGGACTCGGCCAGCTCCTCCTCGATGATCTCGTTGCAGAGATCGATGCACTCGTCGCAGATGTAGACCCCGGGGCCCGCGATGAGCTTCTTGACCTGCTTCTGTGACTTGCCACAGAAGGAGCACTTCAGTAGGTCGCCGCCGTCACCGATCCGTGCCACCTACGTTCTCCCTGCACTCATCGGCCGAAGCGCCGGCCCTGACCTGCGAGCGCCTCCGGCGCTCGTCCGTCCTGTCGTCTCACCATGCTGCCGGATCCACCGATCCGACCCCGGAGCGGTACAGACCCGACGTTACCCGGTGGCCGGGTTTTCTCCGACCCCCAAAACGGGTGTGTCAGAGGCCGGCCGGGATCGATGCCCCGGCCGACCTCCGACCAACACGTGCTCAGCCCGCGGCGTGAGTCGCCAGCAGACCCTTTTTGCGGCTGGTCAGGATGGTGTCGACCAGCCCGTAGTCCTTCGACTCCTCGGCCGTCATGATCTTGTCACGGTCGATGTCCTTACGGACCTGCTCGATCGGCCGGTTGCAGTGTCGGGACAGCATGTCCTCCAACTGCGTCCGCATCCGCAGGATCTCCCGGGCCTGGATCTCGATGTCCGAGCCCTGACCGTAGCCGCCCTCGGTGGCCGGCTGGTGGATGATGATCCGGGAGTTGGGCAGCGCCATCCGCTTGCCCGGGGTGCCGGCGGCGAGCAGCACCGCCGCCGCGCTGGCCGCCTGCCCGAGGCAGACGGTCTGGATGTCCGGCCGGACGTACTGCATCGTGTCGTAGATCGCCGTCATGGCGGTGAAGGAACCGCCCGGCGAGTTGATGTACATGATGATGTCGCGGTCCGGGTCGGTGCCCTCGAGCGTCAGCAACTGGGCCATCACGTCGTTGGCCGAGGCGTCGTCCACCTGGACCCCGAGGAAGATGATCCGGTCCTCGAAGAGCTTGTTGTAGGGATTCGACTCCTTCATCCCGTACGACGTGCGCTCGACGAACGACGGCAGGACGTAACGGTTGTGCACGGCCGCGAACTGGGGCGGCAGGCTCAGGTCGGTCATCGTCAGCTCCTCGATCAGCTCAGGGTCCCGGCGCCATCCGGAACCTGCGCGGCCCCGATGATCACCTTGTCGATGAAGCCGTAGTCCATGGCCTCCTGGGCGGTGAACCAGCGGTCACGGTCCGAGTCCGCCTCGATCTGGGCCTGGCTCTGGCCGGTGTGGTGCGCGACCCGCTCCTGGAACATCCGCTTGGTGTAGAGCATCTGCTCGGCCTGGATCGCGATGTCCGACGCGGTGCCGCCGAGGCCACCCGAGGGCTGGTGCATCATGATCCGCGCGTGCGGCAGGGCGTAGCGCTTGCCCTTGGTGCCCGCGCACAGCAGCAGCTGGCCCATGGAGGCGGCCATGCCCATCGCGACGGTGGACACGTCGTTGTCGATGTATTGCATGGTGTCGTAGATCGCCATGCCGGAGTAGACCGAGCCGCCCGGCGAGTTGATCCAGAGGAAGATGTCGCGGTCCGGGTCCTCCGCGGCGAGCAGCAGGAGCTGCGCGCAGATGCGGTTGGCCACCTGGTCGTTCACCTCGCTGCCGAGGAAGATGATCCGTTCCTTGAGCAACCGGTTGTAGACCGAGTCGTCGAGGTTGCCAATGGAGTCGCCACCGCGGGCCTCGATCGCCCGGAGCGACTTCTTGGGGATGTGCATGTCGGTCATGGCAGCCCTTCGCTCTCCGTACCGTCCTGTCCGACACTAACCGCTCGGCCTCCGGGCGCACTCCCGGTCGGGGCACTGTTCGCTCTCAGCGCAGTCACCCGTTCGGCGTACCCCGGAAAGGGTTTCGGCCGCCGCCCGGCGCGCAGCGCGGGACGGCGGCCGTCACCGGGACGATCAGTGCTGGTGGTCGTGCTCGGCCTCGTTCTGGGCCCGCAGGGCGTCGAGGGAGACCTCGTTGCCCGCGGAGTCCTTGATCTTGATCTTCTCCATCACCGAGGCCAGCGCCTTGCCCCGGCGGACGTCACCGAAGACGGCCGCCGCGGCGCCGGAGCGGGCGAGCTGGTCGTAGTACTGCTGCGGGGCCATCCCGGCGCGCTGCGCCCGGTGCACGATCTCGTGCCCGAACTCGTCGTCGGAGACCTGCACGTCCTCCGCGTCGGCGAGCGTGTCCAGCAGGAGCTGGATCTTGACGCCGTCGGTCGCGGCCTCGGTCAGCTCGGTGTCGATCTGCTCCTCGGTCTTCTCCTCCGCGGCGAGGTATTCCTCCAGGGAGGCGCCGATGCGCTCGAGCTGGTCGACCATGGCGGCCTTGCGGCTCTCGACCTCGTCCTTGACGACGCCCTCCGGCGCCGGCACGTCGGCGGCGGCCACGAGCTGCTCCAGCGCCTTGTCGCGGGCGGCGTAGATCTGCTCGACCTGCTTGCCCCGGGTGACCCGCTCCCGCAGGTCGGCGCGGAGTTCCTCGATCGTGTCGAACTCGCTCGCCATCTGCGCGAAGTCGTCGTCGAGCTCGGGCAGCTCCTTCTCCTTGACCGTGCGGACGGTCACCGCCACCTCGGCGTCCCGGCCGGCGTAGTCGCCGCCCACGAGCTGCGTGGTGAAGGTGGTGCTGTCGCCGGCGGCCAGGCCGACGAGCGCCTCGTCCAGGCCCGGCAGGAGCTGCTTGCTGCCCACCTCGTGGGAGATGTTGCTCGCCGAACCACCGGGGACGTCCTCGCCGTCGACCGTGGCGTTCAGGTCGATCTGGACGAAGTCGCCCTCCTGGGCGGCCCGCTCGACGGTCTTCAGCGTGGCGAACCGCTCACGCAGGCTGCTGACCTGCTCGTCGATCTCACTGTCGGCGATCTCGAGCTCGTCGACGGTCACCTCGATGGTGGCCGGGTCCGGCAGGGTGATCTCCGGGCGGACGTCGACCTCGGCGGTGAAGTTGAGCGAGTCGCCGTCGTTGAACTCGGTGATGTCGACCTCGGGACGGCCGAGCGTCTTGAGGTCGTGCTCCCGGACCGCGGCGAGGATGTTCTGCGGGATGGCCTCCTGGATCGCCTCGTTGAGGACGGTCCCCCGGCCCACCCGCTGGTCGATCACCGCGCTGGGAACCTTGCCCCGGCGGAAGCCGGGAACCTGGACCTGCTGGCCGATCTCCCGGTACGCCTTCTTGAGGCTCGGCTCGAGCTCGACGAACGGCACCTCGATGGCGAGCCGCACGCGCGTCGGGCTCAGAGTCTCGACGGTGCTCTTCACAGGCGTACTCCTTGAACGGATCTGGGTGTTGAGATCTGGGGCGTGATTGGCGCATCGAGTGTAGGCGAGTCGGGCTGCGGCGTCGGCAGCGCCCGGGCACCACACGGAGAAACCGGCGGTTCCCGGGACGATCCGGTCGCGAACGACAGTCGGGGTGGCGGGATTTGAACCCACGGCCCCTCGCTCCCAAAGCGAGTGCGCTACCAAGCTGCGCCACACCCCGTGGCGACGAAGAGTGTATGCCGTCCGGGCCTCCGCGTGGGTGACCGGGGCGCACCGTGGGATCCGCGCCGTGGGCGCCGCCGCCGCCCGGGGTGGGCGCTGCGCGCCCGGGCCGGAGATTGGGTACGCTGTCGCATGCGCCCCGCCGTGGTGGGGGGCTCGCGGGCGTAGCTCAATGGTAGAGCTTCAGTCTTCCAAACTGACTACGCGGGTTCGATTCCCGTCGCCCGCTCAGGTGGTCGGCCGATCCACCAGGGCACGCAGCGTGTCCGCGGCCGGGGCGCCGGCGTGCTCGGTGAGCCACGCCCGGGCATACCCGACGGCCGAGGCGGCCTGCTCATCCGACAGCTCCCGGTGCAGCAACGGCTGCAACACGAACCGCGCCCCCGGCGTGACCGCGTGCACCCCCAGCCACGCCAGCGCGTACCGGACGACCGGGACGGCCTGCTCGTCGCGGGGCGGTCGTTGCAGCAGGGGTCGCAGTACGAACCGCGCGCCGGTGGTGGCCGCGTGCTCCCCGAGCCACGCCAGGGCGTGCCGGACGACCCTGCCGGCCTGCTCACCGGGCAGCCGGCGTCGTAGCAGCGGTTGCAGCACGAAGCTGGCGTTGAGCGTGGTGGCGTGTGCGGCGAGCCACGCCGACGCCTGCCGGACCACGGTGTCGGCCTGCTCGTCGGGCAGCTCACGTTGCAGCAACGGACGCAACACGAAACCGGCGTTGAGAATGCCGGCGTGTGCGGCGAGCCACGCCAACGCCTGCCCGACGACCGTGGTGACCTGATCGTCGGGCAGCTCACGTTGCAGCAACGGTTGCAGCACGTAGCCGGCGTCGACGGTGTCGGCGTACCCGGTGAGCCAGGCCAGGGCGTGCCGGACCACGGTGGCGGACTGCTCTCCGGACAGCTCGCGATCCAGCAACGGGCGCAGCACGAACTGCGCGTCCAGGGTGGCCGCGTACTCGGTGAGCCACGCCAGGGCGTGCCGGACGACGGCGCTGACCTGCCCGTCGGACAGGGGACAGTGCAGCAGCGGTTGCAGCACGAAGCCGGCGTTGCGGGTGGTGGCATGCTCGGCGAGCCACGCCAGGGCATGCCGGACGACCGTGGCGGTCAGCCCGTCGGGCAGCTCGCGTTGCAGCAACGGACGCAACACGAAACCGGCGTCGAGCGCGACCGAGTGATCATCGAGCCACGCCAGGGCATGCCGGACGACCGTGGCGGCCGACCCGTCGGGCAGCTCACGTTGCAGCAACGGACGCAACACGAAACCGGCGTCGGCGATGTCGGCGTAGTCGGTGAGCCACGCCAGAGCGTGCTGGACGACAATGGTGGCCGGCCCGTCGGGCAACTCGCGTTGCAGCAACGGACGCAACACGAACTGCCCGTCGAGGGTGCCGGCGTGGACGGTGAGCCACACCAGGGCGTGCCGGACGGCGGTGCCGGCCTGCTCGTCGGGCAGCTCGCGTTGCAGCAACGGACGCAACACGAACTGCGCGTCCAGGGTGGCGGCGTGGACGGTGAGCCACACCAACGCCTGCCGGACGACCGTGGCGGCCGACCCGTCGGGCAGCTCACGTTGCAGCAACGGACGCAACACGAAACCGGCGTCGGCGGTGTCCGCGTAGTCGGTGAGCCACGCCAGGGCATGCCGGACGACCACGGTGGCCGGCCCGTCGGGCAACTCGCGATCCAGCAGCGTACGCAGCACGTACTGCGCGTCGAGAGTCATCGCGTGCTCATCGAGCCACGCCACGGCGTTCCGGAGGACGCCGCTGTTCTGCTCGCCGGACAACTCACGATCCAGCAGCGAGCGCAGCACGAAACGCGCGCTGAAACCGGCCGCGTGGTCATCGAGCCACGCGGAAGCCCGCTGGACGGCGACGGTCGTCTGCCCGGCGGTCAACTCACGGCCCAGCAGCGGATACAGCACGAAGCCGGCGTCGAGAGCGGCCAGGTGATCATCGAGCCACGCCAGGGCGTGCCGGACGACGACGTCCGCCTGCCCGCCGGACAACTCACGGCTCAGCAGCGACTGGAGCACAAACCGCGCGTTGAAGGTGGCGGCGTGGTCGTCGAGCCACGCCAGCGCGTGCCGGACGACGACCTCCGCCTGCCCGCCGGACAACTCACGGTCCAGCAGCGACTGGAGCACGAACTGCGCGTTGAGCGTGGTGGCATGGTCGTCGAGCCACGCCAGGGCCCGCCGGACGACGACCGCGGCCTGCTCGTCGGAGAGCTCCCGCTGCAACAGGGGACGCAGGACGAAGGTGGCTTCCGCCCGATGGTGGACCGCGAGCCACTCGATCGACTCGCGCACCAACCGATCGTCGGAGACCGAGGCCCGCAGGCCCTTGTAGAGCAGGTGGCGGGCCGAGAACGTGCGCGCGTGCACCGCCAGCCACGGCGCCACGACGGTGTCCCACCTGCCGAACGCGACGGGCGACCACGAGGGGTTGTCCATCACCGCGCCGAGCGCGTACGCCCCCTCGTCCTGCTGCTCGGCGAGCAGCGCACCCACCTCCCGCTCGTGCCCCTCCAGCCAGTGCCGGCAGTGTTCCTGCAACGGGCCGGACCGCTTCTCCAAGGTGAGGTCGCGCATCAGGCGGCCCAGGTTCGTGGCGTACCTCCCGATCGTCCGGCCGCGGGTCAGCGAGGCGGCGAGGATCCGGTCGGCGACCGCGGAGCGCACCGTTCCGCTGCCGGGTCGGTGGAAGGTGCTGTCCGTGAGCTGGTCCGTGACGATGTCGTGCACGGTCGTGTACTCGCCGAAGCTGGGCACCAGCCAGCCCATCGTGAGCAGGATGCCGAGGAGGTGTTCCGCCCGCTCGGTGTCGCCCCCCGCGACGCGGCCCCCGCAGGCGATCAGGCTCGTCCGCTCCTGCGGGGCGGCGACCGCCATGGCGACACACGTCTGGAGTTCCACGCTCGGCTCGGGGTCGCTGATCAGGCTCGCCGCCTGCGGGAGCAGGCCGTCCTCGCGTAGCCGCCGGTTCAGCCAGTCGACGAGTTCCCCGGGACGGACGCTCGGGAGCGCACGGTTGAGCGTCCCCGCCTTCGCGCGCGTCTCCGCCTCCAGGGCGACGAGCATGGCGATGATCGGCCGGCTGCCGCAGAGTTCCAGCAGGCGTTCCTCGCCCAGCATGCCCAGCGCGGTCGGGGACAGCGAGGTCACCACCTGCTGCCGGATCCTGGCCGCCTGCTGGTCGTCCGGAGCCAGGCGGACGAGGTCGAACAGCGGGGTGAGCTCGGCTGCCGTCTGAAGTTGCCAACCGGGCCGTGCGGAAGCCAGCAACGCCACCCGCACGCCGTGACGCCTGGCCTCCGGCAGCACCTGCTGACGGAGGCCGGGCAGGTCGAGGCCCCGGCACTCGTTGAGGTAGTCGAGGATCACCAGAGTCCGTTCGCTGCCCACGGAATGCAGCGCTTCCGCCACGTCCGCGTTGGTGACCAGCGGCTCACCGGACTTCACGTGCAGGACGGTCCACCCGTCCTTCTCCGCCCGCATGCCGACCTCGAAGCAGGTACGCGTCTTGCCGGCCCCGGCGGCGCCGACCAGGAGCACGCCCGACCGTCCGGCCGACTCGGTCAGCCGCTCCAGCAGGCGGTCGGGGTGCGTCGGCGCCGCGGCGTCCATCGGCGGCACGAAGGGCAGACACTCCTCCTGCAGGTTGCGCAACAGCCCGTCCAGGCCGGCCACCTCGTCCGCGTGCGGAACGATGCCCGGCGGTAGTTGCGGCTCGTCGGCCTGGCCCTTGGCGGTGAGGCGGACGACGTCGTCCGGGGCGACCCCGACCCAGTTGCCGAACACCCCGTCCCGCGCCAGCGAGCTGACCCGCACCGCCTCCAGGCGTCCCGGCCCGAAGCTGTGCGGGTCGGCGACCACCACCCCGAGCACGACGCGGCCGTCGCCGCTGAGCAGGGCGGCACCGGACTGGCCCGCCCAACCCGAGCGCGGTCCACCGGACGTGGCCACCCGCTCGTGCGGCGGGGTGAGAAGGCTGTTGAGCGCGTACCGGTCCCGCTCGACCCCGGTCCCGGGAGCCACCAGCCACGCGTGCTCCTCGACCGCGCTCCGTCCGTCGGCGTCCACGCTCGCCAACGGGTAGCCGACCGTGAGGCATTCGACGGGTTGCGGGCCGGCGAGTTCCCCGTACCGGATGGCGGGGGTGAACTCGGGCCAGCCGGCCTGCGGCACCTGGACCAGCGCGGCGTCCAGGCGCAGGTGGTCCGCCCGCCACACCACGGCGCCGTCGCGTTCGACGCCGCCGTGCACCCGCACCCGGCAGGGCGCGCCCAGCGGGCCGACCACGTGGCCGGCGGTGAGGATCAGGTCGCGGCCGACCACATGTCCGGAGCCACGCCGCGCCCCCTGCACCAGAGCCAGGCGAGCGATGTGCGCGGCGACCGACTGCATCCCCGATGTCCCCCGGTCGGCTAGCTGTCGTCGCCGATGAGGGTCTCCCCCGATGCCGGTAGCAGGGTGTCCCTCGGCTTGAGGGTGAGGGTCATCCGATGCGTGGCCGTGTTCGTGTGCTTGCGCCCGCCGCCGGCCGACAGCACACGCCACAGGGTGAGTTTGCCGGACGCGTCGCGGGCGGCGTCGACCACCAACTCCAGCTCGAGCTCGATCGAGTCGACGGCGAACCGGATCTGGGAGTCGGCGCCGTCGGCCAGGGCCGCCGTGAGCTCGGAGCGGAGCAACCCGATCGCGGTCGACAGGGAAACGCCGTACTCATCCATCAGGACGGTGCCGTCGTCCACGAACTACCTCCGCGTCTGGATGCCCCATGTGTAGCGGAAAGGGTATCGGCCCGGCCCAGCCCCGAAACGCCGCCGAGGAACCGCATAACGGCGTAAACGGCCACAGCTCGGTCGGTCGGCGCGGCGTCAGGGTCGGCAACACGACAGCCGTTACCACCGGTTCCGACTCCGACGGGACCGCCGCCGATTTCCGCCCGGCAAGCGGGCCGGCGAGCGCGGCGGCGCGGGCTGCGTACGATGCGGGACCGGACAAGCCCCCGTCGGGTGGAGGTAGCGAAGGATGTCAGGCCAGCGGGACGGTTTCGCCCTGGGCGTTGACCTCGGCACCTCGAACACGGTGGCGGTGCTGCGCCGGCCGGACGGGACCACCCGGCCGGTGCTCGTGGACGGCCAGCCGATCCTGCCGTCCGCGGTGTACGCCGACGCCGACGGCCACCTGCACGTCGGGCGGGACGCCCAACGGCTGGCCCAGGCCGACCCGGTCGGCTACGAGCCGAACCCGAAGCGCCGGATCGACGAGCCGACGGTCGAGCTGGCCGGGCGGGCGTACCGGCCGGCGGAGCTGCTGGCCGCGGCGCTGCGGGCGGTCGCGGACGCGGCGGTGGCGTCGGTCGGCCTGCTGCCCCCGGCGGTGGTGACCCACCCGGCGGCCTGGGACGCGCCCCGACGCCAGGTCCTGCACGACGCGCTGGAACTCGCCGGCTGGCCGGCGGCGGCCGAGCACACGCTCGCCGGGCCGATCGCGCCCGGCACCCGCCTGCTGCGCGAGCCGGTGGCGGCGGCCCGCTACTACACCCAGGTGCTGCGCCGGCCGGTGCCGGTGGGCGGCGCGGTGGCGGTGTTCGACTTCGGCGGCGGCACGCTCGACGTGGCCGTGCTGCGCAACGAGGGCGCCGACCCGTGGGGCGACTCCGGTTTCCACCTCGTCGCCACCGGCGGGATCGCCGACCTCGGTGGGCTCGACCTGGACGCGGCCCTGCTCGGGCGGCTCGGTGAGCTGGTGCGGCCCGCCCATCCCCGGCAGTGGGCCCGATTGGCCGAGCCGGCCGCCACCGCCGACCGGCGGGACCGGCAGCAGCTCTGGGACAACGTGCGCGGCGCGAAGGAGATGCTGTCCCGGGCCACGGTCGCGCCGGTGGCCGTACCGGGCGTCGAGGCGGCGTTCCCACTGACCCGGGCGGACTTCGAGCGCCTCGCCGCGCCGCTGCTCGCGCGCGCGGTCGCCGAGACCCGGAACGTGACCGCCGCCGCCGGCCTGCGCCCGGAGCAGCTCTCCGGCCTCTTCCTGGTCGGCGGGTCGACCCGGGTGCCGCTCGTGGCCCGGCTGCTCCACGCCGAGCTGGGCATCGCGCCGACCGTGCTGGAACAGCCGGAGCTGCCGGTCGCCGAGGGGGCGCTGACCGACCTGCCGCTCCCCCGCCGGACCGGACGACCCGCCGTGCCGGCGCAACCCGTGCCCCCGCCGGCGCAGCCCGACGGACCGCTGGCGCACGCCGACCCGCCGGGACGGGCGACGACCGTGGCCCACGCGACGCCCGGCCCCACCCGGGACGACCGGGCCGCGGCGTTCGGCCCGCACGGCACGGCCGCCGACGCGGCGACCACCGCAGCCGGCGGCCCGCACGGCACGCTCGTCGCCGACCCGGCCGGCCCCACCCCGCCCGGGTACGCCCCGACGTCCGCGCCGCCCGCTCCCACCCCGCCCGGGTACGCCCCGACGTCCGCACCCACCCCGCCCGGGTACGCCGCGGCGTCGGCACCGCCCGCCTCCGCGCCGGGGTACGCCGCTCAAGGCGTACCCCCGGGTTGGCCTTCGTCGCCGGCTGGCGCGCCGCCGGCCGGCGGTGGCCGGCCCGGACGGAGCCGGCGCGGTCGCTGGATCGCGCTGGGCGCCGGTCTGACCGTGGTCGGTCTGGTGGCGGCGACGCTGCTCTGGGTGTTCCGGGACCGGCACCCGGCGCTCGACTTCCACTCGCCGGAGCTGGTCCGGAGCATCGCCACGGGTGACGAGCGGCCGGACGGGATGTTCACCGCGACGCTTGCCGACCGCGCCTACCTGGCCTGGTCGCTGCCGGACGACCGGCTGAACGTGATCGCCGTGGACCCGGCCACCGGTCGGAAGATCTGGGAGAAGCCGACCCCGGTGAGCGCCGACCGGTGGGCCGGGATCCGGGCCCTGCCCGACGGGGTCGCCGTCGTCGCCGACGCCTCCGGCACCAGCACGCCCCGGCCCCTGCTGGTGCTCGACGGGGACAGCGGCGCGCAGCGGTGGGCCGTCGACATCCACGGCGACGACGAGATCCTCCCCGGGCCCGGCACGCTGGTCTGGGTGGACCGCGCCGGCAACCGGCTGGTCGGGCTGCGGCTGGACGACGGCCGGCCGCGGTGGACGCGGGACAACCCGCGCAGCGAGTACGGCGACGCGCGGACCGTGGTGGTGCCGGTCGGCACCGGTGCGGCGCTCGACGGCGCCGGATACCCGGACGGCTCGCCGCGCGCGCCCTGGTCCGGCAACGCGGACCGGCTGGTGCAGGTCGGCGCGGACCGTTCGGTGCGGGTGCTGGCCATGGCGGACGGGAAAATCCTGCGCAGCCGGGGCAACGTGGCCGACCTCGACGACCCGGTGGCCGCCCGCGACGACCGACTGTACGTGGCGGAGAGCGGCCGGAGCCTGCGGCTCGTGTCCTACGATCTCGGCGCGCTCGGCGTACCCGACGTGCTGTACGAGGCGACGGAGGCCGGCAGCCGGGCGCAGGCGCTGGTCAGTTGCGGCGAGCACCGTGCCTGCCTGCTGGAGGTGCCGAGCACCGGCGCGGACGACGCCCGGGTGGTGGTGGCCACCGAGGGCGAGGACAGCCGGCACTGGCCGGCGCCGCAGACCCGGCGGCTGGTCCCGCTCGGCGACCACCTGCTCGCCGAGCGGGACAGCCCGCGGAACGCGGTGACGCTGTTCGCGCCGGACGGCACGGTCAGGCTGCGCGACCGCGACGGCGTGGCGGTCCGGCTGGACGCCGGCAATCTGCTGCTGTTCGACAAGGAGCCGAGCGGCTACGAGGACGACCGCGTCCTGGCCGGGCTCGCGGTGGGCGGCAAGCCGTACGAGATGGGGAAGGTGGCGCAGATCCGCAGCGAGTCCTGCTCCTGGAACACGTCGGTGCTGGTGTGCGGCGCGGAGAAGGAGTTCCGGCTGTACCGGTTCGCCGGGTGACCGACCCCGGCGGCGACCGGTCGCCGCTCACCCCGACGGGCGACGGATGAACCGGGCCGGGCCGGGTAATGCCAGCGCCATCCTGGTGGAGTGACGGCCGGCGTCGCGGCGTACCGCGACCGGGCGCGCGGGCGGGCGGCACCACGCCGACCCGCCCGCCGCCACGCGGCTCAGGTGCCGGTGACCCAGTTCCAGGCCGAGACCACCCACTCGGTCTGCTGAAGGTAGGCCACGCCCACGCCGGCCAGGAACAACGCGGTGATCATGTGCGCGCCGCGGGCGCTGCGGCGCACCCGGCCGAGCTGCCGTTCCAGGATCAGCCGGCCGAGCAGCCGCATCAGCGCGAACACCCCGACCGCGGTGAGCAGGCTCAGCACGAACGTGAGCAGCGGCGCGATCAGGTTGCCCCGGCCGGAGATCGCCCAGATGCCCCAGCAGACGAACGCGAACAGGGCGCCGGCGGCACTCCACTCCCCGCCCCGGCGGGCCTGCGCGAGGTGCCAGCTCATCGACCGGCGGGGTGCCTGCTCACCGGCCCAGTCGCCGTGCTCCACCGTGGGGAAGGGCTCGGTGCGAGGCGTACGCGGCTGACCGACCGCCGCCACCCCGCGCTGGAACGCGTCCCGCTGCCCGGGCGCCACGTCCGGCTGGGGCGGCACCTCCACGGTGCGTTCCGCCCACGGTTGTGTCTGGTCCGCCATCTTCCGTCCTCCCCCTCGACCGACGTCGGCCTCGGTTCCGAGGGTAGCCACCTCGCAAATAGGGTGCCGACCCCCACGGTGGTGGGATAGACACGGGCGATGAGCGACGTGGTGGTGCCCCGGGCCGAGGACTTCGACGAGATCGCCGCGCTGATCGCGCTGGCCTTCCACGGTGACGTCGACCCGGAGGCGCAGGAGGTCGAACGCCCGATCTTCGAGCCGGAACGCGCGCTGCTGATCCGCGACGGCGGGGCCGCGGTCGCGCACGCCGCCGCGTTCGGCCGCGACCTGACCGTGCCCGGGGCGACCGTGCCGGCCGCGCACGTGTCGATGGTCGCGGTCGCGCCCACCCACCGCCGGCGTGGCCTGCTCACCGGGCTGATGCGGCGGCAGCTACGCGAGATCCGCGACGCCGGCCGCGAGCCGGTCGCGGTGCTCTGGGCCAGCGAGGGCCGCATCTACCCCCGCTTCGGCTACGGCTCGTCGGCGCAGCGGCTGATGCTGACCGCCGACACCACCGGGCTGCGGCTGCCCGCCCCGACGTCCGCCGAGGGCACGCTCCGCCTGGACCGACCGGCCACCCACCGGCACGAGCTGGCCCGGTTGTACGAGCGGGCGCGCGCCGACCGTCCCGGCTGGTCCCGCCGGGACGAGCGCTGGTGGGCGTACGTCCTGGCGGACGTGAAGAGCCGGCGGGACGGCGCCACCGAACGCCGGGTGCTGTTGCACGACGGCCCGGACGGGCTCGACGGATACGCGCTCTACCGGACGAAGGAGGGGTGGAACGGCGAGATCCCCCGGGGCGAGGTGCGGGTCGACGAGATGGTGGCGGTCACCCCGGAGGCGTCCCTGGCGCTGTGGCGGCTGTTGCTCTCGGTCGACCTGACCCGGCGGTTGTCCTTCCCGACCGCCGCCGTGGACGAGCCGCTGCTGCGCCTGGTGGACGAGCCCCGGCAGCTCGCCCCGCAGCTCGCCGACGCGCTCTGGCTGCGGGTGGTGGACGTGCCGGCCGCGCTCGCCGCCCGCCGCTACCCCGCCGACGTCGACGTGGTGATCGAGGTCACCGACGAGCTGCTGCCGGAGAACAGCGGGCGGTGGCGGCTGGTCGGCGGACCGACCGGCGGGGAGTGCACGGCCGCCACCGGGCCGGCGGGGCTGGCCTGCGACGTCCGCGCCCTCGGTGAGCTCTATCTGGGCGGCGTCACCCCGGCCGCGCTGGCCGCCGCAGGCCGGATCCGCGAGCTGCTGCCGGGCACGCTCACCGCCCTGACCGCGGCCTTCCCCTGGCACCGCGCCCCCGCCCCCATGGAGGTCTTCTGACCGCCCTTCCGACCCGGTCCTGATCAGCGCGGCGCGGTTCGGCGCGGCTCGGCGCAGCGCGGCACTACTCGGCCCGGCGCGGCGGAGGGCTCATCCAAGTTGGCGGCGACAAGGCGGACGCCCTGCACCGCCGGCTGCACGAGACCGGGCTGGCCGGGGTGACGCTTGAGGAGTGGCTGCGGGGCCTGCCGTCGGACGTGTACGTCGGCGCGGCAGGCACGTCATGGGTGTCTGACCGGCCTGGCGCCACTGATGGGCCCCCCACCCGCCGCGCTGTCTCATATGGCGGACAAATCCATCTCCCATATTCGACCCACCTTGATACCCGTGGCGCCCGGGAGACATCGGTGGGCCGGATGCCAGTCCACCGACCAAACGATCGCCGCCAGGGCCGCTCCCCTCCAAGATCTCGGCCTGCACGCGGCGATCTAGGAGTTGTGGCACCTCCGAATACCCGACAAAGCCGGCATTCAATGGCACCACAAGTCCATGATCGACGAAGCGGGCGAGCCCGGGGCCGCCCTTCCGCGAGGCAAGCCGACGATCATGAAGGTGACGGTGCAAATCGGCTGGATTGTCCCAGCCCACCTCATGATCGACCGGCGAGGCCGGCGCGGGATGGACGGGCGGAGGCGGGAAAGCGGACGGTGGGGGCGGTACGGTCGGGGGGTGGGTGAGGCGGAGCGACGGCGACGGCGGCTGCGGCATCACGGCGAGGCGAGCGAGCCCGCCGACGGCGGCGTCAGCGCCGGGGAGACGAGCAAGCCCGCCGACGCCAGCGTCAGCGCCCGGGAGGTGAGCGGTCCCACCGACGCCAGCGTCAGCGCCCGGGAGGTGAGCGGTCCCACCGACGCCAGCGTCAGCGCCCGGAAGATGAGCAAGCCCGCCGACGCCCGCGTGACCGCCGGGGAGATGAGCGCGAGCACCGCCGCGGTGCACGACGACGTCGCGCCCCGCCCCGGGGGCGGCGGCCGACGCGGCGAGCCGGAGCCACCGGGTGACGGCGTCAGGGCACCACGCGGCGCCCGACGCGCCGAGTCGGAGCCGGAGCACCGGGGCCGGCGTGGCGCCCCGTCCGCCGACGAGAGCGAACGCGGCCTGCGTGGCCTCGTCGGCTCGGGATCGTCGCAGGTGAGCGTGACCGCCGCGATGCGGGCCCGGGACGCCGCCCGCCCCAGCGAGGACGACCTCGCCGAGGCGGAACAGCGGGTGGTGCTGGTCCGCCGCAACTGGGTGCCGCGCGAGGAGCTGCCCCGCAGCGGACGCTGACCGACACGCAGCCCGCAGCGGACGCTGACCGACTCGCCGCCCCGCAGACACTGAACGACGGGCCGCCCCGGACGCGACCCGTCAGGCGGGCAGCTCGGGCAGCCGGCGGCTCTTCTCGTAGTCGGCCACCTGGGCGATCCGCCGGCTGTGCCGGGGGTTGCCGGAGAACGCGGTGGTCAGGAACGCCTCGACCAGAGCGGTGGCCTCGTCCAGCGTGTGCTGCCGCGCCCCGATCGCGATGACGTTGGCGTCGTTGTGCTCCCGGGAGAGCTGCGCGGTGTCGACGTTCCAGGCCAGCGCCGCCCGGACCCCGGCCACCTTGTTCGCGGCGATCTGCTCGCCGTTGCCGGAGCCGCCGATCACCACACCCAGACTGCCCGGGTCGCCGACCACACGGTCGCCGGTGTGCAGGCAGAACGCCGGATAGTCGTCGTCGGGGTCGAAGGTGCGCGGACCCACGTCCACCACCTCGTAGCCCTGTTTGGCCAGGTGATTGGCCAGGTGCACCTTCAGCTCGAAACCGGCGTGGTCGGATCCCAGGTAGACGCGCATACCGCGCAGTCTGACAGGCCCGCCTCCGAGCCGGTGCCCGGGCAGCGGCCCGGAGGCGGATTCGTCACACGCCGATCAACGGGGGATCTCGGCCACCACCAGGCCGGCCCGCGCCTTCGGGGTGAACCAGGTGCTCTTGCGCGGCATCTTCTCCCGGGCCAGGTTCACCGCGACGAAGTCGTCCACGGTCACCGGCGCCACCAGCACGGCCAGCTCGGCCCGGCCGGCGTCGACCTCGCCGGTGAGCCAGCTCGCCGGGTAGTCGCCGCCCACGTACGTGATCCGCTTGTCGCCCGGGTCGAGGCCCAACGCCTCCCGCAGCAGCAGCCGCTCGACGAGCGCGTGGTCGAGGTTCTCCAGCCGGCCGTCACCGGTGTGCGGCAGCGTCACCGCGTACCCGCCGCCGGCGAGGTGGAGGTGCACGGTGCCGCCGGTGGCCGGGACCTCGACCGGGCCGGTGGCCGGGGTGACCTCGGCGCCCGCGGCGCGGAGCCGGTCGAGCAGCTCGTCCGGGGTGGTGGTCAGCTCGCTGACCAACCGGTTGTAGGGCTGGATGGCGACCGACGCGGGCGTGGTGATCACCGAGAGGAAGCGCGGGAAACCGCCGGTCTGCGCGGCCAGGCTGCGGTGGTTGCCGTCCGCGACCACCAGTTCGCCGCCGCCGGCCAGCGCGGTCAGCTCGTCCTGCGCCGGGCCCGGGCCGACCAGCCAGATCGCGTGGGTACGGCCGGACTGGTCGAGGTCGGTCGCGGCGGGCGCGCCGGCCGCCTCGGTGGCCGCCGCGAGCGCCGCGTGCAGCTCGTCGCCGCGCCCGGTCTGGAGCAGGAGTACGGGCGAGAGCAGGTGACCGAGCGCCTCGGCCAACGCGACGCGCTCCCGCACCTTGGCGATGAACACGTCCTCGTTGCGGATCACCAGGCCGGGCTCGTCGGCGCGGGTGGAGATCTGGTCGGTGTCGACCATGGCCCACAGCCCGTACGCGCTCTCCTCGCCCGGCGCGCTGATCCGGTAGAGCACGACGACCTGCTCGGCCGGGGTGTAGCTGCCGTCCGCCTTCGCCTCGGTGAGACGGTCCACCGCGTCCGGAAGCGCCTCCAGGAACGAACTCCCGAGGCTGCCCGGCGCCCGGTGGGGCATCTCGATGCCGAGGGCACTGTGCGGGTTCGCCTCGACGATGGCGGTGATCTCCGCGTCGTCGGCGAACTCGTCGTAGTTCTGCGCGCCGGTGCCGCCAGTGGTGATCCAGGCCCGGGCGATCGGATGCACGACCGTCATGCCCGCTGACGCTACCCGCGCCCGCCCCACCCTCGCCGCCGGACTCACCCCCTCTCACTGAGTGAAAGGAGGGGCCCCTTATTAACGCCTCCGGTAGAGGAGGGGGCCCCGCTTAACAACCGGGCGGCTCACGCGGTGACGTGGCGGTGCCGGCCGGGGGCGGGCGGGCGACAGGTGGGCGCGGTCGCGCGGGAGCCGGCGTTCAGGCGTACCGTCGTCGCCCCTGCGCCGGGCGGGAGGCCGCCGCCGGGCGGGAGGCCGCCGCCGGGCGGGAGGCCGCCGCTGGACGGGGTCACCCGGGAGGTGGCCACCGCCCGGGCCACGCCGACCACGATCGGCGGGGCCAGCAGGTCGGCCAACTCGGGCGCGCCGGAGGGCCAGCCGCCCCCGGCCACCGACCAGTACGTCGCACCGGAGTCCTCGGCCGCCGACGGCGGCACGTCGTCGGACAGACGGCGGTGCTTACCCATGAGTACGCCTCCCGGAACTGCCGCGGCGCGGCCACGGTCGGGCCGCCGGCTGGAACACCCGGTGAAACGAGCCCCGCACCGACCCGGTGACGGGCGCACGGCGCGGGGCGCGCACCGAGCGAGGGGTGTTAAGCGGGGCCCCCTCCTCTACCGGAGGCGTTAAAAGGGGGCCCCTCCTTACACCTCAGTCGAAGATGGGGGGCTGGGTGCGGGTGCGCTTCAGCTCGTAGAAGCCGGGGGTGGCGGAGACCAGGAGCACGCCGTCCCACAGCCGGCCCGCCGCCTCGCCCTTCGGCGCGGGGGTGATCACCGGGCCGAAGAAGGCGACGGTCCCGCTGCCGTCCGGGCCCGGAGCGTGGACCACGGGGGTGCCCACCTCGGTGCCGACCGGTCGCATGCCGGCCTCGTGGCTGGCCCGCAGCGCGTCGTCGTACTCGGTCGACTCGGCGGCGTCGGCGAGCGCCGGGTCCAGCCCGACGTCGGTGAGCGCGCCCACCAGCATGTCCCGGCCCAGCTCCTCCTTGCCGAGGTGGATCCGGGTGCCCATCGCGGTGTAGAGCTTCGCCAACGTCTCGGCGCCGTGCGCCTGCTCGACGGCGATGCACACCCGCACCGGACCCCAGCCCTTGCGCATCAGCTCCTGGTATTCCTCCGGCAGGTCCCGGCCCTCGTTGAGCACGGCCAGGCTCATCACGTGGTACCGGATGTCCACGTCCCGGACCTGTTCGACCTCAAGCAGCCAGCGGGAGGTGATCCACGCCCAGGGGCACAGCGGGTCGAACCACATGTCCGCAGTGACACGATCGGTCACGGTGTCGTCCCTTCACGATTTTCCGCGTCGGAACCCCGACGCCTTCACCTTCCGATCCTCACCCCGGGCCCCATCGACCGGTAGCGGAATGAGAGCGTGACCTCGACCACCGAATGCGGTGCGTGCATGGAAGACTCGGTTCTCGGCGGGCCGTCACGAGCGGACCCGGCGGAGACCGGTGCCGCGGGGCGCGGCGATACGAGTGGGATGGAGACGAACAGTGCCGGGAGTGCGCAACCTGACCCAGGTCGAGGCGACCGAGCGGGCCCGCCTGCTCGAGGTGACCGGGTACGACATCAGCCTTGACCTGTCGACCGCGGTGCAGTCCACCGGTCGCACGTTCCGTTCGGTGACCGAGGTCCGGTTCCGCTGCGCCGAGCCGGGAGCGACCACCTTCATCGAGGCGGCGGCCGACTCGGTGCGCTCAGCCACGCTCAACGGCGAGCCGGTCGACCTGTCCGGCTGGTCCGCCGAGAAGGGCCTCACGCTGACCGGCCTCGCCGCCGAGAACGTCCTCGTGGTCGACGCCGACTTCGGCTACTCGAACAGCGGGCAGGGCCTGCACCGCACGGTCGACCCGGTGGACGGCGAGACCTACCTCTACAGCCAGTTCGAGACCGCGGACGCGCAGCGGGTCTTCGCCTGCTTCGACCAGCCGGACCTGAAGAGCGTCTACACCTGGCACGCCACCGTCGCCGACCACTGGAAGGTCGTGTCGAACATGCCGGTGGCCCGCGAGGAGGCCGCCGGCGAGGGCCTGAAGACGCTGCACTTCGCCGTGTCGGAGCGGATGAGCACCTACATCACCGCGCTCTGCGCCGGGCCGTACCACGAGGTGCGGCACACCCACGACGGCATCGACATGGGCTATTTCTGCCGGGCCAGCATGGCGCCCCACATGGACGCGGACGACCTGCACCTGATCACCACGCAGGGCTTCGACTTCTTCCAGGAGAAGTTCGGGGTGCGCTACCCGCTGCCCAAGTACGACCAGCTCTGGGTGCCGGACTTCAACGCCGGCGCGATGGAGAACTTCGGCTGCGTCACGCACGCCGAGTCGCACTACATCTTCCGCTCGCAGGTCACCGACTTCGAGTACGAGCAGCGCGCCAACACGATCCTGCACGAGCTGGCGCACATGTGGTTCGGCGACCTGGTCACCATGCGCTGGTGGAACGACCTGTGGTTGAACGAGTCGTTCGCCGAGTGGGCCAGCCACTGGTGCAACACCCACGCCACCCGCTTCACCGACGCCTGGACGACGTTCCTGTCCATCCGGAAGAACTGGGGCTACCGGCAGGACCAGCTCTCCTCCACCCACCCGGTCTACTGCGAGATGCCGGACCTGGAGGCCGTCGAGGTCAACTTCGACGGCATCACGTACGCCAAGGGCGCCAGCGTGCTCAAGCAGCTCGTCGCGTACGTGGGCGAGGAGCCGTTCGTGGCCGGTCTGCGGGCCTACTTCGGCAAGCACGCCTGGGGCAACGCCACCTTCGACGACCTGCTCTCCGAGCTGGAGACGGCCTCCGGCCGGGAGCTGCGCAAGTTCGCCGCCCAGTGGTTGGAGACCGCGCAGGTCAACACGCTGCGCCCGGAGGTGACCCTCGGCGCGGACGGCGCGTACGAGCGGGTGGTGGTCCGGCAGGAGGCGCCGGCCGGGCACCCGACGCTGCGGACCCACCGGATCGGCGTGGGCCTCTACGACCTGACCGACGGCCGGTTGGTCCGCCGGGAGCTGGTCGAGGTGGACGTGACAGGCGAACTGACCGAGTTGTCGGCGCTGCACGGCAAGCCCGCCGCCGACGTGCTGCTGCTCAACGACGAGGATCTCACCTACGCCAAGCTGCGGCTGGACGAGCGGTCCATGTCGACGGTGGTGCAGCACATCGCCGGCTTCGACTCGTCGCTGGCCCGGGCGCTGTGCTGGACGGCCGCCTGGGACATGACCCGCGACGCCGAGCTGTCGGCGCGCGACTACGTGGCGCTGGTGTTGGCCGGGCTGACCACCGAGACCGACATCAACCTGGTGACCGCCACGTTGCGGCAGGCGACCACCGCGCTCACCTTCTACGCCGATCCGGCGTGGGCGCCGACCGGCTGGGCCGACGTGGCCCGCACGGCGCGGACCGCGCTCGCCGCGGCCGAGCCGGGCAGCGGGTTCCAGCTCGCCTGGGCCCGGGCGTACGCCTCGTCGGCCCGTTCCAGCGAGGACCTGGCGACGCTGCGCGGCTGGCTGGACGGCAGCGGGGTGCCGGACGGGTTGACCGTCGACACCGAGCTGCGGTGGACCGTGTTGCAGTCGCTTGTCGCCAACGGCGCGGCCGGGGCCGCCGAGGTGGACGCCGAGCTGGCGCACGACCGCACCGCGAGCGGCGAGCGGGAGGCCGCGTACGGGTACGCGCTGGTGCCGACCGAGGCGAACAAGGCCGCGGTGTGGGCGCAGCTCACCGGCGCGGAGGCGCTGCCGAACTGGCGCAACCGGGCGCTGTTGCAGGGCCTCACCCATCCGGCGCAGGTGGAGCTGACCGCGCCCTACCGGGAGCGTTACTTCGAGGTGGTGGACCAGGTCTGGGCGCAGCGGGACAGCGAGCCGGCGCAGGAGTTCGTGCAGCTCGCCTACCCGTCGTACCTGGTCGACGAGGACACGGTCGCGGCCACCGACGCCTGGCTGGCCCGGGACGGCCAGCCGGCGTCGCTGCGCCGCCTGGTGGCCGAGGGCCGCGACGGCGTGGTCCGCGCGCTGAAGGCCCGCGAGCGGGACGCCCGCAGCGCCTGATCGGGGGTACGCCGGCCGGGGCCGGCGTGGGCGCAGGCCCGCGCCGGCCCCGGCCGTTTATCGTGTACGGAGGAGGTGGACGTGATGGCACAACCGATCTACGAGTGGCGGCCACCCGAGCGCGACTGGCGGGAGCAGGATCTCTTCGACCTGCCCGAAGACGGTAACCGCTACGAGATCATCGACGGGAGCCTGCACGTGACCCCACCCCCGGGGTTCGCCCACCAGGAGTTGGCGGATGATCTGCGCATGGCGCTGCGTCTCGCCGCGCCTGAAGGATGGCGGGTCATCCGGGAAGTCGGCCTACGCGCACCCGGCGGCAATCTCATTCCGGACATCAGCCTCATCAGGCCAGATGCTCCCCGCGACGGTCTGTGGCTGCACGCGGCGGACGTGGCATTGGTCGTGGAGGTGGAGTCGCCGAGCAGCCGGCGGCATGACCGTTTCACCAAACCGTCCGTCTACGCCGAGGCCGGCATCCCGCACTACTGGCGGGTGGAGCGGGGCGAATTCGGCCCGGTGATCTACCGCTACAAGCTGACCAAGGGTGTGCACTACGAATCGCTGGGCACGGTCGGGCCGGACGATCCGGTGCGGCTCGACGAGCCGTGGCCGATGCGGCTCGACCCGTCCGCCTGGCCCCGCTGAGCGCGCGAGAAAGCCCGGCCCGCACGTATGCGGGCCGGGCTTCGTCGTGTGTGCGGCCCGGTGCTCAGCCCTTGCCGGCGTGGCTGGCGAGCTGGTCGAGGCCCTGGATGACGCCACCGGCCAGGTCGCCGCCGCCGAAGGCGGCCACCATGGAGAGCGCGGCCAGCTTGGCGTACGTGTCCGGGATGCGCTTGCGCGCGTACTTGCCGGTGACGATCTCCAACTGCCGCTGGTTGGGTGAGATCGCGATCAGCACCGACTTGTCCGGCTCGGCGAGCTGCCGGTGCAGCCGCTCGGCGTGCTCCCGGACCGGCTCGTCGAGGCCGCCCACGTAGATCGAGAAGACCAGGCCGGTGCCCTGGTCGGCCAGGCGGAGCGCCTCGTCGATGCGGAGCAGTTGCCGGGTCGAGAACGGCCCGTCCAGCACGTCGGGCGGGGTGTCCGTCCCCGTCGTGGGCCGCGCTTCACCAACGGTCACTTGCGCCTCCGGTTCCACCGGCCGGCGCCTCCCGGCCGGCCTGCTCCTGCTTGCGGCTGGTCAGCGCCGGCGCCTGGGCGCCGGCGGTCAGCGCGGCGCCGGCCGAGTCGGCCAACTGCTCCGGGCGGCCCAGGAACCACACCGGAGTGAAGTCGAAGGGCCGGCCCGGCCGGTAGCGCTTGGCGCCGCCACCGTGGCCACGGCTGCCGGCCGCCGCCAGGCCGGCGATCAGCAGCACCGCGGCGAGCGGGATGCCGACGAAGAACACCAACGTCTCGGTAACAGACAATCCCAACGCCCCCAGGCGGAAAGAGACCAGGAATGTTCCGGGTCGGGTGGACGGTCACGACGGGCCGCGCCCGACCTCGCTTGTGCTGTTCACGTTAGCGGAGTCGACGGCCCGCCAGATTGCGGGGTGCTGATCCCACCCGCCACAGAGGTGCTCCAGTTGCGCGGCAGTGGCGATCAATGTGGCGTCGTCGCCGTACCGGCCGGTCAGCAGCACCCCGACCGGCAGGCCCTCGGCGGTCCGGCCGACCGGCAGCGAAACGGACGGATCGCCGGTGACGTTGAAGACGGCGCAGTACGGCGAGAAGCGCCGCTGCCTGTCGAAATCCTCCGCCGGGTCGAGCGCGGCGAACGCGCCGACCCGCGCCTGCGGTGCCGCGAGGGTGGGGCAGAGCAGCAGGTCACAGCCGGCGGTACGGCGTACGCCGCGGCGTACCTGGGCCTGTAGCTCGCCGAGCGCGGCCATCAGCCGGCCGGCGCCGATCGCTGCTCCGCGCTCGCGCAGGAGGCGGGTCAGCGGCAGCAGTTCGCCTTCCCGGCCGGCGGGCACCGGGGCGAGCGCCAGCGCGTACCAGACGGTTTCGAACATCGGCCACACCTCGGGGCCGAGCGGCGCGGGGACGTCGACCACCTCGTGGCCGGCGGCGGCGAGCAGGGCGGCGGCCCGGTCGACGGCGGCCACGCAGTCGGGGTGGACCGGCTCGTCGGCGAGCATCGGCGTGGTGAAGCGGCCGATCCGCAGCCGGCCGGGGTCGGCGGCGCGGGCGACGCCGAGGTGGCCGCCGGCGGGCGCGGCGGGCGGCAGGTACGGCTCACCGGGCACCGGCTGCGCCAGCACGTCGAGCAGCGCCGCCACGTCGGTGACGGTGCGACCGAGCGGCCCGTGGGTGGGCAGCCCGAACGCGCCGAAGCCGAGCGGGCCGCCGGAGACCAGGCCCCGGCTGGGTTTGTGGCCGACCAGGCCGCAGAGCGCGGCCGGGATGCGCAGCGAGCCGCCGCCGTCGGAGCCCTGCGCCACCGGGGCCAGGCCGGCGGCCACCGTGGCCGCCGCGCCGCCGCTGGACCCGCCGGCGGTGTACGCCGGGTCCCACGGGTTGCGGGCCGGTGGCGCGACCCGCCCTTCGGAGTAGAGCGAGCAGCCCAGCTCGGAGGTGGTGGTCTTGCCGAGGCTGACCAGCCCGGCACCGGTCAGGAAGCGCACCACGTCGGCGTCGACGGGCGGGACGAAGTCGGCGAAGGCGGCCGAGCCGAACGTGGTCCGCACCCCGGCGGTGAGCGTCAGGTCCTTGATCGCGGTCGGTACCCCGTGCAGCGGCCCGCGCTCGGCGGTCGGGACGGCGTCGGCGGCCCGCGCGGCGGCCCGGGCCCGGTCGGCGGTGACGGTGACGAACGCGCCGACGGTGTCGCCGAGCGCGTCGACCCGGCGCAGGTGGTGCTCGACGAGTTCCAGGCTGGACAGTTCGCCTCGACGGATGGCGGCGGCCTGTTCCAGCGCGGTCAGGTCGTGCGGCTCGGCCATGGCCACCATCCTGCCCGCTGCCGGGCCCGGTTGCCGGGCGACACGGCCGGGCTCCGGATCCGCCCCTATCCGCCTGACATGACCGGATCGGGATTGCCGGCCGGCGGGCCCGGACGGGCGCCCTGAGTCGTATCAGCGTGCCCCGGGGGCAGCGCCATCCAGGAGTACCGGGACACCTGACCGACAAAAGCGGAAGTTTCGGTCGTGTCTAATGTCGCTCCGGCGACAGACGCACCCGAAACCAGCGAAACCGGGGGCGGTCAGGACAGGGTGCCGGGCGGGGCCACCCATTCGGACCGAGGGCCGCCGACGTCGGCCAGTAGGTCGAAGTCTCGGTCGTAGTGCAGGACGGTGGCAGAGTGTTCCGCAGCGATCGCCGCCACCGTCAGGTCGACCGGGCTCGCCGCCCGGTGATAGCCCCGCGCGGTGAGTGCCAGTTGCAGGTCCCGAGCGCGGGTGGAGACGGCTGCGGTCACCGGAAGCTCGACCATGACCTGCGCGCGACGGGCGCGGATTGCCATGGCGTCACGGAAGTCCAGCGCGCTGCGGCCGTCTTCGAGATCGAGTGGAAGGCACGTGGCTGCCAGGCCCTCCTCCAGGATGGCGCTCACCCGCTTCGCCACGACGGGCAGGCGAAGCCGAGCCCACGCCGAGGTGTCGATGAGATAGAGCCCGCCGACGCTGCTCACGCGGCTTCCTTCTCACTGGCGGGCACCTTGTCGTCGTCGACGATGCCCGTCCAGTCGCGGTCGATCGACAGGAGTTCCCTGATCGCCTCCATCCGCTCGCTCCGCTCAGCGACCAGCCGCAACGCCGCGTGGATGGTGTCTTTCTTGCTCTTGGTACCGAGTTCACGGCGGGCACGCTCGAGCAGTTCGTCGTCCAGGTCGATCACAGTCTTCATGGGCCGAGTGTATACGAACCGGAATGCTTTATATATCGATTCGGCCGAGGAAGCGCAGGGCGTTGCCGCCGAGCAGCGCGGTCCGCTGGGCGTCGGTGAGGAAGTCGGAGCGGTGCACCACCTGCCCGACCGGCCGCTCCCCCAGCGGGTACGGGTAGTCGCTGCCGAGCAGCACCCGCTCGGCGCCCATGGTGTCCACCAGCAGCCGCAGCGCGGCCGGCTCGAACACCACCGAGTCGACGCTGAACCGGTCGACGTAGGAACTGGGCGGCGCGGCGGACGCGCCGCGTACCAGGTCGCCCCGGCGGTGCCAGGCGTTGTCGGCGCGGCCGAGCCAGAACGGGAAGCTGCCGCCGCCGTGGGCGAAGCAGATCCGCAGCGTCTGCGGCACCCGGTCGAACACCCCGCCGAGGATCAGCGCCAGCACCGACAGGTGCGTCTCGGCCGGCATCCCGGCCAGCCAACGGGCCATCCACCGGTTCAGCCGGGGGCCGCCGGGCATGTCCCACGGGTGCACGAAGACCGGCGCGCCGACCTCGGCGCAGTGGGTCAGGAACCGCACGATGCCGGCGTCGTCGAGGTCCCGGTCGCCGACGTGGTTGCCGATCTCCACACCGGCGTGCCCGGCGGCGAGGCAGCGGTCCAGCTCGGCGCAGGCCAGATCGGCGTCCTGGAGCGGCACCTGGCAGAACGGCACCAGCCGGCCGCCGCCGGCCGCGGTGACCTCGAGGGTGAGGTCGTTGAAGATCCGGGACACCTTGGCCGCCTGGTCGGCCGGGCGGTCGTAGCCGAAGAAGACCGGGGTGGGCGAGACCACCTGCACGTCGACGCCGTCGGCGGCCATGTCGGCGAGCCGGGTGGGCGCGTCCCAGCAGGACGCGCCGACCGGCCGGAACTCGGTCTCCCCCACCATGATCATGGCGGCGCGCTCGGAGTCCACCCGCAGCCACGGCCAGCCGGACCCGCCGCAGGCCGCGGCGAGATCCGGCCACCCCTTCGGCACGACGTGGGTGTGCACGTCCACCACCGGCACCGGCATCAGCCCTTGCCCGGGTGCAGCGCGCCGCAGTTGTCGCAGGTGCGGGCGCTCTCGTCGGCGTAGAACGCGGCGAAGACCGGGGGCAGGTCGGCGGCGATGTCGCGCACCTGCAACTCCACCTCGTACACCTTGTGGCTGCACTCGGCGCAGTACCACTGGAACTTCTCCAGCGTGCCCTCCTCGCGGACCCGCTCGATCACCATGCCGATCGAGCCGGCCTCCGGGCGCTGCGGCGAGTGCGGGGTGTTACGCGGCAGCATCCACATCTGCCCCTCGCGCACGTGCACCGTACGCGGGCCCTCGGGCGTCATCAGGTTGATGTGCATGTTGCCCTTGACCTGGTAGAAGAACTCCTCGTACGGGTCGACGTGGAAGTCGGTGCGCTGGTTCGGCCCGCCCACCACCATGACGATGAAGTCGTCGCTGCCGGGCAGCATCTCCTTGTTGCCCACCGGCGGCTTGAGCAGGTGCTGGTTGTCCCCGATCCAGCCGGCGAAGCTGAACGGCTCGGCGATCTCACTCATGACGGACCTCCCGACGGAAGTAGGGCCACGGCCTGCATCTCGATCAGCAGGTGCGGATGCGGAAGCTGGTGCACGGCCACCGTGGTCCGGGTCGGACCGGTGGCGTCGAAGAACTCCGCCCAGACCTCGTTGTAGCCACCGAAGTCGTTCATGTTGACCAGGTAGCTGGTGACCTGCACCAGGTCGGTCAGTTCGGCGCCGACCGAGCGGAGCAGGTCGCGGATGTTGTCGATCACGGCCCGGGTCTGCGCCCGGATGTCGAGGTCGGTGGTGCCGAACTCGTCCACCGACACCCCGGCGAACGTGTTGTCCGGCCGGCGGGACGACGTACCGGAGACGAAGACGAACCCGCCCGCGACCTTGACGTGCGGGAACGCCCCGCGTGGCACGGCCTTCCCGGCGACCACCCGGGCGGTCATGGGAGGGCCTTCAGGGAGGCGGAACCGAGCCTCTCCACCACGGCGCGGACGTGCGCGCCCGGTCGCAGCGGCACCGCGGCGGTGGCCGCGCCGGCCAGGAACACCCACCCCCGGCGCAGCCGGACGCCGTGCCGGCCGGCCAGCCGCAGGCCCTCGTCGAGCGCGCGGCGCGGGTCGCCGAGGATGGCGGCGGTCGAGCCGGCCTGCGCCACCCGCCCGTCGATCTCCAGCAGCACGCCGAGGTTGTCCAACCCGTCCGGCACCGGCGACCAGGGTCCGATCGCGAACGCGGCGGCCGAGGTGTTGTCGGCGATCACGTCCGGCAGCGAGAAGGTGAAGTTGGCGTACCGGGAGTCGATCAGCTCGATCGCCGGGGCGACCGCGCGGACCGCCCGGGTGAACGAGCCGACCGGCTCGCCGGGGTCGGGCAGCCGGTCCAGCAGGAACGCCACCTCCGGCTCGACCCGGGGGTGGATGAACCCGGTGGTGTCGACGGTGCCGCCGTCGGGCACCCGCATCTCGTCGGTCAGCCGGCCCCAGATCACCTCGTCCACGCCGACCTGGGCCATCTTGGCCTTGCTGGTCAGCCCCATCTTCAGCCCGACCAGCCGCTCGCCGCGGTCGAGGCGGCGTCGCACCAGCGCCTCCTGCACCGCGTACGCGGCGTCCACGTCGAGGCCGGTCTCGGCGGCGAGCTGCGGGATCGCGGTGGCGGTGTCGGCCGCCGCGCCCAGCTTCTCCGCGATCCCCGCGACGTCCGGCCCGCTCATGAGGTGCTCTCCCTGCTCGCCAGGTCCAGTGCCACGTCCACGATCATGTCCTCCTGGCCGCCGACCATCCGGCGACGGCCCAGCTCGACCAGGATCGAGCGGACGTCCACCCCGTACTTCGCCGAGGCCCGCTCGGCGTGGCGCAGGAAGCTGGAGTAGACGCCCGCGTACCCCAGGGAGAGCGTCTCCCGGTCCACCTGCACCGGCCGGTCCTGCAACGGGCGGACCAGGTCGTCGGCGGCGTCCATCAGCGCGAACACGTCGCAGCCGTGTTTCCAGCCGTGCAGCTCGGCGACCGCGACGAACACCTCCAGCGGGGCGTTGCCGGCGCCCGCGCCCATCCCGGCCAGCGAGGCGTCCACCCGGACGGTCCGCCCGTCCGCGGCTTCCGGACCGACCGGGGCGGAGCCGAGCACGCGGCCGTGCTCGACCGCCAGCACGCTGTTCGCCACGCCCAGCGACAGGTTGTGGTGCGCGTGGATGCCGATCTGCGTCTCCGGCGCCAGCACCTGCCGGTACGCGTCGACCCGCTGCGCCACGTCGGACATCAGCAGCCGCCCGCCGGAGTCGGTGACGTAGACGCAGTGCGCGCCGTACGACTCCATCAGCTTGGCCTGGGCGGCCAGCCCGGCCGGGTCGTTCAGGTGGGACATCATCAGGAACCCGGAGACGTCCATGTCGTTCTCCCGGGCCCAGGCGATGTGCTGGGCGGAGATGTCCGCCTCGGTGCAGTGGGTGGCGATCCGGACGCTCGTCACGCCGAGCGCCTTCGCCGCCTTCAGGTCGGCGATGGTGCCGATGCCGGGCAGCAGCAGCGTGGTGAGCCGCGCGGTGGTCAGCACCTCGGCGGCGGCGGCGATCCAGTCCGCGTCGGCGGCGGCGCCGTGGCCGTAGTTGACGCTGGAGCCGGCCAGGCCGTCGCCGTGCGCCACCTCGACCGCCGCCACACCTGCGGCGTCGAGCGCCGCGGCGATGGTCCGCACCTGGTCGACCGTGTAGCGGTGGGCGATGGCGTGCATGCCGTCGCGCAGCGTCACGTCCTGGATGTAGAGGTCGGTCATCGCGGTGCCCCCTCCGGCGAACGCAGCGCCACCAGCCGCTCGGCGGTACGCAGCGCGGCCGACGTCATGATGTCCAGGTTCCCGGCGTACGCGGGCAGGTAGTGCCCGGCGCCGGAGACCTCCAGGAACACCGACACCTGAAGGCCGCGGAAGTGCCGGCCGAGCACCGGCGCGTACGTGTCCACCGGGTCGAACTGCACGTCCTGCTTGAGCCGGTAGCCGGGGACGTACTCCTGCACGGTCTTCACCATGTCGGCCACCGAGTCGGCGATCGCGGCCCGGTCGGCGTCGGCGTCCGGGCAGAGGCAGTAGACGGTGTCCCGCATCAGCAGCGGCGGGTCGGCCGGGTTCAGCACGATGATCGCCTTGCCGCGTTCGGCGCCGCCGACCACCTCGATGGCCCGGGCGGTGGTCTCGGTGAACTCGTCGATGTTGGCCCGGGTGCCCGGACCGGCCGACTTCGAGGCGATCGAGGCGACGATCTCCCCGTACGCGACCGGGGTGACCCGGCCGACCGCGTGCACGATCGGCACGGTGGCCTGCCCACCGCAGGTGACCATGTTGACGTTCGGCTCGTGCAGGTGCTCGTCGAGGTTGACCGGCGGCACCACGTACGGGCCGAGCGCGGCCGGGGTCAGGTCGACCACGGTGCGACCGTGCGCGCGCAGCACCTCGTCGTGACGCTTGTGCGCGCCGGCCGAGGTGGCGTCGAAGACCAGCTCGACGTCGGCGAACCCGGGCAGCGCCACGAGGCCGTCGACGCCGTCGGCGGTGGTGGTCACGCCGAGCCGACGGGCCCGGGCCAGGCCGTCGGAGGCCGGGTCGATGCCGGCCATCGCCACCATCTTCAGGCTCTCACTCAGCCGCAGCACCTTGATCATCAGGTCGGTGCCGATGTTGCCCGACCCGAGCACCGCCACACCCGTCGTCATGAGGTCTCCTTCGAGAAGCAGGTACGCACCGAGCCGAGCCCGGAGATCCGCGCCTCGTACGCGGCGCCCGGCGTGACCGGCACCATCGGGCCGAGCGCGCCGGAGAGCACCACGTCCCCGGTCTTCAGCGGGTCGCCGGCGCGGGCCATGGTGGCGGCCAGCCACCGCAGCGCGTGCAGCGGGTTGCCGAGGCAGGCCGCGCCCGCGCCGACCGAGACCGGCTCCCCGGCGTGCTCCAGCACCATCCCGCACAGCCGCAGGTCCACGTCGGCGAGTCGGCGGGGCGCGGTGCCGAGCACGAACAGCCCGCTCGAGGCGTTGTCCGCCACCGTGTCCACGATGGAGATGTCCCAGTCGGCGATCCGCGAGTCGACGATCTCGATGGCCGGCAGCACGTGGTCCACGGCCCGGATCAGGTCGACGGTGGTGACCCGCTCGTCCGGCAGGTCCGCGCCGAGCACGAAGGCGATCTCCGCCTCCACCCGGGGCTGGAGCAGCCGGCCGATCGGCACCTCCTCGCCGTCGCCGACAGCCATGTCGTCGAAGAGCACCCCGAAGTCGGGCTGGAACACGCCGAAGCTCTCCTGCACCGCCCGGGAGGTCAGGCCGATCTTCGCGCCGACCCGGCGGTGCCCCTTGCCCAGGCGCTGCCGGGTGTAGACCTGCTGCGCCTGGTACGCGGCCTCGACGTCGCCCTCCGGCAGCAGCCGGCCGCGCAGCGGCGGGCAGGGTTTCCCCTCCTGCCGGGCCACGGCCAGTTCGCGGTTGGCGGCCTCGATGTCCACAGTCATGTCAGGTCCACGCAGACGTTTGTGAGTTCGGAATAGAAGGCTAGTGAGTGCACGCCGCCCTCGCGGCCGACGCCCGACGCCTTCACCCCGCCGAACGGAGTGCGCAGGTCGCGCAAAAACCAGGTGTTGACCCAGACGATGCCGGCGTCCAGCCGCATCCCGGCCCGGTGTGCCCGGCCCACGTCCCGGGTCCACACCGTCGCCGCCAGGCCGTAGTCGGTGCCGTTGGCGAGCGCGTACGCCTCGTCCTCGGTGTCGAACGGCGCGACGTGCACGACCGGGCCGAAGATCTCCTCGCGGTTGGTGCGGGCGTCCGCCCCGAGCCCGGTGAGCACGGTCGGCTGCACGTACGCGCCGCCGTCGCGGCCGTCGCCGAAGCGCGGCGTCCCGCCACCGGCGCGGACCTCGGCGCCCTCGATGTGGGCCAGCGCGTAGTGGCCGAGCACCTTGTCCCGGTGGCCGTGCGAGATCAAGGGCATGTTCACCGTCGCCTCGTCGGACGGCCAGCCGTACGCCAGTTCGTCCGCGCGCTTCGCCAGCCGGGCGGTGAACTCCTCGAACACCGGCCGCTGCACGTAGATCCGCTCGGTGCAGAGGCAGACCTGGCCGCCGTTGGTGAAGCTGGACCGGACCGAACCGGCGACCGCCGCGTCCAGGTCGGCGTCGGCGAAGACCAGGCCGGCGTTCTTGCCGCCCAGCTCGAAGCTGACCGCCTTCACCCCGTCCGCGGCGGCCCGCATGATCGCGCTGCCGGTGGTCGACTCGCCGGTGAACGTGATCGCGTCCACCCCCGGGTGCCGGGTCAGGTGCTCGCCGGCCGAGTCGGGGCCGAAGCCGTGCACCAGGTTGAACACGCCGTCCGGCACACCGGCGGCGGCCATCACCTCGGCCAGCAGCGTCGCCGACGCCGGGGTCTCCTCGCTGGGCTTGACCACCACCGCGTTGCCGCAGGCCAGGGCCGGGGCGACCTTCCAGGTGAGCAGCAGCAGCGGCAGGTTCCACGGCACGATCACCGCGACCACGCCGACCGGCTTGCGGACCGCGTAGTTGAGCGCCCGGCCGCCGGTCGGCGTGACCGTGGTGAACGACTCGGTCGGCGCGGTCGCCACGATCTCGGCGAACGCCCGGAAGTTGGCCGCACCGCGCGGGATGTCGAGCGTGCGGGCCTGCGAGATGGCCTTGCCGGTGTCCGCCACCTCGGCGGCGACCAGGTCGTCGAAGCGCCGTTCCAGCTCGTCGGCGACCCGGCGCAGCACCTCGGCGCGTTCCCGCTCCCCCATCCGGCCCCACGGGCCGCGCAGCGCCGCCCGGCCGGCGGCGACGGCGTCGTCGACCACCGCGGACGACGCCTCGACCACCTCGAAGACCGGTTCGCCGGTGACCGGGCTGCGCTTGGTGAACCGGGTGCCGGTGTCGACGAACGCGCCATCGACGAAGTTGCGCAACAGGCCGGGGCCGTCCGGCGCGTGCCCGGTCATCAGCCGGGGGTCCCAGAGCGTCACCGCCGCCTCCCCAGCGCCGCGCCCACGCCGGCGGCCAGCAGGGCCGCCGCGCCGGCCGCGAGCGCGCCGACCGCCGCGTACTGCCGGCGGACCCGACGACGGACCTGCGCGTACGGGGTGGTGGAGAACGAGACCAGCTCGTACTGGGAGACGTAGCGGCCGGGCAGCGCGCGTTCCAGCGCGTGCTCGACCGTCTTGCGGGCCCGGAACACCGGGGAGGCGACCTTGTCCCGCATCTCCACGAAGTTGGCGAGCGCCATCCGGGCGATCGCCTCGGCGTCGTCCTGGCGGCGGCGCTGGAACAGCGGCAGCGCGGCGGCCCACTCGTCGTCGCACTCGTCGAGGCAGCGGTCCAACTCGACCACGTCCTCGAACGCGCAGTTCGCGCCCTGGCCGTAGAACGGCACGATGGCGTGCGCGGCGTCGCCGACCAGGCCGACCGTGCCGGCCACCTGCCACGGCGTGCAGCGCACCGTGCCGAGCACGCCGACCGGGTTGTGCCGGTAGTCGTCGACCAGGTTCGGGGCGAGCGGCACCAGGTCCGGGTAGTGGGCGGCGAAGAACCGCTCGATCGCGGCCGGGCTGCTCAGCGACGCGAAGCTGCGGGTGCCGTGGGTGGGCCAGAAGAGCGTGCAGGTGAAGGAGCGGTCCGGGTTCGGCAGCGCGATCATCATCGAGGTGCCGCGCGGCCAGATGTGCAGCGCGCCCGGGTCGAGGGCGAACTCCCCGCCGACCGGCGGGATGGTCAGCTCCTTGTAGCCGTAGTCGAGGAAGTCCAGGCTCTCGCTCAACCCCCCGTACGCCAGCAGTTGCCCACGCACCGCGGAGCCGGCGCCGTCGGCGCCGAGGACGACCGACGCGGCGGCGGTGGTCTTGCCCTGCGGGGTCTCGAACGTCATCTCCCCGCCGACCGGGTCGAGGCCGACCAGCTTGTGGTCGAACGCGATCCGCACACCCGGTAGCGCGACGGCGGCGTCGAGCAGCGCGTTGTTGAGCGCGCCCCGGCTGATCGAGTTGATCGCCCGGTCGCCGGAGACGCTGTACGACTGGAACTGCGGCTCGCCCGCAACCGGGTGGACCATCCGGCCGCGCATCGGCAGCGCGTCCGCCATCACCTGCTCGTCCAGGCCGATCCGGCGCAGCGCGTCCAGGCCGCGCTCGGAGAGGGCCAGGTTGATCGAGCGTCCCCGTTCGGCGACGCCGCCGCGCGGGTCGGGCCGCCGCTCGTAGAGGGCGACCGGGTAGCCCCGCCGGGCCAGGAAGCAGGCCAACAGGCAACCGGCCAGCCCGGCCCCCACCACCGCGATCTCGTCGCGTCGCGTGCTCATCGGCCCTCCTCCGGCGAAACCGTCGCGGCCAGCGCCTCGGCCACCCGCCAGCAGTCGTGGTACGTCGAGTAGAGCGGCACCGGGGCGAACCGGACCACGTCCGGCTCCCGGGCGTCGGCGATGACGCCATGCTCGTGCCGCAGCCGCTTGGTCAGCTCGTTCGCGCTGCCCGTGCCGATGCGGACGGAGAGCTGGCAGCCGCGGCGGGCCGGGTCGCGGGGCGTCACCACGGTCAGCGGCCGGCCCGGGGTCACGTCGTCGAGCAGCCGCTCCAGCCAGGCGGTGAGTCGCAGGCTGCGCTCCCGCAGCGCCGGCATGCCGACGGAGTCGAACAGTTCCAGCGAGGTGCGCACCGGGCCCATCGCGAAGATCGGCGGGTTGGAGATCTGCCACGCCTCCACGGTGGCCGGCGGGCGGGACACCGGCGTCATCTCGAACCGGGTGGCCGCCTCGGTGCTCCACCAGCCCTCGAAGCGGGGCAGCGACCGGTCGCCGAGGTGCCGTTCATGGACGAAGACGCCGCCGAGCGCGCCCGGGCCGGAGTTCAGGTACTTGTAGGAGCACCACGCGGCGAAGTCGACGTCCCAGTCGTGCAGCGCCAGCGGCACGTTGCCGGCCGCGTGCGCCAGGTCCCAGCCGACGACCGCGCCGGCGGCCCGCCCGGCGGCGGTGATCGCCGGGATGTCCATCAGCTCGCCGGTCAGGTAGTTGACGCCGCCCAGCAGCAGCAACGCGACCGTGTGCCCCTCGGCCGCCAGGAAGTCGGTGACGTCGGACGTGCGCAGGGTGTCCTCGCCCGGGCGGGGCGTCAGCCGCACCACCGTGGCGTCCGGGTCCAGGCCGTGGAAGCGGGCCTGGCTGCGCACCGCGTAGCTGTCCGAGGGGAACGCGCTGTCCTCGATGACGATCCGGGTGCGGTCCCCGGCCGGGCGGTAGAAGCTGACCATCAGCAGGTGCAGGTTGACGGTGAGGGAGTTCATCACCACGGTCTCCGCGGGTGACGCGCCGACGAGTCGCGCGGCCGGGGCCGACAACAGCTCGTGGTACGGCAGCCAGGGCCGCTCCGCCTCCAGGTGGCCCTCGACGCCCAACCGGCGCCAGGCGTCCAGGTCGGCGACGAGTTCGTCCCGGGTGGCCCGGGGTTGCAGGCCCAACGAGTTGCCGGCCAGATAGGCCGCCTCGGGGTAGCGCCCGCCGTCGGCGGCCGGCACGTGGAACAGGTGCCGGTGGCCGGGGTCGGCGGCGTCGAGCCGGTGGGCTTCGTTCTCGGGGATGTTCATCGCCTGCTCTTTCGCCTCACATCGCGGTACGGGCGGACCACAGCTCCGGGAAGACCACCCGGGCCATGCTGCGCTGCAACCATGCCAGCCCGGCCGAGCCGCCGCTGCCGACCTTCGCGCCCATGGCGCGCTGCACCGCCTTGACGTGGTTCCACCGCCAGTCGCCGAACTGCTCGGCCACCTCGGTCAGCGCGTCGCCGAGCATCCGCAGGTGGTTGTCCGGCCCGCTGTCGCCGTAGACGCGCACCCAGGCCGCCTCCACGCCCGGATGCGACTCGTGCTCGGCCGTCACGTCCCGCTCCAGCAGCTCGGCCGGCACGTCGAAGCCACGCCGGGCAAGCAGCGCGACCACGTCGTCCCAGAGGCTCGGCGTGGCCATCGCGGCGGTCAGCTCCGCGTACACCTCGGTCTGCCGGCGGAACGGGCGGATCAGCGCCGGGTCGCGCAGGCCGAGCAGGAACTCCAGGTGCCGGTACATCGCGGACTGGAAGCCGGACCCCTCGCCGAGGCGGTCGCGGAACCGGTTGAAGTCGGCCGGGGTCATCCACCGCAGCCCCTGCCAGGCGGCGTTGAGTCCCTCCAGGTGCAGCGCGGCGCGGCGCAGCGGCGGCAGCGCGTCCCAGACCCGGTCGGCCCGCAGCTCGCGCTGGGCGTGCCGCAGCTCGTGGCAGGTCAGCTTGAAGTACAGCTCCATGATCTGGCTGACCATCAGGAAGGACATCTCGCCCGGGTCGTCGCTGAGCGGCTGCTGAAGCCGGTGCAGCGTGCTGGCGTGCACGTAGGCGTCGTAGGGCACGCGCTCGGCGAACTCCAGCGTCGGCTCGCCTCCGTTGCGCTCCGCCCGGGCCGCCCGCTGCTCCGGGGTGGCCGGGCGTACCGCCGTCGTGTGTTCCACCGTCTTCTCCGTCCGTGCGGGGTAGATGCCATGATCTCGCTGGTGGACGGGCGAATGGAATGCCTGTTCAACGGGGGTAGAGTGGTCTGACCTCATGAGCTGAAAGCATCTCGGGACGCTGACTTCACGGAAGAAAGGTTCCCGCGTGGACGACATGGACTGGGCGTTGCTGCGCGAACTCCAGGCCGACGCCCGGCTCTCCTACAGCGAGCTGTCCCGCCGGGTGCACCTGTCCCCGCCGGCGGTCGCGGAACGGGTCCGGCGGCTGGAGGAGTCCGGGGTGATCACCGGCTACCACGCGCACGTCGACCTGGCCCGGGCCGGGCGGACCGTGCTCGCGTTGATCCGGATGTCCTGTTACGGCTCCCGCTGCATCCTCAACGACCCGCAGGTGGCGCAGTGGCCGGAGATCATGGAGATCCACCGGATCACCGGCGACGCGTGCAGCATGCTCAAGGTCGCGGCCACCTCGATGGGCGAGTTCGAGGCGGTGATCGACCGCCTGGCCCCCTACGGCCAGCCCTCCAGCACGATGGTCCTGTCCACCCCGCTCACCTGGCACCCCGTGGTGAAAGGCGGGGGCCCCGCTTAACGCCTGCGGTAGAGGAGGGGGCCCCTGTTAACAGCCCCGCTGACCGGGAAGGCAGCCCTCGCTGCCCGTCAGTGGGTCCGGTGCGCCATCGCACCGGGAGGGGGGAACCATGCGAGGGCTCCTGTCACATCGCGCGCTGTCGTCCGTACTGGGCCTGTTGGGCCTGGTCGCGGCGTTCGTCCTGACCACGGCCGCACCGGCCCGGGCCGGGCAGAACGTGTTCATCGAGGTGACGCCGAACAGCGTCCAGGCCGGTTCCCGGGTGAGCCTGCGAGCCGGCTGCGACACCAACAACGACCGTCAGGCGCAGGTCACCTCGGACGCGTTCGGCCGGGTGACGCTGCGCTCGAACAACGGCTTCCTCACCGGCTCGGTCACCGTGCCCGGCAACAAGGCACCCGGCGACTACCCGGTGAACCTGGACTGCGCCAACGGCGCCACCGCCTCGACCATGCTCACCGTGCTGAACATGTCGCAGCCGAGCAAGGGTCCGGCGACCGGCGGCGGAGGCACCGCGGAAGGTGGCCGGGGCACCGGCTCGCTGCTGCTGGTCGGCGGTCTGGTGGCCGTGGCCGTGGTGGCCGGGGTGAGCGCCCGCCGCAAGACCGGTAGCCGCGTCTGACGGGGTGCGGCCATGGCCCACGCACCGCGCCGCGGCGGGACCGGCGGTCGCGGCCGGCAGCACCCCGACCGACCGCCGGCGAGCCGGTCCGGGCGGCTCCGGGCCGCGCTGCGACTGGCCTCGGGCGCCGCGCGCCGGTTCGGCCACACCGCCGGGCACGCCTTCTCGGCAAGCGTCACCACCGCCGACCCGACGGCCCGCCCGGTCGCGGCCCGCACCACCACGACCACCACCCGCCGGTACGCCCCGGGGCGCGGCCCCGGCGTACCGGTGCTCGTGGTGGCCGGGCTGATGGCGCTGATCGTGGCGATGTTCGGGGTGGAACGGGTGACCGGCGTCAGCATGCTGCCCGACCGGATCGTCGCCGGCCTGCGCCCGCCGCCGAAGAAGTTCCCGGTGCTGCCCGCCAGCCCGCCGACCGACCTGACCATCGGCCGGCTCGACCTGAAAGCGCCGGTGCACCGGGTCGGCATCGCGCCCGACGGCAGCATCGCGGTGCCGGACGTGAGCCGTGCCGGTGAGGTCGGCTGGTACGACCAGGGGCCCACCCCCGGCCAGTACGGCCCGGCGGTGCTCGTCGGGCACGTCGACACCACCACCGGCCCGGCCGTCTTCCACGGGCTGCGCGACCTCGACGACGGCGACCGGATCGAGGTGACCCGCGAGGACCGTTCGGTGGCGGTGTTCGAGGTGACCTCGATCGAGCGGTACGGCAAGGAGAAGCTGCCGGTGCAGGAGGTCTACGGGGACTTCAGCCGCCCCAACCTGCGGCTGATCACCTGCGGTGGGCGCTGGGTGGGCGGCGAGACCGGGTACGCGGACAACCTGGTCGTCTATGCCGCGCTGGTCCAGGCGCGCTGACCCGGGCCGCGCGGTCGTGCAGGCCGCGCCGTCGTTCAGGCCGCTTCGTGTTCGGGCTCGCGCAGGTCGAGCCAGTCCGCCCAGCGCGGGTCGGGGGCGCGGTGGCCGAGCACCCGCCAGGCGTTGCCCTTCGGGGCGGCCGGCAGGTGGTGCAGCCGCCAGCCCAGCTCGGCCGGGGTCCGGTCGCCTTTGGTGTGGTTGCAACGGGCGCAGGCGGCGACGACGTTCTCCCAGGCGTGCCGGCCGCCGCGGCTGCGCGGGAAGACGTGGTCGATCGTCTCCGCCGCCCCCCGGCAGTAGGCGCACCGCCAGCCGTCCCGGGCGAAGATCGCCCGGCGGGAGAGCCCCACGTGGGTGCGGTAGGGAACCCGGACGTAGCGGGTCAGCCGCACCACGGAGGGGATCGGGAGCGTGTTGCGCGCGCTGTGCAGAATGCCCTCGCCGTCGGCCACGCAGACCGCCTTGGCGGAGAGGACGAGGATCGCGGCACGACGCACCGACACGACACACAGGGGCTCGTAGGTGGCGTTCAGAACGAGTGCACCGGAGCCCGCCGTGGGTCGTATGTCAGGCATCGCGCTCACCCTCCCGGTCCAGCCGCTCCCGCCACCACCACGGGCGGGACCGCCCCGCACACCGCGCGGAACGGCCCCGACGCCGGCGGGAACACCGACGTCCGTTGGGCCAATAGTCCCTGATCGCGCCCCGGATTGCACGTACTAATCCGGGGTACCCACTTCGGGGCTGACCCGGGCGTGCCAAGATGACCGGTTCACTCCGCCCGAGCGGCGGACCGGACCGGCGGGTCCGCGGTGGACGCCCACCGCCGATGGGGTACGAAAGCACGGTGAACGTCTCCGACCTGATCGCCGCCGTGCTCTCCGCGATCTCCGACCGGCGCCCCGACTGCCAGGGCAGCAGCTCCTGCGAGTTCCTGTACCGGCTGACCGGCTCCGCCTGGTTCGCCGAGAGCAGCTACTGGATCCTGCTGAAGCCGCTGCGGGTGGCGCTGATCCTGCTGCTCGCCGTGGTCGCCCGCTGGGCGTTGCACCGGACCATCAACCGGTTGGTGCGCACCACCACCCAGGGCGCGGTGCCGACCATGCTCCGCCCGCTGCGGGAGCGGATCCCCAGCGCCACGCTCGACCCGGAGCAGTTCGTGCCGGAGCGGCGGCGGCAGCGCGCGGAGGCGATCGGGTCGGTGCTGCGCAGCATGGTCACCGCGTTCGTCTTCGGCATCGCGTTGCTGATGGTGCTCAAGGAGTTCAGCTTCGACCTGGCCCCGCTGCTGGCCAGCGCCGGCATCGCCGGGGTGGCGCTCGGCTTCGGCGCGCAGAGCCTGGTCAAGGATCTGATCGCCGGCCTGTTCATGCTGATCGAGGACCAGTACGGCGTGGGCGACACGGTCGACCTCGGCGAGGCGACGGGCGTGGTGGAGGGGGTGGGCCTGCGGGTGACCACGGTGCGCGACGGTCGGGGTGTGCTCTGGTACATCCGCAACGGCGAGATCATCCGGGTCGGCAACAAGAGCCAGGGGTGGGCACTCGTCGTGGTGGACCTGCCGATCGGCTTCGCCGGCACCGAGGAGGCCACCGCGGTGCTCCGGACCGCCGCGGCGTCGGTGGCGCTGGACCCGGAGCTGTCGCCGAAGATCGTGGAACAGCCGGAGGTGCTCGGCATCGAGCAGGTGACGGTCGACGGGTCGGTGATCCGTACCGTGGTCAAGACCACCGCGGACGGGCAGTTCACGGTCGGTCGCGCGCTGCGTCGCCGGCTGGCGGAGGCGTTGGAGAACTCGGGGATCACCGCCCAGATCGCGGCGGCCCGGCTCTATCCCGGGCTGCCGCCGCAGCCCCGGCCGGAGGGGACGGGCCCCGACGCGGCCTCCTGACCTCGCGGCGGTACGGACGTTCGCCGGGGGTCGCGTGCCGCACGGCCCCTCGGGTATCGTCCTTTCGGTTCAGTCGGAGATGCGACGATCGATCCGTTCGCCCTAGGCACCCGTCAGACGATCGGGCAGAATCCGGTGCACGCACTCCACCGGGGAGTGCGCTTCGTGTCCTCGCTGATCGACCGATCCGACGACGGTTCCCGGTCGGGCCATCACAAGTGGTCGACCCGGAACGATGGAGGCGACGGTGTCCGACGAGCGGCCCGCTCAGGAGAGCCCGGCCACCTTCCGTGACGTGTTCGGCCAGTCGGAGTTCCGCGCGCTCTTCGCCGCCAACGTCCTGTCCTGGGTCGGCGACTATCTCGCCAAGGCCGCGGTCACCGTGCTCGTGCTGCACGAGACGCAGTCGGTCGCGCTCTCCGCCGCCGCCTTCGCGGCCAGTTACCTGCCCTGGCTGATCGGTGGCCCGCTGCTGTCGGCGCTCGCCGGGCGGCACCGCTACCGCCGGGTGATGGTGCTCTGTGACCTGATCCGGATGGCGCTGATGGTGCTCGTCGCCATGCCGTTCATGCCGGCCTGGGCGATCATCGGCCTGATCTTCCTGGCGACGCTCGCCAACCCGCCGAGCCAGGCGGCCCGCTCGGCGCTGCTGCCACACATCCTCACCGGCGACCGGCTGGTGGTGGGCCTCACCGCCTCCACGAGCGCGGTGCAGGCCGCCCAGGTCGTCGGCTACCTGGCCGGCGCGACCATCGCGGTGTTGAACCCGAGCACCGCCCTGCTGATCAACGCCGGCACGTTCGCGCTGTCGGCCGCGCTGGTCCGGTTCGGCCTGCGGGACCGCGCCCCGGTGATCGCCGAGGCGTCCCGCAGCCACCTCCTGCGGGAGACCGCCGAGGGTTTCCGGATCGTCTTCGCGCGGCCGGTGCTGCGCGCCATCGCGGTGCTGGTGTTCAGCGCCATGGTCTTCTCGATCGTCCCGGAGGGGCTGGCCGCCGGCTGGGCCGCGGAGCGGACCGGCGGCGGCATGGACGCCGGCACCGCCCAGGCGGTCATCATGGCCGCGAACCCGGTGGGATACGTCCTCGGCGGGCTGGTGATCGGGCGGCTGGTCGGTCCGGCCCGCCGGCTGGCCCTGATGCCGGCGCTGGCGGTCGCCGCCCCCGCGGTCCTCGTGCCCGCGCTCCTCGATCCGCCGCCGACCGTGGTGGCCCTGCTGGCCGGCGCGTGCGGCTTCGCGGTCGGCGGGATCCTCCCGTTGTCGAACAGTCTGTTCATGCAGGCGCTGCCGGACATCTACCGGGCCCGGGCGTTCGGGGTGATGGCCAGCGGCACCCAGATCATCCAGGGCGCCTCGGTGTTGGCCACCGGCGCGCTGGCCGAGCGGTTCCCCATCCCGACGGTGGTCGGTTTCTGGAGCGCGGCCGGCGTCCTCCTCATGCTCGTCGCGGCGATCACCTGGCCCCGTCCGGCGACGATCGAGGCGGCCGTCCGGAGCGCCCGGGCGGAGTCGGTGGTCGGGAGCCCGCACCCGCCGCACCGGGGGCCGGGGGCGGACGACCGGGGGCGGGAGCCCGCCCGACGCCGGCACGCGGTGACGTGACCACCACCGCCCCGCAGGCGGACGCGGACGGCGGGTCGCACCTGGCAGGATGGACGGGTGACTTCCCCAGGCGAGTCGATGACACTCTTCGAGGCGATCGGCGGTGAGCCCGCCTTCCGCAAGCTGGTCGACGAGTTCTACGCCGGCGTCGCCGACGACCCGTTGCTGCGGCCGATGTATCCGGAGGAGGACCTGGGCCCGGCGGCGGACCGGCTGACCCTCTTCCTCATCCAATACTGGGGCGGCCCGCGGGACTACTCGGATCAACGCGGGCACCCGCGGCTGCGGATGCGGCACGCCCCGTTCCGGATCGGCGCCGCCGAGCGGGACGCCTGGCTGCGCCACATGCGGCAGGCGGTGGCCACGTTGGACCTGCCGCCGCAGCTCGCCGCCACGCTCTGGGACTACCTGGAGCGGTCCGCCTACTTCATGGTGAACGCGGAGGACGACCCGGCCGCCGGCTGACCGGCGGCCGGCGCGCTCAGAGCAGGGCGCCCTCGTCGTGCAGCCAGTCGACGAACGTGGTGGCCACCGCGGCGCCGCAGTCGAGCATCTCGACCAGCAGCGCGTCGTGGGTGCCGGCGCCGAGCGGCACCTGGAGCTCGGCATAGATGGGCAGTTGGCCACGCTCGGTCGGGTCGCCGATGTACGCCTTGCAGAACCGTCGGGTGTGGTTCCACTCGTTGACCACGCGGTAGGCCCGGTCGGCCCAGTCCGGCGGCACCGTGGCGTGCGGACGGGCCCGCATCACCAGGATCTCGTCCTCCGGGCCCTCGAGCGCGACGAGCACGGCGTGTCGCTCCCACATGGCCAGCAGGTTGCCGTCGCCGTCGGCGAGGTAGCGAACGTCGAGCAGGTCGAGCGCGTCACGGACCCGGCACAGGGTGACCGGAGCGACGGTGGCCGGCATGTCGGTGATGACCTGTCGGTCGGGTGCCGCCGCGTCGTCCCCCGGCTGGCGTGGGGTCGGTGGCCCGACCCGGAAAGGTTCGTCCACTGTGGTCCCGCTTCGAGTTTCCGGATCGCCGCCACCGGCGGGACCGGGGCGCCATGACCACCACGGCATCGCTCGCGCACCTCACTCCCCAGCGGATCCACTCGCCTACGGTGCGTTGGATCCGAGGATGGACGGTACCCGGACAGCCGGCAGGAGGCACCCCCCCAACGGCCGCCCCAGCCCGGAAGAACGATGTCGGGTCATCCGTTCGGATGAGCCCGAGTAGGCGTGAGTGCAAGATCCGCGACGGTACGCGACCACGCCGCCCCGTACGGCCCGATCAGCCCGACCCAACGGCCGACCGTCCGCACCTGAACGTCACCGGCCCCGACGAAACCCATCCGCACCACGCCCTGCACCAACCGCTGCGACACCTCCACCGGCGTACCCGGTTCCTCGTCCGGGGTCACCACCACCGCGACGTGGTCCAGCAGCGCGTCCCGCAGCACCCGCTGGCCGACCGCCCGGCCGGCCACCCCGTGCGTGACCGCCTCGCGCAGCGTCCCGGCCGCCGCGTCCGCGATCCGGAGCAGCTCCGCGCCGGGAAGCACCTCCACCGGTCGGCTGGCCGGCGGCGGCAGCGGCCAACGCCAGCCGTCGTCGCGGCGTCGCGGCAGCGTCGGGCCGCCGGCGGAGAGTTCGGCGAGCAGTTCCCCGGCGGCGACCGTGGCGTCGCCCGGCGCGTCGCCGGGCACGGTGCGCACCACGAGCACCCCCCAGGGCAGCCGCGCCCAGAGGGCGGTGCGGCCGGTGTCCGGCACCGGCCGCAGCCGGACCAGCGCGGCCGGGTCGAGCCGGACCAGCCGGGCGAGGAAGGCGCCCGCGTCGGCCACCCCGGTCAACCCGTGCCCGACCCCCGGCCCGGTCATCCGGTCAGCCCGGGGGCGTAGCGGAGCAGGAAGGCCCGCTCCTCCGGGGAGATCCGGCGCAACCGCTGCGCGGACAGGTCGAACGGCACGAGCACCGACCGGGCGGTGCCGGCCAGCGTGTCCCCGTCGTACATCTCGTAGGCCACCGCGAAGGACCCGGCCCTGATCTCGTCGACCCAGAGTTCGATCCGCACGGTCGGCGCCGCGTCCGCACTGGCCCGGCCCAGCGCGTAGTCGACCGGGCGCAGGTAGTCGACCTCGTGCCGGCGGATGACCACGCCGTCGGCGAACGAGCCCACCCCCCACGCCCGGCCGCCGGCGAACATCATCGCCACCCGTGCCTCCTCGTAGAGCGTGAGGACGCGGGCGTTGTTGACGTGGCCGTAGGCGTCCAGGTCGGACCAGCGCAGCGCGCAGTGGTAGACAAACCGGTCAGACAAGGTTCAGCACCGGTCAGTCACGGGTGAGCTTGCGGTAGGTCACCCGGTGCGGGCGGGCCGCCTCGGCGCCGAGCCGGTCGATCTTGTTCTTCTCGTACGCCTCGAAGTTGCCCTCGAACCAGAACCACTGCGACGGGTCCTCGTCGGTGCCCTCCCAGGCCAGGATGTGCGTGGCGACCCGGTCCAGGAACATCCGGTCGTGGGAGATGACCACGGCGCAGCCGGGGAACTCCAGCAGCGCGTTCTCCAGGCTGGAGAGCGTCTCCACGTCCAGGTCGTTCGTCGGCTCGTCGAGCAGGATGACGTTGCCGCCGATCTTGAGGGTCAGCGCCAGGTTGAGCCGGTTGCGCTCGCCACCGGAGAGCACCTTGGTCGGCTTCTGCTGGTCCGGCCCCTTGAAGCCGAACGCGGCGATGTACGCCCGGGACGGCATCTCGACCTTGCCCACCATGAGGTGGTCCAGCCCGTCGGAGACGACCTCCCAGACGCTCTTGTCGCCGGCCAGGCCCGCCCGGTTCTGGTCGACGTAGGACAGCGACACGGTGGGGCCGACCTTGACCTCGCCGCCGGTCGGCTGCTCCAGCCCGACGATGGTCTTGAACAGCGTGGTCTTGCCGACGCCGTTGGGGCCGATGATGCCGACGATGCCGTTGCGCGGCAGCGAGAACGACAGGTCGTTGATCAGCACCCGGTCGCCGAACGCCTTGGTCAGGCCGTGCGCCTCGATGACGGTGCTGCCCAGACGCGGGCCCGGCGGGATCTGGATCTCCTCGAAGTCGAGCTTGCGGGTCTTCTCCGCCTCGGCGGCCATCTCGTCGTAGCGGTCCAGGCGGGCCTTGGACTTGGTCTGCCGCGCCTTGGCGTTCGACCGGACCCACTCCAGCTCCTCGGAGAGGCGCTTCTTCATCTTGGCGTCGCGGCGTCCCTCGACGGAGAGCCGGGCGGCCTTCTTCTCCAGATAGGTGGAGTAGTTGCCCTCGTACCCGATGGCCCGGCCGCGGTCCAGCTCCAGGATCCAGCCGGCCACGTTGTCGAGGAAGTACCGATCGTGGGTGATGGCCAGGACGGTGCCGGCGTACTTGGCCAGGTGCTGCTCCAGCCACTGCACGCTCTCCGCGTCCAGGTGGTTGGTGGGCTCGTCGAGCAGCAGCAGGTCGGGCGCCTCCAGCAGCAGCTTGCACAGCGCGACCCGGCGACGCTCGCCGCCGGAGAGCGTGGTCACGTCGGCGTCCGGCGGCGGGCAGCGCAGCGCGTCCATGGCCAGTTCGAGCTTGGAGTCGATGTCCCAGGCGTCGGCGTTGTCCAGCTCCTCCTGGAGCCGGCCCATCTCCTCCATCAGCTCGTCGGAGTAGTCGGTCGCCATCTGCTCGGCGATCTTGTTGAACCGCTCCAGCTTCGCCTTGGTCTCGGCGACCGCCTCCTCGACGTTGCCGAGGACGGTCTTGGCGTCGTTCAGCGGCGGCTCCTGCGCCAGCATGCCGACGGAGTAGCCGGGCATCAGCCGGGCCTCGCCGTTGCTCGGCCGGTCCTGCCCTGCCATGATCTTGAGGAGGCTGGACTTGCCGGCGCCGTTCGGGCCGACCACACCGATCTTGGCGCCCGGCAGGAAGTTGAGCGTCACGTTGTCGAGCACGACCTTGTCGCCGTGCGCCTTGCGCGCCTTGTCCAGGACGTAGATGAACTGGGCCACGGTGCGGGCTACCTCCGTCGGTTGCGATCGTGGGCTGGCGGGGTGCGGGCGCGGGCTTCGACCTCCACCCGCCGCCGCCGGCCGGGAGCCGGCCGCACGCACGCCATCGTCAATCCTGACAGGTACGGGCGGCGACGCCCACATCACCCCACCCCAGCAGAGGTACGGCGTGGCGGGAGTTGCTCGGTGAGGCGTTGCCGAAGGACTGGCCGACCCTCGACCTGTGACAACACGGGTGTCGGCAAGATCACCAACAGGATTCGGCGGGCTCGGGGCGGGTAGAGGAGTCCGGCACGGGGGATCAGACGCCGCAGCTACGCTCAGTACGCTCATCGCGGTGGACCCGTCAGCACCCGGAGGTGGCCGATCGTGACCGTCCGTAGCTCCTTTGTCGTAGTGGCCAATCGCTTGCCGGTCGACGAGGTGAGCACCCCCGAGGGTCGGCAGTGGCGGCGCAGCCCGGGTGGCCTGGTGACCGCGCTGCACCCGGTGCTCGCCGAGCACAAGGGCACCTGGGTCGGCTGGGCCGGTGGCACCGGCGCCGCGCCCGAACCGTTCGACCTGGAGGGCATCCGGCTGCACCCGGTGCCGTTGAGCGCCGAGGAGCTGGAGCGCTACTACGAGGGCCAGTCGAACGCGACGATCTGGCCGCTCTACCACGACGCGGTGGAGACACCTGCCTACAAGCGGCGCTGGCGCGAGGCGTACCGACTGGTCAACGCCCGGTTCGCGGAGGCCGCGGCGGACGTGGCGGCCGAGGGCGCCACGGTCTGGGTGCAGGACTACCAGCTTCAGCTCGTCCCGTCGATGCTGCGCGAGCTCCGGCCCGACCTGAGGATCGGCTTCTTCCTGCACATCCCGTTCCCGCCGATCGAGCTGTTCATGCAGATGCCGTTCCGGGCCGAGATCCTGCGCGGCCTGCTCGGCGCGGACCTCGTCGGTTTCCAGCAGCGGCTGGCCGCGCAGAACTTCGTCCGGCTGGCCCGGCACCTGCTCGGCCTGCGCTACGAGGGGCAAATGATCCAGGTCGACGGCCGGCAGGTGAAGGCCGGCGCGTTCCCCATCTCGATCGAGACCCGGGAGATGGAGCGGCTGGCCGAGGACCCGGCGATCCAGGCCCGGGCCAAGCAGATCCGCGAGGAGCTGGGCAACCCGAAGACGATCATCCTGGGCGTCGACCGGCTCGACTACACCAAGGGCATCGAGCTACGACTCAAGGCCTTCCGCGAACTTCTTGCTGACGGAAAGTTGACAGTTCCGGACGCGGTTATGGTGCAGGTCGCCACGCCCAGCCGTGAGCGCGTGGAGCACTACCAGGCACTTCGGGTGAAGGTGGAACGCGAGGTTGGCCGGATCAATGGCGAATTCGGCCGGGTCGGCGTGCCGGCGGTGCATTACCTCCATCAGTCGTACAGTCGCTCCGAACTGGCCGCGATGTACGTCGCGGCCGACGTGATGATGGTGACCCCGCTGCGAGACGGAATGAATCTGGTGGCCAAGGAGTACGTCGCATCGCGCGCCGACCAGGGCGGCGCGCTCGTGCTCAGTGAGTTCGCCGGCGCTGCCACCGAGCTGCGCCAGGCGTTCCTGTGTAATCCGCACGACCCGGACGCGGTGAAGGACGCGCTGCTCCGGGCCGTGCACATCGAGAAGCCCGAAGCCCGTCGTCGGATGCGCGTCATGCAGCGCCATCTGCGCAGCCACGACGTGGGCCACTGGGCCAAGTCCTTCCTCAGCGAGCTCGGTGTCCCCGATACGGAGGCTGCGTGACCCCGCCCGCCGCCGCCACCGCACCCGGTGGCGTGCTCGACCCGGAACTGCGCGCCGCCATCGGCCGCATCGCCCGGATCCCCCAACTCCTGGTGGCCTGCGACTACGACGGCACGCTGGCGCCGATCGTCGAGGACCCGACCAAGGCCGTGCCGCTGCCCGAGTCGGTGGCCGCCGTACGCGCCCTGGCCTCGCTGCCGCAGACAAGCGTGGCGGTGGTCTCCGGCCGTGCGCTGCGCGACCTGGCCACCCTCTCCCGGCTGCCGAGCGAGGTGCACCTCGTCGGCAGCCACGGCTCGGAGTTCGACATCGGTTTCGTCGAGCGCCTCACCCCCGAGCTGATCGCGGTCCGGCACCGGCTCCGCCAGGAGCTGCGGGACATCGCCGCCGCCTACCCGGGGGTCCGCCTGGAACGCAAGCCGGCGAGCGTCGCCGTACACACCCGCGGGGTCGATCCGCAGATCGCCGCCGCGGCCGTGGAAGCGGTCCGCAACGGCCCCGCCACCTGGGACGACGTCACCGTCACCCAGGGCAAGGAGGTGATCGAGCTGTCGGTGGTGGCGACCCACAAGGGCACCGCGGTCGACCAGCTCCGCACCCAGCTCGCGGCCGGCGCGGTGCTGTTCATCGGCGACGACGTCACCGACGAGAACGCGTTCGGTAACCTCCAGGGGCCGGACGTCGGCATCAAGATCGGCCCCGGGGACACCCAGGCCGACTACCGGGTGGCCGAGCCGATCGAGGCGGCCCGCGCGTTGGGGCTGCTGCTGGAGACCCGGCGGCACTGGCTCTTCGGCGAGCGGGCGGTGCCGATCGAACGGCACTCGATGCTCGCCAACGGGCGTACGGTCGCTCTCGTCACCCCGGAAGCCAAGATCACCTGGCTGTGTCACCCGAAGCCGGACTCGGCGGCCATCTTCGCCGACCTGGTCGGTGGCAGCCCGGCCGGGCACTTCACGGTCGGTCCGGAGCGCGGCGGCATCCCGCTGGGACAGCGCTACCGCAGCAACACCATGACGGTGGAGACCCGCTGGTCCGGCCTGACCGTCACGGACTGGCTGGACCTGCCCGTCCGGCAGACCACGCCGGACGACCCGGCCGTGGTCAGCGGCGACTCGACCCTGGTCCGGGTGCTCAGCGGCACCGGTCGGGCCCGCGTCGAGTTCGCGCCGCGCCCCGAGTTCGGCCAGGTCGCGGTGCAGCTCCAGCCGCTCGACGACGGGCTGCTGGTGCTCGGCTCCAACGAGCCGGTCGCGCTGCACTCCCCCGGCCTCGAGTGGGAGGTCACCAACGACGCCGGGTACGAGACCGCGAAGGCGGTGGTGGACCTCTCCGCCGTCGGCGGGCAGGTGGTGCTGGAGCTGCGCTTCGGCACGCAGAGCCTGGAGCCGCACCGGGTGCCGATCCACGAGCGGCAGGCCGCCGCCGAGCAGCCCTGGAAGGACTGGGTGGCCTCGCTACGGCTGCCCGCCACCGCCCGGGACCTCGTCGCCCGCAGCGCGCTGACCCTGCGCGGGCTCTGCCACGAGCCGACCGGTTCGATCCTCGCCGCGGCGACCACGTCGCTCCCCGAGGAGCTGGGCGGGGTCCGCAACTGGGACTACCGCTACTGCTGGCTGCGGGACGCGGCGATGACCGCCCGCGCGCTGGTCGACCTCGGCTCGACCGAGGAGGCCGAGGGGCTGCTGCGCTGGATCGACGGCGTGGTGGAACGCACCGGCGGGCACCCGGAGCGGCTGCACCCGCTCTACACCGTCGACGGTTTCGAGCTGGGCGCCGAGGCGGTCATCGACACGCTGCCCGGCTACGCCGGCTCCCGGCCGGTCCGGGTCGGCAACCTCGCCAACCACCAGCTCCAGCTCGACGTCTTCGGCCCGGTGGCCGACCTGATCGCCGCCGTGGCCGACGCCCGCGGCTCGGTCCGGGACGACGAGTGGCGGGTGCTGGAAAACATGGTCGAGGCGGTACGCCGCCGCTGGCACGAGCCCGACCACGGCATCTGGGAGGCCCGCCTCCCACCCCGGCACCACGTGTTCTCCAAGGTCATGCTCTGGATGACTGTCGACCGGGCGCTGCAGGTGGTGCGGCAGCACGGCGGCGAGGACCGGCCGGAGTGGGTCGAGCTGCGCGACCGGATCGGGGCCAACGTGCTGGAGCACGGCTGGCACCAGGACGTGGAGGCGTACAGCGTCGCGTACGGGCACGACGAGATGGACGCCTCGTCGCTCTGGATCGGCCTGTCCGGCCTGCTTCCCGGTGACGACCCGCGCTTCCTCTCCACCGTGCTCAGGATCGAGGCGGACCTGCGCAGCGGCCCGGTGGTCTACCGCTACCACTGGGACGACGGCCTACCCGGCCGGGAGGGCGGCTTCCACATCTGCACCGCGTGGCTGATCGAGGCGTACCTGCGCACCGGCCGCCGCACCGACGCCGAGGAGCTGTTCGCCCAGATGGTCGACACGGCCGGGCCGACCGGCCTGCTGCCGGAGCAGTACGACCCGCTGGCCGAGCGCGGGCTGGGCAACCACCCGCAGGCGTACAGCCACCTCGGGCTGGTCCGCTGCGCGCTGCTGCTGGACAACATGCTCAAGCAGTGAGCCGAGCACGGCGCGGCCCGGGACCGTCACGGTCCCGGGCCGCGCCGCGTTCACCGGGTCAGCGCGTCCACCACGTCACCGACGACCACGATCGCCGGTGGGCGGAACGCGGCGGCCTCGACGTCGGCGGCGACCGCGGCGAGCGTGGACCGGAGCGTACGCTGCGCCGCCGTGGTGCCCTCCTGGACCACCGCGACCGGGGTGTGCGGCGGCTTGCCGTGCGCGACGAGCGTGGCGGCGATCGCGGCGAGGTTCTTCAGGCCCATCAGGATCACCAGGGTGCCGCGCAGCCCGGCCAGTGACTCCCACCGGACCAGCGAGGCCGGCGCGTCCGGCGCGACGTGGCCGGAGACCACCGTGAACTCGTGCGCCACCGCCCGGTGAGTCACCGGCACCCCGGCCACCCCGGGCACCGCGATCGCGCTCGTCACCCCGGGCACCACGGTCACCGGCACGCCCGCCTCGGCACAGGCGAGCAGTTCCTCGCCGCCCCGGCCGAAGACGTACGGGTCGCCACCCTTGAGCCGGACCACGACCTTGCCGGCCCGGGCGCGGTCCACCAGGATGCGGTTGATCTCCTCCTGGGCGCGCGACGGCCCGTACGGGATCTTCGAGGCGTCGACCAGCTCGACGTCCGGCCGCAGCTCGTCCAGGAGCAGCCCGGGGACGAGGCGGTCGGTGACCACCACCTCGGCCTCGGTGAGCAGCCGCCAGCCCTTCACGGTGATCAGCTCCGGGTCGCCCGGCCCCGCGCCCACGAGCGCCACCCGCCCGCGGGAGGTGTTAAGCGGGGCCCCCTCCTCTACCGCAGGCGTTAACAGGGGCCCCTTCCTTGCGTCGAGGAGGGTGCGGATGGCGTCGCGGACGCGCGTCGCGCGGCGGGGGTCGCCGCCGCCCAGGACGGCCACCGTCACCGGGCCGTGGCGGGTCACGGCGGGCGTCCACGCGCTGGCCGCCACCCGGTCGTCGGCCCGGACGCAGAAGATCCGCCGTTCCGCGGCGGCGGCGCTGACCGCCGCCGCGGCGGACCGGTCGTCCACCGCCACCTGCACCAGCCAGGCGCCGTCCAGGTCACCGGCGGCGAACCGGCGGGGCTCCCAGCGCAGCCGCCCGGCGTCGGCGTGCGCGCGCAGCGCCGGGGTCAGCTCGGGCGACACCAACAGCACGTCCGCGCCGGCGTCCAGCAGCGCGGGCACCCGCCGGGTGGCCACCGCTCCCCCGCCCACCACGACCACCCGCCGGCCGGCCAGCCGCAACCCCAGCGGGTACGGGCTCGGCCCGCTCACTTCTCGGCCACCCCGGCCGCGTCGAACGTGGCCACCTCGTGCAGCACCCGGACCGCCCCGGTGACCACCGGCAGGGCGAGCAGCGCCCCGGTGCCCTCGCCGAGCCGCAGCCCCAGGTCGATCAGCGGGTCGAGGCCGAGGTGCCGCAGCGCCACCGTGGCGCCCGGCTCGGCGCTGCGGTGCCCGGCCACCATGGCGCCCACGGCGTCCGGCGCGAACGCGGCGGCGGCAAGCGCGGCGCTGACCGCGATCACGCCGTCGAGCAGCACCGGCACCCGGCGCGCGGCGGCGCCGAGGATCAACCCGGCCAGCGCGGCGTGCTCCAGCCCGCCGACCGCCGCGAGGACACCGAGCGGGTCGGCCGGGTCGGGCGCGTGCCGGTCCAGCGCGGCCCGCACCACGCCGACCTTGCGGGCGTACGTCCCGTCGTCCACCCCGGTGCCCCGGCCGGTCGCCGCCGCCGCGTCCACGCCGGTGAACGCGGCGACGAGCGCGGCGGCCGGGGTGGTGTTGCCGATGCCCATGTCACCGGTGAGCAGGATGCCCGCGCCGGCGTCGACCAGCTCGCCGGCGATCCGGATCCCGGTCTCCACCGCCGCCCGGGCCTCGTCCCGGGTGAGCGCGGCGGTGACCGTCAGGTCCCGGGTGCCGGCACGCACGTTCGCGGCCACCAGGCGCGGCCCGGCCGGATCGGCGGGCGTCGCGACGAGATCGGCGGAGAGCGCGGCCGGGCCGGCGGGCGGGCCGGTCAGGTCGCCGCCACCGGCCGCCGGGTCGGCGGGCGCGAGCGGGGTGGCCACGCCGACGTCCACCACGGTGACCGAGGCGCCGGCCTGCCGGGCGAACGCGTTGACCACCGCGCCGCCGGCCAGGAAGTTGCCGATCATCTGGGCGGTGACCTCCTGCGGCCACGGGCTGACGCCCTGGGCGTGCACGCCGTGGTCACCGGCGAAGATCGCCACCGCGGCCGGCCCGGGCAGCGGCGGCGGGCAGGACCCGGCCAGCCCGGCCAGGCGCACCGAGAGCGGCTCCAGGGCGCCGAGCGAGCCGGGGGGCTTGGTCAGCCGGCCCTGGAGCTCACGGGCCGCCGCCATGGCGGTCTCGTCCAGCGGCCGGATCGCCGCGACGGTGGACTCCAGCATCATGCCTCCAGGATCTGTGCCAGCGTGTCGATGAGCGCGTCGGTGGTGGCCGGGTCGCGCACCGCGATCCGGAGCCAGTCCGGCCCGAGGCCGGGGAACGTGTCGCCCCGGCGTACCGCCCAGCCCCGCTCGCGCAACCGGTCCCGCACCCTAGCGGCACCGGGGATGTGGATCAGGACGAAGGCGCTTGCCGGGCGCCCCGCCACGCGTACCCCGGGCAGGCCGGACAGCCGTTCCACCAGGTGGTCGCGGTCGGCGGCGAGCGCGGCGGCGAACGCGCGTTCGGCCGCGACGGCGACCGGCGCGGCGCAGGCGGTGGCGGCGGCGAGCGCCGGGGTGGAGACGGCCCAAAGCGGCTGGGCGGTGGCGAGCCGGGCCAGCAGCCCGGCGTCGCCGAGCAGGTAGCCGATCCGCAGCCCGGCCAGCCCCCAGGTCTTGGTGAGGCTGCGGACCACCACGAGGCCGGGCAGGTCGCGGCGGGCGGAGAGCGACTCGGGCTCGCCGTCGACGCCGGGCGCCACGGTGGTGTCGGCGAACGCCTCGTCCACCACGAGCACCCGACCGGGGCGGGCCAGCGCGGCGATGGTGTCCGCCGGGTGCAGCACCGACGTCGGGTTGGTGGGGTTGCCGACCATGACCAGGTCGGCGTCGGCGGGGATCCGGGCCGGGTCGAGGCGGAACCCGTCCGCCGGGTCGAGCAGCACCCGGTCCACCCGGTGGCCGGCGGCGCGCAGGGCGGCCTCCGGCTCGGTGAACTGCGGGTGCACCACGACCGGGTGGCGGGCGTCGCGCAGCGCGCGGGCGATCAGCACGAAACCCTCGGCCGCGCCGGCGGTGAGGAGTACCTCCTCCGGGGGTCGCCCGTGTCGGTGACCGACGGCGGCGCGGGCGGGCCGCGGGTCCGGGTACGCGGCCAGTTCGCCGAGCGCGGCGGTGAGCGGGTCGGCCAGCCAGTCGGGCATCGGCGCGCGGCGCACGTTGACGGCCAGATCCACCAGGCCGGGCGTGGCCTCGGCGTCCCCGTGGTGGCCCAGATCGGGCTCGGGGGCCTCGGCGGGCGCGGCGGTCCCGCCCTGCGCGTTGGGCTCGGCGGGCGTCTCCGGCGCGGCGACGGTCCCGGTCGGTGTTGCGGGCATGACCGCGATCCTGCCGGGAAGCCGCCGCCCGGGACAGCGCATCCCGGCGTGCGTCGCGTCACGACCCACCCGTTTATGAATTCTTCTCATTTCCGAATCGGAAATGTCATAGCTTGACCCCGTGAGCAACCGACCCCTTGCCTCTGCTGGTCGTGCCGTGCCCCTCCTTCGCGCCGGGCTGATCGCCGGCATCGTCGTCGCCGCCGCGATGTATCCGCTCGCCGCCGCCGCCGGCATCGGCGCGAAGGCCACCGCACACGCCGTGCAGCAGAAGACGAGCATCCTCAAGACCGCCCTGCCGGCCGAGACCTCGTACGTCTACGCGCCCGACGGCAGGACCGTGCTGACCATGTTCTACGAGGAGTACCGGCAGTACACCAAGATCGAGAACATGTCGCCGAACATCCAGCAGGCGATCGTCGCCGCCGAGGACAACCGCTTCTATCAGCACCACGGCGTCGACCCGAAGGGCGTGGCCCGCGCCTTCGTCTCCAACGCCCGCTCCGGCGGCGTCTCCCAGGGCGCCTCCACGCTCACCATGCAGTACGTCCGGATGGCCCTGCGGGACAGCGCGAGCACCCCGAAGGAGGTCCAGGAGGCCACCCAGCAGACCAGCCTGCGCAAGGTCAAGGAGATGCGCATGGCGCTGGACATCGAGAAGCACCTGACCAAGGACCAGATCCTGGAGCGCTACCTCAACTCGGCCTACTTCGGCCACCGGGCGTACGGGATCTACGCCGCCTCGCAGATCTTCTTCTCCAAGACCCCGGCCACGCTCACCCCGGTCGAGGCCGCCACGCTGGCCGGGCTGGTCAAGTCCCCCTCGGAGTACGACCCGATCACCTCCGACCAGAAGGACGCCACCGGCCGGCGCAACTACGTGCTGGACAACATGGCCCGCCTCGGCTACCTGTCACCGGACGCCGCCGCGGCGGCCAAGGCCCAGCCGATCACGCTCAAGCTGACCGACCCGCCGAACGACTGCGCCGCGATCGACGGCGCGCACCGGAGTTGGGGCTTCTACTGCGACTACCTGAAGAACTGGTGGAGCGCGCAGCCCGCGTTCGGCGAGAACCGCCTGGAACGGATGGACAAGCTGCGTCGCGGCGGCTACCGGATCGTGCTCGCGCTCGACCCGAGGACCCAGGCGTCGGCCGAGAAGAACGTGGGCGCCAAGGACAACACCGGCAGCCCGTTCGCCAACGGGATCGTGGTCGCCGAGCCCGGCACCGGGCGGATCAAGGCGATGGCGGTGAACCGGAACTACTCGCTGGACCTGGCCGAGAACCCGAACAGCTCGAATCCGGAGGCCGGCCCGAAGGTCAAGGCCAACTATCCGAACACGGTGGCGCCGCTGCTCGGCGGCGGGACGCTCCCCGGCTACCAGGCCGGCTCGACGTTCAAGATGTTCCCGATGCTCGCCGCGCTCAACGCCGGGATGCCGCTGTCGACCGCGTTCGACTCGCCGTACAAGTACCAGTCCGCGGTCTACGACGGATGGGCGCCGTCGAACGCCAGCGCCGCGATGACCGGCCGGCAGACCATGTGGTCCGGCTTCGGCAAGTCGGTGAACACCTACTTCGTCCAACTGGAGGAGAAGGTCGGCGCGGACGCCGGGGTGCGCCTGGCCGAGCAGTTGGGGCTGCGCTGGCGCACCGACGTGGACCGGGAGCAGGCGTCGCCGGGCAAGGCGAGGAAGTGGGGCGCGTTCACGCTCGGCGTCTCCGACGCCACCCCGCTGGAGATGGCGAACGCGTACGCGGCCGTCGCGGCCGACGGGCGCTACTGCGAGGCGATCCCGGTCAACGCGATCATGAACCGGGACGGCACGCCGGCCACCTGGTCCACCCCGGGCGGCGTGCAACGGGAGGTGGCCAAGCCCCGGTGCCGCCAGGTGGTGAGCGCCGACGCGGCCCGGGCCGCCACCGACGCCGCGCGCTGCCCGACCGGCGACACCCCGGCCAAGGGAACCTGCGGCGGCTGGTCGACGGCGGACAGCGTCCGGAAGACGGTCGGTCGGCCGGTCGCCGGCAAGACCGGCACCACGGACAGCACCCGGTCGGCGTGGTTCGTCGGCTACACGCCGGAGCTGGCCGCGGCGAGCTTCATCGCCGATCCGGACAATCCGTTCAACGCGGTGGGCGACGGCCAGTCCCAGGTCCCGGTGAACGCGGTGGCGCAGACGCTGCGCGACGCGCTGAAGGGCCAGCCCACCCGCCAGTTCACCCCACCCTCCGACCGGATCGTCGGCTGACCTCTCGGTCTGCCCGGGGGTGCGCCCGGGTCAGTTGATCAAGGAGTTTGCGTCCGGGACCACCTGATCCCCGACGCGAACTCCTTGATCGACTTCGCCGTCAGGGTCAGGCGGGGGCTGGGGCGGGGGTGGGGGCTGCGGCGGCGGTCGCCAGGCGGTGGGCGATGCCGGGCAGGGCGGCCCAGTGCGGCACGAGCTGTGAGGCGTGCACGCCGAGGCGCACGAAGCCCTCCGGGGTGCCACCGCCCCACTGCCACGCCGGCCGGTCACCGGCCCGCGGGGTGAGCACGGCGGCGTGCTGCTTGTGCCCGGTCACCGTGACCCCGGCCGGCGCCACCACGCTGTCGGTGACCGCGGTGGCCTCGCGGTAGCCGACCACCAGGCCGTCCCGGACCGTGCCGACCGCGTCGAGCACCCCGCACATCGGCTGGCCGTCCAACTCCCGGGCCAGCCAGAGCAGGCCGGCGCCCTCGGCGACCACCGGGCGGCCGGAGCGGGCCAGCTCGGCCACCGCGATGCAGAGCCGGCGGTTGGTGGAGAGCTGCTCCGCGTACGCCTCCGGAAGCCCGCCGCCGACGACGAGCGCGCGGGTCCCGGCGGGCAGCGCCTCGTCGCGCAGCGGGTCGAGCGTGACCACCTCGGCCCCGGCGGCGCGCAGCAGCTCGGCGGTCTCCGGGTGGCTGTAACTGCCGGCCGGGCCGCCGGCGAGCGCGACCACCGGCCGCTCGGCGGGCGCGGCCGACCCGTCCGCCGGCTCCGGCGACCAGGGCTCGACGGTCAGCGCCGGGGCCGATCGGGCCAGCGTCAGCAGCCGGTCCAGGTCGACCGTGGCGGCCACCGCCTCACCGAGGCGGCGCACCCCGCGCTCGGCCTCGGCGTCACCGCGCACCACGGGCGCCGTGCCGTGCCGGCGGGCCGGCAGCACCGGAGGCAGCTCGTGCCGGCGCAGCGCGCCGTAGACCGGCACCCCGACGTCGTCCAGCGCCTCGCGCAGCAGCGTCTCGTGTCGCGGCGAGGCCACCCGGTTGAGGATCACGCCGCCCAGCCAGAGCTGCTCGTCGTACGCCCGGAAGCCGTGCACGAGCGCGGCCACCGACTGGCCCATCGCGGCCACGTCCACCACCAGCACCACCGGGCTGCGCAGCGCGGTGGCGACGGCGGCGGTGGACTCGCTCTCCGGCCGGCCGGCGACCGAGTCGTAGAGCCCCATGGTGCCCTGGACCAGCGCGAACCCGGCGCCGGCCGCGCCGTGCGCGAAGAGCGGGGCGATCCGCTCCGGGCCGACCAGCCGGGGGTCGAGCGTGCGGCCGGGGCGGCCGGCGGCCAGCCCGAGGTATGCCGCGTCCACCTGGTCCGGGCCGACCTTGAACCCGGCCACCGCCAGCTCCCGGTCACCGAGGGCCGCGAGCAGGCCGAGGGAGAGGGCGCCGGTGCCGTGCCCCGAGGAGGGCGCGCTCAGCACGACGCGCGGCACGTCGGTCATCATCGACTCCTGGGTCCGGGGGTTTCCGCCCGCGTGACCATACCCGCCCGGTGCCGTGTACGCGGTCCGCCCGCCGTCGCTTTCCGCCCGGCCGCGGAAGTGTGCCCGCTCACACGGGTAGCCTTGGCAACCGTGTACCGGTTCCTGCTGACCCCGCGCTGGCTCGGCTACCTGGCGCTGACGCTTGTGGCCGCCGCCGTGATGGTGTTCCTCGGCAACTGGCAACTGGACCGCTACCACGGCCGGACGGCGATCAACGACCGGATCGACGCCGGCGCCACCATGACCCCCGCGCCGCTGCGTGACGCCCTGCCCGCGCCGGCCGGCGGCCCCGGCAGCGTGGGCCCCGCCCCGGCCGAGCGGCTCACCTGGAGCCGGGTCACCGCCACCGGCCGCTACGACAGCGCGAACGTCGTCCTGGTCCGCGGCCGGACCGTCGACAGCACGGTCGGCTTCGAGGTGCTGACCCCGCTGGTCCTGGCCGACGGCAGCGCGGTGCTGGTGGACCGCGGCTGGATCCCACCCGTCCCGGGCGGTGCCGCCACCGTCCAGCCCCCGGTGCCGGCGGCGCCCACCGGTGAGGTGACCGTCACCGGTCGGGTGGTGGGCAGCGAGAGCGGCGGCGGTGGCGTCGCCCGGCGGGACGGCAAGCTGGAGGCCCGGCGGATCGACATCGCCCGCCTGGCGAAGCAGTTGCCCTACCCGGTGACCGGCGGATACGTGCTGCTGGACGGGCAGACCCCGGCCGCCGACCCGGCCTTCCAGGCCGTGCCGATCGGGCACACCAACAACTGGCAGAACTTCGGCTACGTGTGGCAGTGGTGGATCTTCGCGGTGATGAGCCTGGTCGGCTACGGCTGGGTGGCGCGCCGGGAGGCCCGCCGCCGCGCCGGCCTGGACGGCCCGCGCGTACCGGTGGACCGCGCCGCCGAGCCGGCGGACCGGGCGGTTGAGCCGGCGGACCGGGCGGCTTCGCCGGCGGACCGCGCCGTCGAGCCGGTGGAGAGGCTCAGCCGGTGACCCGGCCGGCGTGGATCGCCCGGACCGCGTCGATGGTGTCCGCCTCGGCGGCGGTCTTGTCGTCCCGGTAGCGCACCACCCGGGCGAAGCGCAACGCCATCCCGCCCGGGTAGCGGCTGCTCGCCTGCACCCCGTCGAAGGCGATCTCGACCACCTGTTCCGGCCGCACCCGGACGACCCAGTCGCCCTTTTCCACGGCCAATGACAGGAACCGCTCGGTCTGCCAGCGCAACAGCTCGTCGGTCAGCCCCTTGAACGTCTTGCCGAGCATGACGAACTCGCCGGTGCCCGGGTCGCGGGCGCCCAGATGCAGGTTGGACAGCCAACCCTGACGCCGGCCGCTGCCCCACTCGACGGCGAGCACCACCAGGTCGAGCGTGTGCCGGGGCTTCACCTTGACCCAGGCCGAACCGCGCCGCCCCGCGTCGTAGGGCGCGGCCGGGTCCTTCACCACCACGCCCTCCTGGCCGGCGTCGACCGCGGCGGCGAACGCCGCGCCGGCCTGCGCCGCGTCGGCCACCTCCACCCGGCCGACGAGCAGCGCCGGGTCGACCGCGCGGGCCAGCGTCGCCCACCGCTCCCGCCCGGGCAGGTCGATCAGGTCGGCGCCGTCGAGGTGCAGCAGGTCGAAGAAGTACGGCGTGAGCACCGCCTCGCCGGCCCGCTCGGCGGCGGCGAGCACGGCGGGCGCCACCGGGCTGCGGCCGGTGGTGCTGGGCGTGGTGCGCCGCGCCGCGTGGCTCGACGTCTGCTGGAACGGCAACGGCCGGCCGGCGGCGTCCAGCCCGATCGCCTCACCGTCGAGCACCAACTCGCGGGCGGGCAGCGCGCGGACGGCGGCCACCACCTCGGGCAGCCGGCCGGTGATCTCGTCGAGACTGCGGGTGAAGATCGCGATGTCCGCCCCGGAGCGGTGCACCTGGATGCGGATGCCGTCGAGCTTGACGTCCACCACCGCCGGCGCGCCGGTGGCGGTGAGCGCCTCGTCGACCGTGGGCGCGCTCTGCGCCAGCATCGGCGCGAGCGGACGGCCCACCTGGAGCCCGAACCCGGCCAGCGCGGCGGCGCCGCCGGTGAGCGCCGCGCTGGCCACCGCCCGCAGGTCACCGGCGAGCAGCAGGGCCCGCCGGACGGCCGTGACCGGCACGTCGGCGGCCCGGGCCACCGCCTCGGCGAGCAGGCCCGCCTGGGCGCCCTGGCGCAACTCGCCGCGGAACAGGCCGGTCAGCAGGCGCTGCTCGTCGGCGGTCGCCGCGGCGAAGAGCCGGCCGACCAGTTCCCGCCGCCGGGCCTGCGAGCCGGCGCCGGCGACCCGGGAGATCTCCTCGATCGCCGCGTCGACCGCGCCCACGGTCAGGGTCGGCACGGCCGCCGGTGGGGGCAGGTCTCGCAGCCCCGCCCAGCCCACGCCGGTCTGCCGCTGGCGCAGCTCACCGGCGAGGTAGCCGGCCCCGGCCGGGATCTCGGTCGGGTCGAGGCCGCGCAGCGCGGCGGCCAGCAGCTCCACCTTGGCCCGCCGGCCGCCGGTGGCGCCGACCGCGGCCGAGGTGGCCGCCAACTCCGCGAAACGCACGCCCACATCCTGCCAGTCACCTGCGACAACCCGGGCGCTTCCGGCAACCCGCGCGGGTGACTGTGGATGGGATCGGGTCGAGATCCGACCGGTCCATGTGGCCCTTCTTGATACCCGCAATGCCCGGGAGACGTCGGTCGGCCGGACGCCAGTTCGGTGAAGTGGCGGTATCCGACTACCGGCGATGCCACCACGTCACCGAAATGGTGTCGATCACGGGCAGATGATCGCCGCGCACCCTTCCGCACACGAGGCCCGGCCGGCGAGCAGGCCACCGTGCGCCAGTTGTCCGTTTGGACGCCTGCGCGGCGTCCCGAAGGGACCAGGTGACTTGGTGCGACACAGCCCGTACTGGGGCCTTTCCCACCGAGGTCTCCGGCGGTCCCGGATGGTGGATGCTCGCTCTCTTGGTCCAGGAGCAGAGGTTATGGCAAAAGGCGAGGACGGCAGCTTGCACCGGCCGCCCGACCGACGGCCAGGCTCCCCGACCGGCGGCCAGGCTCCACGACCGGCGGCCAGGCTCCTCGACCGGCGGTCAGGCCGAGACCGGCTCCTCGACCCGCAGGCCGCGCCCACGCACCCCCTCTGCGACCCGGGTGAGCAGCGCGTCGAGCGTGACCAGCGTGGCCGAGAGCTCACCGAGCTGTTCCTTGAGCGTGGCCTCGGGCCACGCGGAGACGTCGACGTCCCCCAGAGCACGGACGGCGGCCTGGAGCCGCGCCATCTCGTCGTTCGTACGCATGTTCGAAAGGCTATAACACCCAGCCGGTCGACACACCGCAAACTCCGACATCCATCCCGAAGTTACGGTTCTGACACCTCACGTGTCGGTGTCGGACGTTAAGCGGGGCCCCCGCCTATGCAGAATCCGTTAAGAAGGGCCCCCGCCTCACCCCCCGACCCCCGCCTCCGCCACCTTGGCCAGCAGCAGCGCCTCGGCCAGGCAGACCCGGGCGAACTCGCCCAGGTGCAGGCTCTCGTTCGGCCCGTGCGCCCGCGCGTGCGGGTCCTCCACGCCGGTCACCAGGATCGCCGCCTGCGGGAACATCTCCTGGAACGTGGCGATGAACGGGATCGAGCCGCCCACCCCGATGTCGACCGGATCGGTGCCGTCCCACGCGGCCCGGAACGCCGCCCGCGCCGCGTCGAACATCGGCCCGCCGGCGTCGATCACGCAGGGCGCGCCGTCGTGCTCGAACGTCACCGTCACCTGCGCGCCCCACGGCGCGTTCCGCTCCAGGTGCGCGGTCAGCGCGGCGTACGCCTTCTTCGGGTCGTCGCCCGGCGCCAGCCGTACGCTGAGCTTCGCCTTCGCGGCCGGGACCAGCGCGTTCGGCGCCTCCCCGGTGGCGGGCGCGTCGATGCCGAGGATCGCCAGCGCCGGCTTGGTCCAGAGCCGGTCGGTGATCCGGCCGGTGCCGAACAGCCGTGCGCCGTCGACCAGGCCGACCTCGGCGCGGAACCGGTCCTCCGGGTAGTCGACGCTTGCGCCCTCCCGCCCGGCCAGCCCGTCCACCGCCACGTCACCGGCGTCGTCGTGCAGCGTGCCGAGCAGCTTCACCAGCGCGGTGAGCGCGTCCGGCACCGCGCCGCCGAACATGCCGCTGTGCACCGCGTGGTCGAGCGTGCGCACCTCCACGAAGCAGTTCACGATGCCGCGCAGCGAGGTGGTCAGCGCCGGGACCCCGACGTCCCAGTTGGTGGAGTCGGCGATCACGATGACGTCCGAGGTCAGGTCGTCGCGGTGCTCGGCGAGCAGCCGCTCCAGCGAGTCCGAGCCGTACTCCTCCTCGCCCTCGACGAACAGCACCACGCCGACCGGCAGCCGGTCGCCGTACGCCCGCAGCGCGGCCACGTGCGCCATGATGCCGGCCTTGTCGTCGGCCGCGCCCCGGCCGTAGAGGCGGCCGTCGCGCTCCACCGGCTCGAACGGGTCGGACTCCCACAGCGCCAGGTCGCCGACCGGCTGCACGTCGTGGTGGGCGTAGAGCAGCACGGTGGGCGCGCCGGCCGGGGCCGCCCTCGTCCCGATCACCGCCGGCTGGCCGCCGGAACGGACGATCCGGGTGTCCAGGCCGCAGCCGCGCAGCAGCTCCGCCACCGCTTCGGCGGAGCGCTCCACGTGTGAGTGGTCGAAGCCCTCGAAGGCGATGCCCGGGATGCGGACGAGTCGCTCCAGGTCGGCACGGACACCTGGTAGCTCGCGCGCGACGGCGGCCCGTACCTCGGACTCGGAGATGATCGGAGTGGTCATGAGCGGAATCGTATGCCGGCCTTACCCGGCCACATCGTCCGAGCCCGGCCGCCGCCCGGCCCGCACGTAGTAGCGGCCCGGATCGTGCGGCACGTCGGGAGCGCCGTCGACGACCAGGTCCACCGCGGCCCGCGTGCCGTCGGCGGCGAAGTGCGCCCGCTCCCCGGCGTGCCAGCGGCGCAGTTCGGGCAGCACCTGCGCGCCGTCGCGGGCCAGCGCCCGGGACAGCCGCAGCCCGGCCGGCGCGGTGACCAGCACGGCGAGCGTCAGCTCCGGGCGTACGGCGGCGCGCGCCGCGCTCACCCCCTCGACGATCAGCACCGGCGCGGCCGGCACCGGCACCACCCGGTCGCCGAAGCGGCGGCGGACCCAGCTGTACCGGCGGTAGCCGCCCGCCCGCCCGGCCCGCACCGGCCCGAGCACCCACTCCTCCAGGCGGTCCCAGAACGTGAGCTGGTCGTCCCAGCCGTCGAGCAGGTCGTCGGTGCGGACCAGCGGCGGTCGGCCGCCGCCCGGCACCGTCGCGAGCGCGTCCGCGAGGCGCGTCGCGAACACGCTCTTGCCCGCGCCGCTCGGCCCGTCGACCGCCACCAGTCGGGTACGCCCCAACCGCGCCGGCCCGGCCAGCACCCGGCGGGCCAACCCGGTGTACGCCTCGACCACCGCCACGTTCACCCGACCGACGTTAACGTTCCCCCGTCCGGGAGATCCTGCGACCCGGCCGGGCCGTTTCGCCGGGCGGTGTGGCGGTGCCGCGGGCATGATCTGGGGGTGCTCCATGACGTGATGTGTCCGGGCGTCGACGCCCTTCTGGAACAGGCCCGCGCCGGTCTCCGCCGGCTCACTCCACACGAGACGGTCGAGGCGGTACGCGGCGGCGCGCTGCTTGTCGACACGCGCACCGAGACGCAGCGTCGCGAGGAGGGTGAGCTGCCCGGCGCGATCGTCATCGACCGCACGGTGCTGGAGTGGCGGCTCGACCCGGCGAGCGCGTGGCGCATCCCGGAGGCGACCGGGTACGACCGGGAGATCGTGGTGGTGTGCCGGCAGGGCTACAGCTCCAGCCTGGCCGCCGCCAGCCTCCAGACGCTCGGCCTGCGCCACGCCACCGACATGATCGGCGGTGTGCAGGGGTGGCGGGAGGCGGGGCTGCCGATGTCCGACCGCCCGGCCGACGTGCGGCCCTGACCCCTCAGCCGGGTGCGCCGGGCGGCACGAACGGCAGGCCCGGTGGCGGGCCGGACTCGATCAGCCGCCACAGCGCGTCGGTGTCGAGGTGTTCCTCCACCAGGTCGCCGAGCAGGTCGAGCGTCCGCTCCCGGGCCGCCGCGAACGACGTGTCCGGCGCGACCTTGAAACCGGTCCGCCCGGCCACCCGGGCGACCTCGGTGAGGAACCGCCGACGGAACGCGTCGGACTCGAAGGCGCCGTGCCAGTGCGTCCCGCACACCGCGCCGAGCCGGGCGCCCTCGCCGGTGCCGTCGGCATACCGCAGCAGCGGCGGCAGGCCGGGGCCGGCGGCGGAGACCCGACCGTGGTGGATCTCGTACCCGTGCACCGGCACGTCCGCGTCGCCGGCCGCCGTGCCCTCGGCCCGGCGGACCGTCTTGCGCCTGTCGAACGTGACCTCGACGGGCAGCAGCCCGAGGCCGGGGACGCTACCCCGGCGGCTCTCCACCGGGTCGTGGATCGCCCGACCGAGCATCTGGAACCCGCCGCAGATGCCGAGCAGCGGACGACCGGCGGCGGCGTGCGTCCGCACCGCGTCGGCCAGCCCGGTCTCCCGCAGCCAGGCCAAGTCGGCGACGGTCGACTTGGAACCGGGAAGCACCACCAGGTCGGCGGCGGCCAGTTCGGCCGGCTCGACGGTCAGCCGTACCCGCACACCGGGCTCGGTGGCCAGCGCCTCGACGTCGGTGGCGTTGCTGATCCGGGGCAGCCGGACCACCGCCACGTCGAGCCAGTCGGTGCCGCGCGGCGCCGCCGGTCGACCGAGCACCCGCCCGTACGCGAGTGAGTCCTCCGCGTCCAGCCACAGGTCCAGCGCCCAGGGCAGCACCCCGTACGTGGGGCGGCCGGTGACCTGACGCAGCATGTCCAGCCCGGGCCGCAGCAGCCCGAGGTCACCGCGGAACTTGTTGATCACGAACCCGGCGACGAGCGCCTGGTCGGCCGCGTCGAGCAGCGCCACGGTGCCGAACATCGAGGCGAACACGCCGCCCCGGTCGATGTCACCGACCACGATCGCGGGCAGCCCCGCCTGCCGGGCCAGCCCCAGGTTCACGTAGTCGCCGGCCCGCAGGTTGATCTCCGCCGGGCTGCCCGCGCCCTCGCAGATCACCACGTCGTACTCGGCGCGCAGCTCGGCCAGCACCGCGTACGCGGTGGCGGCCAGCCGGGGCCGCAGCGCGTGGTAGTTGCCGGCGGTGACCGTGTCGACCGCCTCGCCGAGCAGCACCACCTGGCTGGCGAGGTCGCTGCCGGGCTTGAGCAGCACCGGGTTGAACCGCAGGTCCGGGGCGAGTCCGGCAGCGGCGGCCTGCATGGCCTGCGCCCGGCCCAGCTCGCCGCCCCGGCCGTCCGGGCCGACCACCACCGCGGAGTTGTTCGACATGTTCTGCGCCTTGAACGGGGCGACCCGGACGCCCCGGCGGCGCAGCCAGCGGCAGATGCCGGCGGTGAGCACGCTCTTGCCGGCGTCCGAGGTGGTGCCGGCGACAAGCAGCCCGCCGCTCACCGCCCGCTCCCCCGGCGCTCCGGCCGCCATCGCAGCGCGGCGCGGGCGGTGGCGCCGGCCAGCCGGCCCACGGTCACCGGGTAGAGCGCGGCCAGGCCGAGCGCGGCCAAGCCGACCGCGCCGGAGATCCGCGCCGCCCGCGTCAGGTGCCGCGCCTCCGGCCGGGGCCCGTCACCGAGGTACGGCCGCGTCTCGGACCGGCCGAAGTAGACGTTGCGCCCGCCCAGCCGCACGCCGAGCGCGCCGGCCATCGCCGCCTCGCACTGCCCGGCGTTCGGGCTCGGGTGGTCGGCCCGGTCCCGCCGCCACACGTGCCAGGCCGCGGCCCGGTCTCCGTGCGCCACCGGCGCGACGGCCACGGTGAGCAGCCCGGTCAGCCGGGACGGCACCAGGTTCAGCAGGTCGTCCAGCCGGGCGGCCGGGGTGCCGAAACGCGCGTACCGGGGTGAGCGGTGCCCGACCATGGCGTCGAGCGTGTTCGCCGCCCGGTAGCCGAGCAGGCCCGGAAGGCCGGCGACCGCTCCCCAGACCAGCGGCGCGACCACCGCGTCGGAGGTGTTCTCGGCGACCGACTCGACGGTGGCCCGGGCCAACTCGGGTTCGTCGAGCGCGGACGGGTCCCGCCCGCAGAGGTGACCGAGGCGCGCCCGAGCGGCGGGCAGGTCGGCCCGGCGCAGCGCCCGCCCCATCACCCGGGACTCGTGCCGCAGCGTCCGCCCGCCCAGCACGGTCCAGGTGCCGGCGGCCACCAGCACGACCCGGGCCACCGGATGACGCCGGGTGGCACGCGCGGCGGCGGCACCGAGCAGCACCGGCACGCCGACCGCGAGCGCGGTGAACGCGGCGCCCGCCGCCCGGTCGGGCCGGTAGATCCGCTGCTCCAGGGCACCCGCCGCGCGCCCGAAACCGGCCACCGGATGCCACCGGCGTGGGTCGCCGAGCAGCACGTCGAGCGCGTAGCCCGCCACCAGCCCGGTCGCGTTCGCCATGGCGGTCGCCTGCCGCACCCGTCACCACCTCCGGCCGGCCAGCCTAGCCGTACCGGTGGTTCACGGCGGTCCGTCCGCGCCGCGGCGAAACCGGTCGAGCCACGCCAGGAAGCGCCTCGCCGACGAAGAGCCGAGCTGACGACAGCCCCGATCACCCGGCCGCCGACCCCGCCGCGGCGGCGCGGCGGCGCGGCGGCAAGATCCACTCCACTGCGCCGAGGCGGCGGGGTCGAGGCCGCGCTGATGCCACCATTTCCCCGAGGTGGAGTGGATCTCGAACGGTCGCGGGTGCGGCCGAGCAGGCCCGCCCGTTGTCGTTGCCACGGCCGCCTGGCTGCCCACACCGGCTAACGTTCACGGAGGAACGCCTAGCATTGATCATCGGGTACACGGCGTTCGTGGAGGGGGTCCGATGCGGCAGGCGCAGCGGCTGAAGAGTGTCCGGTACGACATCCGCGGCCCGGTGCTGCGCCGAGCGCAGGAGCTGGAGGCGGCCGGGCACCGGATCCTCAAGCTCAACCTGGGCAACCCGGCGCCGTGGGGGCTGGCCACGCCGGAACCGATCGTCGCCGACGTCGTGCAGAACATCGTGGCCGCGCAGGGGTACAGCGACGCGCGAGGCATCTATTCCGCCCGCGTCGCGGTGGCCCAGCACTACCAGACTCTCGGGGTGCCCGACGTGCAGCCGGACGACGTGCTGCTCGGCAACGGGGTCTCCGAGTTGATCGTGATGGTGCTCCAGGCGCTGCTGGACACGGGCGACGAGGTGCTGGTGCCGAGCCCGGACTACCCGCTCTGGACCGGCGCGGTAAACCTGTGCAGCGGTCGCGCCGTGCACTACCGGTGTGACGAGAGCGCGGACTGGGCGCCGGACCTGGAACACATGGCGTCGCGGATCACCGACCGCACCCGCGCGCTCGTGGTGATCAACCCGAACAACCCGACCGGCGCGGTCTACTCCCGTGAGGTGCTGCTCGGCATGATCGAGCTGGCCCGCAAGCACGATCTGCTGATCTTCGCCGACGAGATCTACGACAAGATCGTGTACGACGGCGCGACGCACCACACGCTCGCCGCCCTCGCGCCGGACGTGCCGGTGGTCAGCATGGGTGGCCTGTCCAAGGTCTACCGGGCCGCGGGCTTCCGCTCCGGCTGGCTCGCCACCAGCGGCTTCAGCGGCGGCGACTCGGACTACCTGGACGGGCTGCAACTGCTCGCCAACATGCGCGTCTGCCCGAACGTGCCCGCCCAGCACGCCATCCAGACCGCGCTCGGCGGCTACCAGAGCATCGAGGAGCTGACCCGCGCCGGAGGCCGCCTGATCGAGCAGCGCGACCATGCCTGGCAGTCCCTCGTCGACATCCCCGGCGTCGACTGCGTGAAACCGGCCGGCGCCCTCTACCTCTTCGCCCGCCTCGACCCCGAGGTCCACAAGATCCACGACGACGAGCGCCTGGTGATCGACCTCCTGGAGCAGCAGCACCTCCTGATCTCCCACGGCACCGGCTTCAACCTCGACACCCCGGACCACCTCCGCATGGTCTTCCTGGCCGCCACGGACGTCCTCGACGACGCCGTCTCCCGGCTCCGCACCTTCCTCTCCACCTACCACCAGTAGCGCCGGACGGAGGCACCCGTCGTACGTGCGGGGTGGCGGCGTCGGCGTCGCCACCCCGCACCCCCGTCGCACCGTCCGGACGCTCAGGCCGGCACCGGGGTACGCCGTCGGCCGCGACGACCCGAGGCGGCCCGGCCGCCGACCGGCCTCTCGTCGCCCGGGTCCGCTCCGGTCGACCCCGCACCGGCACGCCCCTCGACGACGGGCGGCTTCACCTCGGCCAGCTCGTCGTCCTCGGTGCCGCCCAACTCGTCCCCCTCCTCGCCGCCCAACTCGTCCCCCTCCTCGCCGCCCAACTCGTCCCCCTCGTCGGCACCCGTACCGCCGAGCTGGACGCCCCCGTCGCCGGGCCGGTCGTCGAACGGGTCGAGTTCGACCGTCCGGCCGAGCGAACCGGCGAGGCCGACCCGAGCCGGCTCGAACTCCGGCGGCGGGAAGTCGTCGTCGAACGGACGGTCGTCGAGCGTGGCCGGCGCCTCCTCGTCGGGCACCGCCTCGGTGATCTCGCCGTGCACCCGCTGCTCCGCCTCGGCGTCCTCAACCGTGCTGGTGGTCGCGCGCGGCTGGTTACGCAGGAAACGGGAACGCCCCCGGGACAGGTCGTGCCCGACCGCGATCGCCTCCAGCTCGTAGATCGTGCGGTGGTTGCCGGCCTCGTCGGTCCAGTCGCGGGTGTAGAGCCGGCCGGCGACGATCACCGGGTCACCCACGGCCACCGAGGCGGCCACTCCCTCGGCCAGGCGTCGCCAGCAGTTGACGCGTACCCGAAGGCTGTTGCCGTCCACCCAGCGCCCGCTGTCGCGGTCGAGGCGGCGCGCGGTCGAGGCGACCTTGAAGTTGGCCACGAGCGTCCCGCTCTGGTTGGTCCGGCGCCACTCCGGCGCGGTCAGCACGTTGCCGACGATCGTGGGACATCACGGACTACGAGCACGGCCCGTAGTCGATGTTCCCGATGCCCCACAGTCGTGGCCGATGCCGGACACCTACCAGCGGAATACGACCGTCACCCGCTCGGCCTCCGGCTGCCGCCACCGCTGCGCCGGCCGCACCAGCACCCGCTCCACCACCGACCGCAACGCCTTGCCCCGGTCCGCGTGCGTCGCCTCCGGCAGGTGCCACAGCGCGAGCAGCGCGTCGACGGCGCCGGCGGCGACCTCCGGGTCCGGTGACGGATCGTCATCACCGAGCCGGGCCAGTTCCACCGCAGCGGTCCGCTCCGCCTCCCGCAGCTCGGCCATCGCCTCCCGGTAGACCTCATCGGGCAGCGGCGTCAGCGCGTTGTTCCGGGCGAGGCGGACCATCGCCGCTCGGGCCTGCTTCAGCTCCCGCTCCAGGGTGACCCGGTCGGCGCGGGCGGCGGTGACTCGGGCGAGCCGGGCGGCCTGGGCGACGTGGTCGGTGCGCAGTTCGGCCGCCCAACCGGCGATCTGGTCGAGGACCTCGGCCTCCACGGCGGCCAGGCGGGGCCGGCCCACGCCGGGGCAGGTGCCGCCCTTGACGTCGCCGCAGCCCTCTCCGCAGACGAGCCGTTCGCCCTGCCGTTGGAGCTTGTGCCCGTTCGGGCATTCGGCGAGGCCGACCAGCGACCAGGTGGGTGCGAGGTGCCGGGGTGGGGTGCCGGCCTCGGCGGCGAGCCGCCGCTGTACTCGGTCCCACGTCTGCTCGTCGACGAGCGGCGGGTGGAGGCCGGGCAGGACTTGGTCGCCGGCGACGACCTTCCCGAGGTAGACGGGGCTGCGGAGCAGCTTCTTGACGTTGGCGGTGTGCATCGGCCGGCCGCGCACGGCGGCCAGGTAGCTGGTGATCTCGCCGATCGGGTCGCCGGCGGCGTACCGGCGGAACACCTCGGCGACCGCCGGGCCGAGCACCGGGTCGGGCACCATCTGCTTGTCGACCCGGGTGTAGCCGAGCGGCCGGCCGTGGTGCCGCCCGCTCTCCGCCCGCGCCGCGATCGCCCCGGACCAACTGCGGCCGATCTCCTTCGCGCGCATCTGCGCGATCGCCAGCAGGTTGGTCAGCATCCACTCGCCGGACGGTGTCGACGTGTCGATGCGTTCGCTGGCGGAGATGATCGTGACCCCGAACTGGGACAGCTCCCGGAGCACGAGCAGGGACTCCAGGACGTCCCGCCCGAATCGGCTGACGTCGTACACCGCGACGGCGTCGATCTGCCGGGAGCGGGCGAGCGCGCGGACGCGCTCGATCCCGTCGCGGTTGAAGTGGGTGCCGGACACGTCGATGTCGTCGATGACGGCGACCTCGTGCATGCCGGTGGTGGCGCGGCGCATGGCTGCGGCTTGGACGTCTGGTGAGTGGAAGTCGTCGCCGTCGCGGCCCATGAGCGCGGAGACGCGGCGGTAGAGCACGACCCGGCTCGGCTGGTCGGGTACCGCGGCGAGGGGTGTCCGGCGGCGGGGCATCAGCTTGCGGCGCGGCCGTTGTCGCCCTGCTCCTGCCGGTCGGCCAGCTCGGCGAGGTGCCGCAACGCGCCCCGGATTACGGCCCGCTCCGCGTCGCTGGTGCTCGGGTCGGCGAGGCGCCGCTGGATGATCCGCAGGTCGGCGTCGAGCTGGTCGCCGCCGGCCGCGGCGCCGCCGGCCGCGGCCAGGGCGTGGCCTTCGTCGTCGCCGAGGGCCTGGGCGATCATCTTGACGCTGGCGACGGTGACGCCGTCGCCCTTCATCCAGCCGAAGATGGTGGCCCGGTTGACGCCGGCTTCGCGGGCGAGCCGGGCGACGCTCCAGCCGGGCCGCTTCGTCATGCGGCGCAGGTATGCGGCCCAGTCTTCGGGTTGCGTGGAGGCGTCGCCCATGCCCCGACGGTAGGCGGTGGACCACCTACAGCGGTAACTCTCGGGGCGTTGCTCTTTGGCTACGCCTGGGCGGTGGCGTGAGCGTCGCTTTTCCTTGACGGCTGAGCTGTGAATCACTCGCTGCGGCATCGTGTGACCTCCCCAGGTGCGTTGCCTACGGGCAACCATAAGGGATTCACGGTGGTCGTAGCTACTCATCCGTTCGGCCGAAACCGACGCCGGATGGCGTCATTGCTTGCGTCGCCTTTTGGCAACGGTTAACGTGGCGAACATGGAACCGACGCCAAATCCCGACGCACCGTCGCCGAAGGCCGACGTCGTCCGGCTGCGGGTGGAGGTCTACGACGCCCTCGCCGACGCGAAGGGCCTCAAGACCCGGGAGCAGCAGGCGGCACGGCACGGCATCAACAAGACCCACATGTCGCTGATCTACAACGGCCACAAGGGCGCCGGGCTGGCGCTCGCGCTGCGGATGGCGCAGGACCTTGGGACCACGGTGGAGGCGCTGTTCGGACGGAGGGCGTCGTGAGCGCCCGCGTCGCGCCGATCGACCCGACGTCGCCGGGCGGGCTGGCCGCCGCCGAGTCGCTGGGCCAGGCGCTCGGCGAGATCTACGCGGGGATCGCCGCCCGGCGGGCGGCGTCCCGAGTGACGGGGCCGCGTCCGCCGGCGGGGCCGGTGACGCCGCCGCCGCCGGCTGGTCCGGCGACGCCGAGCAAGCAGGCCGCGTGAGCCGCGGGTGGCCGGCCGTGACGTAGGGCTCCGGCCGGCCACCCAGGAAGCAAGACGCGGGCCGCCTGGCAAGAGGCGACCCGCGAGACCACCGACCAACCCGCGAAAGGAACAGGTCGATGACCGAGAAGCAGGGTACCAACCGCCGCCCGATCGAGGACTTGACGGCCGGCGACCACATCAGCGACAGCCAGGGTGTCCACGAGGTCGTGCACGTGCTCGGCATGCAGGACGGCGGGCAGCGGGAGATCACGCTGACGCTGCGCCCGGTCGGTCCCGGCAAGCCGTGGCTCATGCGCCACACCGAAGGCTCCGCCGTGGCGATCGCCACCCAGGAGGAAGTCCGGGAGTACGCGGACCTCGGCCGGCGGCGGGCGCTCGCGGATGCGCTGCACACGCTGGCCGACGGCATCGTGGAGCAGCGGCTGCCGCTGCCGAGGTACTGGATCGGCTTCCGGGCGGTCCTCGACTCCCGGGCCGACGTCGACCGGTGGGCCGCGTACCTCGGTGTCGAGACGAAGGTGGGCGACACCAACCGCACACCCTCCGCCAGCGCGGACCGGCCTGTGGCGGACGGGCTGACGCTGGACATCCACATGCAGGGCCCGGCCGAGCCGGAGCCCGAGCAGGAGTGGCTGTTCACCTTCGGCCCGGACCACGGGCACGACGGCCGGTTCGTGCGGATCACCGGCACCCACGACTCCGCCCGCGCCCGCATGGTCGAGGTGTTCGGCACCGCATGGTGCGACCAGTACACGTGGCAGTCGTTCGACGCGGCTGGTCTGCCGTCCCGACTGACCGAGCTGACCGGGTCGGAGTGGCTGTCCGACGCGCTCACGGCCGAGGCGTGACCGGCATGCGTCCCCTCGACGAGTCCGCCCGCGCCTGGGTCGACCTCCAGCTCCTCCTGATGCGCCGCCACGCCACCAAGGCGTCCGAGGCCAGCGCCGAGTGGAACCGGATCAACGACGAGCTGATGGCCAAGTTCCGGTCCGAGCGGAAGACCGACCAGCAGATCGCCGCGCTCAAGGCCCCGAACCTGGCGCTCAACGACGCCTACAGCGCGTACGCCTTCCACGCGGGCAAGGCCCAGCTCCACGCGGCCGTGCTCCAGGCCGAGCTGGCCGCCCGGACGCTCCTCGACGCCGACGACGACCCGACCGGGCTGCGGTACTCCCGCGACGACGGGCCGCCGGCCGCGCCGGTGCCGCCGGGTGTCGACGGCCTGTCCATCACCGGTCGCCCTCCGCGGCCCACGAACGCCCCGGCCGGGTACCCCGAGACGCGCACTCGTCGTTCGTCCCGGCCGGGGCCTGACCTGCCGTCCACCCCCGCCCCGGGCGGTGTCCGGTGATCGCGTCGATCTGGGCCGGGCTGGCCGAGTCGGCCGGTGAGGTCGCCGGCCTCGCCCTGACCGTGGTCGTCGTCGCCGTGGTCGCGGTGATCGGCCGGCGGCAGGAGGTGGCCCGGGCGGCTGCCCGCCGCCGGCCGGCCCGGCCCGAGCCGGCTCCGCTGGACGTGGCCGAGTGCGGCACGGCGGTGGACCCGTGGCCGGACGCGGACGACGCGGATGAGGCGTCGCTGCGGGACCTCGTTGCGGTGTGGGCAGGTGCCCAGTGATCGCGCTCGCTGGCGTGCTGATTCTCGCCGGCCTGGCCGTCCTCGGCTGGCTGGTGTGGCTGTTCGCCACCGCCCCGACGTTCCCCGACCCCGATGAGCAGTTGGTCGCCGCCGCGCTCACCCCCGATGCCGCGCTTTTCACCGAGGACGAGCAGCGCGCGATCGCTGCGGCTCACTCGCTCGACGTCAGCGACGCCGAGTTGGCCGCCGACGTCGAGCGGTTCCTCACCGAGATGTTCCCCGAGATCCGACCTGTCACCCCAGAGGACTCCTGATGCAGATCATCGACATGAACGCGGCCCTGGCCGGCCTCGGCGCGATCGCCCTCGGCCTGGGCGGGCTGCTCCTCGTCGGCCGGGACCGAGCCGCCGACCAGCACGACGTGTCCGACTACCACGCCCCCGAGCCGGTCGCCGTGAAGCTGACCGTCGACGCGGGCCCGTTCGTCGACGCGGTCCGTCGGGACTGGCCGCTACTCGACGTCGACACCCAGCCCGACCCGCTGACGCTGGTGGTGCCCGTGGACTGCGGGGTGACGCCGCCGCTGGCCCGGCAGGCGCTGATCGACTGGGCGGTGCCGACGCTGTCCGACGCGGCGGTGCGGGGGATCGCGGACGAGTGGCTGCGGGAGATCGCGTACGAGCAGCGCGCCAAGGCCGGTGCCCGATGAGCGAGTTCATCACCATCCACACCTACGAGCCGGACGGCAAGCGGTGGTGGATCGTCCGCCGCGCCGACGTTGCCGTGTCGCTGACCGCCGTCGTGGTGCCCGACGACATGCCGCCGCTGTTCTCCACCGTCCAGGACGCCAACCTCGACCGGCTGATGCCGGACTCGATCACGCTGCACTACCCGGGTGGTTCCGAGGACGGCTGCCCGACGTTCGAGGGCGGCTGCGACGGCACGGGCGGCGTGCGGCGCGGCGCGTACGAGCTGCTGCACGCCTGGGCTCAGGCGGGCCACGACGACTCGGTGATCTGCCGGCGGCTGACCGAGATCCTCAACGGCGAGCAGGCCCTGGCGGTGACCCGATGACGGCCCGGACGCAGGAGCAGATCCTGGCCCGCTTCAAGGCCATCACCGACGGCGGCACCGACTGGATGGGCTTCCGCCGCGACGTGCTGCTGTCCGCGATGGACGTGGAGACGCTGTGCAAGGCGGTGCCCGACGGCAACATCGACGTTGACCGGTGGGTGCCGATCGACCCGGAGCACGAGGCCCGCGAGTACCTGACGTTCGCCATCGGCAAGGCGGTCGACCACCGAGGCATCTCCGCCAGCCGGTCGGTGGACAAGCTCCGAGAGTACGCATGGCTGCTCGGCCGCGACGACATCGTCCAGGCGATGGAGGACGCCGAGTACGAGCAGTACGGGGTGCCGAAGCTGAAGGCGTTCGCCGTCGGTCTGGGCTGGCCCTGGCCGGCTGACGGCGACGGGTGGCAGGAGAAGGCGCTCGCGCGGATGGCCGAGGGCATGCCGTGCTCCGAGGACTGCTACGACGGGTGCGGCCAATGACCGCGGCCCAGCTCGCCCCGGTGGCCGCCGACACCACGTCGGCGGCCCCCCGCCCCTACCGCGCCTGGACCCCCGCCGCCGAGCACTACCTCCTCGCCCTGGTCGCCGAAGGCCACACCGCCGCGCAAATCGCCCGCCGGCTCGGCACCAGCCTCCGCGCCGTCGCCGCCCAGAAAGAACGGATCTTCCGCCGAATCGGCGCGGTCAACGCCCCGCACGCGGTGGCGATCGCGATCCGGACCCGGCTGATCCCGGCGACTGACCGGCCGACCGAGGCGTTCGCGCTCGTCGGCCCGGAGCGGGAGGTGATCGTGCGATGGCCGCGCCGCTGACCGCCGCCGACGAGCAGACCGCACCGGCCGACCGGCCGGTCCACGTCGTGTGCTGCGACCCGAACGAGGCGCTCTGCGGCACCAACGTCAGCGCCCTGCTCGGTGTGCCCGACGACGTCGAGCCGACCTGCGTGCTGTGCGCGCTCGCGTACGCCAACGGCCTGCCGTGCGCCAACCCGGAGTGCCCCGAGTGACCGACCAGCCGTTCGTCGTCGAGCGCCCCGGGATCTACCTCGGGGTGCTCGACGCCGACTACCACCGCGACCCCGTCCCCGGCGGGTCGCTGTCGTCCACCGGCGCCCGGAAGCTCCTGCCCCCGTCCTGCCCGGCGCTGTTCCGGCACTGGCTCGACAACGGCCAGGGCACGAAGCCCGTCTTCGAGCACGGCAAGGCCGCACACCAGCGGGTCCTCGGCGTCGGCCCCGACCTGGTGCTGGTCGACCGCGACCGGTGGGACACCAAGGAGGTCAAGGCGCGGGTCGCCGCGATCCGGGAGGCCGGCGGCGTGCCGCTCAAGCGCGCCGACATGGAACAGGTCGACGCGATGGCCGCGAAGATCCGCGAGCACCCGCTCGCCGGCCGGCTCCTCGACCCCGACCGCGGGCAGGCCGAGGTGTCCCTGTTCTGGCAGGACCCGGAGACGCGGGTCCGCTGCCGGGCCCGCCTCGACTGGGCGCCCGACCCGGGCGCCGGCCGGCCGCTGCTCGTCGACTACAAGACCTGCGACTCGGCCGAGCCCGAGAAGTTGGAGAAGGCCGTCAACCAGTACGGCTACCACGTCCAGCGCGGCCACTACCTGCCCGGCGCGAAAGCGACCGGGCTGGTCGGGGAGGACGCCGAGCTGCTGTTCGTCTTCCAGGAGAAGCGCCCGCCGTACCTGGTGACCGTGGTCGAGCTGCACCCGGTCGCAAAGCGGATCGGGGAGCACCTGGCCCGGGAGGCGCGGCACCTCTACCGCGAGTGCACGACGTCCGGCCGGTGGCCCGGCTACGCCGATGACGTCGTGCTCCTCAGCCTGCCCGGCTACGTCGAGAACCGATACCAGGAGTTGATGTGAGCACCAGCCAGCGCGCCGTCGAGCGCATCCACCCGGCCGCCGCGATCACACCGGCGGCCACCCAGACCACGGCCGTCGAGCAGGCCCGCGCCGTCGCCGAGGTCGCCGCCGCCGTGCAGGTCGCCCAGCAGAACCCCCGCGACATGGGCCGGGCGTGGGCCGAGATGCAGGCCGCGTGCGGCCGGCTCGGCCTCGCGTCCCGGGCGTTCTACTCCGTGCGCAACCGGGGCAACGGCCCGTCCGTGCACCTCGCCCGGGAGCTGGCCCGGATCTGGGGCAACGTCGACTACGGGGTGCACGAGCTGCACCGCGATGACGTGCGGGGCATGTCGGAGATCCGCGCGTACGCCTGGGACCAGCAGACCAACGTCCGCTCGTCGCGGACCTTCCAGGTGCCGCACCAGCGGATGGCCGGCGGCGAGCGCAAGCCGCTCACCGACCTCCAGGACGTCTACCTGAACAACCAGAACATCGGCGCCCGGGCGGTCCGGGAAGCGATCTTCACCGTGCTGCCCGCCGACTTCGTCGCGGAGGCGCAGGACCGGTGTCGGCAGACGGTGGAGCGGGGCGACGGGAAGCCGCTGGTCGACCGGATCACCGACATGGCCGCCGGTTTCAAGGCGTCGTTCGGCGTGACCGTGGCGCAGATCGAGACGCGGCTCGGCCGGAAGAAGGGCCAGTGGACGGCGGCGGACGTCGCGGAGCTGGGCGTGGTCTTCCAGTCGCTGAAGCGCGGGGAGACGCTGGTCGGTGACGAGTTCCCGGCGCAGGTGACCGGCGAGGAGATCGCCGCCCAGGCCGCGGTGTCCCGGCCGGCGCCGGCGGTCGAGCCGACGGTGCCGCCGGCGGACCAGTCGGCGTGGGACGACGTCCAGGTCGCGCAGCCCGGGAGCCAGTCGTGACCGATCTCGACGACTGGTACGACGACGAGCCGGACCCGGCCCGCGAGGAGCCCTACTGCCCGCCGTGCGGCGACGCCGGCTTCATCGGCCGTCGGCACTGCGCGGACTGCAACCCGACCGTGGTCCAGCACCTGTGGTGGCTGTTCACCTGGCGGATCCGGTCGCGCTTCTACGCGGTGGTCGACCGGCTGCGTGGTCGGCGGTATGACAGCGAGGCACCGTTCTGATGACCGCGCTGCGCGCCGTATCCATCGACCTTGCCCTGCGGAAGACCGGCCTGAGCTGGACTCACAATCACCGCGGTGAGCCCGGTGTCGGCACCGACACCGTCATCTGCGAGACCACCACCGGCCATCCCCGGATCCAGAAGATTCTCACCAGCGTCGCCGCGGCGGTCGGCTGCCGGCCGCACATCGTGGCCATCGAGTCCATGTACGCCGGGGCGGGGAAGGGCGGCACGCCGCTGCGTCTCGCCGAGGTCCACGGGGTGGTCACGCACTGGCTGTTCAGCCGCGGCATCCGCTACGTGTACGTCGAGCCGCAGCAGATCAAGATCTACGCGACCGGCAACGGCAATGCCGACAAGACCGATGTGCAGGCGGCGGTGACCGCCGAGTACGGGCATCTCGCGCACGTTGCCGACGAGCACCAGGCGGATTCGCTGGCCCTGCTCGGCCTGACCGCGCACGCCTACGGGGCGCCGCTGACCACCGTGCTGAACCCGAAGCGCACCCGGGCGGTCACCTCGATCACCTGGCCGGCCCTCGGGGAGCTGTCGTGACGGCCCCGATTCCGCCGCATGTGACGGCCTCGGTGGATCAGGCCCGCGCGGAGCTGGCCGAGGCGGAGGCCGAGGCGGAGCCTGTCGACGAGCCCGAGCCTGAGCCGGAGCCCGTGGTGGTGGCCGACCCGGCCGCTCAGGCCGAGCACGCCGAGCAGGTCGCCGCCGTCGACGAGCAGCTCGCCCAGCCGGGTCCGGACGACGCGCTGGCCGAGCAGATCGAGGAGACGCAGCAGGTCGCCACCGAGCTGGCCCAGGAGCGCACCGAGACGCAGCGGCTCACCGAAGAGCTGGCCACCATGACCGAGGCCGCCGCCGACCACCGCCGCACCGCTGGGGTCGCGCTGTCGGAGCGGAACCGGGCGGTGGAGCGCGTCGCCGAGCTGGAGCGGCAGGTCGAGGCGCTCACCGCCGAGCGCGACGAGGAGCGCGAGCGGGCTCGGGACGCCGGCCACGCGGCCAAGGCCGCCCGGGAGGCCGTCCTCGATCTGCGGCGTGCGCTCGCCGAGCAGGAGCAGCACTCCGCCCGCGAGCTGGGTGCCCGGTCTGCTGAGATCGCGCAGCTCCGCGCCGAGCTGGACCGGGCCACCGCCGCCCGGCGGCGCGTCCAGCGGAGGTACGACGACGCGGTCCGGACCGGCCTGGCCTCCGCGCTGCGGGTGGTGTGGCGCTACAACGCCGAGCAGTGCGAGGAGTGCGGGTTCCGGACCACGGTGCCCGGCATGAACCACCCCCACCCGATGCGGCCGGTGACGGTGCTGGTCGTCGAGCGGGACACGGCCGGAGCGTCCGCCCCGGTCACTGAACCGAGCAAGGAGAAGTAGCAGGTGGCAGTGAAGTTGAGCGCCCAGCTCACCGGCGAGAACCGGGAGCTGAACGGGCTGAACCTGATCGAGCAGACGCTGATCGACCAGCCGCGCGGCGAGCGGTACGCGGTGGTGCGGTACGCGGTGAAGCGGGTGTCTGACGAGATCGACGAGGGCGTGCACGTGGCCACGGCGAAGATCGTGCACATCGAGCCGGTGGACGGTGCGGTGGCGGATCGGGTGCGGGACATCCTCGCGGAGCGGTACAAGGACCGGACGGGCAAGTCGCTGGACGGGGATCCGACGCTGTTCGACAGCGTGGTGCCGGGTGGTGAGCAGGACGACGAGCAGGACGACGGCGAGCGGGAGGTGCCGGAGGCGTCGGCCGAGGAGCTGATGGCCGAGCGGGACGAACGGAAGGCGGCCGGCCTGCCGGCGTTCTCCGACGGCGGTGAGCCGGCGTGAGCAAGGTCGAGATCACCGCCCAGCCCGGTGGCCGCTCCACCATCGTGGTCGACGGAGCCGACATCTCTGCCGGCGTCGGCGCGTACGTGCTCTACGACTCCGCGCGCGAGGGCACCCCGACCCTGGAGATCACCGTGCCGGTCGTCGAGGCAACCACGCTGGCCGGCGAGGCGCAGGTCATCATCAGCGACGGCGCGGCGGAGACGCTCGTCGCGCTCGGCTGGGTGCCGCCGACCGACGCGCAGCCGATGCGCGAGGCCCTCGACCGGGTTGGGTTCGAGGTCGGCCTGTGGCAGGCGGGCGTGTACGCCGGCGAGCGGGCCCCGACGCCGGCCGACTTCGCCCGCAACGTCGTTCAGGCGTTCGGGCGGAAGCCGCCGGCGGTGGAGCTGCCGCAGCACCGGGCGTTCCTGGCTGGCCGAGGCGGTGCGGCATGAGCCTCACCACCGTCTACATCAGCATCGGCAACAGCGACGACCGGCTGACGCAGAAGGAATGGGCGGCGTTCGCGCTCCGCACCCACCTCGCCGTGGACGCGTACGCGCGGGAGATCCACGGCTCGTGGTACTCCGGGCCGGCTACGGAGTACCAGAACGCCTGCTGGTGTGCGCAGATCCCAGAGCGCCGCATCGACGGCCTCAAGGACCGGCTGCGCGAGCTGGCCCGGGATTTCCGCCAGGACTCGATCGCGTGGGCGGTCGCGCCGGACACCGAGTTCCTCGGGGCACCGTCGTGACCGCCGCGCTGACCGTCCGGGACCTCCAGGACCGCGTGGCGCGCGGCGTCGTGTGGCTGGACGCCAAGATCCCGAACTGGTGGCGGGCCGACCGACCTGACCACGGCGAGAACGGCGGCCCGATCCACGTCGACGCCCTGGTCATGTCGCACAACTGCTACTGCGTCCTCGGCCAGCTCCTCGGCAACTACTACCGCGCCGAGATCTCCATCGAGCAGGCCGTCGAGTTCGGGTTCGACAGCTCGGTCGGGTCGCTGGCCCGGGACGTGAGCGAGGTCGACGAGGCGATGGCCGACGAGTTCGACGCGCTCCGCGAGCTGTGGATCCGAGTTCTGGAAGAGCGGCGCGCTGGCGTTAGTACCCCCTGACCGACCGCCCCGCCCGGCCACTGCGCGCCGGGCGGGGCGCACCCCCTGACGGGAGGACCCATGGCCACCGCCACGGCCACGAAGAAGCCACCCACCGACACCGGCCGGTGCGGCACGTACGCCGGCCACCAGCGCCACCGCAAGCGCGGCGAAGCCGACTGCGACCCGTGCGCCGAAGCACGCCGGGACTACCACAGGGGCTGGAAGGCCGCCGCCCGCCGAGCGCCGACGCCTGTCGTGCCCTTGTCGGAGTGGTCGGTGTTCGGCCGGTTCGCGGCCCTGCCGGTGCTGCACCTGGCGCGGATGCGCAGCGGAATGTGCGTGGAGTGCTTCGGCTTCACGGACGACTTCCGGCACCTGGGCGTGACCCGGTGACCGAGCCGGCCTACCCCACCGAGCGGTGCAAGTCGTGCCCCGCCCAGGTCATATGGGCCACCACCGAACGCGGGAAGCCGATGCCCGTCGACGCCGCCCCGACGTCGGACGGCACGGTGCTGCTGGAGCAGGTCGGGTCGCGGCTGGTGGCGCGGGTGCTGCCGGCGCACCGGGCGTTCGGCCGCAAGGACCTGCGGCGCAGCCACTTCGCGAGCTGCCCGGACGCGGCGAAGTGGCGGCGGCGATGAGCGGCGCGCTGGTCGCCAGCCACGATCAGGCACTCCACGCCATCGGCGAGCGCCTGGAGCAGCCCGGCACCGACCCGCTGCTCCGGACCGTCGTCGCCGGCGTCATCACCTTGCACCTTGCTCTGCCGTCGCCGACCGGCCGGCCGAACCCGGACTGCGAGGACTGCCACGGCACCGGCCAGCACAAGCAATTCGGCCTGGCTGTGCACTGCCACTGCCGGTGCCCGTGGTGCACCGGGTGCGACGAGCCGGTGTGCGGCGGGCCGTGCCCGACCGTCGAGGTCATCGCGGACCGGTTGGGGCTGCTGTGACTGACCGGGCGGTCCGCGCCGACCACGTCCGGCACCTCGTGCAGCTTCAGATCCGCGCCCGCCGGAACCGGGCCCTGCGCCTGGCCCTGATCGCCAACCTCATCCGGAGGAAGAACCGATGACCGACAGAACGTTCCGGCTGGAGACCCGCGACGAGCGCGGCCTCATCATCCGCATCGACGTGCGCACCGTGTCGACCTTCGACGAGTTCATGGCGGCGGCGGCCGCGCTCGGCGCCGAGGTTCTTCCCCGGCACGGTCACGCCGCCGAGCCCGAGCAGCCCGACTGGCACCACCAGATCGTCTTCGCCGCCGACGGCACCTGGGAGATCGACGCCCACCCCGCGTACTGCCCCGCCGCCCGGCCGTGCACCGTCGAGCGGCTCGCGACGGCGCAGCTCCCGCGCGCCGAGCTGCGGACCGGGCTGGCCGGGCTCCGCTTCGAGTGCGCGGTCAACGACCTCCGCGACACCTTCCTCATCGGCGACCGCGTCGACGCCGACCCGACCTGTGACACCCCCGAGCCGGCCAGCGATGACACCACCGTGGACACCAACCGCCAGGCCGAGGGCTGACCGATGGACACGACCAGGGAACAGGCCATCACCGAGGTGATGGCGGAGACAGGCGAGCCCTACGAGATCGTGGCAGACCTGTGGGACGCGCTCGTGTCGATGCACGAAGAGCAGGAAACCGAAGCGGCCGACGACGACGGCCTCACCTGCGACCCCTGCCGCGCTGGCCACTGCTACGCCTGCAACGGCGCGTTCTGCCAGCACGAGTGCGTCAGCGACGAATACGACCCCGCCGACGACGACCGGCCCGTCGTCACCGTCGAGCTGCCCGGGATCAGCAGATGACCACCGAGCAGCTCGTCCTCGCCTTCGTTCCGCTCGCCGACCCGGCCGAAGGCTTCGAGGCCCGGCACCAGGTCGGCCAGGTACGCACCCCATGGACCTGGGCCACCGGCCCCCACGCCGGCGCACCCACACCCCAGGCCGGCGACCTCGTGCCCGCCTGGCGCTGCTGCCACTGCGGCGGCATCGAGATGACCCGGTACTTCCTGGCCCTCAGCCACGGCTGCGAGGACACCCACGGCGGATGCCGCGCGTCGTGCCGCTACCGCCCGCCCGACCCGACCTCCCGGTACCGGATGGACGCGCACTGGGTGCCGCCGGCGGGATGGAGCCGGCCATGACCCACCAGGCCCCGCTCATCCACGTCCCCGGCCGAGGCGGCATCTGGCGGAAGTTCCTGCTCGACAACCGCCGCACCGTCAACGCCGCGCCCTGGCTCGACGCGCTCGCCCAACACGCCCCCGTCGGCACCTGCCGACGCGACGGCGGCTACCTGTACCCCGCCGGCCAGCCCTACACCAACGCCGGCAGCACCCGCCAGTGGTACCCGACCGCCTGCGCCACCTGCCACGAACAGACCGCCGCACCCGGCCCCGCGCCCCCTAAGAGGCGCCGCCGTCGATAACACCCACGCGCGACCCGCAACCGCACCAACCGCACAACCCGATAGGAGCAGGAATTGGCACGCAGCGAAGCCCGGATCGCGGTCAGCATCTGGACAGACGCCGATTTCCTCGCGCTGAGCCCCACCGCCCAGCGCATGTTCATGTTCCTGCTCAGCCAGCCCGACCTGGCCCACGACGGCGTCCTGGCGCTCCGGGAACGACGCTGGACGAAGACCGCCAAGGAACTCACCCGCGCCAATGTCGAAGACGACCTGGCCGAACTGCGTGCCGCGCGTTTTGTCGTGGTCGACGAGGACACCGAAGAGGTCCTGATCCGCTCGTTCATCCGCCGCGACAAGGTGTACCGGCAGCCGAACGTGCTCCGCGCCGCCTGCGACCACCTCGCGGTCGTGTCGAGCCGGACCATCCTCGACGCGATCGCCGGCGAGCTGCGCCGGGTCCTGGCCGCCGACGACATCGCCGAGGTGTCCGCCGCGATCGTCCGGGACATGATCGAGACGATCCGGAAGGGTTCGCCGAACCCTTCCGGGAACCCTTCGCCGAAGGGTTCGCCGAACCCTTCCAGCGACCCGCCACAGTCCGACGACGACGCCAACACTCACAGCGACGGCGACGACGTTTCCGCAGGTGTTAAGGGTTCCGGGAACCCTTCCGGGAACCCTTCACCGAACCCTTCCGGGAACCCTTCGGCCGGTACTCCCGGGGAACGGGGAACAGTTACGGCCGTACGTAGGGCTTCCCCGTTCCCCGTTCCTCGATCCTCGGACCCCGGCCCCCGCCCCCAGTCTTCGACTGGGGGGCCGCGCGGGTGGAGCGACGGCGATCGGCGCCGCGTCCTCGACGAGGGAGCACCACCCCCCACCCGATGCTCCCAACACCGCGACACCCACAACCCGCCGAACTGCGGCGCCTGCGCCGACGTCCGCAAGGCCCGCGAGCAGTGGGACCGCGATCAGGCCGCAGGCAACGCCCGAGCCCAGTCCGAGCGGGCCCGCCAGCACGCCGAAGCCGTCCGCGCCGCCATCGACGCCTGCCGCACCTGCGACGAACACGGCCAGGTCGACGGCCGGATGTGCCTGCACGACCCCGACATGACCGACCGGGCCCGCCGCGGCGCCGCCGCCGCAGCCGCCGCCATCCGCCGCAGCGGAGGTGACCGGTGACCCACCCGCACCAGCACCACGCCACCCGCGCCGCCCAGAACCTCACCACCGCCCGCCACCAGCTCGACGCCGCAGTCACCCGAGAAGCCGCCGAACGACGCGCCGAAGCCCGCATCACCGCCGCCGCCAGCGCCATCCAAGCCTGGCGACCCATCCCCGGACCCACCGGCAAAGGCAGCCACGGCGACCCCGCCTCACGCGCCGCCGTCGGCACCCTCGAACCCGACGTCCGCGACGGCCGCCTCGCCCGCCTCGCCACCAGCACCACCGACACCCTCACCTGGCTCACCCGCCGCCTCCACCTCCACGCCGCCGACGACCCGCTCACCACACTCACCCACGCCATCCCCGACCTCCAGCCGGCCACCGCCGCTCACCTCTGGCGCTGGCTCGACGAGGCCGACACCCGAATCCGCGACACCCTCCAGCTCAAGCCCAACCGCGAACTACTCGTCGGCCTCGCCTGCCCCCGCTGCTCAGCCCGCCAACTCTGGCTCCACACCGACGGCCCCACCTACACCCGCACCGTCACCTGCGAAGCCGGCGCCGACGGCTGCCTCTGCATCGGCGACGACTGCACCTGCCACATGGACATCCGCGCCGCCGGCGTACGCCACATCTGGCCCGCCAGCGCATGGCCCACCACCCCGAGGCGGTGACCCATGGAGCAGCTCCACGGCGTCGAGTTCGTCACCACCGGCGAAGCCTGCGCCCAACTCGGCCCCGACATCACCCCCGCACTCATCAACAGCTGGGTCAGACGCGGACACCTCACCCCCGCCGGCCGCCTCGCCGGCCGCGCCCACCTCTTCCGCTGGGACGACGTCGTAGCCGCCGAACAGCGCACCCGCACCAGCCGCCGAGGCCGAAAACGCAAGGTCACCGTCACACCTCACTTGCCAAAGATCAGCACGCCAGCCACAATGTCGGAGCTGGCACCCGAGACGAACCCTGCCCAGAATCGGACAGGCACCCTCGTGCCGCCACCCGACCAGCCCGTCGTCTACTACGTGCAGTTCGCCGACCGCGTGAAGATCGGCTACAGCCGGAACTTCCGCACCCGCCTCGGCAACCTCCCGCACGACGAAGTCCTGGCCGTCGAACCCGGCGCCCGAGACCTCGAACGGCTACGCCACCGGCAGTTCGTGCAGCAGCACATCACCCACGAGTGGTTCCACCTCGACGACGCGCTCCGCTCGCACATCGAGATGCTGCTTGACCACTACGGCCCACCCGAGCGCGTGCTTGGCTGGACCCTCGCGGCTGGTTGCGCACATGCGACACGCTGACACGATGCGCACCCCGAACCGGCGCACCATCCGCCACGCCGCCCTCCCCATCCTCCTGGTCCTCGCCGCCATCGCCCTCGCCATCGTGCAATGCGGATGGGGGCCAGGACTCGCCAGCTGACACCCAGGTCGAGGGAGCGACCATGCCCCCCACCACCACACAACGCGGCTACGGCTGGGCCCACCAACAAGCCAGGGCAGCAGCGCTCGCCCACCTCACCCACGTCGGCCAGCTCCCCTGCGCACGCCGCTGCGGCAAGCCCGTGCTCCCGCACCAGGCGCGACACCTGGACCTCGACCACACCGACGACCGCACCGGATACCGAGGCCTCGCCCACCGCACCTGCAACCGATCAGCAGGCCAAGCCAAGGCACAAGCACGACGACGCACACGCACCACCAAGCCCAACCGCAGCACCAACGCGATCACCTCACGCGCATGGTGACGCAGGGTGGAGGGCAGGGGGGCGGGTGGCACACGCAGAGTGAGCAACCCTGACCCATCGCTTTGCGTCAGGAAAATTTCCCCCCGCGCGGGTAGGAAATCCTCGGTTGACAGGAGGTTCCGATGCCGTTGACCGGAGCCGAGCGTCAGCGCAGGTCGCGGCGCCACCGCGCCGGCGACCACTCGCTGTGTGACGAGACGGCCGCCTGCCGCCGTGACGGCGGTGACGTCGCCGACGAGCCCGTCACCGTCACACCGCCGCCGGCCGAGACGCCGTCACAGCCGACGGCACCGCAGCCGACCGAGCCGGTCGGCGACGAGCTGCCGGCCGCCGCGGACCCGGGTGACATCGAAGCCGAGGTCCGCGACTTCGTCGACCAGCTGCTCCCGAAGTTCCCCGCCGGCGACCCGCGGCGGATCCTCTGCTCGATTGTCGTGAAGCTGGCCCGGCGGGTCGACGAGTCCGGCGCCGCGCCGGCCGCGATCCAGCAGCTGCGGGTGATGCTCATGCAGATCGCGGAGGTCCCCGACCAGCCGGCCGGGCCGCTCGACGCGGCCAGGGCGCAGCGGGCGGCGCGCCGGATCGGCTCGCTGGCCGCCGGCCGGTGAGCGGCGGCCTGCGCGGGCAGCAGACACCGCGGCTGGAGCTGCGCCCGGACTGCGTGTCGTCGGCCGCCTGCGAGGCGATCGAGTTCTACCACTCGCTCGGCCGGACGCTGGACCCGTGGCAACAGCACGTGATCGACGTGGGCCTGGGCGAGGACGCCGCCGGCGACTGGGCCGCCCCGGAGGTCGGGGTGATCGTGCAGCGGCAGAACGGCAAGGGCGACATCGCCCAGGCCGTGGAGCTGGCGTCGCTGTTCCTGTTCGGCGATGAGGTGATCGTCCACACGGCGCACCTGATCGACACCAGCAAGACGGCGTTCCGGCGGACGGTGGAGCTGGTCGACGGCTCCGACGATCTGGTCCGGCGGGTGAAGCGGGTCAACAAGACCAACGGCGAAGAGGCCATCGAGCTGCTCACCGGCGGGCAGCTGCGGTTCCGGACGCGCACCGGCCGCGCCGGGCGGGGCATCACCGGCGACAAGGTGTTCTTCGATGAGGCGTTGGAGCTGACCGACGACCAGCTGGAGGCGCTGGTCCCGACGATCCTGGCCCGCCCGAACCCGCAGATCTGGTACCTGTCCACGGTGCCGAAGATGGTCGACCAGTTCCTGGTCCGGCTGCGGCGCCGGGTGCTGGCCCGCGACCCGGGCCTGGCGTACTGCGAGTGGGGCGTGGACCGGGGCGCGGACCTCGACGACCCGCGGGTGATGGCGCAGGCGAACCCGGCGTACGGCATCCGGGTGACGCCGCGGACGTTGGCGATCGCGCGGGGCGCGCTCGGCGAGGCCGGGTTCGCGCGGGAGTGCGCGGGCATCTGGCCGCACGAGGAAGCCGCCCAGTGGCGGGTGATCTCGGAGGCGGCGTGGCTCGGCCAGCGTGACCCGTCGGCGACGATGGTCGGCCGTCCGGCGTACGGGGTGTTCGTGCCGCCGGATCGGTCGTACGCGGCGATCGCCGCGGCCGGGCAGCGCGGTGACGGCGGCTGGCTGGTCGAGGTGACCGGGAACCCGGAGCAGGGCCTGGACTTCCGGCCGGGCACGCGGTGGATCGTGGGCCGGCTGAAGGAGCTGGAGCGGCACCAGCCGTGCGCGGTGGTGATCGACGACAAGGCGGTCGCGGACGCGGCCGAGCAGGCTGGGCTGATCGTGCACCGGCCGTCGGTCGGTGACGTGGTGACGGGCTGCCAGCTGCTGTACGACGGCGTCGCCGGCGACACCCGCGACACGTGGCATCTGGGCCAGCAGGAACTGACGGACGCGGTAGCCGGCGCGGACACCCGGCCGGTCGGGAACTCGTGGGCGTGGAACCGGGCGAACCCGACCGCGGACATCTGCACGTTGGGCGCCGGGTCGCTGGCCCTGCTCGGGGCGCGTACGCCGCGCCTGCACCGGCCGTCGCGCCGGCCGCTCGCGGCGTTCGCCTGACACGAGAGGGGGCCCCGGTGACGGTGCTCGACTACACGGACGTGACCCCGGGTGACCGGGTGGACCGGATCACCGCGCAGGCCCGCCAGTGGTCGCCTGGGCGGACGCTGCTGGGGCTGCTCGCCGTGCTGCTCGTCGGTGTGGGTCGGGCGGCGTACGCGGTGTTCGCCGCGGTGTGGCTGGCGGTGACGTGGTGCGCGGCGGCGGTGAAGGTCGGGTGGGATGACGCCCGGCATGCCCGCGCCGAGCGGATCGAGGCGGTGAGGCGGGCCGATGGCGTCGATGCTTGACCGGGTGTCCGCCCGGCACCGGGCGATGGTCGGTCCGGCCGGCGTGAAGGGCACGTTCGTGGAGCCGCCGTTCTGGCGCCTGGATGCGCTGCGGCAGGCGCTGCTCGGGTCGGGCGCGCCGGATCGGGAGCAGATCGAGCACGAGTTCGAGGGGTACGTCGCCGGTGCCGGGAAGGCCAACGCGGTGGTGTTCTCCTGCAACTACGCGCGGCTGCGGGTGTTCGTCGACGTGCAGTTCGGATGGCGGGACCGCGCCGACGGGCAGCTCGGGCCGTTCTATGACTCGCCGGACCTGGCGCTGCTGCGCCGGCCGTGGCCGACCGGGTCGCTGGCGAACCTGTTGGCGTGGATGGAGATGGACGCCACTTACGCCGGGAACAGCTACATCACCTGGTGTGACGACGCGGGCCGGTACGGGCGGGCGGCGCGCGGCCCGGGCCGCCGGCTGGTGCGGCTGCGACCCAACTGGGTGACCCTGGTGATCGGCTCGCACTCCGAGGACCCGTACGCGCTCGACGCGCAGGTCGTCGGGATCATCTACGAACCGCCGACGTCCGGCGTCGCCGGCGTCCGCACCCAGCCGGTGCTGCTGGTGCCGAGCGAGGTGTGCCACTACTCGCCGATCCCGGATCCGGCGGCCCGGTTCCGGGGCATGTCGTGGCTGACGCCGGTGCTGCGGGAGATCGGCGCGGACCTGGCGGCCACCGAGCACAAGGCGAAGTTCTTCGAGAACGGCGCCGCGCTGAGCACCGTGGTGTCGCTGGACAAGGACATCACGCCGCAGCAGTTCGCCGAGTTCGTCGACCTGTTCAAGATGCAGCACGAGGGCCCGCGCAACGCCTACAAGACGTTGTTCTTCGGCGGTGGCGCGGACGTCACGATGCGCGGCGTCGACCTGCAGAAGCTGGACTTCAAGACCGTGCAGGGCGGCGGTGAGACGCGGATCGCGGCGGCGGCCGGCGTGCACCCGGTGGTCGTCGGCCTGTCCGAGGGTCTGTCGGGGTCGTCGCTGAACGCCGGGAACTACAGCGCGGCGCGCCGGAACGTCGGTGACGGCACGATGCGGCACCTCTGGAAGGAGGCCGCGGCCAGCCTGGAGGTGCTCTTCCCGCGACCGTCGGAGGCGGCCGAGCTGGTGCCGGACACCCGGGACACGGCGTTCCTGCGGGAGGACGCGAAGGACGTGGCGGTGATCCAGCAGACGCGGGCGCAGGCGCTGCGGTCGCTGCTGGACGCCGGCTACGAACCGGACGCGGCGGTGGAGTATCTGCGTACCGATGATCTGGCCCGGCTGGTCGGCCGTCACTCGGGTCTTTTCAGCGTGCAGCTCCAGCCGCCCGGCACCGAGCAACCCAGCGACGACACGCCACCGGAAGGGGGGCAGGAGTGATGGACGGCAAGCGGTTCGTGCTGGTGAAGCCGGGCGACGTGCTCGTCTTCGGTGGAGTCGGGGACCTCGATCCTGCGGTCGCAGAGGAGCTCGTCGGGCAGCTACGCGACCGGGTCGGCATCGAGCACGTCGCGTTCTTCGCCGCCGACATCGAGATGGACGCCGTGCCGGCGCCCGCGACCGCCAGGGAGGCGTGATGCAGGTCAAGGCCCTGCGCGGAGTCGAGATCAAGGACGAGGACAAGGGCACCGTCAGCGCGGTGTTCTCCACCTTCAACGTCATCGACTCCGACCGCGACGTCACCCTCCCGGGCGCGTTCGAAGACGGCGCGAAGTGGAAGATCTCCGCCTACGGCCACCAGTCGTGGATGGGCGTCCTGCCGGTCGGCAAGGGCACCGTCCGCACCACGTCGACGGAGGCGATCCTCGACGGCCAGTTCTTCATGGACACCCAGCACGGCGCGGACACCTTCCGCACCGTCAAGGCCATGGGCGAGCTCCAGGAGTGGTCGTACTCCGTCCACCCGCTGAAGCACTCCTACGGCGAGTTCGAGGGCCAGCAGGTGCGGTTCCTCGAGCAGCTCGGCGAGGGTGAGGTGTCGCCGGTCCTCGCGGGCGCCGGGATCGGCACCCGCACCCTGGCGGCGAAGTCCGGCGACGGGCTGCTGCTGCACGAGATCCAGACGGCGTTGGCGGCCATGGGCGTGGTCGACGACGCGATCACCAGCGCAAGCAGAGTGGGCGCTCTCCGCGCTGAGCGAGGTAAGTCCCTGTCCCGGGTGAACGTCGCCGCGCTGGAGCAGCTCGGTGACGAGCTGCGCCGGTTGCACGAGGCGTACGAGGCGCTGAAGAGCGCCGGCCCGGATCCCGACATCGATTCCACGGCCCTGGCCGATCAGGCCGCCAGCGAGCTGCTGCGGGCCATCGCACGCACAAGGAGAGCATGACCATGACGGACGTCATCGACTTCCCGGCGCTCAAGGAGGCGAAGGAGAAGCTCGACGCCAAGAACAAGGAGCTGTTCGCCGTCCTCGACGAGGCCGGCCCGCAGTACGACATGAAGCTGGTCAAGTCGCTGGAGGGCGACACCCAGGCCAAGGTTGAGTGGATCCGGGCGAAGAACGCCGAGATCGACGAGATCGGCAAGGAGGTCGAGGGCCTGCGCCAGGTCGCGAAGGCCGCCGGCCGGCGTCGCGCCGCGGGCGGGCAGGAGAAGGGCTCCGAGCCGGACAGCCGCAAGGGCGACCGCCGCGGCGAGCCCGGCCTCCCCGCCAGCTTCGGCGAGCTGTTCGTCAAGTCCAAGGCGTTCACCGACCGGCAGGGCCAGAACGGTCCGGAGGCCGTGCTGGAGCTGGACCTCAAGACCCTGATGCAGACGTCGGCCGGCTGGCTGCCGGAGACGACTCGCACCGGCCGGGTCGTCGACTTCGCGACCCGCCCGATCCAGGTTCTCGACTTCATCCCGCAGACGACCACGGCGCAGGCCGCGATCGTTTACATGGAGGAGACGACGTTCACCAACAACGCGGCAGAGACGGCTGAGGCCGGCACCTTCCCGGAGTCGGCGCTGGCGCTCACCGAGCAGTCCAGCCCGGTGCGGAAGATCCCGACGTTCATCCCGGTCACCGACGAGCAGATGGAGGACGTCGACCAGGCCCGCGGTTACGTCGACAACCGGCTGCGGTTCATGCTCCGCCAGCGCCTCGACGGTCAGGTGCTAGTCGGGAACGGCACCGCGCCGAACCTGCGCGGTATCAACAACGTGGTCGGGATCCAGACCCAGGCGAAGGGCGCCGACCCGACGCCGGACGCCTTCTACAAGGCGATGGTCAAGGTGCGGGTGACCGGCCGGGCGATCCCGGACCTGCACGTCATGCACCCGAACGACTGGATGGACATCCGGCTGCTGCGCACCGCCGACGGCGTCTACATCTGGGGTAACCCCAGCGAGGCGGGCCCGGAGCGGCTGTGGGGCCTGCCGGTCGCCCAGTCCGACGCGCAGACCGAAGGCACCGGCCTGACCGGCGACACCTCGTTCCTGGAGCTGTCGGTCCGGCGCGGCATCGTCGTGCAGGTCAGCAACAGCCACGGCACGTACTTCGTCGAGGGCAAGCAGGCCGTCCGAGCCGACGTCCGGGTGGCCTTCGTGGTGTACCGGCCGGCGTCCTGGTCGACGGTCACCGGCATCTGAGACGGCACCTGACGGGCCGGGCGGCAACGTCCGGCCCGTCGCCGTGAAGGGAGACAAGGCAGATGCCTCAGATCGAGCAGACCAGCGGGATCAAGACCGCGCAGGGTGAGTACGACTTCGCCCGCGACGGCGGAGCGGTCGGCACCATCCAGCTGCGCGGCGGTCCCGGCGACGCGGTCGGCAACGAGGTCCCGGCCGGCGCGGTCATCCTCGGCGGCTACATCGAGGTCGACACCGCCGTCACCGCCGGCGGCGCCGCGACCGTGGCCGTGAACTCCGAGGGCACCGGCGACCTCCTCGCCGCCGCCGCGGTGTCCGGCGCGCCGTGGTCGAGCACCGGCCGCAAGAGTGTGATCCCGGTGTTCACCGGGGCGACCACCGTCAAGACCACCGTCGCGCGGCGGCTGGCCATCACCATCGCGACGGCGGCGCTGACCGCGGGCAAGTTCCGCGTCGTCGTGTTCTACCGGTAGCCCGCCATGGCGCTGTCCATCACGACGATCAGAGATCAGGAGGGCCACACCATGGCCGAGAACACCAAGTCGGAGCTGCGGATCTACCGCACCGTCGACGGCGAGCTGGTGCGGGAGAACGACCCGCGCGGCGCGTACCTGGCGTACGGCGTCGGCGACCCGGTGGCCGACGGGGAACTGGACGCCTACCGCGCCCTGGTCGCCGGCGACACCGCCGGGCACGAGGTGCCCGGGCTGATGCACGACCGGCTGGCCACGGAGGTCGCCGACTCGCAGCGGGTCATCGCGAACGCGCCCGGCTCGCCGGCGGCCGACGCCGCGACGGATCGGATCGCCGCCGCGGCGGACCTGGTCGATGCCGGGTCGATCCCGCCGCCGCCCGCCCGGGACCACACGTCGCCGGTGGCGATCGTGCGGGAACACGCCGCCGGGCAGACCGACGGGCAGCCGGCCAAGCGGGACCGGCGGGCGGGCAGCAAGGCCGCGACGAAGCCGGCCGACAAGACGGCCGAGAAGCCGGCCGACAAGTAGGCAGGAGGCGGCCCGGGCCGAGCTTCGGCCCGGGCCCGCCAGTCGAGGGGCCTCATGGACATCATCGATTCCGGTCCTGTCGTGCTGCGCGCGACGGTCGGCGTACCGCAGGAGGGCGACCATGCCGGCGATCGTGCAGGCGCAGGCCAACAAGATCCTGGATCTGACGTTGGGCACCAGCAGCCCGACGATGTTCACCGGGGCGGCGAAGTGCAGGCTGACCACTACCGCGCCGACGGCGACAGCGGCCGGCACTGAGCTGACCGGCACCGGCTACACCGCCGGCGGCTCGACCATCACGTTCAGCGCGGCGTCGGCGGGCGCGACGACCGGCCCCACGTCGACGTTGCAGTGGACCAACGGCTCCGGCGGCACGTGGTCGATCGTGGGTCTGGAGATCTGGGACTCGGCGGGCACGCCGCTGCGCTGGTGGTACGGCACATTCACCGGCCAGCCGATCAGCGTGGCGGCCGGGAACATCTTCCAGGTGAGCGTCGGGGCGATCTCCGTCAGCCTGGGCTGAGCTGACCTCGGGGAGGCGTGGTGGCTGTCTCGTACGTCGGCGCGACGTCCGACACCAGCGTCACCACGGCAAGCACCTTCCCGACGTCATTCCCCGACGGCTGGGCGGCCGGGGACGTCGCGATCCTGGCCGGGCATGTTTCGGCGACGAACCTGACCATGAGCCCCGGCGCCGGCTGGGACCCCGTGGACGGCCTGACCAATCCCATCGACCAGGGCACCAACTCCCGGCTCTACCTGTGGCAGCGTCGCCTGCAAGCAGGTGACAGCCCGCCGACGATCACCGGGTCGGGTGCGATCACCGGCGGCTGGGAGATGGTTGTCGTGCGGGACGCCGCGGCCAGCCCGATCGGGCAGGTCGGCACCAGTGCGGTGGCGTCGTCGGCGTCGGTGGCGCTGCCGCCGCTGACGGGGGTGGCGGCCGGGTCGGCGCTCGTCGGTATCACGCACGCCCGCGTCGCGTCCGGCACGCTGCCGGACGGCCTCAACTGGGACGGCGTCTACACGCGGGTCACCGACATTTCGACGAGCCGGTCGACGTCGGCGGCGAACGTCCGCAACTCGTCGGCGTACCGGCTGATCAGCACGGCCGGCAGCTACGGCGGCGAGACGGTCGCCGTCAACAACTCGGTCAGCGCGTCCATGATCGGCGCGCTGATCGAGGTGCTCCAGGGCGCGACCACCATCACGGCGGTCGGCTCGACCGCCGCCGACGGCACGATGGCGGCTCAGGCCACCGTCATCCGGGCGGCCGGCGGCACGCTGACCGCCGGCGGCACGCTGACCGCCGCCGCCAGCGTGGTGGTGCCGGCCGACGCCGCGCTCGCCGCCACGACGACCACCACGGCCACCCCGACATCACGGCTCACCGGCTCCGCGACAGCCGCCGGCTCAGCGACCCTCGACGCAACTGGCCGGACCGTTCAGCCCGCCGCCTCCACGGTGGCCGGCGTCGGCACGCTGACCGCCGCCGGAACCGTCCGGCACACCGGCGCCGCCGCCTTGGCCGCCGCCGGCGTGCTCGGCGCGGACGCCTCCGGCACTCGCCTCGGCGTCGGCGCCCTCACCGGGGCATCCGCGCTCGCCGCGACGCCGCTGGTCCGCGTGCCGGCGCAGGCCTCGCTCGCAGCCGGCGCCGCGCTGACCGCCGCCGCCGTCGTCCGGGTTCCGGCCACGGTCACCATCACCGCCGGGGCGGCGCTCGCCGCGGCCGGGGTGCAACTGGTCACCGCCGGCGCGTCCCTGCTCGCGGGCGCCGCGCTGCTCGCCGACGCGGTGATCTACGTACCCGGGGCGACGGTCCGCGCGCAGTCCCGGCCCTCGGTGGCCGGTGCCGCCAGCACCACCTCGGTGACCGGCAGCCCCGCCCGTGCCGCCGTGACCCCGCCCGGCCGATCGGCGACGACCGTGGCCGCGCCCCGCGACAGCACCCCGGAGGTGACCCATGGCTGAGGTGTTCTACGCGGACGCCGCCGAGCTGGCCCGGCTGACCAACACGTTCACCGTCGACGACATCCCGACGGACCCGACGACGGTCACCCTGGTGGTGACCGACCCGACGGGTACGCCGACCACCTACACCGGCGAGCAGCTCGACCACGGGACCGCCGGAGTGTGGTCCAAGGACATCCCGTGCACGACGGCCGGCGTCTGGTCGTACGTGTGGGTGGGCACCGGCGCCGCCTCCGACGCGGTCGCCGGCACGTGGACGGTCCAGTCGACGGACCTGGGCCGGTTGTACTGCACGCCCGAGGAGCTGCGCTCCCGGGTCGGCCAGTTCAACCCTGACGATGACACCCGCGACTCGGAGATCGTCGAGGCGTGCGCGACCGCGTCGCGGTGGATCGACCAGTGGTGCGGCCGGTCGTTCTGGCGCGCCGACGCCACCCGGGTGTTCCCGGCCCGCTCCGGCTGGCGCGTCGACCTGGACGACGTGGTGTCGGTGACGTCGGTCGCGGTCGACGCCGACGCCGACGGCGTGTACGAGACGGTGTGGACGCCCGGCGACTACGAGCTGGGCCCGCCGAACCCGAGCTACCCGCCGCGCCCCTACACCGTGCTGCGGGCCGTCGGCTCGTCAACGTTCCCGTACGACTGCGGCGGCGCGGCCCGGGTGCGCGTGACCGGGGTGTTCGGGTGGCCGGAGGTGCCGGCCGAGGTGCGGCAGGCCGCCGCGGTGATGGCCACGGACCTGCTGAAGCTCGGCACGATGGCGTTCGGCGTCGCCGGGTACGGCGAGTACGGGCCGGTCCGGGTGCGCCCGAACCCGATCGTCGAGGCGCTTCTGTCGGCGTACCGGCGTCGCCCGGTGCTGGTGGCGTGATGGCCACGACGATCCCGCAGATCATGACCGGCATCGAAACCCGGCTGAAGACGGTGCGGGGGCTGAACACCGCCGACCATGCCCCAGGTAACCCTATGCCGCCGGCCGCGTTCCCGCTGGTGCCGGCGATTCCGTACCGGGAGACGATGGGCCGCGCGCACTACACCCTGACGTTTCGGGTGGTGCTGCTCGTCGCCAACCAGCTCGACCGGGTGGGCCAGCACCTACTCGCCGAGTTCGCGTCGCAGACCGGTGACCGGTCGATCCGGGCGGCCCTCGAGGGAGGCCGGGAGACGACCGGCGCGCAGACCCTCGACGGGCTCGTCGACGACCTGGTCGTCGACGGCTTCGACCCTGACGGACTCGTCGACACCAACCTCGCCGGCTACATCGGTGGTGTCTTCAACCTTCGCATCATGGCCTCGGGAGTGTGACCACGTGCCCAGCTTCGCCCTGACCGACGCCACCTGCTGGGTGGCCGGGTACGACTTCACCACCGACCTCAACCAGATCTCGGTCAGCGTGGACGCCGAGCAGCTCGACACGACGACGTTCGGCTCCGGCGGCTACCGGCAGCGGATCGGCGGGCTGAAGACGGTGCAGGCGCAGGTCGCCGGGTTTTGGCAGTCCGCGGCCACCGCCGCCCCGGACCCGCAGGCGTTCCCGGACCTGGGTGTGCCGGACCGGCCGGCGACGTTCGCGCCGACCAGCGGCGAGGGGTCGGTGGCCTACTCGGCGATGGTCGGGAAGTTCACCTACGACCTGTTCGGGCAGGTCGGCGCGGCGACGCCGTTCAGCCTGGCGATGGCCGGCACGAACCGCGACGGCCTGGTCCGCGGCCTGGTCGCCGCGGCGAAGGGCAACGTGTCCGCGACGGGCGCGCTCGGGTCGGTGCAGCAGGTCGGCGCGGTCCCGTCCGGCCAGTTCCTGTACGCGGCGCTGCACGTTTTCTCCGCCGGCACCACGATGACCGTGCAGGTGCAGTCGGCGACCACGCTGGGGTTCGGCAGCCCGACGGTGCGGGGCACGTTCGCCGCGGCGACGGCGGTCGGCGGGCTGTGGCTGGCCCGGGTGCCCGGCCCGATCACGGACACGTATTGGCGGCTGAACGTCTCCGCCATCACCGGCACCTTCCAGGTCGCCGGCGTCATCGCCATCGGGTCCTGACCCGCCACATCCCTGAAGGAGCACCAGCATGCCCTCGTTCGCGTTCACCGACGCCAAGGTCACCGTCAACGCGGTGGACCTGTCCTCCTACGTGCGGCAGGCCACCCTGAACGTGCAGGCCGACCAGCTCGACGACACCGCCATGGGCGACAGCTTCCGGTCCCGGATCGGCGGGTTGAAGGACTGGTCGGTGAGTCTGGAGTTCAACTCCGACTTCGCCGCCGGGGCCGTCGACGCGACGCTGTTTCCGCTGCTCGGCAGCGTGGTCACGGTGACGGTCAAGGCGACTAGCGCGACCACTTCGGCGACGAACCCGCAATACTCAGGCCCGGTGCTGGTGTCGGCGTACAACCCGATCGGCAACTCGGTCGGGGACCTGGCCACCAACTCGGTGACGTGGCAGGGCGCCGGCGCGCTGGCCCGCGCCACCAGCTGACCCGATGGTCGTCCGGGTCACCGGCCGGGCGCAGCTGCACACCGTCCGGCAGGCTCTGCGGGACGTCGGCGACCGGGGCCTCGGCGGGCAGCTGCGGCGCGGACTGAAGGCCGCCGGCGACAAGCTGGCTCCGGCGGTGCGCGCCGAGGTCCCGAAGGCGATGCCGTCGGGGTACGCGCCGACGCTGTCGCGCAGCCTGCGGTTCCGCACGGCGACGAAGGAAACAGCGCACACGGCTCGGGTGACGGTCCGGGTGTACGGCGACGGTCGCAAGGAGAAACGCGACGTGCCCCGGCTGAACGCCGGCGTGCTCCGGCATCCGGTGTTCGGCCGGTCCCGTCCGATCAAGAACCACGCCCGCTACAAGGCGACGTCGCTCGCCAATCCATGGGTGGCCCAGCGGGTTCGGAAGGGCTTCGTCGACCGGCCGGTGGACCGGCTGATGCCTGAGGTGTCGCGGGAGATGCAGCGGGTCGTCGACTGGGTCGCCGACCAGATCACGAGAGGGTGAGCATGCAACGACGGATCCCGCTGATGCGGTTCCGGTTCGCCGAGGCGGACCATGAGCGCTACGGCGACGGCTGGTGGACGTTCGACGAGGCCGCGCTGACCCGGCTGCGCGCCCGGGAGCTTATGGCCCTCGACGAGGAGTTGCGCGAGCACCTGGGCGTCAACGTCATCACCGCCCTGGACTCCTACCTGAAGGGTGGCACCGTCGGCGCGCTGGCCGTGATGTGGATGGCCCGCCGGTTCGCCGGCGTCGACGAGTCCCTGGCCGACTTCGACCCGCTGCCGATGCTCGCCGAGGTGAAGCTGCTGAAGGCGACCGACGACAACCCCCCGGCCTCGACCTCCTCGCCGTCGCCGGTGAGCGAGGAGGCGTAGCCGAGTTCCTCGACCAGGTGGGGCCGCGGCTGTCCCGGGCCTATGTGGCGCTGCATCCGGCCGTACAGCGGGAGATGACGCTGCGGGAGATCCGGGCGCATCTGCTCGCCTTGGCCGACGACGAGCGGGACGCGCTGATGGCTCAGCATCCAGCAGTGAGGGGGCACGGTGGACAAGCGTGACATCCTCATCCGGCTGCTGGGTGAGGAGACCGTGGCGCGGATGGCGGACCGGGCCGGCGACGGCCTGGACCGCTTCGGCAAGAGCCTCGACGCGACGGAGAAGGACGCCCACGACCTGGACCGGCAGATCGCCGACGTCGACGAGTCGCTGAAGCGGTTGGCGGTGGCGTTCGCGCGGACGTCCGACGCGGCTGACCGGGTCGACATCAGCAAGGCGATGCGCCGGCAGCAGGCCGAGCTGCGGAAGTTGACCAAGGCCAAGGATCTGCTGCCTGACTTCAACGAGGGCCGGGAGCAGGGCGTCCGCTACGGCGCCCGGTTCAGTGAGGGCCTGGCGCAGGGCCTGGCCCGGGCGGGCGGCCCGCTCAGCGCCGCGCTGTCGGCCGTGTTCGGCGAGCTACCGCCGCCGGCGCAGGCCGCGATCGGCGCCGGCGTGGTCGGCGCCGTGGCTTCGGTCGGACCGCTGATCGGCGGTGCGGTCGCCGGCGCGATCGTCGGCGGGATCGGTGCCGGTGGTGTCGTCGGCGGGATCGCGATCGCGGCCCGGCACCAGGAGGTGCAGGCGTCGGCGAAGCGCACCGGCCAGGTGTTCGCGGAGACGATGCAGCGGGCCGGTGTCAGCTTCGTGCCGGCCACCCTCGATGCCCTGGGGATGGTCCGCGAGGGCATCGGCGACATGGAAGGCGACCTGGAGCGGGCGTTCTCGTCGGCCTCGCGGTATGCGGCGCCCCTCACCGAGGACTTCCTCGCCGGGGGCGAGCGGGCTATCCAGGGCTTCGCGTACGCCGTCGAGCGGGCCGGCCCGGCCGTCGACGCCCTCGGGGAGATCGGCCGGCGTACGGGCGATCTCCTGGCCGACACGTTCGAGGGTCTGGCGGACAACTCGGCGGCGGGCGGTAGCGCCCTGCTGAGGCTGTGGGGCATCTTCGAGTTCGGGATCCGGTCGATCGCCGGCACCATCGAGGGTCTGACCGTCGCCTACGGCTGGATGGAGAAGTTCGCCGCGTTCGTCACCGGCGACGTGTCCAAGCTGGCCGAGCTGGTCGCCGCGCAGGAGGCCGCGAAGGCCTCCGGCGACGGCCTGTCCACCGGCCTGCAGGAGTTGATGGCCGGCTTCCAGGGCACCGGCGACAAGGCGGCCGGCGCGACGACGCAGGTCCGGTCGTTGCAGCAGATCCTCGACGACTTCGCGAACGCCACCTTGGACGCACGGTCGGCGAACCGCGACTTCCAAGCGTCGATCGACGACGCCACCGCGGCGGTGAAGCGTAACGGCCGCACCCTCGACTCGGGCACCGAGAAAGGGCGGGCCAACCAGGCCGCGCTCGACGGCATCGCACAGGCGGCGCTGCGTAACCGCGACGCGGTGTTGGCGTCGACCGGCTCGCAGGAGAAAGCGAACGCTGCTGCGGCGCGAGGCCGGTCGGCGTTCATCCGGACGGCCGAGGCGATGGGCATGTCCCGGTCGGCGGCGATCCGGCTCGCGGACAAGCTGTTCGCGATCCCGAACATCAGCCGCACGGTGACGGTGCAGACGAAGTCGGCTGAGGCGGCGATCCGCCGGGTGCAGCAGGGCCTGGGCCGGGTCAACAGCAAGGACATCCGCATCGGCGTCTACTACAAGTCCAACGGTGACCTGAAGTTGCCGGGCGGCACCCAGCTCAAGGGGCTGTCGGGTGGTGGCCCGGTGACGGGGCCGGGCGCGAAAGGCGTCGACTCGCAGCTGCGGGTCCTGGCGCCGGGTGAGCACGTGTTGACCGCCGCCGAGGTGGACGCGGCGGGCGGGCACGCCGGGGTGGAGCGGCTGCGGTCGGTGTTGCGGGGCGGCCGGGGCGCCGCTGGGGTCGCGTCGGGGGTCTTGTCGTCGCCGGCCGTCGGGGCGGCGGCGACGCAGCAGCAGGTCATCTACATCACCGTGAATGTGCCTGCGGTGGCGAATCCGGCGGAGGTGGGCCGGGAGGTGGTGGAGAGCATCCGCGCCTACGAGCGGCGATCCGGGGCGGGGTGGAGGTCGTGACCGACGCGAGGATCATCGTCGAGATCGGGTTCGTCGGCCCGGGCAGCGGCACCAGCTTGACGTTGGATGACACGTCCCGGGGTGTGCTGGGCACGGGCACCCTCGCGGCGGACGGGGTGTGGACGGACGTCACCCCCTACGTGGTGTCGGTGTCGACCCGCCGGGGTGCGACCCGCGCGGATGGGCCGATCCTGCGGTATGAGGCTGGCACCGCCACGATTGTGCTGCGTAACGACGACCGGCGGTTCGACCCAACGAACCTTGACGGCCCGTACGTGGCTGCGGGTGACACCCAGGTGAAGCCGATGCGTGCGGTGCGGGTGCGGGCTGCCTGGGCGTCCGCCACGTATCCGCTGTGGCAGGGGTACGCCGACGAGTGGCGGGTGTCCTACGACGGGCCGAACAGTTCGCAGGTGGCGCTGACCTGCTCGGACGGGTTCTCGGTTCTGGCTTCCCATGATCGGGGGGCGTCGGTGCCGGCCGGCGGTGGTGAGGACACGGGCGCCCGGGTCGGCCGGATCCTCGACTCGGTGGACTGGCCGGACGTGGACCGGGTGATCGCGGTCGGGGACAGCACGGTGCAGGAGACGACCCTCGCGGACAATGCGCTCGCGGAGCTGCTGCTGACCGTGGATTCGGAGCTGGGCGAATTGTATATGGACGCTCAGGGCCGGGTGACGTTCCGCAACCGGCGGGGGGTGGTGGAGGACGACCGGTCCGCGACTTCGCAGGCGACGTTCGGTGATGGCGGGGGCGGCGAGCTGCCGTACGCAGACGTAGTGGTGTCGTACGACGCGCAGTCGATCTACAACCGGGTGTCGATCGCGCGGGTGGGTGGGACGGCTCAGGTGGCGGAGGACACGGCCAGCCAGAGCGCCTACCTGGTGCGCACGTACACGCGAACGGATCTGCTGTTGGAGTCGGACAGTGAATGCGCCGACTACGCGGGCTATCTGCTGCATCAGGGACGGCAGCCGGAGCTGCGGTTCGCGTCGATCCTGTTGAAGCCGTCGCGGGATGCCGGGCTGTGGCCGCAGGCGTTGGGTCGGGAGATCGGCGACCGGGTGACGGCGGTGCGCCGCCCGCCGGGTGGTGGGGATCCGATCGAGCGGGACGTGATCGTGCGCGGCATCGAACACGAGGTGGTCGTCGACCAGGAGTGGCGGACGCGGTTCGTCTTCCAGTCGGCGTCGCGGCTGAGCTTCCTGGTACTCGACGATGCGGCGCTGGGCGCGCTTGACGACAACGCCTTGGCGTACTGAGAGAGGAATCGCCGTATGGCATTCAAGGTGTTCAACCCCGGTGATGTGCTGACGGCGTCGGATGTCAACGAGTACCTGATGAAGCAGGCGACCATCGTCTGCACGTCCGGTACCCGCCCGTCGTCGCCCGTGGAGGGCATGACGATCGTCGAGACGGACACCGAGCTGATCCGGGTGTGGTCGGGGTCGACGTGGGTGACGATCGGCTACACGCAGCCGCAGTTCGCGTACAAGACCAGTGACCAGCAGGTCACCAACTCGACGACGAAGGCCAACGACAGCGACCTGGTGCTGCCGGTGCAGGCCAACGCCGTCTACGCCGTCGAGGCGACGATCCTCTACCAGGGGTTCGCGGCGAACGACGTCGGCGTCGACTTCACCTTCCCCAGCGGCACCATGTCGTGGGGCATCTCGTCGCTGGCCGCGTCGGTGACGACGTACACGGGTGAGGCGTCCGGCGCGGGTATCTCCGCCGGAGCGTCCGGTTCCGGGTTCGTGCTCGGCGCGGCCGGGCTGTCCAACACGTTGCTCGCCCTGGTGAAGGGCACGTTGAGCATCGGCGGGTCGGCCGGGAACCTCCAGTTTCGGTTCGCGCAGCAGTCAGCCGCGGCCAGCACGTCCGCGATCATCAAAACCGGCAGCTCACTGTGGTTGAGGAGAGTGGCATGAACCGACGTGGACTGCTCGCGGCGGCTGGCGCGGGCGCGGTGGGGGCGATGCTCCCGTCGGCGGCCGGCGCCGCCCCGTCCCCGGTGCAGCCAGGCTCGGACGGCATGTTCAACATCTGCTTCCTGGGCGACTCGTACATGGCGGGCTCGGACAGCACCGACAACAACGGCGCCCGCAAGGCGGTGCTCGACTGGCTGATCCGCAACAACGAGCGGCGGGACGTCCGCTGCGTCGGCTCCCGGGCGAGCACCGGCACGGCCGGCGGGTTCGGCTACACCGTGCCGCTGCCCCACGAGGGACGCCCCGGGTGGACTACCACCCAGCTCTTCAACCTCGTGCAAGGTGGCGGCCTCAACTACGCGCAGGGCAAGCCGAGCATCGTGGTGCTGATGGCGGGAGCGAACGACTTCGGCGCGGGCTTGGAGGCTGACCAGGTGCTGGCCAACCTCGCCCAGCTCCTCGACGCGGTGCTCGCCGCCGCCCCGTCCGCCGGGGTGGTGCTGTGCGAGAACGTGCTGATGTCCAGCTACGTCAGCTCGGTGTTGACGAACCGGTCCCGTCAGGGCCAGCAGCTCAACGAGCTGTTGCCCGCTCTGGTCGCTGCTCGCGCTGATCGGGTGGTGCTGGCCGAGGCGTCCGTGGTCGACCAGCAGGACATCAACGCTCAGGGCGTGCACCCGACGGACGTCGGCTACCAGAAGTTGGCGTACGCGATCTACGACGCGCTGCGGCCGTGGATGGGCGCGCAGGGCCGCTGGCTGGTGCCGGTACGGCATCCGTGGGCGCCCGGCCCGGATCCCTTCAAGCTGCTCTGAGGAGATGCCGTGACCAACGCGCCCGCCAACCTGTTGGCCGTCCGCACGCTGCTGCTCACCTATCTCAACGTCGACAAGAGCGCGGTCCGGGACGCGGACCTGGAGCCGGCCGAGGTCGGGATCGTCGGCGACGCCAGTCACCGCGGTGGCTACCACTGCGGCTCCAACCGCACCGTCGCGAACGACTACTCCGTGGTGGAGTCCACCCGGGACCGTTCCGGGCTGACGCTGTACGCCTCCGCGCTGGACGTCGGCACGTTCTCCGTCCGCTCCGGCGGCAAGACGCACACGCTGCGGACGTTCTCCACCTGGCTGGTGGCGCAGTGCGCGGCGAACACGGCCGACACCCGCGACATCCGGGAGGTCATCTACTCCCCGGACGGCCGCACCGTGCGGCGGTGGGACCGGCTGGGCAAGCGCACCAGCGGCGACAGCAGCCACCTGTTCCACACGCACATCAGCTTCTTCCGCGACAGCACGAAGGCGGGCCGGGACCAAACCCCGCTGTTCCGCCGCTACCTCACCGAGATCGGCCTCCTGGAGGACACCATGCCGCTGACCGCCGCCGACAAGCCGCTCATCCGCGACGCCATCCGCGAGGTGCTCGAGGAGCCGCGGTCCTTGCCCGGCGCCATCGGGGAGCGGATGGCTGCGCGCGGTTCGAGCTGGGGGCCGAACGTGTCCCTGTGGATGATGGCGTCCCGGGTGTACGAGGGGGTCATCTCCGGTGACCCGGTCGACGAGCAGGAGATCGTGACCGGGGTGCTGGCCGGTCTGCCGGCGGACAAGATCGCGGCGGCGATCCCGGCGAGCCTGGCGCGTGAGGTCGTCGACGAGCTGACCGCCCGCCTCAACAGTCCGCAGGGGTGACCCGGGTGCCCGCGCAGCCGCGCCGCTGGTCGAGGATGGCCGGCTACGCCATGATGGCCGCCGCCGGCGTCGGCGCCGCCCTGGTCCCGACGCCCAGCGTCGTCGACGCGACCGGCCCACTGGTCTACCTCTGGGCGGCCTTCCTGGCCGTCGGCGGGGTGCTGTCCGCGTACGGGGCGGCGACGGACCGGTGGATCGGCGAGCACATCGGCCTGCCCTTGTTGTGGGCGGCGTTCGGGGTGTATGCGCTGATCCTGGCGTCGCTGCTCGCGCCGGCGTCGGTGGTGGCGTCGATGGCGATCGGCGCGTTCGGGCTGCTGCTGTATGGCCGGTGGCGGGACGTCGCGGCGATCCGGCGGGAGGCGACTCGCGCAGCCGCCCACCACCAGTAGGGAGCAGCACGTTGAAGACGTCCGAGGTAGTCACGGCGGTGATCGCCGCGCTGCTCGGCGGCGGCGGCTTGGCCTTCATCCAGGCCGTGTTTTCCGGTGTCAGCTCGCTGCGGCAGGGGGCTCGGGCACACGAGCGGGAGTCCGTGCAGGACCTGGCGCGGGCCCGCGACAAGGCCGACGAGCGGGCCAACCGCGCCGAGTCCGACCGGGACTACTGGCGCAACATCGCGGGCGGGTACGCCTACCAGTTGCGGCTGGCGGGGGTGGATCCCGTGCCCGCCGAGCCGGTACCGCCGTCCACCCGGACCCAGCTCTGATCGGGGCTACCGGCGGTCGAAACGGATGCCCTGCGACTTCAAGCGGGCCCGCACTTCGGCCGCGTGCGCCTCGGCCACCTGCATGTCGGCGCCCGCCGCCGCCAGCAGTTCCACCGCCGGTCTGCTGATGCCCTGCGGGTCGGCCATCTTCGTGCCGGCGGCGATCCCGAGCAGCACCGGGTCGGTCGTGACCGCCCGCAGCTCGGCGACCGCCTGCTCGTGGTCTACGTCCCGGCCCGTGCCGGTGCCGTACCGGCCGGCCAACCCGGACAGCTCGGCCAGCACCAACCGCTGCCCCTGCGGCAGCTTGCCCACCTGCACCATCCCTGCACCCTACGAAGGAGCCCAGCGTGGCCGCGCCTGACATCGTCTCCGCCACCATCGACCCGCCCGCCGTATACCCGGGCCAGTCCGGCGTCATCAAGGTCGTCGCCCGCGACGCCGACGCCCGGATCCTGTACTTCGACATCAAGGTCTCCGACCAGGCCGGCAACTCCGTGGACACCCGGGTCCCGTGGGAGGTCATGGAGGAGCTCACCACCGAGGTGACCTGCACCGACCCGAACGTCCTCGGCGCGCCGGCCAGCAGCACCGCGCTGTCGAGCAGCTTCACCGTCACCGCGAAGTGACCCGGAAAGTGCCGGTCACCGTCACCGTGCGGGACCGGGCGGGTAATGCCGCCGCCCAGACGCTCACCTGGAAGGTGAAGACGGCTGTCGGGATGGAGGCGCTCAACGGTGAGCCGACCCGCCGGATCGTCGCCGACTTCCCGAACCTTCGCTACATGCGGGACTTCGGCGTCAAGCGCAGCGGCGAGCCCCTGCCCAGCCTGACCGCGCACGGTGCCGGCAAGTTCGCCGACATGCCGGGCAACTGCGTCGCCCACGTCAGCTGGAAGACCGACGTGGAGCGGCTCGGACCATGGCTGGACGGGCTCGCCAGGCCGGTCTACCTGACCTGGTACCACGAGCCGATGGGTGACGTGGTGCCGGCGGCGTACCGGTCCACGGCCGCCCGTGTGTCGCAGATCGTGGCGGCGCACCGCAACCGGCGCTGGGTGCTCGGTCACGGCCCGATTGTCACCCGCTACTGGCTCGACGAGGGCGGCGGCAACCCCACCGACTGGGGCTACCCGGGCATGACCCACTACGGCGTCGACTGCTACTCCCAGGACAGGGCGTCCTACTGGCCGGCGTCGCGGATGTTCGGGGTGGCCCTCGGCAAGGTGCGGGCCGCGTACCCCGGCGTGCGGCTGTGGGTGCCCGAGTACGGCAGGGTCCGGACCACGGCCGACAACACCGGCGCCGGCCGAGCCCAGGCCGTCCGCAGCGACATGGCCTGGCTGACGGCGCAGTCCGACGTCGACGCGGTCGGCTACTACAACAACGCCGTCGACTTCCCGCAGTACGCGATCACCGCCGCGTCGCCCGAGGGGCAGGCGTGGCGCGACATGCAGTCCGCCTGATCAGGAGGTACCCGATGTTCGAAGGCAAGTTCTGGAAGGCCACCGCCGAGCGCGGGATCAAGAGCGCCGCCCAGGCGCTGCTGCTCTACTGGGGCGGCGACGCCGTGTTCAACGCCTGGCACGCCGACTGGCCGGCGGCCGGCGGCATCGCCTCCGGCGCGCTCGTCCTGTCCGTCCTCACCTCGCTGGTCTCGGTGAAGGCTGGCGACCCGGACTCCCCGAGCCTCGTGCCCGACCAGCTCTGACCGCTCTACGACGCAGCGCCCCCGCTCGGCCATCCGGCCGGGTGGGGGCGCTTTCGTGCGTCCAGGGTCAGTGGTTGACGTTGACCAGGTAGCCGGGCAGGCAGCACACCAGCGGCACCGCCAGCACAGCGGCGATGACCACGACCGTCTGCCACGTCGACCACACCTGCCGCAGCATGACGCCCTGCCCGGGCACGACCTCCGCGCGGCCGGCCTTCCACCGCCGCTCGATCGTCGCCGACGACGGGTGGTACTGGGTGACGGTGAACCCCTCAGCGCGGGCCTGCTCGACGAACTGCGGCATCGTGACCGGGAAGAACGTGCCCCGGGTGGTCCGCTGGCCGGCGCCACCGAGCCCGCCGGAGGCGGAGAGCGGGCCGACGGTGACGCCCACGTTGACGCGGCCTTTGCTGCTGACGCCGACGCGGAACGGTCCGGGGAGTCGGAAGCCGAAGTTCATGCCTGGGAGGGTAGGGGTCGGCGTCAATGGGTGTGGGGCCCGGTTTCCCGGGCCCCGGCCGCTCAGCTGATCGGGTCGTATCCGAGGCGGGCCACCGTCGCCTCGTACTTGCGGACCGTGAACCGGTAGCCCATTCCGTCGGGGGTCATCGCCTTGAGCTGGGCGGCGAGGGCCTCGGCCTTCCGGAGGAGGGGGGCGTCCTGGTCGGTGGCGGTGGCCCGGATCTCGGTCTTCATCATCTTCGTCTCCCTGTCTCGCTCCCTTGTGACTTCAGTCTACGCCAAGCGGTTTACGTTTGTCAACCATGTAATGCAGGCCAGAGCACACATGACCTCTACATGAACGTTGACGCACGTCAACCGGGTCGCGTACCCTCAGCCCATGACCACCGCGCCCCGCGACCCGAAGATCCCCGACCTCGTCACCGCCACCGAGGCCGCCGCGATCCTCGGCATCAGCAAGCAGGCCGTGCACAAGCGCATCGACCGCGGGCAGCTCGTCGGCGCGCCGGTCGGCAACACATACGTCCTGCGCCGCGTCGTCGTCGAGGCCGCCGCGCAAGGGCCGGCCGAGTAGGCCCCGCGCCCCGCTCGACACCAGCCGGCAAGCGCTCAGGCGGTCGACCGCCGACGCCGCGTCCGTGGCCGCTCAGCAGGCGCCACGACGGTCGGGTTCGGTCCGCAGCCAGGCAGCCGGCACGCGCAGAACCCGCCGTACGGCAGCATCGGCCGGGCGCCCGCGCAGCGGTGCGTCTTGACGATGATGCCCTCGACGCAGCCCATGCACGTGCCGCCCGACTGGCGGCCGGTCACATCGCCGCCCGCAGCGCCCGCGTCCACGACACGAACCGCGCGTACAGCACGCTCGCAGGGTACGTAGGCATCTCGTCGACCGCGGCGGCATACAGGCCGGCCATGTAGATCGACAGCCCGGACCGGTCGGTGCGGTACGCCTCGGCGAGCTGCGTCTGCCCGGCCGGGCAGGGCCAGGGCTCGCCGCAGCAGGCGCATTCCCAGCTCGGCCGGTGCGGCTGGTGGGCGACGCCGCTCATCCGCTCGTCGAGGACGTCGAGGGCCCGGGCCGCCCGGGCGGGTCGGGCGGTCACCGGCCGCGCCGTTCGTACCGGTACTCGGCCTGCCGGGCGCGGGCGAGGGCGAGTATGCGCTGCTGGGCCTTGTGCCGCTCGGCCTGCTGAAGTTGCCGGGCGCGGGCGAGGGCGGCGGGATCTGGCCGTCCGGCCAGCCAGCGGACCAAGGAGCGGAACGACATCGCCATGGGGCCTCCCTCGGCTGGAGCCGGGGTGGCGGCAGCTCGTGGGACCGTGGAAGGACCACCGCCACCCCGGGGGACTGCGACCCTCACCGCCTGTGGCCGGTGAGTCACCGCGTCCTGTCTCCGAGGGTGATACTCAGGAACCCAGGTATCCAGGTACCCCACGTCCCCCAGCCGACCAGATGTCACGCGAGGGGGACACCACGTACCCGTCAGATCGGGCAGCCCACCCAGTCCGCCAGCTCGGCGAACTCCGCGGTCATCGCCCGCCGCCGGCCGTCCGCGATCGACTGCACCACGTCCCGGGCGTACCGCTGCTGCCGCAGCCACGCCGGCGCCGCCTGCCGCAGCCCGCGCAGCACGGCAGTCGCGTCCGCGTACCGGGCTTCCTGCGTGTGCGACCACGCCACGTCCAGCAGATGCCGCTGATACGACGACGGGGTCACCCCCGCCGCCCGGCCCTGCATCGCCTGCGCCAGGGCCAGTGCCCGACCCGGGTCACCGGCGACGACCGCCGTCTCCACCCGCATCAGATGCACGCCGCCGCCGCAGAAGTCGTTGCCGGCGACGTCGCGGAACCACCGGTCGGCGAGGTCGTCCGACTCGGCCAGCCGGCCGCCGAGGCGCGCCGCGCCGGCGCCGGCCAGGTCCAGCATGTCCCGGGCGTCGTCCTCCCGCGCGTCCCGGGCCGCCGCCGCCGCGCCCTTGAGGAGCAGCACCCCCCACGCGGCCAGCTCCCGGGGGGTGGCGGTGGACAGCCGCGGCTCTACCTGGTCGGCGGTGCGCACCGCCAGGTCGGCTACCTCGGCGAGCCGGCCGGCGCGCACCAGCAGCCAGCACAGGTGCGCGGCGGTGGTGGCGCCGGCCAGTTGGTCGGCGGCGGCGCGGGCGTGTCCGGCAGCGGTGTCGAGGGCGACGTGCGCCAGGTCGAGCTGGCGGAGCTGGATGAGGAGCCGGCCGGCGAGTTGGTAGGCGTACGAGGCGATCCCGTGGGCGAGGCGACCGCGCTCACCGTCGGAGTAGTCGACGACGGCGTCGGCGGTGGCGAGGAGGTGCGGCAGTGCGGTGATGGCCTCGGCGAGGGCGTCCCGGTGGTAGGCGCGGTTCGCGTCGACGACCATCTGTTCAACCCGGCTGAGGGCGATCTGGCCGGCGTCGATGGTGGGGCGCGGACCGACCGGCCGTCCGTTGAGGCCTCGGGTGGGGGTGAGGGCCTGGCGGAGACCGACGAGGCCGAGGGGTTCGGCGTCGGGTTCGCGCATGGCCTGGGCTTGGGCGGCGGAGCCCATCAGGGCGGTGGTGTCGACGCCGAGGGCGCGGGCGAGCTTGCGGAGGGTGGGGATCCGGGCGGATGTGCGGACGTTCTGCTCCAGCTTCTTGATGAGGTCCACGCTCAGGCCTGCCCGTTCGGCGAGTTGTTCCTGCTTGAGGGTGGAGCGTTCACGGAGGCGGCGGAGGTTGTCACCGATGGTCGGTTCGCTCATGGCGGCTGCTCCCAGGTAGAGGACTGGGCGGCGACCCGGCCGGCCTCTACTCCGGCGGGCCGCCTACTGCCACGGTAACGCCGGCGGGAGAGGGTGGGTAACTCAGGTACCTGACCGGGTGTGCGAGACCGTCCACTTAGCCTGCGGCGGTGATCTACCCCGGGCAGGAGCCGGTCGGGCGCCGCGCGCTGGCCGCGATGCTCCGCGAGCGGATCACGTCCGGGCAGCTCCGCCCGGGTGACCGGCTACCGTCGGAGCGGGACCTGTCGCAGACGTACGGGGTGTCCTCGGTGACGGCTCGGGCGGCGGTGAGGATGCTCCGCGATGAGGGCCTGGCCGTGGCGGTGCGGGGTCGGGGGGTTGTCGTGCGGGAGCAGCCTGAGCCAGAGCTGGTGGTCGTCGACGCCGACGACACGGTGTGGGCGCGGCAGCCGACGCCGGCTGAGCGGGGCGAGTATCGGGTGCCGGAGGGTGTGCCGCTGCTGGTGGTGGGTCACCCGGATGGGTTGCAGGATCTGTATCCGGCGGACCGGTACCGGGCGGTGTGGCGGCGTCCCTGAGGCCGGACAGATGAGCTGTAGCGCTCGGGGACGCTCACTTGTAACCGGATGTTCACCGATGTCTCACTATTTGAAAACACGAGCGGTGATTGTTGCCTCACCGGGGGTCCCACTCGCGAGACTCCCACGATGGAAAACACGTGGGGACCTCGCAAGACCGAACCGGAGCCGGAACCATGCGGCCGGTCGGAGCTGACCTTCTTCACCATCGGGGCGGTGGCGGTCACGGTGGCGGTGACTGCCTGCGTCGTCGAGTACCTCGGCGGGCCGGCGCTCGGGCGCGGTCTGTACGCCTTGCTGGGCATCTGCGCGGGTAGCGGGTTCGTGAGCTGGGCGGTGGTGTGGGCGGTGGGCCGCGCCGAGCGGCGCATCAAATGCGCGGTCCTGGCCCACCTCGCCGCGGTCGAGCACCGGCTGGCGGGGCTGACCAGCGCGGTGCAGGAGCGCGCCGGCCAGCAGGGGCACGTCTACCGGTCGACGGGCACGCAGGACGCCACGGTGCCGCTGATGCCAACGGTCGACCCGGCTGCGGCTGCCGCTCTGCGCCGGCTGAACATGCGGCTGCTCCACGGCGGCGGCGAACACAACTGATCGATGGCCGGGGCCGGGCGATGGGTGTGGTTACCCATCCCCGACGATCGTGACGTAGGTATCGAACATCGCCCCTCCCAGGGATCGGCTTGTCCGGGTCAGCGTGGGCCGAGCCGACCGGCCGGGGCCACCCGCCGACCCCGAGCCTGTGGACAAGGCCGCCTTGTGGACAACCGCCTGATCAAGGCCCCGATGTGATACGGCGACGGCAGACGACCGGATCGTGACCGCCGGGAGGCGTTCCGGAATCAGGTCGGTTGGGTAAGTAATGATCAACCGAGAGAAAGGGAGCGCCGATGCTTCTCCGAGACGTCCGCGAGGCCCGGCGATGAGCGCCGTGGCGAACCCCGCGACCGTGGCCGAGTGCCTGCGGGTCGGCGCCGGGTTCTCCCAGGGCGACCGGAACTGGATCGCCGAGCAGTTCGCGACCCTGGACGCGCGGCTCGCCAGCTTCCACGCCGACGCCACCGAGCTTGAGGTGATGGTCAAGGACCGTGACGCCCGGGGCCAGAAGGTGACCCTGGAGTGCTGGGTCGCCGGCCGGCAGAAGATCGTCACCACCTCGACCGAGGAGGACCTGCACGCCGCGCTCAACGACGTCCGGGACGACCTGCGCCGCAAGCTCAACGACTCGAAGACCCGGCAGGAGCCGCGCAACAACAAGCACCTGCGCCCGACGGAGCAGCCCCCGGCCGTCCCGCCGGAGGACGCCCTGCGCCAGGACGCCGAGACCGCCTGAGTTCCCCCGTACGCCCCCGCCCGCGGTGCCGGCGGGCGGGGGTCCGGCGCGGCCGACTCACCCGCGTTAGGAGGGGGCCCCGCTTAACAGTTGAGTGTTAAGCGGGGGCCCCTCCTCTACCGAATGCGTTAAAAGGGGCCCCCTCCTTACACCCCTACCGCCGGGTAGCTCGGCGGCGTACCGTCGCGGTCGTGGAACCGGACGTGCTGGGAGCGCCCTACGAGCGGCGGACGATCGAGCTGGGCACCGACGACGAGGGACCGGTGGTCGCGACGCTGGTCCGCCGGCGCGCCGACCGCCCGACCGGCCGCGCCGTGCTCTACGTGCACGGCTTCGTCGACTACTTCTTCCAGACCCACGTGGCCGACTTCTTCGCCGAGCGCGGCTGGGACTTCTACGCACTCGACCTGCGCAAATACGGCCGTAGCCTGCTCCCGCACCAGACCCCGAACTTCTGCCGCGACCTCAGCGACTACTTCCCCGAGCTGGACGCCGCCGCCGAGATCATCCGCGCCGACGAGGGACACGAGACGCTGCTCGCCATGGGCCACTCCACCGGCGGCCTGATCATCTCGCTCTGGGCGCACGCCCGCCGCGAGGCCGGCCTGGTCGACGGCATCGTGCTGAACAGCCCCTTCTTCGACATCAACGCCCCCTGGCTGGTCCGTCGACCCCTCGCCGCCGCCGTCTCCCGCCTGGGCCGTCGGGCGCCGCAGCGCATCCTGCCGTTCGGCCTGGGCACGGTGTACGGCGAGAGCCTGCACGCCGACCACCGGGGCGAGTGGCGGTACGACCTGGCGTGGAAGCCACTCGCCGGGTTCCCGGTCCGGGCCGGCTGGCTGGATGCGATCCGCAGCGGCCAGCGCCGGCTGCGGGCCGGGCTCGACATCGAGGTGCCGGTGCTGCTGGCCTGCTCCACCCGCAGTTTCCGGGGCACGAAGTGGCACGACAGCGCCACCGGCGCCGACGCGGTGCTCGACGTGGAGCACATGGTGCGCTGGGCGCCCCGGCTCGGCCGGCACGTCACCCTGGCCCGCTTCGACGGCGGGCTGCACGACCTCACGCTGTCCAGTCCCGCCGTACGCGAGAAGGTGTTCGTGGAGGTCGGGCGGTGGGCGGAGGGCTTCCTCCGCGCCGGCCCGACCGAGCCGCAGCCCACGCCCCCGACCCCACGCGAACCGGCCGACGAGCCGGCCACCGCCACCGCCGAGGGCTGAGCCGGCAGGTCCCGCCGTCACCCCGTGTCGCCGCTGGCCGGCGCGGCGTCGCGGTGCGGCACCCCGCTGCCGGCCGTCATCCGCCGGTTGGCGGTGAGAAGGGGCCCCTTCTCTACCGGAGGCGTTAAAAGGGGCCCCCTCCTTTCAGACCTCGGCCAGTGCGGACCGGATGCGGTCGAACGTGGCGATCGGGTGGACGCCGTCGCGGGCCGGCAGCAGCACGCCCAGGCAGCGCGGCAGCGGCCCGCCGTCTGGCCCGGCCTCGACCGTGAACACCGGCGCGCCCACGTACCCGGCCGGCAGCTCGGTGGTGACCCGCGTCCCGTCGCCGTCCCGGGCGACCCGCTCGACCACCGCCTCCAACGGCCGCGACCCGTCCGCGCCCACGCCGAGGGCCAGCACGAACGCCGAGCCCGGCGAAGCGCCGATCCGGGCGACCGCGTCGGCCGGCGCGGCCAACGCCTCGGTCACCTGCTGGGTACGCCACTGCCAGCCCCGGTCGTCGGCGTAGCCGTACAGCCCGCCGGTGGGCATCGCGGCCACCCCCAGCTCCGGCAGGTGCAGCCACTGGTCGGCGAAACCGGGCAACTCGATCGGCTCGTCCGCCCCCTCGGCCGGCTCGGTGACGCTCGGCCGCAGCCCGATCTCCCCGTACTCCCGGTCGGTGAGCGCGTCGGCGGTGAGCAGCCACTCGTGTGCGAGTTCCCCGTCGTCGGCGGTGCCGACAAGCTCGCTGTAGAAGAATGCGGTACCGACTGTCCCGGCCGGCGCACCGGGTCGCGCCGAGCCGGTGAGCGGCAGAATCGACCGTCCGAGGTGCTGGCACAGCTCGAAGACGATCTCGTTTTCGGTTTCCTGGTCGAGCAGCATCCGACGAGGGTACGGACCGGGTTGTGACCGCCGGGCTCGGACCCGCCGGAACTCAGATGCCGGGCGGGACCTCGGCGTGGGACGCTGGCGGGCGACGCGGACGCGCCGACCCGTACCCGCGACCGGGCCGGAGCCGGCGGTACCCTCTTGGCGCGACGATCGTCGACGCGCGCCCGTAGCTCAGCGGATAGAGCAGGGGACTTCTAATCCCAAGGCCGCAGGTTCGAATCCTGCCGGGCGCACAGGTACTTCCCCCTTCTGACCAGCTCGCGTGGGGCTACTCGTGGTGCGAGCGCGCCACGGTGGCCGCGTGGCAGCCTCGAACGGACGCATCAAGCGCCAGCGCGGCGAGATCGAAACTCTTCCCAGTGAGTCACTCCGCGTGAAGGTCTATGCGGATGTCGACCCGATCAGCGGAAAGCGGCACCACCTGACCGAGGTCATCCTCGCCGGCCGCGCCGCCTCCAAGGAAGCCGAGAAGGCGCGTACGCGGCTGCTGGCGCAAGTCTATGAGCGGCGTAGCCCGCGCACCCGCGCCACGCTCGACCAACTCCTAGAACGGTGGCTTGAGGTGGCCGACATCGAGGCCACCACCCGCATGGGCTACGTCAACAAGCTCAACAAGCACGTACGGCCGGTGCTCGGCAAGCTGCCGGTCGGCCGACTCGACGCCGAGACGTTGGAGTCGTTTTATGCGAGCCTGCGCCGCTGCCGCGACTGGTGCGGTGGCGTACGTCGGCTGCCTGCCGTGGTGGCTGCGCCGTGTGGTTGCTGGTGGGAGTGTTCTCGCCCCCGGTTCCCCCGCCCGCACCATTCAGCCTCGGCTCGCCCTCCGGTGCCGTCCGCATGGCGCGAGCGAAGTAAGTCAGGGCGGAATCGGGCTCGTTGCGCCAGTTCGCGAGAGTCATTTGCAGGCCGTAGGTCCACGCCTTCAACGACGGATGTCCGGCCAGGTCGGCGTACTGCGTTGATGCTCCGGCCAGGGCCGCCGACTCGTTCCAGTGCCCGAGGTCAAAGGCGGCGGAGGCCATCAGAGCGGCGAAGGTCACAGGCACCCACCACGGCCCCTACGGTTTCAATGCCGGAGCGACCGTCAGCCACAGGCAGAGGAGAGCAAGCATCGACCAGGCGATCGGAAACCACGGCTTACCTCTTTGAGCGGCCAACGCGAATCCCTCGTCTAACTCAGACCCCGGACGTGATCTTCATGAGCCTGTGGATGGCCCGAGACCTGACCGAAGCCCCACAGGCAGGAACCAGAGCAGTCGGTGATCGTGGCGCTAGCAGTGGCCAACTCTTGTCTGGTTCGACACCTGGGTGGCGATCATGAACCCGCGCCCGTACAGCGAGTCAACCTTGAACCAACGGTTGGTGCCGTTCCACCACTGGTCGTCGGTCCAGCAGATCATCGTGACGGGGGTGCTCCGTGGCATCTCGAAGTAGATGCCACTGGTGTTCGATGAGATCGACAGCGAACAGGTGGAACTGTTGCAGTAGGACGGGCCATACGCCTGCGCCGGGGTTGCGAGGGCAACCACCGCCGTGGCAGCGGAAACGAACGAGGCGATCACTGTCCCGATCCGCTTGATTCTCATCTGACCTCCAAGCCCACCAAGGAAACCACACTGGGTGACGACGTCGATGCAAAAAGTAACACCGAGCCTCGACATGGCTTGCTGACTGTCGGATAGGAGACCGCAGCCCAGCTAACCTCGAGACAGCCTTGACACCCGCACCTTTGGAGGCTTGCGAGAGTCACGCGCTGAGGTCGCAGCAGGGCGGCGCTCGCATCACGAGCAGCCCTCACCCGACGGAAGCTACAGCCGGTCACCACACCACAAGGTGTACCTCTAGTCCAAACTTCCGGCCGACCTGGAGCTATTCGTGGTGCGAAATGCAGGATGCCAGTGAAAGTAGAGCGACTTCTAGCAAGGGTTTATGCAGCTAGCGAAGCTGCAGAAGTCAGAGATCGCGATGTGAATACCACTTCTAATCCCAAGGCCGCAGGTTCGAATCCTGCCGGGCGCACCTTCATCAGCACAGGTCAGCGGCTTCCACTCCCATGCCGAGCCGGGCAGACCAGGGCAACGGGGCCATTCCAGTCCAGTGAACGCTCCACGGTGTGCGGGTCGGCGGCAGACAGATGGCAAGCCCGCGACAGCGGTGACGGTCTCAGTAGGATGCTGAGATGTCGCGACCGGTGATCTTCGACCTCTTCCATACCTTGATCCACGGGGCTGACGAGGAGCGCGATCGGGTAGTCGGCGAAATGGCGGTCATGGTTGGCGTAGCTCCGGCCGACCTGGTCTCCGCGTACCACGCCACCTGGCGAGACCGGCTGGTCCGGTGGGACGTGGAGGAGACCATCCGCATCCTCGCCGGACGCCTCGGCGGCACACCGACGGACGAACAGGTGACCCGGGCCGGTGAGCACCGGCGAGCCCTCGGACGCCGAGTGCTGGACAGCGTCTCCCCCGCCACCCTGGATGTGCTCGACGCACTACGCCGCGACGGGCATCCGCTGGTTCTCATCAGCAACGCCACCTCGGACACTTCCGAGTCATGGCCGCAGAGTCCGCTCGCCGGACGGTTCGAGGTGGCGATCTTCTCCTGCGATGTCGGGCTGGCCAAGCCCGACCCGGCGATCTATCACCTTGCGGCCGAGCGTCTGGGGGTCGAGCCGGCGGAGTGCGTCTTTGTCGGCGACGGCGCGGATGGCGAGCTGGCCGGGGCGGCAGCGGTGGGTATGACCGTCTTCCGCACCACGGAGCACAACGACACCGACCCGGGCTGGGGTGGGCCGGCTTTCGCCACCCTGGGCGACCTGCCCGCCATACTTCGAGAGCCGTCGAAGGTCGGCTGACGCCGTCGCCCCCGACAACGACGGACGGGTGACCAGGAGCGAAGCCTCCCGTCCAGCCATCCGCGATCTACTTCCGAGCCCGGGGCCGCAGGTTCGAATCGTGCCGGGCGCACAGGTATCGCTAGACCGACCTCAAGCCGCTCAGCATCACGAAGATCGAGCGCCGCGCCACAGCGTCGCCTCGCTCGTCGAGCTGGTATCCCTCCAGCCAGATCCAGCCGTCGAAGGTCGTCCAGTCCAGGACGCGGATGACGCGGAAGTGGAACGATTTCACGAACTGAGGGCTGGCAGCTCGCGTGATGTGCAGCAGGTCGCCGGCCTTCAGGGTCGCCACTGGTCGCGGACCTTGCGCCAGGCGCGGATGCGGGCGCGTGCGACGACGACGCGCGGACACCAGCCATGGGGACGACAACGCGAGCAGGTGTACGCGACGTGGTAGTCGATGATGGCCCAGGACAGCGCCACCGGGAAGGGCGTATCGGGCCTCACGACTCGCCGCCGTTACGACGCTTCTGGCTGTGACCTGACCGCACCTGGGGCGCCTTGTTCGCCGAGGGCCGGACCATCGGCAGGACGTGGGCCTCGCCGTTCCGGTTGCCGATCTCGTCGGTCGCGCGAGGGCGTTCGTTCGTGATCGGTCGCTGCACCACATCGACCGGTTCGTTGCTGCGTTGGAACCACTTCCAGCGGGGCATCGCGCACCTCCGGCGATTCGTCGGCCACCTCGTCCAGCACCCAACGTGGGGCCACGCCGCTCCGATCTGCAACGTCTCACCCAGCGATTCGAGCGAAAAGATTGACGCCGTGCCATGCGTGCGTGCAAGGTGGCTGGAATGAGACAGACGGGCATCTGAGGTGAGATTGGGGGCCAGATGGTCGAGACGGGATCTTCCGTCCCACGCCGGCAACTCGGGCGGTTGCTGAGGCAGGCACGCGAGGAGGCCGGCATCAACCTGGAGGCTGCGGCGACGACGCTGGAGTGGTCGCGGGCGAAGATGTATCGCCTGGAGGCGGGTCAGACAGCGCTCCGGACCCACGACGTGAACCTGATGTGCCAGCTCTACGGCACCTCAGCGGACCTGACCGAAGTCCTCGTTTCACTCGCCAGGGAGAGCAAGAGCCGAGGCTGGTGGCACGCCTACGGTGATGTGATTCCCGCGTGGTTCGAGCTGTACGTCGGAATGGAAGCGGCGGCCTGTCACGTCCGGCAGTACGAACCGAATCTGATCCCGGGTCTCCTCCAGACGCCCGAGTACATGTCTGTGGTCTTCGAGACCAAACCCGGGCGGACTCCGGCGGAGGTGGCCCAGAAGGTCGCCCTGCGCATGGAGCGACAGAAGCTTCTCGATCGCAAGAATCCGGCAGCTCCCCAGTTCGAAGCGATCGTCGACGAGTCTGTCCTTCACCGCCCCATCAGCGACGCGGATGCCTGGCGGGCTCAGTTGGCCTACCTGGTCAACGCAGCCCAATCCACGAACATCAAGGTCCGCGTGCTGCCGAGGAGTGCCGGCCCACACCGGGCGTCCGCCGCAGGTGGCTTCGTGATGCTTGACTTCCCCGCGAAGGGAACCAGGCCCGCCGAGCCCAGCACCGTCTACAGCGAATCGCTGACCGGCAGCATCTACCTCGACCGCCCCAGCGAGGTAGAGACGTACTCTTCGGTCTGGGAGACTCTGTGGAGCCTTGCCCTGGATGAACGCGCGTCCGAGGATCTCGTGGCCGCCCTGATCAAGGAGACTTACGATGACTGAGACGATCACGGCCCGCTGGCGTAAGAGCAGCTACAGCGGCAACGAGGGCAACTGCGTCGAGGTTGCCGACAACCTCCCGAGCGTCGTGGGCGTGCGCGACAGCAAGGACATCGCCGGTCCGTCGCTGGCCTTCACCGCCGCCCAGTGGGGCTCCTTCGTCGAGTTCGTCAAGGACCGCACCCGCGGCTGAGCTTCGCGATCCGCGAGGGAAGGACCGGCGCAAGCGATAACCGTCATGGTCGTAGCGGTACCCGCCGGGGTGTGACCTTCCGATAGGCGATCCGCCACCCCGCGACCTCGCGGCGGACGATGTCCTCGTAGACGACGCTGCCGACCGATCCGTCGGAGGTCACGCCGATCCCTTTCGACATGGCCCGGATGGTGCCGTCCGGGCCTTCGGTCACGCAGACGTTCGTGACGTGGTGACCCACCGGGTTCCTGTCGCCGAGGGCCAGGGCTGCCTCTTCGATGGCCGGGCAGCCGTGCATCTCGCCGGCTCCGAAGGCTGTCAGGTCGTACACCACGTCGGCAGTGAACAGCTCGTCCATCCTGTCGAGATCGCCGGCGTCCACGAGATGCCCGTGCAGAGCTATCAGCTCGTGGATCGCCAACGTGTCTTCCACCGACAGCGTCATCAGCGGACCCCTCCCCGGAGAAGGACTGCGTGGCCGAGGGGCAGGTTATCGCGACCCCGAGCCCCGTCAGCACGAGGGCGACGCCTACGGCCGCAACGCCGACAGGAGCAGATCCGTCACCATCGCCGGCTGGGTGACCATCGCCAGGTGGTCGGCGTCCACGCTCCGGACCCGGTATCCGCGCTCCGCCGCCTGCTCGGCCGTGGACCGGTATCCGTCACTCAACCGCAGGTAGACGCGCCGGGCGGAGTCCCACGCCCGACCCGGCGTGGGTAGCACCTCGGAGACGACCTGCCACGGCAGTTCGGGCAGGTCGTGCAGCACCCGTCGCCGCTGTTCCGGGTCGGGCAGGACATCGGCCAGGGAGGCGGCGGGAAACCAGGTGTCCCACGTCGGCAGTCGGCCGCCCACCGCCAGGTCCCGCAGCCACGTGGCCTGCTCCGGCGACAGCGACCCCCACCAGCTCGTGCCGGGGTGCGGCAGGCGGGCGTCCAGGAAGACGACGTCCAGCCGCTCGCCGCCGACCGCGTCGGCGATGCCGGGCAGGTAGGGGCCCGCACGGCTGTGGCCGACGACGACGGTCGGCGTACCCCCGGTGATGTCGGCCGCCGCCGCGCAGGCCGCCGTGTGGAAGGAGGGCGACCCGACCAACGGGCGGAGGTCCAGGACCGTCACCCGCCACCCGGCCGCTTCGAGGTACGGACGCAGCGCGTCCCAGGTCGCCGAGGTGAGCAGCGGACTGTGGACGAGAAGCATCGTCGGTTCGGCGCGCACGGTGTGGTGGCGAGCCGTCCCGTCAGTCACTGGCCGCCGGCACGCCGGCCTCCAGTTGACCGATCATGGGCCCGAGCAGGTCGTTGAGTTCCCGGGCCAGCACGACGACCGCGTGGCGCGCCGCCGACGCCACGGCGTCGTCCGGTCCGGCGGGGGCCGGTGGCAGGTCCCCGAGCGGGAGCGGCGCCTCGACCTGGAGCATCGCGCGCAGGTGTGGGCTGCGCGTCAGGTCCTGCTCGGTCGGCGTCGTGTACTGGCCGAACAACTGCGGCCAGTCCCGCCAGCCCCGGTCGCGTTGCCACTGCCGGGTCCAGGTGAGTTCGGCCGGCCACCGGGACACCACGGCCACGGCGCAGATCAGGCTGCCGTCCCACGGGCTCGGCGCGCACGTGGCCGAGACGATCCGCCGGTGCCACCGGACGTAGCCGGGTGACAGCTCGGCGGCCAGCCGCCAGGCGGTCGCGGCGAAGGCGACGGGGGCGATGTCGCCCCACGTGTCGGCAAATTCGGCGGTACGTCGAAGCACCTCGACCTCGTAGCGCCCGCGCCCGTCGGCGCCGTGCTCCCGATCGAAGTTCTCGTCGATCCAGAAGGCCCGCGGTTCCACCATCGTCATCCCCCGTCCGCGTCCGTCACCCCGTTCACTATGGCACCGCCCCGGAATCAAAATTGGATGCATGCCTGTGGATCCATCGAAATACTGCCCGGATGGATGTCGACACCGTCAGGGACGAGTGGCAGCGCAACGGATTCGTCGTCCTGCCGGGCTACCTCCCGGCATCGGACCTGGCGCCCGCGCTCGGCGAACTGGAGTCCATGTTCCCGTCGCCCGACGGTTTCCACGACGGCACGGACCCGCGCCGGGAGCGCTACCTCCGGGATGAGTTCGACGGCATCGACGAGTTGCCGTTCGCGAGCGTCGAGCTCAGCCTGTTGGCGGTAAGTGACCGCCTGGTAAGCCTGGCGCGTGAGTTGCTCTCCACAGATGATCTTCGGATCTACTCGGCCGAGGCGTGGGCGAAGTTCACCGGAGCGGTCGACTACGACCAGCCGCTGCACCGCGACTACCTGGCGCACACGCTGCTGGTGCCGACGGACGCTCCCGCCTACCGGCAACTGGAGATGTTCGTCTACCTGGTCGACGTGCCCGAAGGGTTCGGCCCGCCGCACCTGCTCTCCCGGCAGCACACCGGAGACCTGCCGGCGCGGCCGAACTGGTACCCACGTACCGACGTGGGTGAGAAGTACGGCGACTTCGTGGCGCCCACCGGCAGCCCGCATCTGTACGAGGCGGAGGTGTCCGGTGCCGGTCCGGCCGGCACGGTGGTCGCGTTCCAGCCGGGCACGTTCCATCGGGGCACCGGCATGACCACGCCCCGGGGCGCGCGCTACACGATGCACCTCAACTACCGCCCGGCCGCCGCGGAGTGGGGCAACCGCCACGCCTGGGCCAACCGCAGCCACGAGCCCGCCTGGTACCGCTTTGTGAGCCGGGCGACGCCGCACCAACTCGCGCTGTTCGGCTTCCCGCTGCCGGGCCACCCCTACTGGACCGCCGAGACGGTCGCCGGGGTGTCCGAGCGTTACCCGCACCTGGACATGTCGCCCTGGCAGGTCCGAGGCGTATCGGGGGACACTGTCGGTCGCGACGGCTAGTCTCCGGCCATGGTGACCGAGACCGATCTTCGCCTGCCCGACGGCCGCACCCTGCACGTCTACGACACCGGCGGGGCGGGCCGGCTGCCGGTGTTCTGGCACCACGGCACGCCCAACATCGGCGCCCCGCCCGCGCCGCTGTTCGCCGCCGCCGACCGCCTCGGCCTGCGCTGGGTGTCGCACGACCGTCCCGGCTACGGCGGCTCCACCCCGCTGCCGGATCGCGACGTCGCCTCGGCGGCGGCCGACGTGGCCGCGACAGCCGACGCGCTGGGCCTGGACCGGTTCGCGACGATGGGTCACTCCGGCGGCGGCCCACATGCGCTGGCCTGCGGCGCGCTGCTGCCGCAGCGGGTGGTCGCGGTGGTGGTCGGCGCCGGGCTCGCGCCCTACGGGGCGTCCGGGCTGGACTGGTTCGCCGGCATGGTGCCGTCCGGGGTGGCGTCGCTGCGCGCCGCCGCCGCGGGGCGCGCCGCGAAGGAGGCGCACGAGTCCTCCGGCGCGGAATACGACCCCGGGTTCACCGACGCCGACCTGGCCGCGTTGCACGCCGAGTGGTCGTGGTTCGACAGCGTGGTCGGCCCGGCGGTCGCGTCCGGGCCCGGCGGGCTGATCGACGACGACCTGGCCTACGTGCGGCCGTGGGGCTTCGACCCGGCCCAGGTCACGCCGCCGGTGTTGCTGCTGCACGGCGGCCGGGACGGCATCGCGCCGGTGGCGCACGCCGAGTGGCTGGCCGACAGGTGTCCGTCGGCCGAGTTGCGCCGCTTCCCGGACGACGGGCACATCTCCGTGCTCCGGCACGCCGGGTCGGCCCTCGAATGGCTGGGTAGCCACACCTAAATCGGATGCTGATCGTCCACTTCTCGACCACATCAGAGCGACGCGCCGAGCACCGAGGGTGACCGTTCCGACAAAACGTGCTATTCTCCGGCGTCAATCTATGCCGCGCGGACCCGGCCGGGTCGCTGCCGGAAGGACACCTCCCCGATGCCGGTGGCCGTCGCCACGACCCTGCCACGATCCCCACTGGACCGCCCGGCGGGCGGCGCGTTCACGCTGATCTTCACGACCCTGCCGGCGCTGCTGCGCCTCACCTGCGGCCTGGTCGGCGCGGTGGTCGCGCTGTCGGTGCGGACGCCGCCGGTGCGGGTGGCGCTGCTGGTCCCGGCCGTCGTCACCCTCACCGTGTGGTCCGGCTGGTATGCGGTCCGTGCGTTCCGGCACGGCATCGGCGGCGCGCTGGTGGCCGGCGACGTGGCGCTGACCACCGCCGTGGCGCTTGCCGTCCCGTGGCTTGTCGCGCCGGAGGTGCTCCCCGGCGAGGCGAGTTGGGTCGCGGTGCTGGCGAGCACCACCGTGATCAACGCGCAGGCCACCGCGCGGCCCCGCTGGTCGGTGCCGGCCGGCCTGCTGGTCACCGCCGCCTACGCGGCCGGTGCCACGCTGGCCGGAAACCCGGTCGAGGCGCGGGCGCACACCGGCACGCTGCTGGTGCAGACCGGCTGCACGGCGCTGATGACCGCGGTGATGCGCCGCTGGATCGGCCGGGGTGACGCCACGTTCGCCGACTACCAGCGGTTGTCCCACGAGGCGGTGGTGGCGCGCACCGCACGCGAGGCCGAACGGCGGCACAACCGGGACCTGCACGACACCGTGCTCGGCACGCTGACGATGATCGGGCTCGGCGCGGTCGGTGGCACCTCGGCGACGCTGCGCGAGCGGTGCGCCGCCGACCTGCGTACCCTCAGCGCCCTGGCCGGAGCGCGGACCGGGGCCGCGACCGGCGAGGCCGCCCTCGACGAGCGGCTGCGCACGGTTCTCGCCGGGTTGCCGGAGCTGACGGTGACCGCGACGCTGCCGCCGTGCCGGATGCCGGCGGAGGCCGCGGCGGCGCTCGCCGACAGCGCCGCCGCCGCGCTGGCGAACGTGGCCCGGCACGCGCCGGGCGCCACCACCGCGCTGCGCCTGGCCCGCGCGGGCGACGCCGTCGTGGTCGAGGTGGTCGACGACGGTCCCGGCTTCGACCCGACCACGGTCCCGGCCCACCGGTACGGGCTGCGCGAGTCGATCCACGGCCGGATGGCCACGGTACGCGGCCGGGCGGTGGTGACCTCCGCCCCTGGCGCCGGCACCCGGGTGCGGCTGGAGTGGTCGGATGACCGCTGAGTCCCCGCCGTCGACCACCGGCACGGCGCTGCTCCCCCGGCCCCGGCTGGCGACGTCGGTGCGCTCCGGGGTGGCCGTGGCCCCGCCGCAGGCGCGCGCCGTGGCGGACGCCTCGGACCGGGGCGCCCGGCTCGTCGCCGTCGTCATCGCGCTGGCCTGGCACCTGGTGATCGGGCTGCCGGCGGTGCTGGAGGCGGGGCCCGGGATGGCCGCCCCGGCGGTGGTGGCGGTCGGCTGGCTGGTGACCGCGTTTGTCGGCGCCGCCACCGGCGTACGCCTGCTGCGCGGCCGGCTGCCCCCGGCCCGGCGGCTGGCCGTGGTGCTGTTGGTGGTCGACGCGGCGGTCTTCGCGGCGGCCGGTGAGCGGTTCCTGTTCACCAGCGCCAACTGGGTGTGGGGCGGCCTGGCCTGGTTCTTCCTGCTGGCGCTCTGGCAACGACCGGTGCGCTGGCTGCTGGCCCTGCTCGCCGCGCACGCGACGATCGCGCTGGTGGCGGTGGTGCTGCACGGGGCGACCGCGCCGGCCGACCTGAGCCGCTACGCCATGTACGTCTACGGCACCTCCACCCTGCCCGTGGCGGTCTTCGCCGGGGCGGCGGCACTCACCGCGCTGGCCCGGGACCGGGCCGGCGCCGCCGCGGCGACGCTTGCCGTGACCGCGGAACGGGAGGCGGCCGAGCGGGCCCAGGGCGAGCGGCAGGCCCGGCTCGCGCTCGTCAGCGGCACCGCCGAGGAGGTGCTCGCCGCGCTGGCGGCCGGCGACGCCGACCCGGCCGACCCGGCGGTACGCCGCCGCGCGGTGCTGGCCGCCGCCCGGCTGCGCCGGTTGATCGCCGAGTCCGACGACGTGCCCGACCCGCTGCTGCACGAGCTACGCGCCGCCGCCGACCTGGCCGAGCGGAACGGCCTGCCGATCGACCTGGTCGCGGTCGGTACGCCACCGGAGCTGCCGGTCGACGTACGCCGAGGGTTGGCCGACCCGCTCACGGCGGCGCTCGCCGGCGCACACGGCTGGGCCCGACTGACCGTGGTCGCCGGCCCCGACGAGGTGGTGGTGAGCCTGGTGACGCCGGAGCACGACGGCCCGGACGATCCGGTGGCGCCGCCCGGCGGGGCCGGGCCGGTGGAGCACCTGCACGAGCGGGACGGGGAGATCAGATGGACGCAGACGCGCTGGCGGCGGACGTGAACCCCGGGCATCCGATCGGGGTGGCGATCGTCGACGACCATCCCGTGGTGATCGACGGGGTGCGCGCCTGGCTGGCCACCGAGCCGCGGTTGCGGGTGCTGGCGACCGGCGACGACCCGGACGCGGTGCTGCGGGCCGCGCCGGAGGCCGAGGTGGTGCTGCTCGACCTGCGGCTGCACGGGCGGATGGTGCTGGACAAGCTGGCCGAGCTGAGCACCGCCGGGCGGCGGGTGGTGGTCTACTCCGAGCACACCGACGCGCAGACCATGCTCGCCGCGCTCGACGCGGGCGCGGTGGCGTTCCTGGCCAAGCACGAGGGACGGGAACACTGCGTCGGCACCGTGCTGGCGGCGGCGAGCGACCGGCCGTATGTGCCGCCGGCGCTCGCCGGCGCGATGGTCGGCGACACCCGGCCGGACCGGCCGACGCTGTCCGACAAGGAACGGGAGGCGCTGCTGCTGTGGTTCCAGTCGATGTCGAAGGCGTCGGTGGCGCGCCGGATGCAGATCAGCGAGCACACCGTCAAGCAGTATGTGGACCGGGCGCGGATCAAATACACCCGGGCGGGGCGTCCGGCTGCCACGAAGGCGGCCCTGCTCGCCCGGGCGATTGAGGACGGCCTCGTCCGACCGGAAGATATCGGCATCTACCGGTCCCAGGCGTCGGCCGACCGGCCGACCCCCTAACGGGTGTCATGACAATCACCCCACGAATCGGCCAGGATCACCGGTACCGCCAACCGTCGCCGGGAGGTCGTACCGTGCCGGATGACGCCGCACCCTTCTTCATCGGACCACACCGCTTCGACGCGGACGACGACTCCACCCGCCCCCTGCTCGACCGGCGTTACGCGCTGGTGCCCGAGCCGGGCGAGCGGCTGCTCGGCCAGCACCGGCTGCTGGTCGCCGGCCATCTGCTCGGCCCCACCGAGGACGTACGCTCCTGGGCGCTGCCCGACCCGGCGACGATCACCGTGACCGACCGGCGGTTGGCGTACGTCTGCACCGGCTCCGAGCTGTCCCTGGTCCCCGGGCGGGACGGCCCGACCGGCGCCCGGCACCGGCGCCCGGTCCGGCTGTCCCGCCTGGTCAGCGGTCAGATCCGCTGGCAGTGGCCGTCCCGGTTGGAGCTGGTCGAGGTCGACGGCGACACCGCCGAGCTGCGCGTGGTCTGCGACGCGCTGCGCACCATCCGCCAGCCGGCGCTCGCGATCACCGGCCCGGCCGCCGTGATCACCGCGCTGGCCCGGCAGGTACGCCGTTCGGTGGCCGGCTACCGCCTGACCCACCCCGATCTGGTGGACCTGTCCCCGCCGGAACGCGACGTCCTCGCCACGAGGGTGGCCTCCTCCCCCGGCCCGACGTCGGGCGCGGTGACCCTGCCGGGGTCGCTTCCGGTGGAGTTCCTGTCCCGGGACGACTACTACCGCCAGCCGGTGGCGGAGTCGTCGCCGTGGCCGCAGCTCGACTCCCCGGCCCGGGACCAGCCCGGCTCCGCCTGCTGACCCGTTCGACGGGTGCCGAGGACCGCGGCGCGGGGCGGGCCTTGAGCCGGCCACTTCGTCGATCATGGAGTTGTGGTGCCAGGAAATTTCGGTTTCGGGCTGATATGGGAGGTGCCACAAGTCCAAGATCGGCACCGTGGCACGGGAGGGTGGGTGGGTCCGGCGCGGTGAAGGGGAGAGCCTGCGGGCCCGGTCAGGAGGTGCTGCGGGTGCGGCGGGCGGGCCGGTCCAGCTCGGCGGCCTGCTCCGGGGTGGGCGCGCCGCCGCCCAGGTGGGCCGGCAGCCACCAGGCGTCGTCCGGGCCGGCCGGCTGATCCGGGTAGTCCCGCTGGGCGCGATCGACGAGCGCCGACAGCCGGGTGCGCAGCTCGGCGGTCAGGGCGGCGGAGTCCGGGTGGGCGGCCGGGTCGATCGGCTCACCCACGAGGATGGTGATCGGGGTGTGCCGGCGGGTCAGCGTGCGCGGGCGGCCCTTGGTCCACAGCCGTTGGGTGCCCCAGAGCGCGACCGGCAGCAGCGGCACGCCGGCCTCCTGCGCCATCCGGGCCGCGCCGTTCTTCAGGTCCTTGACGGTGAAGGAGCGGCTGATCGTCGCCTCCGGGAAGACGCCGACCACCTCACCCCGGCGCAGCGCGCCGACCGCGGCGGAGTAGGACCCGGCGCCGGCGGCGCGGTTGACCGGGATGTGCTTCATGCCGCGCATCAGCGGACCGGAGATCCGGTGCCGGAAGACGCTGTCCTTGGCCATGAACCGGACCAGCCGGCGGGACTTGTGCGCGCCGTAGCCGCAGAAGATGAAGTCGAGGTAGCTCACGTGGTTGGACGCCAGCACGGCCCCGCCGGTGGTGGGCACGTGCTCGCTGCCCCGCACGTCCAGGCGCAGGTCGAGGGCGCGGAACATCGTCTTGGCGGCGGTGATCACTGGCGGGTACACGAGCTCCGGCATCCGGCAACTTTACCCCGGGTAGGTTACGGAACCGTAGGGCCGATCGGTCCCGGTGCGCCCGCTCAGCCGGTCGGGTGGTGCAGGTCCAGCCGGCCCCGGGCGAACGCGTCCACCCGGCCCCACCGGCCCGGGATGTCAAGCACCTCGATCCGCCCCATGCCCACCGGCAGTTGCGGGTCCACCGCCAGGTGCCCCTCGTGCGGCTCCAACCCGAGCATGGTCCGGATCAGCAGCAGCGGCGCCCCGGTCGACCAGGCCTGCGGGGTGCACGCGGTCGGATACTCCACCGGGAACTTGGTCAGCTCCCGCTGGTAGCCGCCGAACGCCTCCGGCAGCCGTCCGTCGAAGTAGGTCGCCGCCTCCAGGATCCCGTTGGCGACGGTGGCCGCCTCCTCGGCGAAGCCGTAGCGGCGCAGGCCCCAGGCGACGAACGAGTTGTCGAACGGCCAGATCGTGCCGTTGTGGTAGCCGATCGGGTTGTAGCGGACCTCGCCCTCGGCCAGCGTCCGCACCCCCCAGCCGGACCAGAGCCGCGGCCCGACCAGGTGCGCGGCGATCTGCGGGGCCCGTTCCTCGTCGACGATGCCGCTCCACAGCAGGTGGCCGATGTTGGAGCTGAGCACGTCGCACTGCCTCCCCTCGGGGTCCAGGGCGAGCGCGTAGAAGCCACCGTCGGCGACCCACCAGTCGCGGTTGAACCGGGCCTTCAGCTCCGCCGCCTCGCGTTCCAGTTGATCGGCGTACGCCGGATCGCCCCAGAACTTCCGGGCCAGCCGGGCGGCCCGCATCTTCGCGTCGTACGCGTACCCCTGCACCTCGCAACTGGCCCGCGGAAACGGCGGCAGCGAGCCGTCGGCGTACGAGATGGAGTCCCAGGAGTCCTTCCAGCACTGGTTCTCCAGGCCGGTGTCGGCGTTGCGCCGCTCGTACCAGATGTAGCCGTTGCCGATCAGGTCGGCGTAGTCGTCGATCCACGTCAACGCCGCGCGGCACTCCCGTTCCAGCTCCTTGACCAGCGCGACGTCGCCGCTCCACCGCTCGTACTCGTCGAGCAGCACCACGAACAGCGGAGTGGCGTCCACCGAGCCGTAGGAGGGCGAGTGCGGCTGCTCCTCGAACGCGGCCGTCTCGCCGTAGCGCATCTCGTGCAGGATCCGGCCCGGATCCTCCTCCCGGAAGTCGTCGAACCGGGTGCCCTGGAGTGCGCCGAGGATGCGCAGCGTGGTCCTGGACAACTCGGGGGCGAACGGCAGCACCTGGAGACAGGTGAGGATGCTGTCCCGGCCGAACATGGTCATGAACCAGGGCAGGCCGGCGGCGGGCAGCGCCTGCCCGCCGAGGGAGAGCGGTGAGAAGCGCAGCGCGGCGAGGTCGACCAGGCACCGCCGGTAGGTCGCGGCGATCCGCCCGTGCTCGCTGTTGACCTTGGGGGCCCGGTCGATCCACTCCTGGAGGTCGTGCTGCAGGGCGAGGCGTTCGGTGCCGTGCGCCCGCAGTCCCATCCGCAGGTCCCGGCCACCGGGGCCGATGGCGAAGGTCGCTACGTCGATGGCGACGTCCCACTGCTCGTTGGGTTCCAGGTGGACCGTCCAGGCGAGGCCCCGGTTGTCGTAGTGGGCCGACTGGTTCGCGGAGACGACCGTCTCCCGCCGGAAGTTCCCGCGCCGGTAGCCCAGCCGCAGCCGGTCCGGCTCGGCCTCGGCGTACAGCTCGCCCTTCTTGTTGAGGATCTCGTCCTTGACCTGGAAGAGGTCGGCGAAGTCGGCTCCGGCGTCCATCCGGATCTCCAGGTCGACCGCCTTCTCGTCGTGGTTCAAAACGGTGAGCGTCTCCCGGAAGCTGCCGCCCACCACCCGCTCCCGGATGATCGATATCTTCGCGTCGACGTAGTGCGTGGCCACGCCCGGCACCAGGAAGAACCGTGCCTCGTAGTACTGGACGTCGTCGTAGGAGAGGGCATTGAGCCGCTCGCCGTCGACCGTGAGCACCCACGTCGACAGGTACCGGGTGTCGATCGAGAAGAGACCGGTCGGCTCGGTCGGCGTGGCCTCGATGTCGCCGGTCTCCTGGGAGACCACGAACGTGTTGCCGTCCAGGATCCGGACGGTGTTGCTCCCGGCCATCAGGCGGCCCCCCTGGAGAACGTGTGGCGCGGCCCGCGGGAGTCCGGCGGGCCGGGAAAGACGCGCTCGATCTGGAGCACGAGCCGCAGGTCACCGACGACCGTCATGTCGCCCCGCAGGAGCGCCGCGATCGCGTTCTCCCGGCCCTCGACGAGGGCGCCGAAGATCCGGGGCCCGGTGCCGACCACGGTGTCCGCCTCGCCGTCCTCCGGCCGTACCCGCACCCGGCCCCGGTCGATCTCCAGCAGCCAGTGTGTGGACCGCGCGCCCTCGTGCAGGTCGAACCGGAGCGTTCCGGACGTCTTGACCAGCAGCGGCTCGAACCCCCGCCGGTCCAGGTCCTCGAAGAATCTCGTGGTCGTGTCCACCATCGCCGGTGACTCCTCCCGCGGTCAGCGGTCTCCTCGTCGACACGACGGGTCCCCGGCGGGTTCCCGGTCAACCTCGCCCGGATCGGGTGAGGCGGCGGACCGCGCGGACGCGAGACGCCGGCCCCCGAACCGGGGACCGGCGTCGTCGCGGCGGACGGGTCAGTTGTTGGGATCGTCGGCGCTGATGTCCGCCAGCACCGACTGGGGTTCCCGCTCGACCGCCAGGTCACCCATCGAGACCAGGCCGACCAGCCGTCCTTCCTCGATCACCGGGAGCCGGCGGACGGCGTACGTGCGCATCAGGTCGGCGGCGGCCACCGCGTCGTCGTACTGGCTGACCGTCACCACGTCCTTGCTGGTGATCTCGTTGAGCCGGGTGGTGGCCGGGTTCCTGTCCTCCGCCACGCCGCGGACCGTGATGTCCCGGTCCGTCACGATGCCGACCACGTTGTCGCCGTCGGTCACCACCACGTCGCCGATGGCGCTGTCGCGCATCTCCTGCGCCGCCGCGGTGAGCGTGTCGTTGCCGTCCATCGTCACCAACCGGGTCGTCATGAACTCTCCGACCGTTGTCATGGTGCTCCCCTCTCGGTGTCGGCACGGCCGTCTACCCGCCCCCGGAGGCGGGGTAACGCGGGCCGCCCGGAGGGGTCAGCGCTCGGCGGCGACCAGCTCGGCGAGCTGCACGGCGTTGAGCGCCGCGCCCTTGCGCAGGTTGTCGTTGGCGCAGAACAGCGCCAACCCGTGCGCGACGGTCTCGTCGGCCCGGATCCGCCCGACGTACGTCGGGTCCTGGCCGGCCGCCTCCAGCGGGGTGGGCACGTCGGACAGCGCCACCCCGGGCGCGCCGTCGAGCAGCTCCCGGGCCCGGGCCGGGTCGATCGGCCGGGCGAACCGGGCGTTGATCTGCAACGAGTGGCCGGTGAACACCGGCACCCGCACGCAGGTGCCGGAGACCTTCAGGTCGGGAATCTCCAGGATCCGGCGGCTCTCGTTGCGCAGCTTCTGTTCCTCGTCGGTCTCGTCGGAGCCGTCGTCGACGATCGAGCCGGCGAGCGGGAGCACGTTGAAGGCGATCGGGCGGGCGAACGAGCGTGGCGTCGGGAACGCGACGGCGGAACCGTCGAACGCGAGCGCGCTCGCGTCCTCGGCCACCTTGCGGACCTGCTCGTCCAACTCGGCAACGCCGGCCAGGCCGGCGCCGGAGACCGCCTGGTAGGTGGCGACGACGAGGCTGACCAGCCCGGCCTCGGCGTGCAGTGGGCGCAGCACCGGCATGGCGGCCATGGTGGTGCAGTTGGGGTTCGCCACGATGCCGCGCGGCCGGTCGGCGATCGCGTGCGGGTTGACCTCGGCGACCACGAGCGGCACCTCGGGGTCCATCCGGAACGCCGAGGAGTTGTCGATCACCACGGCGCCCGCCTCGGCGACCCGCGGGGCCAACTCCTTCGCGGTGCCCTTGCCGGCCGAGAAGAGCACGATGTCCAGGCCGCGATAGTCCGCGGTGGCCGCGTCCTCGACCGTGACCTCGCCGCCCCGCCAGGGCAGGGTGCGCCCGGCCGACCGGGCCGAGGCGAACAACCGCACCTGCTCCGCCGGGAACTCGCGCTCCGCCAACACCTGCCGCATCACGCCACCGACCTGGCCGGTGGCACCCACAATGCCGATCCTCATGCCCGCGAGGCTACCCAGCCGGGCCGGCCGGGCGGGAAGCGTTTCCCAGCGCGCGGGCCGGGGCGACGGGAATCACACGCCGCCGCCCCGGCCCGCCGGGTCACCGGTGGTCGGCCACCTCGCCGAGGCCGGAGGCCACCAGCTCGTCCCGGATCACCGCCGCGTCGCCCTCGACGACCATCGTCAGCGCCTCCGGGTGCAGGTGCGCCGCAGCCGCCGCGGAGACCTCCTCGACGGTCGCCGCGAGCAGCGCCTCCCGCAGCCGGGCGTGGTAGTCGTCCGGCAGGTCGTGCACCACGAGCGTGGTGAGCGCCGACGCGATCGCCCGCGGGCTCTGCAACTCGACCGAGAGCTGGCCGGCCCGCCATGACCGGGCGACCTCCAGCTCCTCCTCGGTCACCCCGGTCAGCCGGGTCCGCGACACCTCGCCCACGCACTCGACGAGCGCCGGCACGGTCACCGCGGTCTGGACGCCGGAGCTGACCCCGAACCGGCCGAACCGCCGGGACGAGGCGAAGTCGCCCCGGATCCCGTACGTGTAGCCGCGTACCTCGCGGATCTGGTGGTTGAGGCGGGAGGTGAACGCGCCGCCGAGCACGGTGCCGGCGAGCGTCATCGGCACGTGGTCGGCGTGTGCGCGGTGCGGGGACGGGTGGCCGAGCCGCAGCGTCGACTGCACCGAGCCGGGCCGGTCGACCAGGATGATCCGCCGCCGGTCGGCGAGCGGCACCTCGATCGGCCCACCCCGGTCCACCGGGCCACCGCCGGTGCCGGCGAACGCCGCCGCGCCGAGCGCGTCCAGGTCGACCCGCTCCAGGTCACCGGCGACGATCAGGGTGCCGGGACGGATGAACCACTCCGAGTGGAAGACGGTGACGTCGTCGGCCTCCAGCGCGGCCACGCTGCCCGGGTCGCCGTAGAGCGGGCGGCCCCACCGATGCTCGGCGCCGAAGAGGTCGGCACGGAGCACCGCGTCGGCGCGCGGGCCCGGGTTGGCCCAGTCCATCCGCAGCGCGGTCGCCTCGTCGTCGCGGACCCGCAGCACGTCGGCCGGGTCGAGCCGGGGCGTGCGGACCGCCTCCGCCATCAGCTCCACCGCGGCGCTCAGCCGGTCCACCGGCACCTGCACGCTGACCTGGAACGAGTCCCAGTCGAGCCCGGTCACCAGCTCGGTGCCGAGCGCCTCGATGGCCAGCGCGTACCCGGTGGCGTCCCGCTGCGCGGTGCCCTCCTCCAGCGCCTTGGCCAGCACCGCGCCGAGGCCCTCCTTGCCGACCGGCTCCCGACCCGCGCCGCCGTCGAGCAGCAGCAGCGCGACGGCGAGGTTCTGCCCCGGCAGGTGTGCGGCCACCACCTGCCCGCCGGCCACCACGCGCCGGACCACCTGCGGGAACCGGTAGGCGCGGGCGGCTCCGGGACCGGGACGGGCGGCGATCAGCGTCATGAGGTCTCCTCGGGCAGGTAGGTCAGGATCACCCGGTCGGCGGCGCCGAGCAGCTCGGCGGCCTGCTCGGCGATCTGCTCCCCGGTGATGGCGAGCCAGGCGGGCAGCCGGTCGGCGGCCCGGGCCGGGTCGCCGAACTGGGTGGCGTACCGGCCCAGCGTGTCGGCGCGGCCGTCCACCGTGGCCATCTGCCGCCACCACATGGTGCTCAGCAGCGCCTTGGCCCGCTCCAGCTCGGCGGCGGTCACCGGCACGGTGGCCAGCTCGTCGACCACCTCGGCCAGCCCGTCGCGCAGCCGGTCGGCGGTCACGCCGGGGCGGGCGGTGGCGGTGGCGATCAGTGGGGCCGGCGCATGCGCCAGGTCGACCCCGTACGCCCCGACCAGGTCCGGTTGGGCGATCCGCTCGCCGTCGGCGAGCCGCTGGTAGAGCCGGCTGCCCCGGCCGCTGCCGAGCACGGTGGCGAGCACCGTGGTCACGTCGTACCCGGGTGCGCCGAACGGGTGGGTGCGGTGCGCGAGGTAGACGCGGGCGGCGGGGACGTCGGCGGTGACCGTCTCCACCGCCGGCCGGCCGGTCGCCGGCACCGTGCGCCCGTCCGGGGCGGCCGGGATGTCCGGGCGCGGCGCCAGGCCGCCGAAGTATTTGTCGGCGAGCGCGAACACCTCGGCCGCGGTGGTGTCGCCGACCACCGTGAGCACCGCGTTGTTCGGCGCGTAGTAGGTGGTGTGGAAGTCCTGGAAGGTGGCCAGGTCGGCGGCGTTCAGGTCGGCCATGGACCCGATGGTGGCGTGGTGGTAGGGGTGGCCGGGCGGATAGAGCAGCGGCAGCAGCCGCAGCCAGGCGTCGCCGTACGGGACGTTGTCGTAGCGCTGCCGCCGCTCGTTCTTCACCACGTCGCGCTGGTTGTCGAGCGTCTCCTGGGTCAGCGCCGGCACCAGGCCGCCCATCCGGTCGGCCTCCAACCAGAGCGCCAGCTCCAGGTGCTCGGCCGGGACGGTCTCGAAGTAGTTGGTCCGATCCGGGTTGGTGGTCGCGTTGAGCGAGCCGCCCGCGCCCTGGATCAGCTTCATGTGCTCGGTCTTCGCCACGTGCACCGACCCCTCGAACATCAGGTGCTCGAAGAGGTGGGCGAAACCGGTCTGTCCCGCCGGTTCGTGGCGGGAACCCACGTCGTACCAGAGGTTGACCGCCACCGCCGGGGCGGTGCGGTCCTCGCTCACCACCACGCGCAGGCCGTTGTCCAGTCGGGTCGTCTCGATCGGCCAGGGGAAACCGCTGTCGGGCATGGCACCCACGCTAGCCGAGGACGACCGCCCGGCACCGGACCGCCGTCCCCGCCACCGTGACCCGACCGTCCACCCCGATGTGATGTGGATCACGGTGTTGCCGTGGGTCGGACCCGGGCTGACAGATCGGCCATCCATCGCTCACTATGACTGCCGATCGGCCACTGCGGACGGTCCGTCCGCGCCGGCCGGCGAACCGCAGGGCGCGTACGCGCCGCAACAGCGACAACGGGGGAACACATGTCTCAGTCCCACCCGGTCCGCACCGGGGCCCGGATCCTGGCGGTGGTGAGCGTGGTCGCCGCGCTCTCCGCGGCCGGCCGCGCCCCGGCGGTGGCCATCTCCGGCGGCACACCCGTGCCCTCCGGCCAGGACGTCCACAGCGTCCGGCTCACCATCCTCAGCCCGGGCGCCCCGGGCGCCCGGGCCTGCTCGGGGGCGCTCGTCGCACCCCGCTGGGTGCTCACCGCCCGCGCCTGCTTCACCTCCGCCGACCTGCCCGGGCAGGTCACCGCCACCTTCGCTCCGGACCAGGACGGCCACCCGCACAGCATCCCGGTGCTGGCGGTCCGCTTCGACGACGCGCGCGGCCTGGCCCTGGCGAACCTGTCCCGGGCCGAGACCACGGTCAGCCCGGTGCCGGTGGCCGCCACCGGCCCGCACACCGGCGACCAGCTCCGGTTCGTCGGCTTCGGCCGGACGGCCACCGAGTGGGTGCCGGACGTCCCGCACAGCGCGACCTTCACGGTGACCGCCGCCGGCACCGACTCGACCGACCTCACCGGCACCGGCGGCCTGTGCCGGGGCGACGGCGGCGCGGCGGGACTGCGCACCGGCTCCGGCGGCCAGCCGGAGCTGGTGGCGGTGGCGACCGGTTCGGGGCAACTGGGGTGCCTCGGCGAGACCGACACCTCGAACCAGGCCACCGCCGCGGTGGCGAGCGGCCTGACCGGCCTCTTCGGCGGCCGGCCCTTCGGCCGCTTCGCCGTCACCCCGTCCGACGGCGGCCTCCCGGCCGCCGCGGGCGCGCGGTTCGGCGCCGCGACGGCGACCGGCGACTTCAACAAGGACGGCTACCCGGACCTCGCCGTCGGCGCCCCGGGTGACACGGTGAACGGTCAGAAGTCGGGCAGCGTCACCGTGTTCCCGGGCACCGCCGGCGGCGGCCTCGGCGCCGGCCACCGGTTGATCCAGGCGGACTTCGGCGCCGCGGACGAGGCCGGGGACGGCTTCGGCTCCGCGCTCGCCGCCGGCGACTTCAACAAGGACGGATACGCCGACCTGGCCGTCGGCACCCCCGGCGAGGCGATCGGCACGGTCAAGGCGGCCGGCGCCATCGCGGTGTTCCCCGGCGGCCCCTCCGGACTGGCCCGGGGCAAGGGCTACGACCAGGGGGACATCGGGCGCGGCGACGAGGCCGACGACCGCTGGGGCGCGGCGCTGGCCGCCGGGGACTTCAACAACGACGGGTACGCCGACCTGGCCGTGGGCGCCCCGAACGAGGCGGGCAGCGACAACGTGCACAGCGGCGACGTGAGCGTCATGCGCGGCAACAGCACGGGCACCCTCACGTACGCGTACAACCTCGACCAGACCAACGCCGGCGGCGCCAACGAGGCCGGCGACCGCTTCGGCGCGGCGCTGGCGGCCGGCAACGTGACCGGCTCGGTCCACGCCGATCTCGTGATCGGCGCACCGGGCGAGGCGCCGGGCACGCTGCCCGCCGCCGGCAGCATCTACGTCGTACCGGGCGCCGCCGGGGAGGTCACCACCGGCTTCGGCCGCAGCCAGGGCACGTCCGGCGGGGTCAACGAGGCCGGCGACAACTTCGGTGCCGCGCTCGCGGTGGGCAACTTCGACGGCGACGGTTACGCCGACATCGCGGTCGGCGTGACCGGCGAGGCACCGGGCAGCGAGGCCAAGTCGGGCGCCCTCGCGGTCTACCCGGGCGCGTCCAGCCAGGTCGCCGCCGGGTTCAGCGTCACCGAGCTGGCGTTCGGCCGGACCCCGGGGGCCGACGACCTCTTCGCCTCCGCCCTGGCGACCGGGGACGTCAACGGCGACGGCCGCGCCGACCTGATCGTCGGCGCCCCCGGCGCGACGGAGGGCGGGGCCAAGGGCGCCGGTTTCGTGGCCGTGCTCACCGGGCGGGCCCGCACCGCCTCCCAGCCGACGTCGCTGGTGGCCAGCCGGCTGATCCGACAGCCCGACGTGCACGGCACCAGCGAGGTCTCGGACGCCTTCGGTGGCGCGGTGGCCCTCGCCGACCTCGACCGGGACGGCCGGGCGGACGCGTTCCTGGGCAGCCCCGGCGAGGCGGTGCCGGGCGAGCCGGCCGCCGGTGTGACGGTCGCGGTCCTCGACGTCGCGACGCCCTGACCCGGCCCGCGCCGGCTCCGCACGTCGCGGGGCCGGCGCGGCACGGCATCGACGCCCCGGTCGCATGACCCACGCGACCGGGGCGGCGCGCTCAGTCGGGCGGCTCGACGGGGGCGACGGTCTCGGCGGAGCTGCGGTGCTCCAGCACGGTGTCCGGGGCGGCGTTGCGGTCCGCCTCCCGGAGGTCGGATTCGGCGAGGATCGCGTCGGCCTGGGCCTGCGCGTCGTCGCTGCCCGCCGCCGCCTCCTCGGGTAGCAGGTGCGCGCGGGAGGAGATCCGGTCCTGGTCGCTCTGGTCGTGGCTCATGGCTGTCCCCATACCCCGCGTTCCGCTCTTCGGAACGGCAGCCGACATTCCGGCCGGTGTCGGGTACGCTGGCCGGCGTGACGCGGTCGTATCGATGGTTTAGGCAGCCGGCTGGAGGAGCCGGTGACTCGACCGTGAGCTGACGTCACCACCTCTTCGAGCCGGCCGGGCAGGGATGCTTCCCTGCCCTTTCGCATGCGAGCTGCCGGCTCGGTCCCCGGGCGCCGGCCCCGGGGCACGGTCGGCGGAAGGAACCCCACCGTGACCACGTCCCCGGATGCCCGCCGGGTCATCGACCAGCGGATCGACCGCGTCGTGCCGTTGACCACCCCGGCCCTGCTCCACCACCACCTGCCGCTTGACGCCTCCCTCGCCGAGGCTGTCGTGGCCGGCCGGCGCGCGGTCGGCCGGGTGCTCGACCACGTCGACGACCGGCTGCTGGTGGTGGTCGGCCCGTGTTCGGTGCACGACCCGGCCGCCGCGCTCGAATACGCCGGCCGGCTGCGCGAGGCCGCCGACCGGGTCGCCGACGACCTGCTCGTGGTGATGCGGGTCTACTTCGAGAAGCCTCGCTCGACCGTGGGCTGGAAGGGCCTGATCAACGACCCGGCGCTGGACGGCTCGGGCGACGTGAACACCGGCCTGCGGACCGCGCGGGCGCTCCTGCTCGACGTGCTGCGGCTGGGTCTGCCGGTGGGCTGCGAGTTCCTCGACCCGATCACCCCGCAGTACATCGCGGACACGGTGGCCTGGGGCGCGATCGGCGCCCGGACCGTGGAGAGCCAGGTGCACCGGCAGCTCGCCTCCGGCCTGTCCATGCCGATCGGCATGAAGAACCGCCCCGACGGCAGCATCGCCACCGCCGTGGACGCGATCCGGGCGGCCGGCGTGCCGCACGTGTTCCCCGGCATCGACGTGTCGGGCACTCCGGCGATCATGCACACCCGGGGCAACGCCGACGGCCATCTGGTGCTGCGCGGCGGGGGCGGCCGACCCAACTACGACGCGGAGTCGGTGGCCGGGGCGCTGGACCTGCTGCGCGCGGCGAGCCTGCCCGAGCGGGTGGTGATCGACGCCAGTCACGCCAACAGCGGCAAGGACCACCGCAACCAGCCGCTTGTCGCCGCGGACGTGGCCGCGCAGCTCGCCGCCGGCCAGCGCGGCATCGTCGGGATCATGCTGGAGAGCTTCCTGCGCTCCGGCCGGCAGGACCTGGACCCGACCCGGGAGCTGGAGTACGGCCGGTCGATCACCGACGCCTGCATCGGCTGGGACACCACCGACGAGGTGCTCGACCACCTGGCGCAGGCGGTCCGCGCCCGCCGCGCCACCCTGCCCGCCCCGGCCTGAGCCGGGGTTGGGCGGCGTTTGACCGGTTCGGGGCCGGGTAGGTGGTCGGCGTGACCGATGACGCGCCCGTGACCGAGCAGCCGGACACCAGGCCGCTCGACGACCTGCTCGACCACCTCTACCAGGGCCAGGAGCGGATCAGTCAGGCGGACATCTACCGCCGGGCGGTGGCCGCCGAACTGCCGGCAGAGTTGCTCACCCGGGTCGCCGCGCTCCCACAGGGCGAGTACGCGGTGGACGAGGTGGCCGACATGCTGGGCGGCACGGTCGCCTGAGCCCCCGCCGACGAGAGGACGCCATGACCGACCGCGAGCCCGACCACGAGCACCTGGCGGCGCTGGGCCAGCCCCCGGAGGGCACCGACACGCTGCCGGAGCCGGACTTCGCCAACGAGCACGACCGCACCGCGGTGGACCGGGACATCATCACCGGGGAGGACGAGCGGGAGTCGGAGACGTCGCGCGGCTGGGCCGGCGAGGACCACGGCACCACCCCCACCTGATCCGGGGCGCGAGCGAAGCGGGGCCGGCGCGTGCGCGCCGGCCCCGTCGTTCGTCGGCTCACTCCTCCCGGTGGCCGCCCTCGGCCGCCCGCTGGGCCACCGCGTAGCCCATCTGGAGGAAGTCGGACGCGGCCACCGCGGTCAGCGCGGTGGCCACCAGCCGGGTCAGCCGGGGCGCCAGCACCAGACCGCCGGTGAGCCCGGTGGCCACCCACACCGCCAGGCAGAACGGGCAGCTCACCAGCTCGCCGAGCGCGTGCCGGGTGGGGCTGCCCTCGTCGCGGACCTGTTCCATCACCTCGCCGCTGCCGCCGGGGTGGTCGTAGCGGGTGAACGGGGCCCGCAACGGGCTGGTGATCGCGTCCTTGGAGATGAGCCGGCTCAGCTTGTGCGTGGCGATCGAGAGCAGCACCACGTCCCCGGGGGTGGGTCGCTCGGGCACCGGCCGGCCGGTCGCCCGGACCACCCCGACCAGGGCCGCGGTCACCCCGGCGTACGTGCCCATCGCCTTCAGGTAGCCCTCCAGCGGTCGGTGCTCGTGCGGCGCGTACGCCTGGCGTAGCCGCGCCACCTTCTGCTTCAGGCCACTCCCGGTCAACCCGGCCTCCCTCGTCGTCGTACCCGCCGGAATCAACCGGCGGTCAGGTTGTCGGCCACCTCGCGGTCGAGGTTGGCCAGGATCTCGTCGGCCAGGCGGTGGTCCGGGCCGGCCAGGTCCAGCCGGACCCGGGCGCCGCCGGCGTCGGCCGGCTCCACGTCGATCTCCGCCGACCAGTCGGCGCTGCTCCACCGGGCCCGCATGTCCTCGGCGTCGAGCACCTCCACCCGGCAGGCGCCGGAGCGGCGCAGTTCCTCGGGCAGCCAGGCGGAGGAGCGGTCCGGGTCGGTGGCGGTGTTGAACACCACCTCGGGCGGCGCGGACATGCCGCGCTCGGCGTGACCGGCCATCAGACGTCCCGCAGCCGGTGCGGGTCGACCTCACGGCCCGGGTGCCGGGCCAGGTACTCGGTCTCCAGTTCGGCGGTGCGGCGCAGGTGGTTGGCGAGCGCGGAGTCGGTGGCGTGCCGCAGCGTGTCCAACCGGGTCCGGTGCAGGCTGCGTACCTCGCGGATCAGGTCGTCGTCGGCCAGCTCGGCGGGGTCCACCCCGGTCAGCTCATCGTCGACGGTCCCGGCGCGGGCGTGGTCACCGTCCCACTCGGTGACCCGCTGCTCCGGGCTGGCGTCCCGGCTTGCCGATTCGGTCATCGTCGCCCCCTCGTCTCGTTCGGGCTGGCGACTAGACGGATGCCCAGCGGGGGTGCCACCAAACCACGCCCACCTACGACACGGTGTCGGAGACGGCCGGCGTCCCCGGTACCCTCGTTGGCATGCAGCGGCTCCGGACACCGGCGTGGATCGTCCGCCACGTGGCCATGGTCGTGCTGGTGGTGGGCTTCCTCGGGCTGGGCTGGTGGCAGGTCACCCGGGCCGCCGGCGGCAACTCGTTGAGCTTCGGCTACGCGATCGAGTGGCCGGTCTTCGCCGGCTTCGTGGTCTTCGTCTGGTGGCGCGAGGTGCGGCAGGCGCTGCGGGCCGAGCCCGGGCAGCCGGCCGAGCCCGCGCCGCCGGCGACCGCGGACGGCGCGCCGGTCGCCGCCGGCACCCCTGCGGTACGCCGGCCGGTGCGGGCCGTCCGGGTGCCGGTGGGCCCGGCCGACGGGGCGGACGACGGCGAGTTGGCCGCGTACAACCGCTACCTTTCCTGGTTGAACGCCAATCCGGGCGCGCGGCCCGGCGACTATCCCGGCTGAGGCCGGTCGGAAGGACGGACGACGGTGGGCGGAGCCCTTACCCGGTACCGCGTGATCGCCTGGATCGTGGGCGTGGCGCTCGTGGTGCTGGTCCTGATCGGCATGCCGCTGAAGTACGGCTTCGACAATCCGAGCGTGGTGGCCGTGGTGGGCGTCGCGCACGGCTGGCTGTACATGCTCTATCTGGCGCTCACGTTCGACCTGTCCCGCCGGGCGGACTGGCCGTTGAAGCGGATGCTGCTGGTGATGCTGGCCGGCACGGTGCCGTTCGTCTCGTTCTACGCCGAGCGGCGGGTGAGCCACTGGGTGGCCGCCGAGCGCCGGCCCCGTACCCCGGAGCCGGTCGCCGGCTGACCACGGCTCAGCGCGCCGGCCGCCACGGCCCGGCACCCGGCGGATCGGTCCACCCGCCGAGGCGCGCGCCCTCCCGGGCGCGCCGCAGGGCACGGGCGACCTGGCCGAACTGCCGCTCGTCGTCGCTGCTGAACAGCAGCACCTCGGTGCCCCGGATCCGTCCCCACAGCTCGTGCGCCGGGGGCCGCCAGCGGTCGCCGGCGAGCACGAGCAGCAGCGGCAGCAGGCCCGCCGCGCCGAGCGTGAGGTACGCCCCGGCGGTGAGCCGGTGCAGGCCGCCGGTGAAGCCGAGCAGCACGCCGACGGACGCGATCAGCGCGGCGGAGACGCCGACCGCCCGGGCGGCGAGCCGGTCGTGCGGACCGCGGGCGGTCCGGAGCTGGGTGATCTCGGCCACCGGCCAGGTGCTGCGGCCGACGGTGAAGCGCTCGCCGGTGACCACGATGCCGGGCCGGGCGTAGAGCAGGGTGGGCGCGGGCGGGTGGGTGGAGGAACGATCGGTCTGCACGGTGGCCTCCCGGGATCGGGTTCCCGAGGTGGGATTCCCGGATCCGCGTCCCATTGTGTGGCCGGTCCGCCACCCGACCTCGGGTTTTCGCCTTCGGCACCGACCGTCGACACGGCATTCGCCCAGAACGACGAATGGGGCGAGCCTCGCCTTCTCCGCAGGTAGGCCCGACGCGGCGCCATTCCGCTCGCGAATCGGTCACAGACCGTGAACGTCATCATTGTCACTTTCCGACACTTTGCCAACTTTCGCCCCTGCTTGAACTCCCGACAACTCCGATCACGGGTTAGGTTGTCCTGGTCGGTCCGGTCGACCGCCGTCCGCCCGGACGGCGCCGGGCCGGTGTCGACGGGTCGCACAGGCGGTCCCGCCGACCATGGAGAGGAGCTTTCCGCTCTTGTCGTCCTTACGGATGCTGCTCCGCTCGCTCGCGGTGGCCGGCCTCTCGGCCGCGCTGCTCGCCCCGGCGTCGGTGGCTCGGGCCGAGCCCACCCCCGCCGAGCTGACGAAGCAGATCGAGAAGTCCTCGACTGAGCTGGAGCGAATCGTCGAGTCCTACAACAAGCTCAACGAGGACATCAAGGCCAACAAGGCCGAGGCGGCTTCGTTGCAGGCCCGGATCGGCCCGTTGCAGGAACAGGCCGAGCGGAGCCGCGCCGACGTGGGCGTGCTCGCCGCGACGGCGTACAAGACCGGCGGCATGCGCACCGCCGCGGCCCTGCTGGAGCCGGGCGGCACGGCCGCGCTGCCGGAGCGGCTGGGCACGCTCGATCAGCTCACCCGCCAGCGGCAGCGCACCATCACCAGCTTCACCGCCGACCAGCGCCGGCTGATCGACCAGAAGACCAAGCTGGACGTCACGCTGGCCCGGGAGGCGGCACAGGCCAAGCAGCTCACCGCCGGAAAGAAGCGAATCGAGGCGGACCTGTCCCGGCTCTACGAGATGCGCCGCAAGGCGTACGGGCGGGCCACCGAGGCGCCGGCCAAGGCGAGTTCGGCGGGCAAGCCGCCGGCGGTCTCCGGCGATGCCGGGATCGCGGTGCGGTACGCGTACGGCGCGGTCGGCAAGCCGTACGGCTACGGCAACGACGGTCCCGGCAGCTACGACTGCTCGGGCCTGACGATGGCCGCCTGGCGGGCCGCCAAGAAGTCGCTGCCGCACAACGCGGCGGCCCAGTGGAAGGCCACCACCCGGATCAGCCGCAGCCAACTGCAACCGGGTGACCTGGTGTTCTACTCCGGGCTCGGGCACGTGGCGATCTACGTCGGCAGCGGCCAGATCATCGACGCGCCGAGCGCGGGCCGCAACGTCAGCAAGCGGGGCATGAACATCATGACCATCGCCGGCTACGGCCGGGTCTGACCCCGGGACAGACGAACGGCCGGCGTCCCCCTATCGGACGCCGGCCGTTCGTCGTTTCCATTACTACCAGGTCAGGCCGCCTGCAACCCCTCCGCGCGGGCCAGCTCACGGAGCCGGCCGAGGGCCTGGATCTCCAACTGGCGGATCCGCTCCCGGGAGAGCGAGAACCGGGAGGCGACCTCGGTCAGCGAGTGCTCGCGGCCGTCCTCCAGGCCGTACCGGGCCCGCATGATGCCGGCCGACCGGTCGTCGAGGTGGTTGAGCAGACCCTCGATCCGCTGCCGCTCCAGGCCGGTCAGCACGATCTCCTCCGGCGACGGCGCGTCGCTGTCGGCGACCAGGTCACCGAGGTTGGTGTCGCCGTCGTCGCCCACCGGGGTGTCCAGCGAGACGGTGTCCTGCGACCAGCGGACCAGCTCGTTGACCCGCTCGACGGTGACGCCGAGCGCGGTCGCGATCTGCTCCGGCTCCGGGTCGCCACCCAGCTCGCGGGTGAGCTGCCGGGCCACGTTGCGCATCCGGTTGACGTCCTCCACCAGGTGCACGGGCAGCCGTACGGTCCGCTCCTGCTGGGCGATCGCCCGGCTGATGGCCTGGCGGATCCACCAGGTCGCGTAGGTGGAGAACTTGAAGCCCCGCTCGTAGTCGAACTTCTCGACGGCCCGGACCAGGCCGGTGTTGCCCTCCTGGATGAGGTCCAGCATGGGCATGCCGGAGCGCACGTAGCGGCGGGCGATGGAGACGACCAGCCGCAGGTTCGCGCGGATGAACAGGTCCTTGGCCCGCTCACCGTCGGCGACCACGCGCTCCAGCTCCTCCCGGGTCGCCCCGTCCGGAATCCGCTCGGTGTCGATCAGGTGCTCGGCGTAGAGGCCGGCCTCGATCGACTTGGAGAGCTCCACCTCCCGGGCGGCGTCCAGCAGCGGCGTCCGGGAGATCTCGTGCAGGTAGACGCCGACCAGGTCCCGCTCCTCGGCGACCTCGTCGGTACGCATGCCGATGTTCTTGTCCACGATTGCCACGGTCCCCTCGCTCGCGCCGGTTGCCCGGTTCCTTGCCATCCCCACGTTCATCAGCCCTCCCCGTAACCTCCGCTGTGCCCGTAGGTGCTGACACCTACACAACAGATGTGACGTGTCGGGGATTCCATGTCGTGAGTCGAAACTGTCACGAATGCCTGAGTGGTAGCTGAGAGCCCGGTCCATGTTTGCTGTCAGGACCCCTACCGGGTGGCCCACGGAAGCCCTGGTGAACCGGCTCCGGAGCAGCGGAATCACGTCCGCCCATGGAATGGCACCATTGCCTGTTCCATGAACGCAGCGAGCCGCGTCACCACGCTTCTGCGATCCTGGTCACTGCGTGATACGAGCCCGCGGACCGGTCGGTTCAGCCGCCGTCAAGGATTACCCTCCGCCTCGTTGAACAATCCGCCCGGGGAGAGCCGTCCCCTCCCGCCACGTGATTCGCGTCGCACCCGCCGGGCGGATGCACCGGGCGGGCGGACGCGCGGGAGGGCGGGGCCGGGGCGTCAGGAGGCGAGCAGGGCCAGGGCGCCGCGTACCTGGTCGGAGGCGCGGGCCAGGGCGGCCCGGGCGGCCGGCACCTCGGCCCCGGAGACCAGCGTGACCAGGGCGGTCTTGAGGTCGCCGTCGGCCTGCTGGAGGGCGACCCGGCAGACCTCCTCGGCGCAGCCGGTGGCCTCCACCAGGATCGAGATCATCCGACCGCGCAGCTTCGCGTTCGTGGCGACCATGTCGATCATCAGGTTCGAGTAGACCCGGCCGAGACGCACCATCACGGCCGTGGAGAACGTGTTGAGCACCAACTTCTGCGCCGTGCCGGCCTTCATCCGGGTCGAACCGGTGACCACCTCGGGTCCGGTGTCCACCCCGATGAACACGTCCACCGAGCCGGCGGCCTCGGCCTCCGGATTGGCGCAGAGCAGCACGGTCCCGGCACCCTGCGCCCGGGACGCGGCGAGCGCCCCGAGGACGTACGGGGTGCGCCCGCTCGCCGCCAGGCCGACCACCAGGTCGCCGGGGCGTACGCAGTCGGCGGCCTCGGCGGCGCCACCGCTCTCGTCGTCCTCGGCGTCCTCGACGGCCCGCCACATCGCCTCCGGGCCGCCGGCCAGGTGCGCGCAGAACCAGTGCCGGGGCGAGTTGAACGTGGGGGCCAGCTCGGCCGCGTCCAGCACCCCGAGGCGGCCGGAGGTGCCGGCGCCGAAGTAGTGCACCCGGTGCCCGTCCCGCAGCGCGGCGACGGCGAGGTCGACGGTGTCGGCGATCTCGTCGAGCACGGCGGCCACCGCGGCCGGCACCCGCCGGTCCGCCTCGTTGATCACGGTGAGCACGTCCCGGGTGGACATCAGGTCGAGGTCGACGCTGTGCGGGTTGCGCCGCTCGGTCGGCGCGCCGACACGCACCACCGGGGGCACGGCGGCCACCTCGTCGCGCTCCACCCGGCCCGGCGTCATGCCCGCCTCCGCCCGGGGCCCACCCGGCGTGACCGGACGGCCTCGGCGGTGGCCTCCAGAGCCTTCTTCGACCTGGCCCGGCTGCGGGCGGCCACGCCGACGAAGAGGCAGTCGACCACGGTGAGCTGGGCCAGCCGGCTGGCCGTCGCGCCGGAGCGGTAGGTCGTCTCCCGGGCGGCGGTGGTGAGCACGTGGTCCGCGACCTCGGTGATCGGCGAGCGGGGGAAGTTGGTGAGCGCCACCGTGGTGGCCCCGCGCGTCTGGGCCTGCTCCAGCACCTCGATGACGTCGGACGTGGTACCGGTGTGGGAGATGCCGACCGCCACGTCGCCCCGGCCCAGCAGCGCGGCGGAGGTGAGCGCGGTGTGCACGTCCGGGAAGTAGAACGCGACGCGGCCGATGCGGTGCAGCTTCTGCTGGAAGTCGGAGGCGACGAAGCCGCTGGCGCCGGCGCCGTAGACGTCGATCCGGCCGGCCGCGCCGATCGCCTCGACCACCTCCGCGCAGACCGCCGGGTCGAGCTGCTCGGCGGTCTCCTCGACGGCCCGTGCGTCGTTGAACGCGATGGTGGCGATGATCTGCGCCAGGTCGGCGCCGGGCGGGATGTCGCCGCCGACCACCCGGGCGTCCGGCGGCTCGATCCGGCGGGCGGCCTCGGCGGCGAGCCGGATCCGCAGTTGCGGGTAGCCGTTCATGCCGACCGAGCGGCAGAACCGGATCACGGTCGCCTCGGACGTCTCGGCGGCGGTGGCGAGATCGGTGATGGTGCGCCGGGCCGCGTCCGCGGGATCGGCGACGACCAGCCGGGCGACCCGCTGCTCGGCCGGGGACAGCGAGGGCAGGAGGCCGCTGATGTGGACGATCAGTCCACCAGGCTCGTGACTCGCAGAAATCTTCGGACTCTTCGCCACGGATGAAACTTACTTTCAGTAAGGCGGGAGCGTCAACCATGACACCGCGTATCGGGAAATTTACCGCCTTCCGCGCCTGATCCCCGCGTTCAGGGTCCCATCACCGCAGCCCCACCGCCTCCCCCGGTCCGGTCGACTCGCTCCCGCCGGCCGGCCATCCGGCGAAGCCGCGGGGCCGGCGGCTAGCGTGAGCGCCATGGTGGATCGCACGGTGTTGGTGACCGGGGGCACGGGTGGGCTGGGCGACGCGGTCACCGCCGCCTTTCTCGGCGGCGGGTGGCGGGTGGTCGTACCCGGTCGGGAGGCCGGGGAGACGACGCCCGACGGTCCGGTCCGGGTGGACGCGGACCTGCTCACCCCCGAGGGCGCCGCGCGGGCGGTGGCGACGGCCACCGGCGAGCCCGCGGCGCCGCTGCGCGCGGTGGTCAACCTCGTCGGCGGGTACGCCAGCGGCGGGCTGGTGCACGAGACCCCGGTCGAGGAGTTCGAGCGGATGCTGCGGATCAACCTACGCCCGACCTACCTGGTGACCCGGGCGGCGCTGCCGCACCTGGTCGCGGCCGGCGGCGGCGCGGTGGTCTGCGTGTCGGCCCGGGCGGCGGTGGCCCCGTTCCCCGGCGCGGCCGGCTACGTCACCGCCAAGGCCGCGGTGCAGGCGTTCGCCAACGCGGTAGCGGTGGAGTACAAGCAGCATGGGGTGCGGTGCAACACCGTGCTGCCGAGCGTCGTCGACACCCCGGCCAACCGGGTCACCCAACCCGACGCGGACCACCGGCGGTGGGTGCCGCCGGCCGAGATCGCCGCGGTGATCCGCTTCCTGGCCACCGACGAGTCCGCGCCGACGAGCGGCGCGAGCATCCCGGTCTACGGGCGGGCCTGAGCCGGCACCGGACCGTCCCGCCCGCCACCGGCCGGACGCGGGCCGCCCCCGCCCGGGTCGGCCAGGGCCGCCGGGTCCTCCGGCAGCCACTCGCTCAGGTGCGCCCGGATCCGCCGGGACACCTCCTCCGCCGTGCCGCCGCCGTCCACCACCACGAACCCGGAATACTCCGGCAGCGACCGGTACGCGGCGTCGGCGGCGGTCAGCCACCGCATGCTCTCGTGGTCGGTGCCGCGCCGCTCGATCCGCCGGTACGCCTCGGCCGGGTCCACCGTCAGCAGGAAGGTGACCCGGGGCGGCGGGAAGACCCGGTAGCCGGCCCGGGTCAGCCGCTCCCACCGGTGCCCGCCGTGCGCCCGGATGCTCGCGTACTGGCAGGCCGACCAGCGGTCCATCACCGCCGTACGGCCGGTGGCCAGGCAACTGAGCAACGCGAGCGCGATGGCCAGCCAGCGGAGCACGGACTCGACCGCGAGCAGCCCGTCCCGCCCGACCAGGCGTTGGGCGTCCGGCCGGCCGACGCGCGTGGCGATCCGGCCGAGCCACCGGCGACCACCGGCGTTGCGGTGGTAGGTGGCCGGATGCCCGGCGGCGGTGAGCGCCTCGGCGAGCCGGTGGGCCTGGGTGGTCTTGCCCGAGCCGTCGATGCCGATCAGGGCGACGGCGCGCAGTCGGGCTCCGCCGCGCCGCGTCCGCAGTGAGCTGGCCACCTCACCCAGGCTATCCGGTGCATGCTCACACCGGCACTTTGTCGCATTCCTCCCCGAGCGGACCCAACAGGTGTGACCGAGGCGTCCGCCGGGTACGCACCCAGATCTCACCGCCCATGACGACGACGGGAGACCCCAGATGGCCGAGCGTGGGGACGAGACCCTCATGCACACGCTGAAGAAGGTCGCCGCCGTGCTCAAGGAGTCCGAGATCCCGTTCGCGCTGGGCGGCAGTTTCGCGGTGTACGCGCACGGTGGTCACTCCAGCGACCACGACGTCGACTTCCTGCTCCGGGAGTCCGACGTCGACCGGGCGCTGGAGGCCCTCGTCGACGCCGGCTTCACCGCCGAGCGTCCGCCGGAGGACTGGCTGGTCAAGGTCTATGACGAGGGGCGGATGGTGGACCTCATCCACCGGCCGATCGAGACGCCGGTGACCGCGGAGACGTTCGCCGACACCATCGAGCGGCCGGTCGACGCGATCCGGATGCCGGTGCTGTCGGCCAGCCAGCTCATGGTGCACAAGCTGCTCAGCTTCTCCCAGCACTACTGCGACTTCGCCCGCGCCCTGCCGCTCGCCCGCTCGCTGCGGGAACAGATCGACTGGGACCGGGTACGCAAGGAAACGCAGCACTCGCCGTACGCGGAGGCGTTCCTGGTGCTGCTCGACCGGCTGGACGTGCTGCCCGGCGGCGCGTCCGGCGGAAGGGAGACCCCGTGACCGGACAGCCCGGCGACGTGCCCCCCGACGAGTACGTCGAGGCCGAGATCCAGAGCATGCTGGCCGAGGACCCGTCCGTGGCCGAGCAGGGCATCACCGTGGTGCGCCGCGAGCGCGGCCTGGTGCTCTCCGGCGAGGTGGAGAGCCCGCACCGGCGCGAGGAGATCCTGCGGCGGGTGGCCGAACGTTTCCCGCACACGCCGGTGACGAGCGACATCGGAGTGATCCGGGCGCAGGCGCCCACCCAGGTCGAGGAGCTGCCATGAGGGAGGTTCGATCGTGATCCGGATCGCCGCCGTCGGCGACGTGCACGTGGACGAGGACGTGGTGGGCCGGTTCCGCCCGGCGCTCGAGGAGCTGCCGGACTGCGCCGACGTGCTGCTGCTCGCCGGCGACCTGACCCGGCACGGCACCGAGGCCGAGGCGCGCTGCGTGGCGCGGGAGTTCGGCGGCCTCGGCGTGCCGGTGGTCACCGTGCTCGGCAACCACGACCACCAGTGCGACGAGGTGCCGCAGGTGGTGAAGGTGCTGGAGGACGCCGGGATCACCGTGCTGGAGGGCACCGGCACGGTGGTGGAGTGCGCCGGTGGGCGGCTCGGCGTGGCCGGGGTGAAGGGGTTCGGCGGCGGGTTCGCCGGGCGGTGCGCCAGTGACTTCGGCGAGCCGGAGATGAAGTCCTTCGTGCGGACCACCCGGGAGAGCGCCGACTCGCTGGCCGCCGCGCTGCTCGCGCTGGACTGCGACGCGCTCGTCGCGCTCACCCACTACGCCCCGGTGCCGGACACGCTCGCCGGCGAGCCGCTGGAGATCTATCCGTTCCTCGGCTGCTACCAGCTCGGGCAGGCGATCGACTCGGCCCCCACCGCGCTGGCGCTGCACGGGCACGCCCACCACGGCACCGAGCGCGGCACCACCCCGGGCGGGGTGCGGGTCCGCAACGTCGCGCACCCGGTGATCAAGCAGGCGTACAGCGTCTTCCACCTGGGAGATCAGCTCGACTGAGCGGAAGGTTTCCCGGCGCCGGGGTCCGGGTATCCAGCCGCCATGGAGCTGATTCTCTGGATTATCGCAGTCGTACTCGTGGTCGCCGGAATTCTTGCCCTCTTCCGTCGGCAGATCCTCTGGGGCATCGTCCTGATCGTCGTCGGCCTGCTGGTCGGTCCGGGTGGCGTCAGCATCTTCAACACATAACCCCCACCCCACCACCGAGGACCCGCCGGGGTCGTCGGGTCCGGCGCTCTGTCCTCCCAGACCGGGGCGCCCGGACCCGACGATCCCGGCGCTTTCGTGTCCGGGCGGGTTTGCACCCCGGGCGGAGCGGCAATATCTCGACCATGGAGATTTCTCAGCGTGCCGGCCGGCGTACCGCCGGGGCCCGGAAGTGGTGGGCGCTCGTCGGCTTCGGCGCCGCCACGTTCGCCGCCGCCGCCGTCGGCGGGCTGGGCGTGCGGGGCACCTCGGCCGAGTACCAGAGCCTGGAGCAGCCGTCCTGGGCGCCGCCGCCGTGGCTGTTCGGCCCGGTCTGGACCGTGCTCTACGCGCTGATCGCGATCGCCGGCTGGCTGGTCTGGCGGCGGGTCGGCTTCGGCCCGGCGGTCTGGGCCTGGGTCGGGCAGCTCGTGCTCAACGCGATCTGGACGCCGCTCTTCTTCGGCGCCGGCCGCTACGGGCTGGCGTTCGCCGAGATCGTGCTGATGTGGCTGGCGATCGGGGTGACCGTGGCCCTGTTCCGGCGGGTGTCCCGGCCGGCGACGCTGCTGATGCTGCCGTACTGGGCGTGGGTCACGTTCGCCGCCGCGCTCAACTTCACCATCTGGCGGCTGAACACCTGACCGGCTCCGGGCGCGGGAGCCGCCGCCCCCGCGCCCGGCCCGGTCAGCAGCGGGGCACGCCCGGAATGTAGCCGTCGTAGCCGGTGTAGACGTAGGCGTCGGAGATGAACCGGCCGGAGCCGATCCGGTCCCAGATGGAGCTGGTGCCGTAGGTGCCGCTGACCGAGGTGCCGCTGGTCTGGCAGTGGATCGTCACGCCGGCCCCGTCGGCCACCGAGCCCACCGCGCTGTAGCCGGTGCCCGGGCCCGAGCGCACGGTCAGCGGCGAGCCCGCGGTGTTCACCGTGCCGGCGCCGGTGTTCGCTCCGGAGCAGCCGTTGTCGCTCTTGTAGGTCTTCGTGCCCCAGTACAGGGCCGTCGCGCCGTTGAATTTGATCTTCACGGAACTGCCGCCCGAGCGCTGCTCGTAGTGCAGGTGCGGTCCGGTGGAGCCGCCGGTGCTGCCGACGTAGCCGATCACCCGCCCGTATCCGACGGTCTGCCCGACCGAGACGTTGAAGGCGTTCAGGTGCGCGTAGTAGGTGGTCCAGCCACCCCCGTGGTTGATCCGCACGTACTTGCCGTAGCTGGTGTCGCCGAGGTTGGTCACCACGTCGACCGTGCCGGGCGCGCTGGCCACCACCGGGTCGCCCAGATCGTCGGTGCGGTTGAAGTCGATCGCGTTTGCCGGGCTGTGGTCCGACCGGGTCTGCCCGGACCAGGACTGGTTGCACGGGAACGGAACCTTGAACGTCGGCGCGGCCATCGCCGGCGCCGCCGGGACCAGGGTCGCGGCCAGGACCGCCACTCCCGCCGCAAGACTGAGCCACCGCTTACGCATCCACTACCTCCGATGTTGAAAGTCTTCGATGTGATACGGACAGCGTGGCAGAAAGTTCCGTTCGACGGAAGAACCGTGGGAGCGCACCCACGCAGGTGAGCGGGTTTCCGGATTGTTACCGGGCCGTGTCCGCTCGGGGGGTGGACCGCGCGGGATGCAAGCGCTTACATGTGGGGACGACCAACGGACCGGCGCGGATTCGATTTCCCCACGCGCCGGCAAGGAAGGAGATCGGCATGGCGTTTGCCAGATCACGCCAGGCTCTCGCGGTCACCGGCGTGCTGGGGCTGGCGCTCGGCGTCGCCGCCTGCGGCACCGGCAACGACAAGAAGAGCAGCGACAAGGCGGGCTCGGCCGAGTGCGCGGCATACGAGAAGTACCAGGGCAACGACGGCAAGAAGGTCTCGATCTACTCCTCGATCCGGGACATCGAGGCCGACCGCCTCGACCAGTCCTGGAAGGAGTTCGAGGACTGCACCGGCATCGACATCGACCACGAGGGCTCGGGTGAGTTCGAGGCCCAGCTCGGCGTCCGGGTGGACGGCGGCAACGCCCCCGACCTCGCCTTCATCCCGCAGCCGGGTCTGCTCAAGCGGTTCGTCGACTCGGGCAAGCTCAAGCCGGCCAGCGCCGACACCAAGGCCATGGCGGAGGAGAACTACTCCCCCGACTGGCTGAAGTACAGCACCGTCAACGGCCAGTTCTACGGCGCCCCGCTCGGCTCCAACGTGAAGTCCTTCGTGTGGTATTCGCCGAAGACCTTCAAGGAGAAGGGCTGGACGGTCCCGACCACCTGGGACGACCTGATCAAGCTCAGCGACCAGATCGCCGCCAGCGGCATGAAGCCGTGGTGCGCCGGCATCGAGTCCGGTGACGCCACCGGCTGGCCGGCCACCGACTGGATCGAGGACGTGCTGCTGCGCACGGCCGGACCCGACGTCTACGACCAGTGGACCACCCACGGCATCCCGTTCAACGACCCGAAGGTCGCCGAGGCCGTGAACAAGGCCGGCACCATCCTCAAGAACGAGAAGTACGTCAACGGCGGCTTCGGCGGCGTGAAGAGCATCGCCACCACCTCCTTCCAGGAGGCCGGCGTGCCCATCACCGCCGGTAAGTGCGCGCTGCACCGCCAGGCGTCCTTCTACGCCAACCAGTGGCCGGAGGGCACCAAGGTGGCCGAGGACGGCGACGTCTTCGCGTTCTACTTCCCGGGCCTCGACCCGGAGCAGAAGCCGGTGCTCGGCGGCGGCGAGTTCGTCGCGGCCTTCGCCGACCGCCCCGAGATCCAGGCGGTGCAGACCTACCTGGCCTCCGGCGAGTACGCCAACAGCCGCGCCAAGATCGGTGACTGGGTGTCCGCGAACAAGAAGCTGGACATCAACAACGTGCCGAACCCGGTGGACAAGCTCTCCGTGGGCATCCTCCAGGACCAGAAGACCGTCTTCCGCTTCGACGGCTCGGACCTGATGCCGGCCGCCGTCGGCGCGGGCACCTTCTGGAAGGGCATGGTGTCCTGGATCAACGGCAAGGACACCACCACGGTGCTCAACGACATCGAGGGTAGCTGGCCGAAGTGATGGTTTCCGGTGGCCCGGTCCGCGAAGGCGGACCGGGCCACCGGTTTACCCGACCCCGGAAGGAGGGTTGATGGATTTCGACTTCGCGGCCGAGCAGCCGAAGTTCCTCATGTTGATGTATGGGCTGATCGCCTTCGTCCTGGTGGTGGGCGGCCTGCTCCTGCTGCTCGACGTGGTGCCGGCCTTCTTCGCCCGCCGGCGCGAGGCACGCCTGGTCGCCGCGACGGCCAATGGCGCCGTGCTGTCCGGCCGCCCCCGAAAGCAGGGGGAAGGGATCTTCGCGCTCTTCTTCCTGCTGCCGACGGTGCTGCTGCTGCTCATCGGTCTCGTCATCCCGGCGATCCGCACCACGCTGCTCTCGTTCATGGACGGGCGGAGCGAGAACTTCGTCGGCCTGGACAACTACACCTGGATGCTGAGCGACGACTCCATCGTCCGAGTGCTGATCAACACGCTGGTCTGGGTGCTCCTGGTGCCGCTGGCGGCCACCACGATCGGCCTGCTCTACGCGGTGATGGTGGACCGGGCCCGGCTCGAGGCGCTGGCCAAGTCCCTGATCTTCATGCCGATGGCCATCTCGTTCGTCGGCGCGAGCATCATCTGGAAGTTCGTCTACGCCTTCCGGGGCGCCGAGCAGGACCAGATCGGCCTGCTCAACCAGATCGTGGTGTGGTTCGGAGGGGAGCCCAAGCAGTGGCTGCTCGACTCGCCGCTGAACACCCTGCTGCTCATCGTCATCATGGTCTGGATCCAGGCCGGCTTCGCGATGGTGGTGCTCTCCGCCGCGATCAAGGCGATTCCGGGCGACATCATCGAGGCCGCCCGCCTGGACGGCGTGACGGCCTGGCAGATGTTCTGGCGGGTGACCCTGCCGAGCATCCGACCGGCGCTGATCGTGGTCGTGGTGACCATCACCATCGCCACGCTGAAGGTGTTCGACATCGTCCGGACCGCCACCAACGGCAACTACGAGACGAGCGTCATCGCCAACGAGATGTACAACCAGGCGTTCCGGTACGGCCAGAACGGGCACGGCGCCGCGCTCGCCGTCGTGCTCTTCATCCTGGTCGTGCCGATCGTGATCTACCAGATCCGCAACCTGCGGCAGCAGCGGGAGGGCTGAGATGACCACTGCCACGCCCACCGTCCCCGCCGGCGCCCAGCGCACCGACGACCCACCGAAGACCCGGGCCGGTCGGGTCCGCCGACGCCTCAACACGCCGACCGCGACCCTGATCTCGATCGTCCTCGCGATCGTCTGGACCGTGCCGACCTTCGGCCTGTTCGTCTCCTCGTTCCGGCCGGAGAACCAGATCAAGACCACCGGCTGGTGGACCTTCTTCAGCGATCCGCAGTTCACCCTGGACAACTACGAGCAGGTGCTGTTCGGCAGCTCCTCCTCGGCCGGCCAGTTGGCCAGCTACTTCATCAACTCGCTGGCGATCACCATTCCGTCGGTGCTCTTCCCGCTGGCCTTCGCCTCACTCGCCGCGTACGCGCTGGCCTGGATCAACTTCAAGGGGCGGGACTGGGTCTACATCGCGATCTTCGCGTTGCAGATCGTGCCGCTGCAGATGGCCCTGGTGCCGCTGCTGAAGTTCTTCTCCACCGGGGTCACCGTCGCCGGCGTCCAGGTGCTGCCGGCCTGGGACCTGGTCGACGAGCAGCGGTTCGCCCAGGTGTGGTTCGCGCACACCTGCTTCGCCCTGCCGCTGGCCGTGTTCCTCCTGCACAACTTCATCTCCCAGCTACCCAAGGATCTGATGGAGGCGGCCCGGGTCGACGGGGCCACCCACCCCAAGATCTTCCGGACCATCGTGCTGCCGCTGATCACGCCCGCGCTGGCGGCGTTCGGCATCTTCCAGTTCCTCTGGGTCTGGAACGACCTGCTGGTCGCGCTGATCTTCGCCGGTGGCGGCGACGAGACCGCGCCGCTGACCGTCCGGCTCGCCGAGCTGGCCGGCACCAAGGGCAACGAGTGGCAGCGGTTGACCTCCGGCGCGTTCGTGTCGATCGTCGTACCGCTGATCGTGTTCCTGTCCCTCCAGCGCTACTTCGTGCGGGGCCTGCTCGCCGGCAGCGTCAAGGGTTGACCCGGCGCCCCGCCGCCGCCGGTGACCCGGCGGCGGCGGGACCGGGTCGCAGCGGGGAGCAACGATGACCAGGATTGACGACGTCGCCCGCCTGGCCGGGGTCTCGACGGCCACCGTGTCCCGCGCGCTGCGCGGCCTGCCCACGGTGTCCGCCGCCACCCGCCGCCGGGTGCTGGCCGCCGCCGAGCAGCTCCAGTACGCGGTCTCGCCCAGCGCCTCCCGGCTGGCCGGCGGGAAGACCGGCACGGTCGCCGTGGTGGTGCCCCGGATCACCAGGTGGTTCTTCGGCACGGTGGTCGAGACGGTCGAGGACTCGCTCCACCAGAACGGCTACGACCTGCTGCTCTACAACCTCGGCGGCCGGGAGCAGACCCGCCAGCGGGTGTTGCGCACGGCCAACCTGCACAAGCGGGTCGACGCGATCATCCTGGTCGCCACCCCGCTGCGCGCCGCCGACGTGCACGCGCTGACCAAGTTCGACCTGCCCGGCGTGACGATCAGCTCCGGAAGCGGAGTGCCCGGCTGGCCCTGCGTACGGATCGACGACGTGGCCGCCGCCCGGACCGCCACCCGCCACCTGCTCGACCTCGGGCACACCCGGATCGCGCACATCTCCGGCGACCCGGACGACGAGTTGGCCTTCACCACCCACCTGGACCGCCGGCGCGGCTACCAGGAGGCGCTGCGCGCCGCCGGCCTGCGGCCCGACCCGAGTCTCGACGTCGAGTCCCGGTTCACCATCGACGGCGGCACCCGCGCCACCGCCGAACTGCTCGCCCGCGGCGAGCCGCCGACCGCCATCTTCGCCGCCTGCGACGAGATGGCGATGGGCGCGATCAGCGCGCTACGCGACGCCGGGCTGCGGGTGCCGCAGGACGTCAGCGTGATCGGCATCGACGACCACGACCTGGCCGGCGTGCTCGGCCTGAGCACCATCGCCCAGCCCGCCGCCGACCAGGGCCGGCTCGCCGCCCGTATCCTGCTCGACCCGCTGGGAACCGGCGCCGCCGGCGACCCGCGGACACCGGCCTCGGTGATCCTCCCCACTCGGCTCGTGGTGCGGGACTCGACCGCGCCGCCCCGGGCACACTGAACGGACCCGATCGCCCGCAGACACGACAGGGAGAAGGCGCTGAACACCGACGCGACGCAGCAGGCCCCGGCCACCGGCTGGTGGACCGAGGCGGTCATCTACCAGGTCTACCCGCGCTCGTTCGCCGACTCGAACGGCGACGGCATCGGCGACCTGCCGGGCATCACGGCCCGCCTCGACCACCTTGCCGAGCTGGGGGTCGACGCGATCTGGCTGTCCCCGTTCTATCCGTCACCGCAGGCCGACGCCGGCTACGACGTGGCCGACTACCGGGACGTCGACCCGCTCTTCGGCACGCTCGCCGACGCCGACCGGATGATCAGCGAGGCCAAGGCCCGCGGCCTGCGGGTGATCGTCGACCTGGTGCCCAACCACACCTCGTCCGCGCACCGCTGGTTCACCGCCGCCGTGGCCGCCGCGCCGGGCAGCCCGGAACGCCAGCGCTACGTCATCCGCGACGGCAAGGGCCCGGCCGGCGCCGAGCCGCCGAACGACTGGGAGAGCGTGTTCGGCGGCCCGGCCTGGACCCGGCTGCCGGACGGGCAGTGGTACCTGCACCTGTTCGACACCGGCCAGCCGGACCTCAACTGGGACAACCCGGAGGTGCGCGAGGAGTTCCTCGACGTGCTGCGCTTCTGGCTGGACCGGGGCGTCGACGGGTTCCGGGTGGACGTCGCGCACGGCCTGATCAAGCAGGCCGACCTGGCCGACTGGCAGGAGCCGCAGGAGATCCTCTCCGGCCAGGAGGCGGACAAGCCGCGCCCGCCGATGTGGGACCAGGACGGCGTGCACGAGGTCTATCGCGAGTGGCGGCGGCTGCTCGACTCGTACCCCGGCCAGCGGGTCCTGGTGGCCGAGGCGTGGGTGGAGCCGGCCGAGCGGCTGGCCCGCTACGTCCGGCCGGACGAGATGCACCAGGCGTTCAACTTCGAATACCTGATGGCCGCCTGGACCGCCCCGGCCCAGTACGCGGTGATCACCCGCTCACTGGAGGCCACCGACGCGGTCGGCGCGCCCACAACCTGGGTCCTGTCGAACCACGACGTGGTCCGGCACGCCTCCCGCCTCGGGCTGAGCACCGAGGGCGGGCGGATGAACGGCATCGGCGTCGACGACCCGCAGCCGGACGTGGCGCTGGGCCTGCGCCGGGCGCGGGCGGCCAGCCTGCTGATGCTCGCGCTGCCCGGCTCCGCCTACCTCTACCAGGGTGAGGAGCTGGGGCTGCCGGAGCACACCACGCTGCCCGACGAGGCCCGGCAGGACCCGACCTGGGAGCGCAGCGGGCACACCCAGCGCGGCCGGGACGGCTGCCGGGTGCCGATCCCGTGGGAGGCCGACGCCCCGTCGTACGGCTTCGGGCCGACCGACGCGAGCTGGCTGCCGCAGCCGCCGGTGTGGGCGGAGTACGCGCTGGACCGGCAGCGCGGGGTGCCCGGCTCGACGTACGAGCTGTACCGGACCGCGCTGCGGCTACGCCGCGAGCACGCGCTGGCCCGGGGCCCGATGCGCTTCCTCTCCTCCGGCGACGAGGTGCTCACGTTCACCAACGGCGACCTGACCGTGCTGACCAACTTCGGCGCGACGCCGGTGCCGCTGCCCGCCGACGCGACGGTGCTGGCATCCAGCGCCCCCTTGGACGGCTCCGCCGTCCCCACCGACGTCACCGTGTGGTGGGTGTAAGGCGGGGGCCCCGCTTAACGCTTTTTGCATAGGCGGGGGCCCCGCTTAACGCTTTTTGCATAGGCGGGGGCCCCGCTTAACACTCACCTGTTAAGCGGGGCCCCCGCCTTCGGCTTCCAGGCGGTCGGCGCGGGTGTGCAGCAGCGCGTGCACCTGCGCGATGTCCCGGGGTGACGTGCGCGCCGCCAGCCAGTACATGACCCCGGTCGGCACGAAGAACAACTGGAACGCGGCCAGCCCGACCGCGTAGTTCAGCGGCGGCGGGAACGCCACCCGCAGCGCGGCGAACGCCACCCCGACCAGCCCGTTGCCGGCCGCCCGACCGACGCCGTTGACCAGGTTGCCCAGGCTGTAGACGGTGCCCCGGTGCTCCGGCGGGTTGACGTCGGCGATCAGCGCGAACCAGTTCGGTGAGTTGGCCGACGTCAGCGCCAGCGCGACCACGGCGGTGAGCAGGCTCAACCCGATCGTCGGCTCGGTGAGGACGCTTGACAGCACCGCCGCCACCACCGCGCCGGAGCCGCCGCCGTCGGGCACGTCGATCCGGATCGGCACGAAGAACAGGACCAGGTAGAACGGCACGGCCGCGAGGATCCCCACGGCCGCGACGAGCGCCCGGCCGCTCGGCGTACGCCGTTGCAGCGCGTCGCCGACCAGCCCGCCCACGATGGAGAGCACGCCGCCGAGCTGGAACAGGGTGGCGAAGACGCTGCCCACCACGACGGCGGTGGCCGCCGAGTAGCCCTGCGCCTCGGCCCGCTGGCTGAACAGCACCGGCAGCCACACCAGCGAGCCGAAGGCCGCCTGGGCGGTGAGCCCCTGGAGGATCAGCCAGCGGTTGGTCCGCCGGGCCAGGATCCGGGGCAGGTCCGAGCGGCTGATCCGGTAGTCGTACTCGCCGCCGGCGTCCAGCGCTTCGGCCAGCTCGGGCTCACTCTGCCCGCGCGCGATGTCGTAGGTGAACAGGTACGCCGCCGTCGCGGCCAGGCCCACGCCGGTCAGCAGCAGAAACGGCCGCCGCCAGTCGGTCGCGCCGAGCAGGCCACCGGCCAGCGTGCCGGCCAGCGTGCCGACGCCCTGGGACAGCCCCCAGAAGCTCATCACCAGGCCGCGGCGGCGCGGCGAGATCAGGTCGGTGACCACGGAGAACCCGACCGAGCCGACCGCGCCCAGCCCGATCGCGGCGACGAGCTGGGCGACCAGGAACGTCGGGTACCGCTCGGCCAGCGCGCTGCCGCCGGTGCCGGCCGCCCAGATCAGCGTGCCGACCATGAGCAGCGGCTTGCGGTTGGTGCGGTCGCCGACGTACGCCCAGCCCACCGCCGCCACCGCGCTGACCAGAAAGCTCACGGCGGTGACCAGGCCGAGCAACCGCTGGGGTACGCCGAGCGCGCCGGAGATCGGCCCGTACAGCGGCGGCACCAGGCCGATCGCCACGTTGTCGAGCGAGGCGAGCACCACGAAGACCACGACGCTGTAGAACCGGTGGGCCGCGTTGCCACGCCGGAAGACCATGGTGCTGCTCATGCCGGCAGCCAACCAGGCTTGTGTCCGGCGCGCACCACGACCCCCCGGCGCGCCGCCCCCGGTGTTAAGCGGGGGCCCCTCCTATACCGGAGGCGTTAACCGGGGCCCCCTCCTTTCCCCCGGGCGTGGGGTGGCGTCGCAGCCGCTCGGTACGCTTTCCGTCATGCATACGGGTCGACCGGCCGACGGGCGGCTCACCCGCGAGCTGCTGGACGGGCTGGCCGAGGCCGTCGTGGCGATCGACCCGGCCGGCGTGGTGACGCTTGTCAACGCCACGGCGGCGGAGCTCCTGCCCGAGCTGGTGCCCGGCGTCGGCCTGGCCGCCTGTGCGGTGCCGGCGCTGGCGCAGGCGGCGCGCGACGACGACGACACGTTCGACACCGAACACCACGGCCGGCGGCTGCACGGCCTGCGGCGCGGGCTGGCCGGCGAGCGCCGCGTCTGGTATGTGCGGGACGTCACGGAGGAGCGGGCACGCACCGACGCGCTGCTCGCCGAACGATCCCGCACCGCCTTCCTCGCCCAGGCCGGCAGCAGGCTCGGGCTCTCCCTGCACCGGGAGCAGACGCTGCGCGCCGCCGTCACCCTGCCGGTGCCCTACCTGGCCGACGCCGCCGTGGTGGTGCACCGGCCACCGCCGCCGGCCGAGGACGAGCCGCACTGGATCCGGTACGTCGCCGACGAGTCCGCCCCGGCCACCGGCGTGGCCGGATGGCCGAGCGTGACGTCCGTCCCCGGTCTGGTCGAGGCGCTCGACGGCGACCTCACCGAGCCCAGCCCCTGGCTCGACGCCGAGCCGGCCGACCTGGCCGAGGTGCTCCCGGCCGGCTTCGGACGGCCGGGAGCCGTGCTGGTCATCCCCCTGCCCGGCACCGGCGGTCCGGCCGGTGCGCTGGTCCTGGTCCGCCGTCCCGGCCGGACCGGCTTCGACAAGCGGGAGATCGCGCTGGCCCGGGAGTTCGCCGGCCGGGCCGGTGCCGCCCTTGCCGCCGCGGAACTGTACGGCGAGCAGACCCACCTGGCCCGGGTGCTCCAGAACAGCCTGCTCCCGCCGCGACTACCGCGCCTGCCCGGTGTGACCCTGGCCGGTGGTTACCGGGCCGCCGGGGACAGTCTGCGCATCGGCGGGGACTTCTACGATCTGTTCCCCACCCCCGGCGGCGGCCTCTTCGCGCTCGGCGACGTCTGCGGCAAGGGGGTCGGTGCGGCCGTGCTGACCGGGCGGGTACGCCAGTCGTTGCAGACCCTGCGCCTGGTCGAGCAGCGTCCCCGGGAGCTGATGGGACTGCTCAACCGGGCGCTGCTGGACGCGCCGGGCGCGGCCGAGCGGGCCCAGTTCACCACGCTCCTGCTCGGCACCCTGAGCCGGGAACCCGACGGCGGGCTGCTGGTCCGGGTGGCCGGCGGCGGGCATCCCGCGCCGCTTGTCGTCCGCGCGGGCGGCGGGATCGACGCGGTCCGGGTGGGCGGCATGCCGGTGGGCGCGCTGAGCGCGGCGAGGTTCGCCGAGACGGAGGTACGGCTGGCCCCGGGCGACCTGCTGCTGGCCTACACCGACGGGGTGACCGAGGCTCGGGGCGGCCCCGCCGAGCTGGCCATGTTCGGCGACGACCGGCTGCGGCAGGCGGTCGCCTCGGGCGCCGGGCTGCCACCTGCCGCGCTCGTCGACCGGGTGCTCCGACTCGTCGACGAGTGGCTCGGCGGGCAGCCACACGACGACATCGCCATGCTGGCCGTGGCCGCCGCCTGAGCGCGGATCCGCCGGAGACCGTCGCGAGGTCAGGCGGTGCGGATCACGGGGGGTTCGTCGGGCGGGACCGGCTCGCCGGGCGGGCGCTGCCGGACCACCCGGGCGGGTCGGGTCGGCGTGCCCGGCTCGGCCAGCGGGTCGCCGACCCGCTGGCCGGAGGGTTGCAACACCGGCCAGCCGTCGGCCACGGCTGCCGCCCCGTGGCGGCCGACCTCGTCGAACTCGCGCATCCCGCGCAGCAACGCCGCCTGGCCCGCCGGGCTCATCCCGGCCAGGATGCGCTCCAGCCGCCGCCGCCGGTCGGCCCGCAGCTCGACGAGGAGTTGAGTGGCCGCCGGGGTGAGGTGCAGCGAGATCTCCCGGCGGTCGTGACGGCCCGGTTCCCGCTCCAGCATGCCGGCGGCCACCAGCCGGTCACAGAGCCGGCTGGCGGAGGAGAGCAGCATGTCGGTGAGCGAGGCGAGCCGGCGGAGGTTGATCCCGTCGTGTTGTTCGACGACCATGACGGCACGTAACTGGGCTTCGGAGAGCCGGCTGGTGGCGGTTTCCCGGGCCGCCTCCCAGACGGCCAGCAGGGTGCCCGCCGCCTCGTCCAGGGCGGCGGAGATACTCACTTCAGGTCCCATAGGACCGGGCTGCTCGGTCATGGTGGGCCCGACACTACCCTCCGGGTCAGGCCGCCGACCTGTGCAAAGGAGCAAAGATGAGCGACGCGGAGGCACGCGCCCGCCGGATCGTGACGAACGCGCCGACGGATCTCATCGTGGACCGGCTCGCCGCCGAGTTGCTCCGGACGTACGGCATCACCCGTACCGAACTCTTCCAGGTCGACTACCGACTCGCCGAACTGCTGCCGCTGGGCGGCGGCGAGTCCGTCACCGGACCGGGCCACCCGGCCTGGTACGCCTTCGACCACCAGGAGCCGATAATCGCCGACGGCACCGGCTGGTTCCCGGTGGGGATGCGCGGCGAGCGGCGTGGGGTGCTCCGGGTCTCGCCGGCTCCGGCCGATCCGGCCGCCCGCGCGGAACTGGCCACCATCGCCGCCGTGCTCGGGCACGAGTTGGCCGCCGTGACCTCGACCACCGATGTCTACCTGGCGGCCCGGCGCAGCCGGCGCCTCACCCTGGCCGCCGAGATGCAGTGGGAGCTGCTGCCCGGGCGCAGCCGGATCCGTCCGTCGTTCGCCCTGGCCGGGCAGTTGGAGCCGGCGTACGCGGTGCGCGGGGGCAGCTTCGACTGGTCCGACGACGGCCACCGGCTCTGGCTCGCGGTGCTCAACGGCTTCGGCGAGGGAGTGGCGGCGGCGCTGCTCACCTCACTTGCCACCTTCGCGCTGCGCAACGCGCGCCGGGCCGGGCTGTCCCTGGCCGACCAGGCCGCCCTGGCCGACCAGGCGATCTATGCGCAGCACCGGGGCCGGCAGCACCTGGCCGTGCTGCTGATGGAGGTGGACCTGGCCACCGGGACGCTCACCGCGGTCGACGCCGGCTCGCCCCACCTGATCCGGCTGCGCGCCGGTGCGGTGACCCCGCAGGTGCTGGACAAGCAGTTCCCGCTCGGCATGTTCGAGGGCACCGACTACCGGGAGCAGCGGTTCCCGTTGGCGCGCGGGGACCGGCTGTTCGTGGTGAGCGACGGAGTGGTCGACGCCGCCGCCGGCCAGATCCGTTACGGCGAGTCGGCCCTGGACCGGTTCCTGCGCCACACCGGCCCGCTGGAGCCGCTGGACGCGGTCCGGTCGCTGATCGGCGACCTGCGGGCCTTCGTCGCCGGTGACCTGGTGGACGACGCGGTGGTGGTCTGCCTGGACTGGTTGGGGCCGCAGCCGGAGAACGGGCCGGCTCAGTAGGCGCCGCGGCTGCCGAGCACCGCGCCGAACGTCTTCCAGAGGATGGTCAGGTCGGCCGCCAGCGACCAGTTCTCCACGTAGTAGAGGTCGAGCCGGATGCCGTCCTCCCAGCTCAGGTCCGATCGGCCGCTGACCTGCCAGAGGCCGGTCATGCCGGGCTTGACGAGCAACCGGCGGGCCACGTCGCCGTCGTAGCGGGCCACCTCGGAGGGCAGCGGAGGGCGCGGACCGACCAGGCTCATCTGACCGAGAAGCACGTTGGCGAGCTGGGGCAGCTCGTCCAGCGACCACCTGCGCAGCAGCCGGCCGGTCCGGGTCACCCGCGGGTCGTCGCGCATCTTGAACATCAGGCCGTCGGTCTCGTTGCGGGCGGCCAGCTCGGCGAGCAGGGCGTCGGCGTTGACCACCATGGTGCGGAACTTGAAGACGCCGAACTCCTTGCCGCCCTGGCCGACCCGGGTCTGTCGGAACAACACCGGCCCACGGCTGTCGAGCTTGATGGCGAGCGCGAGCACCAGCAGCAGCGGCGACAGCAGGAGCAGGGCGATCAGCGACAGCGAGCGGTCGACGAATCCCTTGACCAGCTTGCGGGCACCACGGAACTCGGGCGCCTCGACGTGGATCAGGGGCAGGCCGGCGACCGGGCGGGTGTGGATGCGCGGACCGGCGACGTCGGTGAGCGCCGGGGCCACCACCAGGTCGACCCCGGTGCCCTCGAGTTGCCAGCCGAGGCGGCGCAGCCGGGCGGCGGTCAGCTCACCGGAGGCGGTGACCGCCACCGTGTCCGCCCCGATCGCGGTGGCCGCGTCCGGGATGCCGCGGAACGACCCGACCACCGGCACGTCGCCCAGCCGCTGCGGCACCGGGGCGAGCAGCGCGTCCGGGATGCAGGCGCCGACGACCTGGTAGCCGGCGTACGGCTCCCGGCGCAGGGTGTGCACCAGCTCCAGCACGTGCGCGGTGTCGCCGACCACGAGCACCTTGCGGGACCAGCCGGCGCCCCGGTCGCGGGCCCGGTGCAGCCGCTTGCGGGCCGCGAACCGCGCCACCTCCAGCCCGATCGTGCCGACCGCGAAGGTGATGGCCAGGAAGCCCCGCGACACCCCGACGTCGGCGATGTAGCCGGCGATGGCGATGGCGCCGGCCAGCCGCAGGCTCGCCGCGCTGACCCGGCGGTATTCGTCCGCGCCGTAGCCGAGCACCTGGTCGTCGTAGCAGCGCATCGCCTTGAGCGACACCAACCAGACCAGCAGGAGCACCGGAGCGACCACCACGTAGGAGATCTCGGAGCCGCTCGGTTGTTCGTCGCCGAATCGGGCCAGGTAGCCGGCCAGGATGGCCACGGCGAGCACGGCGGTGTCGAGCACCACCAGGAACCGGATGTATGCCCGCTCCGCGGCTCGTGTCGTCGCCCCGGGTCGCTCGCCCCCGGGTCGCGCCGTCCTGGCAGGGGTCAACAGCGTCGCCGTGGTCACCGGCCCTCCCCACTTACTTGCCGACCGCCCCGTCCCCACCCGGTCCCGAAGAGGACCCGCGGTCGAGGCACCCGGACATCATGCCAGGACAATTATGGTTACCAATTGATTCGGACACATTACCGTCAGTTCACTTCCCGTGTCTTGACCCGGGAGGCCTTACGCCGCACCGGAAACCCCGGCACGGCGGAAGGATGTCACTGATCCCCAGGTCAGCGCGGTGCGGGCGGACGCAGCGCGATGGCCTGGAGGAAGATTTCACCGATCTTGCTCGGGTCGGTGGTCACGAACGCGCCACCGCCGACGGTGTCCGTGATCGACTTGAGCTCGGCCCGGTTCACCTCGTTGCCGATGCCGATGATGATCACCTGCACCGGCTGCTCGTCGTCCTGCAGCTTCTTCAGCTGGTCGAGCAGCCCCTTCTGCGAGATGCCGTTGTCGTCCTCGTTCTTGCCGTCGGTGAAGAGCACGACCGAGTTGACCTTGCCGGGCTCCCAGTCCTGCTGCACCTTCTTGTACGCCGCAAGCATCGTGTCGTACAGGCCGGTGTCGCCGCTGGAGGGCCGGACGTTGGCCAGGCCGCGCTGGAGTGGCCCCCGGTTGCTCGACAGCGGGCGGATCGGGACCAGCTCCCGCCAGTCCTGCGAGCCCTGGAGGTTGGTGGAGAAGGTCCACAGACCGATCGACCAGGAGTCGTCGAAGAGCCCGAGGCCCTGACCCGCCGCTGCCACCGTGACCTGCTCCCGGCTCGCGCCGTTGGCGGTGGCCACCGGCTTCTTCATCGAGCCGGAGACGTCGATGACGCAGAGCATGCGGCCGGACTGGGTGGCCACCGACCAGGTGGTGGTCGCGGTCGAGATGGCGACCGGGTCGAGGTCGGCCGCGCCGCCCTGACCGGACGGCGGGACCTGCTTCTCGCCGCCGTTGGCCGGGCTCGGCGCGCCCGTCGGCGCCTGGAAGCCACGCCCCCAGTTGCCGTCCGGCGCGCGCAGCGACTGGGCGGCGAGCCGGTCCTTGAAGTCGGCGGACCGCAGCGCCTCGAAGAGCACCCGCGCGGCCGACGCCTTGCTCGGCTCGATGCCGGGAAGCACCGCGAACGGGAAGTCGAGCGGGATCGGCGCCGGATCCAGATAGAGCGCGGCCAGCTTGATCGGCGGCTTGGTGTTGTTGTAGGCGATCACGTCTTCCTCGGACAGCGCCGCCGCGCCGAGCCCGTTGGCGATGGCCGTCGGGTCGGACGAGCGCGGGAACCGCGCGAGCAGGTCCTGCCGCAGCGAGGAACGGTTGGTGGCAAGCGCGCGCAGGGCCCCGACCATCGCCTCCTGGGCCTTCGGGGATCCGGCCTCACCGGTGGAGCTGGCCGCCGCGGTCAGCGAGAGCAGGCCGGACAGGCCGGCCGCGTCCTGGGTCGGCTCCACGATCCCGGCCCGGAGCGGCTTGCTGGAGGTCACCTGCTGGAGCATGTCGGACCAGCGGAATTCCTTGTCCGGCCAGCCGATCCGCGTGGCCACCGGCTCGGGCAGCGCGACCACCACCGGGCTGCGCGCGATCGACGCGCCGTTGGCCGGTGCGAAGGCGCTGGCGCCGCCGGCCTTGAGCCGCACCAGCCAGGTCGAGGAGTCGGGCACCCAGACGTCGGGGGTGACCGCGGTGCCGCTGGCCTGCCCGACGCCGGCCAGGGTGGCGCCGTGCTTGCTCGCCACGGCGGCGGCCACGTCCACCGACTCGGCCGCCGTGACGTTCACCGCGATGCAGGTCTCGCCGACGCGGGCGCCGTTGGCGACCCACTCGTCGGCGGCGCCGCGTACCGCCGGGGCGATCTCCGAGGCAGCCGCCACCGACAGCTCGATCCGGCCCGAACAGTTCGGGCCGGCCAGCTGCTGGTAGCCGAACCAGGAACCGGCTACGACGGCGACGAGAGCGGTTGCCGCCGCGGCGGCACCTGCCCCACGGAGGTTGGAACGCATGCGATGGCGGCCAGACACGGTGACCATCTTGCGTATCTCGTGGGGTTACTGCCACAACCGTTCGGACGAAAGTTACGCAGGAGCAATACTTGATCACTTAAATGATACGCTGAGTTATTGGTCAGTAACTTAGGTGATCACATTCCACTACGGACAGCGCATACGGTCACCATTTCGTCACATCAGCACGCAGGTCGGGCTGCCGGCCGGCACCGGCTCCCCGACCGGCTCCGGCACCCCGGTGCCGGGATCCACCCGGAAGACCCGGATCAGGTCGGCCCGCTCGTCGGCCACGTACAGGTGCCCCCCGGCCAGCGCGAAGTGCCGGGGCCATTCACCGCCGGTGTCCACCTCCGCCACCAGTTCCGGCGCCGCGCCGCCGAGCGCGAAGACGGCCACCGTGCCCACCCCGCGGTTGCCCACGTAGAGGAAGCGCCCGTCCGGCCCGACCGCCACCTCGGAGGGCTGGACGTGCCCGGTCCGGCCGCTGGCGTCGACCCGGGCCCGCTGGTGCAGCCCGTCCGGCGTCAGGTCGTACGCGGTGACCGTGCCGTCCAGCTCACCGACCAGCCAGCAGCGCCGCCCGTCCGGGTGCCGGGCCAGGTGCCGGGGCCCGGTGCCGGCAGGCGTCCGCAGCCGGGGTGCCCGGGGCACGAGCCGCCCCGAGCCGGCGTCCAGGTCGTACCGGTAGACCGAGTCGGTGCCCAGGTCCACGGCGAGCAGCGGCCCACCGTCCGGGTCGGGCGACACCATGTGGCAGTGCGCCCGCTCCTGCCGCTGCGGATCGACGCCGTGCCCCTCGTGCCGGACCAGGTCGGTGCGCTCCCCCGGCACGCCGTCGGCGTCCAGCGGGAACACCGCCAGGCTGCCGCCGCCGTAGTTGGCCACGAACAGGTGCCGCCCGTCCGGCGCGACCGCGAGGTGGCACGGCTCGGCCCCACCGGTCGGGCGTACGCCCAGCGGCGCGAGGTCGCCGTCCGGGGCCACCCGGAACGCGCTCACCCGCCCGTCGGAGAGTTCGTTGACGGCGTACAGCACGGGCCGCCCCGGGTGCCGGGCGAGGAACGACGGCGACGGGGTGACCGCCACGGTCCCGAGCGGCGTCAACGCCCCGGTCGCCGGGTCACGCCGCGCCGCCACGATCCCGTCCGCCCGCCCGTCCGACTCCGCCGTGTAACCGCCGATGTGGACGATCTCGTGCTGCCCGGTCACCATTCCCACCTTCCGCCGTTGCTGCTGCCGATCCCACCCGGCTCCCCGCGCGGCCGGGGTCAGCCCACCGGCACCGGTTCGCCCCGCTGCCGGGCCACGTGCTCGACCAGCGAGATCAACACCAGTTTGCCCGACTGTCGGTCCCGGGCGTCGCACAACACCAGCGGGACGTCCGGATCGAGGTCGAGCGCGTCGCGGACCGCCTCCAACCCGAACCGCCGGGACCCCTCGAAGCAGTTCACCCCGACCACGAAGGGGATGCCCCGCTGCTCGAAGTAGTCGATCGAGGGGAAACAGTCGGCCAGCCGCCGGGTGTCGGCGAGCACCACCGCCCCGAGCGCGCCGAAGGCCAACTCGTCCCAGAGGAACCAGAACCGGTCCTGCCCGGGGGTGCCGAACAGATAGACCTGGAGATCGTCGTTGATGGTGATCCGGCCGAAGTCCATCGCCACCGTGGTGGTCGACTTCTGCTCCACGCCGGAGACGTCGTCGGTGCCGAGCCCCGCCCCGGTCAGCACCTCCTCGGTCTGCAACGGGCGGACCTCGCTCAACGCGCTGACAAGCGTGGTCTTGCCGGCGCCGAAGCCACCGGCGATGAGGATCTTCAAAGCCAGCGGCACGGCCGGCTCCCGATCAAAGCGCACGGAGTCCATTGACCACCGCCTTGAGGATGTTGTCGTCGGGCAGGTACGCGGCGGCCGGGGGCCGGTGCACCGCGACGAACCCATGGGCGAGAAGATCGCCGAGCAGCACCCGGACCACACCCACGGCGAGGTCCAGGTCGGCGGCGAGGTCGGCGACGGCCGTCGGCCGCCGGGCCAACTCGACCAGGCGGCGATGCTCCGGCTGGAGGCCGGGGACGCCGGCCGGCTGGGCCGCCGACGTGGTCAGCACGAACGCCAGCAGGTCGAAGCCGTCGACCGGCGGACGCACCCGCCCACCGGTGAGCGTGTACGGGCGCACCACCGGACCGGCGTCGGCGTCCAGCCACTCGTGCGCCGACACCGGCGGCTCAGCCCGCATCGGTCGGCTCCACGATCCGGGCCGGCGCGGCCAGGTTCTCGCCGACGCGGATCACGAGCATCGCCATCTCGTACGCCACCAGGCCGATGTCGGCGTCGGCGTCGCTGGCCACGGCCAGGCAGGCACCCTGCCCGGCGGCCGTGACGAACAGGTACGCCGACTCCATCTCCACCACCGTCTGCCGGACCGCGCCGCCGCTCAGGTGCCGGGTGGCACCCTTGGCCAGGCCGGAGAAACCGGAGGCCAGCGCGCAGAGGTGCTCCGCGTCGGTGCGGTCCTGCTCGGCGGAGGCGCCGAGGAGCAGCCCGTCCGCCGAGAGGACCACCGCCCGGCGGGCGCCCGGCACGCGCTCCACCAAGTCGTCGAGCAGCCAGTCGAGATCGGCGTTCTGCCGCGTCGTGTGCACCACTAGGCGTCCCTCTCTGTCGCGGTTCGTTGGTCCGGCGCCGGCGGGGAGGGCTCCGTGGCCGGCTCCGGCGCGGTGGACGGCGTACCCATGTCACCCGGCACGTCGGTGGGCTCGGCCGGACCGGCGTCCCCGATCCGTGCGACCGTCGGACCCCCGACGGCGCGCGTGCCGTCCCGACGCCCGCGGGCGGTGCCGGCCTGCAACGCGGACATGGCCCGGCGGGCCTCCTCCGGCGGGCGGAGGGCCGGGGTGTCGGCGGCGACCGCGCGGGGACGCGCCGCCGGGCCGCGCCGCCGCACCCGGCGGGGCAGGCCGTCGTCGTCGGCGGGCGGTTCCACGGTCGAGGCGCGGGCCATCGCCAACGGGATCACCGTGGACTCCGGGCGCTCCCGGCCCGGCCGGGTCGACCGGCCGCGGGGCACCGTGGTCAGCCGGCTCACCTTCGCCATCCGCCGCCGCTCCGGGCCGGCGGCGTCCGAGCCGACCGGCGGCTCGTCGGTGATCAGGTCCGACGGGAGGAACACCGCCGCGGTGGTCCCGGCCGGACGTCCCGGTCGCAGCTCCACCCCCACGCCGTGCCGCGCGGCCAGCCGGGCCACCACGAACAGGCCCAGCCGGGCGCTCTCGGTCGGATCGAAGTCCGGCGGGACGGCCAGCTTGCGGTTGGCCGCCGCCATCGCCGGCGGGGACATGCCGAGCCCACGATCGGTGATCTCGATGAGGTAGCCACCCGGCAGGGTACGACCGGTGACGTCCACCCGGGTCCCGGGCGAGGAGAAGGCGGTCGCGTTCTCGATCAGCTCGGCGAGCAGGTGGATCACGTCACCGACGGCCCGGCCGAGCACCCCGGCCGGCTGCGCGTCGCCCACGTCGACCCGGTCGTACGCCTCGACCTCGGAGATCGCCCCGCGCATCACGTCCACCGCCGCGACCGGCCGGCGCCACCCCCGCCCGGGCGCGGCCCCGGCCAGGACGACCAGGTCCTCGGCGTGCCGGCGGAGCCGGGTGGCGAGGTGGTCGACCTGGAACAGCCCGGCCAGCTCGTCCGGGTCCTCGGTGCGCCGTTCCAGCCGGTCCAGCAGCGCCAGTTGGCGGTGGACCAGCCCCTGGCTGCGCCGGGCCAGGTTGAGGATGACCTCGTTGAACCCCCGGCGCAGGGTGACCTCGTCGGCCGCGGCGCGGACGGCGGTCCGGCGCACCTCGTTGAACGCGCGCGCCACCTGGCCGATCTCGTCCCCGCCGTGGTCCAGCTCGGGGGCCTCACGGGCGACGTCGACCTCCTCGCCCCGGCGCAGCCGGGCGACGACGTCGGGCAGCCGCTGCTCGGCCACCTCGGTCGCGGCGGTCCGCACACTCGTCAGCCGGTGCGCCAGCGACCGGCCGACCCGCAACGCCACGAGCACGCAGACCACGATCGCGACCAGGCCGAGCACTCCGGCGACGGCGAGCTGGATCAGGATCCGCGCCGCCATCGGCACCGACCGTTCGGTGAGACCGTCCGCCCCGCGCAGCTCGAAGTCCCGCAGGCCCGCCCAGACTTCGGCGTGGCTGGTCTCCCAGGCTCGCACGTCGAAGCGGGCGGGCAGGTCGGTGGAGCGGATCAGGGCGTCCTGGAGGGCGCGCAGCCGGAGGAACGCGCCGCCCTCGGTCAGCCGCTGGTAGTCGGCCCGCTCGCCGGGCGGCAGGTCGGCGACCGCGGTCTCGGCCAGGAACCGATGGTTCTCCACCGTCCGCACGAGCTGCTCGTGCTCGCCCTCGGCGTACCGGCCGGCGGTGACCGCGCCGGCCAGCAGCGCGTCGGCCTGGCCGAGCAGCTCACGGGAACGGCCCAGCGCGGTGAGCGCGGACGCCTCCCGGTTGATCTGGACGTCCGGCGTCGCGGCCATGGCGGAGAATGCCTGGAACGCCGAACCGATCATCCCGCTGTAGAGCCCTACCGCACCGGCCCGGTCCACCTTCCGGCCGTCGATGAAGACCCGCCCCGCCGGCAGCGCGTCAAGCGCCGCGCCCAGTTGGTCGAGCCGGTAGTCGAGGTGGTCGTCGGCCGCGTCGCGCAGCTCCTCGCCGTCGATCCGGCGGCGCAGCTCGTCGACGGCCCGGTCGGTGCGCTCGCGTTGCCCGACCAGCTCCGGCAGGACGCCGTCACCGGCGAGCTGGACCACCGAGAGCCGTCGTTCCCGTTGCAGCTCGGCGACCACGCTCTCGCCCGGGCGACCCAGGTCGTAGAGGAAGGTACGGGCGGCGAGCAGGTCGAGCGCGGGCCCGAAGGTGAGCGTGGTGGCGAAGAGCCACAGTGCCAGCAGCCCGGTCACCGGGCCGATGACCAGCGCGGTCAACTTGGCGCGGATCGGCCAGTCGCGGGTGTTCAATCAGACCTCGCCCGGGAAGGTTCGCTGGATGGCTCCGGCAGCGGCCGTCAGGTCACCGGCCTCGACGCCGGAGCCCCACCCGGACGCCTTGGGCAGGATACGTAATCCCCGGCGGATGCACTACCGGCCGTCTCGACGCTCGCTACCGTCCGAGACGAGCCTGGTGGACGCCGTCGGAGCCCGACTCGTCGCCGGACGGGCGGTTCTTCCACCGCCCGCCTTTTCCGCCCCACCGGGAAAGTGCCCCGGAACGGGATTGGCGATCACCCGCACCAGGGAATACCAGCTGCCGAAGGAGGAGCCATGTCGTCCACCCAGGTAGTCGTCATAGTCATCGTCGTCATCGTCGTCGCCGCGCTCGCCGCGTTCGCCGTGGTCGCGAATCGCCGCCGGGCGCTGCGGCAGCGTTTCGGCCCGGAGTACGACCGGGTCGTCGCCGAGCAGGACAGCCGGGGCGCCGCCGAACGCGAGCTGCGGGAGCGCGAGCGTCGGCACGCCGAGCTGGAGCTGACCCCGCTCAGCCCGGAGTCCCGGGCCCGCTACGCCGCCGCCTGGGAGGAGGTCCAGGTGCGCTTCGTCGACTCGCCGGCGGAGACCGTCGGCGAGGCCGACGAACTGGTCAGCCGTCTGATCGCCGAGCGCGGATATCCCACCGGCGACTTCTCCGACCAGATCGCCCACCTCTCCGTCGAGCACGCCCGCACACTCACCCACTACCGCGACGCCCACGAGATCCGGCAGCGCAACGAACGCGGCGAGGCCGGTACCGAGGACCTCCGCCAGGCGCTTGTGCACTACCGGGCCCTCTTCGCCGACCTGCTCGGCGAGGACCCGGTCGCCCAGCAGCCGCCGGAGCAGCGCCACCCCGACCCCGAGCACGACGCCACGAGCCGCTGAGGAGCCGCCGCCATGCGCCAGGAAGAGCAGCAGGTCACGCAGGACCACCCCGAGGCCGTACGGTCCACGCCGGTACCGGTCCCGCCACCGGACGGCCACGCCGACGCCGAGCGCGCCGAGGTGCCCGAGGACGCGCTCGACGACCGGGGCACGTTCGACGACCCGGCCGTGGGCGACGAGCGGGACGCGGAGCCCGACGCCACGCAGGCGTACGACACCGGCGCGCCCGACGCCACGCAGGCGCACGACACCGGCGCGCCCGACGCGACGCGGGCGTATGACGCCGACGAGCCGGACGACGCGGCCGACCGGGTGGAGGACGACGGTCGGCCCGCTTTCCACGAGCCGGCGCCGCTGCCGACGGCGTTCGGCGCGGCCACGGTCGGCGACGCGGTGGCCGCCTCGGCGCTGGCCGGCGGCCGTCCGGAGGACGAACGGGACGCGCGCGGCGAGGACACCGCCGTCCCGGGCGACGGCGCACCGGGCCGCACCGAGCCGCTCGACGACGAGCGGGCCGACCCGACCGCCGGTGACCGGCTGCACGGCCGGGACCAGTGGGACGCCGAGCACGCCGACGCCGACCGGGACGACACGGTCGTCGACGCCACGGACCGGGACGACACGGTCGTCGACGCCACGGACCGGTACGACGCGGCCGTCGACGCCACGGACCGGTACGACGCGGCCGTCGACGGCACGGACCGGGACGACGCGGTGGCCGCCGGCGCGGTCGGCTACGGCAGCCCCGAGCCGGGCCTGGTCGACCCCGACGCCGAGCCGGTCGCCGACACCACCGGACGGCACCACGACACCGTCGACCCGGAAACCGCCACCGCGGCGGCGAGCACGGCGGGCGACGACGCGGCGGCGGGCACGGCGGGCGGCGGCACGGCGGCCGGCGGCGCGGCGGCCGGGACGCTTGCCGGCGCGGAGCGGCCGACGTCCGGCGCCGTGCCCGGCGACGCGGCGACGCTGTTCGCCCCGGAGGCCGCGCAGGGCTTCCGGGACCGCTGGCGCGACGTCCAGCTGCGCTTCGTGGACGACCCGCAGGCTGCGGTCGGCGAGGCGGAGTCCCTGGTCGAGGAGGCGATCGAGGCGCTGTCCACGGCGCTGCGGGAGCAACGCACCCGGCTCGGCGCCTGGCAGGAGTCCGGCTCGTCCGACACCGAACAGCTCCGGGTCGCCGTACGCGGCTACCGCGACTTCCTGGACCGCGTGCTGGGCCGCTGACCTTCCCCCACCCGCCACCTCACACGGCCGCCGTGTGAGAAGGGGCCCCTTCTCTACGCCAGGCGTTAAGAAGGGGCCCCTCCTTACACCGCACAGCAGGCATGAAACCTCGCGATCGGGGTAACTGCGGGCGCAGCACCCACCCGGATGAGGGGAGCCACAGGCATGGGCGGCGGCCTACGGTTGAACATGAACGCCCTGGACTATCTGATCCTGGCGCTCTATTTCGTCACAGTGCTGGGGGTCGGCTTCGCCGCCCGGCGCGCCATCAAGACCAGCGTCGACTTCTTCCTGTCCGGGCGCTCGCTGCCCGCCTGGGTCACCGGCCTGGCGTTCGTCTCGGCGAACCTGGGCGCGCTGGAGATCATCGGCATGGCCGCCAACGGCGCGCAGTACGGCATCATGACGGTCCACTACTACTGGATCGGCGCCGTGCCGGCGATGGTCTTCCTCGGCATCGTGATGATGCCCTTCTACTACGGGTCCAAGGTCCGCAGCGTCCCGGAATACCTGCGGCTGCGCTTCAACCGTCCCACCCACCTGCTCAACGCGATCAGTTTCGCGGTCGCCCAGGTGCTGATCGCGGGCGTGAACCTCTACGCGCTGGCCTTGATCATGCAGGCGCTGCTGGGCTGGCCGCTCTGGGTCGCGATCGTGATCGGCGCGATGATCGTGCTGGCGTACATCACGGTCGGCGGGCTCTCCGGCGCCATCTACAACGAGGTGCTCCAGTTCTTCGTGATCATCGCCGGGCTGGTGCCGATCACGGTGATCGGCCTGGTCAAGGTCGGCGGCGTGAACGGGCTGATGGACGCCGTGCGGGGCTCCAGGCTCGGCGAGGCCGGCCTGCACGCCTGGCAGGGCACCGGCAGCACCGACAACCCGCTCGGCGCGCACTGGCTGGGCATCGTCTTCGGCCTCGGCTTCGTGCTCTCCTTCGGCTACTGGACCACCAACTTCGCCGAGGTGCAGCGCGCGCTGTCGGCCCGGAACATGAGCGCCGCCCGGCGTACCCCGATCATCGGGGCGTACCCGAAGCTGCTCATCCCGGTGGTCACCGTGATCCCCGGCCTGATCGCCCTGATCACGGTCAAGGGCCTGGGCGCCGACCAGGGCGACCTGGTCTACAACAACGCCATCCCGCTGCTCATGCGCGACCTGCTGCCCAACGGCGTGCTCGGCATCGCGGTCACCGGCCTGGTCGCGTCGTTCATGGCCGGCATGGCGGCGAACGTCAGCGGCTTCAACACCGTCTTCACGTACGACATCTGGCAGGCGTACTTCCGGCAGGACCGCCCGGACGACTACTACGTGCGGGTGGGCCGGATCGCCACCGTGGCCGCGGTGGTGATCGGTATCGGCACCGCCTTCATCGCGGCCGGGTTCAGCAACATCATGAACTACATCCAGGCGCTCTTCTCGGTCTTCAACGCCCCGCTCTTCGGCACCTTCATCATCGGCATGTTCTGGCGTCGGATGAGCGCGTTGGCCGGCTTCTGGTCGCTGCTCGCCGGCACGGTGGTGGCGATCGCCACCTACCTGCTCTACCGGGCCGGCGTGATCAGCTTCAACTCCGACCTGGAGGAAAGCTTCTGGGGCGCGGGCCTGGCCTTCGTCACGGTCGCGGTGGTGGCCGTGATCATCACGCCGCTGACCCGGCCGAAGACCGACGACGAGCTGACCGGCCTGGTGTACGGCATGAGCGACACCACGCTCGCCGACGACTCGCTGGCCGGCGACGCGGCCTGGTACCGCTCCCCGGTGCTGCTCGGCGTCGTCGCCGTGGTCCTCGCCGCCCTCTTCTACATCCCGGTCTTCTGAGGAAGGGACCCACGTCATGGCAGACAACGCGGACCGCTACCAGGACGGCGAGGCCCACGACCCACTCGTCGACGAGACCGAGGACGCCCGGGAGGCGAACTCGGCGGCGGCCCGGCTGTTCGACATCCGCCGGGTGATCGGCGGGCTGTTCGTGGTGTACGGGCTGATCGTCGGGCTGATGGGGCTCTTCGACTCGTCGGCCGAGATCGACAAGGCGCAGGGCGTCCGGATCAACCTGTGGGCCGGCGCGGTGATGCTCGTGTTCGGGCTGCTCATGCTGCTCTGGCAGCGACTCAGCCCGACCGAGGCGCCGGAGAGCCGGTCCGACGAGTCCTGACCCGGCCGCGCGTATCCCGGGCCGACCGGCATGGCCGGCCCGGCACGGGGTACGCCGGGGGGATCAGCGATGGGGACAGGAGGCAGCAGCATGACCGATCGTGACCCCGGTGGCGAGCGCCCGCTGGAGGAGGCCCCCGAGGTGGCCGCGGCGGTGGACGACGACAGCACGGTGCCGCAGTTGCGGGCCGGCGGCGCCGACCCGGACAACCCCACGTTCACCGAGCCGGACGGCGCGGTGGCCGACACCGGGTCGCCGGATCTGCTCGGCGACCCGTACGCGGCCGGGACCGGCGCGACCGGCACCGGCACCGGAGCCGGCGGGGACAACGTCCGCACCGGCGCCGAGCAGCCATGGGAGCCGGAGGACCTGGTGCGGGCGCGCGGTCAGGACGTGACGCCGGAGAACGTGGAGCGGGCGCGCCGTGACCTGGCCGAGCTGGGTCGGGCGGCGATCGAGAAGACGGTGCCCTGATGCGCGCCTGAGGACAGCCGGGGGCCCCTGGTCGACGTGGGCGTCGACCAGGGGCCCGGGGAACCCGCGCGGCGGTGCCTCACTCCCGCCGCGGCGGGTGGTCCGGCCGCGGCTCTACAGCGCCGGGTAGGCGTTCTGCATGAGCTGCGCGAACTGAGCCGGGAACCAGGCGCCGGAGATCGGCGCGTCCGGCAGGGCGCCGGACATGCTGTTCCCGTTGCGGGCGTTGCCGGTGTACGTCGGGTCGCACATCCGGTCGAAGCCCTTGCCCTCGTTGTTCGGGATCTCCTTGCTGGAGCCGTCCGACTCACCCGGGGGCTTCACCCACACGTAGGCGTCGATGCCGGACTCCGGCGCCGCCTTCGGCCGCTCGCCGAGGCCCGCACCAGCCTGGTTGCACCAGTTGCCGGCGTGGAAGCGACGGTCGACCCGACCGCCGTCGACGTAGGCGTCCACACTGGTCGACGGGCCCGGGCCGGTGGGCCGGGCGGAGCCGCCCCAGCCGTTGCGGGAGGTGTCGATCAGCATGCCGATGTTGCTGTCGAAGCCGATCGAGACCAGCTTCTGCCGGAACGCCTGGGCGAACGAGAGCTCATCGACGTACATGTTCCAGTCGATCCACTTGGACTGCCGCACGGTCTGGCCGTTCACCGAGTCGGTGACCTTGATGTACGGCTCGCGGAGCGCGGAGTAGTTCGCCGTGTTGGTGATGAAGCCCTGCACGTTGTGCACGGTGCTGCCGGACGCGACGGCCGCGGCCTTGAGCTGGTCGGCGACCGGGCCGAAGTTGCTGTCCCAGCCGAGCCAGCCGTGGTGGCCGGCGTCGATGTAGTTGTAGACGTTGCCGATCGAGCCCAGCTTGGCCAGCGCGTAGCCGACGCCGTTGACGTAGGCGCCGTTGGCTTTGACGGTGTCACACATCACGGTGCCGCCGGCGTTGCCCGAGGTGTTGGTCACCAGGTTGGGCAGCGAGTCGATCTCGATGATGTTGACGATGCGCAGGTTCTTGTACTTCGCGTCGCCCTGGATCGCGGCGATCGGGTCGATGTACTCGGACTTGTAGCGCGGCAGCTCGTCCGGGCCCAGCTCACCGTTCGAGGCGAGCGCGGAGCAGTCCCGGCCGGGCAGGTTGTAGATGACGAACTGGATGTAGCCGGCACCCTGGGCGAGCGCGGCGTCCAGGTGCTCACGAACGCCCATCGCGCCGTTGGAGCTGCTGTCCGGGGTGCCCTCGATGGCGGCGATCCGGTCGAGCCAGACGGCGGTCGGGTTGTTGGACACCCGGCTACCACCGGAGACCGACTCGGCCTTGGCCTTCCACTCCGGGTTCACGTAGCCCTTGACCCCGACGTAGGGGTTGTCCACCTTCTGCCCGGGCGGGGTGCTGGTGGGCGGGGTGCTGGTCGGCGGGGTGCTGGTGGGCGGCGTGCTCGTCGGCGGCGTGCTGGTGGGCGGCGTGCTCGTCGGCGGGGTGCTCGTCGGCGGGGTGCTGGTGGGCGGCGTACCGCCGTTGCAGACCGTGCCGTTCAGCGTGAACCGGGTCGGCTTCGGGTTGCTGCCGCTCCACGCGCCGTTGAAGCCGATGTTGGCGCTGGCGCCGGTGCCCAGCGAGCCGTTGTAGGACTCGTTCTGCGCGGTGACGTTCTGGCCGCTCTGGGACCACTTCGCCGACCAGCCCTGCTGCACACGCTGGCTGCTGTTGCCGAAGGTGAAGCCGAGGGTCCACGAGCTGACCGGGTCACCGAGGTTCTTGATGACCACGTTGGCGGTGAAGCCGCCGGCCCAGTCGTTGGTGGTGTAGTCCACGCTGCACTGCGTTGCGGCCTGCGCCGCGGTGACCGGGAGGGTCACCAGCCCGCCGGCCACGAGGACGCCGGCGCCGGTGAGCGCCAACGTCCGGCTCCGGCCGGACAGCCTTCTCCACAGATTCATACCAGTGATCTCCTTGGGCGAGACCGGATCCGCGTACGGCCCGGCGGAATGGCGGCGGCGGTCGTCCTGCGGGAACGACCGTGCACGCCACGGGTCACTTCGGGGACGCCCGACCCGGACGGGCGTGAAGGTGGTGGTGCCGACCGGTCCGCAGGACCGGCCGTGGGGAGCCGGACGTCGTTCCGGTGAGACCCGGCTGCCCTCGACGTCTGAACTCGCGGTGTGGCTCCCCGAACCGCGTGCAGCGATTCTTGCATGGGAGCGCTTCCATGGCAATGGCTCGATGCGCCTCCTGACCTTACCCCCGCCCCCGCCGCACGCCGCCACACCCGCGGCGATCCTGGTGCGAACACCCCTGGGGGCGCATTCGCACCAAGATCGGCCAGCTCCGCATCTTTCGGAACAGCGATGTCGACAGGCGAGACAAGGCGACACCGGAGGTGTGGACGGTGCGGAGCGTCCTCAGATGCGCTAAAGCCGCATCATCGGCAAACTTCTAAAAACGAATCTTTCCCCGAATATTTCGCGAAAGCGTCTAACGTCGGCCTTAGCTCGACTGACGTCGGGCTCAGGACGAACAGGGATGGAGTGACGCTGCTCATGGCTAACAAGATGCTCGGGAAGGTCGTTGCGGGTGCCGCTCTCGGCGGTGCCGGCCTTCTCGCGTTTACCCCAGGCATGGCCAACGCGGGCGGGCACGACGACGAGGGCAAGGTCATCGCCAAGCCGCACGTGGTCAAGGCTGGTGACACCGTCGACCTGCTCCAGATCTGCTCCGAGCCACAGGAGCACGCCTACGTCTGGTCGAAGGTGACCGGCAAGGTCGGCCTCCACCCGGCCCGCGACGGTGAGCACGGCGACTGGGGCGACTCGGCCGACCACGGCGGCGACTGGGCCGGCGGCGGGGACTGGGCCGACCACGGCGGGGACTGGGCCGACCACGGCGGGGACTGGGCCGGCGGCGGTGACTGGGCCGGCCGGGGCGACGACTGGACCGAGGATGCCGACCAGGGCCCCGACGGCAAGGACGGGCACGGCGACCACGGCAAGGCCCCCGAGGGCAAGGACGACAAGGGCAAGGCCCCCGAAGGCAAGGACGACAAGGGCAAGGACGGGCACGGCCCGGGCGAGGCGGGTATGCCGGAGCCGCCGGCCGACCCGAAGCCGGGCGGGGTGGGGGCCGGCACGGCCGCCGACGCCGGCGACGAGGTCCCGGAGGAGTACGGCCAGGCCGCCGAGCCGGGCTGGGACGCCGCCCTCTGGGCCGATGACCAGCACGCCAAGGACGGCAAGAACGGCAAGGACGAACACGGCAAAGACGCCAAGGACAACCACGGCAAGGACGCCAAGGACGAACACGGCAAGGACGGAAAGGAGGAGCACGGAGGCGACGAGTACGGCCACGGCGGGGACGAGGCCGGCTGGGAGCACGGGAAGGACTTCGTCTACTACGGCGAGGCCCGTGTCTCCGAGGACGCCCACCCGGGCCGGTACGAGTTGTCGGGCTCCTGCGGCGAGGGCGAACTCGTGGTCCTGCCCCACGGCGGGGTCGACGGCGGTGACGGCGGCATGACCACCACCGGCATGAACATCGGTCTCGCCACCGGAGGTGCCGGCATGATCGGTGCCGCCGCGCTGGGTGGCCTGGTGCTGCTGCGCCGGCGTCGGGCCGGTGACCTGGCCTGATCGGACGACGACCCGGGCCGGCGGCCGTCACGGGAGACCGTGGCGTGCCGCCGGCACGGCGCTCGTCGTCCTGCTCGCCATGGTGGGCTCCGGCCTGATCGGCGCGTCCGTGCGCACCATCCCGCCGCCCGTCCCGCCGCAGCCGATCGCGCAGGCAGACACGGCGGACCCCGCCGAGCCGGCAACCGATGGGATCCTCCAGGCCGACAAACCGTGGTACGCCCCCTCGCCGGACCCGATCCCGCCGGAGCCAACGGGGCCAGCAGGGCCGACGGGGCCAGCAGGTCCAGCGGGGCTACCGGGAACGACCGGACCGGCAGGACTGGCAGGAACGACCGGAACACCGGGTCCAGCCGGACCGGCGGCACCGGCCGGATCCGCGGGACCCGGCGGAACAACAGGACCCGGCGGAACAGCGGGACCGGCAGGACCCGCCGGCACGACGGGACCCGCAGGACCGGGCGTACCCGCGGGATCAGGCGGAACAACAGGACCCGCAGGCCCGGCCGGCACGACGGGACCCGCAGGCCCGATCCGACCAGCGGGACCGAACAAACCCGCCGGACCGGGCGGGACAACGGCGGCGCCCACGGGCGCACCGGGCAGGACCGGCGTCCCGGCCGGGCTGGCCCGGTCGGTGCCCACCACCATCGTGATCCCCCGGATCGGGGTACGCGCCGAGATCATGGCACTCGGCACCAACCCGGACGGCACGGTGCAGGTGCCCCCGCTGGACCAGGCGATGAAGGCGGGCTGGTACTCCCCTGGCGCCAGCCCCGGTGAGGTCGGCAACGCCGTCGTCGTCGGGCACGTCGACTCCGCCAAGCTCGGCCCGGCGGTGTTCTTCAGCCTCGGGGCCCTGGTGCGGGGCGACACCATCGCGGTCTCCCGGCAGGACGGCTCGACCGCCACCTTCACCGTCGAGGACGTCCGGTCGTACCCGAAAACGGCCTTCCCGGCGGAACAGGTCTACGGCCCGTCCGCCGTGCCCGGCCTGCGGGTGGTGACGTGTGGCGGGGTGTTCGACCAGGCCGCCGGCAGCTACCTGAACAACATCGTGGTCTACGCGCGGATGACCGCGTGACCGGCGCGGTGCGTCGGGTGTTAAGCGGGGCCCCCGCCTCTACCGAATGCGTTAAGAGGGGGCCCCGCCTTACACCTCAGGCCGCCGCGGACGTCCGTACCAGGGTACGGATCTGGCGCAGCAGCACCGACAGCGCGGACAGGTCGGCGCGGGACTCGTCGAACTCCCCCATCGCCCGGTGCGCCCGGTGGATCGACGTCGCGTTCGCCTGTTCCCACTGCTGCACCCGCTCCACCGGCGGGAGGCTCTCCGAGGTGGAGCCCAGCACCTCCGCCGTGAGCGCGGCAAGCGCGGCGTACAGGTCGTAGCGCAACGCCATCCGGGCCAGCGTCTGCCAGCGGTCCTCCCGCGGCAGCAGGGAGATCTTCGACAGCAGCGCGTCCACCCGGAACCGGTCGGAGAGCACGAAGTAGACCGACGCCACCTCGCTCACCTCCCGGCCGGTCGTCTGCGCCGTCTCGACGATGTCGAGCAGGCCGAAGCTGTACATCATGCGGGTCGCCCGCACGGCCAGCTCACGCGGCAGCCCCCGCTCGGCGAGCGACTCGATGTGCGCCGCGATGGCCTCCCGCTCGGTGCCCCAGAACAGGTGCTCCAGGTCCGGCAGGAGCCGGACCACGCCGTCGCGCAGCCGGGCGATCTCCGCCGGCACGTCGATCGGGGAGCGCCGGTTGGTGACCAGCCAGCGCACCGCGCGGTCGAGCAACCGCCGGGTGTCCAGGTAGACGGCGGTCTGGAGTTGCGGCGACACCCTGTTGTCGAGCGCCTCGACCGCGTTCCACAGGTCGCCCAGCTCGAACACCTCGCGGACCACCACGTACGCCCGCAGCACGTCCGCCGCCGAGGCGGCCGTCTCCTCGACGACCCGGAACACGAACGAGATGCCGCCCCGGTTGATCGCCTCGTTGACCAGCACCGTGGTGACGATGTCCCGGCGCAGCCGGTGCCGGCCCATCCGGTCGGCGAAGCGCTGCCGCAGCGGGGTCGGGAAGTAGTTGACCAGGACGTCCGTCGTCCACTCCTCGTCCGCCAGCCCCTCGCTGACGATCTCCCGCTCCAGCACGATCTTCACGTACGCGAGCAGCACCGCGAACTCCGGCGCGGACAGCCCGTTCTCGGTGCGTACCGCCAGCTCCTCGTCCGGCGGCAGCGCCTCCAGCGCCCGGTCCAGCGCGCCGGACCGCTCCAGCTCGTTGATCATCCGCCGGTGCACCGGCAGCAGCGAGGCGGCCTGGGCCTGGGCGTTGTTGATCGCCCTGGCCTGGTCGTAGTTGTCCCGCAGCACCAGCTCGGCGACCTCGTCGGTCATCTGGGCCAGCAGCTCGTCGCGCTCGGGCCGGTCCAGCTCGCCGTCGGCGACCGCCGTGTTCAGCAGGATCTTGATGTTCACCTCGTGGTCGGAGCAGTCCACCCCGGCCGCGTTGTCGATGAAGTCGGTGTAGATGCGACCGCCGCCCGCGGCGTACTCGATCCGGCCCTGCTGGGTGAAGCCCAGGTTGCCGCCCTCGCCGACCACCCGGCAGCGCAGGCCCTTGCCGTCCACCCGGATGGCGTCGTTGGACTTGTCCCCGACCTCGGCGTTGGTCTGGGTCGACGCCTTGACGTAGGTGCCGATGCCGCCGTTCCAGAACAGGTCCACCGGCGCGGTGACGATCGCCTTCATCAGCTCCTGCGGGCTGAGCTGCGTGACGTCGTCGTCGAGGCCGAGCACCGCGCGCACCTGCGGCGTGAGCGGCACCGACTTCGCGGTACGCGGGAAGATGCCGCCGCCGTCCGAGATCAGCTCCGGGTCGTAGTCCTCCCACGACGACCGGGGCATGTCGAACAGCCGCTTGCGTTCCCGGTAGGAGGTGGCCGCGTCCGGGTCCGGGTCGAGGAAGATGTGCCGGTGGTCGAAGGCGGCCACCAGCCGGATGTGCTCCGACAGCAGCATGCCGTTGCCGAACACGTCGCCGGACATGTCGCCGACGCCGACCACGGTGAAGTCCTGGGTCTGGGTGTCGTGCCCCAGCTCCCGGAAGTGCCGCTTCACCGACTCCCACGCGCCCCGGGCGGTGATGCCCATCTTCTTGTGGTCGTAGCCGGCCGAGCCACCGGAGGCGAATGCGTCACCGAGCCAGAACCGGTGCGCGGTGGAGATCTCGTTGGCGATGTCGGAGAACGTCGCGGTGCCCTTGTCCGCCGCCACCACCAGGTAGGGGTCGTCGGCGTCGTGCCGGACCACGTCGTCCGGCGGCACGATCTCGCCGCTGACGATGTTGTCGGTGACGTCGAGCAGCGCGGAGATGAACTCCTTGTAGCAGATCACCGCCTCGTCCCGGTCGCCCGGCTTCTGCTTGAGCACGAAGCCGCCCTTGGCGCCGACCGGCACGATCACCGCGTTCTTCACCATCTGCGCCTTGACCAGGCCCAGCACCTCGGTACGGAAGTCCTCGCGCCGGTCGGACCAGCGCAGGCCGCCCCGGGCCACCGGCCCGAACCGCAGGTGCACGCCCTCGAACCGGGGCGAGTAGACGAAGATCTCGAACTTGGGCCGGGGCGCCGGCAGGTCCGGGATGGCCTGCGGGTCCAGCTTGAACGCGACGTACGGCTTGGGCCGCCCGGCCGGCGGCTTCTGGTAGAAGCTGGTGCGCAGGGTGGCCTGGATCAGCGTCAGGTAGGCGCGCAGGATCCGGTCCTGGTCGAGGCTGGCCACCTCGTCCAGCGCCTCGCCGATGGCGTCGACCAGCTCGCCGCTGCGCTGCCGGCGCTCGTCGAGCGTGGCCGCGCCGGGCGCGAACCGGGTCTCGAAGAGCTGCACCAGCAGCCCGGCGACGCGCGGGTACGCGATGAACGTCTGTTCCATGTACTCCTGGGAGAACACGGTGCCGGCCTGCCGCAGATACTTGGCGTACGCCCGCAGCACCACCACCTGCCGCCAGGTGAGCCCGGTGCGCAGCACCAGCTCGTTGAAGCCGTCCACCTCGGCCTCGCCCCGCCAGGCGGCGGCGAAGGCGTTCTCCACGTGCGGGCGCACCTCGGCCAGGTCCTGGTGCCGCTCGGGCAGCTCCAGCCCGAAGTCGTAGAGCCAGATCCGGCCGTCGATGCGCTCCACCTCGTACGGGTGCTCGTCGACCACCTTCACGCCGAGCGAGTGCAGCACCGGCAGCACGGCGGAGAGCATCATCGGCTCGCCGTACCGGTAGACCTTGAACCGCACGTCCATCGTCTCGTCGGCGTCGCTCGCCCGGCCCGCGTGGGCGCGGGGCGCCAACTGCTTGCGGAACAGGTGCATCTCGAGCTGGCCGGGCTCCTCCAGCAGCTCCAGCTTGGCCAGGTCCTTCATCGCCTCGTACGGCGTGTGCCCGTCCTTGTAGCCCTCCGGGAAGGCGTCGGCGTAGCGACCGAACAGGTGCTTGGCCTGCTCGTCGCCGAGCTTGCGCTCCAGCACCAGCCGGTAGTCGTCGTCCCAGAGCCGGGTGGCGTCGGCCAGTTCCTCGGCGAGCAGGTCGGCGTCGATGTCCCCGGGCGGGCTGTTCGGGTCGGTGCGGACGATGAAGTGCACCCGGGCCAGCATCGACTCGGTGACCCGGGTGGTGTAGTCGACGCCGACGCCGTTCAGCTCCCGCAGCAGGATGTCCTGCATGCGGAGCCGGTTCTGCGTGGTGAACCGGTCCCGCGGCAGGTAGATCAGGCAGGAGATGAACCGCCCGTACGCGTCGCGCCGCAGGAAGACGCGCAACTGCCGGCGACCGGCCATCCGCAGCACGCCGATCACCGCGTGGTAGAGGTCGTCGGTCTTGATCTGGAACAGCTCGTCGCGCGGATAGGTCTCCAGGATCTGGAGCAGGTCCTTGCCGGAGTGGCTGCGCAGGCTCAGGCCGGAGCGGTCCAGCACCTCGGCGACCTTGCGCCGGACCACCGGCAGCTCCTGCACGCTGGTCCGGTAGGCGGCAGTGGAGAACAGGCCCAGGAAGCGCCGCTCGCCGACCACCTCGCCGGCATCGTCGAAGATCTTGAAACCGATGTAGTCGAGGTAGGCCGACCGGTGCACGGTGGCCCGCGAGTTGGCCTTGGTGATGATGAGCAGGCGCTTCTCCAGCACCCGCTCGTGCGCCTCCGGGGTCATCGACGCCAGCGACCGGGCCTCCGGCGAGTCGGAGCGCAGAATGCCCAGCCCGGTGCCGAGGACCGCCTCAAGGGCCTGCCCGCCGTCCGCCCCGTCGGTGTCGACCAGGCGGTACTCCCGGTAGCCGAGGAACGTGAAGTGGTCGTGCGCGAGCCAGCGCAGCAGCTCCACCGAGTCGGTGATGTCCTTCTCCGGCACCGGTGGGCGGTTGTCCGAGGTCCGCGCGGCGGCCAGCTCGTCGGCGAGCGCCGTCGCCCGCTGCCGCATCTTGGGCCAGTCCTCGACGGCCTCGCGCACGTCGGTCAGCACCCGTTGCAGCTCGCGGCGCAGCGCCTCCCGCTCGGCCGGGTCGCGGACCGGGTCGATCTCGATCCGCATCCAGCTCTCGACCAGGTCGCCGGCGATCGCGTCGTCCGGCTCCACGTCCGCGGAGACCTCGGTGAGCCGGCCCAGCGGCTCGCGCCGGACCACCACGAGCGGGTGCACCAGCAGGTGTACGTCGAGGTGGCGGGAGTTCAGCAGCGCGGTGACGGAGTCGACCAGGAACGGCATGTCGTCGGTGACGATCTCGACCACGGTGTGGTGCTGCTCGGCGTCCGGCTCGTGGATGCGCAGCTTCAGCTCGCCCGGAACCCGCTGCTGGGCCAGGTCCCGGTGCGCCCGGGCCGCCTCCAGCATCTCCTCGGCGGTGAAGCCGATCAGCTCCTCGTCCGGCGCGAACCGCCAGAAACGGTCCACGAGCGTGGCGGCGTCGTGGTCGTCGCCGGCCAGCACGACCGCCTGGGCGACCAGCCGCTCCGCGTTGGGCACCGGCTCGTCCAGCTCGGCGTCCTCCGACTCGTCGACGAGCGCCTGCGTCGGCAGGCCCAGGTCGTAGAGGGTGTCGATGCTGGAACCGGTCATCCCGGTCACTCCTGTGTCGAGGTGGCCGAAACCATCCCCGTCGGTCTCCGAATCGAAGCCGTCATCGTCCCGGCTGGTGTCAGCCTGCCGGAGGTCGGGTCCCGGTTTGATCGCCGGACGCCGGTCCATCGGTGCCACTCCCCTCGACCCACCGCGTTGTGGGTCACTCTGCCGCCCAGCCTAGGCCCTGCCGTTGTGCTCCTCCGTCGGCGGACCACTGGCCGGACGTCCGGATCGGGACTGTGCCCTTTCACCTGTTGCGGGTGCGTGGTCGGCCGGACCCGGAATACCCGGCTGGCGATGTTCATCACACTGTCACACGGCCCTTCTCGCCGCGCGGAGGCGGTGGCGGGGCGGTGGGCAGCCGCACCCCGTACTAGCGTGCAGATCAGTTACGCACCGGAGGGACCGCTTCATGCCCCTGTCGTACCCCGTACGCCCCCGCCGCAACTCCCGCCGTCGGCTGCTCCCGGCGCTGCTCGCCGCCCTGCTAGCCGCCGGAGCGGTGACCGGGTGCTCCGGCGAGGACGGGCCGGAGCGCGCCGTCGACGCCTTCCTGAGCGGCTGGCGGTCGGGCGACCTGCAACCGGTCGGCTTCATCGAGCCGACCGGGGCGCGGCTGTCGGCCACCGAGGTGACCAAGCGGATCAAGGCGCTCTCCGGCGACCTGGCCGCCACCCCGCCCGACCTGGAACGCACCGGCGACATCACGGTCGCCGGCGACATCGCCACCGCCCGGGTGCGGCTCACCTGGGCGCTCCCGGGCGGCGCCCGCTGGGCCTACGAGAATCCGGTACGCCTCAAGGGCGACGGCGACCAGTGGCAGGTGATCTGGGAGCCGGGCGTGGTGCACGAGAAGCTGACCGACGGCGACCACCTCGCGTTGCGCCGGGAGCCGGCGGGGCGCGCCGCGGTGCTCGACGCCGCCGGCGAACCGATCGTCGCGCCCCGGCCGGTGGTCCGGGTGCAGGTCGCGGCCGGTGAGGTCACCGACGCGCCCGGGCTGGCGCGTAAGCTCGACGCCGCCCTCAAGGCGATCCGGCCCGCGCTCGATCCTCCGGTCGACCTCAGTGACCTGCCCAAACGCCTCAAGGATGCGGACCGGGACGCGCTCGTCGAGGTGGTCACCCTGCGCGACGAGGCATACCGGCAGATCAAACCCCGCATCTACGACCTGCCCGGCACCCGGTTCCCCACCGACACGCTCATGTTGGCCCCGACCCGGGAGTTCGCCCGCGCGCTGCTCGGCTCCGTCGACCCGGCGCAGGCCGACGACCTCCAGGCCCACCCCGACCGGTACGCCCGCGGTGACCTGGTCGGCCACGGCGGTCTACAGGGCCGCTACGACGAGCGGTTGCGCGGCACGCCCGGCGTCACCGTGATCACCGAACGGCCCGCGGCGGAGGGTGCCACCGAGCCCACCGGCACCGAGGTCTTCCGCAGCGAGCCGAAGCCCGGGCAGCCGGTGAAGACCACGCTGGACGTGGCCACCCAGAACGCCGCCGACACCGCGTTGCGGGGCCAGAAGCGGCGCTCGGCCCTGGTCGCGGTGCGGATCAGCGACGGCACGGTGCTGGCTGCCGCCAACGGCCCCGGCGCCGCCGGCGAGAACCTGGCCTTCACCGCGCAGGTGCCGCCCGGCTCGACGTTCAAGATGGTCAGCGCGCTCGGCCTGCTCGACCGGGGCGCGGTGACACCGCAGACCACCGTGGACTGCCCGAAGACCGCCGAGGTCGACGGCCGGATCTTCAAGAACTCGGACAACTTCGCGCTGGGCAAGGTGCCGTTCGCCACCGACTTCGCCAAGTCCTGCAACACCGCCTTCACCTCCCTCGCCCCGCAACTCGGCGCGGACGGGCTCGCCCAGGCCGGCCGTACGCTCGGCCTGGAGGCCGACTGGAACCTCGGCGCGGACGTGTTCACCGGCAAGATCTCCGCGAACGGCGGCCCCACCGAGCAGGCCGCCGCCGCCATCGGCCAGGGCACCACAGTGGTCAGCCCGCTGGCCATGGCCGGCGCCACCGCGGCCGTGGCGCGGGGCAGCTTCCAGCAGCCGCAACTGCTTGTCGATCCGGTGCCGGGCAAGCTCGCGCCGGCCGGCCCGGCGCTCAAGCCGGAGTCCGTGGCGGCGCTCAAGACGATGATGCGCGGCGTGGTCACCGGCGGCACCGCCGCCGCGCTGGCGGACGTGCCGGGCGAGCCGGTGCACGGCAAGACCGGCACCGCGGAATACGACAACAACCCGGCGCACACCCATGCCTGGTTCGTCGGCTGGCAGGGCGACGTGGCCTTCGCGGTCTTCGTCGAGCAGGGCGGTTCCAGCACGACGAGCGCGGTGCCGATCGCCGAGCGTTTCCTGCGCGGCCTCGCCCGCTGACCGGGGCGACCTCACGCGCCGACCGGCGCGGCCCCACGCGCCGACCGGGCGCGCTCAGGCGGTGTCGTCGGTGACCGGCGTCGTCTCCCCGGCCGGCGGGGCGTCCACCTCGGGCACCGCGACCCGGCGGAGCAGCCCGGGGCCGACCGCCGGCCCGGGTCCCGTCTCGCCGGGCTCCGGCAGCCACTCCCGCGGCTCCTCCCCCGGCGACGGCGTCCGGTCGCCGCTCCCGTTCGCGACGGCCGGCGTGCCGATCGGAGCCGTCGCCACGGCCGACGTACCAATCGGGTTCGCCGCGGCTTCCGGCGGACCGATCGGATCCGTCGCGACGGCGGGCGCGGGCACGGCCGCCGGTCCACGCTCCGCGCGGCGGCCGTTGCCCGTGCGGGGCGTCGGGGCGACCGGGTCGGCCGGCAGCAGCCGGGGCGGCGCGGCGCCCGGGGCGGCCACCGGGGCGAGCCCGGCCACCACCGTGTTCACGATCTCCGCCGCGTACGCGCCGTCCGGGTCGTAGTCGGGGTCGAAGACGGTCAGCTCGACGCCGAGGCAGTGCGGGGTGTCGACCAGCCCGGCGAGCAGGATCTCCAGCTCGGCGAAGGCGATGCCGCCCGGGTCGGGGGCGTCGACCGCGGGCATCACCGCCGGGTCGAGCACGTCGACGTCGATGTGCACCCAGTAGCCGGCGCAGTCGACGAGCTGCTCGTGCGCCCACTGGGCGGTCCGGGCCGCGCCCTCGGCACGCAGCGCCGGCACCGGCCGGGTGGTGATGCCGGCGGCCTGGAGGTCGAGGCGGTATTCGTCCTGCGCGCGGATGCCGAGCACCACCACGTCGATGTCCCGGAAGTAGGGCCGTCGCCCCTCGATGGCGGCCAGGTCGGACTGCCCCCGCCCGGTGACCAGGGCCAGGTCCTCCCCCGCCGCCGCGCCGACGTACGAGGCGTTGCCGGGGTGCCGGAAATCGGAGTGGCCGTCGACGAAGACCAACCCGATCCGCCCGCCGACCGCCTCGCCGAGCCGGTGCATGGCGAGCGCCGAGCCGAGCAGCACCGAACAGTCCCCGCCGAGCACCAACGGGAACTCACCCCGGTCGATGATCGCGCCGATCCGGTCGGCGAGCGCCGCCGAGTACGCGGAGATCTCCGGCGCGTGGCAGACGCCGTCGCCCGGGCGCCAGTCGCCCGGGTCGTACCGGGGTGGGGTGAGACAGCCGGCGTCGCGGGCGCGCAGCCGGGCGAGCAGCCCGTGGTCGCGCAGCGCACCGGGCGCCTTGCCGCAGCCGGGGACGGAGCTGGCCGTGGGCGGGCGCAGCCCGAGGTTCGTCGGCGCGTCGAGGACGGCGATCCGGCGCATCATGAGCTCCCGTCCTCGGTGGTCGGGCGGGCCGGCGGTGCGCCGGCCCGCGCGGGCGTACGTCGGGTTCAGAACAAGGCGCTGGCCAACGCGCGTCGGGCGGAGGCCACGGCGGGGTCGTCCGGGCCGGCGATGGTGAACAGGCCGATCAGGTGCTGGCGTACCCGGTCCCGCTCCTCGCCGGCGGTCCGGCGGACGGTGGCGACAAGTCGCTTGTATGCCTGCTCGGCCAGGCCGCTGAGCACCTCGATGTCGGCGGCCAGCAGTTGCGCGTCCACGTCGTCGGGGTCGGCCGCCGCGGCGTCGAGCGCACCCTGCGGGTCGGCGCCGGCCACCCGCCGGGCCAGCCCGACCTGGGCCAGGCCGGCCTCCGCCGCCGCGTCCGCCGGTGACTCGGCGAGGATCTTCCGGTACGCCGCCTCGGCGGCGTCGAGGTCGCCGCTCATCAGCGCGTCGTCGGCCGCGTCGAGCCGCGGGTCCTCCGGCTCGGCCACCGTGACGCCGGCGGCCTTGAGCACGGCCTGGATCCACTGCCGCAACTGCGGCTCGGGCACCACGCCCGGGAAGGCGTCGACCGGCCGCCCGCCGACGATGGCGTAGGTGGTCGGCAGCGTCTGGAGCTGGAACATCTGCGCGAGCCGGGGCTGCTGCTGCACGTCGACCCGGGCCAGGAGCCACGCCCCGTCACCCTCGGCGGCCAGCCGCTCCAGCACCGGGGCGAACTGGTCGCTCTCCGGGTAGCCGGCGGCGCCGAAGAAGACCACGACCGGTGTGCTGAGCGAGCGTTCGAGCACCTCGGACTGGATGTTCGCCTCGGTCACGTCGAGCACGGCGGCTGAGCCGGCGGGGCTGCCCGGCAGCCCGGCGGGCGGGCCGCCCGGTGTCGGTGTGGCGGGAGAGGTGTCGGCCGGTGCGGGGGTGCGCAGCGCGCTGAGGTCGACCGCGCCGCGGGTGAAGATCGACGAGGTGATCCGTGGGTCGCTCATGGTTGTCTAGTCTCGCACGTGTCGCACCGAAGACCGTTCACCCGCGAGGTCGACGTTGCGACTCTCACCCCTGCTCAGAGGTGTAAGGCGGGGGCCCTTCTTAACACACGTGTGTTAAGAAGGGCCCCCGCCTTACCGCTAGAAGCGAGCGGGCTCGCGGTAGACGCCCCACTCGGCGCGCAGCGCGTCGCAGATCTCGCCGAGCGTGGCCTCGGCGCGGACCGCGTCGAGCATCGCCGGGATCATGTTCTCCCCGGTCCGGCCGACCTCCACCATCCGGCGTACGGCGGCGGTGACCGCCACGTCGTCGCGGCCCGACTTCCGCTCGGCCAGCACCCGGCGCTGCTCCACCTCCACCTCGTGCGAGATGCGCAGGATCTCCAACTCCTTGGCGACCGTGCCGGTGTGGCAGTTGACGCCGACGATCTTCTTGTCGCCCTTCTCCAGCGCCTGCTGGTAGACGAACGCCGACTCGGCGATGTGCCCGGTGAACCAGCCGTCCTCGATGCCGCGCAGGATGCCCGAGGTCATCGGCCCGATCCGGTGCGGGCCGTCGCCGCCGAGCTGCCGGATCCGGGCGAAGATCTCCTCCGCCTCGGCCTCGATCCGGTCGGTGAGCGCCTCCACGTACCAGGCGCCGCCGAGCGGGTCGGCCACGTTCGTCACCCCGGTCTCCTCCATCAGCACCTGCTGGGTCCGCAGGGCGATCTCGGCGGACTCGTCGGTGGGCAGCGCGAGGGTCTCGTCGAGCGCGTTGGTGTGCAGCGAGTTGGTGCCGCCGAGCACCGCCGCGAGGGCCTCGACCGCGGTGCGTACCACGTTGTTGACCGGCTGCTGGGCGGTCAGCGACACCCCGGCGGTCTGGGTGTGGAACCGCAGCCACTGCGCCTTCTCGCTGGTGGCGCCGTAGACGTCGCGCAGCCAGCGGGCCCAGATCCGGCGGGCCGCCCGGAACTTGGCGATCTCCTCGAAGAAGTCCAGGTGGGAGTCGAAGAAGAAGCTGAGCCCGGGGGCGAAGACGTTGACGTCGAGCCCGCGCGACAGTCCCAGCTCGACATAGCCGAACCCGTCGGCGAGCGTGTACGCCAACTCCTGCGCGGCGGTCGAGCCGGCCTCCCGGATGTGGTAGCCGGAGACCGAGAGCGGCTTGTAGCGCGGGATCTCGGCGGCGCAGTATTCCATCAGGTCGCCGATCAGGCGCAGGTGCGGCTCGGGGTCGAAGAGCCACTCCTTCTGCGCGATGTACTCCTTGAAGATGTCCGTCTGGAGCGTCCCGTCGAGCGTGGACAGGTCGGCGCCCTGCCGCTCGGCGGCCACCAGGTACATGCAGAAGACCGGCACGGCCGGGCCGGAGATGGTCATCGAGGTGGTGACGCCGGCCAGGTCGATGCCGTCGAAGAGCACCTCCATGTCGGCGGCGGAGTCGACCGCCACGCCGCAGTGCCCGACCTCACCGAGCGACTGCGGGTCGTCCGAGTCGCGGCCCATCAGCGTCGGCATGTCGAAGGCGACGGAGAGCCCGCCGCCTCCGGCGCCGAGGATCATCTTGTAGCGCTCGTTCGTCTGCCGGGCGTTGCCGAAGCCGGCGAACTGCCGGATGGTCCAGGCCCGTCCGCGATAGCCGGTCGGGTGCAACCCCCGGGTGTACGGGAACTCGCCCGGCCACCCGATCCGCTCGAACCCCGGGTACGCCGTCCCCTCCGGCGGCCCGTACACCGGTTCGACCGGCAGGCCGGAGAGCGTGGTGAAGTCCGCGTCGCGCTTGCGGGCGGCGTCGTAGCGGGCCTGCCAGCGGGCCCGGCCGGCGGCGATCTCGTCAGCGTCCATGCGCGGAGCTCCTCCTCGAGTCCTCGACTGAGCACCGAGTGTAGAACGCCATCCTGAACGATCGCTAAGGAGCCGCGTACCGACCGGTAAGCCGGGAGCAGGGTCCGCCGTGGTCGGCCCGGAGCCGGCAGCGCCGGCCGCCGGCCATCCGCAGGTCGCAGAAGACCCGATGGCGTACGCCCTGCTCGTCCTCGGCCGACACGGTGGTCTCGCCGGGGTCCGCCGAGGCGAGCGATCCCGACCAGCGGGCCACCACCCGGGCCAGGCGTACCGCGCCGGCCAGGTCGCCGGCCTCGACGGGCAGATGAATGACGAACCGTTCCCGCACCACGCTCGCCTCTCGCGTCGAAGGACTGGAGGGGCGGGTCCGGCCGTCCACCCCGCACGGCGGACCCGCCCGCCCTGCCGCCGCAGCGTCACTTCGCAGTACGACACCAGGGCAACTCGGCAGCAAGCGTCCACGAACGGGTCGAACTCGTCGGTGACCGCCCGAGCACGCCTTGCTACCGCGACCATACCAAGAGGGCAACGTAGCAACAATCCATCAAAGCAACAAAGCCTTGTTGGGTCGCATCCACGAAGGCACAAGGCTTACCGCATGGCTATCGATCCCCGGTCGCACACTCCGGTCTACGTGCAGCTCGCCGACCTGCTCCGAGAGCAGATCGAGTCGGGCGCACTCGCGGCCGGAGCGAACGTCGGAAGCGAGACGCGGCTCAGCCAGGAACACCAGATCGGTCGCGACGCCGTCCGTATGGCGATCTCGTTGCTGCGGTCGGAAGGGCTCGTCACCACCAGCAGGCCCTTCGGCACCCGGGTTCGGGAAGCGCCGCAGCGTCGGCGGGTCGAACTGGGGGCCGGCAGCTCGGTCATCGCCCGGATGCCGACCGGCAACGAGCGCCGGACCATGCAGCTCGACGAGGGCGTACCGATTCTGGAGGTACGCAACCCGACGGGCGAGGTGGAGCTGCTCGCGGGCGACGAGGTCGAGCTGATCCGCCCCTAGGCCGCCCGTCCCGGCCAACCGGTCCGATGCCCCGGGCCGTCACCCCGGTCGGCGGAGCGCGGAGGGGTGCGACGCCTCGCACCGACGCCAGTTCACCCGAAGTCGCGGCATCCCACGACCTACCGCCCTGCACTACGCCGACATGGCGGCATCCCTGCCCACGCGACACCACCACTTCGGCGTACCGGTGTTGATCATCGCAAGGCTGTGCGCCCGTCGAGCTGCGGGCGGAGTCGAGTCAGCCCCCGCCGCCGCGTCGCCCCGGTGAGCACGGATGTCCGTTCGGCGGCCCGAGGCACCCACAGCGTTCCACCCATGGCCCGGATCGGCCGCAACTGGAACGTCATGGGTGTCTGCGAGGCCCTGAGACACCCATGGCGTTCCACCCGTGCCTCACTGCCACCGACCCGCCCCCGGGGGAATGACGGTGGGCAGCCGGTCCGGTCGATCCACCTACGTCATCAAGTTCCTAGGCAACGCGAACCCACCCACCGGTCGGAGCGTCGTTCGTCGGGCACAGCCAACCGAGGGCGCAGCCAACCGAGGGCGGAATCAACCGAGGGGCGTGCTCGGGTTGCCGATCGCCACGTCGTCCACCCGGATGTTGATCTCGTCGACGCGCAGCCCGTACGCCTCGACGGCCGAGGTGACCGCGCCCCGCACCGCGTCGGTGACCTGCGGGACCGGGTGCCCGCCGTCGATCACGATGACCAGGTTGACCACGGCCGCGCCGTTGGTGACGTGCGCCGAACAGCCGCGACGGGCGTCGCCGAGCTGGTCCAGCCCGACCCGGTCGAACACGGCGTTGAAGAAGCGGGCGACGTCACCGCCCAGCTCGGCCACGCCGGGCACCGACTTCGCGGCGGCCACCGCGATCTTCTCCACCACCTCGTCGGCGACGTGCGTCGTCCCGCCCGCCGTCGCGTCCGGCGTCAACGACAGCTCCTGCGTAGCCTCGTGCTCCACGCCTGCTCCCCATCACCCTCGCCCAACCCGACCCCGGGAGCGTACAAGCCCCACCCCCGACCGTCGATCATGGAGTCGGGTCGTCAGGTGCCGAGCTGGGCCAATAACTCGTCCGCCGCGGCGTACGGATCGAGGGCCCCCTGGGCCACCTTGGCGGCGAGCGTCGGGAGCTGCGTACCGTCGCGCAGGGAGCCGATCCGGTCCCGCAGGGCGCCCAGCGCGATGGCCTCGATCTCGGCGGCGGCCCGCGCCTCCCGGCGGCGACGCAGCTCGTCGTGGCGCTCCAGCCAGTCGCGGTGCTTGTCGATCGCGGCGGCGATGTCGTCGATGCCCTCGGCGCGGGCGGCGATCGCGCGCACCACCTGCGGGCGCCACTCGCCCGGCCCGCGCTCGCCGAGCGCGATCATGCCCTGGATGTCGCGGACGGTGGCGTCCACGCCGTCCCGGTCGGCCTTGTTGACCACGAAGACGTCGGCGATCTCCAGGATGCCGGCCTTCACCGCCTGGATCGCGTCACCCATCCCGGGGGCGAGCAGCACGAGCGTGGTGTCCGCGAGCGAGGCCACCTCCACCTCGGCCTGCCCGACCCCGACGGTCTCGACGAGGACCACGTCGCAGCCGGCGCCTTCCAGCACACGTACCGCCTGGGGGGTGGCGGCGGAGAGCCCGCCGAGGTGGCCCCGGCTGGACATAGAGCGGATGTAGACGCCGGGGTCGGTGGCGTGGTCCTGCATCCGGACCCGGTCGCCGAGGATCGCCCCGCCGGTGAACGGGCTGGACGGATCGATGGCCAGCACGCCGACCCGGTGGCCGCGGGCGCGTAGCGCGCGTACCAGCTCGTTCGTGGTGGTCGACTTGCCCACGCCCGGCGAACCGGTCAGGCCGACCACCTGGGCGTGCCCGGCGAAGGGTGCCAGCGCCGCCGCGACCTGGGGCAGCGTCTCGTCGCCGGACTCGACCAGGGTGATCAGCCGGGCCACCGCGCGGGGGTCGCCCGCGCGGGCCCGCTCGACCAGCAGGGGTACGTCCCGGCTGCGTCGCACCGGACCGGTGGACGCGATGTTCACGTCACTCACGCGTCGGACTCGCCGCCCGTCGGCACGTGGATGATCAGCGCGTCGCCCTGGCCGCCGCCGCCACAGAGCGCAGCCGCGCCGGTGCCGCCGCCCCGCCGCTTCAGCTCCAGCGCCAGCGTGAGCACCAGCCGGGCGCCGGACATGCCGATCGGGTGGCCGAGCGCGATCGCCCCGCCGTTGACGTTGACCTTGTCCGCGCTGATCCCGAGGTCGCGGGTGGACTGGATGCCGACCGCGGCGAACGCCTCGTTGATCTCGATGAGGTCGAGGTCGTCGAGGCTCAGACCGCCCTTCCTGAGGGCGTGGTTGATCGCGTTGGAGGGCTGCGAGTGCAGGGAGTTGTCCGGCCCGGCCACGTTGCCGTGCGCGCCGACCTCGGCCAACCAGGTGAGCCCCAGCTCCGTCGCCTTGGCCTTGCTCATCACGACCACCGCGGCGGCGCCGTCGGAGATCGGCGAGGCGCTGCCCGCGGTGATCGTGCCGTCCTTCGCGAACGCGGGACGTAGCCGGCCGAGCGACTCGGCCGTGGTGTCCGGCCGGATGCCCTCGTCCTCGTCGATCACCAGCGGATCGCCCTTGCGCTGCGGAATGACCACCGGGGTGATCTCGTCGGCGAAGTGGCCGTTCTTCTGGGCGGCGGCGGCGCGCTGGTGGCTTGCGGCGGCGAAGGCGTCCTGCTCCTCGCGGGTGATGCCGTGCCGCGCGCCGTGGCGCTCGGTGGACTCGCCCATCGAGCAGCAGTCCCAGACGTCGGTGAGCCCGTCGAGGGCCATGTGGTCCTTCACCGTCACGTTGCCGTACTTGTAGCCGGCGCGCTGCCCGAGCAGCAGGTGCGGGGCGTTGGTCATGGACTCCATGCCGCCGGCCACCACGATGTCGAACTCGCCGGCCCGGATGAGCTGGTCGGCAAGCGCGATGGCGTCGAGGCCGGAGAGGCAGACCTTGTTGATGGTGAGCGCCGGGGTGGACATCGGGATGCCCGCGTCGACGGCGGCCTGCCGGGCCGGGATCTGCCCGGCGCCCGCCTGGAGCACCTGACCCATGATCACGTACTGCACCTGGTCCGGTGCCACGCCGGCGCGTTCCAGCGCCGCCTTGATCGCGATGCCGCCGAGCCTGGTCGCCGGAAGGTCCTTGAGGTTGCCCAGCAGGCGGCCCATCGGGGTCCGCGCGCCGCTGACGATCACCGAAGCCATGCCTGCCTCCGAGGGGGGTGCCGACCTGTACGCCTTAACGATTGTTCGGTCAGACTAGCGTCATGGCTGAGAACTCCTCCGTCGAGCCCGCTGCCGAGTTTGTCACAGACATCGGTCTGCGCCGCATCGACCACGTCGGGATCGCTGTCGCGGACCTGGACGCCGCGATCGACTTCTACCAGCGCACCTTCGGCATGCGCTGCGTGCACACCGAGACGAACGAGGAACAGGGCGTACGCGAGGCGATGCTGGCGGTCGGCCCGGACGCCTCCGGCGGCATGGTGCAGTTGCTCGCCCCGCTCTCGCCCGACTCGACGATCGGCAAGTTCCTCGACAAGCGCGGGCCGGGCATCCAGCAGGTCGCGTACACGGTGGCGGACATCGACGCGACGTGCGCGGCGTTGCGGGAGCGCGGGGTCCGGCTGCTCTACGAGACCCCGCGGCGCGGGACGTCGGACTCCCGGGTCAACTTCGTGCACCCGAAGGACGCCGGCGGCGTGCTGATCGAGTTGGTCCAGCCCGCCTGAGGTGCAAGGAGGGGGCCCTTCTTAACAGACGTCTGTTAAGAAGGGCCCCCTCCTCACACCTGTCGCGCATCGGCCGATGCAGTTTTTCACACTGGGCTTCCGACCTTAGCTACCGTTTAGTAACGTCCCGCCGCACAGGAGCGCGTCCGGTGCCGGATGTGTCGACCGTCGACATGGCGGTCCCGTCGCACCGCGCCGACGATGGCAGCACCCCTGCCCCGGTGCGGGTGCTGACGAACGGGAGGTCACCGTGCAGGACATCCTTGATGCGATCATGACGGCGGAGGGCTCGGCGCAGCCGGAGCGGGACCTCGCCGGCCTCGCCGGCCTGCCGGTGCCGGAGAGCTACCGCGGCGTGGTGGTCCGCGCCGAGGACACCCACATGTTCGACGGCCTGGCCACCCGGGACAAGGACCCGCGGAAGGCGCTGCACGTCCAGGAGGTGCCCACCCCCGAGCTGGGCCCGGGCGAGGCGCTTGTCGCGGTGATGGCCAGCGCGATCAACTACAACACGGTGTGGACGAGCATCTTCGAGCCGCTGCCCACGTTCACGTTCCTCAGGCGCTACGGCCGGCTCTCCGAGCTGACCCGCCGACACGACCTGCCGTACCACGTGGTCGGGTCGGACGCGGCCGGCGTGGTGCTGCGGACCGGGCCCGGAGTGACGAAGTGGAAGGTCGGCGACGAGGTGGTGGCGCACTGCCTGTCGGTCGAGCTGGAGGACGCCGCCGGCCACGACGACACGATGCTCGACCCGCAGCAGCGGATCTGGGGCTTCGAGACCAACTTCGGCGGCCTCGCCGAACTGGCCGTGGTCAAGGCCAACCAACTGATGCCGAAGCCGCGCCACCTGAGCTGGGAGGAGGCGGCCAGCCCCGGGCTGGTCAACTCCACCGCCTACCGGCAGCTCGTCTCGCACCACGGGGCCAACATGAAGCAGGGCGACGTGGTGCTGATCTGGGGCGCGTCCGGCGGGCTGGGCGGCTACGCCACCCAGATGGCGCTGGGCGGCGGGGCGATCCCGGTCTGCGTGGTCTCCTCGCCGGAGAAGGCCGAGCTGTGCCGGAAGATGGGCGCCGAGCTGGTCATCGACCGCACCGCCGAGGGCTTCCGGTTCTGGTCCGACGAGCAGACGCAGGACCAGGACGAGTGGCGTCGCTTCGGCGAACGGATCCGCGAGCTGACCGGCGGCGAGGACCCGGACATCGTGTTCGAGCACCCGGGCCGGGAGACCTTCGGCGCCAGCGTGTACGTCGCCAAGAAGGGCGGCACGATCGTCACCTGCGCCTCCACCAGCGGCTACCTGCACCAGTACGACAACCGCTACCTGTGGATGCACCTCAAGCGCATCGTCGGCAGCCACTTCGCCAACTACCACGAGGCGTGGCAGGCCAACCGGCTGGTGGCGCTCGGCAAGGTGCACCCGACCGTGTCGAGGACCTATCCGCTGGAGCAGACCGGCCAGGCCGCGTACGAGGTGCACCGCAACGCGCACCAGGGCAAGGTGGGCGTACGCTGCCTGGCCCCGACCGACGGGCTCGGCGTCCGCGACACCGCGCTGCGGTCGCGGCACGAAAGCGCGATCAACCGGTTCCGCGGGCACTGACCGTACGGTTGTGCCGGATTGCCTTTCCGGCCGACCGTGACGCCATTCGACTGTCGTCGGGACAGTCGTGAAGACAGACGTGATGACAAAGGGCCACGGGCGTCGACCCGTGGCCCTTTCCCGTCACCGCCCCACCGCCGCCCGCCCCGCCCGGGAGCTGCCAAGATCGCCGTTCGGCCCGGTCAGCCCGGTCGAAGGAGTTGACCATGTAAAGAGGACGCGAAAGGTGCCGACCACTCTTGCGAACCACCCTGGGGCGTCTGCGAGTATGTCCCAATGCCCCAGCAGCAGTCCTCCCCTCTTGCGTTCTTCGATAACGCGAACTCACAGCCCGATTTCACTGTTGGCCTGCGCGGATACAACACCAACCAGGTCGACGACTTCATCGGCCGGCTGACCGCCGCACTGAGCCAGTCCGAGCAGGCCCGTGCCGAGGCCGAGCAGCGGATGAACGACGCCCAGCGCCGCCTCCGGCAGGCCGAGCAGCGCCAGGGCGCGCTCGAGCAGAAGCTCACCGAGACCAACAAGCAGCTCGAGGAGAACAGCCGGCCGACCCTCTCCGGTCTGGGCACCCGCGTCGAGCAGATCCTCCGGCTGGCCGAGGAGCAGGCGAACGACCACCGCAACGAGGCCAAGCGCGAGTCGGAGGGCATCCTCTCCGCCGCCCGCCTCGAGGCCCGGGAGATCACGGACAAGGCGCGCGCCGAGGCCGCCGCCATGAAGGCCACCGCCGAGCGCGAGGCCGGCAGCGTCCGCACCGCCGCCGAGCGTGAGGCCGCCGAGGTCCGCGTCCAGGCCCGCCGGGAGGCGGACACCCTGCGCGCCGACGCGGACCGGGAGACCAAGCAGCTCCGTACGGTCACCGCGCACGAGGTGGCCGAGCTGAAGTCGACGGTCGAGCGGGAGGTCGCCACCCTGCGCGCCACCGCCGAGCGGGAGATCACCCAGCAGCGCGCCAAGGCCGCCCGGGAGGCCGAGGAGAAGCGGGCCGAGGCGACCAAGCTGCTCACCGACGCGCGCGACAAGCGCGACAAGGACCTCCAGGCCCTGGAGCTCCAGCTCGCCGAGCGGCGCGAGAAGGCCGAGCGCGAGGAGTCGGCACGACACGCCGCGCAGGTCTCCCAGACCCAGAAGATGGTCAACGAGGCCGAGCAGCGGGCCCGTGCCGCCCAGGAGCGGGCGAAGGAGATCGAGCAGCGGGCCGAGGCCCGTCGGGTCGAGTCCGAGCGCACCGCCAACGACACGGTCGACAAGGCCAAGGCGCTTGCCGACAAGACGCTGAACGAGGCGCGGGCCGAGTCGCAGCGGGTGCTCAACGAGGCCCGCACCGAGGCCGAGCTGACCACACAGGCGGCCCGCCGCGAGGTCGAGGACCTGACCCGCCAGAAGGACGCGGTCACCTCGCAGCTCGGGCAGATGCTCTCCGGCCTGGCCGGCATCGTGCCGGGCGTGCCGGCGGGCGGCAACAAGGGCGAGACGCCGAAGGCCGACGCCGCCGGCCAGAAGGTGACGGCCGAGTCGGCCGGCTGAGCCACCAACCGCTGACGGGGCATGGGCCACGGCGCGGGGTGACACCGGGTTACCGGTGCCACCCCGCGCCGTCATGCTTTCCCCGGCCCGTTTCGCCACGAGGGTGAAGTAGGTCCCAGAAGGGGCGTCCGTATCGCCCCCGCAGAGCCGGATGCGTGTGAGGATGGAGGCATGTCGCACGGCGAGGAACTGTTCGCGCTCGGCGGGGACGTGACCACGGAACCCAGCTTCGAGTCCGCGCTGCGGGGATATGAGAAACGGCAGGTCGACCGCTATGTCGCCCGCGCGGAACACGAGATCGCGGCGCTGACCACCGAGCGGGAGCAGGCGTACACCCAGATCCACAAGCTGGCGGGTCAGGTCGAGGTGCTTCAGCGCGACCTCGCCCAGGTGCGCAAGCAGGTGGGCGTGGTCGACCGCGCCTCGTTCCGGCACCTCGGTCCCCGGGTCGAGCAGATCCTTACCATGGCCGAGGAGCAGGCCGAGGACATCCTCGCCGCCGCCAACGAGGAGATCGAGGCCCGCCGGGCCGCCGCCGAGCACATCGTCGAGGAGGCGCGGGAGCAGGCCGCGCACGCCTTCAAGGACTTCGAGATCGCGCTCGCCGCCCGCCGGGCCGAGGAGGAGCGGCACACCGCCGCCCGCAAGGCCGAGGCGGAGGCCACTCTGAAGGCCGCCAAGGACGAGTCCACGAAGCTGCGTACGGCCGCCCAGGACGAGGCCGAGAAGCTGCGCCGGACGGCCCAGGACGCGCTGGCCAAGGCGCAGCAGGAAGCCACCCAGCTACGGGACACCGCCAAGGAGATCCACTCCCGGGCCCAGCAGGAGGCCGCCCGGCTGCGCGAGGCGGCCAAGGAGGCGGTGGCCAAGGCGCAGCAGGAAGCGAATCAACTGCGCGAGGCGGCCAAGGAGGTGCACGCCAAGGGCCAGCAGGAGGCGAAGCGGCTCACCGACGCCGCCGCCGAGGCCGGCCGGGCCACCCACGCCAAGGCGCTGGCCGAGGCCAAGAAGATCGTGGACGACGCGGAGGAGGCGGCCAAGGGCACCCGCGGCCGGGCCCGCACCGAGGCCAACCGGCTCACCGCCGACGCCGCCGAGGCCGGCAAACGCAACCGCGCCGAGGTCGACGCGTACGTGCAGCGGATGCGCACCGAGACCGAGGCGTACGTGCAGCAGTCCCGCGCCCAGACCCAGCAGGAACTGGGCGCCTGGCGGGCCGGGGTGGAGAAGGAGGTCGCCGGGCAGCGGGAGAAGGCGGAGAAGGAGCTGGCCCAGCACCGGGCCGCCGCCGAGCAGGAGTTCGCCAAGCGCCGCGACGAGCTGGACAAGCAGCACACCGCCCGGCACGAGGAGCTGGAGCAGGCGTACACGACCCGGCGGGACGAGATCGAGCGGAACGCCGCGAGCATCCGGCAGGCCGCCGAGGAAGACGCGCTCACCATGCGGCAGCAGGCCGAGCTGGAGGCCGCCGAGCTGCTGCGCCGCGCCGAGGCGGACGCCGCCGAGCAGCGCCGCCGGGCCGACGAGCACGTCGCGGCCTCGCGCCGCCAGTTCGAGGAGTACGCGGCCACGACCCAGCAGCACCTGGCCACCACCCAGCAGCACCTCGCCGCCACCCAGCAGGAGGTCGCCGCGGGCCGGCAACAGCTCGCCGGGGTGATGCTGGAGATCGCCAAGGCGCAGCAGGAGCTGGCCGACCTGCGCACCGAGACGTGGAAGTCCCGGCAGGAGTCCGACGACCTGCAGAACCGGCTCACGACGCTGCGTCGGGACGCCGAGTCGGCGGGCATCTCGGCCACCCCGGTCGACCCGGGCGACCTCGCCACCGCGACCAACGGGGCCCTGGTGGGCAGCGGCACGGCGAAGGGCACGGCCGCGGTGACCACCAACGGCGCCGGCCCGGACAACGGCGGGCACCGACCGAGCGGCGAGCCGGCGGAGGCCGGGCAGGCGAAGCCGATCGCCGAGCCGGTGACCACGATGGACTCGGCCGCCGGCGCGAGCGTCGACGGGGAGCCCACCGTGGCCGCCGTACCGGGCGAGGGCGGCCGGGGCGCCACCCCCACGAAGATCACCAGCACCGGCGAGAACGGCAAGCGCCCGACCAAGCCCACCACCGACGAGCGTAGCGCCAAGCCGAGCGCGGTCACCGTCGACAAGGACTGACCGCCACAAAGCCACCCGTCACCGGTCACGTTTCGCCGAGCCAAGATCAATGCCAGCTCGGCGAAACGGCGGTATCCGGCACGCGCCGACCGCACCACATCGCCGAGCTGGCGCCGCCGGCAGGCCACGGCAATGTCGAGGCGATGCGGACGGCGCACACCCGTCCACCCGGCGGTGGGAACGCGGAGCAGCGGAGGGATGGCCGGCGCGATCGGTGGCGGCTACCCTGCGGGCAGGAGGGCTTCGGCGTCAGCGAGGCGCGGCCCGTCACGAGTCGCTCCGACGCGCCGAGCGGGGCAACGGGTAGCCGGGAGGGCACGGGTGTCGCAGGCGGGATCCGCAGCCCCGGACGACGACCCGTTCGAGGCGCTACGCCCGGAGCCGGAGTTCACCGGCCAGCACGACACGCCGGCACCGCCCGGCGCCGCCGCCCCGGGGGACGGCGCTCCCGCCCGACCTCCGGGTTCCGGCACGACCCGCGACGCCCACACCGGACCCGGGGCCGCCCAGCCCCGACCCGGCCCGGCCGCCCACACCGGAACCGACCCGGCCGCCCCAACCGGACCCGACCCGGCCGCCCCGACCGGGAGCAGCGACACCGGACGTACCGACACCGGGCGCGGCACCGGCAGGCCCGCGAGCGCGCCCATCGGTGACGCCGCGACCGCGGGCGGCGACGCCACCGACATCGAGCCGGGCGAGTTCGAGCCGTCGGGGCGGTTCGGGGTGCCCGGGCGACCACTGCGACGCAACAGCTTCCTGGTCGGCTTCACCGGGGCGCTCGGCGTGCTGCTGGCGTACGCGGTGTTCCTGGGCGTGCGGAACGCGGCCGGCATCCTGGTGCTGGTGGTGATCGCGCTCTTCCTCGCGGTGGGCCTGTACCCGGCGGTGGTCCGATTGCGTGGTTGGGGCCTGCCGCACGGGCTGGCCGTGGCGGTGGTGTCGCTGACCGTGGTGCTGCTCATCGTCGGCGGGCTGCTGGCGCTGGTGCCCCCGGTGGTGACGCAGTCCGGGCAGTTCATCCAGCAACTGCCCGGCTACGTCGAGGACCTGCGGCGCAACCCCACGGTGAACGATCTCGTGGTCCGGTACGACGTGATGGAGCGGGTCCGGTCGGCGGCGAACGCCGACACGATCGCCCGGGCGCTCGGCGGCGTGCTGGGCGGCGCGCAGTTGATCTTCGGCACGCTCTTCCGGGTGCTGACCGTGCTGGTGCTGACGATCTACTTCCTGGCCTACTTCGACAAGCTGCGCAACCTCGGGTACGCGCTGGTGCCGCGCTCCCGCCGGGAACGGGTGCGGCTGATCGGCGACGAGATCCTGACCCGGGTCGGCGCGTACATGGTCGGCGCGCTTGCCATCGCCGTGCTTGCCGGGGCGAGCACGTTCGTGTTCGCGATGGTGGTCGACCTGCCGTACCCGTTCGCCCTGGCGGTGGTGGTCGCGGTGACCGACCTGATCCCGCAGATCGGGGCGACCCTGGGCGCGGTGGTGGTGACGCTGGTCGGCCTCGCCACCGACCTGCCGGTGGGCATCGCCTGCCTGGTGTTCTTCGTGGTCTACCAGCAGGTGGAAAACTACCTGATCTACCCGAAGATCATGCGCCGGGCGGTGTCGGTGAACGAGGTGGCCGCGCTGCTCGCCGCGCTGCTCGGGGTGTCGCTGCTGGGCGTGGTGGGCGCGCTGATCGCGATCCCCACGGTGGCCGCGTTGCAGTTGATCCTCCGCGAGGTGGTGCTGCCCCGGCAGGACGCGCGCTGACGGTTACCCGGCGTTCCGCTGCTCCGGCCCGGGGACCGGGGTGTCGGCGAACGCGGCCACCGTGCGGTCGGCGTACGCGCTGACGTCGCCGGTCTCCATCGGGCCGTCCCAGGTGGTCGGCAGCGGCAGCGGCACGGCCGGGGCGACCCGCCGGACGATCTCGTCGAGCACCTTCTCCGCGTCGCCGACCCAGAGGTGCTTGGCGCCGTCCACGCCGACCACCTCGGCCTGCGGGATCGCGGCGAACCGCCGCCGGGCCTCCTCGGGGCGCAGGTAGTCGTCGAACTCCGGGACCAGGGCGGTGAGCGGCCGGCCCGAGTCGGCCCAGACCTGGAGGTCTTCCGGGGCGGAGTAGCGCAACGGCGGGGAGAGCAGGATCGCGCCGGCCACCGCCGGGTCGCAGCCGTGCTTCAACGCCAGGTCGGTGCCGAAGGACCAGCCCACCAGCCAGATGTTCGGCAGCTCGTGGAATTCGGCGTACTCGATCGCGGCGGCCACGTCGAACCGCTCGTCGACGGCGTTGTCGAACGCCCCTTCGCTGGTGCCACGGACGCTGCTGGTGCCGCGGGTGTTGAACCGGAGCACGGCCAGGTCGGCCAGCGCGGGCAGCCGCCAGGCCGCCTTGCGGAACACGTGGCTGTCCATCATCCCGCCGTGGGTGGGCAGCGGGTGCAGGCAGACCAGGGTGCCGACCGGCGCGCGGTCCAGCGGCCGGGCCAGCTCGCCGACGAGCGTCAGCCCGTCGGCGGTGTGCAGCTCGATGTCTTCCCGGCGGCCGGGCAGGATCGACGAGGCGCGGATCGGAGTGCTCACCGTCCCAGTCTCCCGCGTCGCCGGTCGCGCCGCCCGCCGGGGCCGGAACCCGGTGATCCAGATCGCTCAGCCGTGGCGGGGGGCGCCGCGCCCCCGCTGGAGGTTCGGCAGGCGCCGGTCCCGGGCCCGCCAGCAGCCGCTGTGCCAGTGCCGACGGTCGGTCAGGTCACCCCGGTCGTCGGCCGGCCAGGCCACCAGGTGCGCCACGCCGGGCCGGATCTCCTGGTCGCAGCCGGGACAGCGGTACGTCTTGGCGGACGCCCCGCCGCTGATCGCGCGTACCTGCCAGTCGCCGTCGCGCCACTGCTGCACGGTCGACACGCCGTGCCGGGCTCGGTCGGCGTCCAGGCCGGTACGGTCATCCGGGCGGGGCCGATTGCGACGGGGGCTCACGGTTACCAGCGTACGGCCGACCTCCGGGCGATCTTGGCACGGGCACGCCCCCGCCTGGGCGGGACGCCGTCACCGGCGCGGGCCGTTGACCCGCTCAGCGGTTGGTGTGGTCGCGGAAGCCGCGGCCGGTCTTGCGCCCCAGGTAGCCGGCGGTGACCAGGTGCTCCAGCAGCGGCGCCGGGGCGAAGCCGGGCTCGCGCAGCTCCAGGTACAGCTCCCGCTGGATGGCCAGCGCGACGTCCAGGCCGACCACGTCGAGCAGCTCGAACGGGCCCATCGGGTAGCCGCAGCCGAGCTTCATCGCGTGGTCGATGTCGTCGGCGGTGGAGTAGCTGGCCTCCAGCATCCGCACCGCGTCGTTCAGATACGGGAAGAGCAGCGCGTTGACGATGAACCCGGACCGGTCGCCGCAGACCACGGCGGTCTTGCCGAGCGCCGCGCAGACCGCGCGGGCGGTGGCCGAGGTCTCGCCGGAGGTGCGGATGGTCCGCACGACCTCGACAAGCGGCATCACCGGCGCCGGGTTGAAGAAGTGCAGGCCGACCACGTCGGCGGGGCGCTGGGTGGCCATCGCCACGTCGATCACCGGCAGCGACGAGGTGGTGGTGGCGAGCACGACGCCCGGCTTGCAGATCTCGTCCAGGCTGGCGAACAGCGCCTTCTTGACGCTCAACTCCTCGACCACGGCCTCGACGACCAGGTCGACGTCGGCGAGGTGCTCAAGCGTGGCGGACCAGTTCACCCGGCCCAGCGCGGCGTCCCGGTCGGTCTCGGCGAGCCGGCCCCGGACCACGCCCTTGTTCAGCGACGTCTTGACCGCCTCGCAGACCGCGGCGGACTTCTCCGCGCCCCGGGTCACCGAGATGACCTCGTAGCCGGCCTTGGCGAAGACCTCGATGATGCCGGTGGCCATGGTCCCCGACCCCACGACACCGACCTTGGCCACAACTGCGGGGCTCGCAAGCTCACTCCTCGCGTGGCCGATACCGACCTTGGCCACGACTGCGGGGCTCGCAAGCTCACTCCTCGCGTGGCCGATACCGACCTTGGCCACGACCCGGGCGCCGTCTGCGGGCGCGACGTCCGCGGCCACCGGCGTGTGCTCGTCGGGTACGACCTTCGGTGAGCCCGGCCGCTCGTAGGTGTAGAAGCCGCGCCCGGACTTCCGGCCGAGCAGCCCGGCGGTGACCATCTGCTTCAGCAGCGGGGCCGGGGCGTGCCGGCGGTCCCGGCCGCCGCGCCGGTACATCGTGTCGAGGATCTCGTACGCGGTGTCCAGGCCGATCAGGTCCATCAGCGCCAGCGGGCCCATCGGCAGGCCGCAGCCGAGCTTCATGGCGGCGTCGATGTCCTCGCGGGTGGCGTAGCGGGCCTCGAACATGCCGACCGCGTGGTTCAGGTAGCCGAACAGCAGCGCGTTGGCGATGAAGCCGGCCCGGTCGCTGATCGTCACGTCGACCTTGCCGAGCCGCGCGCACAGCCCCTCCACGTCGGCCACCACGTCGGCCGAGGTGACCACCGTGCGGACCACCTCGACCAGCTTCATCACCGGCGCCGGGTTGAAGAAGTGGATGCCGATGACCTGGTTCGGCCGGCTGGTGGCGACGGAGATCTCGGTTACGCTCAGCGACGACGTGTTGGTGGCGAGGATGGTCTCGGGCTTGCAGACGCGGTCCAGCTCGGCGAAGATCCGCTGCTTGAGGTCGAGGTGCTCGGGCACCGCCTCGATCACCAGGTCCACCTCGTGCAGGGCGTCCAGCCCGACCCGGAAGTCGACCCGTGCCATCAGGGCGTCCCGGTCGGCCTCGGCGAGCTTGCCCTTGGCCACGGCGCGGTCGGTGGAGCCGGTCAGGGTGGCCCGGCCCCGTTCCAGCGCGGGTTCGGAGATCTCCACGGCGGTCACGTCGAGTCCGTTGCGGGCGAACACCTCGACGATGCCGGCACCCATGGTGCCCAGACCCACCACGCCCACCCTGGTGAACTCGCGCGCCACGACCGGCCTCCCTCGGTTGTCTCCGCCGTTGCCGACTTGAACGGCCGCTAAGGTTATGCGCCGGAGTCTGCCATGTGACGCTGCGTTGTCGAGACGCCGTGGGATATTTCACGCACCACGCCTCAGCCGGGCGTGGGCACCCCGGCGAGCGCCAGCAGTTCGGCGACGAACTCGGCCGGCCGTTCCAGGTGCGGGCTGTGCCCGCAGCCCGGCAGCGCCACCTCCCGGTACGCCCCGCCGGCCGCCGCGTAGCGGTCCAGCACGGCACGGGTCTGCCCCACCATCGGCTGCGGCGGGCACTCGTCCGCGCCCGGCCAGCCGGGCACGACCCCGAGCTGACCGAGGTACGCCAGGTCGAACAGCGAGGTGTCCGAGACGATCACGTCGGCGTCGCCGCGTACCCAGGTCACCGGCGGCTTGACCGGCACGGCGACCAGCTCGTCGGCGAGCCGGAAGTGGGCCGGGGCCAGGGTGTTGAGCACGCCGCGCGGCCCGGCGGCGGTCCCCGGCCAGTGGGCCGAGGCGACCGCCGTGCCCGGGTAGTTGTCGTCCCCGGTGGCGGTGGTCAGCATGCTCTCCAGCAGCAGGTCCTCGTGCTCGCCGAGGGACGCCGGATCGGCCACGTAGGCGGTGCGCAGCACGGTGCGCGGGCTGGTCGGGCCGTCCGCGCCCCGGTCGCCGGCGGCGAGCCGGGCCACGAAGTCGGGGTTCGCGCCGCCCGCTCCGGTGCCGGCGTAGTCGGGCGTGGTGGGGGTGCCGTCGAGGTCCCGGGTGCCGCCGAAGCCGTACGGGGAGACCGGCGCTTCCAACAGCAGCCCGGCCACCCGCTCCGGCCGGTCGACGAGCAGCCGCATCGCCACCCCACCGCCGAGGGAGTGCCCGACCAGCACCGGCCGGGCCCCGGGCGCGAACAGCCCGGGGGTGTCGAGCAGAGCGGCCACGTCGTCGGCGAAGTCACTCAGCCCTCGGGTGGCGTCCACCGGGGCGGTGTCGGTCTCGCCGTATCCGCGCAGGTCGGGGGCGACCACCCGGAGCGTCTCCGGCAGCCGGGGCAGCAGCGGCTCCCAGAACGCCGACGACGACACGTTGCCGTGCACCAGCAGCACCGGCACGCCGTCCGGCGGCCCGGCCACCCGGACCGCCTGGGTGATGCCGTTCGCCTGGACCGTGTGCCGCGCGCTCCGCATCCGCGCACACTGACACACCACGCCCGCCGAGTTCCATGTCCCCACCCCACACACCCCAGCCCGCCCTCACACCCCCACCCCACACCCGCCGCCCCGGTTTCACGCCCCCGGTTTCACGGAAAGCGTGGCTATCCGGGCCTGGATAGCCACGCTTTCCGTGAATGCGGGCGCACGGCACGGCGCGCGCTGATGTCGGGGTGCGGTCAGCTCGCCTCGGCGGGCTGCGGGGTGCGCGCCTCGATCGGATGCCTGGGTGCCGGGACCGGCAGCGGCAGCGTGGGCCGCTGGTCGCGGCGCGGCGTGCCGAAGGTCATCCCGACCGGGTCGGTCCGGGCCACGCCCGGATCGTAGAGACGCAGGTCGGTCCGGCCGAGCCGGATCACGTCCCCGTCGGAGACCGGCACGCTGCCCACGACCCGGGTGTCGTTGAGCCAGGTGCCGTTCGTCGAGCCGAGGTCGGTGAGCAGCACCCCCTCGCCGGTGGCCTGGACGCTTGCGTGCCGCCGGCTCAGGTGCGCGTCGGCGAGCACGACGTCGGCCTCCGGCGCGCGGCCGATCACCTGCACGCCCCGGCCGATCCGGAAGCTCAGCCCACGCATCGCCCCACCGGACACCGTCAGCAACGGCATCAGCTCAGGATGCTCCTCTATCGACAAGTCGACCTCCACCCCACATCGCCCCGCGGTCAGCCTGCCACGTCACCGTAGTGGCTCCCCACCACCGCGTGGTCACCCCCGTGACCCCGGCCGGTCATCTCCCGTTCGCCGTTCGGGTGGACGGGAAGGGCGCGATCAGCTATCACATGCGTCGATATGACGACCGTCGGTACGCCCTGCGTACGGGGCCCGCGACACCTACCGGTGAGTAATATTCGGGTTTACACTGCGGCCATGACCACTGTGCATGTCCCCGGAACCCCGCTCATCGAGGCCGGTCGACTGGTGTCGAGCAGCCCGGCGACCGGCGCGGAGGCCGGGCGGCTCCCGGTGGCGACCGAGGCGGACGTGCGCGCCGCCGTCGACCGGGCCCGCGCCGCCGCCGACTGGTGGGCCGGGCTCAGCTTCACCGGCCGCCGGGACCGGCTCCAGCGTTGGCGCGGGGTGCTCGCCCGGCGCATCGAGGAACTGGCCGACCTGATGCACACCGAGAGCGGCAAGCCGATCGGCGACGCCGTGGTGGAGGTCCTCACCGCGCTGGAGCACATCGACTGGGCCGCCCGCAACGCGCGGCGGGTGCTCGGGCCCCGGCGGGTCCGCTCCCGGCTGATCCTCGCCGAGTTCACCGGCCACCTCGAATACCAGCCGTACGGGGTGGTCGGCGTGATCGGTCCGTGGAACTATCCGGTGTTCACCCCGATCGGCTCCGCCGCGTACGCGCTGGCCGCCGGCAACGCGGTGGTGTTCAAGCCGAGCGAGTACACCCCGGCCGTGGGCCAGTGGCTCGTCGACCGGTTCGCCGAGGTGGTGCCGGAGCAGCAGGTGTTCCAGGCGGTGCACGGGCTGGGCGACGTCGGCGCGGCGCTGTGCCGCTCCGGGGTGGCGAAGGTGGCCTTCACCGGCTCGACCGCAACCGCGAAGAAGGTGATGGCGGCCTGCGCCGAGACGCTCACCCCGGTGCTGCTGGAAGCCGGCGGCAAGGACGCCATGATCGTGGACGGGGACGCCGACCTGGACGCCGCGGCCGAGGCGGCCGTGTGGGGCGGGCTGACCAACGCCGGGCAGACCTGCATCGGCATCGAGCGGGTCTACGCGGTCGACCAAGTCTTCGACGCCTTCGTCGACAAGGTGACGGCGAAGGCCGGCCGGTTGACCGTCGGCGCCGACGGGGCCGACCTGGGCCCGATCACCATGCCGGCCCAGATCGACGTCATCCGGCGGCACATCGACGACGCGGTCGCCCGGGGCGGCCGGGCGGTGCTCGGCGGCCCCGAGGCGGTCCAGCCGCCGTACGTGCACCCGACCGTGCTGGTCGACGTGCCGGAGGACTCGACCGCCGTACGCGAGGAGACGTTCGGCCCGACGCTCACCGTCAACCGGGTCCGCGACGTCGACGAGGCCGTCGAGCGCGCCAACGCGCTGCCGTACGGCCTCGGGGGTTCGGTCTTCGGCCGGGCGCGGGCGGTGGCCGTGGCGCGGCGGTTGCGCTCCGGGATGGCCTCGGTCAACTCGGCGCTCACCTTCGCCGGCATGTCGACGCTGCCGTTCGGCGGGACCGGCGAGTCCGGCTTCGGCCGGATCCACGGCGAGGACGGGCTGCGCGAGTTCGGCCGGGCCAAGGCGGTCACCCGGCGTCGGGCGCGCTCGCTGCTGCCGGCCATGACGTTCGAGCGCACCCCGGCCGACGTCGCGCGCCTGGTCAGGGTGGCCAAGCTGATGTACGGCCGGGGGCGCTAGAACAGCGTCAGCTCGTCGCGTTCGATGCCGCGCAGCTTGTCGTAGTCGACCACCACGCAGCGGATGCCGCGGTCGGTGGCGAGCACCCGGGCCTGCGGCTTGATCTCCTGCGCGGCGAACACGCCGGTGACCGGCGCGAGCAGCGGGTCGCGGTTCATCAGCTCCAGATAGCGGGTGAGCTGCTCCACCCCGTCGATCTCGCCGCGCCGCTTCACCTCGACCGCGACCGCGCCGGCGTTCGCGTCCCGGCAGAGCAGGTCGACCGGGCCGATCGCGGTCATGTACTCCCGCCGGACCAGGGTGAAGCCCTCCCCCAGCGTCGTCGGGTTGGCGGCGAGCAACTCCTGGAGGTGCGCCTCCACGCCGTCCTTGCGCAGGCCGGGATCGAGGCCCAGCTCGTACGAGGTGTCCTGGAAGATCTCCTCCAGGGTGATGCGCAGCTCCTCGCCGGCCTTGTTGACCACCCGCCACACGCCGGGCGCCTCCTCCAGCCGGCACGGCGGGCTCATCCAGTTCAACGGCTTGTAGGCCCGGTCGTCCGCGTGGATCGACACCGAGCCGTCCGCCTTCACCATGAGCAGCCGGGTGGCCGGCGGCAGGTGGGCCGAGAGTCGTCCGACATAGTCCACCGAGCACTTCGCAATGACCAACCGCACCCGACGAGGGTAGCCGAGCCCCCGGCCGGCGCCGACGAGCGCCACTGGCGCACCGGTGCCATATTGAGATCGTGCTCGAAGTCCTCACCGGTTCCGGCCTGGCCGCCTCGGCGGGCCTCAACGCCTACATCCCGCTGATGCTGATGGGCCTGCTGGCCCGTTACACCGACCTGATCGAGCTGCCGAGCGGCTGGCAGTGGCTCGGCAACGGCTGGGTGCTGCTGATCCTCACCGTGCTGCTCGCGGTCGAGGTGGTCGCCGACAAGGTGCCGGTGGTCGACCACGTGAACGACGTGGTGCAGACGGTGGTCCGGCCGACCGCGGGCGGCCTGGCCTTCGGCGCCGGCTCCGGCGCGGAGACGGTCACGGTCAGCGACCCGGACACGTTCTTCTCCACCCACCAGTGGGTGCCGGTGGTGGTCGGCGTGCTCATCGCGCTCGGCGTGCACCTGCTCAAGGCCGCCGCCCGGCCGGTCGTCAACGCGGCCACGGCCGGCTTCGGCGCACCGGTGGCCAGCACCGCCGAGGACGCCACGAGCGTGGTCATGTCGGTGGTGGCGATCCTGCTGCCGGTGCTGGTGCTGGTGTTCGCGGTCGGCTTGGTGGCCCTCGTGGCGTGGTTGTTCCGCCGCCGCTCCGACCGGCGTCGGGAACGCGCCGCGGCCCGCGCCGCCGGGTTCCGCGTCTGAGCCTGCCCCGCTTCAGCGACTGCGGTAGGTCATGCAGTCGGCCATGTCCATGTCGGGGCCGACGGTGATGGCGGGGGCGTGGCACTCCAGGTTGGAGTTGTGCTGGCAGTCGGCGCGTGAGCAGGCGCCCACCTGGGCGGTCAACTGGTCGATGCCGCCGCGCACCGGCATGTCCACGTAGGTGTGGCAGTGGGCGTGGTCGCTGCTGCCGATCGTGATGGCGAAGGCGTGGCAGTCGTTCGTGTGGTTGTAGGCGCAGGACCGGACGGCGCACTCCTGAACCCGGGGCATCTCCATCGACGCGGTCATCTTTCCGCCCTTCCGTGATGTCTTGCCCCGACTCTAGGCTTTTGCGCGCGCTGCCGGGCCGGATCCGGTGTTAAGCGGGGCCCCCGCCTCTACCGAATGCGTTAAGCGGGGCCCCCTCCTTACATCCGCTCGCGGATGACGGTGACCAGCTCGTCGATGATGCCGGTGAGCGCGAAGTCCTTCGGCGTGAACACCCGCGCCACGCCTGCGGCAAGCAGCGCCTCGGCGTCGCGTGGCGGGATGATGCCGCCCACCACCACCGGCAGGTCGCCCCGCCCGGCGGCGCGCAGCCCGTCCAGCACCGCCGGCACGGCGGCCAGGTGCGAGCCGGAGAGCACGGAGAGGCCGACCAGGTCGACGTCCTCCTCCACCGCGGCGGCCACGATCTGCCCGGCGGTCAGCCGGATGCCCTGATAGACCACCTCGAAGCCGGCGTCGCGGGCGCGTACCGCGATCTGCTCGGCACCGTTGGAGTGCCCGTCCAGCCCCGGCTTGCCGACCAGCAGACGCAGCCGGCCGGCGCCCAGTTCGCGGGCGGTGGCGGCGACCCGCTCGCGGACCGCGGCGAGGCCCGCGTCGCCGCCGGCCCCGGCCGCGCCGGCGAGCCCGGTCGGCGCCCGGTACTCGCCGAAGACCTGCCGCAGCGCGCCCGCCCACTCGCCCGTGGTCACGCCCGCGGCCACGCAGGCGAGCGTCGCCGGCATCAGGTTCGTGGTGGTCGCGGCGTCCGCGCGCAGCCGGTCCAGCGCGGCGTCCACGGCCGCCGCGTCCCGCCCGGCCCGCCATGCGCGTACGCCGTCCACGGCGGTCGCCTCGACGGCCGGGTCCACCTGCTCGATCGCCTCCGCGCCGGCGGCGGTCAGCGGGGACGGCTCGGTCTCGGTGAACCGGTTGACGCCGATCACCACGTCCGCGCCGGACTCCATCCGGCGGCGGCGTTCGGCGAGCGAGGCGACGAGCGCGCTCTTGAGGTAGCCGGACTCCACGGCGGTCACCACGCCGCCCATCTCCAGGACCTTGTCCAGCTCGACCCGGGCGCCGGTCACGATGTCGTCGACGAGCGCGGTCATCACGTGCGAGCCGTCGAACAGGTCGGGATAGTCGAGCAGGTCCGACTCGTACGCCAGCACCTGCTGCATGCGCAGCGACCACTGCTGGTCCCACGGTCGGGGCAGGCCGAGCGCCTCGTTCCAGGCGGGCAGTTGCACGGCCCGGGCCCGGGCGTCCCGGGAGAGCGTGACGCCGAGCATCTCCAGCACGATCCGCTGGATGTTGTTCTCCGGCTGGGCCTCGGTCAGGCCCAGCGAGTTGACCTGCACGCCGTAGCGGAACCGGCGCTGCTTCGCCTCGGTCACGCCGTACCGGTCACGGGTGATCTCGTCCCAGAGCGCGCCGAACGCGCGCATCTTGGCGATCTCCTCGACGAAGCGCACGCCGGCGTTGACGAAGAAGGAGATCCGCTGGACCACGTCGCCCATCCGCTCGGCCGGCACCTGCCCGGAGTCGCGCACGGCGTCCAGCACGGCGACGGCGGTGGCGAGCGCGAACCCGACCTCCTGCACCGGCGTGGCACCGGCCTCCTGGAGGTGGTACGAGCAGATGTTCACCGGGTTCCACCGCGGCATCTCCCGCAGCGTGTACGCGACCACGTCGGCGGTCAGCCGCAGCGACGCGGCCGGCGGGAAGATGTAGGTGCCCCGGGACAGGTACTCCTTGATGATGTCGTTCTGCGTGGTGCCGGCGCAGCGGCGCAGCTCGGCGCCCTGCTCGACGGCGGCGGTGCCGTAGAGCGCGAGCATCCACATGGCCGGCGCGTTGATCGTCATCGAGGTGTTCATCTCGGCGAGCGGGATGCCGTCGACCAGCGCGCGCATGTCGCCGAGGTGCGCCACCGGCACGCCGACCCGGCCCACCTCGCCGGCGGCCAGCTCGTGGTCGGGGTCGTACCCGGTCTGGGTGGGCAGGTCGAACGCGACCGACAGGCCGGTCTGCCCCTTCGCCAGGTTGCGGCGGTAGAGCGCGTTGGAGGCCGCGGCGGAGGAGTGCCCGGCGTACGTGCGCATCACCCACGGGCGGTCCCGCTCCGGCAGGCGTCCCGGCATCGCGTCGTCCATGGCCGGAGTCTAAGTTACCGTTCAGTAAAAGAGGCTGTGCAAAACCACACAGTTGGATGTCCGCGCCGGTGGGCCGGCCGGGGCGCCGAGTGTGGCCGGCCCACCTGGCGCGCTCACTCGCTGCGCGCGGTCTGCGGACCGGTGACGCGCTCCAGCAGCGGCAGCGTGGCCGCGATGACGGCGAGGCAGCCGAGCAGCCCGACGGCCACCACGGCGGCGAACCCGGGCCCGGGCAGGCGCAGGTCGTAGTCCATCTGCGCGCGCAGGAACAGGTGCGCGGCGACCAGCCCCATCCCGACCGCCACCGCGGCAACGGTCAGCATCGGCACCGCGCTCTCCAACGCCACCACCCGGCGCAGCAGCCGCACCGGCGCACCGCTGAGCCGCAGCAGGCTGAACGGCCGCTTCCGCTCGCTGAGACCGGCCACCACGGCCACCGCCAGGCTGCACCCGGCGAGCGCGAGGCTGGACACCACCACCACGTCGGCCAACCGCTGCCAGCCCCGCATGGTGTTCGCGAAGTCGGACTCGAAGTCACCCGGCACGTTCGGGGCCACCGCGTGGGCGGGGAACGCGGCCTCCATGACCGTCCGGGCCCGCTCGATCGCGACCGGACCGTCCGCGTCGACCGCCAGCGAACCCGCCGGCAGTTGGGGCAGCGCCGCCGGGTCGACCGCCGAGGCGGGCCAGACCCGGTCCGCCGAGGCGGACTCTTGCCACGGAACCAGGCCCTCCGACACCTCGGCGACGGTCGCCCCGTCGGCGCACCGCCCGTAGGCGGGCGGAATGTCGGCGCAGGCGATCACCCCGTAGTCGTGGCCCTCGCCGCGCACCGGGTTCTCCCGGATGACCACGAGGTTGCGCACGCCGGGGACCGCGGCCAGGTCGGCCGGCAGCGCGGCGGGCACCTGCGCGTCGTCCCCCAACCAGAAGGACAGTCGGCCGGCCTCCAGCGAACCCCGGGGGGCCGGGCCGCGCTCGGCGGCGATCGTGCCCATGATGCCGACCGCCACGGTGGTCACGAACAGCGCGAGCATCACGCCGCTGACCGCCCGGAAACCGGCGGCCGGGTTGTCGGCGAGCCGGCGGGCGGCGATCAACGCGGCCGGCCGGCGCGCCCGGGCGGCCATCGCCCGCGCGCCGACCCTGGTCAGCCAGGGCCCGCCGGTGACCAGCCCGGTCATCACCAGCAGCAGGGAGGGCAGGAAGAGGGCGGTCTGACCGTCGCCGGTGACCGGCCGGTAGAGCAGGCCGAGGCCCAGCCCGGCGAAACCGAGCACGAGCGGGATCAACCGGTACGCCCGCGGCGGCCGGGGCGTCACCCGCCGGGTGACGCCGAGCGGGGAGATCCGCACCCGGCGCAACGCGATCCAGGCCGCGACCGCCGCGCCCGCCGGCACGCCGAGCGCCACCAGCAGCACGTCCGGCACGCCGAGGGAGAGGTCGTCGGGGAAGTACGGCAGGCCGGTGAACGGGATCCCGGCGAGCTGCCGGCGGAACGCGAGGAACAGGGCGAAGCCGACCAGCGCGCCGGCCGCCGCGGCGAGCGCGGCCTCCACGGCCGCGACCACCGAGATCTGTCGTGGGGTCGCCCCGACCAGGCGCATCGCGGCGAAACGCTGCTCCCGGCGGGCGGCGCCGAGCCGGGTCGCGGTGCCGATGAAGATGAGTACGGGGAAGAGCAGCCCACCGACCACCACGCCGAGGATGAGGTCGATCGCGGTCTCCGGTAGCGGGGCCTCGTTGCCGTCCACCCGGGTGACCCTCCGGACCCGGTCCAGCGCGCCGACCTGCTCCGGCGTGCCGCCGACGAGGATGAACAGGGTCTCCGGCGAGGTGAGCGCCGCCGGACCGACGGCCCCCAGGTCGCGCCCGGGATAGCGGTCGCCGAGCTGGTCGGCCGGGGTGGTGGCCAGCAGCTTGCGCAGCGCCGGGGAGGCGTACCACTCGCCGGGGCCGGGCACCCGGGGCACGCCGACCGGGGTGGGCGCGGTCGGCCCGGTGGCGGCGACGTCGACGCGGGTGATCTGCGCGCCGTGGAAGTAGTCGGTCCGGGTCGACCAGAGCAGCGGGTCGGCGGCACCATCCGCCGTCTCCTGCGGATACGTCGAGGCGTACCGGCCGAGCTGGGCGTTCGTGGCGTGCACGCCGGCGACGGTGGTGAGCAGCAGCCCGGTGCCGATCGCGACGGCGGCGGCGACGGCGGCCAGCCGGAGCAACGCCTCCCGGCCGCCCGCGACGGCCAGGCGCAGCGCGAGCGCGATCACGAGGCGACCCCGGCCGGCGCGTTGATCCGGCCGTCCCGCACCACGACCTCCCGGTCGGCGTACGCGGCGACGCGCGGTTCGTGGGTGACCAGCACGACGGTGGTGCCCTGGTCCCGGGCGGTGGCGACGAGCAGGTCCATCACCTCCTCGCCGGTGAGCGAGTCGAGCGCGCCGGTGGGCTCGTCGGCGAAGAGCACCTGCGGCCGGGTCACCAGGCCACGGGCCAGCGCCACCCGCTGGGCCTGCCCGCCGGAGAGCTCGCCAGAGCGGCGGTGCTCCAGGCCGGCCAGCCCGAGCCGCTCGAACCAGGCGCGGGCGGACCGTAGCGCCGGGGCACGCCGGACGCCGCCGAGCAGCAGCGGCAGCGCGACGTTCTCCGCCGCGGTGAGTTCGGGGACGAGTTGGCCGAACTGGAAGACGAACCCGAAGCGGTCGCGGCGCAGCGCGCTCCGTTCCGCCTCGCCGAGCGCGTCGAGTCGGACGTCACCGAAGCGCACCTCGCCGGAGTCGGGCACCAGGATGCCGGCCAGGCAGTGCAGCAGCGTCGACTTGCCGGAGCCGCTGGGGCCCATCACGGCGACGATCTCACCGGCCTCGACGGCGAGGCTCGCGCCGCGCAGGGCCGGGGTCTCGCCGAACGAGAACGTGACGTCCCGGGCCTCGATGGTCATGGTCATCGCCGTACCGCCTTCCGTAGCGCGTCCAGTCGGGCGCCGGCCGTCTCGATCCAGCGCAGGTCCGCCTCCAGGTGATAGAGGCCGTGGTCGGCGAGCATCGCGTCGACGAGCCCGCCGGCCCGCTTGACCTCGGTCAGCTCGCGCATCCGGCGCAGGTGCGCGGCGCGCTGGGTGTCCAGGTAGTCCTCGGCCGGCCGGCCCAGCATCAGGGCGAGCACGACCTTGGCGAACAGCACGGTCTGCAGGTGCGGTTCCGGCTCGACCGGCTCGGTCAGCCAGTGCTCCACCTCGGTGGCGCCCCGGTCGGTGATGACGTAGCGCTTGCGGTCGGGGCCGGCGCCGGGCTCGACGTCGCTGACCACCACCTTGCCGTCGCGGGCCAGCCGGCTGAGCGTCGAGTAGACCTGCCCGTAGGGCAGCGGCTTGCCGCGCCCGAAGAAGGTGTCGTAGTCGCGCTTCAGGTCGTAGCCGTGGCTCGGCTCGCGTTCGAGCAGGCCGAGCAGGGTCAGGGGAACCGTCATGAAGCGAGACTACACCGGGTGTATACCCCGCGTATATAGTGAACCCGGGACCACCGCGGGTCGCGGCAGGACGCACACTTGAGCCATGGACCAGCAGCTCGCGATCTCCGTACGGGGACTGCGCAAGACGTACGGCGACAACGTCGCGGTGGCCGGGGTGGACCTGGACGTCCACCGGGGCGAGGTGTTCGCCCTGCTCGGCCCGAACGGCGCGGGCAAGACCACCACCGTGGAGATCCTGGAGGGCTACCGCCACCGCGACGCCGGCGAGGTCCGGGTGCTGGGCGTCGACCCGGCCAGGCCGGACGCCGACTGGCGCTCGAAGGTCGGCATCGTGCTCCAGGGCACCGGCGAGTTCGACGAGCTGACCGTCGGCGAGGTGGTCCGGCACTTCTCCGGCTTCTACCCGGACGCCGACGACCCGGCCAAGGTCGTCGAGCGGGTCGGGCTGGGCGCCAAGGCCAGGGCGCGCACGCACACGCTCTCCGGCGGGCAGAAGCGCCGTCTGGACGTGGCGCTGGGCATCGTCGGTCGCCCCGAGCTGCTCTTCCTCGACGAGCCCACCACCGGCTTCGACCCGGAGGCCCGGCGCGAGTTCTGGGAGCTGATCCGGGACCTCTCCGCCGCCGGCACCACGATCGTGCTCACCACCCACTACCTCGACGAGGCCGAGGCGCTCGCCGACCGGGTCGGTGTGATCGCCGCCGGCCGGGTGATCGAGGTAGCCCCGCCGAACGCGCTGGGCAATCGGCAGGAGTCGCTGGCGACCGTCTCCTGGCGTACCCCCGAAGGGGCGGTCGAGTCGGCGGAGACCGCGACGCCGACGGCGCTCGTGGCCGAGCTGGCCGCGCGCTTCGGCGGCGAGGTGCCCGGCCTGGCCGTGAGCCGGCCCACCCTGGAAGACGTCTACCTGCGGATGATCGGAAGCTGATGACCACCACGACGAAGCCGGCGGCCCCGGTCGCCGCCGCACCGGCCCGGCGGCCCGGCGCGGGCACGCTGGCGTTGCGCCAGGGCCGGCTGGAGATCACCCAGTTCCTGCGCAGCCGGGAGTCCGTCGTGTTCACGATGGGCTTCCCGATCATCATGATCCTGATCTTCGCGGCGATCTTCAGCGACGAGATCGCCCCGGGCGTCAGCTACACGCAATACTTCATCACCGGCATGATCGCGACCGGCCTGATGACGGTGAGCTTCCAGAACCTCGGCATCTGGATCCCGATCGAGCGGGACCGGGGCGTGCTCAAGCGCTACCGGGGCACGCCGATGCCGAAGTGGGTCTGGTTCGCCGGCAAGGTGCTCATGGTGGTGGCGATCGGCGTCGCCGAGACCGCGCTGCTGCTCGCCGTGTCGGTGGCGCTGTTCGACCTCGACCTGCCGCAGACCGCCGCCAAGTGGCTGACGTTCGGCTGGGTCGCCGTCCTCGGCGTCACCGCCTGCACGCTGTGCGGCATCGCCATCTCGTCGCTGGCCCGCACCGCCCGCAGCGGCTCGGCGGTGGTCACCCCGGTCGCGCTGGTCCTCCAGTTCATCTCCGGCGTGTTCTTCGTCTTCACCAGCCTGCCCACCTGGATGCAGCAGGTCGCCGCGCTCTTCCCGCTCAAGTGGATGTGCCAGGGGCTGCGCTCGGTGTTCCTGCCGGACAGCTTCGGCGCTCAGGAACCCGGCGGCTCGTTCGAGCTGGGCCGGGTGGCGCTGGTGCTCGGCGCGTGGTGCGTGATCGGCCTGGTGCTCTGCCTGACCACCTTCCGCTGGACCACCCGCCGCGACGGCTGAGGTGTAAGGCGGGGCCCCTTCTTAACGCCTGGCGTATAGGAAGGGGCCCCGCTTAACACCCGAGGTGGCACACTCCCCGGCATGGGACGCACGCTGAGCCGGCGGACGTTGCTCACCGCCGCCGCAGGGGTAGCCGGTGCCGGACTGGTCGGCGGGCTGGCCGCCCGGCAACTGTCCGAGCCCCGCCCCGGGCCGGGACCCGCCCTGCCGGACGCGCCGGCCGGCGACGAGCGGCTGATCCGCATCGCGTCCGCCGCCCGCGGCCGGGAGGTCGACTTCTGGACCGCCGTGCCCGAGGGGTACGGCGACGGCCGCGGCCTACCGGTCTGCCTGGTCCTGCACGGCGCCTCGGCCACCCCGCGCGACTACGGCCGGTTCGGGCTGGCCCGCTTCCTCACCGACGCGGTACGCCGTGGCGCCCCGCCGTTCGCGCTCGCCGGCGCGACAGGTGGCCGGCTCTCCTGGCGCCGGAGCGGCGACGACGACCCGCAGCGGATGGTGCGCGAGGAGGTGCCCGCCTGGTGCGCCCGGCGCGGCTTCGACAGCAGCCGGGTGGCGGTGTGGGGCTGGTCGATGGGGGGCTTCGGGGCGTTGCTGCTCGCCGAGGCGTACCCGAAATGGCTGCGGATGGCCGCGGCCTTCTCCCCCGCGGTGCGCCCCGGCGACGCGGTCTTCGCCGGGGTCGACAGGCTGCGCGGCACCCCGGTCGGGCTGTGGTGCGGCCGGCAGGACAACTTCCTGAAAGACGTCCGCGCGCTGGCCCGGGAGCTGCCCGAGAAGCCGGTACGCGCCGCCTGGGCCGACGGGCGGCACAACTTCGGCTACTGGGGCAGCGTCATTCCCGACGCGTTCGCGCTGCTCGGCGCCGCGCTCACCCCGCCCCGGACGTGAGTCGTCCGGGGCGGAGGACGCGCTCAGTACGGGTAGAAGCCCTGCCCGGTCTTGCGGCCCAGGTCACCGGCGGTGGCCATGCGCTGGAGCAGCTCCGGCGGGAAGAACTTCTCGTCGGCGGTGTCGGTGTAGATGTTGCGGGTGGCGTTGAGCAGCACGTCCACGCCGGTCAGGTCGACCGTGGCCAGCGGGCCCATGGCGTGCCCGAAGCCGAGCTTGCAGGCGGTGTCCAGGTCCTCGGCGGAGATCACGCCGGACTCGACGAGCTTGACCGCCTCCATCGCCAGCGCGCAGATCAGCCGGGTGGTGACGAAGCCGGCGATGTCCCGGTTGACCACCACCACCGTCTTGCCGATCTCCTCGGCGAACCCCTTGGCGGTGTCCATCGTCGCGTCGCTCGTCTTGTAGCCCCGGACCAGCTCGCAGAGCTTCATCATCGGCACCGGGGAGAAGAAGTGGGTGCCGACCACCGACTCCGGACGCTGCGTGGCGGTGGCGATCTGGGTGACCGGGATGGCCGAGGTGTTGGTGGCCAGCACCGCGTCCGCCTTGCAGATCTTGTCCAGCGCGCGGAACACCTCGTGCTTGACCTCGATCTTCTCGAAGACGGCCTCGACCACGATGTCCGCGTCCGCCGCCGCCTCCAGCTCGGTGGTCGGGGTGATCCGGCTCAGCGTCGCCTCGACGTCGGACGCCTCGATCTTGCCCTTCTCGGCGAACTTCGCCAGCGACTTCCGGATGCCGTCGACGCCCCGCCCCGTGGCCGCGTCGTCCACGTCGCGCAGCGTCACCTGCCAGCCCGCCTGCGCCGCCACCTGGGCGATGCCCGAGCCCATCAGCCCGGCACCGACGACCGCCAGTCGACCCGCCATCTGCTTCTCCCTCGCCCGTGGTTCTTCACTGTCTCCGCCAGAACCCTACTTAACGAAGGATAAGGAGCGTCAGATGGCCAGGTCCGGTTCCTCCGGCGCGGTGCCCCGCTCCACCTCGACGCCGAGCGCCCGCAGGTCCGCCACGAAATCCGGGTAGCCCCGGTCCACGTGGTGCACGTGCGACACCTCGGTCGTCCCGTCCGCGCAGAGCCCGGCGATGATCAGGCCGGCGCCGGCCCGGATGTCGGTGGCGCGCACCGGAGCGCCGGAGAGCCGCTCCCGGCCGCACACCAGGGCGTGATGACCGTCGGTACGGATCTCCGCGCCGAGCCGCATCATCTCGTTGGCGAACATGAACCGGCCGTCGAAGATGTTCTCCGTGATCAGGGAGCCGCCCTCGCTGACCGCGGCCAGCCCGATCGCCATCGGCAACAGGTCGGTGGCGAACCCCGGGAAGGGCAACGTGACCACGTCCACCGCCGCCGGCCGGTCGTCCATCCGTACCCGGAAGGTGTCGCCGCGCGTCTCCACCAGGCCGCCGGCCGCGACCAGCTTGTCCAGCGCGACCGCCAGGTAGGCCGGGTCGAGGCCGGTCACGGTGACGTCGCCCCGGGTCATCGCCGCGGCGAACGCCCAGGTGCCGGCGACGATCCGGTCCCCCACCGTGGCGTGCCGCACCGGGCGCAGGCCGGGCACGCCGACGATGTGCAGCGTCGACGTGCCGGCGCCGGTGATCCGGGCGCCCATCCGGTTCAGCATGGTGCAGATGTCGACGATCTCCGGCTCCCGGGCCGCGTTGTCGATCGTCGTGGCGCCCCGGGCCAGCACGGCCGCCATCACCAGATTCTCGGTGGCGCCGACGCTCGGGAAGTCCAGCACGATGTCCGCGCCGTGCAGCCCGTCCGGCGCCTCGGCGATGACGAACCCGTGCTCGCCGGAGATCTCCGCGCCCATCCGGGCCAGCCCGGCGATGTGCATGTCCAGGCCGCGCGAGCCGATGGCGTCGCCGCCGGGGTGGGCCACCCGCACGTGCCCCCGGCGGGCCAGCAGCGGGCCGAGCACGCAGATCGAGGCACGCAGCCGGCGGACCAACTCGTAGTCGGCCTCCGCGCCGAGCCGCTCCGGCACGTCGATGACGACCGAGCGGGACCGCTCCTTGCCGCCGCGGGCCACCATCGGGTCGACCGGGTCGTCCGGGCCGAAGCGTACGCCGCAGCCGAGCCGCCGCAGCACCTCGCCCATGATCGCGATATCGGTGATCCGGGGCACGTTGGTGATCACGCTGCGGCCGGGCGCGAGCAGCGCGGCGGCCATCAGCTTCAACGCCGAGTTCTTCGCGCCCACCACGTGCACGGTGCCGGCCAGCCGGGCCTCCCCGCGTACCCGGATGACGTCGACGTCGCTGACCGCCGGGTCGCCGGCGTCACCCGGCCCCACCGCGGTCGGCCGGTCCGGCCGCACCGGGATGGTCAGGTCCGGTATCCGTAGGCTGTGCGTCATGGCCGTCCACCTCACGCGCATCTACACCAAGGCCGGCGACGCCGGCATGACCAGGCTGAGCAACAACGAGCAGGTGCCGAAGACCGATCCGCGGATCGTCGCGTACGCGGACGTCGACGAGTGCAACGCCTCGATCGGCGTCGCCCTCGCCCTCGGGCAGCTCCCCGACGACCTGCGTACCGTGCTGCAATCCGTGCAGAACGACATGTTCGACGTCGGAGCTGACCTGGCGACCCCGGTGGAGCCGGACCCGGCGTACCCGCCGTTGCGGGTCACCGAGGAGTACGTCGAGCGCCTCGAAGGCTGGTGCGACGAGTACAACGCGCGCCTGAGCAAGCTCGACTCCTTCATCCTCCCCGGCGGCACCGCGGGCGCGGCACTGCTGCACGTGGCACGGACGACCGCCCGGCGCGCCGAGCGTGCGGCATGGGCGCTCGTCACGGCCGACCCCGACCGGACCAGCACCCTCCCGGCAAAGTATCTCAACCGGCTCTCCGATCTGCTTTTTATCCTGTCAAGAACGGCAAATCCGGGCGGAGACGTGCTATGGGTGCCGGGCGGGAAGCGCTGACCACCGGCGGCCTGCACCACGTGGAGGTCTGGGTACCCGACCTGGGGCAGGCCAGACGTACCTGGGGCTGGCTTCTCGGCGAGTTGGGCTGGACGCCGTACCAGGACTGGCCGGCCGGCCGCTCCTGGCGACACGGGCCCACCTACCTGGTGCTGGAGGAGTCCCCGGCGCTCACCGGCCGCGTCCACGACCGGCTCGCGCCGGGCCTCAACCACCTGGCCTTCCACGCCGGCCCGCCGGCCGCCGTCGACCGTCTGGTCGCCGCCGCCCCCGAGCACGGCTGGACGTTGCTCTTCCCGGACCGGCATCCGCACGCCGCCTACCTCACCGACAACCAGGGGTACGAGGTCGAGCTGGTCGTTTCGGTAGGGTGAAGCTGAGACGCCGAAGGCCGGCACCCCGTGTTCGAGGTGCCGGCCTTCGTCTGCGCTTACTTGTTCCAGTGCTGGTTGACCAGGTCGGTGGCCTGGTTCTCCCACTGGGCGTAGGCGTCGGGGTACGCGGACACCTGCACGGTCTGGGCGGCTTCGGTCAGCGGCATGTCCTGCCAGCCGTCGACCTGCTTGAGGCCCTTGAGGAATGCCAGGGTGGAGTATTCGGGGTTGGTGATCTGCTCCGGGGTGCCCCAGCCGGAGGAGGGACGCTGCTGGAACAGTCCCAGCGAGTCGTGGTCGTTGGTGTCGCCGAGGTGGCCCAGGTTCTCCAGCTTCGACTCCTGCAAGCTCGTGGCGATGGAGATGACCGCGGCCCGCTCGGGCAGGCCGGCCTTCTTCGTCGCGGCGATGATCGCCTTGACGTTCGCGGTCTGCTCACCGTTGAGGGTGATGCTCGACTGCTTACCTTCGGCCTGCACGGCGACCGGCTTACCCGCCGTGGCGGCGTGGGCGGTGTCGGCGTGGGCGGCGATCGGACCGGCGAACACACCACCGGTGAACGCCAGACCAGCGATACCCAGAACGCTCTTACGCAGGATCGTGTTCATCAGGGGGCTCCATTCCGGGGGTCGACACACACACCACCGGGGGGGGTCGGGCGCGTGTGCAAGCACCGTCAGGCGCTCAAAGCCTTTTCGGGGGGTCCGGCGGCTTCGCGGGGCGGTGCCTCAACGCGGATGGGCCGGAGTGACTGTGTAACGACCGGCTGCCCACCGCCATTCCCAGGGGGCGCATCGGACCGCGCGGCATGGGGGGCGCTGGCCTTCCTCGGTCGTTCACCGGGTTACAACGCCCCCACCCCGGCGACGATTCCACCCGTCGGAGTGCCACCCACCACCCCCGAACCGGACACCCCACCCACCCGCCACACCACGACCGGATCCGCACACCGTCAAACACCCCAAGCCCACAACGGGAACGACGCAGGCGCCTCAACACGCCGGAGACACCCCTGACGTTCCACCCGTGCCCCGCCCAGGCCACCACTGGAACGCCAGGGGTGTCTCAGCACGCCGGAGACACCCGTAGCGTTCCACCCGTGCTCCGTTCAGGCGACGACTGGAACGTCAGGGGTGTCTCCGGACACCGCAGACACCCACACCGTTCCACCCGCACTCCGCCCAGCCCACGACCGGCACGCCAGGGGTGTCTCACGCGCCGCAGGCGTCCGTGACGCTCCACCCCGCCCGTGCCTGGAACGCCACGGGGGCATCGGCGCTGCGCAGACACCCACCACGTTCCGCCCAGTCGCCATGCGCGGCCAGCCCTTCTCGCCCCGCCGCGAGGGGAACAGCCGGAGCACCATGGAGGCACCCGGGGTGGCGACATCGCTCCCGCCGCGTCGCCGAACTGGAGTCAGTCAAGAAAGCCGGCCGGGCACGACCGGTCGGGGAAGGACCCGCGTCAGGCGGCGGGCCAGTCCTGGGAGGCCATACGCGGCGAGACCGCCCCCGGAGGGGCGGCCTCGAGCCAGGAGAGGAAGCCAGTGACCGTGGAGCGCGCCATGGCGATCTCGACCGGAGCGTGGTGACTGGTACAGCGCAGGATCACCCAGTCGGGCGGCATGGAGAGGCGCTCCTGCCCCTCCGGCAGCCGGCGTCGCTCCACCGCCAGCCCCTTGCGGGAGAGCACCCGCTTCGGGCGCAACGCGAAGCTGAACATGCGGTACCACCGAAGCTGGTCGCCGACGAAGCGGCCGAAGCCGGGCGACCAGCCGCGACCGTCGAGCATGGTGGTGACCCGGACGCTCAGTCGGATGATGCCCCCGCTACGGGTGAACAGGGCCCGCCGGATGAAGAGGATCAGAAGCGCGACGACGACGATCGCAACGCCGACTCCGATCCCTTCCACGATCTCCATCGGCGGGTCGGCTCAGCGGGCCGGGGTGGCCGGGGTGGCGCTCTCGGCGAGGACTGTCACGCCCTCACCGGTCACCGACAGGAAGCCGCCGGCGACGTCGTACGCGACCTGCTGACCGCCGGCCTGCTTGATGCGGACCTGGCTGGGCTCCGCGAGCTGGCCGAGCAGCGGCGCGTGTCCCGGCAGCACACCGAGCTCGCCCTCGGTCGTGCGGGCGACCACCATCTCGGCCTCACCGGTCCAGACCTTCTCCTCGACGGCTACGAGCTCGACGTGAAGCTGCTGTGCCACGCTGTCTCCTTGCTGCGGCGGCGGATTGCCGAAAGTCTAGTCGCGTCCTCGTCGCCCGCCCACGGCGGGTGGTGAGAGCCGGACCACGTCGTCCCGCACGCGCTCAGGCTACTTGCTCTTCTGCTTGAAGTCGGGGTGCTCCAGCAGGAACCCGTCGAGCTGGTCGGTGCGCAGGGCGGCGAAGAAGTCGTCGGCCGGGTCCAACAGCTGCTCACCCCGGTAGGCGCTGCCGCTTCCGATCGGGGCGCCGGGCAGCTTGATCGTCTCGATCGAGTCGGAGCGGATGCCCTTCAGGGCGAGGCCGAAGTCGACGACGCTGTTGCCCCGGCCGTTGAAGATGAGCGACTGCCCGGCCGCGCGGAGCACCCGGTCCAGCTTGATCGGGTTGGCCACCACGTCGGCGCTGAACGCCTGGCTCACCATCGCCTTGACGAACTGCTGCTGGTGCCGCTGCCGGCCGTAGTCGGCGTCCGGCACGCCGTTCTTCGGATAGCGCTGGCGGACGTAGTCCAGCGCCTGCCAGCCGTTGAGGTGGGCGTCGCCCTTCTCGTACCGTGCCTGCGGGCCGAGGTAGCCGCCGCCACCGGGCTTGAGCTGGCGCGGCGAGCCGTCCGGCTGGAGGTGCTCGGACTTGACGTCGCGCTCGATGTACATGTCGACGCCGCCCATGGCGTCGACGATCTTCTTGAACCCGCTGAAGTTGATGATCGCGCCGGCGTCGAACCGCTTGATGCCGGTGACCTCCTGGACGGTCTTGGCGAGCAGCTCGAAGCCCTGTGCGGCGCTCGGGTCCTCGCCCGGCACGTTGCTGCCGTGCGACATCGCGGCGTTGATCCGGTCGTTGCCGCCGCGGTAGTCGGCCTTCGGGAAGGCCGGGATGTCCACCCGCAGGTCACGTGGGAGGGAGAAGAGATAGGCCCGGTCCATGCTGGCCGGCACGTGCAGAACCATGATCGAGTCGGAGAGCGGCCGGGTCCTCGGGTTGCGGGGGTCGATGCCGACCAGCAGGATGTTGAGCGGGCCCTTGATGTCGCTCTTCTTCTCGGTGGCGCCGGCGGCCTGCTCACCGAAGAGGTCGCCCTTGCCGACCGCGCCCTCGTAGCGGGCCACGAGTGTGTTGTAGCCCACAAGCACCGAGCCGCTGAGCACCATCATGACGACCCCGAGGATGGTGCAGACCCGCGCCCATCGGGGCACGCCACGCCACAGGGACCGCTTGCCGCGATCCGTGCCGCCCTTACCCACGAGCATCTCCAATCGTTGCGCCCACGAAGTGGAGACGGGCGCGGGGGTCCGTTTCGTTGCAGAGATCAACGGCCGTGACGTGAATTCGTGTCACGAACGGTACCGCGCCCTCCGGCGAACCGCCCGCCCGCGAACCGGGCATCGGCTGGGTGACCTGCCGGGAACAGGCGGAGGCCGCCCCGACGGGATGTCGGGACGGCCTCCGTGGTGTGAGCGGGCTCTCAGCCCTCCTCGCCCATCAGCTCCTCGGCCTTGGCCTTGAGGTCCTCCAGGCCGCCGCACATGAAGAACGCCTGCTCCGGGAAGTGGTCGAACTCCCCCTCGCTGATCCGGCGGAAGGCGTCGATGGTCTCCGAGATCGGCACCGTCGAGCCGGGAACGCCGGTGAACTGCTCGGCCGCGTACGTGTTCTGCGACAGGAACCGCTCGATCCGGCGGGCGCGGCCGACGGTGAGCTTGTCCTCCTCGGAGAGCTCCTCGATGCCGAGGATGGCGATGATGTCCTGCAGGTCCTTGTAGCGCTGCAGGATCCGCTTCACCTCGGTGGCGACGGCGAAGTGGTCCTCGCCGACGAACTCCGGGGCGAGGATCCGGGACGAGGACGCCAGCGGGTCCACGGCCGGGTAGATGCCCTTGTCGGAGATCGACCGCTCCAGGTTGGTGGTCGCGTCGAGGTGGGCGAACGTGGTGGCCGGCGCCGGGTCGGTGTAGTCGTCGGCGGGCACGTAGATCGCCTGCATCGAGGTGATGGCCTGGCCCCGGACGGAGGTGATCCGCTCCTGGAGCTCGCCCATCTCGTCGGCCAGGGTCGGCTGGTAACCCACGGCGCTCGGCATCCGGCCGAGCAGCGTGGAGACCTCGGAACCGGCCTGGGTGAAGCGGAAGATGTTGTCGATGAAGAGCAGCACCTCCTGCTTCTTCACGTCACGGAAGTACTCCGCCATGGTCAGGGCCGACAGCGCGACCCGCAGCCGGGTGCCCGGCGGCTCGTCCATCTGGCCGTAGACCAGCGCGGTCTTGTCGATGACGCCGGACTCGGTCATCTCGGCGATGAGGTCGTTGCCCTCACGGGTGCGCTCACCCACGCCGGCGAAGACCGAGGTGCCACCGAAGTTCCGCGCCACCCGGGTGATCATCTCCTGGATGAGCACCGTCTTGCCCACGCCCGCGCCGCCGAACAGGCCGATCTTGCCGCCCTTGACGTACGGGGCGAGCAGGTCGATGACCTTGATGCCGGTCTCCAGCATCTCGGTCTTCGGCTCCAGGTCCGCGAAGGCCGGGGCCTTGCGGTGGATGCCCCAGTGGTCGTCGGCGTTGATCGTCTCGCCCTCGGTGAGGTTGAGGCACTCGCCGATCGCGTTGAACACGTGGCCCTTGACCGCGTCGCCGACCGGCACGCTGATCGGCGCGCCGGTGTCGCGGACGTCGGCGCCGCGGACCAGGCCGTCGGTCGGCTGCATCGAGATGGCGCGGACCAGGTTGTCACCCAGGTGCTGGGCGACCTCCAGGGTCAGCGTCTTCTCACCGCCGGAGAGCGTCACGTCGACGTGCAGGGCGTTGAACAGCTCCGGCATGGCGTCGCGCGGGAACTCGGCGTCGACGACCGGGCCGATGACCCGGACCACGCGACCCGTGGCCGTCTTGGTCTCCACTGCGGATACAGTCATCACACTTCACTTCCCGACGCGGCCAGCGCGTTCGCGCCGCCGACGATCTCACTGATCTCCTGGGTGATCCCGGCCTGACGGGCCGAGTTCATCTCGCGCGTGTACTTCTCGATCATCTCTTCGGCGTTGTCGGTGGCGCTCTTCATCGCCCGCCGACGCGCGGCCGACTCACTCGCCGCCGACTCCAGCAACGCCGCGTAGATCCGCGTGTTGATGTACTTCGGCAGCAGCGCGTCGAGCAACGACTCCGGTTCCGGCTCGAACTCGTACGCCGGCAGCAGACCCTCGGACCGCGGCCGGTCCTCGACCTCCATCGGGCCGATGATCCGGGTGACCGGGTTCTGCGTCATCAGGGACTTGAACTCGGTGTAGACGATGTGCAGCTCGTCCACCCCGAGGATCCCGTCCGCGCCGGCGTGACCGTCCGTGTCGTCCGCGCCGGCGGTGAACGCCTTGATCAGCGTGTCACCGACCTCGCGGGCGTCGTCGAACGACGGCTGCTCGGAGAAGCCCGTCCAGCTTCCGGCGATCTCCCGGTTGCGGAACCGGTAGTACGCCACGCCCTTGCGGCCGATGACGTAGAGCACCGGCTCCTTGCCGTCGGCCCGCAGCCGGGCGATGAGCGACTCGGCGGTCCGGATCGCGTTCGAGCTGTAGCCGCCGGCCAGGCCGCGGTCGGCGGTGACCAGCAGGACGCCCGCCCGCCGCACCCGCTCACGCGCGGTGAGCAGCGGGTGGTCGATCCGCGCGTTCGAGGCCAGCGCCGTCAGCACGCCGGTGATCGCTTCGGCGTACGGCAGCGACGCCGCCACCTTGGCCTGGGCCTTGGCGATGCGGCTCGTCGCGACGAGCTCCATCGCCTTGGTGATCTTCTTCATCCCCTTGGCGGACCGGATCCGCTGCCGGAGAACGCGTACCTGGGCGGCCATCGGATCAGCTCTCGGCCGGGCGGTCGGTGTTGCCGTCGCGGAAGCGGGTCACCGTCTCGCGGGTCTGGTCACCCTCCAGCGGCTCGGCCGGGGCCTCGTTGACGCGGACCTCGTCCTCCTTGCCCAGGAAGACCTGCTTGAACTCGGTGATCGCCGAGTCCAGCGAGGAGATGATGTCGTCGCCCCACTTGTTGTCCGCGATCGAGGCCAGCACGCCCTCGTGCTTGTGGCGCAGGTACTGGAGGAACTCCGACTCGAAGCGGCGGACCTCGCCGACCGGGACGTCGTCGAGCTTGCCCTCGGTGCCGGCCCAGACGGAGACGACCTGCTCGTTCACCGGGTACGGCGAGTAGTTCGGCTGCTTGAGCAGCTCCACCAGCCGGGCGCCCCGGTTGAGCTGGTTCTGCGACGCCCGGTCCAGGTCGGAGGCGAAGGCGGCGAACGCCTCCAGCTCACGGAACTGGGCCAGGTTCAGCCGCAGCGAGCCGGCGACCTTCTTCATCGGCTTCACCTGCGCGGCGCCACCGACCCGGGAGACCGAGGTGCCGACGTTGATCGCCGGCCGGACGCCCTGGTTGAACAGGTCGGTCTCGAGGAAGATCTGACCGTCGGTGATCGAGATGACGTTGGTCGGAATGAACGCCGAGATGTCGTTCGCCTTGGTCTCGATGATCGGCAGGCCGGTCATCGAGCCGCCGCCCAGCTCGTCGGAGAGCTTCGCGCAGCGCTCCAGCAGGCGGGAGTGCAGGTAGAAGACGTCACCCGGGTACGCCTCACGGCCCGGCGGGCGACGCAGCAGCAGCGACACGGCCCGGTACGCCTCGGCCTGCTTGCTCAGGTCGTCGAAGACGATCAGGACGTGCTTGCCGCCGTACATCCAGTGCTGCCCGATGGACGAGCCGGTGTAGGGCGCGAGGTACTTGAAGCCGGCCGGGTCCGACGCCGGGGAGGCGACGATGGTGGTGTATTCCATCGCGCCGGCCTCCTCAAGCGTCCCCTTGATGGAGGCGATGGTGGAGGCCTTCTGGCCGATCGCGACGTAGATGCAGCGGACCTGCTTCGTCGGGTCGCCGGAGCGCCAGTTGTCCCGCTGGTTGAGGATGGCGTCGAGCGCGACCGTGGTCTTGCCGGTCTTCCGGTCGCCGATGATGAGCTGGCGCTGGCCGCGGCCGATCGGGGTCATCGCGTCGACGGCCTTGATGCCGGTCTGCAGCGGCTCGGAGACCGACTGCCGGGCCATCACGTTCGGGGCCTGGAGCTCCAGCTCGCGGTAGCCCTCGTTGGCGATGTCGCCGATGGCGTCGATCGGCTCGCCGAGCGCGTTGACCACGCGGCCGAGGAACGCGTCCCCGACCGGCACGGAGAGCACCCGGCCGGTGCGCTTGACGCGCTGGCCCTCTTCGATCCCGCCGAAGTCACCGAGGACGACGACACCGATCTCCCGGACGTCGAGGTTCAACGCCACGCCGAGCGTGCCGTCCTCGAACTCCAGGAGCTCGTTGGTCATGGTCGAGGGCAGACCCTCGACGTGGGCGATGCCGTCGCCGGCGTCGGCGACGGTGCCGACCTCCTCACGGGAGACGTCGGCCGTGTAGGAGGAGACGTAGCGCTCCAGGGCGCCGCGGATCTCCTCCGTCGAGATGGTCAGCTCGGCCATCCTCTGCTTCCTTAAAGTTCAGGGGCCCGGGATACCTAGTACCGACCGGTCCGATGGCGTCGAATCAGGGCTGCTAAGACGCTGGTCAGCGCTTTGCGAGCGCGTTGCGGGTCTCGTTGAGGCGGCGCAGGACGGTGCCGTCGTACAGGTCGGAACCGACCCGTACGCGCACCCCGCCGAGCACGTCGGGGTCGACCGTCTGCTTGACGGACACCTCCCGACCGTACATCTCGGTGAGGCGGGCACCGAGGCGTCGCTCCTCCTCGTCGGTGAGCGGAGCCGCCACGGTCACGTACGCGACCTGGCGGTCCCGCCGGTCGGCGGCCAGCTCGACCAGCCGGGTGAGCGCACCGGTGAAGGAGCGTCCCCCGAAGCCGGCGAGCGCGGCCTCGACGAGGCGGACGGTGACCGGGCGGGCCTTGCCGTCGAGCAGCGCGCCGGTGAGGCCGGCCCGCCGTTCGGCCGGGGCCATCGGGTCGGAGAGCGCGTTCGACAGCTCGACGGAGCCGGAGACGACCTGCCCGAAGCGGAACAGCTCGTCCTCGACCTCGCCCAGCTCACCGGCCGAGTCGGCGCTCGCCAGGAGCGCCTCCACGCCGAGCCGCTCGACGCCGTCGAGCAGCTCCGACGGGGCCGACCAGCGGCCGGAAACCAGCGCGGTGAGCAGGTCGAGCGCGTCCGCGCCGACCTTGCCGCTCAGGATCCCGGTGAGCAGCGCGCCACGGTCCTCGCCCGAGCGGGCCGGGTCGGAGAGCGCCCGCCGCAGCCGCGGCTCGCGCCGCAGCAGGGCGGCGACGGAGAGGACGTCGTCGGCGGTGGAGGCCACCGCCGACGGCTCCGCGCCGCGGACGTACGTGTCGAGGCGGTCGACCCCGGCCCGGTACGACTCCCGGCTGGCGGCCTGCATCAGCGGGCCCCCGTGCTCTCGAGACCGTTCAGGAACCGGTCGACGGTGCCCTTGCGCCGCGCCTCGTCGGCCAGCGACTCGCCGACGATCTTGCTGGCCAGGTCCACCGCGATGGTGCCCATCTCGGTGCGCAGCTCGCGCACGATGGTGGCCCGCTCGGCCTGGAGCTGCTCCTTGCCGGCGGCGATGACCCGGTCGGACTCCTCGCGCGCCTTGGCGAGGATGTCCTGGCGGATGCCCTCGGCGTCGGCCCGGGCGTCGTCCCGGATCCGGGCGGCGTCGGTACGCGCCTCGGCGAGCTGCGCCCGGTATTGCTCGAGGAGTTGGTTCGCCTCGGCCTGGGCGGCCTCGGCGCGCTTGATGCCGCCCTCGATCGCGTCGACCCGGGCCTGGAACGTCTGCTCCATGCGCGGGAAGACGAACTTCATCAGCACGAAGCAGAGGACACCGAAGGCGACCAGCCCGACCACGATCTCCTGCCAGACAGGGATGATCGGGTTGTGGGTCGTCTCACCACCCTCAGCGGCGAGGAAGTACATGGGAAAACCTCCCGGTCAAAGGGGCTGGATCAGGCGGTGCCGGCCCAGATGAAGCCGAAGGCGATGCCGAGCAGCGCCAGCGCCTCGATGACGGCGAAGCCGATCCAGACGTAGGGGAGGGTCATCCGGGACGACTCCGGCTGGCGGGCGGTCGACTGGATGTAGGCCGAGAAGACCAGGCCCACGCCGATGCCCGGGCCGATGGCGGCCAGGCCGTAACCGATGGCAGCGGTGCTGCCCGTTACCTCGGCAAGGATGCTCATTACGGTTCCTCCTGGTTATCACACGTGACGGTCACGCGGGACGACAACGGTTGGTGCGAAAGATCGGATCAGTGCTCGTCGGCGAGGGCGCCCTGCACGTAGCTGGCGGTCAGCACCGTGAAGACGTACGCCTGCAGACAGATCACCAGGAACTCGAGGAAGGTCAGCGCGATCGTCATCACCCAGGACAGCACCGACACCGGCGCGAGCCAGACGTTGGCGCTGATCATGGCGAATCCGCCGAGCGTGAAGACCAGCAGGAGCATGTGGCCGGCGAACATGTTGGCGAAGAGACGAACGGCAAGCGAGAACGGCCGGACCAGGAAGGTCGAGAAGAACTCGATCGGGATCAGCAGCGGCAGGATGTACCACGGCGCCGGCGGGACCAGAGAGTTCTTGAAGTACTTCACGAAGCCGTGGTGCTTGATGCCGACGTAGTTGAACATCACGTAGCTGATCACGGCGAGGAAGGCCGGGAACGCGATGTGCGAGTTCGGCGAGATCTGGAACAACGGCACGATCGCGAAGAAGTTCGTCAGCAGGATGAAGCAGAAGAGCGTGGTGAAGTAGGGCGCGAACCGCACCCCCGCGTGCCCGATCATGTCCACCGCGATGTTGTTGCGCACGAAGCCGTAGATCGACTCGGCGAACCACTGCTTCTTGGTGGGGACCAGTTGCGGGTTGCGGTAGCTGACCAGGAAGAAAATGATCAAGATGCCGACGGCGACCCACACCATCGCCGTGATCTTGGTGAACCAGTACGAGTTCTCCGCACCCCAGGGCAGGATGCTGGGCAGGTAGAAGTCCCCCACGCTCGGTGGGAATTCCGCCTGGCCCTGAGCCAGGACGTTCGCCTGTCCGAACACCGCGTCCCTTCCTAAGTAGGCGTGCCCAGCCGCCGGACGACCAGGATGATGCCCCCGGCCATGCCGAGCACGACCCCGATGCCGGTGGCGACGCCGCCGGTATCGAGCCAACGGTCGACCAGCCAGCCGATGAAACCCCAGACGAGCATGCCCCCGATGAGGTATGAGAGCGCGGTCCAACCCTGACCGGCACCGGACGGAACGTCGCCCGGGCCGCCAGTGTTGGGGGGTTTCTGGTCACCGGCCATGACGGGGCGAACGATATCAGTCGAGCAGAAGAGGTTGTGCCTCACCCCCCGCACAACCTGGTTGTGTGGGACACGGGCGGGCGAAGTCGTCTGGAGGCACGGTACTCCTCCCCCGCCACTGAGAGAATGACCGATCGCGGACACGTTGGCGCGTCGTGCGAAAAACGAGGCGCGTCAGCGCGCCGTCCGTCGCGCGTGGACGGTGGCCAGCCACCAGATGTGCACCCCGGTCCACACCACCACGCCCGCCGCGATGCCCAGGCAGAACGGGATCAGTCCGGGCCAGCCGGTCGAGGCGACGAGCACCATCACCCCACCGAGCGCGGTCATCTTCGCGATGTAGAGGCCCAGCCCGAACGGCAGCACGAGCTGCGGATCCCGCGCGTCGGCCCAGGCCAGCACCACGGTGGTCAGCGTGTAGCTGGCCGCCGTGACGGCCACCCCGGCCGCCGCGCCGAGCGCGCCGTCCGCGCCGCGCCACGCCCCGCCGGCCACCGCCGCCACCACCGCCATGACCGCCACCGCGGCCAGCAGCACGGGCAGATGGCGCAGTCGCCAGCCGCGGTCCGCGGTCGCCTCCGCCGCGCGCGCCGCCGGCTCAGCCACGGGGGTACGCCGGGAACACCGTGATCATTTGCAGCTCCCTCGCGTTCTCCACAGCGAAGGAGTCTACGGAGCCGCACACTGGAGGCCGTGAGATGCCTCGTCACCGGCGCCACCGGCTACATCGGCGGACGCCTCGCGCCCCGGCTGCTGGCCGAGGGGCGCACCGTGCGCTGCCTCGCCCGCACGGCCGGGCGGCTACGGGACGTGCCCTGGGCCGCCGACGCCGAGATCGTCGAGGGCGACCTGCGCCGGCCGGAGACGCTGCCGGCCGCGTTCGAGGGCGTGGACGTCGCCTACTACCTGGTCCACTCGCTGGGGCAGCGTGACTTCGAGGCGGCCGACCGGGAGGCGGCGACCAACTTCGCCGAGGCGGCGCGCGCCGCGGGCGTACGCCGGATCGTCTACCTCGGTGGGCCGGAGCCGGCGGACCGGGAGGGTTTGCCCTCGGCGCACCTGCGCTCCCGGGCGGAGGTGGCCCGGATCCTGCTCGACAGCGCCGTGCCGACCGCCGTGCTGCGCGCCGCGGTGATCATCGGGTCCGGCTCGGCCTCGTTCGAGATGCTGCGCTACCTGACCGAGCGGCTGCCGGCCATGGTCACCCCGCGCTGGGTACGCAACCGGATCCAGCCGATCGCGGTCCGCGACGTGCTGCGCTACCTGGCCGGCTGCGCGCACCTGCCGGCCGAGGTGAACCGCGGGTTCGACATCGCCGGCCCGGACGTGCTGACGTTCGCGCAGATGATGCAGCGCTACGCCCGGGTGGCCGGGCTGCGGCCACGGCTCATCCTGCCGGTGCGTCCGCTCACCCCGGGGCTCTCCTCGCACTGGGTCGGCCTGATCACCCCGGTGCCGAACGCGATCGCCCGGCCGCTCGTGGAGAGTCTGGTGCACGAGGCGGTGGCGCACGAGCACGACATCGCCCGCTTCGTGCCCGACCCGCCGGACGGGCTGACCGGCTTCGACCAGGCGGTCGGCCTGGCGCTGGCCAAGGTGCGCGACGCCCAGGTGGAGACGCGCTGGTCGAACGCGAGCGGCCCGGACGCGCCGGCCGATCCGTTGCCGTCGGACCCGGACTGGTCCGGCGGCACCGCCTACACCGACCTGCGGGAACGGGCCGTGGGCGCGCCGTCGACGGCGTTGTGGCGGGTCATCGAGGGCGTCGGTGGCGAGCACGGCTGGTATTCGTTCCCGCTGGCCTGGTCCGTGCGGGGCTGGCTGGACCGGCTGGTCGGCGGCGTCGGGCTGCGCCGCGGCCGGCGCGACCCGCACCGGCTCCAGGTCGGCGAGGCGTTGGACTTCTGGCGGGTCGAGGAGATCGTCCCGGGTGAGCTGCTGCGGCTGCGCGCCGAGATGCGGCTGCCCGGCCGGGCCTGGCTGGAGATGCGGGCCGAGCCGACCGGCGACGGGCACAGCCGCTACGTCCAGCGCGCCGTCTTCCTCCCGCACGGCCTGCCCGGCCACCTCTACTGGGCCTCGGTCGCCCCGTTCCACGCCGTCGTCTTCGGCGGGATGGCCCGCAACATCGCCCGCGGCGCCGAGCACCCCACCGGTTAGGCGGGGGCCCCTGTTATCGCCCAGGCGATAGGAGGGGGCCCCGCCAATCACCTCAGTTGCCGGTGCGGGGGCTGGTGCGCTGGAAGGCGACGGACTCGCCCGGCGGGACGAAGTCCCGGACCGGCTGGTCGCGCAACGCCCAGGCGAGGATGCGCCCCACGGCGGCGATCTGCCGCTTCTGCACGCCGCCGCCGACCGCGTCCCGCGGGTCGTCCGGGTTCGCCGCGATGGTCGCCACGGCGAGCTGCGGGGTGAAGGCGACCACCGTCTCCGTGGCGTTCCGCTCCGAGCTGCCGGTCTTGCCGGCCAGCGGCCGGCGCAGACCCGGTGCCAGTTCCTCGGCCGTGCCGCCGGCGCACCGCCGGTACATCGACTGGTCGCCCACCGGGCAGCGGCTCGCGTCCGCCGCGGCGCGGGCCACCTCGGTGTCGAGCACCTGCCGGCAGTCGGTGTCACCGGTGGCCACCCGCCGGCCGGTCGCGTCGGTGATCGAGGTGACCGGGGTGGGCCGGCACCAGGTGCCCTCGGCGGCCACCGTGGCGTACGCGTTGGCCAGGTCCAACGGCGTGGTGGCGGAGACCCCGAGGGTGAACGGACCCCAGCTCGCCGCCCCGTCGCGGGCCATCCGGGCGTCCTGCGGCGCGCGGAACTCGATGCCGAGCCGCTCGGCCATCTCGACCACCCGGTCCGCGCCGACCCGCTCGGTGAGCCAGGCGAAGTAGGTGTTCACCGAACGGCCGAACGCGTCCCACATGTCCCGGTCGCCGTCCATCCAGGACGTGTTCGCGTTCGCCGGGCACCACCGGCCCCCGCAACTGGCCGGGCCGCCGTCGACCGGGTACTTGGTGACGTAGACCCGGGGCGCGTCGAACTCGGTGTCCAGCGGCAGCCCGGCCTCCAGCGCGGCCAGCAGGGCGAACAGCTTGAACGTGGAGCCGGCCTGGTAGCCGACGATGCCACCGCCCCCAGCCACGAGTTGGTTGACCGTGTTCGGGTAGTTCTGCTGCCCGGCCGGGTTCGCGGCCGTGCCGAAGCCACGGTTCACCGCCATGGCCAGCACCCGGCCGGTGCCCGGCTGCACCACCGCCGTCGGCGCGGCCCGCTGGGTCGTCTCCGGGTAGATCTCCCGCACCTGCTCGCTCGCCTTGGCCTGTACGTCCGGGTCGAGCGAGGAGACGATCGACCAGCCGCCCCGGCGCAGCGTGCGCTGCCGCTCGTCCGCGGTCTGCCCGAACGCCGGCTGGGCGTTCCACCACTTGGTGAACCAGTCGCAGAAGAAGCCCCAGTCGTTGTGACCGGCGGGCACCGCGGCGCAGTCGTTCGGGGTGGCGCTGGCGTTCAGGGCCAGCGGTGAACCCTTGGCCGCCGCCGCGTCCGCGACGCTCACCCGGCCGGTCTCCGCCATCCGGTCCAGCACGTACGCCCGGCGGTCCAGCGCCGCGCCGGCGTCGCCGTTGATCGGGTCGTCGTGGTCCGGCGCCCGCACCAGGCCGGCGAGCAGGGCGGCCTGGGCCAACGTGAGCCGGTCCGGGGTGGTGGAGAAGTAACGCTTGCTGGCGGCGGCGATGCCGTACGCGCCGGCGCCGAAGTACGCGATGTTCAGGTAGCGCCCGAGGATCTCGTCCTTGCCGACCTGCCGTTCCAGGGTCAGCGCGTACCGCATCTCGCGGATCTTGCGCCCGGCGGTGATCTCGGTGGCCGCGGCCCGCTCCTGCTCGGTCAGCCGGGGGTCACCGGCGAGCGCGTTGCGCACGTACTGCATGGTCAGCGTGGAGGCGCCCTGCCGGGTGCCCTCCTTGCGGTTGGCCGTCAACGCCCGCACCACGCCCCGCACGTCGACGCCGTGATGCTCGTAGAAGCGCACGTCCTCGGCGGCCACGATGGCGTCCCGCATCACCGGCGCCACCTCGCCGACCGGCACGTCCACCCGGTCCTCGACGTAGAACGAGGTGATGAGCGTGTGGCCGTCGTTGGCGTAGAGGTTGGAGCGCTGGGCCGGCTGCGGCGCCCGGAGCGCCTCCGGCAGGTCGGTGTACGGCATCAGGTTCCGCACGCCCAGCCCGAAGACCAGCGCGGCCGGCAGCGCGGCGGCGGCCAGGGCCAGCCCGGCGAGCACGCCGGCGAGCAGGACGGTGAACAGCTTGTCGAGATGGGCCCGGTTCATCAGCTCTCCCCGCAGGAGCCGGCCGTACGGACCCGTTCAGAATGGCCGGATTCGCCGCTTTCGCCGCCAGGTTCGGCGAAAGGCGCAGGAAGTTCGCGAGAAAGGATGAATTCTCAGGCCGTCAGGGCAGCAGCGCGGCGGCCAGCGGCTGGACCGTCTCCTCGATCTCGTCGGCCACCCGGCTGAAACACTGGTCGCCCCGGCCCCACGGATCGTCGAGATCATCGGTGGGCAGGGCGGCGCCCTCCCGGGCCGCGTCGGCCGCCGCCACGAGCGCGACGCCCCGGGCGTGCACCGCGTCCGGCGTGGGCGCCGCCGACGGCAGCGCCGACCGGTCCACCGCGCCCAGCAGCCGGCCGAACTCACCGAGCACGAACGTGCGTCCGGCCGCGTCCGGCCGCAACGCCACCACGTACTCCTGCTGGTCGGCCGTCGCGGTGAGGACCAGGTCGGCGCCGTCGATCAGGTCGGAGCGCAACCGGCGCGCGGCGAAACCGGCGACGTCGCCGCCGCGCGCGATCACCTGCCGCGCGGCCGGCGGGTTCATCTCCTCACCGGCGTGCCACCCGCCGGTGCCGGCGCTGTGGCTGTGCACGAGCGCGTCCGAGTCGGCCGGGTCGACGTCGAGCCGGGCCAGCCGCTCCCGGACGGCGAACAGCAGCAGCCGCTCGGCCATCGGCGACCGGCAGATGTTGCCCATGCAGACGTGCAGAACGGTGAACGGCGGCACTCAGGCCCCCCGCTCGTCGAGGATGTCCGGCACCACGTCGCGCAGCTTCGCCAACGTGACCGCGCCCTGGCGCAGCACCCGCGGCACCTCGCCGGTCAGGTCGACGATCGTGCTCGGCACCGGGTCCACCGCCGGCCCGGCCTCCAGATAGGCCCGCACGCCGTAGCCGAGCTGGTCCCGGGCCTCCTCGGCGGTGAGCGCGGCGGGCTCACCGACCTTGTTGGCCGAGGCCACCGCCATCGGCCCGGTCTCCCGCAGCACCTCGAGCGCGACCGGATGCAGCGGCATCCGCACCGCCACCGTGCCGCTGGTGTCGCCCAGGTCCCACGCCAGGCTCGGCGAATGCTCCACCACGATGGTCAACGCGCCCGGCCAGAACGCCTCGACCAGGTCACGTGCCGCGCCCGGCAGCGAGAAGACCAGGCCGTCGAGCGTGTGCCGGGAGCCGATCAGCACCGGCGGCGCCTGCCGGGCGCCACCCTTGGTGTCCCCCAGGGCCTTCACCGCGTACGGGGTGAAGGCGTCCGCCCCGACGCCGTAGACCGTGTCGGTCGGCAGGACGACGAGTTCGCCGTTCCGGACCGCCTCGATGGCAGCGGCGATGCCGCGGTCCCGGTCGGCGGGCGACCGACAGTCGTAGAGCATCACGAGGAGTCAGTCTGCCACGCCGCGCCGCCGTGGGCGTGGGTGCCGTCCGCCCGCCGGGACGCGGTCGCCCACCGGGGCCGCCCGGCGAGGTCCCGGTGCTCCGCCACGCGCTCGTACCGGCCGTCGCGGTTCAGCAGGGCGGGCACCGCCGCCGCGTGCGTGTCGTCGTGCTCCACGCCGATCAGCCCGCCCGGGCGCAGCAGCGCCGCCGCCCGGGCCACCACCGGCCGGATCACGTCCAGACCGTCCGCGCCGCCGAACACCGCCTCGTCCGGGTCGTGTCCGGCCACCTCCGGCGGCACCACCACCGACCGCGGCACGTACGGCGGGTTGCAGAGCAGCACGTCGACCCGGCCAGCCAGGTCGGCCAGCAACTCCGGGCCGGTCACGTCGGCGGCCACCACCTCGACCGGCCGGTCCCCCGCGGCGACCCGCCCGGCGGCGTTGCGCCGCAGCCAGGCCAGCGCGGCCGGGGACCGTTCCACCGCCACCACCCGGGCCGACGGCACCTCCTGTGCGACCGCGAGCGCGATCGCGCCGGAACCGCTGCACAGGTCGACCACGAGCGGCGCGGCGATCCGCCGGGCCGCGTCGATCCCCCAGCCGGCCAGCAGCTCGGTCTCCGGCCGCGGCACGAACACCCCGGGACCGACCGCCAGCTCCAGGTGCCGGAAGCCGGCCGCGCCGGTGAGGTGCTGCAACGGCTCCCGGGCCACCCGCCGGCCGACGAGCGCGTCCAGGCGGTCACGCTGGGCCGCGGTGAACCCGTCGGCCAGCGTCAGCCGCCCGCGCGGCACGTCCAACACGTACGCGGCCAACTGCTCGGCCTCCGCCCGGGGCGCCTCGACACCGGCCTCGGCAAGCGCCCGGGCCACCCGGGCGACCACCACCGAGACCCGTTCGCGTTCTGTCCCTTCGGACGGGTGTTGCGGGAGTGTGCTCACGCAATAATCATGATGCGTCGCGGGTCGCCACACGAACGGGTGCGTCCGGGCGCCACGGCAGGGAGGTCGCGAGTGGGCTGGCTCGACCAGGTCGAGGACCAGGTTGACGCCCTCCGAAGCGCGCGGGCGTTGCAGGAGGCCAGCCGCTCCGCCGAGGCATGCGTCCTGCTCGATCGCGTGATCCGTACCACCGACGACCCGTACGCCCGCGCCGACGCGCTTGTGCAGCGCCTGTCCGCGCTGATCAACCTGGGCCGGACCGCCGAGTTCACCCGGGCCGTCGAGGACGCCTCCGCCGCCATCCGTGACCTGGCCGAGCCCTACCTGCACGGGCACCTCAACGCGCTGGCCGCGCTCGCCGCCCACCACCAGGGCGCGCTCGACAGGTGCGTCATGCACCTGGTCCGGGCCGCCCGCGCGCTGGGCGCCGACGACACGCCGGACCGGGACACCGCCTGGGGCTGGCACGACCTGGCGATGGCCTATTCCTATCTCAGCTTCCACGGCCACGCGCTCGGCGCGATCGAACGGGCCCGCGAGGTCGGGCTGAGCGTGGGCATCCCGGAGGAGACGTTCGCCGCGCCGGGGATCCGGCTGCGCAACGCGGTGGCCCTGGACCACAACGGCGACAGCGACGGCTGCCTGCGGGTGCTGCGCGACGTGGCCGGCGACCTGGCCCGGTTCCTGCGTGGCGGACGGGCCGGCAACCTGCGCCCCAGCAGCCTGGCCGCCTACGGGTACGCCGCCGCCCGGCGGGCCGCGCTCGGCGACCGGGTGGAGTCCGCCGGCGACGCCGACCCGAACCGGCTGCTCGGCCACGGCGGGGACAGCGCCCGCGCCCGCGACCTGCGCCAGCTCGGCCACGTCTGCCTGGCGGTCGCCGCCGGCCGGCCGATCGAGGCGGTCACCCGGCTGGACGCGATCCGGGTCTCCGACGAGACGCTCGGCGCCGCCGAGTCACCCCGGCTGCGCAGCATCGCGCTGGCCCGGGCCGGCGACCACGCCGGCGCGCACCACGCGGACCGGCACGCGTTCCGGCTGGCCGCGCGGCGCAGCGACCGCCTGCGGGACGTCTACATCGACGGCATCGCCGCCCGGATCGACCACGAGGAGATGCGCCGCGAGGCCGCCCGTTACGAGGGCGAGGCGCTCACCGACCCGCTCACCGGGCTGCCCAACCGGCGTCGGCTGGAGCGCTATCTCGGCGCGGTGGTGTCCCGGGGCGAGCGGGTGGTGATCGGCGTCTGCGACCTCGACGGGTTCAAGGCGGTCAACACCCGCCACGGCCACCACTCGGGCGACCTGGTGCTGCAACGGGTGGCCGGCGTGATCAACCGGGTGATGCGGCGGGGTGACTTCGTGGCCCGCTACGGCGGCGACGAGTTCGTCGTGGTGCTGCCCGACACCGACATGTCGGAGGCGGTCGAGGTGGCCCGGCGGATCGAGGCGGCCGTGCGCACGGAGGACTGGGAGTCCCTGGTGCCCGGCACCCCGGTCGGGGTGACCATCGGCTTCGCCGAGGTCGACGGCAGCACCACGGTGAGCGTCCGGGAAGCGCTCGGCAGCGCGTTCGAGCTGGCCGACCGGGAGATGCTCCGCGCCAAGGACCGCCTCCGCGCCAGCTGAGGGTGTAAGGAGGGGCCCCCGCTTAACGCCTGCGGTATAGGCGGGGCCCCCGCTTAACACCCGCAGCGCTCAGCGGCGGGCCAGCTCGGTCTCGCCGGCCAGCCGGGCCGCCCGGTCCGCCTCGGCCAGGGCGTCGAGCACCCCGTCCAGCTCGCCGGCGAGCGCCAGGTCGAGGTTGTACGCGGTGTAGCCGATCCGATGGTCGGTGATCCGGTTCTGCGGGAAGTTGTAGGTGCGGATCCGCTCCGACCGGTCCACCGTGCGGACCTGGGCCTTGCGCGCGTCCGAGGCCGCGGCGTCGGCCTGCTCCTGGGCCGCGGCGAGCAACCGGGCGCGCAGGATCCGCATCGCCTGCTCGCGATTCTGGAGCTGGGACTTCTCGTTCTGACAGGACACCACGATGCCGGTCGGCACATGCGTGATACGGACCGCCGAGTCGGTGGTGTTCACCGACTGGCCCCCGGGACCGGACGATCGGAACACGTCGATCCGCAGCTCGTTCGGGTCGATCGTGACGTCCACGTCCTCCGCCTCGGGCAGCACCAGCACGCCGGCCGCGCTGGTGTGGATCCGGCCCTGCGACTCGGTGACCGGGACGCGCTGCACCCGGTGCACGCCGCCCTCCCACTTGAGCCGCGACCAGACGCCGTTGCCGCCGTCGGGCACGCCCTTCGTCTTGATCGCCAGCGAGACGTCCTTCACGCCGCCGAGGTCGGAGTCCTGGGCGTCGATCACCTCGGTGACCCAGCCCCGCCGCTCGGCGTACCTGGTGTACATCCGCAGCAGGTCGCCGGCGAACAACGCCGACTCCTCGCCGCCCTCGCCGGCCTTGATCTCGACGATCACATCCTTGGCGTCGTGCGGGTCGCGCGGGATCAGCAGCTCGGCGAGGCGCTCCTCCAACGCAGGCAGCGAGGCCGCGATGGTGTCCGCCTCGGCGGCGAACGCCGCGTCCTCGGCGGCGAGTTCGCGGGCGGCGACCAGGTCGGCCCGGGCCTGCTCCAGCTCGCCGGCCGCCTTGTGCAGCGGGACCAGTTCGGCGTACCGCCGGCCGACCCGCCGGGCGGTGCCCTGGTCGGAGTGGAGGGCCGGGTCGGCGAGCCGCTTCTCCAGCTCGGCGTACTCGTCGAGGAGGGCGGCCAGGCGCTCACTGCTCATGCTGCGGATGCTCCTTCGGACGACACGACGACACCGGCGGAAAACGGACGAACGCCCGTGCCCGGCAGGAGCCGGACACGGGCGTCGTCGGTGGAGCTACTTGGCCTTCTTGGCCTGAACCTTGGCGTACTTCTGCTGGAACTTCGCGACCCGACCGGCGGTGTCCAGCACGCGCTGCTTACCGGTGTAGAACGGGTGGCAGGCGCTGCAGGTCTCGACGCTGATGGCGCCGCCCTTGGCGGTGCTGCGGGTCGTGAACGTGTTGCCGCAGGAGCAACGGACCTCGGTGGTCGCGTACTCCGGGTGGATGTTGGGCTTCATGTCGCCTCGGTCCTTTCGTGGGTGGTCGCCGGGTCGCCGTCGGTGTTCCCCGTCGCTCGCGACGGGCTCGGGCGTGAACCGGAACCGGTGGCCGATGGACAAGTGTGCCATGGGCGTCGGCCGTCCGGCACAGCAGGTCCGCCCGCCACAACGCCCGCCCGTACTCCCGCATTCCCACCCCGCCCCCGGCCACTCCCCCACCCGCCTGCCGGGTTGAGGCCCGGCGGCCGGTACGTGACGAGGGGCACAGCCGGCGGCCGTGCCCCTCGTTGTCGGACCTGTCAGCTCACTCGCCCGGGGTGGACTTCGCGATCTGCATCAGGAACTCGATGTTGGTACGCGACTGCTTGAGCCGGTCCAGCAGGAGGTCGAGCGCCGCCTGCGAGTCCAGCGAGTGCAGCACCTTGCGGAGCTTGTGGATGATCACCAGCTCCTCCGGCGCCAGGAGGACCTCCTCCTTGCGGGTACCGGTGGGGTTGATGTCGATCGCCGGGAAGACGCGCTTGTCCGCGATCTTCCGGTCCAACTTCAGCTCCGCGTTGCCGGTGCCCTTGAACTCCTCGAAGATGACCGTGTCCGCCATCGAACCGGTCTCCACGAGCGCCGTGGCGATGATGGTCAGCGAGCCGCCGTTCTCGATGTTGCGGGCCGCGCCGAGGAAGCGCTTCGGCGGGTAGAGCGCGGTGGAGTCGATACCACCCGACATGATCCGGCCGCTGGCCGGTGCCGCCAGGTTGTACGACCGCCCGAGCCGGGTCACCGAGTCGAGCAGGACGACCACGTCGTGCCCCAGCTCGACCAGCCGCTTCGCCCGCTCGATGGCCAGCTCGGCCACCGTGGTGTGGTCCTGCGGCGGACGGTCGAACGTGGCCGCGATGACCTCGCCCTTGATCGACCGCTGCATGTCGGTGACCTCTTCGGGCCGCTCGTCCACCAGCACCACCATCAGGTGGCACTCCGGGTTGTTGCGGGTGATCGCGTTCGCGATCGCCTGCAACACCATCGTCTTACCCGCCTTGGGTGGCGACTGGATGAGCGCCCGCTGCCCCTTGCCGATCGGCATCACCAGGTCGATGACCCGGGTGGTCAGGATGTGCGGCTCGGTCTCCAGGCGCAGCCGCTCCTGCGGATAGAGCGGGGTGAGCTTGTAGAACTCCGGCCGGCGCTTCGCCTCGTCCGGCTCCATGCCGTTGATGGTGTCCAGCCGGACCAGCGGGTTGTACTTGTCGCGCCGCTGCTCGCCGTCCCGGGCCGCCCGCACCGCGCCGGTGATGGCGTCACCGCGGCGCAGGCCGTACTTCTTGATCTGGGACATCGAGACGTACACGTCGTTCGGGCCGGCCAGATAGCCGGTGGTCCGGACGAAGGCGTAGTTGTCGAGCACGTCGATGATGCCGGCGACCGGGACGAGCACGTCGTCCTCACTCACCTGCGGCTCGCGCCCGCCGCCGCCGTCGCCGTCGCCCCGCTCGCCCCGGCCACGCCGACGGTCCCGGAACCGGCTGCGCCGGCCCCGCCGGCCGCCGCCCTCGTCGTCGTCATCGTCACGGTTGTCACGCTCGGCGCGCTGACCCCGGTCGTTGCGGTCCCCGCGGTCGTTGCGGTCATTCCGATCGTTGCGGTCATTCCGGTCGTTGCGGTCGGCGCGCTCGCCCCGGTCGTTGCGCTCGCCCCGCTCGGCACGGTCACCGCGGTCGTTGCGGTCACCCCGCTCGCTCCGGTCGTTGCGCTCGCCCCGCTCGGCACGGTCGCCCCGGTCGTTGCGGTCGCCCCGATCGGCACGGTCGCCCCGGTCGTTGCGGTCGCCACCGCGCTCGGCACGCTCGCGACCCCGGCCGTCGTTGCGCTCGCCGCGCTCGGCCCGGTCGCCGCCGCGCTCGGCCCGGTCGCCACCGCCTTCGGCACGGTCGCCGCCGCGCTCAGCCCGGTCGCGCTCGACCCGGTCACCGGTCTCGACGGGAGCCGCCTCGGCCCGCGTCTCGGCCGGCCGCGTCTCGGCCGGCCGCGCCTCGGCGGTCACGGCGGCGGACCGGCTCCGGCGGCCCCGGGTACGGCCCTCGGTCGCCTCGGCGGCCGGCGCCTGCTCGGCGGCACGACGCTCGCCCTCGGCCCGCTCCTGGTGGACCTCGGCGTGCACCTCCTCGCGGGCGGGAGCGGTCGCGGCCGCGACCTCGGCCCGTGGTCGAGGGGTTCCGGCGGCGGCGCCGCCCTGCCGCTCGGTGATCGCACTGATCAGCTCGCCCTTGCGCATGCGAGCCGTACCGGAGATGCCGAGCGACGCGGCCAGGCTCTGGAGCTCCGGCAGCAGCATCGCCGACAGGCCGGTGCCGCTACGCCGACGGCGCGTGGGAGCGGCGGTGGTGGCATCGCCAGCGACGTTGGAAACATCCGACGTCACGTCGGTGGTGTCGCTCAATGGATTCCTTCCCTCGATAGGCCGGGGCTGCCCGGAGTCGTGGAACCAGGTGGCCGGGCGGCCTCGGTGCACCCGCCTCGCATGGACGCGCGCGGGAGTCTGTAACACAGCAGCCGGTCGGTTTCCCGACTCACCACCATCGGTGAGCAGGTCTCGCCATCTGCGGCGACCTGTGGAAACTGCGGTGCGGCGTGGGCCTTGGGCAGGGGTGACGGGCTGACCGCCGAGAGCTTCGGGGGTGCGCCGAACCGCAGGAAGATCGCATGCTTCGCGGCTGTGCTCGGTCTAGAGCGTAATCAACTCTTCCGACCTGCGGCAACAGGGTCCCGCTCGGCGTGTCAAAGTCTACCCCGGAAAACCCGGGCTCCGCTGACATCTGTGGGCAACTCCCAACGGCGCCAATCTGTTCCCGCCTCGAACCCGGCCGGCACGTCGGAGAGCGCCAACACGGTCGGACCGGCCCCACTGACCACCGCGGCCACACCGGCCCCACGCAGCTCAGCAACCAGTCGGGCGGTGTCGGGCATGCCCGGCGCCCGCTGGTCCTGGTGCAGGCGGTCGACGGTGGCCGGCAGCAACAGCGCCGGGTCGGTGGTCAGCGCGTGCACCAGCAGCGCGGCCCGGCCCGCGTTGGACGCCGCGTCGGCGTGCGGCACGGTGGCCGGCAGGGCGGCCCGGGCCACCGAGGTCAGCCCCCGCTCCGCCGGCACGAAGACGGTGGGGCGGACGGCCGGCGCCACCGGCAACGACACCGCGCGGGCCCCGGTCGGCTCCGTCCAGGCGATCGTGAACCCGCCGAGCAGGCACGGCGCCACATTGTCCGGATGCCCCTCCAACTCCGCCGCCAGCCGCAGCACGGCACCGTCGTCCAGCCGCCGCCCGCCGTCGGCCACGAGCGCGCGGGCCGCCAGCACCCCGGCCACGATCGCCGCCGAGGACGAACCGAGACCACGGGCCTGCGGGATCCGGTTGACGCACTCCAACGCCAGGCCGGCGGGCTGCGCGCCGAGCACGTCGAACGTGGCCCGCATGGCGGTCACGACCAGGTGCCGGTCGTCCGCCGGCAGCTCGCCGGCGCCCTCGCCGGTGACCACCACCCGTACGCCGTCGCCGGTGACCTCGGCCGTCACGTCGTCGTAACGGCCGAGGGCCAGCCCGAGCGCGTCGAAGCCGGGGCCGAGATTGGCGCTGGTCGCGGGCACGCGGACCCGGACCGGGCCGGGGGCGAAAGTCGTCGGCACCGGCTCATGCTAGGGCCTGACCCCGACATCACCCGCCGGAGCGCCCGCAGCGTGGGACCGGTCGGTCAGCCGGCCCGGTCCAGCGCCGGGTCGGTGAGCGAGAGGCGTCGGGTGGCGAACCGCCACCCGATCGCGTAGACCACCGTGACGAGGCCGCAGCCGGCCAGCACGGTCCGCTCGTCCACCCGGTCCACCACGAGCGCCACCACCAGTTGACTGACCGCGATGGCGAGCGTCGCCAGCATCATGTCGGTGGCGAAGACCCGCCCGCGCAGCCGGTCCGGCACCTCGCCCTGGAGCGCGTAGTTGGACAGCACCCAGTTGCTGCCGCCGCCCAGGTGGGCCAGGAACACCAGGACCAGCACCAGCGGGAACCAGGACACCACCGAGGCGCCGAGGTAGGCCAGGCCGTACAGGGACATGGACAGCGCCAGGCCGGTGAGCAGCCAGGCCCGGTTGCTGAGCACCCGGCGCATCAGGATCGGGCCGACGAGCGCCCCGGCTCCCCGGGCGGCGAACAGCAGGCCGGCGCCGGCCGGGCCGACCCCGTACACGGCGGCGAGCAGCGGGAACACGGTCAGCACGCCGTTGCCCAGGCCCACCGCCGACTTCACCGTCACCAGCGCGAGCACCCGCGGCCGGTGGGCGATGTGGCCGAGCGCCTCCCGGATCGCCGCCGCGGCGCGCGGGGCCGTCGCCGCCGGGTCCCGGGGCGCCTGGAGGGGACGGCGGATCAGCGCGGCCAGCACCGCCGCCCCGACCAGGCCCACGGCCGCCACCCAGAAGCTGGCGTACGGGCCGGCCGCGGCGCTCAGGATGCCGCCGAGCGAGGCGCCGACCACGGTCATCGTGCCCCAGGCCGAACCGGCGACCGCGTTGGCCGCCGCCAGGTCCACCGGATCGACCACATTGGGCAGGGCGGCCTGGGCGGCGGGCGAGTAGAACGCCTTCGCCACCGCCACGATCGCGATCGACACCAGCGCCAGCCACGCCGTGCCGGCGCTCCGGACGCCGAGCAGCAGCAGGATGCCGGCGAGCGCGGCCACGTTGGCCGCCATCATGACCCGACGGCGGTCGAACCGGTCGGCCACGGTGCCGGCGTACGGGAGCAGCAGCGCGGTGGTGCCGGTGTCCACGGCCAGCACCAGCGCTCCCCAGATCCCGCTGCCGGTCAGGGCCGGCAGGAGCACCAGAAGCGGCACCATGACGAACCAGTCGGCGCCGAAGACCACCAGCTCGGCGAGGAACAGGTGCCGGAAGTCGCGGTTGCGGACGAGGACCGAGAGGGTGGGTGACACGCCGGCACCCTACCGGGCCACCCCTGGGGCCGGCGCGCGGCGCAGCAGGTCGGAGACCGTGACGAAGGTGTAGCCCTGGGCGCGCAGCCCGGCGATCATGTCGGGCAGGCCGCGGAGCGCGATCAACCGCCGCTCGTCGCCGACGTCGTGGCCGAGCAGGATGGTGCCGGGCCGGACGTCGCCGACGATCCGCCGGGCGTGGCCGGCCGGGTCGTGCGGGAACTCGCCCTCGACCATCTGCAGCGTCCAGAGCACCACCCGGTAGTCCAGTTGGGCCGCCGTGTACAGCACCGCCCCGCCCAGGTGCCCCCAGGGCGGGCGGAGCAGCCGGGGCGCCGCCCCGGTGGCCGCGGTGATCGCGTCGTGGCTGCGACTCAGGTCGTCGTGCACGGCCGCGGCGTCCATCCGGGCGAGGTCGTGGTGCGCCCAACTGTGGTTGCCCACCTCGTGCCCGCCCATCCGGCCCCGCACCAGCGCGGCGTGCCGGCGGGCCCGCTCACCGACCAGGAAGAAGGTGGCCGGCACCCGGTGCTCGGCCAAGGTGTCCAACACCATCGGCGTCCACTGTGGCCGGGGGCCGTCGTCGAACGTCAGCGCCACCAGTGGCGTGCTGGTCCGGGTGCCCCAGACCACCTGCACCCCGCCACCACCGACGTTCTGGCGACGACTGCCGAGGGTGGCGCTGGCCGGGCCGCCGGCCAACGGAAGACGACGGTCGGCCACCCGGGTGCCTTCCAGGGTGGCGGCCGAGCCCACCGCGGCGCCGCCGAGCAGCAACGCGGACCGGCGCAGCAGCGTCCGCCGTCCCCATCGGCCCGCGCCGTCCACCATCGCGCCCCCGCACCCCGAGTAGGCACCAGCTCACCGAGCGTACCGTCCGGGTGCGGCTCGGCGTGGCCCCGTGCGGGGGGAGGTGGTTAAGAGGGGCCCCCGCCTATGCGGAAAGCGTTAAGCGGGGGCCCCTCCTTTCACTCGGTCGGGGGGAGGGGGGACTGGCGACTCCTGGGCAGGCGGAGCACCTCGAACTGGTCCGTACCGTCGATCAGGGCCCCGGACGGGCGGGCCGGCGGCGCGGGCGGCTCGACCCGGCCGTCCCCGCCACCGACGGTCACCGGCTCCGGAGCCGGAGCCTCGGCCGGGGTCTCGGCCGGCTCGACCGGGTCGGGAGTGCCGCCGCGACGGCGGTCCCGGCGGTCCCGCAGCGACCCCTTCGTGCGCTCCACCATGGTGTAGAGCGTCGGCACCAGCACCAGCGTCAGCAGCGTGGAGCTGAGCAGGCCGCCGATCACCACGACGGCAAGCGGCTTCGAGATGAAGCCGCCCTCGCCGGTCAGCCCGAACGCCATCGGCAGCAACGCGAAGATGGTCGCGACCGCGGTCATCAGGATCGGCCGCAGCCGGCGTCGACCACCCTCGACCACGGCCTCGGTGACGCCCATGCCCCGCGCCCGGTACTGGTTGATCAGGTCGAGCAGCACGATCGCGTTCGTCACCACGATGCCGACGAGCATGAGCACGCCGATCAGCGCCGGCACGCCCAGCGGCGTCCCGGTGGCCAGCAGCAGCGCGATCGCCCCGGTCGCCGCGAACGGCACCGAGATCAACAGGATCAACGCCTGGGTCAGACTGCGGAACGTCGCCACCATGATCAGGAAGACGATCGCGATGGCGGCCAGCACCGCCAGGCCGAGGTCCGCGAACGCGTCCGCCTGGTCGGCGCTCACCCCGCCGATGACGTACGTGGCGCCCGGCACGTCGAGCGCGTCCAGCTTCTTCTGCAACTCCTGCGTGGTGGCCCCGAGGTTCGAGCCGGTGGCCGTGCCGGTCACCGAGACGCTGCGCTCACCGTCGATCCGGGTCACCTGCTGCGGTCCGTCGACCTGGTTGACGTCGGCGATCGCGTCCAGCGGCACCGCGCCCACCCGCAGCGCCCGCAGCTCGTCCACGCTCACCGGCGGCCGGGCCCCGGTGCTGAGCACCACGTTCTGCGCCGTGCCGTCGAGCGTCACCTGGCCGAGCGGCGACCCGCGGTAGGTCTGCGCGACGAGCTGCCCCACGGCCGCCTCGGTGAGACCCGCGCGGGCCGCGGCGACCCGGTCCACGGTCACCTCGACCCGGGGCACCCGGGTGGCCAGGCTGCTGGTGACGTCCTCGACGCCGGCGGTGCCGGCCATCGCGGCCCGCACCTGCTCCGCCGCCCGGGCCAGCGTCTCCTGGTCGGCGGCCTGCACCACCACCTCGACCTGGTTGGCGGAGGCGTCCTGCCCGCCGCCGAAGGTCAGCTCGCCGACGTCCGGGCCGAGCCCGTCGAACTCCTTGCGCAGCACCTGACGCACGGCCGCGGCGTCGGTGTCGTCGGAGAGCGCCAGCGACCAGGACGCCTGGTCGCTGCCGCCACCGGCCCACGGGTTGTCCCCACCACCGGCGCTGACCTGGTAGGTCTCCACCCCCGGCGTACGCCGCAGCACCTCCTCGACCCGGGCGGCGGCCCGGTCGGTGCCGGCGAGCCCGGTGCCGGCCGGCATCTCCTGCTGGATCGCGAGGGTGTCCTGGCCGGAGTCGTCCAGGAAGTTGGTCTCCAGCTTCTGGGCCAGGCCGAACGTGCCCAGCAGCACCAGCAGGCCGAGCGCCACGGTGGCCCACCGGCTCCTGCGGGAGCGGGTGGCGAAGCCGATCACCGGCAGGTACGCCCGCTGGAGCGGGCTGCGCAGCTCCTTCTCCTCGGCGGCCCGGTGGGCGGCCTCGTCGCCCGCGCCGCGACCCGGCCGCAGGAACCAGTAGGCAAGCACCGGGATCACCGTCAGCGACACCAGCAGCGAGGCGAGCAGGGCCACCGTGACGGTGATCGCGAACGGCGCGAAGAGCTGCCCGACGAACCCGCCGACCAGGGCGATCGGCGCGAACACGGCGACCGTGGTGAGCGTGGACGCGGTCACCGCGCCGGCCACCTCACGGACCGCGGTGAGGATCGCCTCCCGCTTCGGCTCGCCGTATTCCAGGTGCCGCTTGATGTTCTCCAGCACCACGATGGAGTCGTCGACCACCCGACCGACCGCGATGGTCAACGCGCCCAACGTGAGCAGGTTCAGCGAGTAGTCGCCGGCCCAGAGCACGATCAGCGCGACGAGCACCGACAGCGGGATGGAGACGGCGGTGACCACGGTGGACCGGACCGAGAGCAGGAAGACCAGGATCACCACCACGGCCATCAGCAGGCCGAGCAGACCCTCGGTGGTGAGGCTCTCGATGGACCGCTCGACGAACGGGGCCTGGTCGAAGACCACGGTCAGCTCCGCGCCGGAGGCCGCCTTCAGCTCGTCCAGCCGGTCGCGGATGTCGTGCGAGATGCCCACCGCGTTGCCGTCCGGGCTCGCGGTGACCGCGATACCGAGGCTCGGCCTGCCGTTGGTGCGGGTGAACGACGTCGCCGGGGCGAGCTGCTGCTCCACCCGGGCCACGTCGCCGAGGCGTACCGGGGTCGCCGGCGCGGTGGTGAGCACGATGCCGCGCAGGTCGTCCAGGGTGCGGATCGGCGTGCCGACCTGCACCGGCAGCGAACGGTCGCCGTCGGCGAGCGCGCCGGCCGGCACCGCCACCCCGTTGGTCTTCAGCGCCGCCGCGATCGCGGGCGGCGCCACCTGGGCGGCGGCCAGCTTCGCCGGGTCGGGCGTGATCGTGACCACCTGGTCCCGGGCGCCGGTGACGTCCACCGAGCGGACCCCGTCCAGACCTTCCAGCTCCGGTACGACGGTCGTGCGCAGCTTCTCCGCCAGCGCCCGCTCGTCGCCGTCGCCGGTCGCGGCGACCACCACGGCGGGCAGGTCGTCCGTGCTGCCGGCGATCACCTGCGGGTCGACGCCCTCGGGGAGCTGGGCCCGGTTGAGCGCGGTCTCCATCTTGTTGACCACGTCACCCAGGTCGGTGCCGAACTCGTACTGCACCTGGACCGTGGCCGCGCCCTCGCGGGAGGTGGAGGTGACCTTCTCCAGCCCCGGGATGCCCTGGAGGCTGTTCTCGATCGGCTCGGCGACCTGGGACTCGACGATCTCCGGTGCCGCACCCGGGTACGGCGCCACGATGAACGCGGCGGGAAACTCCAGCGACGGCAGGAGCTGCTGCTTCAGCGACGGCACGGCGAACGCCCCGAACGCCGCGGTCACCAACGCGATCAGGGCGATCAGGCCCCGGTTGGCAAGACTGAATCTGGCGAGCAGCGACATGGGCGTTACTCACTCCTGAAGAGGGGTCCAACGGGTGTGCCCAGAGTCTGCCGCACGCGATCGCGCCCCCGGCACGCCGGGTGGCCCCGCCGGGGGCTCAGGCCAGGTCGAGCGAGCGGGCGGCGGCGAGGGCGTCGTTGGCGATGGTCAGCGGCGCCGGAGCCGTCGAGATGGCCCACTCCGGGTCCTTCAGGCCGTGCCCGGTGACCGTGCACACCACCCGGGATCCGGCGGGCACCCGGCCGGCGGCGGCCTGCTGGAGCAGGCCGGCCACGCTTGCCGCGCTGCCCAGCTCGACGAAGACACCGACCTCGCGGGCCAGCAGCCGGTAGGCGGACAGGATCTCCCGGTCGGTGACCGCCGAGATCAGCCCGTCCGAGGCGTCCCGCGCGTCGAGAGCCTTGGTCCAGCTCGCCGGGTTGCCGATCCGGATGGCGGTGGCGATGGTCGACGGCTCGGGCACCATCTGGCCGGTGACGATCGGGGCCGCGCCGGCCGCCTGGAAGCCGTACATCCGGGGGGTCTTCGTGGCGTTGCCGTCGCGCAGGTCCTCCGAGTAGCCCATCCAGTAGGCGGAGATGTTGCCCGCGTTGCCGACCGGCAGGCAGTGGATGTCGGGCGCGTCGCCGAGCGCCTCGACGACCTCGAAGGCGGCCGTCTTCTGCCCGTGCAGCCGGTAGATGTTCACGGAGTTGACGAGCGCGACCGGGTAGTCCTGGGCGAGCTTGCCGGCCAGCGCCAGGCAGTCGTCGAAGTTGCCCTGCACCTGGAGCAGCTTCGCGCCGTGCACGAGCGCCTGGGCCAGCTTGCCCAGCGCGATCTTGCCCTGCGGCACCAGCACCGCGCAGGTGATCCCGGCGCGGGCGGCGTACGCGGCGGCCGAGGCGCTGGTGTTGCCGGTGGAGGCGCAGATGATCGCCTTGTCGCCGCCCTCGACCGCCTTGGAGACGGCGACGGTCATGCCCCGGTCCTTGAACGAGCCGGTCGGGTTCGCCCCCTCGACCTTGAGCCACACGTCCGCGCCGACCCGGGCGGAGAGCACCGGCGCCGGCAGCAGCGGCGTGTTCCCCTCGTGCAGGGTGACGACGGGAGTGGCGTCGGTGACCGGCAGCCGGTCCCGGTACGCCTCGATCAGCCCTCGCCACATGTCGCGCTCCTCGCCTCCGTCGCCCCGGTCGCGGGGTCTGCCAACAGCGTGGACCAGCCTTCCCGACCGGCCACCGGTACACCCTGCCCTAACCATCAGGCGGGACGCCGTGGTTACGCGCCGCCCTCGACCCGCAGCACGCTCGTGACCGAGCGGACGGTGTCCAGCCCGCGCAGCTCCCGCACGGTGGTGGCGAGCGCGGCGTCCGGCGCGACGTGGGTGACGATGACCAGCTCGGCGTCGCCGCCGGCCGGTCCCTGCCGCACGGTGGCGATGGAGACCTCGTGCCGGGCGAACACGCCCGCCACCGCCGCCAGCACGCCCGGCCGGTCGGCCACGTCGAGGCTGATGTGGTAGCGGGTGAGCGCCTCCCCCATCGGCCGCACCGACAGGTCCGCGTACGCCGACTCGCTTGCCTGGCGCACCCCGGCGAGGCGGTTGCGGGCGACCGCCACCACGTCGCCGAGGACCGCGCTGGCGGTGGGCGCGCCGCCCGCGCCCCGGCCGTAGAACATGAGCTGCCCGGCGGCGTCGGCCTCGACGAAGACCGCGTTGAACGCGTCGCCCACCCGGGCCAGCGGATGGGTCAGCGGGATCATCGCGGGGTGCACCCGCACGTTCACCGTCTCCCGGCCGGCGGCGTCGACGCCCCGGGCGGCGATGCACAGCAGCTTGATCGTGCAGCCCATCGCCTTGGCGCTCGCCACGTCCGCCGCGGTCACCTCGGTGATGCCCTCGCGGTGCACGTCGGCGGCGGTGACCCGGGTGTGGAACGCCAGCGAGGCGAGGATGGCGGCCTTGGCGGCGGCGTCGAAGCCCTCCACGTCGGCCGTCGGGTCGGCCTCCGCGTACCCCAGCTCGGTGGCCTCCTCGAGCGCCTCGGCGAAGCCGGCGCCGGTGGCGTCCATGGCGGAGAGGATGAAGTTGGTGGTGCCGTTCACGATGCCGGTGACCCGGGTGATCCGGTCGCCGTGCAGCGACTCGCGCAGCGGGCGCAGCAGCGGGATGGCCCCGGCGACGCTCGCCTCGTAGTAGAGGTCGGCGCCGCCCTCGGCGGCGGCGTCGTGCAGCGTGGCGCCGTCCTCGGCGAGCAGCGCCTTGTTGGCGGTGACCACGCTCTTGCCCGCGCGCAGCGCCTCGACCAGCCAGCCGCGGGCCGGCTCGATGCCGCCGACCACCTCCACCACCACGTCCACGTCGTCCCGCTTGATCAGCCCCAGCGGGTCGGTGGTGAACAGGCTCTCCTCGACCGGCAGGTCGCCACGGTCCCGGCCGAGCCGGCGTACGGCGATGCCGGCGATCTCCAGCGGGGCGCCGATCCGGGCGGCGAGGTCGGCCGACTGCTCGTGCAGCAGGCGAACCACGTCGCTGCCGACCGTGCCGCAGCCGAGAAGTGCCAGGCGAACAGGTGAGGTCATTCGACATCCAATGCGAGCAGGTCGTCTTCCGTCTCCCGGCGAACGATCACCCGGGCTTGTCCGTCCCGGACGGCGATGACCGGAGGGCGCGGCACATGGTTGTAGTTGCTGGCCATGCTCCGGCAGTAGGCCCCGGTGCCGGGCACCGCGACAAGATCTCCGGGCTGCACGTCGGCGGGCAGGAATTCATCCTTCACCACGATGTCCCCGGACTCACAATGCTTTCCCACCACCCGGGCGAGCATGGGCGTCGCCGCCGACGCGCGGTTGGCCACCGTCGCCGAGTAGGAGGCGTCGTAGAGCGCGGTGCGGATGTTGTCGCTCATCCCGCCGTCGACGCTGACGTAGGCGCGACCGCCGGCCGCGTCGCCGAGCGCCACGCACTTGACGGTCCCGACCTCGTAGAGCGTGAACACGGCCGGGCCGACAACGGCCCGCCCCGGCTCGACCGAGAGGTGCGGCACGGCCAGGTTCTCCGCCGCGCACTCCCCGTCGACGATCTTGCGGAGCCGCTTGGCCAGGTCGTGCGGGGAGGCCGGGTCGTCCTGCGTGGTGTACGCGATGCCGAAGCCACCGCCCAGGTCCAGCTCGGGCAGCTCCACGCCGCGGGCGTCGCGGATCTGCGCCTGGAGGGCGAGCACCCGGCGGGCGGAGACCTCGAAGCCGCTGGCGTCGAAGATCTGCGAGCCGATGTGCGAGTGCAGCCCGCGCAGCTCCAGCACGTCCTCGTCGAGGATCCGGAAGGCCGCCGCCGCGGCGTCGCCACCGGCCAGCGAGAAGCCGAACTTCTGGTCCTCGTGCGCGGTGGCGATGAACTCGTGGGTGTGCGCCTCCACGCCGACGGTGACCCGCAGCAGCACCCGGGGGCGCACGCCGCGCTCCCGGGCCAGCGCGGTCAGCCGGTCGATCTCGGTGGACGAGTCGACGATGATCCGCCCGACCCCGGCGTCCACCGCCCGGGTCAGCTCCGCCACCGACTTGTTGTTGCCGTGGAAGCCGATCCGCGCCGGATCCATCCCGGCGGAGAGCGCGGTGGCCAGCTCACCGCCGGTGCAGACGTCGAGGAACATCCCCTCCTCGGCGATCATCCGCACCACGGCGCGGCAGAGGAACGCCTTGCCGGCGTAGTAGACGTCCGCGTCCGGGAAGGCGGCCCGGAACTCCCGGCAGCGTTCGCGCAGGTCGTCCTCGTCCAGCACGTACGCCGCGGTGCCGAACTCGGCGGCCAGGTCGCGGACGTCCAGGCCGGCGACGGTGAGCGCGCCGGCCGGGCCGCGCGCCACGTGACGCGGCCACAGCGCCGGCACCAGGGCGTTGACGTCGGTCGGGGTACGCAGCCATCCCGGCCCTCGGTTGCCGATGTCCCCGTGCAGGGCACCGGCCTCGTGCGCCCGCACTACCGATCTCCGCTTCGCGACTGCGGGGCTCGCAAGCTCACTCCTCGCGCTCGCACGACTACATCCTCTCCGGCGCGGAGACGCCGAGCAGGTGCAGGCCGTTGGCGATGACCACCCGGGTGGCGTCGTTGAGCCAGAGCCGGGCCCGGTGGGTGTCAGTGATCTCCTCGTCGCCCTGCGGGGCGATCCGGCAGTTGTCGTAGAACCGGTGGTAGGACTGCGCCACGCTCTCCTCCAGATAGCGGGCGACCCGGTGCGGCTCGCGCAGCTCGGCGGCGGTGGCCACCACGGCGGGAAACTCGGCGAGCGCCTTGAGCAGCTCGTTCTCCTTCTCGTGACCGAGCAGCTCGGGGCGGAACGCCGCGGCGTCGCCCCGGCTCAGGCCGATCTCGGCGGCGTTGCGGGCCGCCCCGGCCGTCCGGGCGGCGACATACTGCACGTAGTAGACCGGGTTGTCGTTCTTGGCCCGGGTCCACAGCTCCACGTCGATGTCGATGGGCGAGTCGGCCGAATAGCGGGCCAGCGCGTACCGGGCGGCGTCCACACCGATGGCGTCGACCAGGTCCTCCAGCGTGACCACGGTGCCGGCCCGCTTGCTCATCCGCACCGGGGCGCCGTCGCGGACCAGGTTGACGAGCTGGCCGATGAGGATCTCCAGGGTGCGCTCCGGGTCGTCGCCGAAGCACGCGGCCATCGCCCGCATCCGGCCGAGGTAGCCGTGGTGGTCGGCGCCCAGCATGATCACGACCCGGTCGAAGCCGCGTTCCCGCTTGTCCAGGTAGTAGGCGCAGTCGGCGGCGAAGTAGGTCCACTCGCCGTTGGACTTGCGCAGCACCCGGTCCTTGTCGTCGCCGAAGTCGGTGGTGCGCAGCCAGGTCGCGCCCTCGGACTCGAAGACGTGCCCCTGCTCGCGCAGCCGGGTCAGCGCCGCCTCCAGCTCGCCCCGGTCGTGCAGGTCCTTCTCGTTGAAGTAGGTGTCGAACTCGACGCCGAAGTCGCGCAGCGACGACCTGATCTCGGCGAACATGAGCTGGACGCCCTCGACCCGGAACACCTCCTGGGCGGCGGCGTCCGGCAGCTCCCGCACCTCCGGGTGGCGCGTGACCACCTCGGTGGCGATCTCCGCGATGTAGGCCCCGCCGTAGCCGTCCTCCGGGGCGGGCTCGCCCTTGGCGGCGGCCAGCAGCGACCGGGCGAACCGGTCGATCTGGGAACCGGCGTCGTTGAAGTAGTATTCCGTGCCCACGTCGGCCCCGGTGGCACGCAGCAGGCGGCTGAGCGCGTCGCCGACGGCGGCCCAGCGGACCCCGCCGATGTGCACCGGGCCGGTCGGGTTCGCCGAGACGAACTCCAGGTTGATCCGCTGCCCGGCCAGGGTGTCGCTGCGCCCGTACGCCGGACCGGCCTCGACGATGACCTTGGCGAGCTGGCCGGCGGCGGCCGGGTCGAGCCGGATGTTCAGGAAACCCGGGCCGGCGATCTCCACCGACTTGACCCCCGGCGCCCGGCCGAGCTGCTCAGCGAGCGCGGCGGCCAGCTCCCGCGGGGGCACCCCGACCTTCTTGCTGAGCTGGAGCGCCAGCGTGGAGGCATAGTCACCGTGATCGGGGTTGCGGGGTCGCTCGACGGTGGTCTGCGCGGGCAGCGCGGCGCGGTCCAGACCCCGTTCGTCGAAGACGGCGTGGGCTGCGGCGAGGACGACCTCGGCGAGTTCTGCGGGAGTCACTGAACCATGTTATCGGGGGTAGACTCGGGCACCGCGGCGGCGACCCAGCATGTGAACCGGCACCCCCGCTCCCCTGACCGACCGACCTGACGAGGCACGATGAGCATCAGCACCCCGGGCGGCCCGGAACGCCGTCCCACCGTGGTCAGCACCGGCAAGAAGCCGGCCGCCGGCCGACCCGCGGCCGGCGACAAGCCCGCCGCCAAGGCCGGCGCGGGCAAGGCCGGGGGCGGCAAGGGCACGCCACGGCCGGGCGCCGGGGGCAAGGGCCGCAAGCCGGTGACCCCGGTGAAGGTGAGCCAGGGTCGCTCGTGGGGCCCCATCGCGCTCTTCGTCGCGGTCGGCGTGCTCGCCGTCGGCATCATCGGCATCGGCGCGTGGGCGGTCTACCAGGGCGCCCAGCCCTGGGAGAAGCGGGCCGACGCGATCGACGGCGTGGTCGACTTCCGCAAGACGGACAAGGACCTGCTCAAGGGCGGCAACCACCAGCCGGGCACGCTGAAGTACGAGCAGTCCCCGCCGGTCGGCGGCCCGCACAACCAGGCCTGGCAGAACTGCATGGGCGACGTCTACGACGCCCCGATCGCCAACGAGCACGCGGTGCACAGCCTGGAGCACGGCACCGTCTGGATCACCTACCGCCCCGACCTGCCGGCCGACCAGGTGGCGACGCTCAAGAGCAAGGTGCAGGGCCAGGAGAAGCTGATGCTCAGCCCGTACGAGGGGCTGGACAAGCCGATCTCGCTCCAGGCGTGGGGCTTCCAGCTCAAGGTCGACAACGCCGACGACGGCCGGATCGACGACTTCATCAAGACGCTGCGGGTGAACGCCTCGATCGAGGGCCCGAACGCGCTCTGCGACCAGGGCGTCACCGCCACCGGCACCACCCCTCGGGACAACCTCCAGCCGAACATGCCCGAGCAGCCGAACCAGTGAGGACGCCACGATGACCGCTCCGGTGACGACCGACAGCGAGTTCGACGAGGTCCCGGCCACCGACGACAAGGGCCGCCGGGCACCGGTCCGCCGCTACGGCCTGCTGGTCGTGGCCGCCGCCGTCGTGGTCGGGCTTCTCCTCGGGTACGCCGGTGGCCTGCTCACCCCGGCGCTCACCCGCCCGGGCGACAACTCGGCCGAGGCCGGTTTCGCCCGGGACATGACCACCCACCACAACCAGGCCGTGGCCATGGGGCTGTTGGCGTTCCGCCAGGGCCAGGACGCGGAGGTACGTCAGGTCGGTGTGGACATCGCCACCGGGCAGCAGGGCGAGATCGGCACCATGCAGACCTGGCTGCGCTCCTGGAAGCTGGACCCGACCGGCGGGCAGCCGCCGATGGCGTGGATGCCGGGCGGCGCCGAGCTGGTGAAGGACGGCCTGATGCCGGGCATGGCCACGCCGGAGGAGATGGCGAAGCTGAAGGCCGCGAGTGGTCGCGAGTTCGACGTGATGTTCCTGACCATGATGATCCGCCACCACATCGGCGGCGTGCACATGATCGACGGCATCCTCGACGAGGGGCACGACGACGACGTGCTGGCGGTCGCCCAGGTCATGAAGAACACCCAGCAGAACGACCTGGCCAACCTCAACGCGGCGCTGAAGCGCCTGGGCGGCACACCCTAGCGCCCCACTTGTCCGATTAGACCGATTAAGGCGTTTCAGGGTTAACGACCCATTGCCCGGCTTCGGGAGTTTTCTACCCACATATCGTGACCGGTTCCGGTTCGGGCTCGTTGCGCAGGACGTGGGGGTTGCACTCAGAGACGCAGGGCGGTCGGTGACCAGCTGGTGCCGACGCCACACCATCGGCGGTGACGGAGCGGTGGCAGCCGTCCGTCGCGGACTGCGGCAGGGCGAGCCGGGAACGCTCAGCCGCGAACAGGAACTCGAACTCATCGACGTGCTGCGGGGCGTCCACCCCGACGAGTTCGGCCTCGACGAGGAGCTGTGGACGCGGCAGAGCCTCACCACGCTCATCGAACGCCGGTTCGGGCTGGCCATGGACGCCGGCACCGTCGGGGCGTACCTGCGGGCCTGGGGGCTCGGGCCGCGCGAGCCGCGCGAGCGGGCCTGCGGGCTCTGCGTCGGCGCGGTCGAGCGGTGGGTGCGCAGCGAATACCCGGCGATCACGCGGGCGGCCCAGGAGCACGCCGCGGAGGTCTACTGGATCGGCCGGGTCCGGCTGCGCGGCACCATGCCGACCGCCGAGGTGGTCTCGGCGGTCTCGTCCCGGGGGCGGGTGCGGTTCATGGTCACCACGCCCTCGGTGGACCCGCCGCTGCCCCGGGACTTCGTCCTGCGGCTCAGCGGCGCCGAGGAACGCACCGTGCACCTGATCGTGGACGGCTCCTGGCCGCGCAACGAGTGGCCCCGACGGCTGCCGCGACGCATCGCGCTGCACCCGCTGCCGAGCTGCGGTCGCACGCTCGCCGCCGCCTGACCCGCCGCGCGGTCGATACCGATTCGGTGATCCGGGAACGGGTTTGCTACGCTTCCCGGGTCGCTGAGCCCCCGTAGCTCAGGGGATAGAGCACCGCCCTCCGGAGGCGGGGGCGCAGGTTCGAATCCTGCCGGGGGCACCAGAAGACGTCGAAGCCCGGGCCGCCGCGCCCGGGCTTTCCCGTGGGGTCAGCCAGCCTCGCGCCGGGCACGGGCGCGGCGCTTGCCCTCGTGCATGGCCTGGACCCGGGCCACCGGAATGGTCCGCCCCTCCGCCACCAGCTCCGCCGGCAGCGGCTGCGGCGCGGGCAACGCCTCCGCCCACGGATCCCGGTCCCCGAGCAGCGCGGGCACCGTCCTCAGGGTGAAGTCGGCGGGCGTCGCCGACCCCAGGTCGTCCCAGCCGATCGGGTACGACACCGGCGTGCCCGGCCGGATCCGGGGGCTGTACGCGGCCACCACCGTCGCGCCGTACGCCCGGGTCGAGTCGACGAAGACCCGGCCCCCGCGGTCGGCCACGACGAACGCGGTGGTGGCCAGCGCCGGGTCGAGCCGTTCGGCCCGGGCCGCGAGCGCCCGGGTCGCGGCGGCGGCCTCCTCGGCCGTGGTCGCCGGCGCCACCGGCACGATCACGTGCAGGTCCTTCGCCCCGCTGGTCTTGACCGCGCCGGCCAGCCCGGCGTCGGTGAGCGCCTGCCGCACCAGCAGCGCGACCCGCACCACCGTGCAGAACGCGTCCCCCTCCGGCGGGTCCAGGTCGAGCACCAGGTGGGTGGGATGCTCGGCCTGCCCGGCCCGGGCCAGCGTCGGGTGGTATTCCACCGCCCGCTGGTTGGCGAACCAGAGCAGCGTGCGCCGGTCGTCGCAGAGGCCGTAGGAGATGGTCCGGTGCGACGCCTCCGCCCACACCTCGGTGCGGCGCACCCAGTCCGGCGTGTACTTCGGCAGGTTCTTCTGCATGAACGGCTCCTGGCCGGGCCGGACCCGCAGCACCGACAGCGGCCGGTCGCGCAGCTCCGGCAGGATCCGCCCGTGCACCGCGTCGAGGTAGTCGACCAGGTCACGCTTGGTCGCCCCGGCGGCGTCGAACAGCGGTTGGTCCAGGTTGGTAAGCGAAACCCCGTCCCGGGTCTCGTCAGCGGCGCCCATCCGCCCACCTTCCCGGGCCGCGCCGGCCCCGGCAACCCCGACACGGCGGCGGCCCGCCGCGCCTCGTGGCGCATGATGGTCCCCGAGACCACCGTCGGGTCGAGCGGAGGGGGCGCGGTGACGTTCGAGGACGACAGGTGCGCGTCCGACCCGGCGGACCAGGCCCGGGCCTGCACGGTGCGGGAGGCGCTGGACCGGGTGGGCGGCAAGTGGAGCATCGGCATCCTGGTCGCCGCCTCGACCGGCCCGGTCCGCTTCACCGAGCTGGAACGGCGGGTGGAGGGGATCAGCCGGCGGATGCTCACCCTGACGCTGCGCCACCTGGAGCGCGACGGCCTGCTGGTCCGGCACGTGTACGCCACCGTGCCGCCGAGGGTGGAGTACACCGCGACCCCGATGGCCCGTGAGCTGTACGAGTCGCTGGTCGCGCTCACCCGCTGGGCCGAGCGGCACCGCGAGGCGATCAGCGCGGCCCGGGCGGCGTACGACCGAAACCACCCGGAACCTGTGGCGAAGCCCACGCAATCCGTCTGACCGATCGGTCAGGTGCTGACCGATCGGTCAGGCATGCTTGGGGGCATGGCACGCCCCACCCCGGCCACCCACGCCGAGCTGCTCACCGCGGCGGCCCGTCGGTTCGCCGTCAACGGCTACAAGGGCACCTCACTCCAGGACATCGCCCGCGAGGTGGGCTGTTCCAAGGCCACCGTGCTCTACCACTTCGCCAGCAAGGACGCCCTGCTCTGCGAACTGATGGCCCCGGCCATCGCGGTGCTGGAGGAACTCGACGCACGGCTCGCCGGCCTCACCGGCGCGCCCGCCCAACAGACCGCCGCCGAAGGGTTCGTCGACCTGGCGGTCCGGTTCCGCCGGGAGATCGCGCTGCTCCGGGGCGAGTTCCCGGACCTGCTCCAACAGCCGGCGTTCGCGCACATCCAACAGATCTCCGAACGGCTTGTCGCCGCCTTCGCCGGCTTCTCCGACCGGCCGGCGGCCCGCGTCGCCGCGCTCGTCGTGCTCGCCGGCATCGCGGAGACCTGCGGCGAGTTCCTGGACATCAGCGACGAGGAGCTGCGGCCCGCGCTGCTCGCCGTCGCGCACCGCGCGCTCGAACCCACCACCTGATCCCACTGTCGCAAATCCCGAGGACGAAGGAAGGTCCATGGCGACCCTGCTGTACCGGCTCGGCCGGACATCCCTGCGCCGGCGGCGACTCGTCGCCGTCGTCTGGCTCGTCGTACTCGTCGGTCTCGGTCTTGCCGCGGCCACGCTGCGAGGCCCGACGGCGAGCAACTTCACCATGCCGGGCACCGAGTCGCAGCAGGCGATCGACCTGCTCGCCGACCGGTTCCCGGCGGCCAGCGGCGCCACCGGCACCATCGCCGTGAAGGCCCCGCAGGACGGCGCCCTCACCACGCCGGACGGCCAGGCGGTGGTCAAGCAGGTGACCCAGGAGGCGGCCACGCTGCCCGGCGTGGTCGGCGCGGTCGACCCGTACCAGGCACAGGCGATCACGCCGGACGGCCGGTACGCGCTGATCCAGGTGCAGTTCGCCGGCCGCGCGGACGACGTCACGACCGAGCAGCGCGACGCGTACGAAAAGGTCGGTCAGCAGGCCGAAGCGCAGGGCTGGCAGATCGCCCCCGGCGGTGAGGTCCTCAACGGCGAGCCGGAGGTCGGCTCGACCGAGGCGCTCGGTGTGCTGGTCGCGGCGATCGTCCTGGTCATCACGTTCGGCTCGCTGGTGGCGGCCGGCATGACCATGCTGAACGCGCTGATCGGCGTCGGCGTCGGGATGGCGGGACTGTTCGCGCTCAGCGGCGCGGTCGAGCTGACCAGCACCGCCCCGATCCTGGCGCTGATGCTCGGCCTCGCCGTCGGCATCGACTACTCCCTGTTCATCACCTCCCGGCACCGGCAGAACCTGCTCGACGGGCTCTCCCCCGAGGAGGCGGTCGGCCGGGCCGTCGGCACCGCCGGCTCCGCCGTGGTCTTCGCCGGCGCCACCGTGGTGGTGGCGCTCGCCGGCCTGGCGGTGGTGGGCATCCCGTTCCTCACCGTGATGGGCCTGGCCGCCGCCGGCACCGTCACCGTGGCCGTGCTGGTGGCGATCACGCTGGCCCCGGCGCTGCTCGGCTTCGCCGGCCGGAAGGTGCTGCCGCGCAAGCTGCGCAACCACGAGGCGGTCGACAACCCTGCCATCGGCTCGGAGGACCGCTCCGGCTTCGGGTTCCGCTGGGCCCGCTGGGTGACCCGCTTCCGCATCCCGGTCATCCTGGTCGGTCTGCTCGGCCTCGGCCTGCTCGCCATCCCGTCCCAGGACATGCGCCTGGCGCTGCCGGACGCCTCCGCCGCCGCCGAGGGCAGCCCGGCCCGGGTCAGCAACGACCTGATCCAGGCGGGCTTCGGCCCCGGCTTCACCGGCCGGCTCGCGGTCGTGGTCACCGCCGACTCGCCGCAGGCCACCCAGGCCGCCGTGCCGCAGGTCGTCGCGCTGATCCAGAAGACCGACGGGGTGTTGGCGGTCGCCCCGCCGCAGCTCGACCCGTCCGGCCGGACCGCGCTGCTCGGGGTCATCCCGAAGACCGGGCCGACCGACGAGAAGACCGAGGAGCTGGTGCACGACATCCGCCGGCAGGTCGGCGACGTCCAGAACGCCGACGTGATGCTGACCGGCGTCACCGCGATCGGCATCGACGTGTCGGAGAAGCTCTCCGACGCCCTGCCGGTCTATCTGCTGCTGGTGGTGGGCCTGTCCGTGCTGCTGCTGATGCTGGTGTTCCGGTCGATCCTGGTGCCGGTCAAGGCGGCCCTCGGCTTCCTGCTCACCGTCGCGGCCACGTTCGGCATCACGGTGGCGGTGTTCCAGCAGGGGCACCTGGCCGGGCTGCTCGGCGTGGACACGCCGGCCCCGCTCGTCAGCTTCCTGCCGATCCTGCTCATCGGCATCCTGTTCGGCCTGGCCATGGACTACGAGGTCTTCCTGGTCTCCCGGATGCGGGAGGACTTCGTGCACGGCGAGACCGCCCGCGACGCCACGATCAGCGGCATGGGACACGGCGCCCGGGTGGTCACCGCCGCGGCGCTCATCATGATCTCGGTGTTCGGCGGCTTCGTCTTCCTGGACGACCCGATCATCAAGTCGATGGGCTTCGCGCTCGCCATCGGCGTCGCCATCGACGCCTTCGTGGTCCGGATGACGATCGTCCCGGCGGTGATGTCGCTGCTGAACAACGCCGCCTGGTGGCTGCCCCGCTGGCTGAACAGGGCGCTACCCAACGTGGACGTGGAGGGCGAGGGCCTCCGCACCCACCTGGCCAAGCGCGAGCCCGCCCAGGTTTAGGTGTAAGGAGGGGCCCCCGCTTAACGCTTTCTGCATAGGCGGGGGCCCCGCTTAACACCCGCGCTCACACCCCGGCCGGGTACGTCTCCATCTCGCCCGGCGTCACCAACGCCGGCAGCGGGTGCAGCGCGGTCGTCTCGTCGCACCAGACGAAGGCGTCGTACCGCTCCCCCAGCCGCGTCGGCACGTAGTTGCCCCAGGACTCGAAGCTCGGGTCGTACACCACGCCGATGGCCCGGTGATCCGCCTCGCCGGTCACCCACTCCGGCTCGTCCGGGCCGCCGAAGACCAGCACCGCCCGGTCCGGCATCAGCTCGTGCAGCCGGCGCTCGACCGACCCCTCACGCGCCGGCGGCACCACCATCGTCTCGGCCGGTGAGCCCCAGCGTGGGGCGGCGACCACGGTGCCCCGGTAACCGCCGAGGCCGATCAACGCCACCGCGTCGCGCCCGTACCGCTCCCGGCCGAGTTGACCGATGTTCACCATGCCGTCCGCCGCCATCTCGGTGGCCCGCGCGTCCCCGACGTGCGTGTTGTGCGCCCACACGACGCCCCGCGCGTCCGGCCCGTAGCGGTCCAGCAACCGGTCCAGCGTGTCGGCCATGTGGATGTCGCGGACGTTCCACGACTCCGGACCGCCGCCGACCATGGCCCGGTAGTAGCGCTCCGCGCCGGCCACCACCTCCGCGTTCTGCCAGGCCGAGAAGCGGTCCGGGCCGTCCGCGGCGGCCTGTTCCCGGGTACGCGCCAGCAGCCGGACCACCTCCTCCTCGCACCGGGCGGAGACGAACCGGCTGGCCATCCCGTACTCCTCGACCTGCTTGCCGTACGGCTCGAAGCAGCGGTACGCCTCCTGGGCCGCCTCCAGCGAGGCCGGATCCTCCTCGCCGAGGTAGTCGAAGATGGCCTGCATCGACTCCCAGAGGGAGTAGACGTCGAGGCCGTGGAAGCCGGCGCGTTCGCCCTCGGGGCGTTCCAGGTTCCAGGCCCGCAGCCAGCGGCAGAAGCGGGCCACCTCGGCGTTCGCCCACATCCACGTGGGCCATCGTTCGAAGCGTTCCAGCGCGACGACCGGATCGGCCAGGCCGCCGGGTGCGCCCACCACCGACCGGTGCACCCGGTCGCAGTCCGGCCAGTCCCCCTCCACCGCGACGAAGTCGAAACCCTGCTCGGCGATGAGTCGCCGGGTCAACTGCTCCCGCAGCCGGTAGTAGTCGTAGCTGCCGTGCGTCGCCTCGCCGATCATCACGATGTGGGCGTCCCGGACGCGCTCCAGCAGCGGGTCGAAGTCGCTCGGCGCGCCGAGCCGCTGAACCAGCATGTGCGCGGCTACCCGGGTGCCACCCGGGCAAACCGTCGCCGGACCGGACCGGGCGACCGGGTGGACCAGCGGGCATGCCGGCCGGGCATACGGGTAACCGGCCGGCATGACCGTCACCGGCGCACAGTTGCAGGAGTTCCTGGCCGGGCTCGACTATCCGGTCTCCCGGGAGGACCTGGTCCGCTGGGGGCAGGAGAACGGCGCCAGCACCGAGGCGCTCCAGGCGCTCCGCACACTGCCGGCCGAGGAGTTCGACACCCCGGCCGAGCTGGGCGAGGCCCTGCTGATCCTGAACGGCTAGCCCGGCCCCGCCCACCGCCACGTGTTAATAAGGGGCCCCGCCTCTACCGGAGGCGTTAAGAAGGGCCCCCTCCTTTCACGGTGATGGTGTGGTGGCCGGTGGCGCCGTCGGGGAACGGGGGGCGGCGCTGCTCGGGCTGCACCGCGCCGGTGCCGTCGGTGGCGCGTACCCGCAGGGTGTGCGGCCCGGCCGGGACGTTCCGCCAGGCGTACCGCCACTGGACCCAGGTGTCGGTGGAGGCGGTGGGCAGCAGCTCGGCGTCCCGCCAGGGGCCACCGTCCACCGAGACCTCCACCGCCGCGATGCCCCGGTGCTGCGCCCAGGCCACCCCGGCCACGGTGACCTCTCCGGCGGGAAGTCGGGCGAACGGCGCAGGCCGGTCGATCCGGGATGCCGTCCGGACCGGCCCCTCCCGCGCCCAGCCCCGCCGCACCCAGTACACGTCGAAAGCGTCGAATGTGGTCACCTCCAGCTCGGTGACCCACTTGCACGCGCCCGCGTACCCGTAGAGCCCGGGGGTGAGCATCCGGACCGGGTAGCCGTGCGCGAACGGCAGCGGCGCGCCGTTCATGCCGACCGCGAGCATGGCGTCCCGTCCGTCGAGGAGGGTGGCGATCGGCGTGCCGATGGTCATGCCCTCGTCGGAGCGGGCCACGAGCTGGTCGGCGCCGGCCCGGATGCCGGCCTCACGCAGCAGCGGGGCGAGCGGCGCGCCGAGCCATCGGGCGGTTCCCACATACGGGCCACCGACCTCGTTGGACACGCAGCTCAGCGTGATGTCCCGCTCGATCAGGTCGCGATCGACCAGGTCGCCGAAGCTCAGCTCGACCGGCCGCGCCACCATGCCGTGCAGTCGCAGCCGCCACGCTTTTACGTCGATCCGGGGCACGGTGAGCGCGGTGTCGACCCGGTAGAAGTCCGAGGTCGGGGTCCGGAACCCCGGTGCCACCCCGGCGGGTGTCGGCCGGGCCGGCGAGGCCGGCGCGGGCAGCCGGACCGCTTGCCGGGACCGGGCGGCGTCGGCGAGGTCCAGACGGCGCATCGCCGCCGCGCCGGCCCCGGCCAGCGCGGTGCCGACCGCCACCAACGCCGCGTTGCGTACCACCGCCCGTCGTGTCGGCCCGGCCGGCGGTCCCGAGCCGCCGGAGCCGGCCGTGTCAGGCCCGTCGCCGCCGGCCGCGCCGGTCCCGGACGCCGCCACCCCCACCGGGTCGGGGGTGGCGGCGTCCGGGGTGTTCAGGCCGGGCAGGGGCAACCAGCGCAGGAGAGCGGCGGACACGGCGGCGCCGACCAGGGCCGGCAGGGCGTCGACCGGGCCGGCGGCGGGGCGGGTCAGCGCGGCGGCGACGCCGGCCACCCCGAGCGCCGCCGGCCCGAGCAGGCCCAGCGCCGGGCGGTGGCGGGCGGCGATTCCGGTCAGCGCGGCCAGCAGCGCCAGCGCCAGCGCGATCCCGCCCAGCAACAACGGCTTGTCGTACGTGCCGAATGTGCGCACCGCCCATTCCTTGACCGGGGTGGGCGCCCCGTCCACGACGGCGCCACCGACCGCGACCACCGGTGCCGCCTGCGGGCGGACGACGGTGGCGAGCAGTTCGGCGACCGCCACCCCGGCGGCTGCCGCGAGCAGGCCCGTCCCGGCGGCTGCCAGGGTACGGCGGATCATCGGTTTCTCCCCTCACCGGTGGGTCGAGGCGTCAGGACGTCGGCATCAGGACCGAGTCGACGATGTAGACGGTCGCGTTGGCGGTCTGCACGTTGCCGCAGACGACCATCGAGTCGCCGTTGATCGTGAACTCGGTGCCGCTGCCGGCGACCGTCACCTCGCCGCCCTGGAGCGTCTTGTGCGCGCCGGCGAGCTGGTCCGGGCCGAGCCGGCCCTCCACCACGTGGTAGGTCAGCACGTCGGTGAGCATCTTCTTGTCGGCGAGGACCTTGTCCAGGTCGGCCTTGGGCAGCTTGCCGAACGCGTCGTCGGTGGGCGCGAAGACGGTCAGCTCCTTGGCGCTGTTCAGCGAGTCGACGAGCCCGGCCTGCTTGACGGCGGTGACAAGCGTGCTCAGCAGCGGGTTGCCGGAGGCGGCGGTCGCCACCGGCACTTGGGCCATGGCGGCGAAGCTGCCGGGGTTCGTCGCGTCGGTGGGCACCGCGGCGCAACCGGGACCGAACTGGCCGTCGGCCATGGCGGGCGCGCTGCTGGCCGGCGCGGAACTCATCGGGGCGCTGCTGGCCGGCGCGGCGACGTCGCTGTCGTCGCCGTCACCGCCGCAGGCGGCGAGGCCGAGGCTGAGGGTGGCGGCGAGGGCGATGGAGGTGAGCCTCATGGGGCGCATCGGGTGAATCCCTTCAAGTGACTAATTGTCGGTCTGAAAGGGATTCGATGCTCACCGCCGTCCGGATGGGCCGGGCCGCCGAAAAAGATCAGGTGAGCGCGAACGACACGAGCGGCGTCATCGTCGGCTGCGTCGACCCGCCCGCCGGCTCCTCGGTCACGCCGAACAGTCCCTTGCCACGGACGCCCGCGAGCAGCTTCGTGCCGCCGCCCTGACCGGCCGGCAGTACCCCGGCCGAGGTGGCCGTGGCGCCCTCGATCAGCCAGAGCTGGTAGGCCCGGCCCGGCGCGGGCGCGGCCAGCCCCGCCACCAGGGCCACCCCCTCGTCCCGACTCGCCGACGCCACCACGGTCACCCGGCCACCGGCCGGCGCGACGCCGGTGCGCACCACCGCGTCCGGGGCGGCCAGCACCGCCCGGATCCGGCCCGCCTCGTCCCGAGCCGCGTCGGCCCCGGTGCGCGCGTCGCGTACCCGTTGCTCCTGGGTCGCCCAGGTGGCCGCGCCCGCGCCGACGGCCAGCAGCACGGCGGCAGCCGCGACCGCCAGCCGACGCCGCCAGGCCCCGACCGCGACGGGCCCGGCGCGGCCCGCGGGACCGGGCCGCTCCTGCCGGGTGCGCCGGATCTCCGCCAGCACCGCCGTGCGCAGCGCGGGTGGGGGTACGGACCAGGTCGAGTCGGCCAGCCGCGCGGCCGTCTCGCGCAGCTCGGCCAACTCCAGCCCGCAGCTCTCGCAGCCCTCCAGGTGCCGGGCGAACGCGGCCCGCTCGACGTCGTCCACCGCGTCGAGCACGTACGCCCCGGCGAGCGCGTGGATGTCGGTCATCGGGTCAGCCCCACTCCCAGGCAGTCGCGCAGACGGATCAACCCGTCCCGCATGCGGCTCTTCACGGTCGGCAGCGCGGTGTCCAGCAGGCCGGCCACCTCGCGGTAGCTGTGCCCGCCGTAGTAGGCAAGCGTGATCGCCTCGCGTTGCACCTCGGTGAGCGCGTCCAGGCAGTGGCGTACCTGCTGCCGTTCCAGCCGGGCCGCCGCCGCCTCGGCCACCTCGTCGTACGGCGTCTCGGCGGATCCGGCGGCGACCCGCCGGGCACGTTCGGCGCCGGCCTGCTCGGACCGGACCCGGTCCACCGCGCGGCGGTGGGCGATGGTGAAGACCCAGGCGGTGGCGGAGCCCCGGGACGGGTCGAACCGGGCGGCGGTACGCCACACCTCGACCAGCACCTCCTGGGTGACCTCCTCGGCCTGGGCCGGGTCGCGCAGCACCCGCCGCACCAGACCGTAGGCGCGTGGCGAGACGAGACCGTAGAGCCGCTCGAACGCCGCCTCGTCACCGCGTGCCACCGCCCGCAGCAGGTCGTCGGTCTCCGCCCGCTGGTCCGGGGTGGCCGGCGGCACGGCGTGCAACCTCGACCGCCCCGGCACGTCACCGACGCTGTCGCCGTCGGTCATCCGGTCCCACCTTCCGTCGGCTCCCTCTGCCCGCACGGTAGGCATTCGGAGCCGCCGCCGGCCCGGATGGCCGCGATCTTCCGGCCGGTCCCGGTCGCCCGCGTCCCCGCCCGGTTGCTAAAGCTCGACCGTGCGGCCCTGCGCCCGGGCGGTCTCCGCGGCGTCGAGCACTGCCACCACCTCCCGGCCGAACCGGACGTCGCAGCGGTGGTCGCGGGTGCCCGCGTCGACCTCCTCCAGCAACTGGTCCAGCGCCGCGCCGAACGCCTGGAGCACACTGCCGTCGCCGGGCGGGACGCTCTCGGTGCCGTTCTCGCCGAAGAAGACGAAGTCGCGGGTCACGGCCTCGGCCGGCGCGTCGAGGGTGAGCGAGAGCGAGCTGGTCGCGCCGCCGTCATGGGTGAGCAGCAGGTGCACCAGGCCGCTCGGCCCGTCCATCGCGGCGACCCGGGTGACCCGGCCGAGCACCGGCAGGATCAGCGACAGCGCGTGCGGGCCGATGTCCCACAGCGCGCCCCGGTCCCGCCGCCACCGCGAGCCGCCGTACGGGTTTCCGGGCTGAAAGATCGAGGCGAACATGGTGCCCCGGGCGTGCTGCCAGCCGCCGGCCGCGGCGGTCGAGGCGAGAAAGCCGGTGACGTTCGGGTGGAAGCGCTGGGTGAAGAAGACCACCGAGGCCACCCCGGCGCCCTGGGCGGCGTCGACCACCCGGTCGGCGTCGGCGAGGCCGAGCGCGAGCGGCTTGTCCAGCAGCAGGTGCCGTCCGGCGGTGGCGGCCCGGACGGCGATGTCGGCCTGCACGTCCGGCGGGAGCGCCACGGCGACCGCGTCGCACGCCTCGATCAGCGCGTCCACGTCGGTGAAGGCCGGTACGCCGTGCCGGGTCGCGAGCGCCTCCGCCTTCGCCGGGTCCCGCCCCCACACGCCGGCCAGTTGGGCCCGCGGATGGGCGTCGATGGCCGCGGCGTGCGTCTGCGCCGCCCAGTGACCGGTGCCGAACAACCCGAACCGCACCCCGGACCTCCTGCCGTCGTCGGCGGCCACCGGCGTACGCCGGGACCGTGATCCACGCTAGTCGCCCGGCCCGGCCGGCGCGCCCCGACCCGCGTGGGAGGCCGCTACTACGCCGGTTAGTAGGCTGGGCCGGTGAACGACACTGCGTCGATGACCAGCGCGGCGGCGGCCGGTTCGCCGGTGGACGGGTTCCTCGCCACGCTCGCGATCGTGCTGTCGCTGGCGGTCGCGGTCTGGGCCCTGGTCGCGGCCGTGCGGCAGCGCCCGCCGGACCGGGTCCAGTTCGCCGGCCTGGCCGTGGTGGAGCTGGCGCTGCTGGCACTGACCGTGGTGGCGCTCGTCGCGCTCGGCGGCGGTGACCGGCCGGGCGAGCCGGGGGCGTTCTTCGGCTACCTGGTGACGCTCGTCTGCCTGCCGCCGCTGGCCTGGGTGCTGGCCCGGATGGAGCCGACCCGTTGGGGCTCGGCCATCGTCTGCGCGGTCTGCCTGGTCACCCCGGTCGTGGTGGTGCGGCTCCAGCAGACCTGGGAGGTCGTCGGTGGCTGAGACCGCCACGCCGGAGCGTGCCACGAACCGCGGGCCGGGCCGGCTGCTGATCGCGGTCTACATCCTCTTCGCCATCGCCGCGACGTCGCGGGCCGGGCTGCAGATCGCCACGAAGTTCGACGAGGCGCCGGTGGCGTACCTGCTCTCCGCGGTGGCCGCCTTGATCTACATCGTGGCGGCGGTCGGGCTGGCCCGGGCCGGGCACACCGGCCGCCGGGTCGCGCTCGCGTGTTGCTCGGTGGAGCTGGTCGGGGTGCTCGCGGTCGGGGTGCTGAGCATCGCCGACCGCGAGCTGTTCCCGGACGAGACGGTCTGGTCCGGCTTCGGCAGCGGTTACGGCTACATCCCCCTGGTGCTGCCCGTCCTGGGCCTGTTCTGGCTTTACCGCACCCGCCGCCCCCGCGCCTGACTGCGGGGGTGGGTCAGGACTTCGGACCGCCGGCCACGTAGATGACCTGGCCGGAGACGAAGGACGCGCCCTCGCTGGCCAGGAACGAGATGGTGTGCGCGACGTCCTCCGGTCGGCCGGTGCGGCGCACCGCGATCTCGGCGGCGGCGTGTTCCTGGAGCGCGGCGAAGTCGACCTTCATCCGGGCCGCGGTGGCGGCGGTCATGTCGGTGACGATGAAGCCGGGCGCGACCGCGTTGACGGTCACGCCGTACGGGCCCAGCTCGATGGCGAGCGTCTTGGTGAAGCCCTGGAGCCCGGCCTTGGCGGCGGAGTAGTTCGCCTGCCCCCGGTTGCCGAGCGCCGAGGTGCTGGAGAGGTTGACGATCCGCCCCCACTTCCGCTCGACCATGTGCTTCTGCGCGGCCTGGCTGAACAGGAACGCGCCGCGCAGGTGCACGGCCAGGACCGTGTCCCAGTCGGCGTCCGCCATCTTGAACAGCAGGTTGTCGCGGAGCACGCCGGCGTTGTTGACGAGCACGGTGGGCGCGCCCAGGTCGGCGGCGACCCGCTCGACGGCCGCCTCGACCTGGGCCCGGTCGGCGACGTCGGCGCCGACGCCGAGCGCCCGGCCACCGGCGGCGGTGATGGCGTCGACGGTCTCGCCGGTGGCGGACTCGTCGATGTCGACCACGGCGACGGCCATGCCGTCGGCGGCCAGCCGGCGGGCGGTGGCCGCCCCGATGCCGCGCGCGGCTCCGGTCACGATGGCGACGCGGGGCTCCTCCGACATGATTACCTCCCGGTAACGTGGCTCGATCGGAGGAGCCTATCCCGCTGCCGCGTCACCTCAGCAGGCCCCACCCCGACAGAGCCGGATCCACCGGTAACCGTGACCGGCCAGCTTGAGCTGGTCGAGCTTGCCCACGTCCTCGTAGTTGCGGTCGGTCAGCACGTCGATCGGCAGGTCGGCCTCCGGGGCGAGGGTGCTCAGGTCGACCTCCACGTCCTCGGTCCCGAGGTTGTGCAGGAAGACCATGGTCCCGGTCGGCCCGTCGGCGCGGTGCGCGAGCACGCCGGGGGGCATCGGCACGTCGATGTGGGTGGTGCTGCCCGAACCGATCTCCGGGGCCTCCCGCAGGGTACGGATCATCCGCTCGAACCAGCCGAGCAGCGAGCGCGGGTCCTTACGCTGCGCGGTGACGTTCACGTGCTGGTAGCCGTACTCGCCCTTGTCGATCACCGGGCGGATCAGCTTCTCCGGCTCGGCGGTGGAGAAGCCGGCATTGTCCTTGTAGGACCACTGCATCGGGGTACGGATCGCGTCCCGCCCGTCCAGCGACAGGTCCTCCCCCATCCCGATCTCCTCGCCGTAACGCAGCACCGGCGTGCCACGCAGCGAGAACTGCAGGGCGTACGCCAGCTCGATGTGCCGGCGGTCGTTGCCGAGCATCGGGGCGAGCCGGCGGCGGATGCCCCGGCCGTAGAGCTGCATGCTCTCCTCCGGGCCGAATTTCGTCAGCACGTCGTTGCGCTGGTCGGCGGTGAGCCGGGACAGGTCGATCTCGTCGTGGTTGCGCAGGAACGTGGCCCACTGGCCGCCGGTGGGCAGCTTCGGGGTGTCGCGCAGCGCGTCGATGATCGCCTCCGGGTCCTCCCGGGCGAGCGCGAGCATCAGGCGGCCGTTGAGCATGAAGTCGAAGAGCATGTGGATGCGGTTGCCCGAGCCGCTGTCGTCGCCGAAGTAGACGGGCAACTGGTCCGGCTCGACGTTCGCCTCGGCCAGCAGGGCCGCGTCGCCGCGCCGCCACTGCACGTGCTGGCGCAGGTCGGTGAGGAAGTCGAAGTCCTTGGTCGCGTTCGGGTTGCCCGGCTCGGTCTTCTCGATGATGAACGGCACGGCGTCCATCCGGAACCCGGAGACGCCGAGCTGGAGCCAGAACGAGGTGATCTTCTTGATCTCCGCCCGGACCTCCGGGTTCTCGATGTTGAGGTCCGGCTGGAACTTGTAGAAGCGGTGGTAGAACCAGGCTTTGGCGGTCCGGTCGTAGGTCCAGGTCTCCTCCTGCTCGCCCGGGAACACCATGCCCTGCTGCCGGTCGGCCGGCTCGTGGTCGGCCCAGACGTACCAGTCGCGGTACGGCGAGTCGGGCGAGGAGCGGGCGGACTGGAACCACGGGTGCTGGTCCGAGGTGTGGTTGACCACCAGGTCGATGATCACGCGGATGCCGCGGTTCTGCGCCTGGTGCAGCAGCTCCGCGAAGTCGCCGAGCGTCCCCAGTCGCGGGTCGACGTTGTAGAAGTCGGTCGCGTCGTAGCCGTCGTCCTTGTTCGGTGAGGGGTGGATCGGGTTGAGCCAGAGGCAGGTCACCCCGAGGCGGGCCAGATAGTCGAGCCGGCCGATCAGCCCCTGGAAGTCACCCACCCCGTCGCCGTCGGAGTCCGCGTACGAGTCCACGTCGAGGCAGTAGACGACCGCCTCCTGATACCACCTGTCACCCATGCGGGGATTACTTCTCCGAACACGCGCGCCGGCAAACCCGGTACGGTGCCGGGGTGCGAGAGACGGTTTCCGACTGGTCCGCCGGTGTCTGGCTGAACCCGCCCGAGCGGGCCGAGGACGGCGACGGCGCCCTGCTCGTCGAGCCGCGGGGCGGCAGCGACTTCTGGCGGCGCACCAGCTACGGCTTCGTGCACGACGACGGCTCCGCGCTGCTCGCGCCGTTCGCCGTGGACAGCGCCGTCGAGGTGTCCTTCCGGCTCGACTACACCGCCCAGTTCGACCAGGCCGGTGTGCTGGTGCGGGTGGACGAGCGGCGGTGGACCAAGGCCGGGGTCGAGGTGAGCGACGGTTCGCCGCAGGTCGGCGCCGTGGTGACCGACGAGTTCTCCGACTGGTCGGTGGCGCCAGTGCCGGAGTGGTCGGGGCGGGACGTGACGGTCCGGGTGAGCCGGGCCGGGGACGCGTTGACCATCCGGGCCCGGGCCGACGACGAGCCGTGGCGGCTGGTGCGGGTCGCGCCGCTCGACCCGGCGCTGGAGGCGACGGCCGGGCCGTACTGCTGCTCGCCCAGCCACGGCGGCCTGCTGGTCCGCTTCACCGGCTGGCGGCGCGGGCCGGCGGACGCGGCGCTGCACCCGGACGGTTAGCCAGGTCACCGGCGGGTGTGAGCGAGATCGGCCCGGGTACTACCCGTTGATCTCCGGCACCCGTGTGGAAGGACCGCCATGGCCCTGGCCCAAGACGTCGATCCGAACCAGTTCACCGGGCTGACCGGCTGGGTGGCGAGCGTGATCGACTCGATGGGCGCGGTCGGTGTCGCGCTGCTGGTGGCGCTGGAGAGCATCATCCCGCCGATCCCGAGCGAGATCGTGCTGGCGATGGCCGGCTACCTCTCCGCCGAGGGCCGGTTCAACGTGGTGGTGATCGTGCTGGCCGCGACCGCCGGTTCGCTGCTCGGCGCGCTGGTGCTCTACTGGCTCGGCGCGGCGATCGGCGAGGACCGGCTGAAACGCTGGCTGGATCACATCCCGCTGGTCGACCTGGAGGACCTGGAGAAGGCGGACCGCTGGTTCGAGCGGCACGGCCGCTGGGCGGTGCTGATCGGCCGGCTGGTGCCTGTGGTACGCAGCCTGATCTCCGTACCGGCCGGCGCGAACCGGATGCCGATGGGCGAGTTCGTCCTGCTCACCACGCTCGGTAGCGGGGTGTGGAACGCGTTGATCGTCGGCGCCGGCTTCGCCCTGGGCGCGCGCTGGAAGGACGTCGACCGCTACAGCCACTGGTTCAACTACGCGATCTTCGCGATCTTCGGCGTGATGATCGTGAGCTGGGCGGTGAAGAAGGTACGCCGACGGCGTGCCCGGCAGTCGGTGAGGTGTTAAGCGGGGGCCCCGCCACATCAAAATGCGTTAAGCGGGGCCCCCGCCTTACACCTCAGCGGCGGAAGGTGAACCAGTTGACGTTGACGAAGTCCGACGGCTGACCGCTGCTGAACGTGAGGTAGACGGTGTGCCGGCCGGTCACCGCGCCGACGTTGCCGGGCACCGAGCGCCAGGTCTGCCAACCGCCGGTGTTGCCGACCGCGAAGCTGCCGAGCGGCGTCGCGGTCGGGCTGTCCACCCGTACCTCCACCAGGCCGCTCACCCCGGACGCCGCGCCGGACGCGACCCGGGCCACGAAGTCGCGCGGCGGCGTCGAGCCGAAGTCCACGTTGTCGTAGCGGGCCCAGTCGCCGTTGGCCAGGTAGCCGATGTTCTGACCGCCCTCGGTGCACGTCTCCACCTGCACGCCGTTCTGCGCGTTGAACGACTCCGCCTCGATGGTGGCGTACGCGTTGCGCACCCCGCCCGGCGGCGGCGTGGTCGGGGTGGGCGACGGATTGCCGCCACCGCCCCGGGTGTAGGCCGCCACGTAGTCCACGAGCATCGGCCGGCCGGACACGGTCGCCGAGGTCGGCGTGGCCGAACCGGCCACCCCGTCCGGGAAGCCACCGCCCATGGCCACGTTGAGCAGCATGAAGTAGCCGCTGTGGTTGGTCATCTGGCTCCAGTACGGCTCGCCGACCTGGCTCTGGGTGACGGTGTGGAAGAGCTGGCCGTCGACGTACCAGCGCAGTTGCTGCGGGCTCACCGAGGCGTCCCACTCGAACCGGTAGGTGTGGAACGCCGACTGGCAGGAGCTGCCCGGACAGGCCCGGGACGCCCCGCGGCCGTTGAACTCGTCGCACGGACCGCCCGGCGCGACGCCGCAGTGCAGCACGCCCCAGACCGAGTTGATGCCGTTGACGTTCTCCATCACGTCGAACTCACCGATGCCCGGCCAGTTCTGGTAGTTGCCCCGGTAGGGCGAGCCGAGCGCCCAGAACGCCGGCCAGTAGCCGGCCGCCGACGCGCCGGTGACGTTCGGCATCTGGATCCGGCCCTCCAGGGCCAGCACGCCGCCCGACGGCGGTTTGAAGTTCGACCGGACGGTCTCGATCCGGGCCGACGTCCAGCGGCCGGCGGAGTCGCGCAGCGGGGTGATGCGCAGGTTGCCCGACCCGTCCTGGGACAGGTTCGCGGTGTTCGAGGTGTAGGTCTGCTTCTCGCCGGTGCCCCAGTTGGCGGGGCCGCCCGGATAGCTGGTGCCGGTGTCGATGATCCAGTTGGCCGACGACGGCAGCGTGCCGGCCGCGCCGGTGAAGTCGTCGCTCCACACCAGGTTCCAGCCCGACGGCGGGGACGGGACGGCGGCCTGCGCGGTCATCGAGACGGCGGCGAGCGCGGTGGTGCTGACGACCACGGCGGCGGCCAGGGCGAGCCGGCGGCGGATCCGGGGCACGGTGGAGGAGGCGGCGGGGGCCGCCGAGATCGGGTTCATCCGGGTTGCCTCTCTGCGGGGACGGGGGCGGAGAGCGCTCTCTGAGAGCGAGTTCTACGCGCCCGTCCCCGCATTTGTCAACGCTTGTCGATGGCCGCCACCTGCGGTCGCCGCAGCACCCCCTGCTCCAGCGCGGTCCACGCGGTGGTGGTGACCAGGTAGAGCACCGCCGCGAGCGGCACCACGAGCGCCACCAGCACGGTGCCGTAGGGCAGCAGCGGCATCAGCCGCCCGAGCACGGCCGCACCCGGCCCGCCGCCGTCCGGCACGCCACCACCGGCGCCGGCGGTCGCGGCGGCCAGCCGGCGCGTCCGCCGGGACGACCACCAGGCCAGCGCCAGCAGCGCGGCCAGCAGCACCCCGAACACGGCCGGCACCGGGCCGGCCAGGCCGTCGCCGAGATGCCACCCCAGCGGTACGCCGGCCAGCCGCTCCCCCACCAGCTCCGGCGCGCCGTCCCCGGTGGCGAAGAGGCGGTACATGACCATGAAGAACGGCGCCTGCAACAACGCCGGCAGGCAGCCCGCGACCGGGCTCGCCCCGGCCTGCCGGTAGAGCGCGAACAGCTCGCTCTGGAGGCGGGCCGGATCGTCGGCGTACCGGCGCTGGAGATCGCGGACCGCCGGGGCGAGCGCCGCGCGACGCCGCTCCCCGCGGACCTGGGCCAGGGTGAGCGGCGAGATCAGCAGCCGGACCCCGACGGTGAACAGGACGATGGCGGCGGCGGTCGCGGCGCCGCCGGAGAGCGGGGCGAGCGCGTCGGCGAGCCAGGTGACGACGGCGGCGGCGGCCGAGGCCGCAGTGTGCAACGGTGCGAAAGCGAGCATGGGTAGACCCCTCGGTCCGGTTCCGGACGCCCCGGGCGCGCGACGGCGCGCCGGAGGGCGGATGACGACGGAATCGGCCGCGCAGCCACGCCGGCGGACGCCGGTGCGGTCGGGGACGTGGCTAGGCGGCCGAGAGGCCCAGCCCGGGCGCGCGCGGGCGCGGACGGCCCGGCGCGTCCGGATCGACCTGCCGGGGCACCTGACGGCTCCGGGCGCGGGCGCGCAGGGCCGCGGCGTGCCGGGTGCCGGGCGGCGTGGGCAGCGCCCGCACCCGCAGCGCGATCACCGTGGCCAGCAGCAGCGCGGCGACCACTGCCGCGCCGGCCAGCAACCCCGCCGGCCGGTCCGCGACCAGGGCGAGGGCGTACGCCCACGGCCCGCTCACCAGCGCCAGCATCCCTGCCACCCGCTCACCCTAGAACGTCGTGTCACCCCGGGCCGGCCCGCGCGAGCGCCAGCCGGGCCGACACGCCGCCGGGTGCGTTTCCGGCCACCGACACGGTGGGTAACAGGGCGTCGACCACACGGCACGGCGCCGTGCCGGTCGGAAGGAGACGGTGGTGGCGATGAGCGGCTCAGTGGCGGAGCGGGAACGGGACGCCGCGCCGGAGGGCGGGACCGACCTGCTGACGGTCGGCGTCGAGGAGGAGTTCCTGCTCGCCGACCCGCATACCGGCGCCGCCGTGCCCGCCGTCGAGCTGGTCATGGAGCAGGTGCCGGCCGAGCTGCGGGGCCAGGTGGAACGCGAGTTCCAGACCAGCCAGATCGAGATCGGCAGCCCGCCGGGGCTGGACCTGTCCTCGATCCGGCACTCGCTGTCGATGCTGCGCGCCGAGCTGGCCGACGCCGCCGAGCGGGCCGGCGTACGGCTGTTGGCGATCGGCACCGGGCCGGTCGACGGGCCGGTCCCGGCGGTGGTGGACAAGCCCCGCTTCGACCGGATGATCGAGCGGTTCCGGCTGCTGGTGCCCGGCCCCGGCAACAACGGCATGCACGTGCACGTGGGCGTACCCGACCCGGACACCGGCGTCCAGGTGCTCAACCACGTCCGGCCCTGGCTGCCGATCCTCCAGGCGGCCACCGTCAACTCCCCGTTCGCGCGCAGCGCGGACACCGGCTACGCGAGCTGGCGTTCGATCGAGTGGGAACGCTGGCCGTCCGTCGCGCCCACGCCCTACCTGGAGTCGCACGAGCACTACCAGCGACTGATCCGGCAGCTCATCGCCAGCGGCGTGATGCTGGACGAGGGAATGCTCTACTGGTATGCCCGGCTCTCCGCCAGGTACCCGACCGTGGAGATCAGGATCGGTGACGTCTGCCCGTCCGTGGACGACGCGATCCTGGTGGCCGCGCTGGCGCGCGGGCTCGTCGCGACCGCGCTCACCGACATCGCCGCCGGCCGGTCGCCCGTCAACACCGACCACCACCTGCTGGTGGCGGCGCACTGGCGGGCCGCCCACGACGGGCTGGAGGGCGAGGGCGTGGACCTGCACGACGGCGAGCTGCGGCCGGCCTGGGAGCTGCTGGACCGGTTGGTCGACCGGATCCGCCCGGAGTTGGCCCGGCACGGCGACCTCGACCGGGTGACCGAGCTGCTCGGCGGGCTGCGCCGGCACGGCACCGGCGCGGCCCGGCAGCGGGAGGTGTTCGCGCGTACCGGCGACCTGGCCGACGTGGTCGCGGACGTGGCCCGGCAGACCCGTGGTTGAGCCCGCCCGCGGCGCCGGCCGGGCGTGACAGGATGAGCGGCGTGGCGGAGCGGATGATCGTCATCGGCGGCGACGCCGCCGGCATGTCGGCGGCGTCGCAGGCGCGGCGCCGCCGCGGCCGGGCCGATCTGGAGATCACCGCGTTCGAGCGGGGACACTTCACCTCCTACTCGGCCTGCGGCATCCCCTACTGGATCAGCGGCCTGGTCCCGGAACGCGACCAGCTCGTCGCCCGCACCCCGGCGGCCTTCCACGACGACTACGACATCGACGTCCGGATGCGCCACGAGGTGACCGCCATCGACCTGGGCCGCCGCGAGGTGGTCGCCCGGGACCTGGACGGCGGCGGCGAGATCCGCGCCGGCTTCGACACCCTGGTGTACGCCACCGGCGCCACCCCGGTGCAGCCGGAGTGGGCGCGCGACGACGTGGCCGGCGTGTTCGGCGTGCAGACCCTCGACGACGGCGAGGCGGTGCGCGACTGGCTGGAACGCGAGCCCCGGCCGCGGCACGCGGTGGTGGTCGGCGGCGGCTACGTCGGCGTCGAGATGGCCGAGGCGCTCGTCTACCGCGGGCTCTCCGTCCAACTGGTCGAGCAGGCCGCGCAGCCGATGTCCACCGTCGACCCGGACATGGGCGAGCTGGTGGCCGAGGCGATGCGCGGCACCGGCATCGGCATCCGCACCGGGCTGACCGTCACCGGCCTGACGGAACGGGACGGCCGGATCGCCGCGGTGGTCACCGACGAGGGGCCGATCCCGGCCGACATCGTGGTGCTGGGTCTCGGCGTACGCCCCAACACCGCGCTCGCCGAGGCCGCCGGGCTGCCGCTCGGCCCGTCCGGCGGGATCCGGGTGGACCGGCGGATGCGGGTGACCGGGGTGCCCGGCGTGTGGGCGGCCGGCGACTGCGTGGAGAGCCTGCACCGGGTCAGCGGCATGCCGGTGCACATCCCGCTCGGCACGCACGCGAACAAGCAGGGCCGCGTCGCGGGGATCAACATCGGCGGCGGGTACGCCACCTTCCCCGGCGTGATCGGCACCGCGGTCACCAAGGTCTGCGACCTGGAGGTGGGGCGCACCGGGCTGCGGGAGCGGGACGCCGCCGAGGCCGGCTTCGAGTTCGTCACCGTGCTGGCCGAGTCGACGAACCGGGCCGGCTACTACCCGGGCGCGCGGCAGATGACCGTGAAGCTGATCGCCGAGCGGCCCAGCGGGCGGCTGCTCGGGGCACAGATCGTCGGCTGGTCCGAGGCGGCCAAGCGGATCGACGCGCTGGCGGTGGCGCTGTGGAACGGCATGACGGTGGACGAGATGACCGCGCTCGACCTCGGTTACGCGCCCCCGTACGCCCCGGTCTGGGACCCGGTGCTGATCGCCGCCCGCAAGGCCGTCGACGCCCTCGGGTAAGGCGGGGCCCCCGCTTAACGCTTCCGGTATAGGAAGGGGCCCCGCTTAACACCCGCTCGGCCGGGTGCCATGTGCCGTTCCGGGGCGGACACGCGGACGCCAGGGCCTGTGGAATCGATTGGTGCGGATACCGGGAGACGACGCGTCGCGGCTGGAATGGTTGTTGTTCGGGCAGTCCGAGGTGCTCACCTGGGCCCAGGCGACGGACGTCCTGCCGCCGGGTCGGGTCCGGCACCTGGTGGCGAGCGGTCGCTGGCACCGGGTGTGTCGCGGGATCCTGCGAGCCGCGCCGGGCGGCCCGTACACCCGGGAGCAGCACTTGTGGGTCGCGGTGCTGGCGGCGGGCGACGGCGCGGTGCTCGCCGGGCTGGCCGCCGCGCGGGCCGGCGGCCTGCGGGGGATGTGGCGGCACGACGCGGTCGACGTCCTGGTGCCGCACCAGCGCCGGGCGGTCGGCCCGATCCGCCGGCTGCCGCCGGGCTTGCCGGCGGTACGGGTCCGTCGGGCGCGTCACCTGCCCGCCACCGACCGCCAGGTGGGCCGGCCGGCCCGTACCAGCATGGCGCGCTCATTGGTGGACGCGGCCGGATGGGCGCGTACGGATGACGAGGCGCAGGCGATAGTCGCGGCCGGCTGCCAGCAGCGGCGGGTGACCCCGGCGGAGCTCGGCGCGGTGCTGGACCGGCTGCCCCGGGCGCGGCGGCGGCACCTGATCCGGCAGACGCTGCACGACGTGGCCGGCGGCGCGGAGGCGTTGTCCGAAATCGACCTGGTGCGGCTCTGCCGCCGCCAGGGGCTGCCGGTTCCGGACGGGCAGGAGCGTCGTCGGGACGCCGACGGCCGGCAGCGTTACCTGGACGCCTACTGGCGGCGCTGGCGGCTGCACGTGGAGGTGGACGGCGCACATCACATGGACGTCCGGCACTGGGCGGCGGACCTGCGCCGGCAGAACCGGGTCTGGATCGAGGGCGACCGCATCCTGCGCTTCACCGCGTTCGACGTCCGGCACCGACCGTCCGAGGTGGTCGCCCAACTCCACGCCGCCCTGACCGCCGTCGGTTGGCGCCCCGCACCTTTGGGTGCGGTTGTTGCTGCCCTGGCGACAACAACCGCACCCAAAGCCCGTCGGGCAGGATGAGCGGGTGCGGTGGGAGATCCCGGCGGGACTGCGGTGGACCGAGCGGACACCTGTGGGGCGGGCGTGGCTGGCGGAGCTGCCCGACCGGCTGGCGGAGTGCCTGGCGCGGTGGGAGCTGACCGACGTCGGACCACCGTTCGCCTACGCCTACGCCTCGCTCGCCCTGCCGGCCGAGCTGCCGGACGGCACGCGGGCGGTGCTGAAGGTGCAGTACCCGGACGACGACAGCGTCCACGAGGCCACCGCGCTCGCGCACTGGGCCGGGCGGGGCGCGATCCGGCTGCTCGCCCACGACGTCGACCGGCGGGCGCTGCTGGTCGAGCGCTGCGACCCGGGCACCCCCCTGCACACGCTGCCGGCCGACGCCGCGCTCGACGTCGCGGTCGGCCTGCTGCCCCGGCTGGCGGTGCCGGCCGGCCCACCGTTCACACCGCTCGCCGAGGAGGCCGCCGGCTGGGCCGAGCGGATGCCGGTCAAGTGGCGCCGGGCCAACCGTCCGTACGAGCGGAGGCTGCTCGACGCGGCGCTCGGGATGCTCGCCGACCTCGCCCCGAGCCAGGGCGAGCAGGTGCTCGTCAACCAGGATCTGCACGCCGGCAACGTGCTCGCCGCCGGGCGCGAGCCGTGGCTGGTCATCGACCCGAAGCCGCTTGTCGGCGAGCGGGAGTTCGCGGTCGTGCCGCTGGTCCGCGGCGCCGAGCTGGGCCACTCCCCGGCGGCGGTACGGCACCGGCTCGACCGGCTCAGCGCCGAACTGGGCCTGGACCGGGAGCGGGTACGCGGCTGGGCGATCGGGCAGACCGTGGCCTGGAGCATCGACGGCGAGCAGGTTTTCCCCGGCAACGTCGAGGCGGCCCGCTGGCTGCTCGACGAGACGTGACTCAGCCGGCCTGGCAGGTGGGGCACCAGTAGAGGTTGCGCCCGGCCAGTGAGCCCCGGCTCACCTCGGTCCCGCAGACGTGGCAGGGCGCGCCGGGCCGCCGGTAGACGTACACCTCGCCGCCGTGCCGGTCGACCCGGGGCGCCCGGCCGGTCGCCTCCGGCAGGTCCGCGTCGCGCACGGTGTCGATCCGGCCGCGCTCGACCGCCCGGGTCATCAGCGTCACCAGGTCCGCCCAGAGTTCCGCCCAGCCGGCCGGGGTCAGCTCCCGTCCGGGCAGCAGCGGGGGCACCCCGGCGCGGAACAGCGCCTCGGTCACGAAGATCAGGCCGGTGCCGGCCACCACGGACTGGTCCAGCAGCAGGGCGGCCAGCGGGGTGGTGCTGCGCCGGATCCGCGCGTACGCCCGGTCCGGGTCGGCGTCGCCGCGCAGCGGGTCGGGGCCGAGCCGGCCGCGCAGCGCCGCCACCTCGGGCGGGGTGAGCAGCTCGCAGGCGGTGGGTCCGCGCAGCTCCAGCCAGTTGCGGTCGCTGTGCAGGCGCAGCCGCACCTGCCCGACCGGGGGCGGCGGCTCCCCCGGCCCGTCCGCGAACTTCCCGTACAACCCCAGGTGTACGTGCAATACCAGCTCGCCGGCGTAGTGGTGCAGCAGGTGCTTGCCGTACGCCTCGGTGTGGTCCAGGACGGTGCCGGTGAGCCGGGCGGCGCCCTCGGCGAAGCGGCCCTGCGGGCTGTCGGCGTGCACCTTGTCGCCGGCGAACAGCTCGGCGTGCCGGGCGGCGAGCCGGTGGATGGTGTGTCCCTCTGGCACGTACCAAGCGTAGTCAGCCGTTGTCACGCCCGCCGGGCGACCGCCGCCCGGTCGCATCAGCGCGGGTGGTCCAGGTCGCCGGCGAGGGCACCGGTCGGATAGACGTACACATGTCCGCAGGGCCGCGACACCCCGGGCTCCAGACCCGCCGGGTACGCGGCCAGCCCGGCTCCGCCGAACGCGGCGACGGCGGGCGCGGCATGCGCGTCGCAGGTGTACGCGCAGCCGTCCAGGGAGTCCGCCGTGTACAGCTCGATCCGGACGGCCGCCGGATCCCCGCGGTCGGACAGGGTGGGTAGGGTGCTCACGGGTCGCCTCCTCGTAGGCGATCAAGGCCCTCGGCCAGCGGCGCAATCGCTGTCCGAGGGCCGCTTGCGTGACGCCAAATTACCATCTCCCGTTTGGCCAATCAAGAGTAACGGAAGTCGTGTCTGACTTGGCCAGTGAGATCATCTACGGTATGGCCAACCGACTGGCGGATGCGGTACGCGCGTTTCACCTGGCGCAGGCCACCGCCGCTGCCTCTGCCCAGCGCGCAGCCGAAGATCGGGAGAAGGTCGGCGCGGCCCGCGAGCAACTCGCGACAGCCATCGCGGAGGCATCCAGGAGCGGCATGCGGCAGGTCGACATCGTGCGGGTGACCGGCTACACGCGCGAACGCGTGCGTCAGATCCTTCGCTCCCACGGCATCGCGCCCGACTAGCCGCCCAGCACCACCTCTCGCAGGCCACGCCGTGGGACTCCGTTGAATCGACGCCTGTCGAATGACAGACTGACTCCAGTCGCGCTCGGGAGCCGGTGCGAGCCGCTCGATCCAGCAGGAGAGTGACGCGCGGGGTGGTGCGCCACCCGGCGCCGGGCAGTCCCTCTCCGGCAGTCCGCCGTGCCGCCATTCCCGCCGATCACGCCGCGGGGCGGGGCTCTCAGTGCAGGAGAAACAGATGCTTCGTACGCTCGGCGCGGCTCTGGCCGCCGCGCTCACCCTGACCGGCCCGGCCACCTCGGCCGGGGCCGTCCAGCCGCCGACCGTCCAGCCGCCCGCCGTCGCGGCGGCGACGCCGACTCCCGGCGCGACGCCGACGCCCGGTCCGACGCTGACGTGCCCGCCGGCACTGCCGGTCAGCGGCCGGGTGAGCGGTGCCACCATGACCAGCCTCACCATCACCTACTCGCTGATTCTCTTCCCGCCCTGCGGCTACGACGCGCCGATGCTCGTCACCCTCTTCGCCAGCCGGGAGGACGCCACCGCGTGGCGCGACCCGGTGGCCGAGGCCGTCTCCGGGCCGGAGCGCTCCGGGGACGTGACCATCGACGGGCTGACGCCCGGCACCGACTACTGGTTCCGGTTCAGCGACACGCACGGCACGCGGGATCCGTACCTCATTGGCGGCCCGGGCCGGACGCTGTCGACGTGCGCCGCGTCGGCCACGATCGACAATCAGTGGTACGGCGGTTTCATCGCCACGGTCACCGTGCGCAACACCGGCACCGAGCCGATGCAGGGCTGGCTCGTGAAGTGGCGGTGGTCCGGTGACGAGCGCATCCAGACGATCTGGGGCGGGGTGGCGGAGGTCACCGGTCAGGACGTCGCGGTCCACAACGCCTCCTGGAACGGGACGCTGGCGCCGGGCGCCTCGACGTCGTTCGGCCTGTACGCGACGTCCAGCGCGACGCCCGCCGCCATCACGCCGGTCTGCGGCCGGTGACCGGCGTGTGGTCGACGGCTCGGACGGTCCCCGACGGCGGGAACGGTCGGTTGGGTGGGCGCGGACGCCTGCTGGCGGCCAGTCTGGCGCTGGTCGTGGCCCTGGCGACGGTGGTCGGGCCACCCACGGCCGCGCTGGCGGCGCCGGTGACCGTCACCAACGGCACACAGTTCACCGACACGAGCGGCGCGGTGGTGCACGCGCACGGCGGCGGCGTCCTCAAGGTCGACAACTACTACTACTGGTTCGGCGAGAACCGCAATCCGGACAACACCTTCCGGGCGGTGTCCGTCTACCGCTCCACCGACCTGCGCACCTGGGAGTTCCGCAACAACGTGCTCACCCAGTCGTCGGCCGCCGAGCTGCAACGGTCCAACATCGAGCGACCGAAGGTCATCTACAACGCCGCCACCGGCCGGTTCGTGATGTGGATGCACAAGGAGAACGGGTCGGACTACGGCGAGGCGCGGGCCGCCGTCGCCTCGTCGGCCACCGTGGACGGCACCTACACCTATCACGGCAGCTTCCGGCCGTTCGGGCAGCACATGTCGCGGGACATCACGCTCTACAACGACAACGGCACCGCGTACATGATCTCGGCCGCCAACGAGAACCGGGACCTGCACATCTACCGGCTCACCTCGGACTATCTCAACGTCGCCAGCCTGGTGGGCAACTTCTGGGCCGGCGCGACCCGCGAGGCGCCGGCGATGTTCAAGCGCGGCAGCACCTACTTCCTGCTGACGTCCGCGGCGACCGGCTGGAGCCCGAACCAGGCCAGGTACGCCACCGCGACGAGCATCTCGGGACCGTGGAGCGGCTGGACCGACGTGGGCAACAACACCACCTTCAGCTCCCAACCGGCCTTCGTGCTGCCGATCCAGGGCACCTCCACCACCAGCTACCTGTACATGGGTGACAGGTGGGCGGGCGCCTGGGGCGGGCCGGCCAACGACTCGCAGTACGTGTGGCTGCCGATCAGCTTCCCGACCGCCACCAGCATGAGCCTGACCTGGTATCCGTCGGTCACCATCGACACGGCCACCGGGACGGTCACCGGCAGCGCGCCCACCACCTACCGCGTCACCGCCCGGCACAGCGGCCGGGTGCTGGACGTGATGGACAACTCCACCGCGAACAACGCCGAGGTCAAGCAGTGGAGTTGGAACGGCGGCGGCAACCAGCGGTGGGAGTTCCAGGACGCCGGCGGCGGCTGGTTCCGCCTCGTCAACGCCAACAGCGGCAAGTGTCTCGATGTCGCCGGCGCGTCCACCGCCGACGGTGCCAACATCATCCAGTACACCTGTAGCAGCGGCGCCAACCAGCAGTGGCAGTGGGCCGCGCTCGGCGGCTGGTTCCAGCTCCGGGCCCGACACAGCGGCAAGTGCCTGGACGTGGTCAACTCCGGCACCGGCGACGGCGCGGACGTCCAGCAGTACACCTGCGGGAGCGGCGCCAACCAGCAGTGGTCACGCACCCAGTCCTGACAGCCATCGGGAGTCGGCACCCCCCCCCCGGGTGTCGACTCCCGCGCGTCGGGGTACCTCCTACTGTCATGCGCGGCCGCCGCGCCTGGACGAGGAGGTGCCATCATGAATATCCTGTCCCGCCGGAACGGCCCGGTGCGAGACGACGTGAACGGCGACGGCGTGGTCGACGACCGCGACCGGACCGCCGACGAGACGGCCGGAAAGCCGGTCGCCACCGATCGCGGCGCGGAGCGGACCACGTACCGCAGCGCGGCCACGGCCAGCGAGGACGAGCGCGCCCGGGACACCGCGACGATGACCGACGGCGCGCGTACCACCGCCGCCCCGGCGACCGCGAGCGACCCGGACGACGACGCGCGGCGGCGCGCGGCCGACCGGGGCGCGACAGCCCGCACGCTCACCGGCCACCGCCCGGACACCGACACCCGGACCGCGCGAGCCGACACCCGGACCGCCGGTACGGTGACCGAGCCGGCCGCGGACCGCACCCTGGACCTGGACCGGGACGGCAGGCCGGACCGTCCGGTCGACCGCGAGCCCGGGTCGGACCGGCCGGAGCCGTACACCACCAAGCGACCCCGGGCCAGCCTGCTCGCCACGCTCGGCCTGGTCGTGTCCGTGGTCGGCGCGCTCTTCGTGCTCTCCGGCACTTTGGCCGGCTACGGCATCGGGCTCGGCGCGGTCGGCGCGGTGCTCGCCGTGCTGGGCCTGATCGCCACCCGACGCCGGCACGTGGCCGGCAAGACCGACGCGCTCATCGGCATCGCGGTCGGCCTGGCCGCCGTGGTGCTCGGGGTGGTGGCGATGACCGGCCAGTTCGACTGGCCGACCACGGACGGCGAGTGGGTGGGTCGCTTCCGCGAGTGGCTTGATTCACAGTTTGCCGATCGGTTCTGACGGGCACTGTTGCGATCACCGGCAGCGCCGGAAGCCCGACCAGCTCCGGTGGTTCACCGGCCGGGCAACACCTCTTTCGGGGGCGGCGATTCGCCGCCCCCGAAGCGTGTCCGCCCCACCCGGCTCCCGGCTCCAAATCTTGGAAGCGCGCGGCCCCCGGAGGGCCCAGTTCTTCCCAGTCACCTGGTCTCTTCGGGACGCCCCGCAGGCGTGAAACGGGCAACTGGCCGCCCGGTGGTCCGTTCTCCGGCCGGGCCTCGTGCGCGGAAGGGCGGGGCGGCGATCGTCTTGACCACGATCAACACCAGTTCGGTGACGTGGTGGCATCGCCGGTGGTCGGATACCGCCACCTCACCGAACTGGCGTCCAGCCCACCGACGCCTCCCGAGCGCCGTGGGTATCAAGACGGGCCAAACGGGTGCAAGGTGGGCCTATTGCCGGTCAGATCTCCATCTATCTCAGCAGACGGAACGATCATCTCTGCTGATGGGAGTTGGAGGCGGGGGACGCCAGTTCGCCGAAGTAGCGGCCACCAGAGCGGTCTGATGCCGCCACCTCGCCGAAGTGGCGCGCCCCAACGAGCGCAACCAGCGCCACGAACCCAACGAACGCCACGAACCCGACGAGCGCCACGAACCCAACAAACGCGGCGAACCCGACGAGCGCCACGAACCCAACAAACGCGGCGAACGACGCGGACGTAGGCGCCTGGGAGAGCGTAGACGCAATGATCCGCCGGATCTGACGGCGCACACGCAATGATTCGCCGCTCGACGCAAAGCCTCACGGTGGATGTCGTCGCACCGGGACGCATACGGTTGAGCCACGGCGCCAGCCCGTGGGCCGACCGTGGCCGGGCGCGCCCGACCCTGGGAGCACCTCAATGACGATGGACGCCACCCGCCAGCGCTTTCTGATGTGCCGGCCGACGTACTTCGCCGTCGACTACGCGATCAACCCCTGGATGGATCCCACCGCACCGGTCGACGCCGCCCTGGCGATCCGCCAGTGGGAGCAACTCCACCAGACGTACCTCGACCTGGGCCACGAGGTCGACCTGATCGAACCGGTCGCCGGCCTGCCGGACATGGTCTTCGCGGCCAACGGCGGCACGGTGATCGACGGCAAGGCGATGGCGGTGCAGTTCCGCGACCCGCAGCGCGCCGACGAGGCCCCCGCCTACCGGGCGTGGTTCGAGGCCGCCGGCTTCGAGACGTACGACCCGAAGCACGTCAACGAGGGCGAGGGTGACGTCCTGCTGGTCGGCGATCACCTGCTCGCCGGCACCGGGTTCCGCACGGCGCACGCCTCGCACGCGCAGCTCCAGGAGGTCTTCGGCTATCCGGTGGTGACCATGCAGTTGGTGGACCCCCGCTTCTACCACCTGGACACCGCGCTCACCGTGCTCGACGAACGGACCGTGGCGTACCTGCCGGAGGCGTTCTCCCCGGGCAGCCGCGCGGCGCTGCGCCGGCTCTTCCCGGACGCGATCCACGCCACCCCGGCCGACGCCGAGGTGCTCGGCCTGAACGCGGTGAGCGACGGCCGGCACGTGGTGCTGCCCGCGCAGGCCACCGACCTGGCCGCGAAGCTGCGCGACCGGGGCTACGAGACCATCGGGATCGACCTGTCCGAGCTGCGTAAGGCCGGCGGCGGACCGAAGTGCTGCACGTTGCGACTCCGTCAGGGAAAGGCGATCAAGTGATCATCGACGACATGCTGCGCACGCCCTCGGCGGTCCGGGACGCGGAGCGCCACACGGCGCACAACTACCACCCGCTGCCCGTGGTGATCTCGTCGGCCGAGGGCGCCTGGTTGACCGACGTGGACGGACGCCGCTACCTGGACTGCCTGGCCGGCTATTCGGCGCTGAACTTCGGCCACCGGCACCCGAAGCTGATCGAGGCCGCGCACGCGCAGCTCGACCGGCTCACGCTCACCAGCCGGGCGTTCATCCACGACCAGTTCGCCGACTTCTGCCGGGAGTTGGCCGCGCTCTGCGGCAAGGAGCTGGTGCTGCCGATGAACACCGGCGCCGAGGCGGTGGAGACCGGCATCAAGGTCGCCCGCAAGTGGGGCTACCAGGTCAAGGGCGTCGCCCCGGGCCAGGCCAACATCGTGGTGGCGGAGGGCAACTTCCACGGCCGCACCACCACCATCGTCAGCTTCTCCACCGATGAGGACGCGCGCGCCGACTTCGGGCCGTACACGCCGGGCTTCACCGTGGTCCCCTACGGCGACCTGGACGCGATCGCCGCGGCGATCGACGAGAACACGGTGGCCGTGCTGCTGGAGCCGATCCAGGGCGAGCAGGGCGTCGTGGTGCCGCCGGCCGGCTACCTGCCGGGGGTCCGCGAGCTGTGCACCGAACGCAACGTGCTGTTCGTCGCCGACGAGATCCAGTCCGGACTGGGCCGCACCGGCTCGACGTTCGCCTGCGACCTGGAGGGCGTCGTCCCGGACGTGTACCTGCTGGGCAAGGCGCTCGGCGGCGGCATCGTGCCGGTGTCGGCGGTGGCCGCGAACGCCGACGTGCTGGGCGTGCTCCAGCCGGGCCAGCACGGCTCGACGTTCGGCGGCAACCCGCTCGCGTGCGCGGTCGCCACCGAGGTGGTCCGGCTGCTCGCCACCGGCGAGTTCCAGCGGCGCTCGGCCGAGCTGGGCGAGCGGCTGCGGACCGGCCTGGAAGGGCTGCTCGGCAAGGGCCTCGTCGCCGTCCGGGTGCGCGGCCTCTGGGCCGGCGTCGACATCGACCCGGCGCTGATGACCGGCCGGCAGGCGTGCGAGCGGCTGATGGAGCGCGGTGTGCTGGCGAAGGACACCCACGGCTCGACCATCCGGCTCGCCCCGCCGCTGGTGATCACCGCCGACGAGATCGACCACGCGGTGGCGCAGCTCGCCGCCGTGCTGGCCGGCTGATCCCCGTACCCCGGGAAGGGCGCCGGGCCCACGACGGTCCCGGCACCCTTCCCGTGGGTGGTCAGGGACGCGGCAGCCGCATCGCCATGGTCGGCGCCTCGGCCATCACCGAGTTCGGGGCGTACGTCGCGTCGCTCGTCGTCTCGGCGGCGCGGCCCACCTGCACGCCCGGGTACAGCTCGATCAGGTCACCCTCGCCGAGCGTCCGGGACTGCTGCGGGGGCAGGGGGATGCGGTCCGTCTCGGCCATGGACCCACCCGGCCGGATGCCGGAGCCGTTGGTGCTGGTGTCGGTGACCACCACCTCGCCCCCGCGCCCCAGGTCGAAGCGGACGTGGCTGCGGCTGATCCAGCGCCGGGCCTCGTCGTTGAGCCACTGGCCGAGTTGCACCCCACCGGGACCGTCCGGCGCCCGCCCGACCGCCACCGGGTCGGCCTCGGTGAGCACGAACCGCTTGCGCACCAGCCCGCCGATCCGCACCGCCAGCACCTCGCTGCGCGGGCGCGGTCCGGCGTCGGAGAGGCGGCTGCCGTGCCGGGGGCAGGTCGGCGCGCCGGTACGCAGCGTGGGCGGCGGCTGCTCGGACGGGACCCGGTCGATCGCGGCCAGGTCGGCGAACGCGCCACCGCCGCCGCCGAACAGCGCGCACCCCGGCTCGGGGCAGCGCCACTTGCGGGAGAGCAGCTTGACGCCGGCCGGCGAGCGACTGCCGGTGCTCGGGTCCTGGCCGCCGCCGACGTGCGCGATGAACACCGGCCCACCGGCGCCGGGCACCGGGGCGAGCGCCCGGCCGGCCTGGCCGAGCCACGGGTAGCGGCCGACGAGGCCGTCGAGCCGGGCCCGGGTCAGCACCGGCAGCCCGAGCAGGTCGGCCACCTCGAGCATCCGGTCGCCGGGCTGGTCGAGCACCTCGACCAGGCCGTCGTCGGCCCAGCGGCGGACCACCATCCGCTCGTTGGAGGTCAGGTCGGCGTCGGACAGCAGCGCCCGGTGCACGATCGCGTAGACCTGGACGCTGTCCTCGCCGATCTGCCGGGACAGCGCGTCGATCACCATCCCGAGCCGCAGCAGGCTGGCCGGCCGACCGCCGTCCAGGTTCTGCCACCGGATCACCTCGGCCAGGTCGACCACGGCCCGGGCCAGCGCGGGATCGGTGCAGACCCGCCCCTCGATGGCGTCCAGCACCTTGCTGATCTCGAATCTCATGCCGCGCTCCGCACCATGTCGCGCCCGTCCACCATGCGACGACCCTACCGGCAGGCGCCCACACCGGGCGGGGGTCGTCCCCGACGCCCCGCCCGGACCGCCGGGCTCAGCCCGCGCGCAGCGGTCGCCCCACCTCGTGCAGGTGCGCCAACCCCTGCCGGTACGACTCGACGAGCCCGGTCTCCGCGTAGGGGATGCCCTGCTCGGCGCAGTACGCCCGGACCAGCGGTCGGGCCCGGCGCAGGTTGGCCCGGGGCATGTTCGGGAACAGGTGATGCTCGATCTGGTAGTTCAGGCCGCCGAGCGCCAGGTCGACGAACCGGCCGCCGCGCACGTTGCGCGCCGTGAGCACCTGCTTGCGCAGGTAGTCGAGGTCGTCGTCGGCGGTCGGCATCGGCATGCCCTTGTGGTTGGGGGCGAAGGCGCACCCCATGTAGAGGCCCCAGAGCCCCTGGTGGACGGCGGCGAAGAGCAGCGCCTTGCCCGGGGACATCACCGCCAGCAGCAGGCCGACGTAGCCGACGCCGTGCGCCGCGAGCAGCAGCGCCTCCACGGCCCGGTGCCGCACCGGGACCCGCCACCGGCCGTCCGGCTCCCGGCCGGTGAGCGCCCGGACGCTCGCCACGTGCAGCGCCAGCCCTTCCAGCAGGAGCAGCGGGAAGAACAGCCACGCCTGTCGCCGGGCCATCCACCGGCTCAGGCCCCGGGTCGCCGTCACCTGCTCGTACGTCCAGACCAGCGCGCCGGCGCCGACGTCGGGGTCCTCGTCGGCGTGGTTCGGGTTGGCGTGGTGCCGGTTGTGCTTGTCCACCCACCAGCCGTAGCTGAGCCCCACGGCGAGGTTGCCGGCGACCAGGCCGGCCACCTCGCTGGGCCCGCGCCGGCGGAACATCTGCCGGTGCCCGGCGTCGTGCCCGAGGAACGCCACCTGGGTGGTGGCCACCGCCATCACGGCTGCCAGCGGTAGCTGCCACCAGGTGTCGCCGAGCACCGCCACCAGCGCCCAGCCGACCAGGAAGGCGCCCAGGGTGCCGACGATGCGGACCGCGTACCGGCCGGGACGTCTGTCGAACAGCCCCGCCTCGGCGACCCGGCGGGACAGGCGCGCGTAGTCGCTGCCCCGCCGGGTGGCCGGTGCCGCCAACGTCGAAGAACTCATCCGATGTCGCCCCCCGGTGCCGCGGATCGCACCGGTGCGCGACCCTCCGTCACCAATCCTGGCGTCTTTGGTAGCGCTGGGTAATCCCGTCAGCCCCCGGGTCCGGGGTGGTGCTATCCCTACCGGAACGACCGGTCAGGACGCCTGTCGGACACGCATGTCGGCCAGCCACACGTCGGCCAGTGCGCCGAGGGGGACGTCGAGGGCCTTGCTCAGGCAGACCACGGTGCCGAACGCCGGTGCGGGCAGGCGGCCCGCCTCGATCTTGCGGAGCGTCTCGGGGGAGATGCCGGCCGCCAGGGCCACCTCGACCAGGCTGCGGCCGGCCCGCGCGGACCGGAGGGCGACGCCGAGGCGCTGGCCCGCGGCGATCTGTTCGGCGGTGAGTGGCTGGCGAACCATGGCAGCAGGATAGCCCTCTCCGGACGGCGCGAACGGGCGTGGTATAAAAATACCGTGATCGAGCTCAAGTCCACCGATGAGATCGCCCGCATGGCGGTGACCGGCCAGTTCGTCGGCGAACTGCTCGCCGAGCTGAGCAGCGTCGCCGCGGTCGGCGTCAACCTGATGGACATCGAGCGCCACGCCCGCCGCCGGATCGCCGAGCGCGGCGCCGAGTCCTGCTACTGGGACTACTCCCCCTCGTTCGGTCGCGGCCCGTTCCGCAACGTGCTGTGCCTGTCCGTGAACGACGCGGTCCTGCACGGCCTGCCGCACGACTACGTGCTGCGCGACGGCGACCTGCTCAGCATCGACATGGCCGTCACCATCGACGGCTGGGCCGCCGACTCCGCGCTCTCCTTCGTCGTCGGCACCCCCGACCCGGCCGACCTGAGGCTGATCGAGGCCACCGAGGTCGCCCTGGAAGCCGGCATCGCCGCGGTCCGACCCGGCGGGCGACTCGGCGACGTCTCGGCCGCGATCGGCGAGGTCGCACACTCCTACGGCTACCGGGTCAACGGCGAGTTCGGCGGCCACGGCATCGGGCGCACCATGCACGAGGCTCCGCACGTGGCGAACAGCGGCCGACCCGGTCGGGGCCTGAAGCTCAGCCCGGGCCTCGCCATCGCCATCGAGCCCTGGCTCTGCCGCAGCACCGACGAGATCCGGGTCGACGAGGACGGCTGGACGATCCGCTCCGCCGACGGCTCCCGCACCGCCCACTCCGAGCACACGGTCGCGGTCACCGAGACCGGCCCGCGGGTGCTGACCCGCCGCCCGGCCCCCGCCGACCGCACCGACCGCCCGGTGGCGACCGCGTCCTGAACCGACCCCACCAGGCTCACAGTCAGCCCAGCCGCGCCACGGCCGCACGCAGCCGGGTCAGGTCGCGGCGACGCCGCTCGTACGTGGCGGCCAGGCCGATCAGCAGCAGCCCGCCGAGCCCGAGGAAGATCCACCGGGGCAGCAGGTCCCACCCGCGGGCCAGCTCGTGCAGGGCCAGCGGCACAAGCGTCGCCGCTCCCAGCACCACGGGTGCCTGCCAGCGCCGGACCGCCCCGCCGAGCACCGCGCCGAGCGCCGCCACGCCGAGCGCCAGCCGGCGCAGCGGTTGCGGGTCCGGCGCGGCCAGCACCGAGACGAGGCTCGGCAGCAGCGCCGCGCCGAGCCCCGGCCCGAGCGCGAGCCAACTGGTCAGCCCGGGCCGGTGCCGCAGCGCCACCAGACCGGCGCCGAGGGCCAGCGCCGCCGCCGGCACCGTGTACGCCTCCAACACCGCCACCCCACCGGCGGCCAGCAGCAGCCAGCCGCCGAGCAGCTCACTGCCGGCCGCGACCGCCGCGAGCCGGCGACGCCCGGCCGGCGTCTCCCCCCGCCGCAGCACCCGCACCGCCACCACCGCGCCCCACAGCACGCAGACCGCCGCCGCGTGTCGCAGCGCCCCACCGGCGAGCAGCAGCGCCAACAGCGCCGCCCCGTGCGCCGCCGCCTCCACCCCCGCCGCCCCGAGCGCCCACCCCGCCGCCCGCTCCCCCGACCGCTCCGCCGACCGCTCCGCCGACCGCTCCGTCGACCGCTCCGTCGACCGCTCCGTCGACCGCTCCGTCGACCGCTCCGTCGACCGCTCCGTCGATCTTGGAGTTGTGGTGCCCGCGATGTCGGGATAGCGAGTTTTGCGACCAACCACAAGTCCAAGATCTGTGAAGGTTTCTGTCAAGCGGTGGTTTCGAGAGTGCGCCAGATTTGGCGGGCTATGTAGCGTTTGAGGCTGCGGGTGATCTCGGCTGGGGTGCGGCCTTCGGTGGTGCGGCGGTTGATGTAGTCCTTGGTGGGTTGGTGGCATCGTTGCCGGGCTTTGGCGATGGTGTGTAGGGCGGCGTTGAGGGTCCGGTCGCCGCCTCGGTTGAGGCGGTGGCGGGTGATACGCCCGGAGCTGGCGGGGATGGGGCTGACGCCGGCGAGTGAGGCGAAGGCGGCTTCGTTGCGGAAACGGCCGGGGTGTGACCAGGCGGTCAGGGCGATCGCGGCGGTGACGGGGCCGATCCCGGGCTGGTCGAGCAGAGTCGGGCAGAGCTTGTCGACCATGGTGCGGATCTCGGTGAGATTGGCTTTCAGGAGCCGTTCGAGGATCAGGATCTGCTCGGCGAGGGCTGCCAGTTGAGTGCGACGCAGTCGGTCGAGGCCGCTGCCGCTGCCGCTGGTGGTGGTGGTGGTGAGGGTGGTGGCGTGGTGGACCTGTCGCAGGGTGCTCAGGCCACGCATCTGTGAGCGGAGGTCGTCGTCGGCGGTGAGGATCACCGATTTGAACAAGTTGATGGTGGCGGTGCGGGTGTCGCTGTAGTGGCGGCGGCAGACGAGCAGCAGGCGCAGGGCTTCCCGGTCGCCGTCGGCGCGGGGCGCGGCGACGTGGTCGGCGGCCAGCACGCCACGAGCGGCGTGCACAGCGTCCAACACGTCGGACTTGCCGCCTCGCCGGCGGCGACCGGCAGCGGGTTTGGGTGCTTCCAGGACGTCCTCGCCCGCGGCGCGCAGGACGCGCAGCAGGCCGACACCGTGACACCGGGCGCCGTCCAGGGCCCAGGCCCGCCGGCCCGTTCCCAACCCCGTCGTCTGCCGGCCGGCCCAGGCCAGCAGGACAGCGGCGCCGTCATCGGTGGCCGGCACGGTGATCTCGGTCAACACCGTCCCGACCGGGGTGAGCACCACAGCGGTGTGCGTATCGGTATGGGTATCCACACCGATGACCGCGTCGACACGCTCGGCCAGACGTTCTGCCAGGATAGGAAGCACGGACGGTTCTCCCTTGCACGGGACGACGTTCGGACGGCGTCGGCCCGGGAGACGATCACCCGGCGGCACATCTGTGATGAGTCACGCGACACGGGCTGCACACCCCTGTCACGGACAGGCTTCTGATCAGGCCAACAAGGTGGGCCGGGCCGACGCCGGCAACCCACGAGGACAAGTCGACTCCACGGCACACCATCTGACAGCGGCCAGATCTTGGATGAGTCACTCGTCGATCACCAACGTCGAACCCTACCGATACCAGCCTCCCGGAACCGGCCCACCTATAGAAGCGTCGACGAGCCGAGGGGTGCCCTGCAGTGCCGGCGCCGCGTGCAGGGTCACGGCCGCGACGGCCAGGACCGTGAACCCGGCGGTACGCAGCGGCAGCCCGGCGGCCAGCGGCGCGGTGACCGCGAAGCCGGTGGCCGCGACCACGGCGCCCAGCCAGCCGGTGAACCGGACGGCGGCCGGTCGGCCGGTCACCCCCACCACGGTGCCGGCCACCACGAGCGCCCCCAGCGCGGCGAGCGTGCCGGCACGGGTGGCGAGCAGCCCACCGAACCCGAACCCGCCGAGCACCATCCCCAGCGGCAGCAGCACCGCCACGGCGCGCGCACCCGCCGGCACACCGCACGCACCCGTTGGCGCACTGCGCGAGCCCGTCGGCGCACTGGGCGCACCCGCCGCCGCTACCGCGCGTGTCCCCACCGGCAGCGCCGGGCGCGACCCGGCCACCGCGACGGTCAGCAGCGCGCCCAGCCCGGTCCCGAACGCCACCGCCGGCACCACCGGCCAGGGCGCGCCGGCCGCCGCGAGCAGCACCGGCAGGGCCACCGCGCCGAACGGCAGCCCGGCCAGCGCCGGCAGCCACCGGCCGGACACCCCAGCGCCGGACGCCCGCGCGCGATCCACCCCGACCCGGGCATCGTCCGCACCGAACCCGACCCGGGCGTCGTCCGCACCGAACCCGGCTCGGGCGTCGTCCGTACCAGCCCCGGCCCCGACCCGAGCGTCGTCCGCACCGACTCCGGCTCCCGCGCCGACCTGGGCGCGGCCCGCCGGGACCCCGGTCGCCAATCGGGTGTACGCCGCCGCGGCGGCACCCAGGAGCAGCAGCACCAGACCGGCCCGGGCCGTCTCCGCGGCAGCCACCGTGCCGGCGGGCGGCCCGGACCAGGGCCGGACCGGCAGGCTCCCCAGCACCGCCAGCGCGGCGGGCGCGGCGGCCAGCACCGCCATCCCGGCCAGCACCCCACCGACCACGCGAACCGCCACCGCCCGAACCGCCACCGCCGGCCGGGCCCCGCCACCGGCGGCCAGCGCCAACCACACCCCCGTCACGGCGTAGAGCCCCACCGGCTCCCGGCCCGCCACGACCAGCGGTCCGAGTCCGATCGCGGCGAGCGCCACCGCCAGCCCCGTCGAGGCGTACCCGCTCAGGTCGGGCCACCGGCGGCGGACCGCGACGACGGCGGCCACCGGCAGCACGACGGCGGCGGTCCCGCCCCGGAGCTGCCACCAGGCCGGCACGCCCAGGCCGAACAGCGCGACGACAACCACCGCCGGTACCGCGAGCAGCGCCACGGCCAGCGCCACCCCGGCGACGACCGGCTGCGCCCCCGACCCGCGCCGGCCCAGAGCGGCCACCGTTGCGCCGAGTACGGCAGTCACCGCCAGCACCGCGCCGGCCCCGGCCGGCGCGGCGCTACCGACCAGCAGCGCGTGCCCGACCAGCAGCGCGGCGGTCGACGCGGCCACCGGCACGGTGACCCGCCCCCGGCGCGGCCGGACCGTGACGCCCAGCAGCAGCGCGGCGGCCACCACGAGGTCGGCGACAAGCACCACCGGCCAGGGCGTGGTCGCCACCGCCGGCGCGGCGAGGACGGCCAGCCCGGCGGCCACCACCCCGACCATCGGCCGGGCTGCCCGGGGCGCCAGCACCGCCACCGCGCCGGCGACGAGCAGCAGCGCCGGCGACAGTTGCCAGCCCCAGGACGGGACCGCCCAGTCCTGGCCGCCCTGCCAGGCCGGGAAGGAGGCGGTCACGGTGGCCGCGCCGATGACGCCGGTCAGCACCACGACGACCGGGCCGAGGCCGGCGGTCACCGCCAGGGCGCCCACCCGGGGGCCGGTCCGCACCGGCGTCGGCAGCACGCGCACCGCACCCGCGAGCGCCACCACCACCAACCCGGCCGCAAGCAGCAGCAGACCCGGGCGGACGGCGGCGACCGGTCGCAGCAGCGCGACGGCGAGCACCGGCACCAGCAGGCCCGTGGCCTCCGCGCGCAGCACCGGGCCGCCCGCCGTGAACGCGCCCGCGACCAGGGCGAGCGCCACCACCAGCAACGGACCACCGGCCAGCACCGCGACGCCGGCCGCCCGGCCGACGGCCAGCGGCACCAGCGCGCAGCCGGCCGCCAGGGCCAGCGCCACGCCGTGCCCGAGCCAGCCGAGCACCACCCCGGCCCGCACCGCCGGACCGGCCGCAGCCCCCGGGACGACCGCCGCCACGTCGCCGGAGCGCGGCGCGCCACCGGCGATCCGTCGGCGCAGGGCCACCACCACCGCGAGGTCGCCCACCGCCAGGGCGGTCAGGACCAGCGCCCAGCCGGCCGCCGACGGCTTCGACGCCACCGCGGCCAGCGGCAGCACCGGCTGCGCGACCAGCCACGCCGCGAACCACGGCGCGGTGAGTCGACCCAGCCGCCCGTACCCGGCCGCCACGGCCGCGCTCGCCGCACCGACCAGCGCGGCGTACCGGCTGCCCGGCCAGCCGGCCACCCCGAACAGGTTCACCGACCAGGCCGCGTACCCGTCGAGGAGCACCAGCAGCAGCCCGACCGCGGCGATCGTCTCGGCGGTGCCGCGCAGGCCGCGTGCCCGGGCCAGCAGCGGCGCGGCGAGCGCCAGCGCGGTGACGGCAAGCAGGATCAGCGCCCGGCCGGCCACCCCGAACGCGGCCCAGGCGACCGCGGTGAAGACCACCGCGGCGGTGCCGAGCAGCAGTCCACCGAGGACGAAGAGCAGGCCCTGCACCGCCCGGGTGGAGGTCTCCGCGCCGCCGGGGCGGACCGGCGCGGCGGCCGGCGGCACCGGCGGCAGCGGCACGGCAGGCACGGCGGTGGCCGCCGGGCGCGGCGCGGGGATCTCCAGGCGGATCCGGGCGGCAAGCGCCGCCCGCCGCTGCCGGACCGCGGACAGGTGACCCGCCATCTCCTGGTACGCGCGGCGGGCCGCGTCCACCCGCGGGGTCAGCGCGGCGATCTCCCGGTCCAGCCGCACCACCTCGGCCGCGGGCGGATAGGGCGGGCGGCCACAGGCGCGGCAGCCGGCGACGAGGTCGGCCGGGGCGCCGCAGCCGGGACAGGGATAGCCGGTGTTCTCCACCCCGCCAGCTTCACCGACGGCGAAGCGGGCGGACAGAGTAGGCGTACCTAGGGTCGGGTGTGTTCGCGCATCCACGCGGTGTAGTCGGGGTTGCCGCTGTCCTCCCGGCTCACCAGGATCTCCGGCACCTCGTACGGATGGCTGGCGCGAAGCTGGTCGACGAGCGCGTCCACCCGGTCCGGCGTGGTCTTGAACCGCACCCACCACTCGGCGGTGGTCTGGATCGCCGACTGCCACCAGTAGGTGCTGTCCACCGGCCCGCCGACCTGGGCGCACGCCGCCAGGCGCCCGGCGACGGCCGTGGCCGCCAACACGTCCGCCACCCGGCGGGCGTCCACCACCGTCGTCACCACGCAGATCTGGTCCACCAGCGCACCCTACGCGGCATCCGGGCCGCTCCGCCGCAACCGGTGGGTGAAGCCGCTCAGGCGTCGGTCGTGCCGTCCCGGTTCGCCGCGACCCACCCGTCGATCCGGGCCCACCAGTCGAACAGCCAGTCGATGCGTTCCTGCTCTCCGGCGGGGATCTCCTCGGGCGGCACGGACCAGAAGCGCATCACGATCCGCTTGTCCATCGGCAGTTCCCGCCACACGTCCGCGACGGTGAGCATCTGGTCCAGGCCGGTGTGCGCCACGAAGATCACCCCGGCGTCCGGCGCGGCGTCGAGCGCGGCGAGCAGCCCGCCGGGTTGGGGTGCGAGCACGTGCTGCATCCGTTCGGCGCGCAGCGCCATCCGCTCCAGGCCGAGCCGGCGCAGCCGGGCGATCGCGCGCAGCCGGCGGGACGGGGTGAAGTTGCCGCCCTCCGGGAAGATCACGAAGGCGTCGTCGTCGTCGAGGCCGGCGGCCAGGTGCCCGATCTGCCGCACCGCCGAGTCCCGACCGTCCGGGCCGGGCGCGATGAACCGGTTGGGCAGCCGGTTGAGCAGCACGTCGATGGCCGGGTCCCACTGGAGGCTCTCCTTGAGCACGATCCGGGGCTCCCGGTGGAACCAGTTCACCAGCGCGTGGATCAGGATGAACGAGTCGCCCGGGCCGGCGTGCCGGCAGAGCACCAGCTCCGGGCGGCCGGGCAGCGCGGTGTCCGGGTCGGTGCCGACCGCGTCGATGCTCAGCCGCAGCGTCCACCGGGCCTGCCAGAACAGCACCCGCAGGAAGTGGCCGGCGACCACGTAGTGCGCCCGTTGGAAGGCCGGGGACCGTTTGTGCCGGCCGAAGCCGGAGGCCAGCCAGAGCAGGAAGAGGGCGAGCAGCGCCGCGGCGTCCCAGACCAGGTAGACGGCGCCGATCCAGAGCAGCCGCAGCGGACGCAGCCGCCCCGGCACCAGCGGCGACACGGCCAGCGCCAGCAGCGCCCAGCCGGGCAGGGTGGTCACCACGGCGACGGCGAGGAGCACGACGCCCGGCGCGAGCAGCAGCCGACGGATCCAGCGGGGTGGCAGCGACATCAACGCTCCAGCGCGGTGTCCAGGTAGCGGCGGGAGGCGGTGTACGCCCGGCTGATCCGCCGCCCCACCGCCGCCATGTCCCGGTACGCCCACGGGCTGTCGTCACGCGGCTCCAGCCCGCCGGTCGGCAGCACGTGCACCTCGATGCCCTCGGGCAGGGCCGCCATCTCCCGGGCGAACCGGTGCCGGCGGGCGACCTCGAACGCGACCTGGGCGACCTCCCAGGGCCGGCGGGGCGGGCTCAGCTCACGTTCGATCCGGCCCACCTGGAGGACGAAGATCTGCCTCGCCCCGGCCGCCACCGCCTCGCCGACCGGGATCGAGTTGACCACCCCGCCGTCGATGTAGTGCTGCCCGTCGATCTGGGCCGGCGGCAGCAGCCCCGGCACCGAGGCGGACGCGAGCACCGCCGGCACCACCGGCCCGGTGGAGAACCAGTGCTCGGCCGCCCGCTCGATGTGGGCGGCGCAGCAGCGGAACGGCACCGCCAGGTCCGCGAACGTGGTCGCCTCGCCCAACTCGCTCTCCAGCAGCCGGCGCAGCGGGCGCGGCGAGTGCAGGTGGGTACGCGCGGCGAAGCGGCGCAGTTGCCGGGCGACCGAGTCGCCGTACACCTCGCCGGCCTCCGGGGAGGCCCAGAGCCGGACCAGCCGGTCGGTGACCGCCTCGGTCGGGTCGGCGGCCACCAGGACGCCGTTGACCGCCCCGATCGACGTGCCGAGCACCAGGTCGGGCCGGATCCGGGCGCGGAACAGGGCACGCAGCATGCCCACCTCGACCGCGCCCAGCACGCCCCCGCCGCCGAGCACGAACGCCACCGGACCGCCTGCCATGCCGCTCATCCTGGCATGCGGCCGGCCGACCCGCCCGCGCCGCCCGCGCCGGTCCGGTCGATCACGCCTCGCCGTCGCGGGCACGCGGGGTGTGACGGCAGTCGGACGCCCGTTGACAGCCCGGACACATTCGCGCAACCTGATAGCGCTCCCGAGCCCAGGCAGGTGCGAGGCGATGGCGACACTCCAGGCCGGCCGCCTGCTGGCCCGGCGTTACCGGCTCATCGACCGGATCGGTGCCGGCGGCATGTCGGTGATCTGGCGGGCCCGCGACGAGGTGCTCGACCGGGTGGTGGCGGTGAAGGTGCTGGCCCCCTCGCTCGCCGCCGACGCGCGGTTCCGCGACATGGTGCGCGAGGAGGCCCGCTCGGCCGCCCAACTCGACCACCCGCACGTCACGGCGGTGCACGACTACGGCGAGACGGTGGCGCCCGACGGTTCGATCACCTCGTTCGTGGTGATGGAGCTGCTCAGCGGCGAGGAGCTGGAGCACCGGCTGACCGAGGGCCCGCTGCCCTGGCCGGCAGCGGTGGAGACGGGCGCCCAGGTGGCCGAGGCGCTGGCCGCGGCGCACCGGCTCGGCATCGTGCACCGGGACGTCACCCCGGCCAACGTGATGATGACCGGGGTCGGGGCGAAGGTGCTCGACTTCGGCATCGCCACCCGGGTCGGGGCGCCGGACGAGGACGAGGACGGCGGCACGTTCGGCACTCCGGCGTACGTGGCGCCGGAACGGCTGGACGGGGCGCCGGCCCAGCCGGCCACCGACGTCTACTCGTTGGGCGTGCTGCTGTTCGAGACGCTCACCGGCCAGCCGCCGTACCCCGCGGACACCTGGGAGCAGCTCAGCGCCGCGCTGGCGGAGAGCGCGCCGCCCACTCTGGACGACGTACCGGGGCTGCCCCGGCCGGTCGCGGAGATCTGCCTGCGCTGCCTGGCCCGCGACCCGCGGCGCCGGCCCACCGCGCACCGGGTGGCCGCCGTGCTCCGCGACCAGTTGCTGCCCGCCGATCCGCAGGCCGCCACCATGCTGGCGCCGACCGTGACGCTGCCCGCGCTGCCGCCCCGGGCGGCCTCGACGCCGCCGCTGCCGGCGGCCGGCCCGCCGCCACCGTCCGGCCCGCCGCTGCCGTCCGAATCACCGCTGCCGTCCGGATCACCGCCGCCGTCCGGATCACCGCCGCCGTCCGGATCACCGCCGCCGGAGGGGGGCGTGCCGCGCCGATGGCGGGTTCTCGCGCTTGCCGGCGCCGGCGTGGTGCTTGTCGCCGCCGCCGCGTTGCTGGTGCCGGCGCTGACCCCGGACCGGCAGGTCGTCCCGCGGGTGCTGCCGACCGCCGGGCCGGCGGAGACCCCCACCACCGCGTCGCCCGAGCCCGAGACGCCCACCCCCGCGCCGCCGTCCGAGCCGACCAGCCGGCCCACCACCGGCGGCCCGACCGCGCCGGCCGGCGACCCGGCCGACCCGGTCGACCCGGCCGAGCGCGTGGACGGGCTGATCGAGGCCGGGCTGACCGACGGTGAGATCCGCAGCGACGTCGGGGTGGACCTGCGCAACCTGCTGCGCAACGCGGTGGCCGCGAGCGGCGAGGGCGAGGTGACCGCCGCGGTGGAACGACTCCGCGGCAAGATCGCCGAACGGCGGCGTGAGGGCAGCATCAGCCCCGGGTACGCGCGGCAGCTCGACGCCGCCGCGGCCATGCTCGTGGCCGGCCGCACCTGACCGGTCACCCGGCGACGAGCCGGGCGACCGCCCGGGAGCCCTCCGCCCGCCCGGCCAGAAAGCCGCGGTACACCGCCTCGTGGCCGACGGCCATCCGTTCCACCGAAAAGCTCTCCGCGACGTGCGCGACACAGTCGGCCGGGTCCAGGTCGGCCGCCGCGCGCAGCGCCGCCGGCAGCTCCTCGGCCCGGTCGCAGACCAACCCGGTGACCCCGGGACGGACCAGCTCCGGCACCGCGCCCCGGCGCAGCGCCACCACCGGCGTGCCGGTCGCCATGGCCTCCACCATCACCATGCCGAACGGCTCCGCCCACTGGACCGGCATGATCAGGCACCTGGCGTCGAGCAGCAGTCGCAGCACCGCCTCGCGGCCCGCGTTCACCACCAGGTCGACGTCGTCGCCCAGCAGTGGCTCCACCACCTGTTCCAGATAGCGGCGCTCGGCCGGCTCGTGGCACTTGCCGACCAGGGTGAGCGGCAACCCGGCCGCCCGGCAGGCCCGGATCGCCACGTCGGGGCCCTTGTCCGGGCTGAACCGGGCGAGCCAGAGCACCGGTCCGGCCCCCGGCGCCCGCTTGTGCGGGAGGTCCCGCACCGGCATCGCGTTGTGCACCGTGCCGACCCAGGGCAGGCCGGGGTTCGCCCGGCGCTGGGCGTGCGAGATCGCGATCAGGCCCACCCCCCGGTCGGTGTTGCCGAGCACCGTGCCGTACTCGCCGACGGGGTTGCCGTGCACGGTGGCCACCGTGGGGACCCGGCGCCGGCCCGCCACCATCGGACCGATCGTGGTGTGGTCGTGCACGAGGTCGAAGTCGGCCGGATCCACCAGGCGGTCGACGTGCGCCAGGTGGGCCAACTCGGGCAGCGACTCGCCCATCCGGTCGTACTGCAACTCGGGGTGGGTGGAGACGAACTCGGCGGCGGTGCCGTGCTCCGTGCCGGCCCCGAACAGCGTCACCGCGTGGCCGCGCTCGACCAGGGCGTCGACCAGGCCGGCCACCACGTGCTCCAGCCCGCCGTAGCCGGGCGGCGGCACCGACAGCCACGGCGGTACCACCATCGCGATCCGGAGGGGCCCGGCTCGGGTGCGCTCCGACAGCGGCTGGTTCACGGTCACGCGCCCCTCCCCGTTGGTTCCCCGGCCGGCGACGGGTTCCCGAGCCGGCACCGGGTAAACGGCGGGCGAGGCGGGGCCACCCGCACCGGGTGAGAAACGAGGAGGGGCGGCGGGCGACGGAGCCAACCCCCTTGGCTCTGTCGCCCGCCGCCCGGGAGGGAGGCAGGTCTTCGGGGACTATGACGTCTCGGCGAGCGTCACGGTTGCGGTCTCGTCGGATCCGTTTCGCTTGAACTGGATTTCGACCCGGTCGCCGACCTTGCCGGCCTGCACGGCGCCGACCAGATCGTTGGAGTCGTTGATCACCTTGTCGCCGAACTTGGTGATCACGTCGCCCCGCTGGAGCCCGGCCTTCTCGGCGGCGCTGCCCGGGGTGACCGCGGCGACGAGCGCGCCGCCGTCCTCGGCGGCGTTCACGCTGACCCCGAGCGACGGGTGGCTGATCTTCTCGCCGCGCTGGAGCTTCTCCGCCACGTCCTTGGCCTTGTTGCTCGGGATGGCGAAGCCGACACCGATGTTGCCGTTGCTGCCCTGCCCGGCGGTGGCGATCGCGGTGTTGATGCCGATCACCTCGCCCCGGGTGTTGACGAGCGCGCCGCCGGAGTTGCCCGGGTTGATCGGGGCGTCGGTCTGCAACAGGCCCGAGATCGAGCTGACGCCCTGCTGCGGGGCCTGCTGCTGGCCGCCCTCACCGGCGGAGATGGTGCGGTCGCGGGCGCTGAGGATCCCCGCGGTCACCGAGCCCTGGAGGCCGAGCGGGCTGCCCAGCGCGAGCACCTGGTCGCCGACCTGCATGCCGTCGCTGTCGCCGAACTTCGCCGCCTTCAGGCCGCTCACGCCGCTGGCCTGGACCACGGCGAGATCGGTCTTCGGGTCGGTGCCGACGATCTTCGCCGGGGCGTTCTTGCCGTCGGCGAAGACCACCTTCACCGTGTCGCCGCTGGCGGAGGCGACCACGTGGTTGTTGGTGAGCACGTACCCGTCGGCGCTGAGGATCACCCCGGAGCCCTCACCGCTGTCCGTCATGATCGTCACGATGCTGTCCTGGACGGAAGCCGCGATCTTGGGCAGGTCGGCGCTGTTGATCACCGGGGCCGCGGAGTAGGTGCGGGTGATACCGCCGCCGTCGTCGAGGGCGAGCGCGAGCGCGCCCCCGGCCACGCCGGAACCGAGCATCAGCGCCAGCGCCAACGCGCCCGCGCCGACGAACTTGCCGGCCCGGCTCGGCCGTGCCGGCTGCTGCGGCTGGCCCCACGGCGGGACCGGCTGCCCGGCCTGGTGCTGGTGGTGCTGCTGGTACGGCTGGTGCCCGGGCTGCGCCTGGTAGGTCGGCACGGGCCCGCCGGCGTGCTGCGCCGACGGGTAGCCGGTGCCGCCCTGCTGCGCCCAGCCGCCGTGCTGCTGCCCGCCGTACCAGGGGTGCTGGCCGGTCGTCGGGTACTGCGGGGCGTACGGGCTGGCCGGTGTCCCGGTGGGCTGGGCGTACGGGCTGGCCGTGGACCCGGACGGCGGCGCGTACGGGCTCGCCGGCGAGTCGGCGTGGGCGTTGGTTCCGGCGGCCGGGGAGTCGGCCGGAACCGACGCGGCGGCCGGAGTGGAGTCCGATGTCCCGCTCTGGACGCGGGGCAGCTCGGCGGTGTGGTGCGACGGCTCGGCGTCGGCAGGTGCCGGCGACCGCTGCGGCTCGGTCTCGTGGTCGGTCATGCCTCCAGCTTTCCCCGTCGCACTGTCACCAGCCTGGAATCCGCCTGAATGTTTTCTGTAAGTCACTCGCCCGGCTCGGGCGCCTCGGGCAGCAGCGGCAGCTTCACCCGGAACGTCGCCCCGCCACCGGGCGTCTCGGCCACCTCCACCGTGCCGTGGTGCGCCGCGACAAGCGCGGCGACGATGGCCAGGCCGAGCCCGGTGCTGATCGGTCCGCCGGCCCGACGGGTCCGCGCCGCGTCCACCCGGTAGAACCGCTCGAAGACCCGCTCGGCCTGCTCCGGGGTGAGGCCGGGACCGTTGTCCGCCACCTCCACCACGGCGAGGTTCCCCGGCTCCGCCCGCAGCCGCAGCGTCACCGCGGCGTCCGGCGGGGTGTGGGTGAGCGCGTTCGTCATCAGGTTGCCGATCACCTGCCGCAGCCGGGCGTCGTCACCGAGCACCACGAGCGGGCCCGCGCCCGGCTCCCGTTCCAGCTCGATCCGCCGGTCCGGGTCGACCACCCGGGCCGCCTCCACGGCGTCCGAGGCCAGCACCGGCAACTCCACCGGGGCCAGCGCGATCGGCCGCTCCCGGTCCATCCGCGCCAGCAGCAGCAGGTCCTCGACCAGCAGCCCCATCCGGGACGCCTCGTCCTCGATGCGGCGCAGCAGGTCGGCGGTCTGCTCCGGAGCCCGCGCCGCGCCCTGCCGGAACAGCTCGGCGAAGCCCCGGATGGTGGTCAGCGGCGTCCGCAGCTCGTGTGAGGCGTCCGCGATGAACTGCCGCATCCGCTCCTCGGACCGACGGGCCCGCGCCTCGGACGCCTGCGCGTACGCCGCGGCGTCCCGCGCGCCCGCCTCGGCGCTGCGCGCCGCCGCCTCCGAAGCGGCCCGGGCGGTGAACGCGGCCTCGATCTGCGTCAGCATCGCGTTCAGCGCCCGGGATAGCCGGCCCAGCTCCGAGGTGGGGCACGGCCGCCCCTCCTCCGGGTCGGGCACCCGCCGGCTCAGGTCGCCGCCGGCGATGGCCGCCGCGGTCCGCTCGATCTCCACAAGCGGCTTGAGGCTGGTACGCACGATGCCCGCGCCGACCGACGCCAGGATGATCAGCACCGCCCCGCCCACCAGGAGGTCGATCCAGAGCAACTGCCGCACAGAGAGATCGACATCGGTGAGGTTCTGCCCGATCACCCGGTACGAGTCCTCGCTGTCCTGCCGGACCATCAGCCGCCAGCGGACCCGCTTGTCGGCGCCCTCCTCGGTGAACGCCTCGCCGTTGGCGTGCCTGTCGTACCAGGACTGGTCCTCGATGCCGGCCGGCAGATCCTGGTCCTGCAACGTCTCGTCGCGAAGCGCGGCGCCACGCTGGGCGGAGCTGCTCCACAGCGCCACCATGTAGTCGGTCGGCAGCGTGGTCGAGTTCTTCTGGCTGACCGTCACGCCCCGGTCGAGCTGGTCGTTCAGCTCGCCGTCGATCCGGCCCACCAGGTAGTTGTGCAGGAAGTAGGCGGTGGAGACGCTGATCACGAGCAGGGCGCCGGCCACCAGGGCCAGCACGGCGGTGACCAGCTTCAGCCGGAGCGGTACGCTGCGCACCCAGCCCTTCGCGTCGTGGACGGCGTTCACGCCGCCGGCTTGCGCAGCACGTACCCGACCCCGCGCAGGGTGTGGATCAGCCGGGGCTGGGTGTTGTCGACCTTGCGGCGCAGGTAGGAGATGTACGACTCGACGATGTTGTCGTCACCGCGGAAGTCGTAGTTCCACACGTGGTCGAGGATCTGCGCCTTGCTGAGCACCCGGTTGGCGTTGAGCATCAGGTAGCGCAGCAGTTTGAACTCGGTCGGCGAGAGCTGCACCCGCTGGCCGGCCCGGTGCACCTCGTGCGTCTCCTCGTCCAGCTCCAGGTCGGCGAAGGTGAGCCGGGACGGGGCCTGCTCACCGGTCGCGGTGCGCCGCAGCACGGCCCGGATCCGGGCGGTCAACTCCTCCAGGCTGAACGGCTTGGTGACGTAGTCGTCGCCGCCCAGGGTCAGCCCCCGGATCTTGTCGTCGGTGGCGTCCCGGGCGGTCAGGAACACCACCGGGGTACGGGTGCCGCCCTCGCGGAGCATCCGGATGACCTCGAAGCCGTCGAGGTCGGGCAGCATCACGTCGAGCACCACCAGGTCGGGCCGGTGGTCCTTGGCGGCGTGCAGCGCGGCGCTGCCGCTTGTCGCGGTGGCCACGTCGAAGCCCGCGAAGCGCAGGCTCGCGGAGAGCAGTTCGAGGATGTTGGGATCGTCCTCGACGACGAGCAGTCGGGCCTCGGTCTGGGTAGCCGCCATGGCACCCATCATCCGCGCTCCGGCTGCGGCCACGCTGGGCGGTAGCTGGAAACAACCTGTGAGGTCAGCGGAGCAGCCGCTGTAGCCCGTCGAGCGCGCCGTCGAGCAGCCGGATCGCGGTACGGAGCTGGTTGTCGCTGAGCCGCCCGGCCCGGACCAGCGCGCCGACCTCGACGGTGAACGCGGCCAGCCGCTTGTCGAACTCGGCGAGCAGCGGCGACTCGGCCGGACGGGCCACGTCCGGACCGCTCCCACCACCCGCCTGGCCCCGGTTGCCACCGGGCCGGGTGGTCGGCGCCGTCCAGCGGCCCTGCCGGGTCTGCAGGGTCGCCTCGCGCAGCTCCCGCTTCAGGTCGCGCACCGAGCCGCGAACCTCGGTGCGGATCTCGCCGGCCAGCGCGGAGAGATCCTCGACGGAGGCGCTGATGTCGGCCTCCAGGGTGACCAGCTCCTCGGCGCGCTGCCGCAGCTCGGCGCGGCCCGCCTCGGTGATCTCGTAGACCTTCCGCCCGCCCGCCGCCGTGTGGGTGACCAGCTCCTCCACCTCAAGCCGTTGCAGGCGGGGGTAGATGGTGCCGGCGCTCGGCGCGTAGAGCCCGAGGAAGCGCTCCTCCAGCAGACGGATCAGCTCGTAGCCGTGCTTCGGCCCGTCGTCGAGGAGCTTGAGCAGGTAGAGCCGGAGCCGCCCGTGACTGAACACGGCGGTCACGGCAGATCCTCCACGTCGTCGGCGTCCACGACCGGGCGGGCCAGCAGCGCGATGCTGCCGGACGTCGCGGACGCCCAGAGCTTACCCGCGCCCCCGCCGAGCACCCCGTGGCTGTCCTTCACCGCGCCGAAGCCGTGCTGCCCGCCGCAGATCTGCGGGAAGCCGCTGGTGATCCGGCCGGAGGTGGTGTGCAGGTGCACGCTGAGGTCGCTGTCCTCGCGGACCCGGACGGTGATGCTGCCGGAGATGGCGCTGAGCCGGATCTCGCTGCCCCGCGGATTGTCCAGGTCGCAGGTGATCGACCCGGAAACCGCGTGGGCGCGGACCCGGTCGGGCGCGCTGTCGGCGAGGATCAGCTCACCGGAGACCGTCTCCAGGTCGAGGTCACCGCCGATGCCCAGCGCCTCCACCGGACCGGAGACGACCTTGGCGGTGGTGCGACCGCGCAGCCCCATCAGGGTCACCTGGCCGGAGGTGACGTCGACCCGGGTGTCCCGGCGCAGCCCGGAGGCGACAAGCGTGCCGTCCACCAGGTGCAGTGCGGCCACCGCCTGGGCCGGCACGGCCACCGACACCTCGGCGCGGAACCGCCGGCGGAGCTGGCCGAGCCACCACAGCGCCCCTGGCCAGCGGCCGGTCCGGTCGTGCCGGACGGTCAACCGGCCGTCGTGCATCTCGACCACGAGTGGTCGGCGGCTGACCCGGGTGACGTCGACCCGGGCCGGGCCGTCGGTGCCCACCACGTTGAGCCGGCCGCTGACGAGCCGGACCTCCAGCCGGGTGACCGGCTCGTCCAACGTGATCCGTTGCGGGCTGTCGACAGTCCAACCGGCCATGGTGTCCTCCCCTCGATGACGTGTCCGCCGAGGACACGCCAACTATCGCGAGGAGCATAACGCGATACATCGCGACACTACAAGACACTATCGCGTCTCCCCTATCCCGCCCGCCGCCGAGGACAACCTCATGATCGGCGCGAGAGACGGGAGGCAGGGAGGTCTGACCGGTAGGTGGATCCGCCTTGCACCTGTGTGGGCGTCTTGATGCTTGCGGTATTCGGGGGCGCCGGTAGCCGGGTGGGCGGGGTGGCACGGTGGGCGGACGCCAGTTCGGTGAAGTGGCGGTATCCGACCAGCGGCGATCCCGCCACTTCACCGGACTGGTGTCGATCTTTCCCGCCTACGGCGTCCCCCAAAGACCAGGTGACGTGGTACGCGGGCGGCCGGTGGGGCCGTTCACACCACGATCCCGGAAGCTGGCGGGAGTGGGGCCGGGACGGTCAGGCGGCCAGATCGAGTGCCGGTCCGCTCAGGGACGCCGCCGGGACCGGGGGGCGGACCGCCGGGACCAGGGACGCCGGCGGGACCGGGGACGCCGGCGGGACCGGGAGGCGGGCACGCCGGGGCGGGGCGTGGTGGATCGCGGCCTCGGCGGCGCGGGCCAGCAGCCGGCGGTCCGCCCCGTCGGCCGGGTGCAGGGCGGCGGCCACGGTCACCGCCACGGTCAGGTCCCGGGCGGCCAGCACCCGCCGGACCGAGGCCCAGAGCGTCTCCTCGCCGAGGAAGGCGGGCAGCGTGCTCGGATCGCCCGCGTACCGGTAGCCGACGCTCAACGGCACCACCGGCGCGCCGACGGTCACCGCGGCCTCGAAGATCGCCGGGCGGAAGCCGCGGGCGGGGCGGCAGTCGGTCGCGGCGCCGCACCAGGTCGTGCCCTCCGGGAACACCGCCACCGGGTGCCCGGCACGCAGCGTGTCGGCCACCCGGGCGACCGTGGCCGGCAGGTCGCGCGGCCGGGAGCGGTCCACGAAGACGGTGCCGGCCGCGGCGGCCAGCACGCCCACCACCGGCCAGGCCCGGACCTCCCGCTTGGCCAGCATCCGGGCCGGCGACACCGCGAGCACGGCGAGGATGTCCAGCCAGGAGACGTGGTTGGCGACCAGCAGCGCGCGGCGGCGTGGCGGCCGGCCCCGGACCACGAGCCGTACCCCGAGCGCGCGGAGCGTCCCGCGGGCCCAACCCCGCAGCGCGACCCGCCGGTCGGCCGCCGGCAGCACCGGCAGCAGCGCGGCCATCCCGGCCCCGACCAGGAGCATTCCGAGTACGCCGAGCAGCCGGCCGGCCCGGCGCGGCAGCGACACGTCCGGGGCGGCCCGGGGTGGAAGGCACGTCGGCCCGCAGCCGGACGCGGGCCGCCACAGGCCCTCACCGTGCGGCCGGCGGGCACCGTCGACAGTCGTCACGGTCCCACCTCACCGAGGAAGTGCCGCAGGTGGCGGGGGTTCATCCGGTCCAGCGAGAAGAGCACGTAGAAGTCCGCGCAGCCGAAGTCCGGGTCGTACGCCGGTTCGCCGGCGATCCAGGCGCCGAGTCGCAGGTAACCGCGGAGCAGCGGCGGCACCAGCGCCCGGCGTTGCGCCGGGGTGAGCGCGGCGGGTGTGGCGGTGGCCGGCGCCTCGGCGAACCAGGGCCGGCGGGGGGTCACCCGCAGCGGCGGCGGGGCGAGGTGCCGGGCGGTGACCTGCGTCCACACCTCGGCCGCGGCGGTCCCGCCGTCGGTGACCGGCACCGAGGCGCAGCCGCCGAGCCAGCGGGAGCCGCGCAGGTGCAGGTAGCGGCAGATGCCGGCCCACATCAGGTTGATCACGGCGCCGGTGCGGTGGTCCGGGTGCACGCACGAACGGCCGGCCTCGACCAGGTCGCCGCGGAGCGGGTCCAGCGGCCCGAGGTCGAACTCGCCGTCGGCGTACCGGCGGTCGGTCCGGCCGGGCGGCAGCAGCCGGTAGGTGCCGACCACCTCGTCGGTGCCCTCACGGAGCACCACCAGGTGGTCGCAGTGTGCGTCGAACTCGTCGGTGTCGAGCCCGGCGGTCCCCGGCGTCAGGGTGGCGCCGAGTTCACCGGCGAACACGTCGTGGCGCAGGCGTTGCGCGGCTGCGACAAGAGTCGGGTCGTCGGCGATCAGCAGGGTGTAACCGCTGGTCGTGAGGGGTGCGCCAGCGGCGTGCAGAACGGCCATGGCTCCTGTGTAGGTGCCCCGGGTTGCCGTACCCGGTGGTGAGGGGTGTCGATCCGGTGAACGCCTGCCGGCGGCGGCGTGCGGGCCGGGGCGGCGCGTGTGCGACGCTGCCGGACGACCACCGGCGTCGGCGTCGGCGGAACCAGGAGGTGCACATGCTTGTCGAAGGCCGCTTCCACGGGCCGGACGGTTCGGGCAACGGCGGCTGGAGCGCCGGGATCTTCGCCGCGCTGATCGACGACCGCGGCCCGGTGGAGGTCACGCTGCGCCGGCCGCCGCCGCTCGACACCCCGCTGGCCGCCGCCGACGGCGAGGTGCGTGATCCGGAGGGTCGGCTGGTCGCCCAGGTGCGCGCGGTCGAGCCGGTGGACGCCGTGGTGCCGCCGGTGGACCGGCCGACGGCCGAGGTGGCCGCGCGGGCGTACCCCGGTCTGGTGGACCACCCGTTCCCCCGCTGCTACGTCTGCGGCCCGGAGCACCCGGACGGCCTGCGGATCTTTCCCGGCCGGCTGCCGGACGGGCGGACCGCCGCGCCGTTCCGCGCCCCGGCCGAGGTGGTGCCCGCGACGGTCTGGGCGGCGCTCGACTGTCCCGGCGGGTGGGCGGTGCTCTCCGCCGGCCGCCCGTACGTGCTGGGCCGGATCGCCGCGCAGGTCACGGCGCTGCCGCGCCCCGGCGACGGGTGCGTGGTCACCGGCGTCGCGGTGGGTTTCGAGGGACGCAGGGCCGAGGTGCACACCAGCCTGTACGGTTCGGACGGCGCGTTGCTGGGCCGGGCGCGGGCCACCTGGGTCGCGCTGCCGACCGCCTGATCTCCTCCCTGAGGAGGACGGCGGGTACGCATCCCGCCTGATTGACCTGCTTGCGCCGGGTTGGAAGGCTGTGCGGGGCGCCCCCGCAACGGCGTCCCACCGGCGTGCGTTCAGCGCGCCGGGGCAGGAGAGGAGAATGATGTCCGACGGGCAGCCACGCCCCAGTGCCGGGACCGGCCAGATCATCGTGTCCGGCTTGACCAAGCAATACAAGAACGTCCGCGCGGTCGACGATCTGTCGTTCACCGTCGAGCCGGGCCGGGTCACCGGCTTCCTCGGCCCGAACGGCGCCGGTAAGACGACCACGCTGCGCATGCTGCTCAACCTGGTCACGCCGACCGCCGGCACGGCCACCATCGGTGGCCACCGGTACGCCGACCTCGCCGACCCGCTGCGGACGGTGGGCGCGGTGCTGGAGGCGTCGAGCGCGCACAAGGGCCGCACCGGGATCAACCACCTGCGGGTGATCTGCGCGGCGGCCGGGCTGCCGAAGGAGCGGGCGGACGAGGCGCTCGCCCTGGTCGGGCTCTCCCCGGCGGCGAAGCGCAAGTTCAAGGGCTACTCGCTGGGCATGAAGCAGCGTCTCGGGATCGCCGCCGCGATGCTCGGCAACCCGCAGGTGCTGATCCTGGACGAGCCGGCCAACGGCCTGGACCCGGAGGGCATCCGCTGGATGCGGGGCTTCCTCAAGGGGCTGGCCGCCGAGGGTCGTACCGTGCTGGTCTCCAGCCACCTGCTCTCCGAGATGCAGCTTCTCGCCGACGACGTGGTGATCATCGCGGCCGGCAAGCTGGTCCGGCAGGGCCCGGTCGAGCAGGTGATGGGCTCGATGACGCACGGCGCCCGGGTGCGGGTGCGCACCCCGCAGGCCGACGAGCTGACCGCGGCGCTGCGGGAGCAGTCCGCGACCGTCGAGGCCGATCCGCACGGCGCGCTGCTGGTCAGCGGCGTGGACGCGCCGACCGTGGGCCGGCTCGCCCTGGCCGCGAAGGTCGAGCTGCACGAGCTGACCACCGAACGTCCCGACCTCGAAGGGGTCTTCCTGGAGCTGACGGCCGGAAAGGCGGAGATCCGATGACGCTTGTCCGATCCGAACTGCTCAAGATCCGCACCACCAGCACCTGGTGGATCTTCGGCCTGATCAGCCTGCCGCTGTGGGCGCTCACGCTGGGCTTCAACTGGTTGCAGACCGACGCCCTGGCCAGCGGGAACGTGGGCGACGTGTCGGCCGACCAGGCCGACCAGATCCAGGCGGTGTCGAGCGCCGACAGCATCGCCGCCAACCTCTACACGAACGGCCAGTTCTTCGGCCTGCTCATCGTGATGCTGCTCGGCATCGTGGTGGTGACGAGCGAGTTCTTCCACCAGACGGTGACCACCACGTTCCTCACCGCGCCGCACCGTACCGCGGTGATGCTGGCCAAGCTGGTCGCGGCCGGCGTGCTGGCGCTGCTGTTCTGGATCGTCACCACGGTGCTCAACCTGATCTTCGCGCCGCTGATCCTGAACGCCACGGGCGTCGATGCGTCGCTCGGCAGCGGGGCGGTGTGGCGCGCGGTGGCCCTGAACGGGCTGGCCTACCTGCTCTGGTCGGTGCTCGGCGTCGGGCTCGGCGTGCTGATCCGCAGCCAGATCGGCGCGACCGTGACCGGCATCCTGCTCTACCTGGGTGGCACCATCGGCGCGGCCATCGCCATCGGGCTGCTGGCGCAGCGGTTCGGCGACTGGATCAACGAGCTGCAACTGCTGGTGCCGTCGCTTGCCTCCTCGCTGATGGTGAGCGGCGCCGAGATCCCGGGCAACCCGCCGCGCTGGGCGGGCGCCGCGGTGCTGATCGGGTACGCGGTGGTGACCGGCGTGATCGGCGTGGCCACCATCCGGCGGCGCGACATCTCCTGACCCATCCGCGCGACGGGCTCCGGCCGGTGACTCCGTGTCACCGGCCGGAGCCCTTTTCGGCTGGCGGTTCTCGCTCGCAGGAGTCGGCGGAACACGCAGCGTTTGCCCAACTTGTGGCATCTTCTGTGAAACGGGCCACCAGGCGGAGGCGAGAATGCCTGCGGCAACCGCACGGCGTAGCCTGGGATCCGATCCCTGTGCGCCCGGCGAACCGGGCGCGGGGGCCCATTGCGTGACATTCACAACCGCGTGAAAGAGGCGATTAGCGGCCGTGTCGACCCAGCAGACATCGCAGGAGAACCCACTGGCGGGTTTCGGCCCGAACGAGTGGATCGTCGAGGAGATGTACCAGCGTTACCTCGCCGACCCATCGAGCGTCGACTCGGCCTGGCACGACTTCTTCGCCGACTACCGGCCGGCGCCGGGCGCCGCCACGCCACGCCCGGACGCTTCGGCCACGCCGGCCGCCGAGCCGGAGCCGGCCGAGCAGCAGGAGGCCGTCGCCACGGTCACCGAGCAGGCCGCCCCGGCCAAGACCGCGCCCGCGAAGGCCAAGCCGGCGCAGAAGCCCGCCGCCAAGCCGGCGGCGAAGGCGTCCGAGCCGGCTCCGGCGAGGAAGACCGCCCCGGCCAAGCCGGCCGCCAAGGCCCCGGCGGCGAGCGCCGCGGGCACCACGCCGCTACGCGGCGTGGCCGCCAAGATCGTCCAGAACATGGACGCCTCGCTCGCCGTCCCGACCGCCACAAGCGTGCGCGCGGTCCCGGCGAAGCTGCTCGTCGACAACCGCATCGTGATCAACAACCACCTGGCCCGCGGTCGCGGCGGCAAGGTCAGCTTCACCCACCTGATCGGGTACGCGATGGTCCGGGCGCTGATCGAGCACCCGGAGATGAACAACTCCTTCGCCGAGGTCGACGGCAAGCCGGCGATGCTCCGCCCGGAGCACGTCAACCTGGGCATCGCCATCGACCTGGCCAAGCCGGACGGCTCCCGCAACCTGGTCGTGCCCTCCATCAAGGGCTGCGAGCAGATGGACTTCCGGCAGTTCTGGCAGGCGTACGAGGACGTGGTCCGGCGCGCCCGCCGCAACGAGCTGACCATGGAGGACTACTCCGGCACCACCATCTCGCTCACCAACCCGGGCGGCATCGGCACGGTGCACTCGATCCCGCGCCTGATGCAGGGGCAGAGCGCCATCATCGGCGTCGGCGCGATGGAATACCCGGCGCCCTACCAGGGCATGAGCGAGGCCACGCTGGCCGAGAACGCGGTCAGCAAGGTGATCACGCTGACCAGCACGTACGACCATCGGATCATCCAGGGCGCCCAGTCCGGCGAGTTCCTGAAGGTCATGCACGAGCTGATGCTCGGCGAGCGCGGCTTCTACGACGAGATCTTCACCTCGCTGCGCATCCCGTACGAGCCGGTGCGCTGGATGCGGGACGTGGCCGTCGACAGCGAAGGCCAGATCAACAAGACCGCGCGGGTGCACGAGCTGATCCACGCCTACCGGGTGCGCGGTCACCTGATGGCCGACACCGACCCGCTCGAGTTCGAGATCCGCAAGCACCCCGACCTGGACGTGCTCCAACACGGCCTGACGCTGTGGGACCTGGACCGGGTCTTCCCGGTCAACGGCTTCGCCGGCCAGCAGCGGATGAAGCTGCGCTCGATCCTCGGCGTGCTGCGCGACTCCTACTGCCGCCGGGTCGGCATCGAGTACATGCACATCCAGGACCCGGAGGAGCGGCGCTGGATCCAGGAGCGGGTCGAGCGCAAGTACGAGAAGCCGGACACCGACGAGCAGAAGCACGTGCTCAACCGGCTCAACGCGGCCGAGGCGTTCGAGACGTTCCTTCAGACGAAATACGTGGGTCAGAAGCGCTTCTCGCTTGAGGGCGGCGAGTCGCTGATCCCGCTGCTCGGCGAGGTGTTGGAGTCCTCCGCCGAGGCCGGGCTGGACGAGGTCGTCATCGGCATGGCCCACCGCGGCCGGCTCAACGTGCTGGCGAACATCGTCGGCAAGCCGTACGAGAAGATCTTCTCCGAGTTCGAGGGACACCTCGACCCGCGGTCCACGCAGGGCTCGGGCGACGTGAAATACCACCTCGGCCAGAACGGCAAGTTCACCACCCCGGACGGGGAGCACGCGGTCAAGGTGTCGGTGGTGGCGAACCCGTCGCACCTGGAGGCCGTGGACCCGGTGCTGGAGGGCATCGTCCGGGCCAAGCAGGACCGGATCGACCTCAAGCTGGAGGGCTACACCGTGCTGCCGCTGGCGGTGCACGGTGACGCCGCCTTCGCCGGCCAGGGCGTGGTCGCCGAGACGCTCAACCTGTCCCAGCTCCGCGGCTACCGCACCGGCGGCACCGTGCACGTGGTGGTCAACAACCAGGTCGGTTTCACCACCGCCCCGGAATACAGCCGGTCCAGCCTCTACAGCACCGACGTGGCCCGGATGATCCAGGCGCCGATCTTCCACGTGAACGGCGACGACCCGGAGGCGGTCGTGCGGGTGGCCCGGCTCGCCTTCGAATACCGTCAGGCGTTCAACAAGGACGTCGTGATCGACCTGGTCTGCTACCGCCGGCGCGGGCACAACGAGGGCGACGACCCGTCGATGTCCAACCCGCAGATGTACAAGATCATTGACTCGAAGCGGTCGGTCCGCAAGCTCTACACCGAGGAGCTGATCGGGCGCGGTGACATCACCCTGGAGGACGCCGAGGAGCTGCTGCGCGACTACCAGGCGCAGCTCGAACGGGTCTTCAAGGCCACCCGGGACGCGGCCACCACGCCGCGCCAGCTCGACCGCCCGAAGCGGGAGGAGGAGCCGGAGCCGCAGGTCGACACCGCCACCGATGCCGCCGTGGTCAAGGCGATCGGCGAGGCGCACGTCAACCTGCCGGAGGGCTTCACCCCGCACAAGCGGATCCAGCAACTGTTGGAGCGGCGCCGGAAGATGTCCGTCGAGGGCAACATCGACTGGGGCTTCGGCGAGATCATCGCGTTCGGCGCGCTGCTGCACGACGGCGTGACCGTCCGGCTCGCCGGGCAGGACTCGCGCCGCGGCACGTTCGTCCAGCGGCACGCCTCGGTGGTCGACGCCCGCACCGGCGACGACTACCTGCCGCTGAAGACGTTCACCGCCGACGGGGAGCGGTCCCGCTTCTTCGTCCACGACTCGCTGCTCTCGGAGTACGCCGCGATGGGCTTCGAGTACGGCTACTCGGTGGAGAACGTCAACGCGCTCGTGGCCTGGGAGGCCCAGTTCGGTGACTTCGTCAACGGCGCCCAGTCGGTGATCGACGAGTTCATCTCCTCCGGCGAGGTGAAGTGGGGCCAGCGCTCCGCGGTCACCCTGCTGCTGCCGCACGGCCACGAGGGTCAGGGGCCGGACCACACCTCCGGCCGCCCGGAGCGTTTCCTCCAGCTCTGCGCCGAGGACAACATGCGGGTGGCCATCCCGACCACCCCGGCGAACTACTTCCACCTGCTGCGCCGCCAGGCGTTGTCGCCCAAGCGCAAGCCGCTCGTGGTGTTCACGCCGAAGTCGCTGCTGCGGCACAAGCTCTGCGTGTCGCCGGTGGAGGACTTCACCACGGGCACCTTCCAGCCCGTGCTGGCCGACACCGCCGCGCCGGCGCCGGAGCAGGTCAAGCGGGTGGTGCTCTGCTCGGGCAAGGTCTACTACGACCTGTTCCAGGCCCGGCAGGAGCGGGGCGTCACCGACACCGTGATCCTGCGGATGGAGCAGCTCTACCCGCTGCCCGTCGAGGAGGTCCGGTCCGCGCTGGCGCAGTATCCGAACGCCGAGGACTTCGCCTGGGTCCAGGAGGAGCCGGCCAACCAGGGCGCCTGGTCGTTCGTCGCGCTCAACCTGCTGGAGCACCTGCCCGAGGTGCGGCTGCGTCGCATCTCCCGCCCGTCCGCCGCCGCCCCGGCGGTCGGCTCGGCGAAGATGCACGAGGTCGAGCAGAATGCGCTGATCGAGGCGGCGCTGCCCCGCCCGTGACACATCACCGGCAGCGGCCCGTCCCGGCACCGGGGCGGGCCGCTGCCGTACGACGAGAGGACGACCGTGTACTTCACCGACCGTGGCATCGAGGAGCTGGTCGAGCGCCGGGGCGACGAGCAGGTCAGCCTGGAGTGGCTGGGTGAGCGCCTGCGCGACTTCGTCGACCTGAACCCGGAGTTCGAGACCCCGGTCGAGCGGTTCGCCACCTGGCTGGCCCGCCTCGACGACGAGGATGACGAGTGACTCTTCGCGTTTGACCAATGGCGCTGCGTGACGTCCACTGTTGAGGTATGAACCTCGACACCCGCAAGCCACCACAGGACGCGGTGACCGTGCGCCGGCTGCGCCTCGGGATCGGCTCGGTCGGCCTCGCGCTGCCGGTCGTGCTGGTGGTCGGCCACATCGCCACCACCCGGCGGCTCACCCTCCTCGACTCCCTCAGCGCCTATTACCACAGCGAGATGCGGGACGTCTTCGTCGGCGCGATGTGCGCCGTCGGGGTCTTCCTGATCAGCTACCGCTACCGCCGGCCGGACGACCTGCTGGGCACCGTAGCCGGGGTGCTGGCCGTCGCGGTGGCGCTCGCCCCCACCGCGACCGGCGTACGGTCGGCCCCGCTCGGCGAGAGCGACCGGATCGCCGGGGTGGTGCACCAGGTCGCCGCGGCCGGGCTCTTCGCCCTGCTCGCGGTCTTCTGCCTGTTCCTGTTCGTCCGCCCGGACACCGCAGGTGTCCCGCCCCGCCGCTCCGCGGTGGTCTTCTACCGCACCTGCGGCGGGCTCATCCTGCTCGCGGTCGCGCTCGCGCTGGCCAGCACGCGGCTACCGGACCCGACCCGGCACACCCTCAAGCCGGTGCTGTGGTGCGAGATGCTCGCCGTGTTCGCCTTCGGCGCGGCCTGGGTGGCGAAGAGCGACGCCCTGCTCCGCGCCGCGGAGCCGACCGGCGGGCTCGACGTCACCGGGCCGCAGGCCCGGCCGAGGACGCCGGCGTGACCGGCCGTCAGGCGACGCCGCGCCGCGCCGCCACGTCGAGATTCCCGGTACGCCGCAGCTTCTGCCAACCGAGCCGCCCACCGGTCAACGCGGTGACCACCGACTGGAGCAGAACCAGGTACATCAACTGCCGGTAGACGAACTGCTGGAGCGGCAGCACCCACAACACCCCGAGCTTCTCCCGGTCCAGCCGGAAGGCCACCACGGCGGTGACGAACTGCACCGCGAGCATCGCCAGCCAGGCCACCACCGTCTCCGTCCGGTCGAGGAAGAACAACCCGTACAGGGCGAGCAGGTCGATCACCGGGGCGGCCAGCGGCAGCAGCACGCCGAACAGGGTCAGGAAGGTCAGGCAACGACGGGTGAACCGGCCGGACGAGCCGCGGTCGAGGACCGCCCGCCGGTGCTTCCACATCGCCTGCATGGTGCCGTAGCTCCACCGGTACCGCTGCTTCCAGAGCTGGCCGAGCGTGGCGGGCGCCTCGGTCCAGGCGCGGGCGCTCTCCTCGTACACGATGTGCCAGCCGGCCCGGCCCAGCGCCATGGTGATGTCGGTGTCCTCGGCGAGGGTCTCGTCGGTCATCCCGCCCACCTGGGCCAGCGCCTCCCGGCGGAACCCGCCGATCGCCCCGGGCACGGTCGGCATGCAGCGCAACGTCTCGTAGAGGCGGCGGTCCAGGTTGAAGCCGATGACGTACTCGATGTGCTGCCACTTGGCGATCAGGCTCCGGCGGTTGCCGACCTTGACGTTGCCGGCGACCACGCCCACCCGCGGGTCCGCGAAGGGCTGGACCAGGCGGCGGACCGCGTCGGGCTCGAAGACCGTGTCCCCGTCGACCATCACGACGAGTTCGTGCCGGGCCAGCGCGACGCCGGTGTTCAACGCGCTCGGCTTGCCACCGTTGGGCTTGCGCACCACCCGGACGTTCGGCAGGCCGAGCGCCGCCACGATGTCGGCGGTGCCGTCGGTGGACCCGTCGTCGACGACCACCACCTCGATGCCGCCGGGGTGGTCGCCGCCGGCCAGGGAACGGACGGCCGCCGCGATGCCCTCCTTCTCGTTGTACGCGGGCACGATCACCGAGACGGGTTCGGTGACCGGCGGCCCCCAGGACCAGTCGGGGCGGCGTCGGCGGGCCGCGTGCCGCAGGGCCAGCACGAAGAGCAACAGGGTCCGGCCGACGGTGAGCGCCCCGACGAGGAGGAAGAAGACGCCGAACACCGCGAACATGTGGTCGGCCACGCTCACCGCGCCGACGAGCATGTCGCCCCGCCACCGGTCGGCGCGCGGAGCGGCCACCTGCTCACCCGACGGGCCGGTCACCCCGGCCTCGGCCAGCGTGCGGTCGAGTCCCTCGCTCACCGTGGTGAAGGTGTAGCCGCGCTGCTGCATCATCGGGATGTACCGGTCCAGCGCGGCCACGGTGCCGGACCGGTCGCCGCCCGCGTCGTGCCACAACGCGATGGTGCCGGCCTCTCCGGCCGGGGTCGCGTTGGCGAGCATCGTCTCGATCGTGGGCTTTTCCCAGTCCCGGCTGTCGACGTCGTTCACCACGGTCAGGTAGCCCAGCTCGCCGGCCTGCCGGAGCACCGGCCAGTCCCGGTCGGTGTAGGCGTCGGCGCTCGACGAGTACGGGAAGCGCAGCAGCGACGTGCGGATCCCGGTGGCGCTGGCGATGGCGAGCTGGGTCTGCGCGTACTCCAGTTCCCGCCGCCATCCGGGCAGCACCGCGAGGTCAGGGTGGGTGAACGTGTGCACGCCCAGCTCGTGGCCGCCGGCCACCATGCGACCGGCCAGCTCCCGGTTGCGCAGCACCTGCGTGCCGATGACGAAGAAGGTCGCCTTCACCTGGTATTTGTCGAGCACCCGCAGCACCTCGGGCGTCCACCGCGGGTCCGGGCCGTCGTCGAAGGTGAGGGCGATGGTACGCGGCGGCAACTCGTGCGACTGGGTCCGGCCCTCCGCGCCGACGTTGACGATCGGGCCGCCCTCGACCACCGAGGTGGGCACCTCCCGCTGGGTGCCCGGCGCGGCGCGTTCGCCGGGCACGAACGCGGAGTTGGCGTACGCCTCGACGAAGAGCAGGCCGCCCAGGATGACGACGACCATGGTGAGGACCAGCCAGCTCGGTCGCGGCACGATGCGCCGGCTGCGGGACCGGCGGGCGGCGGCGATCTGCCGGGCGTCCAGGGCGACGGTCGGCGCGGTCCGGGCGGCGGCCGTCCGTCGCCCGGCGCGCTGCCGGCGGGCGGCGGCGACGCGCCGCGGGTCCAGGCGGGTGGTGGGATCCTCACTCACCGGCGGTCCGGCCCGGCTCGGGGAGCAGGTCGGGCAGGTCGATCAAGGGGGGTGGGGCGGTGGTGGTCGGCGCGGTGGTGGTCGGCGTCGCCGTGGGTGGCGCGGTGGTGGCCGGTGGCCTGGTCGTGCGCGGCGGGGGCGACGGGGTCACGGTCGGCCGGGGGGACGCGGTGGCGCTGCGGCTGGCGCTGCTGGAGGCGCCGCCCGGGGTGGCGGAGGTGGCCGCCGGCCGCGACGGAGCGGGACGGGCGGGCGGTGGCGCGACCGTCACCGCCGACGCGGACGGCGTGACCGCGGTCGTCGTCGGCGACGCCGACGGGGTGGGTGCCGGCTTCTCCTCCTCCGTGCTCGCCTCGACGAACGGGATGACGGCATCCGGGGTGACCGGCCCGCCGGCGAAGCTGACCCCCACCAAAACGGTGTAGAACACCCCGGCCGCACCGGCGCAGTAGGCGAGCCGACGCAGCCGCCGACGCCTCCGGCCGGTCGAGTCGACGAAGACGGGAGGCGGTTCGGGGGCGACGGGAATGAGTTCGGTCGGGCCTTCCACCTGGATTATTATAGATAAGAAAAAAATCCGCCTTCACCCTCGGGGGTGGCTCTGACCAGCCACAATAGAACCCCGCCTTTATGTGATCTTGGGGAATCGGGCCCGGGTCCAAGGACCCGGGCGGAGGTTCGAGCGATCTTGTAGCGTGAGGTCGTGGCGCGCAGCGTGTACCTCACCGGAGTGGGATCGGGCGGGGGCAAGTCGACCGTGGCACTCGGGCTGGCCGAGTTGCTCTCCCGGCAGGTCGAGCGGATCGGCGTGTTCCGGCCGCTCGTCGCCGGCGACCGCCCGGACCCGATCCTGGCCCTGCTCACCGAGCGCTACCGGGTGGAGTCGCCGGTCGACGAGTTGCACGGCGCGACGTACGCCGAGGCCACCGCGCTTGTCGCGAACGGCCGGCGAGAAGAGCTGATCGCCACGATCGTGGCCCGCTACCGGGAGGTCGAGCGGCGCTGCCCCGCCGTCGTGGTGGTGGGCAGCGACTTCGCCGACGGCGACGGCGCCGGCCCACGCGAGCTGGCGTTCAACGCCCGCCTGGCGACCGAGTTCGGCAGCGTGGTGGTGCCCGTGGTGGACGGCTTCGGGCAGCCGCCCGAGGCGATCACCGCGGTGATGCGTGGCGCGTACCACGATCTGGCCGACCTGGGCGCGACGGTGGTGGCGGTGGTCGCCAACCGCGTGCCCGAGCCGATGACGCTGCCCGAGCTGCCGGTCCCCGCGTACGCCATCCCGGAGGTGCCGACCGTGTCGGCGCCGACGGTGGCCGAGGTGGCGGCGGCGCTGGGCGCCACCCGGCTCGCCGGCGACCGGGCCGCGCTCGACCGCGACGTGCTCGACTACGTGGTCGGCGCGGCGCACGTGCCGACCCTGCTGGACCACCTCACCGACGGCGCCCTGGTCATCACCCCGGGCGACCGGGCCGACCTGCTGGTGGCGGCCGGCGCCGCGCACGTCGCCGGGCAGGTGTCGCTCGCCGGGCTGGTGCTCACCCTCGGCGAGCAACCCGACCCGCGGGCCATGCGCCTCGTCGAACGGATGAACACCGGGCTGGCCGTGCTCTCGGTCACCAGCGACAGCTACGACACGGTCGAGGCGTCCAGCCGGATCGAGGGCCGACCCAGCACGGCCAACCCCCGCAAGGTCGAGGCGGCGCTCGGCGCGTTCGAACGCTGCGTGGACACCGACGACCTGGCCCGCCGGCTCCGGGTCACCCGCTCCGCGCGGGTCACCCCGCTGATGTTCTCCAACGACCTGATCGACCGCGCCCGGGCCGGACGCCGCCGGCTGGTGCTGCCCGAGGGCACCGAGGGCCGGATCCTGCGCGCGGCGGAGGTGCTGCTGCGCCGGGGCGTCGCCGAACTCACCCTGCTCGGACGCCCCGACGAGGTCGTCCGGCGCAGCCGTGAGCTGGGCGTCGACATCGGCGACGCCCAGGTGGTCGACCCGGCGACCAGCGAGTGGCGGGACGAGTTCGCCGCCGAATACGCGACCCTGCGCGCCCACCGGGGCATGACGCCCGAGCTGGCGTACGACACCATGGCCCAACCCAACTACTTCGGCACCATGATGGTGCGGACCGGCCGAGCCGACGGGATGGTCTCCGGGGCCACCCACACCACGGCCGCCACCATCCGCCCCGCCTTCGAGATCATCCGGACCGTGCCCGGCGTCTCGGTCGCGTCGAGCGTCTTCTTCATGCTGCTCGCCGACCGGGTGCTGGTCTACGGCGACTGCGCGGTCAACCCGGACCCGGACGCCGCCCAGCTCGCCGACATCGCCATCTCGTCGGCCGACACCGCGGCCAGGTTCGGCATCGAACCCCGGGTGGCGATGCTGTCGTACTCGACCGGCAGCTCCGGCGCCGGCACCGACGTGGAGAAGGTCGCCGCGGCCACCGCGCTGGTCCGCGAACGCCGGCCGGACCTGCTCGTCGAAGGGCCGATCCAGTACGACGCGGCGATCGACCCGCAGGTCGCGGCCACCAAGCTGCCGGACAACCCGGTCGCGGGACGGGCCACCGTGTTCATCTTCCCGGACCTGAACACCGGCAACAACACGTACAAGGCGGTGCAGCGCTCGGCCGGCGCGGTGGCGGTCGGCCCCGTCATGCAGGGCCTGCGCCGGCCGGTGAACGACCTGTCCCGGGGCGCCACCGTGCCGGACATCGTCAACACGGTGGCGATCACCGCCATCCAGGCCGCCGCGGAGGCGTCGGAATGAGCCGCATCCTGGTCCTCAACAGCGGATCCTCGTCCGTCAAATACCGGCTGTACGACGGTGACCAGGTCCTCGACCAGGGCACCGTCGAACGCATCGGTGAGCCGGGCGGCGGACCGCCCGACCACGAGGCCGCCGTCCGGGACATCCTCGACCGGCTCGACCTCGACGGGCTGGCCGGCGTCGGGCACCGGGTGGTGCACGGCGGGCGACGGTTCAGCACCCCGGTGCGCATCGACGACGCGGTCGTCACCGCGATCGAGGAACTCGTCCCGCTCGCCCCGCTGCACAACCCGGTGAACCTGGCCGGCATCCGGGTGGCCCGGGAGGCGCTGCCGGACACCCCGCAGGTGGCGGTCTTCGACACCGCGTTCCACCACACGCTGCCCGAGGCCGCCGCCACCTACGCCATCGACCGGGCCACCGCCGAACGCCACGACATCCGCCGGTACGGCTTCCACGGCACCTCGCACGCATACGTGTCACGGCGGGCCGCCGAACTGCTCGACCGGCCGTACGCCGAACTGAACACCATCACGCTGCACCTGGGCAACGGGGCGAGCGCGTGCGCGGTGCGGGGCGGCCGGAGCGTGGCCACCTCGATGGGCATGTCCCCGCTGGAAGGGTTGGTGATGGGCACCCGCAGCGGCGACCTCGACCCGACGGTCATCTTCCACCTGCGCCGCGAGGGCGGAATGGGCGTCGACGAGATCGACGACCTGCTCAACCACCGCAGCGGCCTACTCGGGCTGACCGGCGTCAACGACATGCGGGAGGTGCTGGCCCGCCGGGACGCCGGCGACCCGGACGCGACACTGGCGTTCGACGTCTACTGCCGCCGGATCACCGGCTACGTGGGCGCGTACTACGCGCTGCTCGGCCGGGTCGACGCGATCGCCTTCACCGCCGGGGTCGGCGAACACGCCGCCGCGGTCCGGGCCGCGTCGCTGGCCGGGCTGGACCGACTCGGCATCGCCGTCGACCCCGCCCGCAACGACGGTACGGGTGACCGGGTGGTCTCCCCCGCCGGCGCGGAGGTCGCGGTGCTGGTGGTCGCCACCGACGAGGAACGGGAGATCGCCCGCGAGACCCGCGACGTGCTCGCCGCCTGACCCGTTGATCGACACGCTCCCGCCGACACGGCGGACGCCGTCCATCTCGACCGACACGCTCCCGCCGACACGGCAGACGCCGCCCCGCTTGATCGACACGCTCCCGCCGACACGGCAGACGCCGCCCCGCTCGACCGACACGCTCCCGCCGACACGGCGGACGCCGCCCGGCTCGACCGACACGCTCCCGCCGACGCGGCGGACGCCGTCCGGCTCGATCGACACGCTCCCGCCGACGCGGCGGACGCCGCCCCGCTTGATCGACACCATTTCGCCGAGGTGGCGGTATCGCTGCCGGGCCGATGCCGCCACCTCGGCGTACCGGTGCGGATCAAGGAAGTTCGGGGCTCAGCGGAGCGCGAGCCAGGCGACCAGGGCGACGACGACCACGACGGCCACGCCGATCCCGGCGATCAGCGGCAGCCGCGACGGCGCCGGCGCCGGGGCGGCCGACTCGGGCGCGTCCACGAAGGCGCGGAACTGCGCGGTGTTGCCGCTCGGATCGGTGTAGTTCTCAGTCATGCGCGTGACCCTAGCGAAGCCGGACGGGCGGCACGGTCCCGCCGGGCCGGCCCCGGCGCTCCCGGACACCCGATCGCGACGAAACCGATCCGGCCGGTGGAGACACCGCCCGGCCGGACGGCGGGCGCGCGTCAACCGCTCGGCCGCCTACTCTGCAGTGGTGACGGCGACGGCGGCTGGCCGGGCTCACGGCGGCGCTGCTGGGTCGCCACCTCCGACCCGATCCCGGCCGCCGTCCTCAGCCTGCTCCGGCAGGGCACGGCGAATACTCACCCCGGTTCGCCCCGGTGCTCGCCACCACCACCGACTTCCTCCCTTGGACGCTCGACGACGACCGGGCCGCCCTGCGCCGCCTCCCCGCCGCCGCAGGTGTTAATAGGGGGCCCCGCCTCTACCGCAGGCGTTAAAAAGGGGCCCCTCCTCACCCCATCGGCGTAGCATTCGCTCGATGGACGGGCTGGAACAGCGGCAACTGGACGCCATCCGGGACGTCGTCGACCTGGCCGGTGTGGCCGGGATCGAGGTCTGGCTGCGCGGTGGCTGGGCGATGGACTTCCACCTCGGCACGGTGAGCCGCCCGCACGTCGACGTCGACTGGTACTGCTGGCGGCACGACGCCGACCGGTTGGCCGCCCGGCTCGGTGGGCAGGGCTGGCGCCCCGACCCACGGATGCCCGCAGCCAACCAGCTTGACCTGCTTCGCGGCGACGTCGAGCTGAGCTTCGCCTACCTGGACCGGGATCCGACCGGCCGGGTGGTCGTCGGCGCCGGCCCGTGGGCGGGCACCGCCCTGCCGGACGGGATGCTGGCCGCCCCGCCGGGCCGGATCGGGTCGCTCGTGGCACCGGTGATCAGTGTCACCGCACAGATCGAGTTCAAGGAGATGTTCCCGGTCTGGATGCCCGAGCGCCCTCGACGCGCCAAGGATGCCGCCGACCTGGCCCGCCTCCAGGCGTCGATCGGCAAACGCCCGCCGGGCTGACCCACCCGCGCCGAGTGTTAATAGGGGCCCCCGCCTCTACCGCAGGCGTTAAGAAGGGGCCCCTCCTTACAACCGCGAGGCACAATCGGGGGCATGCGCCGTCGTTCCGTTGCCCTGGTTGCCGCCGCTCTGCTCGGCGTCGGCCTGGCCGGCTGTTCGGAGCCGACCGCCCCGACCGGGCGACCGGCCCCCGACGCCTCACCGCAGGCCACCACGCCTGCCCCACGGGTCGCCACAGGCAAGGCGCCCACGAAGAGCTTCGCGGTCGGCGTACGTCAACTGAAGCTGAACCGCGACGGCGACCGGCCGTTGCCGGTGACGCTCTGGTATCCGGCGACGGGCGCGGCCGGCGGCGCCGCCGAGCGGTCCGCCCGCGCGGCCGACGGGCGGTTCCCGGTGGTGCTGTTCAGCCACGGCCTCGATGCCCGGCCGGAGGACTACCAGGTGCTGTTGACGCGCTGGGCGGCGGCCGGGTTCGTGGTGGCCGCGCCGCGGTTCCCGCACACCGCGCGGGGCGGTGACGGCAACCCGCTGGACGTGCTCAACCAGCCGGCCGACGTGTCGTACGTGTTGACCCGAGTGCTCGCGCTCGGCGAGGCGGCGGGTGATCCGCTGCGCGGCCGGCTGGATCCGGAGCGGGTGGCCGCGACCGGGCACAGCGCCGGCGGTGTGACCACCATCGGGCTGTTCACCATCGGCCGGGACGAGCGGCTGGACGCCGGGATCGTGTTCGCCGGTACGGCGCTCGGCGTGGGCACCGGGTTCGCCGGCGCCGCCGCGCCGCAGTTGTTCGTGCACGGCGAGGCGGACGAGGTGGTGTCGTACGCGGCGGGCAAGGCCGTGTTCGACGCGGTGCCGTGGCCGAAGGCGATGCTCAGCCTGCCGAAGGGCGATCATGGCCGGGCGCTGCTGGGTGACGGGAAGGCGCTGCGGGTGGTCGCCGACACCACGGTCGAGTTCCTCCGCTGGACTCTCTACGGTGATCCGGTGGCAAAGAAACGCCTCCCCACCGAAGCGACGAGTGGCAACCTGGCCACCCTCGACGACCGGCTGTAAGGCGGGGCCCCCGCTTAACGCCTGCGGTAGAGGCGGGGCCCCCGCTTAACGCGCGCGCCGGCTCAGGTGGTGTGGTCGACGACCACCTTGCCGAAGACCTCGCCGGAGTGCAGCCGAGCGAACGCCTCCTCGATCCGGCTGAACGGCACCACCCGGTCCACCACCGGCCGGACCCCGTGCTCGGCGCAGAACGCGAGCAGCTCGGCCAGTTCGCCCGGGGTGCCCATGGAGGTGCCGAGGATCTCCAGTTGCATGGCGAAGACCCGACGCAGGTTGACTGTGGGCTCGTACCCGGCGGTCGCGCCGGAGACCACGATCCGGGCCATCGGCGCGGCCGATTTCAGCGAGTGGTCGAACGTGGCCGCGCCGACCGTCTCGATCACCACGTCGACCCGCTCCGGCAGGCGCGCGCCGGGCTCCAGCGCGGTGGCGCCCAGCTCGGCGATCCGCTCCCGTTTGGCTGCGTCGCGGCTGGTCGCGTACACCCGCTTGCCGAACGCGACGCCGAGCGCGACCGCCGCGGTGGCCACGCCGCCGCCGGCGCCCTGGACCAGCACCGACTCGCCGTCGGCGACCCGGCCCCGGGTGGTGAGCATCCGCCACGCGGTGAGCCAGGCCGTGGGCAGGCACGCCGCGTCGGTGGCCGACAGGCCGTCGGGCAGCGGCAGCAGGTTCATCCGGGGTACGGCGACCAGCTCGGCGAAGGTGCCCGGGAAGCGCTCGGAGAGGATGGAGACCCCGCGCGGGTCGCCCGGGGTGGGCACCACCGGGTAGATGACCACCTCGTTGCCGTCCGGGTCGGTGCCGACCGCGTCGCAGCCGAGGATCATCGGGAGTTGGTCGGCGGTCAGGCCGACGCCGCGCAGCGACCAGAGGTCGTGGTGGTTGAGCGAGCTGGCGCGCACCCGCACGGTGACCCAGTCGTCCTGCGGGTGGGTCGGCTCGGGACGGTCGCCGACGGCGAGCGCGGCGAGCGGGTTGTCGTCGTCGAAGGCCGAGGCATAGGCAGCACGCATGATCCGCACCGTAACAAGCTGAGCGGCCGTTAAGAAGGGGCCCTTCCTATGCAGAAGGCGTTAAGAAGGGCCCCCTCCTTACACCCTCAGCGGCGCGCGACCCCGTCGCGCCGGGCGGCTTCGGCGACCGCCTCCGCGACGGCGGGGGCGACCCGCGGGTCCAGCGGCGACGGCACGATCGCGTCGGCGGTCAGCGACTCGGCCACCACGCCGGCGATGGCGTCGGCGGCGGCCACCTTCATCCCCTCGGTGATCCGGGTGGCGCCGGCATCGAGCGCGCCGCGGAACACGCCCGGGAAGGCGAGCACGTTGTTGATCTGGTTCGGGTAGTCGCTGCGCCCGGTGGCGACCACGGCGACGTGCCGGGCGGCCACCTCGGGGTGCACCTCCGGCGTGGGGTTCGCGAGCGCGAAGACGATGCCGCCGGGGGCCATGCCGGCCACCGCCCTCTCGGGGATCTGGCCGCCGGAGACGCCGACGAGCACGTCCGCGCCGCGCAGCGCCTCGGTGACGTCACCCTGGCGACCCTCGGCGTTGGTGAGTTCGGCCAGTTCGGCCTTGGTGCCGGTGAGGTCGCGGTGCCGGCCGATGATGCCGCGCGAGTCGCAGACCACCACCCGGGCCGGGTCGACGCCGCCGGCGATCAGCATCTTCGTGACCGCCACTCCGGCCGCGCCGGCCCCGCTGACCGCCACCCGCAGGTCACCGAGCTTGCGGTTGAGCAGCGTCGCGGCGTTGCGCAGCGCGGCCAGCACCACGATCGCGGTGCCGTGCTGGTCGTCGTGGAAGACCGGGATGGGCAGCGCCTCGTCCAGCCGACGTTCCACCTCGAAGCAGCGCGGCGCGCTGATGTCCTCCAGGTTGATGCCGCCGAACGAGGGCGCGATCGCCCGTACCACCGCGACGATCTCCTCCACGTCCTGGGTGTCCAGGCAGACCGGCACCGCGTCCACGCCGGCGAACTGCTTGAACAGCACCGCCTTGCCCTCCATCACGGGCAGCGCGGCGCGTGGGCCGATGTTGCCCAGACCGAGGACGGCGGAGCCGTCGGTGACCACGGCGACGGTGTGCGACACCCACGTGTAGGTGTCGGCGAGGTCGGGATCGGCGGCGATCGCCTCGCAGACCCGGGCAACCCCCGGGGTGTACGCGAGGGAGAGGTCTTCCCGGCTGGTCAGCGGCACGGTCGAGGCGACGGCCATCTTGCCGCCGACGTGCAGCCGGAAGACGGGATCAGCGGGGTCCGGGGTGGACGCAGACATGGTGACTCCAGGATCTGTCGAGCAGACGGACCGGCCGGCGCGGTCGGCGAGGTCAGCGACCGGCGGGGCGGCGGTGCGGGGGGTCACCCGGGCACTTCCGAGCATAGTCACGGGTCGGCTCCCACGATGTGAGCGGGGTCATATCCACCGTCACCCCTGCGGACGGCCCCTGATCCGACCCGGCCGGGGCCACCAGCGGACCACCACCCGGCCGCGTACGTCGGCCACTCCGTACGCCCGGGAGTCGTCGGTGACCAGGTCGTTGTCGCCGCGCAGCCACCAGCCGCCGTCGCGTGGCTCGACCGCGCGCTTCACCACGAGCAGGTCGGGGCGGCTGCGGAAGACCGCGACCACCACGTCGCCGGGACGGACCGGACGGCCACCGGTGCGCACCAGCACCGCGTCGCCGTGACGCAGTGTCGGGGACATGGACGGGCCGGTTATCAGGACGGGCAGCACGGGTTTCACCTCCCGCCCGCTGGAAAGCATCTCCAGGAGTAATGTCGTCTTCGATCATCGCAAACATCCCATGGAGGACCCTGATGCGCCTTCCTCGCATCCTCACGCCCCGGGTGACCGCCAGCGCCCACTGTGACCTGCCCTGCGGCGTCTACGACCCGGCCCAGGCTCGGATCGAGGCCGAGTCGGTCAAAATGATCTGCGAGAAATACCAGGCGAACACCGATCCGGAGTTCCGCACCCGCGCCATCCTGATCAAGGAGCAGCGGGCCGAGCTGGTCAAGCACCACCTGTGGGTGCTCTGGACCGACTACTTCAAGCCGCCGCACTTCGAGAAGTACCCGCACCTGCACCAGCTCTTCAATGAGGCCACCAAGCTGGCCGGCGCGGCCGGCGCCAAGGGCGGGACCGACCCGGCCAAGGCCGACGAGCTGCTCTCGAAGATCGACGAGATCTCCAAGATCTTCTGGGAGACCAAGCAGGCGTGACCTCGCCCGTCACGGTGCCGACGATCCGGCCGGTACGTCCTGAGGACGTGCCGGCCGTCGTCGCGATGGTGCACGAACTCGCCGCGTACGAGCGCGCTCCGGAGCAGTGTCACCTCACCGCCGAGCAGCTCGACGTGGCGTTGTTCGGCCCCGAGCCGGCGCTGTACGGGCACGTCGCGGTGGACGCGGCGGACGAGCCGGTGGGCTTCGCCCTCTGGTTCCTCAACTTCTCCACCTGGGCCGGTGTGCACGGCATCTACCTGGAGGATCTCTACGTGCGGCCGGATGCCCGGGGCACCGGCGCCGGCCGGCTGCTGCTGGCCGCCCTGGCCGCGATCTGCGTCGAGCGCGGATACCAGCGGCTCGAATGGTGGATGATCAACTGGAATCCCGCGGCCCGCTTCTACGCCGCGATCGGCGCCACGCCGATGGACGAGTGGACGCCGTATCGGCTGGCCGGGGCCGCGTTGGGCGAGCTCGCCGCGCAGGCGACGCCCGCACCCACCCGTTCGGCCGACTGAGCGGGTAGAGTCCCGCACCGGGGGGATGAGGCGTGACTCAACTGACCGGGCATCCGACGACGGACGACGACGTCGTGCACCTCACCGTGCCCGCCGACGGCGGTTATCTCGGCGTGCTCCGCACCGCCACGGCCGGCCTCGCGGCCCGGCTCCAGTTCGCGCTCGACGAGATCGAGGATCTGCGCATCGCGGTCGACGAGGCGTGCGCCATGCTCCTCGCCATCGCCACCCGTGACGCCGAGTTGGAGTGTCGCTTCGCGGTCACCGAGGACGCGCTCACCGTCGAGGTGACCGTGCCGACCGTGCGGGGCGCCACGCTCCCGTCCGAGTCGTCCTTCGCCTGGAAGGTGCTCACCGCGTTGACCACCGGTGCCGGCGCGCGGGCCGCCGACGGCCGGGCCACCATCTCGCTGTTGACCCGCCGCTCGAGCGGCTACTGACCGGCCCGGCTACCGGTCGGCCGGGCCGCCGAAGCCGAGCGCCCGGTTGGTCGGGCCGCTGAGCAACAGCCCGACGACGCCGAGCCCGAGCGCCATCAGCGGCAGCCCGAGCCAGCCCAGCCCGCCGGTGAGCATGTACCACCCGATGGGCAGCAGCATGAGTTGGAGCACGATGGCCGGCGCGCGGGCACCCGTCCGCCGCCGGGACAGCGCGCCGCCGAGCGCCCAGAGCGCGACCGCCCCGGCGACCGCGAAGACGGTCACCAGCAGCGCCGAGGTCAGGTCGGTGCGCTCGGCGGTGAGGTCGGACCAGATCAGCCACAGCGCGACCAGCCCGAGCGCCACCGCCTCGGCGCGCAGCAGGAGCACCGCCGCGCGGAGCGGGCCGGGGACCGGGTCCGAGTCGATCGTCACGGGCGCCACGATACCGGTGGGTAGGCGCGGTATTGTGCCGCCCATGCGGGCCGTCCTGGTGGTCAATCCGAAGGCCACCACCACAAGCGAGCGCAGCCGGGACGTGCTGGTCCGGGCACTGCGCAGTGAAGTCGACCTGTCGGTGCGATACACCCGCCGACGGGGCCACGCCATGGATCTGGCCCGGGAGGCCGCCCAGGAGGGTGTCGACCTGGTCGTCACGCTCGGCGGCGACGGCACGGTCAACGAGGTGGTCAACGGATTGATGGCGGCCGAGCCGCCGACGTTCCGCACCGGGCCGACCTCGGCCGAGCGGCTGCCGGCGCTGGCCACCGTGCCGGGTGGCTCGACGAACGTCTTCGCCCGGGCGCTCGGGTTGCCGCGGGAGTGGCCGGACGGCACCAGCATGATCCTGGAAGGGCTGCGCCTGGGCCGGTCCCGCACCATCGGGCTGGGCCGGGCGGACGACCGTTACTTCACGTTCTGCGCCGGCTTCGGGCTGGACGCGGCGGTCATCCGGCGGGTGGAGCAGGCCCGCAAGCGGGGCCGGGTGTCCACCCCGGCCCTCTACTTCCGGTCCACGGCCAGCCAGTACTTCGTCGGCTCCGACCGCCGCCACCCGCCGATCACGTTGGAACGCCCGGGTGAGGCGCCGGCGACCGAGTTGGCGACCGCGATCATCCAGAACACCGCGCCGTGGACCTATCTCGGTGACCGTGAGATCAACCCGAATCCGGAGGCGTCGTTCGACCTCGGGCTCGACGTGCTCGCCATCCGGCAGCTCAAGGTGGCCAGCACCACACGGACGGTGACTCAGTTCTTCTCCCGGAAGCCCGATCCGCACGGCAAGCAGGTGCTCCGGCTGCACGATGTGGAGGAGTTCACGCTGCTCGCGACCCGTCCGCTGCCGTTCCAGCTCGATGGCGACTATCTCGGCGAGCGGGAAAAAGTCAGATTCACATCCGTACCCGCCGCACTGAGAGTAATCTGCTAGGTCTCGGGTATCCCCGTCGGTTGACGCGGACCCCCGCCCGCGCAGGGGCGAGGTGGCCGCCACGCCGAGGAAGGGTGCCGGAAATGTCAGCATCGTCACGCAGACCGTACTATATTGATCCTCGACTGTGGCACACCGGGTAACGAGAGCCCTCGCAAACCGGGACAAATGGGTGGTGAGCCCGCTCACTGTTCGGAGTTTTTCCGAGCGTCACCCTTGACATCGCTGTAGTTCGTGAAAGTATTCACAAGCGAACTCGTGTTACCGGGACATCGCCTGGATACGCTCGTCCGGTTGAGCTGTTCCAGCAGGTCCAGGGGCCCGCAGCCTGCTCACGCAGCGCCGAATTGATGGATGCTGACCGTCACCTTTCGGCAACGCGGACGCATATAAGGAATAGCAACAAAGCGTTATCTGGCCATCCACTAAGAATGAGGAGTGTTGCCGCCATGGACTGGCGCCACGATTCGGTCTGCCGCGACGAGGACCCGGAGCTGTTCTTCCCGATCGGGACGTCCGGTCCGGCCCTCCTGCAGGTGGAGCAGGCGAAGGCCGTCTGCCGGCGCTGCCCCGTGACCGACCAGTGCCTGCAGTGGGCGCTGGAGTCCGGTCAGGACGCCGGCGTCTGGGGCGGGATGAGCGAGGAGGAGCGCCGCGCCGTCAAGCGTCGCGGTGGTCTCCGGGTGCTGCGCGCTCACTCCGCCTGACCCACACACGCGAAAAGCCCCGGCCGGGATCCCGGCCGGGGCTTTTCGCGGTCCGAACCGTGGTCAGCCCGCCACCGCGTCCACCCGCCGCCGCACCAGATCGGCGAGTTCCGGCAGGTCGGTGAGCGGGTCGGCGACCGCCACCGCGCCTGCGGAGCGGGCCGCCGCGCGTACCCCGTCGTGAAACCGGCCCGGCGCCAGGAAGTAGGCGGCCACCGCGACCCGGCGAGCGCCCGTCGCGCGCAGCCGCGCCACCGCGCCACCGACCTCCGGCGGCGCGGCTGAGGCGTACGAGACCCGGCAGCGCACGCCCAGCCCGGCGCCGAGCGCCGCGGCCACCCGACCCACCGAGGCACGCGCGGCGGGATCACGGGTGCCCGCCGCGGCCAGCACCACGGCGTCCGCGCCCTCCCCGGCGGCCTCGGCCAGCCGGCGCCGCAGCGCGGCCAGCAACCGCCCGTCGACCACACCGCCGGTCGGCCCCAGCACCTCCGTCACCCGCACGTCGAGGTCCGCGCCGGCCGCCGCGACCGCCGCCGGGATGTCCACCTTCCGGTGGTACGCCGCGGTCAGCAGCAACGGCACCAGCACCGCCCGGGAATGACCCGCGTCCGCGAGTTGCCGCAGCACCTCGCCCGGCCCGGGCTCGGTGTGGTCGAGCCAGCTCGGCAGCACCGGCCGGCCGGGAGAGGTGGCCGCCACCGCCCGGGCCAGCGCCCGCGTCGCCTCGGCCGCGCGCGGATCACGACTGCCGTGCGCCACCAGCACCACCGGCGCGTCGCCCGTCAGATGTGCAGGCCGCACTCGGTCTTCTCGAACATCGCCCAGCGACCCGCCCGCGGGTCCTCCCCCGCCTTCGTCCGGCGGGTGCACGGCCAGCAGCCGATCGAGCCGTAGCCCCGGGCGAACAGCTCGTTGACCGGGATGTCGTGGCGGGCCACGTACGCATCCACCTCGCGCTGCGTCCAGGCGGCGATCGGGTTCACCTTGACCTTGCCGCGCCGCGCGTCGAAGCCCACCACAGGCGTGTTGGCCCGGGTCGGCGACTCGTCCCGGCGCAGCCCGGCGGCCCATGCGTCATAGCCGGCCAGCGCCCGCTCCAACGGCTCCACCTTGCGCAACTGGCAGCAGTCGTCCGGGGACCTGTTGAACAGGCGCGGCCCGTACTGGCCGTCCTGCTGGCCGACCGTCATCCGGGGGCGGATCGAGCGGACCCGCACCGGCATCCGCCGGGCCACCTCGTCGCGGACCCGCAGCGTCTCCGGGAAGTGCAGGCCGGTGTCGAGGAACACCACGTCGACGCCGGGCGCGACCCGGGAGACCAGGTGCGCCACCACGCCGTCTGCCATCGAACTGGTCACGCAGAACCGCTCGCCGAACGTCTCCGCCGCCCACCTGGCGATCTCCAGCGCGGGCGCGTCCGCCAGCTCCCGCCCGGCCTCCTCGGCCAGCGCGCGCAGCTCCTCCGGGTCCCGCCGGGCCGGGTCCGCCGGGGCGGCCCCGCCGACCAGGCCCAGGCCGGCGGCGGAGAGCAGGCCGGTCACCGGTTCACCGCCCGGCTCAGCAGACCGGTGAACCTCACCGAGAACACCCGCGCGCAGGCGTGGCACTCCCAGGCGCCGTGCCCGGCCTCGTGCGGTCGCAGGTCCTCCTCGCCGCAGTACGGGCAGTAGAGAGGCGCAGATCGAGCGTCACTCATCGAAGCTCCTCCTCATCAACTCTGATCACCCAGTTGGCGAAGCTCTCGCCGTCGGTCCGGCTGGCCAGGTAGCGGCGGGCCAGCCGTTCCACGTACTCCGGAAGCTCGTCAGCGGTGGTCTTCAGGCCCCGCAGCTTGCGGCCGAAGCCGGCGGTCTGCCCGGCGGCCATGCCGAGGCCGCCGCCGAGGTGCACCTGGAAACCCTCGACCTGCTGGCCGTCCGGGCCGACCACGAGCTGGCCCTTGAGACCGATGTCCGCGACCTGCGTGCGGGCGCAGGCGTTCGGGCAGCCGTTGAGGTGGATGGAGATGTCCGCGTCGAAGTCACGCAGCCGCTCCTCCAACCGCGCGACCAGTTCCTCGCCGCGCCGCTTGGTCTCCACGATGGCCAGCTTGCAGAACTCGATGCCGGTGCAGGCCATCGTGCCGCGCCGCCAGGCCGACGGCCTGGCCTCCAGGCCGATCCCCCGCAACGCGGTCACCAGCTCCTCGGTCCGCTCCGGCGCCACGTCCAGGACCAGGAGCTTCTGGTACGGCGTGAGCCGCACCCGGTCGCTGCCGTGCGCCTCGACCACGTCGGCCAGCTCGGCGAGCTGGGTGCCGGAGACCCGGCCCACCACCGGGGCCGCGCCCACGTAGCAGGCGCCGTCACGCTGCGGGTGCACGCCGATGTGGTCGACCGGCTTCGCCGGCAGCTCCGCAGCCGGACCGTCGAGCAGCGTCCGACCCAGGTATTCCTTCTCCAGCACCTCCCGGAAGCGCTCCACGCCCCAGTCGGCCACCAGGAACTTCAGCCGGGCCCGGTTACGCAGCCGGCGGTAGCCGTAGTCGCGGAAGATGCCCACCACCCCGGCCCACACGTCCGGCACCTCGTGCAACGGCACCCAGACACCGAGCCGCTTGGCCAGCATCGGGTTGGTGGAGAGCCCACCGCCCACCCAGAGGTCGAAACCGGGGCCGTGCTCCGGGTGCTCGACGCCGAGGAACGAGATGTCGTTCGCCTCGTACGGGGTGTCGACGAGCCAGGAGATCGAGGTCTTGAACTTGCGGGGCAGGTTGGAGAACTGCTTGTCGCCGACGTACCGGCGGACGATCTCGTCGATCGCCGGGGTGGCGTCGACCACCTCGTCCCGGGCCACGCCAGCCACCGGGCTGCCCAGCACGATCCGGGGGCAGTCGCCGCACGCCTCGGTGGTCTGCAGGCCGACCGCCTCCAGCCGGCGCCAGATCTCCGGCATGTCCTCGACCCGGATCCAGTGATATTGAATGTTCTGCCGGTCGGTGATGTCGGCGGTGTCCCGGGCGAACTCCCGGGAGATCTCCGCGATCACCCGGAGCTGGGCCAGGCTGAGCTGACCGCCGTCGACCCGAACCCGGAGCATGAAGAACTCGTCCTCCAGCTCGTGCGGTTCCAGCACGGCGGTGCGCCCGCCGTCGATGCCGGCCTTACGCTGGGTGTAGAGGCCCCACCAGCGGAACCGGCCACGCAGGTCCTGCGGGTCGATCGAGGCGAAACCCCGGTGCGCGTAGACGTTCTCGATCCGGTCCCGCACGTTGAGCGGGTCGTCGTCCTTCTTCAGCCGCTCGTTGGAGTTGAGCGGCTCACGGTGACCGAGCGCCCACTGGCCCTCGCCACGCGGCCGACGGGGCGCCCGGGTGGTGGGAGCCGGCTGGTCCGAGCGGGTTGGGGTGCTACTGACCGCCATCGCGGCGTCCTCCGTTTGTCTGCTGCGGTGCCTGGGAGCGCGGGCGCGGCGGCCAGCCCTGAAGAGGACCGAGGACGGCGGTGTCGATGACGGCCGGCGCGGAGCGCGCCCGAGACGGATGGGTCGGGCGTCGTCAGTGGGCCGGACAGATCGCGCTGCGCACGCGGCCGTAGTCGACGTGGCGGCGAGCCACGAAGCGGCGGACGACAGCGGCGGTCATGGCTTCATGCTGCCACACCACGGGGTCTCCGGCCACCGACCGGTGCTCTGATCCCACATCACGGGCCCCCCGCCCGGATCGACACCTATCCACGCGCCACCTTTGTGACCTGCCCCACTCCGCCTGGTGTCCGTTTGGTGGAACGCCGCTTTGGGCGCGGAAGCCGGCCCACGGTCCGGACCGACGGCGCCACGTGCCCTGCCGCATCCGGAGCGCCACCGCCGGAGACGAAGGCCCCTCGCGAGGCTTCCGCCCGCCCAACCCGCACCCCCCAGCCCCCGGCCCCCGCTCCGGCACCCCCGCACCCCGGCACCCGGCACCCGGCACCCGGCACCCGGCACCCGGCGATGCTCGACACCCGCTTGTCCGGCGTCCGGGCGCCCCGCCCCCAGGCGCCCCGCCCCCGGATATCCCGCCTCCGGATGCCGACCAGCCCGGGCAGGGCATCAAGCCCATCCACCCAGCGCGAGCCGGACGGCCCTGGCCGTGACCAAGGGGTTTGCGTCATCGAAAGCGCCACCGCCGACGCAAACTCCTTGATCAACCCCGCCGTCGGGAGATCTTGGAGCCAAATGGCCCCTCCAGGGGCCGAATCCTTCCAAGATCTACCGGGTCACTCGTCGATCATGAGGTTAGCGGCGACAAAACGGACTCCAGGTGCTGCCAACTCCATGATCGACGGGCGAGAGGGAAGGCAAGGCCGAGGCGAGAGCAGGAGCGAGAGCAGGAGCGAGAGCAGGAGCGAGAGCAGGAGCGAGAGCAGGAGCGAGAGCAGGAGCGAGAGCGGGAGCGGGAGCGGGAGCGGGAGCAGGACGGGCGGGAGCGGGACGAGGGCAGAAGCCGGGGCGCGGGGACGGGAGTGGGAGTGGGAGTGGGAGTGGGAAATTGGCGGAGGGGGGTGGGCGGGTGGGGGTGGCGTGTGAGGCTGCGGGGTGTGAGCGCGCCTGCCGAGCCTGCGCCGACCCGCGTCCGGGGTTGGGCGGTGTGGGCGGTCCCCGGCCTACTGGCGCTGGTGTTCACGCTGGCCGGGATCGGGCACGCCCAGCCGTGGCGGGACGAACTGGCGACCTGGAGCTCCGCGACCCGCCCGCTGCCGGACCTGGCCCGGCTGACCCGCACCATCGACGCCGCCACTGGACCGTACTACCTGCTCATGCACGGGTGGACCGCGCTGGCCGGCACCTCTCCGACGGCCCTGCGGCTGCCTTCGGCGCTCGCCACGGCGGTCGCCACCGCGCTTACCGCCCGCCTCGCCGCGCGGCTCGTGTCCGACCGGGCGGGGCTGCTGGCCGGGCTGCTGTTCGCCGTGCTGCCGGCCACCTCCCGCTACGGCCAGGAGGCCCGCCCGTACGCGCTCGCGACGCTGCTCGCCGTGCTCGCCACGCTCCTGCTGGTCGGGGCGTTGCGTCGGCCGACGTGGCGGCGCTGGGCCGGGTACGCGCTCGCGGTCGCCGCGCTCGGACTGCTCCACCTGATCGCGCTCACCCTGCTTGCCGCGCACGCCATCGCGGTGCTGCTGACCACCGTGCGCGGCCCGGCCGCCGCCGGCGTCGACCCGCCCGCCCCCTCCCGACCAGTCCCACCCGACCCGACCTCGCCCGGTCGCAGACACCCGCAGCGTTCCACCCACCCCGGACATCGCCCCCGGGTGGAACGCCACGGGTGTCACCGCACCCCGGAAACACCCACAGCGTTCCACCCACCGGCGACGCCGACCGCGGGTGGAGCGCCACGGGTGTCACGGCACGGGACGGGCGGCGGGGTCCGGGGAGACCCGGGGGCTCCGGTGCCCGCCGGGCGGGTGGTCGCGCGGTGGCTGGTGGCGCTGGTTCCGGCCATCGTGCTCGTTACCCCGCTGGGCCTCGTCGCCCAACGACAGCGGGGCCGGCAGCTCGACTGGGTCGATCCGGCCCGCCTGTCCGACCTGGCGTCGCTGCCGGGCGGGCTGGCGCAGAGCGGCGTGGTGGGCGGTTTCCTGCTGGGACTCGCCGCGCTCGGGGCGGCCCGGCTCGGCCGGCGGGCGCTGCTGCCTGGAGCGGTGGTGCTGCTGCCGGTGCTGCTGCTCTTCGCCGCCGGCACGGTGGTCCCGCTGTGGGTGAACCGCTACCTGGTCTTCACCCTGCCGTTCGCCTGCCTGCTGGCCGGCGCGGCCCTGGCCCGGGTACGCCTCGGGCCGGCGCTGGTCGTGGTGGCCCTGGCCGGGCTGCTCGGACTACCCGACCAGGTGGCGCTGCGCCGGACCCACGAGTGGCCCCGCACCGCGCCGGTCGACTACGCGGGCGCGGCCGGAGTCATCGCCGCCGGGCAGCGGCCGGGCGACGCGGTCGTCTACTCGCCCCGGGACGGCTGGCTCTTTCCCGACCTCGGTCTCGCGTACCACCTGGGGTCGGGGCTGCCGCGCGACGTGCTTGTGGTCCGTGACCAGCGGGCGGGCGCGAGCCTCTGGGCCGTCGAGTGCGGCGACCCGGCCCGCTGCCTGGCCGGCGCGGACCGGGTCTGGCTCGTGGTCACCGGCCGCCGGACCGACCCGCTGGCGGCGGTGCCCGGGGCGAAGGGCGAGGCGCTGCGCGACGGTTTCACGGTCCGTCAGGTCTGGCCCCGCCCGGGTCTCACGGTGGCGCTGCTCGCCCGGTGAGCGGCCCGGCTCGACAAACGGCCGCCGGCCGGGGGCTCAGCCCGACAGGCGGTCGGCGGTGCCCCGGGCCAGTGGTACGACGAGGACCGCCTCGGTGCCGCCGGCCGCGCCGTTACGCAGCTCGATGGTGCCGCGCAGCTCGCCGGTGACGAGCGCCCGGACGATCTGGAGGCCGAGGTTGCCGCCGCGTTCGGCGTCGAACTGCCCGGGCAGGCCGCGGCCGTTGTCGGCGACCGAGACGTGCAACTGCTTGCGGTGCCGGTGCACCGAGACGACCACCTCGGGTCGCGGTGCGCCCGCCGGGGTGGGGGCGGCCTCCTCGTCGACCGGCGGGAAGCCGTGCTCCACGGCGTTGAGCAGCAGCTCGTTGAGGACCATGACAAGCGACGTGGCGATCTCGGCGGGCAGGATGCCGAAGCTGCCCCGCCGCCGCATGCCGACGGTCACCTCGGTGGCGGCCACCTCGGTCGCGGCGCTGGCCACCCGGTCCACGATGCCGTCGAACTCGACCGCCTCGTCGCTGGAGAGCGAGAGCGTCTCGTGCACCAGGGCGATCGAGGCGACCCGGCGTACCGACTCCTCGAGCGCGACCCGGGCCTCGGGCATGGCGACCCGGCGGGCCTGGAGTCGCAGCAGCGCGGCGACGGTCTGGAGGTTGTTCTTCACCCGGTGGTGGATCTCCCGGATGGTGGCGTCCTTGGTGATCAGGGCGCGGTCGCGGCGGCGTACCTCGGTGATGTCGCGGACCAGCACCAGCGCGCCGATCGGCACACCGGCGGGCATCAGCGGCAGCGCCCGGGTCAGCATGGTGGCGCCCCGGGCGTCGACCTCGCGCCGGGGTGGGGCCTCGCCGCGCAGCGCGGCGAGGACCGCGTTGCCCGCGTCGGTGCCTTCGAGGGGGTCGCCGGCGAGCCGGCGGTGCAGCTTGGCCAGGTCCTCGCCGACCAGGTGTGAGGCGTAGCCGAGCCGGCGGTACGCGGACTGCGCGTTGGGGCTGGCGTAGGTGACCTTGCCGTTGGCGTCGAGCCGCACCAGGCCGTCGCCGACGCGGGGCGCCGAGGTGGTCTCGCCCGGGTGCCGGGGCGGCGGGAAGGTGCCGTCGGCGATCATCTGGGCCAGGTCGTCGGCGGTGGTCAGGTAGTTCAGTTCGAGCTGGCTCGGGGTGCGGGCGGTGGAGAGGTTGGTGTCCCGGCCGACCACGCCGATGACCTCACCGTGCTCGCCGTCGCCGGTGCGCAGCCGCACCGGGATGGCCTCGTGCCGGGCCGGTACGTCGCCGTACCAGACCGGGTCGCCCTCCCGCCAGATCCGGCCCTGCCGGTGCGCCACCTCCAGGTGCGCCACCTCGGGCCCGCCGACGATGCGGCCGACCTGGTCGTCCAGGTAGGCGGTCGGGGCGGTGGTCGGGCGGACCTGGGCGACGCAGAGGAACGTGCCGTCGCCGTCCACCGGCACCCAGAGCAGCAGGTCGGCGAAGGACAGGTCGGAGAGGAGCTGCCAGTCACCGGCGATCCGGTGCAGGTGGTCGATGTCGGCCGGCCGGAGCGCGGTGTGCTCCTCGGCGAGGTCACGGAGGGTGGACACGCCCCACAGCGTGCCACGCCGGGCTCACATCGTCGCCGTGACCTTCTTCAAACCCCGGGGCGCGTCCGGGTCCTCGCCGCGGGCCAGCGCCAGGGCCAGGGCCAGTCGTTGCAGCGGCAGGATGTCGAGCAGGGGCGCGTACCGTTCGTCGACCTCCGGCACCGCCATCCGGGTGGCGCCGACGTCGGCGGAGCCGACCACCACCACGTCGGCCCGGCGTTCGCCGAGCCGGGGCAGCACCTCGCGCATCGACGTGCCGCCGGGACCGGAGCCGACCACGGCGAGCACCGGCACGTCCGGGTCGGTCATGGCGAGCGGGCCGTGCAGCAGGTCGGCGCCGGAGAAGGCGAGCGCCGGCAGGTAGGACGTCTCCATCAGCTTCAGCGCCGCTTCCCGGGCCGTCGGGTACGCGTAGCCCCGGCCGGTGGTGACGAGCTGGGCGGCGAACCGGTAGCGCGGGGCGAGCCGGGCCGGGGTGTCGTCGGCGAGGGTGTGCGCGGCCAGCTCGGGCAGGCGGGCCAGCGCGTCGCGTTCCTCGGCGGGCAGCGCGCCGTCGCCGGCGCGTACCCCCTCGACCAGCATGAGCAGCGCGAGCAGCTCGGCGGTGTAGGTCTTGGTGGCGGCGACCGCCCGCTCGTGGCCGGCGGCCACGTCGACGCTCAGCTCGGCGGTCTCGGCGAGCGGCGAGTCGGGGTTGTTGGTGACCGCCAGGGTGAGCGCGCCGGAGGCCCGGGCCACCCGGAGCACCTCGGTCAGGTCGGGCGAGCCGCCGCTCTGGCTGACGCCGACGACGAGCGCGTCGGAGAGGTCGGGGCGGGCGCCGAAGACGGTGATCGCGCTGGGTGAGGCCAGCCCGGCGGGCAGGCCGAGGCGGATCTCGGTGAGGTAGGCCGCGTAGAGCGCGGCGTGGTCGGAGGTGCCCCGGGCGGTGAAGACCACGTGGCGGGGTCGCCGCTGCGCGACGACGGCCGCCACCTCGGCGATCGCGGCGGCGTGCGTGGTGGAGAGCAGGCGCTCGTAGCCGGCCGGCTGCTCATCGATGTCGGCGGCCATCCCGGCCCCTGGTCGCGTCACCGCGCACCCCCTTCTGCGCGATTACCGCGCGTTCGGTGCTCAGTCTTGCACGTTTGGGCCAGAATCAACAATGCAACGAGCAACAGTGCGCACCAGATCACCACTCGGCGGCAAGATCCCCTAGGCTTGCCCGGCTGACCGACCGACCAGCCCGGCGATGGAAGGACGACGTGCCCGAGGACGACGCCGCGCTCTCCGCCGAAGAGGAACTCGCGCTGGCCCGGTTGGCGCTGGGCGAGGGCGACCTCCGGCACGCGGCCGACCACGTCGCCGCCGCCCTGGTGCGCTCACCCACCCTCCCCGAGGCGCACGAGACCCTCGCGCGGCTCGCCGCCGCAAGCGGTGGCGACATCGAACTCTTCCCGCTCGGCCAGCACGCCTTCGTCGGCGCCGTGGTGGCCCGGGCACACCTGCTCGCCGCCGCCGGCCGCCCCGCCGAAGGTCTCGACCTGCTGGCCGCCGCCACCGGCTACGCGCCGGGCGCGCCATGGGCCGCCGTACCCTGGGTGACCGCCGCCGACCTGCCGGAACGGCTCGATCCGGAGCGCACCGCCCGGATCCTCATGCAGGTCTGCGCCGCCGCGCCCGACCCGGTTCCGCGCCGGCTGCGCGAGCCGCTGCTGCCCTACCTCACGCTGGCCCGCAACGCGATCACCGTGCATCCGGGTCACCCGCTGCTGCTGGGGGCGGCGTCCGCGCTGGCCCGGCGCCTCGGCGAGGTCGCCCTCGCGGTCGAGTGGGCCACCCGGGGGGTACGCGCGGAGCCCAGCAAGCTCGGCGAGGTGTGGCTCGGATACGCGTACCGCAGCGCCGGCCGGACCGCCGACGCGCTCGCCGCGCTGGAGCGTGCGGTCGCGCTCGACCCCGACGACCTGGCGATCTACGCGGACATCGCCGGCACGCTCGCCGACCACGGCCGGCTCGACGCGGCGCTGGGCTGGATCGACCGGGCGCTGGCGAAGGACCCGACGTTCGACTGTGCCGTGCACACCGCGCACCGGCTGCGCTTCCAGCGCGACGGGAACGTGGACCACCTGGTGGCGCTCGCCGACTTCGTCCGCGACCACCCGGACGACTCGCACGAGCACGGCGACCTCGCCGAGTGTTGCCGGGGACGCCCGTGGCTCGGCCAGGTCACCCCGGCCGGCGCGGACCACCTGCCCGCGCCGACGGCGGACACCGCCCGCCCGACCGAGAACGCGGTGCGTCGGCTCCAGCAACTGGCCCACCCGGCCTGGGCGCACCCGCCGGCCGCGTACGACGCCGCGGTCGGACTGGCCACGCTGGACCTGGCCGACCTGCTCGGCCTGCTGGCGTACCCGCCGGAGGCGCCGCCCACGGCGCTGGGCCGGGTGCTCGGCGGTCAGGACCCCGCGCTCTGGACGCGCTGCGCGCAGGTGTGGGCCTGTCTCGGCCTGCTGCACCACCGCACCGACGAGCCGTGGGCGGAGTCGACCCGCCGGCGGGTGCTGCGGGACCTGGCCGGGGGCGAGCCGGGGCCGGTGCCCGAGGCGGCACTGTTCGCCCTGGTCACCGCCGCCTGGGTGGACCCGGCCGTACGCGCCGACGTGGCCGGTCTCGTGGCCGGACGGCTCGCCGAGGTGGCGACCGGCCCCGCCCATCACGGTCCGGAGGCGGTGTCGCTGGCCCACCTCGCCCGGGCCACCCCGGCCCTCGACCCGGCCGCCCGCGCGACGGCCGACACGCTCGTCGCCGACGCCGGGGCCGGTCCGCTGCGCCGGCTGTGGCGACGCCTCACCGCCCTGTTCCGCCGCGCCTGAGCGCCTGCGATCCCCGGGCGTGGTGTTAAGCAGGGGCCCCGGCACAACGCCAGGCGTTAAGCGGGGCCCCCTCCTAACCTCAGACGGGGGTTTTGCCGAGGGCGACCTCGGCCTCCTCCTCCGGCGTGGCGCTGGCCGGCGGGACGTCGTTCGTCGCGCGCAGCGGCACCTCCTTGACGAACCAGGCGAGCACCGGGACCGCCACCGTGATGAAGAGGGCCCAGAGGAAGACGTGCGAGATGGCGTCGGAGAGCCCGCCGAGCACCAGCTCCCGCGCCGGGCCGGTGAGCTGCTTGAGGTTCTCCAGGTCCATCGCGCCGCCCTCGCCGCCGCCGTTGCCGGCGAGCGCCGGACCGGCGGGCGAGTCGGCCAGCCGGTTGGCGAAGATGGCGCCGAACAGCGAGACGCCGAACGAGCCGCCGATGGACCGGAAGAAGGTGGTCGCGCCGCTCGCCGCGCCCAGGTCCTTCTGCTCGACGCTGTTCTGCGCGATGAGCATCGAGGTCTGCATGAGGAAGCCCATGCCGACGCCGAGCACGACCATGTAGAGCGAGGACTCGGTCTTGCCGGTGCCGAGGTCGAGTTGGCTGAGCAGCCACATGCCGACGGCCATCACCACGCCGCCGATGATCGGGAAGGCCCGGTAGCGCCCGGTCTTCGTGATCGTCCGGCCGACCACGAGCGACACCACGAGCATGCCGAACATCAGCGGGAGCAGGAGCAGGCCGCTGTTGGTGGCCGACGCGCCCTGCACGGTCTGCTGGTAGAGCGGCAGGAAGTTCATCGCGCCGAACATGGCGAAGCCGAGCAGGAAGCCGATCACCGAGATGACGGCGAAGTTGCGGTTGGCGAACAGGCCGAGCGGGAGGATCGGCTCCGGCGCCCGCCGCTCCACGAGCGCGAACACGCCGAGCGCGGCCACCGCCAGCACGGCCAGGCCGAGGATCTGCGGCGAGGACCAGTCGTACTGCTTGCCGCCCCACGTGGTGACGAGCACGAGCGCGGTGATGCCGACGGAGAGCAGCGCCGCGCCCAGCCAGTCGATCTTGTGCTCGGTGCGGTACTTCGGCAGGTGCATGGTGACGGCCAGGAGGAGCAGCGCCACCCCGCCGAGGGGCAGGTTCACGTAGAACGCCCAGCGCCAGGAGAGGTGGTCGGTGATGAAGCCGCCGACAAGCGGGCCGGCCACCATGGCGATGGCCATGATGGCGGCGATCATGCCCTGGTAGCGGCCCCGCTCGCGGGGCGGGACCAGGTCCCCGATGATCGCCATGACGCCGACCATCAGGCCGCCCGCGCCGAGGCCCTGGACCGCCCGGAACGCGATCAGCTCGACCATGCCGGTGTCGGCGCCGCCGAAGACGCCGGAGCCGGACATGCCGCAGAGCGCGGAGCCGATCAGGAAGACGACCACCGAGGTGAGGAAGACCGCCTTGCGGCCGTAGAGGTCGCCGAGCTTGCCCCAGATCGGGGTGGAGACAGTGGTGCCCAGCACGTACGCGGTGACCACCCAGGTGAAGTGGTCGGCGCCGCCGAACTCGAAGACGATACGCGGCAGCGCGGTGCTGACGATCATGTTGTCGAGCATCGCGAGCGTCATCGCGATCATCAGGCCGAACAGGATGACGCGAACGTTTGGTCTCGCGCTGACCGGGGCTTGTTGACTCATGGGTAGGCTCCCCCGCAGATCGGTGATCGACTTACTTGCCGCCCGGCTAGTTAACTTACTAGCCGCACGGTAAGCTGGGCACCGGGACAACGTCAAGCGGATGGGAAGGTGTCGGTCGGGTGAGCGAGAGCACAGGCGGCACGCGCCAGCGCATCCAGGCCGTCGCGCTGGAGCTCTTCACCGAGCAGGGATACGAGAAGACCTCGCTCCGGGAGATCGCCGAGCGCCTCAACGTGACCAAGGCGGCGCTCTACTACCACTTCAAGAGCAAGGACGAGATCGTCAGCAGCTTCGTCGACGACCGGCTACGCCGGATGGACGAGCTGATCGCCTGGGCCGCCGACCAGCCGGCCACGCTGGAGACCCGGCGCACCCTGATCGCCATGTACGCGGACACCATGTTCTCCGGCGAGCTGCCCCGGGTGATGCGGTTCTTCGAGCAGAACCAGACCGTGCTGAAGAGCCTCGTCGCCGGCCAGCAGATGCGCGACCGGATGATGCGACTGGCGGGCGAGCTGAGCCGCGGCGACGAGTCCCCGGCCGCCCAGCTACGCGCCTCGCTCACCCTGTTCGCGGTGCACAGCAGTTGGTTCGCGGTGCGCACCACCGGCATCACCGACGACGAGCGGCGGAAGATCGCCCTCGAGGTGGCCGACGAGCTGCTCGCCAAGATCGGCGACGGCGACTGACGCGGTGAGGGGCAGGCGCAGGCCGAGCAGGTCGATCCCGGGCAGCGGAGCCCAGTCCTTCTCCGGCGCCCGGACGAACCCGAGCCGGTCGTAGAGCCGGTGCGCACTCGCCGCCATGCCGGCGCGCACGCAGATCACCACCGCCGCGCAACCCTGCTCGACGGCGCGCGCCACGCACGCCTCGGCCAGCGCCGCGCCCGCGCCCCGGCCCTGGGCGGCCGGGTCGACCGCGAGCATCCGGAACTCGGCCTCACCGGGGTCGGCGAGTTCGGCGTACGGGGTGCCCGCCAGCACGAACGTCACCGCGCCGAGCACCGCGCCGGTGGCCACGTCCACGGCGACCAGCACCTCCCCGGTGCCCGCCCGGCCGGCCACGTCGGCGAGCACCGGCGCGTACCCGCTCTCGTCCTTGAGCTGGCCGTCCGCCTCGTAGGCGGCCACCGTCAGGCGGGCCACCGCCGGGAAGTCCGCCGGCTCGGCGCGGCGAACGAGCAGGCCGGTCAACCGATCACCGCGATCAGGTCGCCGTCCTGCACCACGTCGCCCTCGTTGACCGCCACCTGCTGCACCACGCCGTCGGACTCGGCGACCACCGGGATCTCCATCTTCATCGACTCCAGGATCACGAGCGTGTCCCCCTCGGACACCGTGTCGCCGGCCGACGCGACGACCTTCCAGACGTTCGCCACCATCTCGGCGCGGATCTCCTCGGCCATCTCCCGGCCCTCCCTCTCCCCGACAGTCCTGCGAACGGTATCCAATCATGACGCCGGTCACGTCCGATCTCAGACCACCGGCCCGGGACGCGGCCCCACCGCGCCCGGCGCGGCACCGGCGGCACTAGCATCGTCCGGGTCGGCGCCCGGCGACCCGGGGCCGTACGCGACCTCCGCCGCGCTCACCCGCGGCCGGACCGTGACCAGCACAGGAGGCAGAGCATGGCGAAGAAGGCCCGGAAGAAGAAGGCCCGGAAGAAGAGCAGCGCCAACCACGGCAAGCGCCCCAACTCCTGATCACCGATCAGCGGCGCCCGGCCCTGCGGGGCCGGACACACCTGTGGCCCGGGTCCACACACGGACCCGGGCCACAGGTGTCTGATCGGTCGGCGGCGTCAGTCGGCCAGCTCGCGGGACTCGGTGGTCTCGAAGACCACCAGCTCGCTCAGCCGCAGCCGCAGCCGCTCACGCAGCTTCTCCGGCGCCGCCTCGTTGCCGCAGCACCGGGCCACAAGCGCCTTGACCTCCTGCTCGATGCCGTACTCGCGCAGGCACGGCCCGCACTCCTCCAGGTGGTGCCGGATCAGCACCCGGCGCTCCTCGCCGCACTCCAGGTCGAGGTAGAGGTAGACCTCGGCGAGCACCTCGTGGCAGTCCGTCTCGTGCGGTCGTCCACAGCTCACGGTCACACCTCCCGGCTGGCGGCGGCGGTCGAACCCTTCGACGGGGCGGCGCTGAAACCCCGCTCCGCCGCGTACCGCTCCAGCAGCTTCCGCAGGTTGCGTCGGCCCCGGTGCAGGCGGGACATCACGGTGCCGATCGGCGTACCCATGATGTCGGCGACCTCCTTGTAGGAGAAACCCTCGACGTCGGTCAGGTAGACCGCCAGGCGGAACTCCTCCGGCAACTGCTGGAGGGCCTCCTTGACGTCACTGTCCGGCAGCCGGTCGAGCGCCTCGGTCTCGGCCGAGCGCAGACCGCTGGACGTGTGCGACTCCGCCTCGGCGAGCTGCCAGTCGGTGATCTCGTCCGTCGGCGCCTGGACGGGCTGACGCTGCCGCTTCCGGTAGGAGTTGATGTAGGTGTTGGTCAGGATCCGGTAGAGCCAGGCCTTCAGGTTGGTGCCCTGCTCGAACTGGTGGAAGGCGGCGTACGCCTTCAGGTAGGTCTCCTGGACCAGGTCCTCGGCGTCCGCCGGGTTACGGGTCATCCGCAGCCCGGCAGCGTAGAGCTGATCGACGAAGGGCATCGCGTCCCGCTCGAAGCGGGCCCTGCGCTCGTCCGTCTTCTCGGTGGTCAACCGCACATCCCCTCGCGTCGGATGCTTTCCCGCCGAGGATACGCGCACCCGCCTGCCGGCAGATTCACTTCCCGAGTGTGTGCCGGTGCTCACGGTCGACGCCGACGCCTGCCACTCCGGGGCGTCAAGCAGCCGCCGGAGCTGCCGTTCGTCCCGTTCGTCCCGTTCCCGGCTCCGAGTCTCGACCGGCACCGGTCACCCCCCTCGCGCTGGCAATGTCGTTTCCCAACAGGTCCCAACGCGATCGCCGCCCCCCAACATTCCACCCACCCGACCCCCGCCACCGCCGGAAGCGGCGAGATCTTGGTACGGAGGCGCCCCTCCGGGGGCCGTTTCGTACCAAGATCTCGGGTCACCCGTTCCTGGCCCCAGCTCGACCGCGACCGATGCTGGGACCAGGAAGGGCCTGGGAGGTGACTCCGATCACGCCCGTGCCGGGCGGCCGGCGCCAACCGGTGCAACGACCGCCCGGCGGAGACGGTCACGCACGCCCGCCGAGCCGGGACCGGCCGCCCAGCCAGCCGGGACCGGGGCAGCCGGGACCAGGGCAGCCGGGACCAGGGCAGCCGGGACCGGGGCAGCCGAGATCAGGGCGGCTGTCAGGGCAGCCAACCTCGGGCCGCCAGCCAGGCGCGCACCACCTCGGCCGTGCCGGGCGGGTCCCGGCGGAGGTCGTGCCGCTCCCCCGGCCGGACCACCACCTCGACGCCGGGCGCGAGATCGGGCACGCCGAAGGGGTCCCGGTCGCCGTTGACCACCAAGGTCGGCAGTCCGGTGCCCAGCTCGTCGGCCCGGGACCGCTCCGGCCGCCCGGGTGGGTGCAGCGGGAACGCCAGCGCCACCACCCCGGCCGCCCCGACGGCGGCGGCGGTGCGGCAGGCCACCCGGGCGCCACTCGACCGCCCACCCACCACCCAGCGGCCGGTGCCCGGCAGACGACGGCGCAGTTCGGTCAGCACCGCCGTCCACGCCTCGTCGAGGTGCCCGGCCGGTGCGGGCGCGCGACGGCCGGCGACCCGGTAGGGCTGGGTCACCAGCACCACCCCGGCCCCGGCGTCACGAACCGCGTCGCGGACCGCCAGGAGATCGGGCGCGTCGACGTCGCCGCCCGCGCCGTGACCCAGCACGAGCAGGGTGCCGCCGGTCGCCGTCGGCGGGTCGAGCCGGATGCGCGCCGGCCCCCGTGGCGTGTCGATCTCGTCGTCGTGCCGCACCGGCCCATTCTGCGCACGGCGGCCCGCCGGGCGACGGCCGGGCGCGGAAACCACCGACGCCCGACCAGTCGAAATCCGGCGTCGAGATCCGGCCCGACGCCCGCGGCCAGGGGCCGGGATCAGCTCAGCGGCACCAGCGTGAGCAGACGATCGCGGACCGGCGGCCCGGGCTCGTCGACCGCGTCCGGATCCGGCTGCACCTCGCTGCGCCAGGCGACGAGCATGGCTCGCCGCTCACGCGGCGTGGTGCCGCCCCAGACGCCGTGACAGTCGCCCACCTCCAAGGCCCAGGCCAGGCAGGAGCCTTGGACGTCGCAGGTGCGGCAGAGCGCCACCGCCGCGTCCGCCGGCTCGTTGGGCGCCGGAAAGAACGTCTCCGGATCGACGCTCTGGCAGGTGCCCCTGGTGCGCCACGCCTCGTCCTGTCGCCGTTCGCGCAAGGCTCGCAGCAGCCGCGGATCGCGCCGCGCCGCCGCCACCTCGTGCGGGCGGGGCATGCGTGCCCGTGTCAATACACCCACCTCCCCCGTGGGACCGGCGAAGATCTTCCTAGAGATCGATGGATGTCATTCGCCCCGTGCGAACGGACGCCCATCACCGGCGCTGTGTTCTATCGCACTCGCGCACGCCGAGACAAGAGTCTTCGGTAAACATGACTAAACGACCGGGCGACTTTTCCGGCGCAACCCCGGCAAATCAGCACTCGACAATATGCTGAGGGTGATCAGAACAACGTCGGTTCCCGGTCCGCCTCCGCCCCCGCCGGGGCGACCCGGGCGATCAGCTCCGGACCGTCGTTGCGGACGTCGCCGACCGCCGGTGAGACCGGCCGGATCTCCAGCGCGGCGAGCTGCCCGGCGGCCGGCGGGACGAGCAGCGCGGCGGGCTCGTCGGTCGGGCCGAGCCAGGCGGCCCAGCGGTCCCGGGGCAGCAGCAGCGGCATCCGGTCGTGCACCTCGGCCAACTCGCCGAGCGCCGCGGTGGTCAGCACACTGAACGTGAGCCGGGGCGTCCCGGCCGCCTCCCAGAGCGACCAGATGCCCGCGAAGGCCAGCACCGAGCCGTCCCGCGGGGTCATGAAGTAGGGCTGCCGCCCGCCGTCCGGCCGGCGGACCCACTCGTACCACCCGTCGGCCGGAACCAGGCAGCGGCGGCGGGCGAAGGACGGGGCGTACGCCCGGCTGGTGGCGACCGTCTCGGCCCGCGCGTTGATCATCCGGGCCGCGCCGGCCGCGCTGCGGGACCAGGGCGGGAGCAGCCCCCAGCGGCCGAGGGAGAGCAGCCGGTGCCCCTCCGGCGCGAGCCGGACCAGCGGCGCGGAATCGGTCGGGGCGAGGTTGAAGTCGGGCCCGACCCCGCCGGTGGAGTCGGTCGACTCGAACAGCGCGCTCAGGTCGCCCGCGCTCCTGGTCGTCGCGTACCTCCCGCACATGGCGCCCACGCTAGCCCCAGCGGGCCGTTTCGGCTGTCCCGCCCACCGGGAGCAGGCCCGGCGGGCGGCCCGACGGGCCCGCCGGGTTGGCAGAATACGAGCGTGGGGAATCTGACCGCTACGCGCCCGCCGCAGCCCTGGACCGCACCGACCGCGAGCGACCCGGTCGCCGCGACGCTGCGCCTGCCCGGCTCCAAGTCGATGACCGCCCGGGCCCTGGTGCTCGCCGCGCTGGCCGGCGGGCCGTCGACGCTCGACCGGCCGCTGCGCGCCCGGGACACCGAGCTGATGGCCGGTGGCCTCCGCGAGCTGGGGTCGCACATGTCGGTCGCCGACGACGACCGGTGGCTGGTCCGCCCACACCCGCTTGTCGGCCCGGCGCACGTCGACGTCGGCCTGGCCGGCACCGTGATGCGCTTCCTGCCCCCGGTGGCCGGGCTGGCCGCGGGGCGGGTCACGTTCGACGGCGACCCGCACGCCCGCACCCGCCCGCTCGGCCCGCTGATCGGCGCGTTGCGCACCCTCGGCGTCCGGGTCGACGCCCCGCCGGCCGGCAGCCTGCCGCTCGTCGTCCTCGGCGACGGCCGGGTGACCGGTGGCGAGGTCGTGATCGACGCCTCCGCGTCCAGTCAACTGGTGTCCGGGCTGCTGCTGGCCGCACCCCGCTTCGACCGGGGCGTGGTGGTCCGGCACGAGGGGCCGCCGGTGCCGTCCGCGCCGCACGTGCGGATGACCGTGCGGATGCTGCGCGCCGCCGGGGCCGCCGTCGACGACGCCACGCCCGACGTCTGGGTGGTCGAGCCGGGCCCGCTCACCGGGCGCGGCTGGGACATCGAGCCCGACCTTTCCGGTGCCGCGCCGTTCTTCGCCGCCGCGCTCGTCACCGGCGGTGAGGTCACCCTCCAGGGCTGGCCGCACCGCAGCCTCCAACCGGTCGAGCGGCTGCGCGAGCTGCTGCACCGGATGGGCGGCGAGGTGACGCTGGGCACCGACGGGCTGCGGGTGCGGGGCACCGGCGCGGTGCGCGGGGTGGACGCCGACCTCTCCGACGTCGGCGAGCTGACCCCGGTGCTGACCGCGCTCACCCTGCTGGCCGACACCCCGTCCCGGCTGACCGGCATCGGTCACATCCGGGGCCACGAGACCGACCGGGTCACCGCGTTGGCCAAGGAGTTCACCGCGCTGGGCGCCGACATCACCGAAACCCGCGACGGCCTGGAGATCCGGCCCCGCCCGCTGCGCGGCGGCACCTTCCGGACGTACGCCGACCACCGGATGGCGCACGCCGCGGCGGTGGCCGGGCTGGCCGTTCCCGGCATCGAGGTCGACGACGTGACGTGCACCTCGAAGACCATGCCGGAGTTCCCGGCACTATGGTCAGGAATGGTGACCGACAAGAGCTGACAGCGGGGGGACGTCCTGGCGACCAGGCGGCGGGAGTACGACGAGGACGACGTCCGGGTCCGTCCCGGCAGGTCGTCGCGCCCCCGCACCCGCACCCGGCCCCGGCACGCCGACGCGGTCGACGGGTTCGTGATCGCGGTCGACCGGGGGCGGTACACCTGCGTCCGCCCCGAGGCCGGCCCGGACGACCCGGTCGTCACCGCCATGCGCGCCCGCGAGCTGGGCCGCAAGTCGGTGGTGGTGGGCGACCGGGTGGGACTGGTCGGTGACGTCTCCGGCGCGTCCGGCGCGCTGGCCCGCATCGTGCGCATCGCCGAGCGCACCTCCGTGCTGCGGCGCACCGCCGACGACGACGACACCACCGCCGAAGGGCGGTTGGAGCGGGTGGTGGTGGCCAACGCCGACCAACTGGTGATCGTCAGCGCGCTCGCCGACCCGCCGCCGCGCACCGGGTTCATCGACCGCTGCCTGGTGGCCGCGTACGACGCCGACATCGAGCCGCTGCTCTGCCTCACCAAGGCCGACCTGGGCGGCCCCGACGCGGTGCTCGGCTACTACACCGAGCTGGAGCTGCCGTACGTGCTGATCCGCCCGGGTGCCGACCTGGCCGAGCTGCGCACGCTGCTCGCCGGCCGGGTCTCGGTCCTGGTCGGCCACTCCGGCGTGGGCAAGTCGACGCTCGTCAACCGGCTCGTGCCGGAGGCGGAGCGGGCGGTCGGCACGGTCAGCGCGATCGGCCGGGGCCGGCACACCTCGACGAGCGCGGTGGCGCTGCGCCTGCCGCCCGACCGCGGCGCCGGCGGCGATCCGGGTTGGATCGTCGACACCCCGGGCGTGCGCAGCTTCGGGCTGGCGCACGTCTCCGCGGAAAGCCTGCTGCACGGCTTCCCCGATCTGGTCGAGGCGACCGTGGACTGCCCGGCCAACTGCCCGCACACCGCCGACGAGGCGGACTGCGCGCTCGACGCCTGGGTGGCCGCCGGCAGGGCCGACCCGCGCCGGCTCGCCTCGTACCGGCGGTTGCTCGCCTCCCGCAGCGGCGAGGGCGACGCGCGCGAGCCCGAGCGCAATCCGGGCGACCCGCTCGCCGGTTCCTGACCGGCGGACCGGCGGCCACCCGCCGGGACCCGCCGCGCGGGCGGCGCTAGCGTGTGGACCATGACCGGGTACGCCGACGACCTCGCCCTCGCCCATGTGCTCGCCGACGCCGCCGACGCCGTGTCCACGGCCCGGTTCCGCGCCCTCGACCTGCGGGTCGAGTCGAAGCCGGACCTGACCCCGGTCTCCGATGCGGACACCGCCGTGGAGCGGGAGATCCGCGCCCTGCTGGCCACCCACCGCCCGACCGACGGACTGCTCGGCGAGGAGTACGGGGAGCACCCCGCCGCCGGTCCGGACGGGCGGCGCTGGGTGGTCGACCCGATCGACGGGACGAAGAACTTCGTCCGGGGCGTACCCGTCTGGGCCACGCTGATCGCGCTGCTGGAACGGGACCGGCCGGTGCTCGGCCTGGTCTCCGCGCCGGCGCTGGGCCGGCGCTGGTGGGGCGCGCTCGGCGCGGGCGCGTTCGCCGGCACCGGGCCGGCGGACGGCGCGCCGATCCGGGTCTCCGGCGTCACGGCGCTCGCCGACGCGAGCGTCTGCTACTCCTCGCTGACCGGTTGGGAACAGGCCGGCCGGTTGGACGCGATGCTCCAGCTCATGCGCGACAGTTGGCGCACCCGGGCGTACGGCGACTTCTACGGCTACATGCTGTTGGCCGAGGGGGCACTCGACGTGATGGTGGAGCCGGAGCTGTCGCTGTGGGACATCGCCGCGCTGGTGCCGATCGTCGCCGAGGCCGGTGGCCGGTTCACCGACCTGGCCGGGCGACCCGCGCCGGCCGGCGTCGACTCCGCCGACATCAGCGCGGTCGCCAGCAACGGCGGGTTGCACGACGACATCCTGGGCCGGCTGGGCCGGCCGGCCGAGCGCTGACCCGGACCGAGCCTTATCCTCGCGGGGTGGTCTCCTCCGGCTGGTGCTTCCTCGCGGCGATGATCGTCGCGTACGGCTTCGCCAACCTCCTCCAGTCGGTCGCCGCCGCGCGGACCACCCTGCACCACACGTTCGACCCGGGGCTGCTGCTGCGGCTGGCCGGTCACCGGACGTACCTGATCGGCCTGGGCTGCCAGGTCGTCGGGTTCGTGTTCGCCTTCCTGGCCCGCCGGGACCTGCCGCTGTTCCTGGTCCAGGCCAGTGTGGCGGCCGGGCTGGGGGTGACCGCCGTGCTCGGCGTGGTGGTGCTCAAGTGGCGTCTGCCGGCCGCCGAGCTGGTGCTGCTGGTGCTGCTGTTCGGCGGGATCACCGCGTTGGTGCTGTCGGCCGAGCCGGCGCCGTCCCGGCAGCTCGGCGCCGCCGGGCTGGTCGGCCTGGTGGCGGCGCTCGGCGTGATCGCCGGGTCGGGCTTCTTCGCCGCCCGGCTGCACGGCGCGCTCGGGTCGGTGGTGCTCGGCTCGCTGGCCGGGATGGCGTTCTCCGCCGCCGCGGTGGCCGCGCGCCCGCTCGCCTCCGCCGACTCGGCGGAGGTGTTCGTCCGCGACCCGCTGCTCTACCTGCTGATCGTCCACTCGGTGGTGGGCCAGTTGCTGCTCGGCCTGGCGATGCAACGCGGGTCGACCACGGCCGCGGTGGCCGCGATGGACGCGGCCGGCGCGGTGCCCGCGGCGATCGTCGGGTTGCTGCTGCTCGACGACAAGATCTGGCCCGGTCGGGAGTGGCTGGCCGGGCTCGGCTTCCTGGTCACCCTCGCGGCCGTGGTGGGCCTGACCCGGTACGCCGAGCCGCAGCACCACCACGCGACCGTCCGGAGCCGGGAGCCGGCGTTGGTCGGTGCCGGGGTGCTGCCGGCTCAGGCCGCTTCGAGCGGCCCGCGTTCCGGGACGGCCGCCTCGACCTCGACGCCGACCGGAGCGGTCGTCGGCTCCACCGTGGCCGGCCGGCGACGCCCGATCACCCGCTCGTAGAGCCGCTCCAGCGCCGCGGCCGTCCGCTCCCAGCTGTAGCTGCACCGCACCCGGTCCACCGCCGCGTGCCCGTACGCGAACCGGCCGGCGTTGTCGGTGAGCATCCGGCGCAGGGTGACGCCGAGGGTCCGCACGTCGCCCGGCGGCACCAGCTTGCCGGTCACCTCGTCGACGACGGCGTCGGCGATGCCGCCCATGGCGTAGCCGACCACCGGCACGCCGCAGGCCATCGCCTCCAGCGACACCCGGCCGGCGGACGAGTAGTGCGGGGTGCAGGCCACCACGTCCGCGGAGCGGTACCAGGTGGCCATCTGGTCGTGCGGGACCGCGCCGACGAGCTGGATCCGCTCCGCCACTCCGGCGCGCTCGGCCAGCTCGCGCAGCCGGCGCGCCTCCGCGTGCCGGGCCAGCCGCTCGGCCGGCGGACCGCCGGCGATCACCAGTTCCGCGTCCCCGACCAGCCGCATCGCCCGGATCAGGTCGTCCTGGCCGTGGCCGGGCGCGAGCCCGCCCACGGAGAGGATCCGGGGTCGCTGGTCCCGTGGGGCCGCTTCGCCGTCGGGGTGGAACTGCCCGGTGTCCACGCCGGTCGGCACCATCGCCACCGAGGTGCGTTGCAGGCCCATCCGGGTCAGCTCGTCGACCTCGTCGTTGCACTGGGCGACCGCGACGTCGACCGCCCGGGTCAGCGCCCGTTCGAGCGGGATCCGCTGGCCCGGCCCGGTGTAGCCGCGGCCGAGGTGGCGGAGCTGCTCGACGCCGAGCGAGTGGAAGGTCTGCACCACCGGGATGTTCGTGGCGCGGACCGCCTGGGCGGCGGCCAGCCCGCCGACCCAGTAGTGGCCGTGCACCACCTCGGGCGTCCAGTCGCCGGACCACGCATCGGTCAGCCACCTGCCGAACTCGGCCACGTACGGCACCAGTTCGCCGGTGGGCAGCGGATCGGGCGGCCCGACCGGAACCCGTTCCAGGCGGTAGCCGTCGAGTTCGGCCAGGGCCGGCTGGACGGCCGCGTCGCGGCGTTCGTACACACGGACCTCATGGCCCCGGGCGGCGAGTTCAGCCGCCACGCGCGCAATGTGCTCCTGAGTCCCGACCATGGGACCGTCTGTGGACGAGCCGGCGTGCGCGCATACAAGGCCGACGCGCATGGTGCACCTCCATGCGTTGTTCGGTAGCTGGGTCTCCCGGTAGAGCGTCCCATTAACCCGGGGCCGATGGCCCCAAACCTGGCAGATCAGCATCGGGGCGAGCGTCCCGTGGGCGGGACACCGATTGCGACCGAACCCGATCAGCGTCCGGGTCGCCGGCATGACCGGCCGGCCCCGGGGTACCGCGGAGGAATGGCGCTCACCCGAGACCTCGCCGACGCCACAGTCGTCATCACCGGCGCCTCCAGCGGCATCGGCGCGGCCACCGCGTACGCCCTGGCCGGGCACGGGGCGGCCGTGGTGCTGGCCGCCCGGACCGAGGCGGCCCTCGACCGCGTCGCCGCGCACTGCCGGGAACTCGGCGGGCAGGCCCTCGTGGTGCCCACCGACATGACCGATCCGGACGCGGTCGAGTTACTGGCGGCGCGGGCGGCGGCCGAGTACGGGCATCTCGACGCCTGGATCAACAACGCGGCGGTGGGCGCCGTCGGGCTGTTCGACGAGATCCCGGTGGCCGAGTTCCGCCGGGTGGTCGAGGTGAACCTGCTCGGCACCGTGCACGGTTCCCGGGCCGCGTTGCCCTGGCTCGTGGCGGCCGGCGGCGGAGTGCTGATCAACAACGCCTCCGTGCTGGCCGAGGTGGCCATGCCGTACCAGTCGGCGTACAACGCCACCAAGCACGCCATCCGCGGGCTGTCCGACACGGTCCGGCAGGAGCTGCGGGTGACCGGCCGGGGGAACATCTCGCTCTGCACCGTGCTGCCGGCCAGCATCGACACGCCGTTCTTCCGGCACGCGGCCAACCACACCGGGCGGGAGCTAACCCCGCCCCCACCGGTCTATCCGCCGGAGATGGTGGCCGAGACGATGGTCCGCCTGTTGCGCCGGCCGCGACGGGAGGCGTACGCGGGCGGCGCGGCCCGGCTGATGGGACTCCAGTGGCGGCTGGCCCCGGCGCTGGCCGAGCGGGTGCTCGGCTGGTACACCGCGCGCACCCAGTTCGGCCCCGGCGTACGCCTGGACGCCACCGGCAACGTCTTCACCCCGGCCGGGGAGGGGATGCGTACCGACGGCTGGTCCGGCCGGCGTGGCCAGCTGCTGCGGTTGACGGCGGCCCTCGGGCTGGCCGCTGCCGGCACCGTCGCGGCGGTCAGCCGACGTTCCCGGTCCGGTCGTCCGTGAGTCCCGCCCACCGTACCGATGCGGGCGTGGGTGCCGACGTGCACAATGGGGCGATCATGCCGACGGACGCGCGTTGCCTGGTGGAGACCGACGAATCCGCGACGGTCCGGCTGACCGGGGTGCTCGACCGGGCCGGGGCCGAAGCCGCACGCGGCGCCCTGCTCGCCCGGCTCTGGGAGCGGCCGGGCCCGGTGCGGGTCGACCTGTCCGGGCTGCGGATCCCCGACCCGTCCGTCCGTGACGACGTGCTCGACGAGGTCCGCCGCGCGGTCGCCGACTGGCCGGCCGCCGAACTGCTGCTCGACCCGGCCGAGCCGGCCGACCCGACCGACCAGCCGGCACCCGCCGACCTGGGCGACGCCGACCTGTCCCCGGTGGCGGAGTCCGCCCGCGAGGCCCGGTCGCTCGTCACCGCCGGGTGCCTCCGGTGGGGCCTGCCGGAGCTGGCCGAGCCGGCCTGCATCGCGGTCACCGAGATGGTCAACAACGTGGTCGCGCACGCGGCGACCCCGATGACGCTCCGGCTGGCGCCGCGCGGCGACGCCCTGCACATGGCCGTCCGGGACCATGCCGGCGGGCGTCCCGCGTACGCCGGGCCGGCCCCGGTCGACTCCGTCGGCGGTCGAGGGCTGCTGCTCATCGACACGGTGGCCCGGCGCTGGGGCAGCACCCCGCTGCCCGACGGCAAGGTGGTGTGGTGCGTGCTGTACGCCGAGGACGAGGCCGCGTTCCGCAACTGAGGCGGGATTTCGCCCTGTTCCTCCCGATCCACCCGCCCGCTCGCGGTTAATGCGGTCAACGCAGTGGGTAGTTCACCCCCATGCGCGACGACGAGTTCCCCACCCCCGTGTCCGACCCCGAGGCGGAGGGCCTGCCCGACACCGCCGACGATGACTCCACCGCCAACGACGACGTGCTGACCGGGCGCGAGGCGGACGGCCCGGCGCCGGCCCAGATCCCGGGCGACCGCACCCCCGTCGCCGTGGACCGGTTCGGCACCACGGCCGAGGAGCAACTCGACGGCGAGTCGCTCGACGACAAGCTCGACCGCGAGCGGTACGAACGTCCGGCCGACGACCCGCTCGCCGGCCCGGTCGACCCGGCGATCGCCGCCGAGGCGGACAGCGAGGAGGCCGCCGCGCAGGCCCAGCTCGACGCGGACGTGATCGACCCGGGCCCGGTCTCCGACCCGAACTCCCCGGTCTCGATCTATGACCACGGTCAGCTCGGCACGGCCGCCGACCACGAGGTGGGCCGGCTGGTCGAGCCGGACGAGGGCGCGCACACCGACCTGGAGACCGACAACGTCGCCTACGACGCCGGCGCCGCCGGTGGCGGGGCGACCGCCGAGGAGCTGGCGGTGCACGAGACCCAGCCCCCGCCGACGCAGTGACTCATTCGTCCAGACCCCGCTCGATGGCGTACCGGGTCAACTCGACCCGGTTGTGCAACTGGAGCTTGCCCAGTGTGTTCTGCACATGGTTCTGCACGGTCCGGTGCGACAGCCCGAGCCGCTCGGCGATCTGCTTGTAGGACAGCCCCTTGGCGACCAGGCGCAGCACCTCGGTCTCCCGTTCGGTGAGCCGGGGTGCGTCGTCGTGCGGGGCCGGCGGCGCGGCGGCCAGCCGGCGGTACTCGCCGAGCACCAGACCGGCCAGGCCGGGGGTGAACACCGGCTCGCCGGCCGCGGTGCGGCGCACCGCGTCGAGGAACTCGGCCGGGGCGGCCGACTTGACCAGGTAGCCGGTCGCGCCGGCCTTCACCGCGTCCAGCACGCTCTGCGGCTCACCGCTCGCCGAGAGCATGAGCACCCGCACGTCGGGCAGCGCCGCGCGCAGCCCCCGGACCACCTCGACCCCGGAGACGTCCGGCAGTTGCAGGTCGAGCACGACCAGGTCGGGCCGGGCCGCCGCGGCCACCCGGACCGCCTGCCGCCCCTCGCCGCTCGTCGCCACCACCCGGAGGCCGGCCTCGGTCAGGTCGCGGGCCACCCCCTCCCGCCACATCGGGTGGTCGTCGACCACCATCACCCGGATGCTCACCGTCGCCGGCTCCTCGGCACGGTCAGCTCGATCTCCGTCCCGGCGCCGGGCGCGGAGACGATCCGGACGTCTCCGCCCAGATCCGCCACCCGACCACGGATCGACTGGGCCACTCCGAGCCGGCCCTGCGCCGCGGCCTCCGCCAGCCGCCCGTCCGGAATGCCCGGCCCCTCGTCGCGTACCGAGACGGTCACCGTCTCCTCCTCGTCCTCGATCAGCACCCAGGCCCGCCCACCGGCGTGCCGGGTCACGTTGTCAAGCGCCGCGCCGACCGCCGCGGCCAGCTCTCCGGCGGCCCGCGCGGGCAACGGCACCGGGGTGGCCGGCGCGGCCACCTGGACCTGGCCCGAGGCGTACCGGTCGAGCAGGTCGCGCAGGTCCCGGTTGTCGCCGCCCCGCTCCGGCGCCGCGCCCGCCCGGCCGATCAACGACCGCAGCGCGGCCTCCTGCTCGCCGGCCAGCCGGGCCAGCTCGGCCGCCTCGCCGTCCAGGTCGGCGCCGCGCCGCCGGACCAGCGACAGCACCTGGAGCACCGAGTCGTGGATGTCCCGGGCCAGCCGTTCCCGCTCGCGGGTGGCCGCCTCCAGCTCCACCGCCCGCTGCAACCGGGCCTCCGCCTCCACGGCGAGCCGGGCCACGTGCCCGACCACCACGCCGGCCAGCAGCAGGAGGATCGCGCCGGTGAACGCGGACGGGTTGATCGGATCCCTGGTGGCCAGGTCGGCGGCGCCGAGCACGAGCGCGGCCACCGTGCCCCACCGCCGCCCGCCGGCGACCGCCCACGCCAGCACCGGCCCGCCGATCCAGGCCGAGGTCAGGACCGGCACGCCGGCGGCGAGCGCCGGCCGGCCGACCACCCACGGCGTGGCCAGGATGATCGCCAGCACCACGAGCAGGTCGGCCAGGAGCAGCGGCCGGCGCCGCCCGGCCGGGCGGCGGTAGCCGGCCGTCGTCACGCCGCTCCAGGCCAGCATGCCGAGCAGGACACCGCCGGCCGCCACCGGGTGCGCGTACTGGCCGCCGTCGCGCAGCACGAGCACCCCGACGTACGCCAGGGAGGCGAACCGGAACACGGCGAGGGACCGCCAGAGCGGGCCTTCCAGGCCGGAGGACGACGGCATGGCCGTCACCCTGCCACAGCCGGTCACCGGGGGGCCTCCGGGAGCGGTCCGGGAAACCCTGACGTACGGTGGAAAAGCCGCGAAGTCGTCGGGAAGCATCGTCGGGACGGGTCATGACAAACGGAGAACTCCCCGCACCGCGTACGGTGGTGTCCATCGACACCTCCCTCCTGATCGCCGAGACCTTCGACCAGGCCCAGGTGACCGAGCTTCGGCACTCGGTCACCTCCTGCGCGCACGCCGTGGGTCTCGCCGGCCAGCGGCTCGACGACTTCGTGCTGGCGATCAACGAGCTGATCACCAACGCCGTCCGGCACGGCGGCGGGCAGGGCCGGCTCCGGCTCTGGCGCCGGAACGACGAGCTGGTCTGCGAGGTGGCCGACCACGGTCCCGGGATCAGCGAACGGCGGCTGCGCGACCGCGACCGACCGGCACCGGAGACCGCCGGCGGCTGGGGCCTCTGGTTGGCCCGCGAGCTGAGCGACACCATGGAGGTCGAGACCGGCGACGCCGGCACGGTGGTCCGGATCACCGCGGCGTTGACCACCCGCCAGGCCGCCGCCGGCCCACTCGACGGCTGACCCGGCCGTCGGGCGGCGGCCCGGCCGCCCCCGCGTCACCCGAAGAGCGCGCTCACCGACTCGCCGTTGTGGATCCGGCGCATCGCCTCGGCCAGGGCCGGCGCCACCGACAGCACCTCAAGCTTCGGCACCCGCTTCTCCGCCGGGATCGGCACGGTGTTGGTGCAGACGATCTCCAACACGCCGTCCTGCGCGCTCAACCGCTCCAACGCGCCGCTGGAGAAGAGCCCGTGCGTGCAGGCCAGCCGGATCGAGCGGACCTGCCGCTCCCGCAGGTGCGAGATCAGCTCGACCACCGTGCTGCCCTTCGCGATCTCGTCGTCCAGCACGATCACGTCCCGGTCCGCCACGTCCCCGATGATCGTGCTGATCTGCACCCGGTCGTCGCTGAACCGCTGCTTCGCGCCGGCCGCCACCGGCGTGCCGAGCATCCGGGCGAACGCCGCCGCCTCCTTCGCGTTGCCCAGGTCCGGCGAGACCACCACCGCGTTGCCCAGGTCGTACCCGCGGAAGTGGGCGGCCAGCTCACGCAGCGCGTGCAGGTGGTCCACCGGGACGCTGAAGAAGCCGTGCACCTGCGGCGAGTGCAGCGTCATGGCCAGCACCCGGTGCGCTCCGGCCGAGGTGAGCAGGTCGGCGACGAGCCGCCCGCCGATGGAGATGCGCGGCGCGTCCTTCTTGTCCGACCGGGCGTACGCATAGTGCGGCAGCACCACGGTGATCCGGCCGGCCGACGCGCCCCGGGCAGCGTCGATCATGAGCAGCAGCTCGACCAGGTGCTCCTGCACCGGCGGCACCAGCGGCTGGATGAGGAAGACGTCCCGCTCCCGGCAGTTCGCCTGCAACTGCACCTCAAGGCAGTCGTTGGCGAACCGGGACACCCGCACCGGATGCAGCGGCACGGCGAGGTGGGCACAGATCTCGGCGGCGAGGTCGGGGTGGGCGGTCCCGCTGAACACGGCAATGTCACGCACGTCTGGTGATCGTACGGGCCGGTCGGTGGGAGGCGGGGGACGCTCCCGGCGGGTACGGTGCCTGCGTGACCGGAGAGTTCGTCGCCGCCATCGACCAGGGCACCACCTCCTCACGGTGCATCGTCTTCGACCGGGCCGGCGAGATCGTCGCCGTCTCCCAGCGCGAACACCGGCAGATCTACCCGCGGCCCGGCTGGGTCGAGCACGACGCGGAGGAGATCTGGACGAACGTCGAGCACGTGGTGCGGGAGGCGCTGGCGGGCGCCGGCATCGGTCCCGAGCACCTCGCCGCGGTGGGGATCACCAACCAGCGGGAAACCACGGTCGTCTGGGACCGGGCGACCGGCCGGCCGGTCGCCAACGCGATCGTCTGGCAGGACACCCGCACCGGTCCGCTGCTGCGCGAGTTGGCCGAGACGTACGACGCCGACCGGCTGCGGGCCCGCACCGGCCTGACCCTGGCCACCTATTTCGCCGGGCCGAAGCTGCGCTGGCTGCTCGACCACGTCGACGGGCTGCGCGAGCGGGCCGAGCGGGGCGAGGTGCTGTTCGGGACCATGGAAAGCTGGATCATCTGGAAGCTGACCGGGCGGCACGTCACCGACGTGACGAACGCCAGCCGCACCCTGCTGATGGACCTGGAAACCCTCGACTGGGCGCCGGAGCTGCTGGACGCGCTGCGGATCCCGGCCGCGATGCTGCCCGAGATCCGCTGCTCGGCCGAGGTCTACGGCACCGCCGAGGGGGTGCTCGCCGGGGTGCCGGTGGCGAGCGCGCTCGGCGACCAGCACGCCGCGCTGTTCGGGCAGACCTGCTTCCAGCCCGGCGAGGCCAAGTGCACCTACGGCACCGGCAGCTTCCTGCTGCTCAACACCGGCGCGAGCCCGGTGCCGTCACGGCACGGCCTGCTCACCACCGTGGCCTACCGGATCGAGGGCCAGCCGGCCGCGTACGCGCTCGAGGGCGCGATCGCGGTCACCGGCTCACTCGTGCAGTGGCTCCGCGACAACCTCGGTCTGATCTCCACCGCCGCGCAGGTCGAGGAGCTGGCCCGCACGGTCGACGACAACGGCGGCTGCTATGTCGTGCCGGCCTTCTCCGGCCTGTTCGCCCCGCACTGGCGCAGCGACGCCCGAGGCGTCATCGCCGGCCTGACCGGCTACGTCACCAAGGGCCACCTGGCCCGGGCGGCGCTGGAGGCGTCCGCCTTCCAGACCCGCGAGGTGGTCGACGCGATGAACGCCGACTCCGACGTCGCGCTGCGCCGGCTGCGGGTCGACGGCGGGATGACCGGCAACGCGCTGCTGATGCAGTTTCTCGCCGACGTGCTCGACGTGCCGGTGGTGCGCTCGCGGATCACCGAGACCACCTGCCTCGGCGCCGCCTACGCGGCCGGCCTGGCGGTCGGCTTCTGGCCGGACCTGGCCACGCTGCGGGACAAGTGGCGGTCCGACGCCCAGTGGGAGCCGGCCATGGACCCGGCGCACCGGCAGCACGAGTTGCGCCAGTGGCACAAGGCCGTGCAGCGCACCCTGGACTGGGCGGACTAGCTCCGTACGGCTTGATCAGGAGCGGGCGGCCTCGCCCTCCTCCACCTCCAACAACGCCAGGATCTCTGCCGCGGTCCGGTTCGCCAGCGACGCGAAGATGGCGTCGGCCCGGTCGAGGAGGTCGCCGAACCCGCCCGCCGCGGACCGGGAGTCGATCTCCCGCAGGAAGTCGCGGATCTCCTCCAGGGCCGGCCGGTCCAGCCGCAGGGTGCCGGCCGAGACCTGCCCGCGCAGCGCGTACGCCCGCAGGATGTCCTGCGCGAAGATGGCACCCTTGGCGAGCAGCGTCAACCACCGCGTCTCCAGCGACCGGTCCTGCCGCAGCAGGTCGAACATCCGGCCTTCGTGTGCGGCGAACAGGGCGAGTGCCGCACGGCCCAGAGCCGACCGGCGGAGGATCACGTCCCGGAAGTCGAACAGCACCACGTAGGACGGCTGGACCGCGTGCCCGAGCAGCGGGTCGTCGCGGGTGGCCTCAGCGAGGCGTGAGCCGAACCCGCCGACGGGGTTGCACCCGCCGCACGGCCCTTCCGAGTACAGCCCGGTGAAGTTGCACTCCGACGAACTGGAGACCGTGAAACAAATCGTCTGCCCGGTCGTCCCGTCCCCCGAGGGGTAACAACAGCATCCCATGATCGGTCCTTTCCCCGCCGGGGTGGTGATCGTCATTCTTCGTCGGCCGGAGTCGCTCCGACTCTACGCCGGGCCTATTGATCCGTTGCTTTTGTGTCGCCAATGCGCTTGCGCGGAGGGCCGCCGTGCCGAACGGTGGACCGCGCACGGTTAGCGGATCGGGAGCGCAGTGTTGGGAAACGATCTCACAAGCGGATACGACGTCGTCGCACACTTCTAACAAAGCGCGGTGGAGCGGGTCTTCCAGAGTTACTACCAGGCGGGAGTGTTGCCCTCGCACGTGTCCGCGCCGTTCTCGCAAGGCAGCGCCACCCACACCGTCGAGGTGTTCTACGGCCTGCCCCGACTCAGATTCGTCAGCGTGTCGGGAGTGCAGAACACCATTCGACTCACCTTCGGCTACATCGTCCGACTGACCAATCACGATCAGGAGTGGCCCGGCGAGGCTTCGGTGGTCGTCTCCGCCATACCGTTGACCATGCCCGCCGGTGACGGCACCTTCGTCACGTCGCTCGGTATCGTGCTGAACAACACCGGCCTCGGTCAGCTCACCTTCACCCCGGCGTCCTATCCGGAATTTGAGAACGTCGTCAAGCCGCTGATCGCGACGAGCATTCTGGGCAGCGGCCGGTCGATCTTCTTCACCCCTCCGGCGACTCCGAGCCCGCAGCGGCTGGGGTTCCGGATCTATCCTGGGCCGGGCGACAGCGGTTTCCTCAGCGCCTTCGTCACCGTCGAAGCCACTCCGGCGCCACCGCCGGCGACCATGACGTCGCTCCTGTCGCCGAGTCAGGATCTCGCCGTGGCGGCGCCGGTCGAACTGGTCGACCAGATCCTGGCCGACGGGCTGGCCGCGGCGGGGCTGGGCGACCTGCCGACCACCATGGAGTTCGACGGGGAGGAGCGAACCGTCCAGGCTCTGCGGATCCGGCTGCGCGACCACTTCCTGGACATCAGCGGTGAGATCGACGACGTCGAGTTCACCGCCAAGGCGCTACTCTACGCCCGACCGGACGGAATCACCTACCAGGTCCTCATCCAGGACCTCGACGTGGACCTACCCTGGTATGCCGACGTGGTCGACGTCATCAGCGGCGGAGCCATCACGCGGGCAATCGGCAACTCCTTCCCGGCGATGATCGGCGCCCTGGGTGGCGGGGCGTCCGGCGGCCTGGGCGTCTTCGCCAGCCGGATCCCGACGGTGGAGACCTCGGTCGACATCCACAACAAGGGGTATGCCGCCATCAGCGAGCAGGGGATGGTCGTCGGTGCCTCGGTCACGGCGAAGCCCGTGGCCGCACCGATCGTCCAGCCGACCTATCTCGTCGGAAACCGGAAGAGCCGAGAGTTCCACCGGGCCGGCTGCCCGTACGGCGACAAGGTGAAGCAGCGGGAACTCTTCATCCGTGAGGCCGCCGCCATCCGGGCCGGCTACAACGGGTGCTTCACGTGCGCCCACGAGTACAGCCATCCCTCCGGCAAGCTCACCTTCGGGTTCCGGTCCCCCGGCGGCAACCTCGCCAACGCCCTGCTCACCGTGCCCGTCTCCATAGTCGGCAAGCTGGTCACCCAGGTGGTGGTCGACGGGGTGACGGTCACCGATCCGCCGTTCACCCGGGACGCGACGCTCAAGGTGAAGGTCAAGCCGGACGGCAGTTGGCAGACCTATCTGTACGACTCGAGCAGCCAGCTGATCCCCGGCACCTGGCGACTGCGGGCCACCAGCGGCGCCTGGACCGGCGAGGTCACTGCCGCCATCGTCCCCACCGCCCGCAACTTCGGTGCCAGCAACATGATCGCGTTCACCCTCGGCAAGCCGGCCGGCGTGATCGGATACGGCCGGATGCCGCCGTTCCCGTGAGCCGGCGCGCGGGTCAGGCCGGAGTGAGCAGGCAGAACTCGTTACCCTCGGGGTCGGTCATGACCTTCCACGGGATGTCGGGGCGGCCCAGGTCGACGGCGGTGGCGCCGAGCGTCTCCAAGCGGGCCGCCTCGGCCGCCATGTCGTCGCCCGGGTAAGGGCGGACGTCGAGGTGGACGCGGTTCCACCCGGTCTTCACGTCGGACGAGCGGAGGAACTGGAGATAGGGGCCGACGCCCTGGGCGGAGCGCAGTACCGCCTGATGGTCGGTCACCTTGTGCACGGTCCAGTCCATCGCCTCGCCCCAGAAAGCAGCCATGACGCGCGGATCCGCGCAATCGACCATCACCGCGGCGATCGGCCCGGTGTTTTCGTAGAGCGAGTCGAGCACGCAGAACTCGTTGCCCTCCGGGTCGGCCAGGACCGTCCACGGGACGTGGCCCTGGCCGATGTCGACGGGTGTCGCGCCCAACTCCGTGAGCCGCGCGACCAGCTCCGCCTGATGGGCGGCCGAGGTGGTGGCGAGGTCGACGTGCACCCGGTTCTTCACCGTCTTGGGTTCCGACGAGACGACCAGGTCGATGCAGACGGCGACCGGGTCGGGGTAGACGAAGCCCTCCGGTTCGAGGTTGGTCACGCCCGGCTCCTCGCTGGAGACCCCCCAGCCGAGCGCCTTCGCCCAGAATCCGCCCAGCGCGGCATCGTCCCGGGCCTTCATGTTGATCTGCACGAGCCTCGTCGCCATACCGGCGAGACTAGACGACCTTGACCTGCGCGACGAAGGCCCGCCAGGCGTCCGGGGCGAAGCCGAGGGTGCCGCCGGCGCGGTCCTTGGAGTCGCGCACCAGCACCCGGTCGGGCAGGTTGTCGGCGACCTCGACGCAGGTGTCGCCGCCGTTGCCGGACCGGCTCGACACGCGCCACCGGGGGGTGGGGGCAGTGTTCACAGCTCGCTCACCAGCTTTCCGATCAGCTCGACGGACACGCCGGCGGGCAGTGCCTCGCTGAGCAGCGTGTCCCACATCATCCTCATCGTAGCCACGGCGTCCGGCCGGTCGACGACGTGACCGAAGACGCCGTCCACATAGGCCACCTCGTCGCCGTCGGGCAGCATGGCCAGCACGAAGCCACCGGTCAGCCCCGGATGCGCGCCCACCCCGTCGGGCACCACGTAGAGCCGGATGTGCGGCAGCGCGGCCAGCTCGACCAACCGCTCCCACTGGGCCCGTTGCACGTCCCGGTCGCCGACCACCCGCCGCAGCGCGGTCTCGTCGATCACGGCGGTGAACTGCTTCGGCACCGGGCCGGTCAGCAGCTCCTGCCGGGCCATCCGGCCGGCGACCAACTGCTCCACCTGCTCGGGCGTGTGGGTGCCCTGGGCGCGCAGCACCGCGTGCGCGTACGCCTCGGTCTGGAGCAGGCCGGGCACCAGCGACGGTTGCGACGTGCGGAGGCTGAGCGCCTCGGCCTCGATGCTCCGCCACGGCGCGAACCAGGCCGGCGACTCCTGCCGGGCCGCCACCGCCAGCAGCTCCACGAGCAACCCGCCGGTCTCCAGCGCCGCGTCGGCGGCCTCGGCGAACTGGACCGTCGGTCGGCGCCGGCCGGTCTCGATCGCCGCGATGGTGGACGGACTCCACCTGACCAACTCCGCGAGCGCCTCCTGCGAGACGCCCGCACCGGCCCGCGCTGCCTTGAGCGCCCTGATCCACATGTCGCTGTTCATCCGACCATCCCGAGATCAACCGACGGTGACGGATTCATCCTCGACGGTTACTACGGGCGGGTCCAGCAGGTACGGGCAGGTGGCGGTAACGCGGTCAGTCCCAGCGGTTGCCGGTGAGCTTCTCGTACACCTCGACGTAGCGGGCGCGGGTCGCCTCGACCACCTCGGCGGGCACCTCCGGTGCCGGCGTGCGCTTGTCCCAGCCGCTCTCGACCGCCCAGTCCCGCACGTACTGCTTGTCGAAGGAGAACTGGGCCCGGCCGGGCTGGTAGGACTCGGCCGGCCAGAACCGGGACGAGTCGGAGGTGAGCAGCTCGTCGGCGAGGACAAGCGTGCCGTCCGACGCCCAGCCCAGCTCCAGCTTGGTGTCGGCGATCAGGAGCCCCCGGTCGGCGGCGATCTCCGCGCCGCGCCGGTAGACGTCGATGGTGATCTGCCGCAGCCGCTCCGCGGTCTCCGGACCGACCTTGTCGACCACCTGGTCGAAGGTGATCGGCTCGTCGTGCTCGCCCATCGGCGCCTTGGTCGACGGGGTGAAGATCGGCTCGGGCAGGATCGACGCCTCCACCAGCCCACGGGGCAGCGGCACCCCGCAGACCGAACCGCTGCGTTCGTATTCGGCGAGGCCACTGCCGGTCAGGTAGCCCCGGGCCACGCACTCGACCGGCACCATATCCAGCCGCCGGCACCGGACCGCCCGCCCGGCGAACTCCGCCGGCACGTCGGTGGCCGAGAGGACGTGGTTCGGCACCAGGTCCGACAACTGCTCGAACCACCACAGCGAAAGCGCGGTGAGCAGGCGGCCCTTGTCCGGGATCGGGGTCGGCAGCACCACGTCATAGATGGAGACGCGGTCGGAGGCGACCAGGATCAGGTCCGCGCCGTCGGTGTAGACGTCCCGGACCTTGCCCGAGTGCAGAAGTTCCACGGCGCCAATTACACCATGTCGGGCCGGGCCGCCCGCCGCGCCCATCGGCGGTTAAGGAGGGGCCCCCGCTTAACACATTTGGTAGAGGCGGGGGCCCCGCTTAACACCGCTCAGGCCCGCGAGCACAGCGGCACGGCACAGCGCGTCAGCGCGGCGGGCGGTTGCGCCGGCCCCGGGTGAGAAGCAGCACCAGCAGCACGATCCCGCCGACCACCACCAGGCAGCAGAGCAGCCCGAGGAACCCGAAGCCGCCGCGGGAGCGCCGGCGCGCGGCCTCCACCACGACCTCGCCGGTGCCCGTCGACGCCCAGGCCGCGACCGGCACGAAGACCGAGAGCACAACCGTCCCGATGACCGCGCCCAGGCGGCCCCACCATCTGTTCCATCCAGCCATGCCCCCATCGTCGCCGAGGCACGCAACCGCGGCACGCGGACAGGGCGGAAAGATCGGATACGGCGAAGGCCCCGGAGTTTCCTCCGGGGCCTTCGCGATCACGTAGCGGGGACAGGATTTGAACCTGCGACCTCTGGGTTATGAGCCCAGCGAGCTACCGAGCTGCTCCACCCCGCGTCGGTAGGTACAGCCTACTCCATCCCGATGGTGGAGATCAGCCGGGTCCCCGATCCCGCCGGCCCCGACACCGTCACCTCGCCGACCTGGCACGCCCTGCCGCCACTCCGCCGAAACGGCGAGGTCAGCACAGCCCGGATACCGCCATTTCCCCGAACTGGTGCCGGGCAGTGGTTTCCGCGGGCCCCCGAGCGCGCGTGCGCCGGAGCCGCGCCTACCCACGGCTCGGCGGCACATTCCCTCGCTCATCGCCATTTCGCCGAAGTGGCGCGGTCCGCACACCGCAGACCACGCCACTTCCCCGAGCTGGCGAGGGCCAAGGGCCGAGAATGGGGCCGGGGCCCGGGAGCCAGCGGCCAGCGGCCAGCGACCGGGAGCCGAGGCCAGGGCCGGGGCTAGGACCGGGACCAGACGGCCAGCGACCGGGAGCCGGGGCCAGGGGGCAGGAGCCAGGGACAGGGGAAACGGCGAAGGGCCCCGGAGCGAACTCCGGGGCCCTTCGTCACGAGTAGCGGGGACAGGATTTGAACCTGCGACCTCTGGGTTATGAGCCCAGCGAGCTACCGAGCTGCTCCACCCCGCGTCGGCTCGTTAACCGTAGCGCACCGGCACGGCGAGGCGCAAAACGGGGTGTCGGCCGGTGTCAGCCGCTCGGTGACACCGACGGCGAGGGTGACGCCGGCGCTGACGGCGAGGCGCCGCCCGAGGGCGCGGCGGACCCGTTCGCCGCCGCCTGGGCCTGCTGGAACGCCGTCATCGCCTCGTCCAGCGCCTTCAACGCCCGCCCGTACCGCTCGAAGTCACCGGACGCCTGCGCGGCCTTGACCTCGGCGATGGCGCTCTGCACCTTGCCGGCCGCGTCGGCCAGCTCACCGGTGAGCGGCGGCGGGGTGTTGTTGTTGCCGCCGGACGGTGGCGGGTTGTTGTCGTCGTCGTTGCTCGGCGGCGGGGTGCCCGATCCGGCCCGCTTGCCCTGCTCGACCAGTTGTTTGATGCCGTCGCCGAGGTTGTTGGCGAGCACCACGTACGAGCCGCCGTCACCGTAGGAGAGCAGCACCTTCTGCAACAGCGGGTACGCGTCCTGGCTGCTGCTCTTCACATAGATCGGCTCGACGTAGAGCATCCCGTCGGCGAACGGCAGCGACAGCAGGTTGCCGTACTGCACCTGGGCCTGGTTGGAGGAGAGCAGGTTGAGCTGCTGCCGGATGTCACCGTTGTTCGTCATCTGCTGGTGCACCTGGGTCGGCCCGGAGATCCGGGTCTGGTCCGGCAACTCCAGCACCTCCAGGCGCGGCTGCCCGTCCACGTACGAGCCGGAGACCAGCGCGGCGAGGTTCTGCCGCCCGTTCGGGGTGACGGCGGACGTGAGCTGGAAACGCGGCCCCTCCTGCCCCGGGAACTGGGTGAAGAGGTAGTAGGGAGGCTGCCGCTGCCCGCTGTCCGGCGCGTCCGGCACGTTCGGCACCTGCCAGAAGTCCTGGCCGGAGTAGAAGTCGCCGGGATTGGTGACGTGGAACTTGGTCAGCAGGTTGCGCTGCACTTTGAACAGGTCGACCGGGTAGCGGAAGTGCTCGGCCAGCTCCGCCGGGATGTCGCCCTTGGGCAGCACGAGGTCTCCACCGAAGGCCTTGTTCCACGCCTTCAGCACCGGGTCGGCGTCGTCGTACGAGTAGAGCTTGACCGTGCCGTCGTACGCGTCGACGGTGGCCTTCACCGAGTTGCGGATGTAGTTGACGTTCTCCCGGGCGAGCTGGAACGTGCCCCGGCCGGTCAACTCGTCGGCGGTCTCCGCCTGGAGGTTGACCCGCTCGGCGTACGGGTAGGTGGCGGCCGTGGTGTAGCCGTCGACGATCCACAGGACGCGACCGTTCACCACGGCCGGGTACGGGTCGCCGTCGAGGGTGAGGAACGGCGCGACCTTCTCCACCCGGTCGCGCGGGTTACGCACGTAGAGCAGCTTCGAGTTCTCGTTGACCGCCTCGGAGAGCAGGAAGTTGGGCTCCTGCTCCTTGATCGAGTAGAGCAGCCGCCGGGGGAAGGAGCCGATCTTGACGCCACCCTCGCCGGAGTAGGTGTAGTACTGCTCGCCGCCGGTGGAGGTGGGCCGGTCGAACTCGACGTTGCGGTCGCCGTCCTGCCCGACGATCGCGTAGTCGTCGGCTTCCATCCGCTCGCCGTAGTAGATCCGCGGCTGCTGGGCCGGGATCTCCTCGGTCGGCGCGGAACACGCCTCCTGCGCCTTGTCGCCGAGGAAGCCGGAGACGAAGTACGGCTGGCCGCCGCAGACCACCTGGTTCGCCGGGGCGGCGACCAGGCCGTACCCGTGGGTGTAGACGGTGTGCCGGTTGATCCAGTTGCTCTGCTGGTCGGTCAGCTCGCCGTAGTTGATCTCACGGACGCCGACCACGTAGTCGGAGGTCTTCTCCTTGACCGAGTATCTGTCGATGTCCAGCTTCGAGCCGAAGTCGTAGAAGCCACGGACCTGCTGCAACTGGGTGTACGTCTCGGAGACGAGCTGCGGGTCCAGCAGCCGGATGTTCGGCACCACCGAGGTGTCGGTGGCGAGGCTGGCCGGTGGCACGAGGTTGCTCGCCGCGTACCCGGTGGTCTTCGTGCCTTCGAGGCTGAACGCGGACCTGGTCGCGGCGATGCTGCGTTCGATGTACCGCGCCTCCTTGTCCCGGGCGCTCGGCTTGACCTCGAACGTCTGCACGGCCCACGGGTAGATGCCGCCGATCGCCACCGCGGAGACGCCGAGCAGGGCCAGCGAGATGCCGGGCCAGACCAGGTTCCGCATCACCGCGTTGGAGAACACGATGATCGCGAGCGCCACCAGGATGGAGATCCAGGCCAGGATCTCCTTCGCCGGGAGCAGCGCGTTCACGTCGGCGTAGCCGGCGCCGTAGAGCTTGGTGCCCTCGTTGTACTCCAGCAGCATGGCGCGCCGGTCCAGCACGTAGGCGACGGCCTTGAGCAGGACGAAGACGGCGACAAGCGAACTCAGGTGGGCGCGGGCGGCGTTCGTCATCCGGTCGCCGACGCCCTGGAGGCGCACCCCGCCGAAGACGTAGTGCACGGCGAGCGCGCCGAGCAGGGCCAGCACCACCGCGGTGAAGCCGACGCCGAGCACGTAACGCCAGAACGGGAGCTGGAAGACGTAGAAGCCGACGTCGACGCCGAACTCGGGGTCCTTGACGCCGAAGTCACCGCCGTTGCGGAACAGCAGCCACTGGCTCCACCGGGTCTGCGCGGACAGGCCGGCGAAGAGCCCGACGACGGCGGAGACCAGCGCGATCCAGGTGCCGAGCCGGGGGCTCAGCACCATCCGGTAGCGCTCCAGGGTGGCCTGCTCGGCCGAGTGCGGGCGCATCCGGGGTCGTACCCGGTAGGCCAGCCAGAGGTTGCCGGCGATGACAAGCGCCATGCCGACGCCGACCACCAGGAACAACAGCAGCCGGGTGGCGAGCACACCGGTGAAGACCTGGGTGTAGCGGACCTCGTCGAACCACAGCCAGTCGGTCCAGGCGTTGACTCCCCACCCGAGCAGGGTGAACAAGACGAACACCCCGATCAGGACCCCGATGGTGACGCGCCCGCGCCGGCTCATCCTCGGCAGGGGACTGCTACGCATGACCACTATTGGCTCCGCACGTTTGATGTGATCGGCTCCGACCAGGCACCCCAGAGTACGGGGTGTTCCTGAACACGTCGGGTCAAGGTCACGTCACGATCGCCGGCGGGAGATGACCGGTCCCGCTCAGCAGCGCGTCGGCTGCCCTCCGGCGCGGAGCGTCTCCAGCGCCGTGAGCGCGTCGTCGAGTGTCGCCACCCGCAGCAGCGGCAGATCCGGTTGCGGGTTCCGCACCGCCTCGGCGCAGTTGTCCGCGGGCACCAGGAAGACCTTCGCTCCGGCCTCCTTGGCGCCGACCAGCTTCTGCGCGATGCCGCCGATCGGACCGACCTGCCCCTCGTCGTCGATGGTGCCGGTGCCGGCGATGACCTTCCCGCCGGTCAGGTCCGCCGGTTCGAGCTTGTCGATGATGCCGAGGGTGAACATCAGCCCGGCGCTCGGCCCGCCGATGTCACCGAGGTCGATCTTCAACGTGAACGGGTGCGGCTGCTGCTGGTCGATCTCGACGCCGATGCGCGGCCGTCCGTCCTGTTCCCGGCTGGTGACCGTGGCCGTGCCCGGGGTGCCGCCCCGGGTGTAGCCGATCTTCAACGCGGTGCCGGCCGGCTTGGCCCGGATCAGCTCGGTGAGCTTGGCCGCGCTGGTGACCGGCGTGCCGTCGACCGAGGTGAGCACGTCGTCGGGCCGGAACACGCCCACCGACGGCCCGCCCGGGGTGACGGTCTTGACCCGCACCCGGATCGGATAGCCCAACTCGCGCAGGGCCGCCGTCTCGGCGCTGGTCTGCGAGTTCTGGAAGTCCTCCGCGTTGCGCTGCTCGACCTCCTCCTGCGACTCCCCCGGCGGGTAGACCAGCTCCCGCGGCACCACCGCCTCGTCGGAGGAGAACCAGCCGGCCAGTGCCGACCGGAGCCGGACGGTGGGCTGCACCCCGACCGTGGTCAGCCGGAGCTGCCCGGCGGAGGTGGACGTCGTACGACCGGTGACCTGGATGATCTCCTTGCCGTCCGCGCTGCCGAGCGTGTTGACGGTCGGGCCGGGGCCGAGCACCACGTACGGCAGGGGCACGCTCAACACGCCGACGCTGAGCAGGGCGGTGAGCAGTGCACCGAGCAGGACGGTCAGGCCGCGACGTCTCATGGGCCAGAGCGTACCGATCCGTCCCGCGCCGTCCGGCACGGTGACCGCGGACTTCGCCCTCAGCGCAACACCGACGGGCACGACCTGCGGCGCAGCCCGCGTACCGTAGAGGTCGTGCCTGATATTCCGTTCGGCTTCGCGCTCCCGGGTGGTCAACCACCAGACCCCAACGATCCCGCGCAGATGCAGCAGTTCATGTCGCAGTTGCAGCACCTGCTGTCCGCGCCGGGCAGCGGGCCGGTCAACTGGGACCTCGCCCGGCAGGTCGCCGCGAGTCAGCTCGCCGCCGCCGGTGACCCGGCGGTCTCGCCGTTCGAACGCAACGCGGTGGAGGATGCGTTGCGGATCGCCGACCTCTGGCTGGAGCCGGCGACCTCGTGGCCCACCGGCATCCGCTCGTCGGTCGCCTGGAACCGCAACGAGTGGATCTTCAAGACGCTCGACGTGTGGCGCAAGCTCTGCGACCCGGTGGCCAGCCGGATGGTCGGCGCGATGGGCGACCTGGTGCCGCCGGAGGCACGGGCCCAACTCGGCCCGATGCAGTCGATGGTCGCCACGCTCGGCGGCGCGCTCTTCGGCGGGCAGCTCGGCCAGGCCCTCGGCTCACTCGCCGCCGAGGTGCTCTCCGCCGGCGACATCGGCCTGCCGCTGGGCCCCGCCGGCGCCGCCGCGCTCATCCCGGCCAACATCAAGGTGTACGGCGAGGGCCTGGAGCTGCCGGAGGACGAGGTACGCCTCTACGTGGCCCTGCGCGAGGCCGCCCACCAGCGGCTCTTTCAGCACGTGCCGTGGCTGCGCGGGCACGTGCTGACGGCGGTGGAGAACTACGCCGCCGGCATCCGGGTCAACCGGGAGGCGATCGAGGAGGCGATGGGCCGGGTCGACCCGACCGACCCGGAGTCGATGCAGGCGATCGCGCTGGAGGGCATCTTCACCCCCGAGGACACCCCGGCGCAGAAGGCGTCGCTGGCCCGGCTGGAGACGGTCCTCGCCCTGGTCGAGGGCTGGGTGTGCCACGTGGTGGACAGCGCCGCCGGTGACCGCCTGCCCAACGTCGTACGCCTCGGCGAGGCGTTCCGCCGCCGCCGGGCCGCGGGTGGCCCGGCCGAGCAGACGTTCGCCGCCCTGGTCGGCCTCGAACTGCGGCCACGACGGCTGCGGGAGGCGACGGTGCTCTGGGCGGCGCTCACCGAGCAGCGCGGCATCGCCGGCCGGGACGCGATCTGGGGCCACCCGGACCTGCTCCCCTCCGACGACGACTTCGCCGACCCGCAGGGCTTCGCGACGACCGGCAGCGACCTGGACGAGGAGCTGGCAAGCTTCGACTTCTCGGCGCCGGGCGCGCCGGAGGAGCCGACCCCGGGCGAGGACGACGACAAGTCCTGACATCGGACACCGGTCGGGTCCGCACGGATCTGCGTGCGGGCCCGGCCAATGCGTGCCGGCCGGCCTCGGGCGGCGCGCGGGCAGACCCCGGTCGGGTGACGAGAAACTTGATGACGTAGGTGGTTCAACCCTGCCCGCACCTACCCGCCGGGCGTGAGTCATTCTCGTCATCAAGTTTCTAGTCACCATGGTGGAAGTCGTGGTCTCGAGCGCTCAGCGACCTTGGCGACACGGCACGGCCGGTGGCCAGCTCGAAACCACGACCCAACCCGAGACCACGTCCAACCCGAGACCACGACCAGCCGGCGCGGGACAGGCGGTCAGGCTGGGCGGCCGGAGAGCAGTGCCCGGGTCGCGTCCCAGCCCTCGAAGGCCGGGTCCAGAGCACCAAGGTCGGCCGGGCCGCGCAGCCGGCGCCAGCCGGCGGTGACGGCCACGTCCCCGGGCCTGGGTACCGCCGCGCGCACCTCGGCTGGCGCAGACACGTCAAGGTCGAGTGGCGGCAACCACTCCGGTGCGGGCAGCCGCGCGGCCACCCCGAGCAGGCCCGACGCGCTCCCCTCCACCGGGGCGACCGCCACCGGCCGGCTGGACAGCGGCCGGAGCAGCTTGCCGAGCGTCAGTCCGGGCACGTCTGGTGCGTCGGCGGCGACCACGGCCGCTTGGTCGTAGCCGGCGAGCGCCGCGAAGACCGCGTTGGGAGTGGCGTCGGGCACCTCGTACACGGCAGTGCCCGGCCACACCACCGCGTCGGCCAGCCAGCGGTCCGCCGGCGTGACCGCCACCGCGGTCTCCACCTCGTTCAGCGTGGCCAGCAGGTCCACCACGTCCTCGGCGAGGGCGGTCCGCCACCGCGCCGGCTCGATCCCCGGCGGCGCCCAGCTCACCGGCCCGAGCAACGCCACCACCACCCGTCGAACCATCCCCCGACCCTAGCCTGACCAGACCGTCCCGCCCCGCGCGCCGGGGCGCACATTCACGGAAAGTGTGGCTACCGGAGCTCGGATAGCCACACTTTCCGTGAATCAGGGCGGGGGTCGGGAGGGAGAGGGGGTCAGGGGATGCCGGCGGTGGCGGCCACGCCCTCCAGGTAGCCGCGCGCCCGCTCGGCGCGGGGGTAGCGGGCGACCAAGGCCCAGAACTGCGCGTTGTGGCTGGGAACGATCAGGTGCGCCAGCTCGTGGAGGAGGACGTAGTCGATCACCCAGTCGGGCATGTCCTGGATCCGGTGGGAGATCCGGATGGTGCGGTCGGCCGGGGTGCAGGAGCCCCAGCGGCCGTTCTGGTTGGTCACCCAGCGGACGCTCGCCGGCTCGGCGGCCGAGCCGTATTCCGCCAGGTAGAGCCCGATCAGCCGGGCGGCCCGGGCCAGCAGCTCGGCATCCGAGCGGGCGAACCGGCCCTCGCGGGCGGCCAGCCGGGCCAGCATCCGGTCGACCCACTCGCTCTCCTCGGCCCGGGAGAACTGGTCGGGAATGAGGACGACGACACGCTCCCCGTCCCGGTACGCGGACACCGTGCGTCGCCGGCGCTGGCTGCGCCGCACCTCGACGACGGGCTTCCGCGTCCCGGCCATTACCGGCTCGCGCAGCCTCGGTTGACTGTCACGAGGGAACGGTAATGCGTACTGACCAGGGCTCCGCAAGAGTCAACACGACGACACGCGCCCGGAAAACCCTGATTGGTGCCCAAGGGTCCGGAAAAATTTCTTTGCGACGGTAGTTGACCATCACCTGCCCGCCGCCCCTCACGTTAAGTGATCTACGACGGGCCGCTCGCGGGAGGGTCGCGCGAAGGGGATCTGAGCGTATTTACCCGGCGTGTCCCCGCGAAACTGACTTATCCGACGTTACTCGGCATGCACACTCTCGTCGTCGACTTGCTCACAGAGTCGGCGTGCAGCTGACATGGAACCCCCCAGACCTGGGTAGGGTCCGCCAACCAGCGATCAGGAGACTGACCGCGGAGAACCCCCCGGCGCCGGTGCCACTCGTGGCCCGCCGCAGGGAGACCCGCCGGGGACACCTCCGGCGGACGAGACGAGGAGGCTACCGTGGCCGACCAGGCCCAGACCTACAACGGTTACTGCGTCAAGTGCAAGGAGAAGCGGGACTTCGAGGGGCACGTGGAGGTCTCGAAGACCGGCATGAACATGGCCAAGGGCAAGTGCCCGGTGTGCGGCACAACAGTGAACCGCATCCTGGGCAAAGCCAAGGTCTGACCCGTTCGGGTTCGCACGGAGGAGGAGTGGCCCCGGCCGCCCCTCCTCCGTCGGACATCCGACTCGGTTACCGGCGGGTTGTGGAAAACCCGCGAAATCCTGTGGACAATGCTGGCCATGGCGCGCCGCGCCTGTGGACAACGAATGACGGAGCGCTCGGACACGGTCACCATTCGTGGCGTGACTCCTCCCACTCCTCTCCCCCGTCCCACCCTCCTGCCCGGCCTCACCCGCCTCTGGCGGGACCGGCGCACCCTTCAACTCGGCCTGGAGCCCGGCCCAGCGGTGCTGATCGACGTCGCGACCCCGGGCACCGCCCACCTGCTCGACCTGCTCGACGGCACCCGCAGCGAGCGCGCCGTGCTCGCCGCGGCCAGCACCGCCCGGGTGCCACCGGATGAGGCCCGCGCCCTGCTCGACGCGCTCCGGGCCGCCGGTCTGGTCGTACCGGGGCACACCCTGCTCCCCCGCGACCTCGCCGGGGCGCCGCGGGCCCGGCTGGTCGCGGAGGCGGACGCCCTGGGCCTGGCCGCACCAGACCTGCCCGGCACGCCGGCCCGGCTGTTGCGCCGCCGCCGGTCCGCCCGGGTGCTGCTCACCGGCTCGGGCCGGCTCGGTGCCGCCGTCGCCGTCGCGCTGGCCCAGGCCGGGGTCGGGCACGTCGTACCCGACCTGTCCGGCCCGGTCCGCGCCGGCGACCTGGTCGGGACCGGCCTGCCCGGCGCGGAGCTGGGCCAGCCGCTGGCCCCGGCGGTACGCGAGACGCTGGGCCGGTGCGCGCCGGGCACGGCCACCGGCCCCCTGCGGGCGGCCCGGCCCCACCTGGTGGTGCAGCTCGGTGTGGGCCGCCCCGCCGAGGCGCTCGCCCTCGGGCACGCCCTCCGCCGGCAGCCCCACCTCCTGCTCGACGTGCGCGGCGGCGTACCCGTGATCGGGCCGCTGGTCCGCCCGCCCGCCGGTCCCTGCCTGCGCTGCCTCGACCTGCACCGTGGCGACCGGGACCCGGACTGGCCGGCGCTCGCCGCCCAACTCGCGGCCGACCACGGGGAACCGGCCTGCGCGACCACCACCCGGCTCGCCGCGACGGCGTTCGCGGCGGCCGAGGCGCTGACCCAGCTCGACGGCGGCACACCGGAGACGCTCGGCGCGGCGGTCGAGGTCCGGGGCGCCGGGCGCTTCCGACACCGCCGGTGGTCCCCGCATCCGTCCTGCGGCTGCTGCGGGCGTCGCCCGATCCGGTCGGCCCCAGCCGCTCCCGGCCGCACGGCAGCAGCCGGCCCCTCGCGTCGGTAACAATGGTCGGGTGACCGACATCCCGCGGCGGGCCGTATCCCGCACCGCCAAACTCGCCGCCCTGCCGCTCGGATTCGCCGGTCGAACCGTCCTCGGCATGGGCAAGCGGGTCACCGGGCTCGCGTCCGACGTCATCTCCGCCGAGATCCAGCAACGCACGGCCGAGCAGTTGTTCAGCGTTCTCGGGCAGCTCAAGGGCGGCGCGATGAAGTTCGGCCAGGCCCTGTCCGTGTTCGAAGCGGCGCTGCCCGAGGAGGTCGCCGCGCCCTACCGGCAGGCGCTCACCAAGCTCCAGGAGGCCGCCCCGCCGCTGCCCGCCGCGACCGTGCACAAGGTGCTCGCCGAGCAGCTCGGGCCGGACTGGCGGGACCGGTTCGTCTCCTTCGACGACACCCCGGCCGCCGCGGCCAGCATCGGGCAGGTGCACCGCGCGATCTGGCGTGACCCGGGGTACGGCCCGAACGGCGGCCCGCGGCACCGGGACGTGGCCGTGAAGATCCAGTACCCGGGCGCCGGTGACGCCCTGCTCGCCGACCTCAAGCAGCTCTCCCGGCTGGGCGGCATGTTCCGGGCCATCCAGCCGGGCCTGGACGTCAAGCCGCTCCTCGCCGAGCTGCGCGAGCGGATCACCGAGGAGCTGGACTACGAGTTGGAGGCCGAGTCGCAGCGGGCCTTCGCCGCCGCGTACGCCGACGACCCGGACATCTTCATCCCGGAGGTGCTCGACGCCGCGCCCCGGGTGCTGATCACCGAGTGGGTCGAGGGCATCCCGCTCTCCCAGATCATCCGGGAGGGCACCGAGGAGCAACGCGACCGGGCCGGGCACCTGATGGCCGAGCTGCACCTGTCCGCGCCGGAGCGGGCCGGGCTGCTGCACGCCGACCCGCATCCGGGCAACTTCCGGCTGCTGCCGGACGGCCGGCTCGGTGTGATCGACTTCGGCGCGGTGGCCCGGCTGCCGGAGGGCACGCCCGAGCCGATCGGCCGGATCGCCGCGCTCGCGCTGCGCGGGGACGCCGACGGGGTGGTGGACGGCCTGCGCGGTGAGGGTTTCGTCAGCCGGTCCGAGCCGATCGACGCCCCGGCGGTGCTCGACTTCCTCCGCCCGATGCTGGAGCCGATCGCGGCCGACGAGTTCCGCTTCACCCGGGCGTGGCTACGGGCCGAGGCGGCCCGACTGGCCAGCCCACGGTCCGCCGCCTACCAGCTCAGCCGCCAGCTCAACCTGCCGCCGTCCTACCTGATGATCCATCGGGTGACGCTTGGTTCGATCGGGGTGCTCTGCCAGTTGGAGGCGAAGGCGTCCTACCGGGAGATCCTGGAACGCTGGCTGCCCGGCTTCGCCCCGGTGGCCTGAGGGCGGACGTACGCCGAAGGGGCGGCGACCATCCGGTCACCGCCCCTTCCTCAGGTGTCGATCTAGAGAACGCCCAGGTCGCGGGCCGACTGGCCGCGACTCCGCATGGCGACGGTACGGGCGGAACGGGTTGCCTCAGTGCTCGTGGTGGTGCGACCGGCCTGAGGCCGGGGCATTCGGGCCCGGGACAACGCTTCGTGGAGTAGTTGCATCTCGGTTCCATTCGGCAGGTGCAGCATCGTTGGTCTCTCTCATCTCGGCCGGTGGAGGGACACCGGCATCGGTCGGTTTCGGAACGTAGGTGTGTCAGGCTGCCAGCCGGACGGCGCTACGCGACTCGGACAGCCCACTGGCCGCCAGTCGCGCCTCCGCCTCGACCCGGAGCTGGGCGTCACGGGCGACGTCCTCCTTACGCGGGCGGCCCCGGGGCCGCTTGCGCGGGACGACCGCGCCACGCTCGAAGATCTCGCCGCCCCAGACGCCCCAGGGCTCGGCCCGCTCCACCGCCCCGGCCAGGCACTCGACGCGCAGCGGGCAGTCCCCGCAGAGCGACTTGGCCAGCTCAAGCTCGGCGGGCTGGTCGGAGAACCACAGGTCGGGGTCGAACTTCCGGCAGGGCAGGTTCGCCTCCACCTCGACGCTCACGTCGAGTGGGGCCAACGCCAGACTCATCCTCCGGTCACCTCTCTCTCACTTCGATCTCGTGGATCGCATTTCCGACTTCGGCACTACGGCGGTGCACAAAAAACTGAGGCCGCGGATCCCGGTGTGCGGGTTCCGCGGCCTCGAGGTGAGCCGGTGGTCTGATGGATCAGACCGGTCTACCTCGAGGTGGAACGCCGCTGACATCGGTGCGCTTCTTGACGCCGATGCCCATGCCCGTGAAGCCACTGGTCCCCTCGACTCCACGCGGCGGCGCAACGGTCAGATTCAGCTCGGCCTGAACCTGGGCCTGGTGCACCTGCGGAGCCGACGGTCGAGCGGCGAGGGCCACCCGGACAGCCGACAGCGGAGCGCAGGCAGCTGGCATCGCCGCCGGACGCTCGTAGATGTAAATCTCCATTGGTGCCACCTCCCTGACCTTCCTCGTGCCGACCGTGGACTCATCCCCCGTGAGCAGCCAGAACAGCGCCGCTTCGAGGTGTGCCCTGAGGCTATTCCTCGCCCGCAGGGGAGGGCAAACGATTTACGGCTAGTTTTCAGAAGTTTTCTGTGGGCAGATGTCGTCCACCGCCGCGCCGGCCACCAGCGCCAGCACCGTATCGCCGTAAAGCCCCACTTTCCGGGGCCCGATCCCGGCGATCGCGACCAGTTCCTCGGTGCGCGCCGGCTTCCGTTCCGCGAGCGCGGTGAGCGTGGCGTCGGTGAAGACCACGTACGCCGGCACCCGCTGCGCGCCGGCCACCCGCTGCCGCCACTCCCGCAGCCGCCCGTACAGCTCCTCGTCCAGGTCGGACGGGCAGGTCGGGCAGCGGCCCAGCTTGCGGTCCGCGCCGGCGAGCAGCGTGGCGCCGCAGATCCGGCAGGACACCACCTGCGGTCGCCGCCGCTCGGCCCGCCGGGTCGGACCCGCGCCGCCGGCCCGCTCACCGCCGCCGGAACGGTCCAGTTGCGGCAGGAAGCGGGACGGCCGCCGGGCCCGACCGCCGGGCGAGCGGGCCGCCGCGTACGACAGCCACAGCCACTCCCGCGCCCGGGTGATCCCGACGTAGAGCAGCCGCCGTTCCTCCTCGACCTGATCGGGCGTCTTCGCGTACGTGGTGGGCAGCGTGCCCTCGGCCAGCCCGACCAGGAACACCGCGTCCCACTCCAGGCCCTTCGCCGAGTGCAACGACGCGAGCGTCACCCCCTCGACGGTGGGCACGTGCTGCTGGGCGGCCCGCCGGGCCAGTTCCTCGGTGAAATCGGCGAGCGTCACCGGCCGTTCGATCGAGGCGGCCTCGCCGATCGGCACCACGGGCGGGCTCGCCGCGTACTCCTCGGCGAGCTGGACCAGCGCGGCGAGCGCCTCCCAGCGTTCGCGCGCGACGCCGCCGGGCGGGGGCGCGTCGGGCGTCCAGCCGACCGCGCGGAGCGCCTCCACCACGGCCGTCCTCAGCGGCGTCTCCCCGGGGACGGACCGGGTGGCGGCGCGCAACGCAATCATCGCCTGGCGCACCTCGGGTCGCTCGAAGAACCGCTCCGCGCCCTGCAACACGTAGGGCACCTCGGCCTCGGTGAGCGCCTTCTCGTACGCCTCGGACTGCGCGTTGGTGCGGAACAGCACCGCGATCTCCCGCGCCGGGGTGCCGCCGGCCACGAGCGCCCGGCAGCGGGCGGCGACGGCGTTGGCCTCGGCCGGCTCGTCGGTGAAGATCCGCAGTTCCGGCTCCGGGCCGGGCCGGCGCTGGCCGTGCAGCTCCAGCCGCAGCCGCGCCTCGGCGCCCCGGGCCGCCGAGATCACCGCGTTGGCCAGGCCCACCACCTGCGGGGTGGAGCGGTAGTCGCGGACCAGCCGGACCACCGTCGCGCCGCGGTGGTGGCGCGGGAAGTCGACCAGGTACGACGAGGTCGCGCCGGTGAACGAGTAGATGGTCTGACTGGCGTCGCCGACCACGGTGAGGTCGTCCCGGCCGCCGAGCCACACCTCCAGCAGCCGCTGCTGGAGCGGGTTGACGTCCTGGTACTCGTCCACGACGAAGTGCCGGTACTGGTTGCGCACCTGCTCGGCCACGTCCGGGTGCTCCTCGATCCCCCAGACCGCGGCGCGCAGCATGTCCTCGAAATCGATCACCCCGTTGCCGCGCTTGAGCCGCTCGTACGCGGTGAACACCTCGGCCACCCGGGCCGGCTCGTACGGCGTCTCGCGCAGCGCCTTGGCCGCGGCCACGACGTATTCACCGGGCTCGACCAGGGAGGACTTGGCCCACTCGATCTCGGCGGCGAGGTCCCGGGCGGCGGTCCGGTCGGCCCGCAGGCCCACCTTGGCGGCGGCCAGGGTGACCACCCGCACCTTGCTGTCCAGCAGCTCCGGCATGGCCCGCCCGGCGAGCAGCCGGGGGGCGAAGTAGCGGACCTGCCGCAGCGCCGCCGCGTGGAACGTGCGCGCCTGCACACCCTGCACCCCGAGCACGGTCAGACGGCTTCGCATCTCGGCCGCGGCCCGCGCGGTGAACGTGACCGCCAACACGTGCCGGGCGGCGATGTCGCCGGTCAGCGCCCGGTACGCGATCCGCGAGGTCACCGCACGGGTCTTGCCGGTGCCGGCGCCGGCCAGGATGCAGACCGGGCCGGCCGGGGCGGTCACCGCGGACCGCTGCTCCGGATCCAGCCCGGTCAGCACCCGTTCCGCCGCTGAGTGAACCCCCACAGCAGGGAATCATCCCAGCCCCGCCCGATGTTGCAGAGGTTAGCCTGGCCTGAACGGGCCGGGCGTGAGCCATCCTTGGAGGACCTGACCATGTTGACGTTGTATTCCACCCCGTGGTGCGGCTACTGCCACCGGCTGAAGTCGCAGCTCGACCGGGAGGGCATCGCGTACGAGGTGGTCGACATCGAGCAGGACACCGCGGCTGCGGAGTTCGTGATGGGTGTCAACGGCGGCAACCAGACCGTGCCGACGCTGCGCTTCGCCGACGGCAGCGCCCTGACCAACCCCTCGATCAACCAGGTCAAGCAGCACCTCGCCGCGCTTCCCGGCTGAGCTGAGCGCAACCGACGAGCGGCCGTACCCCTCCGGGTGCGGTCGCTCGTCGTCGGCTCAGCGCGCGCGACGTCGCTGGATGGTGGCGAGCATCTCGTCGTCGAGCGGCCGGCGGGGCCCCGGTACGCGGGCCGGGCCGGCGCCCGGCGGGGTGAGCCCACGGCCCCGCCAGAGATACAGGCCCGCGGCCATGGTGATCACCCCCACCAGCGCGAACAGCAGTCGGTAGTCGAAGACGCCCACGAGCAGCGCGCCGCCGCCGATGGAGACCGCCTGCGGCCCGCTGACGAGCGCCCGCGACGCGGCGGTGACCCGGCCCAGCAGGCCCGGCGGCGTCCGCCGCTGGACCAGCGTGTGCAACCCCACCATGGTCAGCGGCAGCGAGACGCCGGCCAGCAGCAGCGCCACCACCCCGAGCCAGAGCCGGGGGTACGCCAGCGCCAGCGCGGCCGGGCCGAAGAACGTCACCCCGGCGGCCAGCGCGCCGAGTTCGCCCAGGCGGCGGACCACGGCGGCCGAGAACAGGCCGCCGATCAGCCCACCGATCCCCTGCACCAGGACCAGCACGGCGACGAACGCGGCGTCGCGGCCCAGACCCTGGTCGACGTACGCGAAGATCAGCGACTCGGTGAAGCCCATCACCAGCGAACCGAGCCCGTACCCGACGAGCGCCCGGCGCAGCGCCGCCTCGCGGGCCAGGTGGCGCAACCCGGCGCCCAGCCCGGTCGTCAGGTGGCGTCCGGCCCCCGGCGACACGCCCTCGTCCACCCGGAGCAGCCCGACCACCGCCGCGGCGGCCAGGAAGCCGCCCATGGCCAGCACCGTCAGCAGCCAGCCACCCACCGCGGCGTAGATGCCGGCCCCGGCGAGCGGCCCGATCAGCCGCAGCCCCTGCCGGACGGTCTGTAGCGCCCCGTTCGCGTCGCCCAGCAGGTCGGGCGGAAGCATCTGCCGGATCAGCCCGTTGAGCACGGCGGCCACGGTGATCGAGGACAGGCCGTAGAGGCCCGCGACCAGGTAGATCACCCAGACGTCGTCCCGGTCCCGCACGGTGAGCAGCGGGCCGAGCAGCACGGCGGCGGTCAGGTTGGCGACGATGAAGAAGGGCCGGCGGCGGTAGCGGTCGACCACCCAGCCGACCAGCGGGGCGAGCGCCATCGGCGCGATGACGGCGAAGACGGTCGCCCCGGCCATGCCGTCCGAGCCGGTCAGGTCCTTCACCCAGACGGCCGGCGCGAGCAGCAGGATGGACTCCGCCGCCATGCTCGCCACCATCGCGGCGAAGAGCAGGCGGAAGTCGGGGCGGCGCAGGACGGTGCGCATCGGTTCCCTCCGGCAGGGGTTGCGCCCGCGGGCGCGTCGGGGGCGGACGCCGGTGAAGGCGCCCTCCACAGTCCTCTTTTTGTCTCGTGACACGCCCTCGCCGGACCCGCCGACACCGGTCGCGCCGTCCATACTGGCCGTGGGGGGCGAATTCCATACAGTTACCGTCGCGTCTTTGCGACGGTCGACGGGAAAGAGGACGCCGTGCCTCCTGCCTCACCGGGCCCGATTCTGCGCCGTCGTCGACTCGGCAACGAGCTGCGTCGGCTCCGCGAACACGCCGGTCTCACCGGTGACCAGGTCATCGACCGGATCGGTTGGGCCTCCGCATCCAAGCTGTCGCGGTTGGAGAACGGCCGCAGCCGACCCGACCCGGAGGACGTCGACGCGCTGCTGACGATCTACGGCGCCGCCGACGAGCTGCGCGCGGAGCTGATCGGGATCGCCCACGAGGCCGGCGACATGCGGGGGTGGATGCGCAAGTTCCCGGTGATGACCGAGCAGCAGCGCGCCTTCGCCGAGTTGGAGGCGGGTTGCGCGGAGATCTCCGAGTACAGCCCGGTGCTGGTGCCCGGGCTGTTGCAGACCCCCGGGTACGCCCGGCACCGGATCCTGTCCGCGGCGAAGGTGGCCGAGGAGGCCGGCGACCCGGATCCGGAGGACCCGGAGACCGAGGTCGGCGCCCGCCGATCCCGCCAGGCACTGCTGGAGCACGTGACCCGCTACACGGCCGTGCTGGAGGAGACCGCGTTCGGCCGGCGGGCCGGGCCCCCGGAGGTGCTGCGCGAGCAGCTCGTCCACCTGTGCGAGCTGGCGCGACTGCCGAACGTGGAGCTGCGGCTGCTGCTGCGGGACACGCAGGTTGGCGACTGGTACGTTCCGCCGACCGCCTTCTCGGTCTATCGGTTCGCCGATCCCCTCGATCCGGAGACACTCGCCATCGAAAGTGGGTTCGGCGACGTCATGTCGACCGAGGTTAGCACCCTAAATCGCTATAAAGTGGTGTTCGAGTGGCTATGCTCGTCGGCACTCTCCGCTTCGGACACCATCTCCTGGTTGATCGAAGCGACGGGACCGCTGACCGGCACGGCAGTCGAGTCCACCGTGGCGTCCGGGCCGGCAACGGCGCCGACCCAACGCCGCCCGGGCTCGGGGCGCCTCACGACGGAACGGTGATCCGCCACGGACACCGTCCGGCCCCGGCGTCACTCGTTCCCATCGGAGCACCTCACCAGGAGCAGGAACACCATGAACGAAATCCGCAACAGCACGACCTCCGGGCAACTCGCCCGCGCCGCCTGGCGCAAGAGCACCCGCAGCCAGACCTCGAACTGCGTGGAGGTCGCCCCGCTCGGCACCGGAGCGGCGACCATGGCGCTGCGGGACAGCAAGGACCCGGGCGGACCGGTCCTGCTGTTCGACCGGGCCGGCTGGCTCGGCTTCCTCGCCGGGACGAAGAACGGCCAGTTCGACCTGGACTGATCCGGCGAGTGTTCCGGGGCCGTCGGCGTGACGCCGGCGGCCCCTCGCTTGTCCACCCCCGACAACCGTCCTGACCTGCTATCCCCCGAACGGTCGAGCCCGCACGTTTCACTTGCTGGGACGACGTGCGGGCGTACGATGACGCCTGGAGCGACGTGGAAGTTCCACCGCGCATCCGTCCACTTCCGGGGGACACCATGCGGTTCCTGATCGTCCGCACCGAGATCCGAAGCGCCGCCGACGCCGACATCGCCGCCGCCTGGGCCGGCGGGGTCCGGCTGCGGGACGAGACAAGCGCGCCGGAGCCCCGCCGTCAGGTCGTCCACGCCGAGGACCGGGACGCCGCCCTCCTGCTCGCCCGCGCGCTGTCCGCCGTCGGGGCGGTACGCGCCGGTCGGCACCGGGTGAAGGTGCTGCCCGTCGAGGATCCCGCCCCCGGCCAGCCGTACCGCTGGGACGGCGGATGACCGGCCGCTGACTCCGTCGTGGCCGGACCGGCTCCCCCGCCGTGCTCCACGCCTCACCCGGCCACGACGGCCCGTGATCCCGGCCCGGGACCGTCGCGGCAACGACGGTCCGGGCCGGGACCGCGTCCTCCCTGTGTAAGGAAGGGGCCCCGCTTAACGCCTGCGGTATAGGCGGGGGCCCTTCTTAACGTTGGTCAGCAGTGGCCGTCGAGCCAGCGGTGCACCAGGAACAGGGCGATCGACGACGGCGGTGGCAGGAGCAGGCGGTCGCCACCGTCCACCGGCACCGGCTCGCCGGCCAGGGCGGCGCCGATCTCCCGCCGGCTGAACCAGCGCGCGTGCGCGATCTCGGTCGGGTCGACCTCGATCGGCGCGTCGGCGTCGGCCCGGGCCAGGAAGCCGAGCATCAACGAGCCGGGGAACGGCCATGCCTGGCTCGACACGTACCCGATCTCCTCGACCGCGACGCCGACCTCCTCGCGGACCTCACGCAGCACGGCGGCCTCGGCCGACTCGCCCGGCTCGACGTACCCGGCCAGGCAGGAGTAGCGGCGCACGCCGGGGCTGCTCGGCCAGGCCGCGTTGTTGCCGAGCAGGCAGCGGCCCTCCGGGCCGTCCACCCCGTCGTGCACCAGCACGATCATGGCCGGGTCGGTACGCGGCCAGGTGCGGTGGCCGCCCGGGTCGAGCCGGGACCAGCCGGCCTCGTCGACCTGGGTCGGCTGGCCGGTGGACGGCGAGTAGCCGTGCCGCAGGTGCCAGTTGAGCAGCGCCAACGCGGTGGTGAACAGGCCCGCGTCCCGATCGGTCATCAGGTGGCCGACCTCCCGCAGGTGGACCCGGCGGGTGTCCGGCAACGCCGGCAGCGGCCCGTCCACCGCGAAGACCGGCACCCCGTCCGGTTCGACGCCGAGAAACATCGGCACCGAGCGGGGCACCTCGGGCAGTTCGCCGGAGCCGACCAGGACCAGCTCCGGTGGGGCGACCTCGCCACGGACCAGGACGCGACCCTGGTCCGTGGAGTCCAGCACCAGCACCCGGGCCTGCTCCCACGCCTCGGCCAGCCACGCCGGGTCGGCACGCCGGTGGGCGGCCCGGTCCAGCGTGGACCGGGCCAGCGGCGGAGCCGGCTCGCCGGTCACGCTTCCGTCCGCACCGGCGTGAGCGCCGCCAGCGAGTCGGCCACCCGCGCCGCGTCGCCGAGCACCACGGTGACCGCCCGCGCCGGGGCCAGGTAGCGGGCGGCCACCTCGGCGACGTCGTCCACGGTCGCCGCGGCCAGCCGGGCGGCGTGCTCGGTGAGGAAGTCCAGCCGCAGCCCGTTGCCGGCGTACGCGCTGGTCAGCGACGCGAGGCCGGCCTGGGTGGACATGCCGAGCTGGAGCGTGCCGAGCGCGTACCGGCGGGCCTGTTCCAGCTCCTCCGGCTTCACCGGGACGGTGGCCAGCCGGCCCAGCTCGTAGGTGGTCTCCAGCAGCGCCGGCGCGGTCACCTCGGTGGCCACCTCGGCGCCGGCCACGAGCACCGAACCGGCCACCGAGTGCTCGACGAGCGAGTGCGGCCCGTACGTGTAGCCCTTGTCCTCGCGGATGTTCTCCACCCAGCGCGAGGAGAAGTAGCCGCCGAAGATCAGGTTCGCCAGTTGCAACGCGGCGTGGTCGGGGTGGGTGCGGGGCACCGCGGGCAGCGCGAGACGCAGCGAGGACTGCACCGCGCCGGGCCGGTCGACGAGCAGCAGCGGCCCCGGCTCCAGCGGCGGCGCGGGCGGCAGCTCGGCGGTGTGACCGTCGCCCCGCCAGCCGCCGAGCGCCGCCTCGGCCGTGTCGAGCGCCTGCTCCGGGCGGACGTCGCCGACGAGCACCAGCACCGCGCCGGCCGGATGCACCCGCTCGGCGTGCAGCCGGCGCAGCGCGGCCGGGCGGACCGCCCGTACCTGGTCGGGCTCGGGGGTCTGCACCGCGTACGGGTGGCGGCCGTAGACCCGCTTGAGCAGCGCGGTCCGGGCCAGGTGGGAGGGCTGGCTCTGGGCGACCTGGATCCGGTCGACCAGACGGTCCCGCTCGGTCGCCACCCAGTCACCCGGGTAGCTGGCGCCGGTGAGCACCTCGGCGAGCAGCTCCAACATCCGGTCCAGCCCGGTGACCAGACCCGCGCCGGAGAGCATCAGCCGGTCCGGGTCGAGGCCGGCGGAGAGCCCGCCGCCGACCTTCTGCAGCTCGGCGGCGATCTCGGTGGCGGTGTGCGCCTCGGTGCCGGCCAGCATGGTCTGCGCCAGCATCGCGCCCCGGGCCAGGTGGGTCCGGCCGAACGGCATCCAGAGCCGCAGTTCGACCAGGGGTACGGCGGGGCGGCGTACCGCGATCACGGTGAGGCCGTTGCCGAGCGTGCGCTCGGCCTGCTTCGGCACGGTCAGGCGCTTGTTCGGGCCGAGCGCCGGCAGCGGTCGGGTGGTGGTGGCGGCGGCGGTGGCGGTCATCGGGCACCTCCGGCCACGACCTCGACGGATGCGCGGCGCTCGGGCCGCAGGGTGGCGGCGGCGGCGCGGACCTGTTCCTCGGTCACCGCGCCGACCAGCCGGGGCAGGTCGTTGAGGAGTTCCGGCTCGCCGCGCTGCTGTTCCAGCACGGCCATCCGCAGCGCCCGACCCAGCACCGCGTCGGTGTCCCGCAGCAGGTGGGTGGCCATCCGGGCCTGGGTACGCGCCAGCTCGCCCTCGGCCAGCCCGCCGGTGGCCAGCCGGTCCAGCTCCTCGTCGACGGTGCGCAGCACCTTGTCCACGTCGCCGCCGGGCGGCAGGTGGGCCTGGAGCAGCAGCGCGGTGGGGTCGCGCACGTCGAACGGGTCGCCCATGAAGCCGAGGTAGCCGCCCAGGCTGGTGACCGTGCGGTCGCGCTGCACCAGCCGTTCGACCAGCCGGGAGGCGTCGCCGTCGGTGAGCACCTCGGCCAGCACCACGTAGGGCAGGTAGCCGGCGAAGTCGGTGGCCGGGTCGGGCACCCGCCAGGCGCTCGCCACGGCCGGGAGCGGGGCCAGCGCGTCGGTGTACGTGCTGCGCCGCTCGGTGGTCAGGTCGGGTTCGGTGAAGTCGGGCCGCTCCGGGGCGGGGCGGGCCGGCACGTCGCCGAAGTGCCGTTCGACGAGCGCGGTCGTCTCCGCCACGTCGATGTCGCCGCTGACCGCGAGCACCGCGTTGCCGCTGGCGTAGTAGCGGCGGAAGAAGTCGGCGGCGTCGGCCACCGTCGCCGACTCCAGGTCGTCGAAGGAGCCGTAGCCGTCGTGCGCGTTGGGGAAGGTGTCGAACATCACCGGGGGCAGCGTCAGCCAGGGGAACCCGCCGTACGGCCGGTTGAGCACGTTGACCCGGATCTCCTCCTTGACCACGTCGACCTGGTTGCGCAGGTTCTCCTCGGTCAGCCGGGGGCCGCGCATCCGGTCGGCCTCCAGGAACAGCGCCCGTTCCAGGGCGTTGCTCGGCAGCGTCTCGAAGTAGTCGGTGTAGTCGAGGTGGGTGGAGCCGTTGAAGGTGCCGCCGGCGCCCTGCACGTGCCGGAAGTGGGCGAGCTTCTCCAGGTTTTCCGAGCCCTGGAACATCAGGTGCTCGAAGAGGTGGGCGAAGCCGGTGCGGCCCTGCGGCTCGGAGCGGATGCCGACGTCGTAGACCACCGCCACCCCGATCACCGGGGCGCTGCGGTCCGGGGTGAGCACCACCCGAAGGCCGTTGTCGAGGTCGAACCGCTCGACCGGGTATTTCGTGGCTGGGATCTTCACTCTCCGCGTCGGCACGCGATCGACACTAGCGCCTCCGTACCGGCCGCACCGGCGGTGTGCCCCGGCCGAACGGTGGACAGATGCGGGACAGGTCTTGACGACGGCCGCCCCCTGCCCCACTCTTCCTACCAACTAAATAGGAATACTGCGGATTGGACGATCGATGAGACGGCTCCCCCTGCGCCGCCTGGTCACCCTGGCCACCCTGGCCACGGTCGGCGCGGCCACGCTCGGCACCACAGCCGCCTGCGGTGACGACGGCGCCGGTGCCTCCGGCCCGGTGACGCTGCGCCTGGGCTACTTCCCGAACATCACCCACGCGCCGGCCGTGGTCGGCGTGGAGAAGGGGATCTTCAAGGAGAAGCTGGGCGGCGACGTCACGCTGGAGACGAAGACCTTCAACGCCGGCCCGGCCGCCATCGAGGCGGTCTTCTCCGGCGCGCTCGACGCCACGTACATCGGTCCGAACCCGACCGTGAACGCCTTCTCCAAGTCGAAGGGCGAGGCGGTCCGGGTGGTCTCCGGCGCCGCGTCCGGCGGCGTCGCGCTCGTGGTCAAGCCCGCCATCACCACGGTGGAGCAGTTGCGCGGCAAGAAGATCGCCACCCCGCAGCTCGGCAACACCCAGGACGTCGCGCTGCGCTACTGGCTCAAGGAGAACGGCCTGGCGACCACCAAGGAGGGCGGCGGCGACGTCAAGGTCGTTCCGCAGGAGAACGCGCAGACGGTCGAGACGTTCGGCAGCGGGGCCATCGACGGCGCGTGGGTGCCGGAGCCGTTCGTCTCCCGGCTGGTCAACGCCGGTGGCAAGGTGCTCGTCGACGAGCGCGACCTCTGGCCGGACAAGAAGTTCGTCATCACCAACCTGCTGGTCAGCACCAAGTTCCGCAAGGCGCACCCGGACGTGGTGAAGAAGCTGGTCGAGGGACAGGTCGCGGCGAACGAGTTCGTCAACACCAGGCCGGACGAGGCGCAGCAGGCCGTCTCCGCGCACATCGGCAAGATCACCGGGAAGCCGCTGGACCTCAAGCTGATCCAACAGGCCTGGCCGACGCTGGAGTTCACGAACGACCCGATCTCGTCCTCGCTGAAGACCGGCCTGGACCACGCCGTCGCGGTCGGGCTGACCCAACCGGTCGACCTGACCGGCCTCTACGACCTGACGTTCCTCAACGAGGTGCTGAAGGCGCAGGGCAAGCCCGAGGTCACCAAGCCGTGACGTCGACCGCGACCACCCCGCGCGGCGCGACCGGCTCGGTCGCGCTGCGCGGCGTGACAAAGGTGTACGGCCAGGGCGAACACGCCGTCCTGGCGCTGGACGGGGTGTCGCTCGACGTCGCGCCGGGCGAGTTCGTCTGCATGGTCGGCGCGTCCGGCTGCGGCAAGAGCACGCTGCTCAACCTGGTCGCCGGTCTGGACCGGGTCAGCGGCGGCGCGATCGAGCTGGGCGAGGGCGTCAACCCGGGCCTGATGTTCCAGGAGCCGGCGCTGTTCCCGTGGTCGACCGTCGAGGGCAACGTCGAGGTGCCGCTCAAGCTACGCGGGCTCCCCCGTGACCAGCGCCGCGCGCGGGTGGCCGAACTGCTGCGCACGGTCCACCTGTCCGAGTTCGGCCGCAAGCGCCCGCACCAGCTCTCCGGCGGCATGCGGCAGCGGGTCGCGCTGGCCCGCACGCTCGCGCTTGACACCCCGGTGCTGCTGATGGACGAGCCGTTCGGCGCGCTCGACGCGATGACCCGGGACATCCTGCACGACGAGCTGGAGCGGATCTGGGGCGAGCGCAAGCTGACCGTCCTGTTCGTCACGCACAACGTGCGCGAGGCGGCCCGGCTCGCCGACCGGATCGTCCTGCTCTCCAGCCGGCCCGGCCGGATCATCTACTCCACCCGGGTCGACGTGCCACGACCCCGGCGGATCGACTCGCCGGAGGTGTCGGCCATCGCCGCCGAGGTCACCGACCGGCTGCGCAAGGAGGTGGGCCGGCATGGCCAGTGACACCCTCGCCGGATCGACGCGCACCGACGCGGAGATCTCCGGCCTCGACGCGCTGGAGATCGCCGGCCGGGAGAAGGGCCCGTCCCGGGTACGCCGCCTCTGGTCGGCCACCTGGCCCAAGTTCGCCGCGCTGGCGTTGACGGTCGCGCTCTGGCAGGCCGTCGTCTGGAGCGGCTGGAAGGAGCCGTGGGCGCTGCCCGGCCCGGCGGTGGTCTTCGCCGACCTCGGCCACTACCTGACCAGCTCCGCGCTCTGGGAAGGGTTGGCAACCACCGCCCGCCGGGCGGTCGTCGGGTTCTCCGCCGCGGTCGCGGTGGGCCTGCTGCTCGGCCTCGGGGTGGCCCGGGTCAAGGTGCTCCGGGCCGCGCTCGGCTCGATGATCACCGCGTTGCAGACCATGCCGTCGATCGCCTGGTTCCCGCTGGCCATCCTGCTGTTCCAGCTCAGCGAGCAGGCGATCTTCTTCGTGGTGGTGCTGGGCGCCGCGCCGTCGGTCGCCAACGGCGTCATCCACGGTGTGGACTACGTGCCGCCGCTGCTGGTCCGGGCCGGCCGCAACCTCGGCGCCCGGGGGCTCAACCTCTACCGCTACGTGATCGCGCCGGCCGCGCTGCCCGCCATCGTGGCCGGGCTCAAGCAGGGCTGGGCGTTCGCCTGGCGCAGCCTGATGGCCGGTGAGCTGCTGGTGGTCATCGCCACCCGCACCTCGATCGGCGCGCAGCTCACCTACGCCCGCGAGTTGAGCGAGGCGCCCCGGCTGATGGCCATCATGATCGTCATCCTGGTGGTCGGCCTGCTCGTGGACACCGCGTTCGGTGCGGCCGACAAGGCGATCCGCCGCCGCTGGGGCGTGCTGGACCAGGCCGGCAACTGACGTCGCGTGCGCCTCGGCGCACGTCGACCACGCGCTCGGGCCATGCTCGCCGTCATCGGTCGGCCGGACGCCGGGCGGGGCCCGGTGCCGGGGCCCCGCCCGGCCGCTCGCGCCCCCTCGGTGCGTGCGCGGCCGACTATTGTCCGGGGTTGAAGGTGCGGGCCGCACCCCGGTCCTGCGAACCGGCCGCGGCCGGATGCCAGGGCCCGAACGCGGCCACCACGGCGAGCGCCAGACCGGCGCCCGCGACGGCGAGCACCAGCAGCACTTCCCGGGTCCCACCCGGGCCGGCGTCGCCCGCCATGGTCACCCCTCCCGCGTCCGGCCGGTCCCCCCGACCGGCCCCCGGCGACCAGCATGGTCGCCGGAGCGCCGCCGGAGTGTCGGACAGCCGACTGAAAGTCCGCTGATCCCCGACTCAGCGAGGTGACCCGGGCCGGCCGGTCAGCGCCGGCGCGGGCGGCGACGCGGACGGGTCCCGGGGGCCGGATGCGCGGCGACCGGCGGCGCGATGGTCACCGGCGTACCGGAAGGCTCCCGCGCCCCGGTCAGCCGACCCAGCTCCGCGTCACCGGGGCGTACCCGGGTGGTCTTCGGATTGATCCCCGCGGTGGTCATCAGCCGGGCCACGTCGCGGCGCTGCTCCGGCAGGACCAGGGTGACCACGGTGCCCGACTCCCCGGCCCGCGCGGTCCGGCCGCCCCGGTGCAGGTAGTCCTTGGCCTCCGTGGGCGGGTCCGCGTTGACCACCAGATCGAGCCCGTCGACGTGGATGCCCCGCGCCGCCACGTCGGTGGCCACCAGCGCGGTGACCTGGCCGGTGCGGAACTGCTCCAGGATCCGGGTGCGCTGCGGCTGCGACTTGCCACCGTGCAGCGCGGCGGCGCGTACGCCCTTGGCGAGCAACTGGCGGGCCACCCGGTCGGCGCGGTGCTTGGTGGCGATGAAGACGATGGTGCGGCCCTCACGGGCGGCGATGTTCGCCAGCGCGGCCGGCTTGTCCTCCGGCTCCAGGTGCAGCACGTGGTGGGTCATCGCGGTGACCGTGGCGGTGCCCGGGTCGACGGAGTGCGTGACCGGGTCGGCCAGGAACCGGCGGACCAGCCGGTCCACGCCACGGTCCAGGGTGGCCGAGAAGAGCATCCGCTGCCCGCCCGGCGCGACCTGCTCCAGCAGCTTCGTCACCTGCGGCAGGAAACCCATGTCAGCCATCTGGTCCGCCTCGTCGAGGACGGTGATGGCCACCTGGTCCAGCCGGGCGGAACCCCGGTCGATCAGGTCGTGCAGCCGTCCCGGCGTGGCCACCAGCACCTCGGCGCCGGCCCGCAGCGCGTCCGCCTGCCGGCTCAGCGAGAGCCCGCCGACCACCGTGGCGCAGCGCAGCCCGAGCGCCCCGGCGTACGGGACGAGCGCGGCGGTCACCTGCGCGGCCAGTTCCCGGGTGGGCACCAGCACCAGGGCGAGCGGGCGACCGGGACGGGCCCGGCGGCCGGCCGTACGGTGCAGCAGCGGCAGCCCGAACGCGAGCGTCTTGCCCGAGCCGGTCCGCCCGCGGCCGAGCACGTCCCGGCCGGCGAGCGAGTCGGGCAGGGTGGCCGACTGGATCGGGAACGGCGCGGTGATGCCCTGGGCGACCAGCTCGGAGACGAGCGCCGGCGCCAGGCCGGTGTCGGCGAAGGTGGGCAGGGTCGTGGTCATGCGGAAAGCCTTCCTCGAGGCGGCACGTGTCGAGGAAGGGCGCCGACCAGCGGCGCGTCACCGGCAGGGCCGGTGATCACAAGCACGAACCGAAAAGGTACGGGCCGACCCGCCTCGGCGCGCCACGTCCCGGTTACGGGAGGGCGGCGCGGCGGGCCGGCCCGTGCACCACGCCCGGCGGGGCGCGGTGGTGGTGCCGGTTGATCTGAAAGATCAGAGCGGGCGGATGTTCTCCGCCTGCGGGCCCTTCTGGCCCTGGGTCACCTCGAACTCGACCCGCTGGTTCTCGTCCAGGCTCCGGTAGCCGGAGGTCTGGATCGCCGAGAAGTGGGCGAAGACGTCAGCGCCGCCATCGTCCGGGGTGATGAAGCCGAAGCCCTTGTCGGCGTTGAACCACTTCACGGTGCCAATTGCCATGTGTTTCGTCTCCTTGACGGAACGGTCGGCCCGCACGTCTTGCGGGCCGGAGGGAGCACACCACGCGCTGGCCGCGTGCCGTGCTTGTCGCTGCTGGTCGCCCCGCCCGGAGAACTCCGGACACAACAAAGAGCGCCTGGGGCCACAATCCGCCAGGCGCACACAGAGTCTCTGGAAACCAAAACTGCAACCCGGATAACCTACCACGGATCTCGCCGCGGGGGGAGGTCACTCCGAAATTTCCGGCACGGCGGTCACCAGCGCGGTCAGCCCCTCGACGTCGAGCAGGTCGGCCGGGCGGACCGTCGCCCCGTCCCGCACGTAGTGGAACGCCGCGCCGACCCGCTCCACCGGCACGCCGGCCAGCTCCGCCCAGGCCAGCCGGTAGACCGCCAACTGCACCGCAGCCGCGTCCGCCTCGCGGCCGGTGGGCCGCCGGCCGGTCTTCCAGTCGACCACGTCGTAGCGCCCGCCGGGGCGGGCGAAGACCGCGTCCATCCTTCCCCGGACCACCACACCGGCGATCACCGTGGCGAACGGCACCTCCACCTCCACCGGCACCCGGTCCGCCCACTCGCTGGCCAGGAAACGCTCCTGCAACGCGACAAGCGCCTCGTCCGGGGCAGCGCCGTCGTCGGCCGCGCCGGGCAGCTCGTCCACGTCCAGCAGCCGGTCCGCGCCGAAGCGCTGCTCCAACCAGGCGTGGAACGCGGTGCCCCGCCGGGCGTACGGGCTGGGCTCGCTCGGCATCGGCCGGCGCAGGTCACGGGCCAGCGACTCCGGGTCACGACGCAACGCCACCAGTTGGGTCACCGAGAGCTGGCCCGGCAGGTCCACCTCGACCGCCTCGGCCCGCCGGGCCAACTCCGCCCGCTCGGCGAGGAGCAGATCGGCCTCCCGCCGCCACCGGGCCACCTCCGGATCCCCCTGCCCCACATCGGACGGGCCGACGGCGGCCAGCACGGTCGCCTCGCGGCGGGCCGCGTCCGGGTCGGCGAGATGACGGCGGACCAGCGCCGCCGCCTCGGTGAGCGCCGGCCGGCGACCGCCCAGCGGGTCGGCCGGCCACTCCGCGCGCAGCACCGTCTCGGTGGTCGGGTTCACCGCGTCCCCGGCCGGCTCCGGGGCCCAGGCGTCGATCACGTGCCCGTCCGCGCCGGTCAGGCCGGCGTCGTGCACCTCACGCAGGAACACCGACGGGCCGCGGAACCGCTTCGTCCCCTCCCCCCACCAGTAGCCGGAGCAGAGCAGCAACCGCCGGGGCCGGGTCACCGCCACGTAGGCCAGCCGGCGCTCCTCCCGCTCGTCGTGCGCCCGCCAGGCGTCGGTGAACTCGGTCAACGCCCGGGCCACCCCACGCTGGTCCGCCGCCTCCGGCAGGGCCAGCTCGGGCAGCCCGTCGGCGTCGCCGCGCAGCGGGAACGGCAGCACGCCGAGCCCGCCCAGCCAGTGGTCCGAGTTGCGGACCGGCCCCGGCCACACGCCCCGGGTCAGCCCGGCCACCGCCACCACGTCCCACTCCAGGCCCTTCGCGGCGTGCGCGGTGAGCACCTGCACCGCGCCGGCCACCACCTCGACCTCGCCCGGCGCCAACCCGCGCTCCTCGTCCTCGGCGGCGGCCAGGTAGGCGAGGAAACCGGCGAGCGTGGCGCCGGGCGTCTCGCCGCTGAACCGGGCCGCGACGTCGCCGAGCGCGTCCAGGTGGGCGCGGGCCAGCCCGGCGTCACCGGCGCCGTCCCGGCCGGCCCGGACCGCCACCTCCACGTCCAGCCCGATCGTCCGCTCGATGTCCGCGATCAGCTCCGGCAGCGACTGGTCCAGCCGGTAGCGCAGCAGCGCCAGCTCCATCCCGTACGATCGCAGCCGGGCGAACCCCTCCGCCGAGTACGCCTGCGCCGGCCCGAGATCGGCCAACGCCTCGACCAGGGTCGCCTCGTCCAGCACGTCCACGACGATCTCCGGCCCGTCGTCCCCGGTCAGCTCCCGACGGCTGCGGGCGATGGTCCGCGCCCGACGGTGCAGGGCGACCAGGTCACGCGGGCCGATCCGCCAGCGCGCGCCGGTGAGCAGCCGCAGCAGCGCCGCCCCGTCGGTCGGGTCGGCGAGCACCCGCAGCGTGCACACCACGTCCCGGACCTCCGGGGTGTCCAGCAGACCGCCGAGCCCGACCACGTCCACCGGCAGCCCCCGGGCCCGCAGCGCCGCCTCGATCGCCGGGATCTGGCTGCGCAGCCGCACCAGCACCGCCGTGGTCGGGCGACGGTCGGCCGGGATGTGCTCGGGCAGCGCGCCCGGCGTCCCGGCCGCGCCCCGCCAGGACGCCAGCACGCTGTCCGCGATCCAGTCGGCCTCGTCGGCGTACGTCGGCAGCAGCGCGCAGTGCACGGTGCCGGCGGCCCGGCCGCCCGGCGTGCGGTGCGGGATCGGATCGCGGACGCTGAGCGCGGCGTGCAGCTCGGGCACCCGGGCGCCGGCCGCCCGCAGCGGCACCGCGAGCGCGTTGGCGACGTCGAGGATTTCCGGCCGGTTGCGCCAGCTCGTGGTGAGGCCCAGCACGTCGGCGGGGGTGCCGTCGGCGCGGGCGAACTCGCCGGGGAACCGGTCGAGCGTGCCGGCGCTGGCCCCGCGCCAGCCGTAGATGGACTGGCAGGGGTCACCCACGGCGGTGACTGGGTGGCCGCCGCCGAACAGCGCGTTGAGCAGCACCACCTGGGCGTGGCTGGTGTCCTGGTACTCGTCGAGCAGCACCACCCGGAACCGGTCCCGCTCGATCACGCCGACGCCCGGGTGGTCGCGGGCCACCCGGGCCGCGCGGGCGAGCTGGTCGGCGAAGTCCATCGCCTCGAAGTCGTCCTTGCGCCGGGCGTACGCCCGGACCAGCGGCAGCAACTTCAGCCGGGTCCGTTGGAGCTGGAGCGCCTTGCGCACGTCGGCGTAGACCCGGCCGGGACGCGACTGCACCTCGGCGAAGAAGCGGCCGGTCCAGCCCGCCAACTCGTCCGGGTCGACCAGGTGCTCGTCCAACTCGCCGGCGAGGGCGAGCACCGCGTCGGTGATGGTCGACGGCATCCGGTCCACCTCGGACATGTCCCCGTCGTAGTTGCGGACCAGCAGGTCGACGAGCTGCCAGCGGGACGCCTCGGTGAGCAGCCGGGTGGTCGGCTCGTAGCCGGCGCGCAACCCGTGCTCGGTGACGATCCGCCCCGCGTACGAGTGATAGGTGGACACCGTCGGCTCGCCCGCGAACGGGTCCTCGCGCGGGTCCCGGCGCGGTCGGCCCAGGCGGCGGACGAGCTGGTCGAGGCGGGTCCGGACCCGGTGCGCCAACTCACCGGCGGCCTTGCGGGTGAAGGTGAGGCCGAGGATGTGCTCGGGCCGCACGTATGCGTTGGCCACCAGCCAGACCACCCGGGCGGCCATCGTCTCGGTCTTGCCGGAGCCGGCGCCGGCGACCACGAGCAGCGGCTCCACCGGCGCCGCGATGATCGCGGCCTGCTCCCGGGTGGGCGCCGGCAGCCGCAGCAGCTTGGCCAGCTCGACAGGCGTGTAACGGGGGCCCGCGTCGGCGGCCCGGGGCGGGGGCGGGCCGGTGGCGCCGAACAGCGCCGGCTGCGTCGTCATGCTCCGGTCCCCGTTCGACTCCGCGCGCTCACGGCCGGCTCTCCGGTGGCGGCTCGACGACCTGCCGGCCCTGGCCGGAGACCGGGCAGCTCGTGCGTACCGGACAGACCCGGCACTTGGAGTTGGCGACCGCGGCGAACGTGGCGGCGGCCATCGTGTCGGCGGTGCGGCGGACCAGCGCGGTGGCCCAGCCGGCCTCCGGGCCCTCACCGGCCGCGGCCTGGGCCTGCTCCTTGGCGTCCCGGGCGCCGGTGCCGAGCTGAACCAGCGCGGCCCCGCCGGACTCCTCGCCGAATTCCGCGAAGCCGCCCGCCTCCACCGCCGCCTGGTACGCGCCGAGCTGCGGGTGCTCGGCCACCTCCCGCTCGGTGACGGCCGTCGACTTGCCGGTCTTCAGGTCGATCACCACGAGCCGCCCCTCGTCGTCGACCTCCAGCCGGTCGACCCGGCCGGTCAGCTCGACCGGCCGGGTCGGATCGTCGAGGCGGACCGCGAACTCGTGCTCGATGGCGAGCAGCCGGCGCGGGTTGCCGGCCAGCCAGCGCAGCAGCTTGTCGACCATCGCCTCGGCACGCTGCCGTTCCGGGCCGACCATCCACCGGGCGGCCAGCTCGATCGCGTCGAACCGGGCGGCCACGTACTCCAGCAACGCCTCCCGGTCCGCGCTCGCGTCCTCGGCGAGCATCGCGGCGGCGTGCACCAGGTTGCCGACCCCCTGGGCGGCGCTTGCCGGCCCGCTGCCGCCGTGCCGTTCCAGCAGCCAGCGCAGGCTGCACCGCAACGCGCTCTCCATGGCCGACGGGGTGACCCGCACCGGCTCGCCGTCGTCGACGAGCGGCCGGTCGTCGGAGAGGCCGCGCAACCCCCACCAGTCGTCCGGGTGCGCGCCGGGCACCCCGGCGGCGGCCAGCCGCGCCAGCTCACCCGCCGCCGCGTGCCGCCGGGTGATCGGCGCCGCCGGGTCGGTGATCGCGGTACGCAGCTCCGCCACCAGCGCGGACAGGGTGAGCCCGCGCGGCGGCAGCGTCACCGGGAGCGCACCCGGCGCTCCGTCCTGCGGATGCTCGTCACCGTGCGGCACCGGCCCGTCCGGGTCCGGACCGCTCTGGTTAGCGCCGCTGCCGGTGGCGGGCGGGTCGGCGGCGGCCAGTTCGTGCAGGAAGCGGCTGGGCTGCTCCTCGTGGTCGTCGCCGCCGACCGCCGCGGAGGCGACGGCGGTGACCAGCAGCCGGCGCCGGGCCCGGCTGACCGCGACGTGGAACAGCCGCCGCTCCTCGTCCAGCAGCGCCGACGTCTGCCCGACCAAGCTGGCCCGCAGCCCGGCGCCGTCGGCCCGGCCGGCGAGCACGTCGACCAGCCGCTCCGAGCCGAGCAGACTGCCACGCAGTCGCAGGTCCGGCCAGACGCCCTCCTGCACGCCGGCGACGGCCACCAGATCCCACTCCAGGCCCTTCGCCGCGTGCGCGGTGAGCAGGCGTACCGCGTCCCCCCGGTCGGCGGCGGCGGCGAGCGTGTCGGCCGGCAACTCCTGGCCGAGCACGTGGTCGAGGAAGACCTCGGTGCGCGCCCCCGGCAACCGGTCGGTGAACCGGGCCGCCGCGTCGAAGAGCACCAGCACGGCGTCCAGATCCCGGTCGGCGGCCTCGGCCCGCCAGCGTTGGGCCGTCTCGTGCTCGCCGGTGGCCGCCCGCCCCCGGGTGATCGCCCCGGCCCAGCGCTCGGCCAGCCCGCTCTCCCGCCACACCGCCCAGAGGACGTCCTCGACGGTGGCGCCGGGCGTGCCGGCGGCCTGCCGGGCGGTCGCCAGCAGGTGCGCCACAACCTGTGCCGGCTCCGCCCACCGTCGCTCGATGGTGGCCAGCTCGGCCGGCTCGCGCAGCGCCTCCACAAGCAACTCACCGGAGGGGCGACGGTCGCCGCCGGCCAGCGCGAGCGCCCGCAACCCCTGCCGCAGCCGCCGCTCGGCCAGCGGGTCGGCGCCGCCGAGCGGCGAGTGCAGCAGCGCGACCGCCGACTCCTCGTCCAGCCGGTCGGGTTCGAGCGCGCAGCGGAGCAGGAGCAGCAGCGGGGCCACCGCCGGTTGGAGGTGCAGCGGCAGATCCTCGCCGTGCACCACGGTGGGCACGCCGGCGGTGTGCAGGGCACGACGCAGCGACGGGAGCTGCCGCCCGGTGGAACGCACCAGCACCGCCATCCGGGACCAGGGCACCCCGTCGAGCAGGTGGGCCTCCCGCAGGGTGTGGGCCAGCCACGCGGACTCGCTGGTGGCGGAGCGGAAGGTGCGTACCTCGACCGCGCCGGCCGGGGCATCCGGAAGCGGACGCAGCCGCCGGTGGGCCGCCGGACCCCGGAGCCGGCGAGCCAGCCGGGCGGTCGCCGCCAGCAACACCGGCCCGGCCCGGTAGGAGGTCGCCAACGTGACCTGGGCGGCCGGCGCGCCGGAGGCGGTCCGGAACCGGTGCGGGAACGCGCCGACCGCGGCCGGGTCGGCGCCCCGGAAGGCGTACGTGGAGGAGTCCGGGTCGGCGAAGGCGACCAGGGACTTGCCGCCGCCGGCCACCACGGCGAGCAGGTCCACCTGGGCCGGATCCGTGTCGGCCAACTCGTCGACGTAGACGTGGGTCAGGCGGCGGCGCTCGGCGGCGAGCAACCCGGGATCGTCGAGCAGCATGCCGGTGGCGGCCCGCACCAGCTCCGCCGGGTCGTACGCGACCGAGCCCCGGTTGCTCACGTCACGCAGCGCGAGAACGGCGACGTACTCGCGGAGGAAGCGGGCGGCGGCCGGCCAGTCGGCGCGGCCCAGCTTCTCGCCGAGGCGGGCCAGCTCGACCGGGCCGACGCCCCGCTCGGCGGCCCGCATCAGCAGGTCGCGGAGCTGCTGGGCGAACGCCCGGGTACGCAGCGCGGGACGCATGTCCGCCGGCCAACCGATCGGATCGTCGTCCGGTTCCTCACCGACCACGTCGAGCAGCTCGCGGATGATGAGATCCTGCTCCGGGCCGGTGAGCAGCCGCGGTGAGGGCTCACCGCGTTCCGCCGCGGCCCGGCGGAGCAGCCCGAAAGCGTACGCCGGAAACGTGCGGACCAGCGGCTCACGGAGCACGCGGTGGCCGTCCCCGGCGATCCGGGCCTCGATGCGCCGGCGCAGCTCGGTGGCGCCCCGCCGGCCGAAGGTCAGCACCAGGACCCGTTCCGGGTCGACGCCCTCGGCCACCCGGGCGGCGACCGCCTCGACCAGGGTGGCGGTCTTTCCGGTGCCGGGCCCGCCCACGACAAGCATCGGCCCGTCGGTGTGCGCGACGACCTCGGCCTGCACCGGATCCGCCCGACGCCCGCTGGCCCCAGTCGGCCCGGCCACGCTCGGCCCGGCCCCAGTCGGCCCGGCCACCCTCGGCCCAGCCGCAGTCGGCCCAGCCCCAGTCGGCCCAGCCCCAGTCGGCCCAGCCATGCTCGGCTCGGCCACGGTCGGCTCGGCCTTGCTCGGCTCGGCCACAGCCGGTGGGTGCGCGGCATCGACCGTCGACCCCCCGGATCGCGGCTCCGTCACGGCCGGTCCGTCGGACCGGCCCACCCCCTGCCCCGCCCCGGCCCCGTGGGTGACCCCCGCCCCCGCGCCGCCGGGCCGGCGCACCAACCGGTACGCCTGCATCACCGACATCCCACCACGCCGGTACGACACCCGGAAACCGGCGCCGCCCACCGGACGCAGCGCACCCGGTCAGCGGGAACGGCCGCCACCGGGACGATCCGCCCGCCCGGCGGCGGCGCTGCCGTGTCCCGAGCGCCGGTCGACGCGGAGGGCTCGTGGTCTCGCCCTCCGTGCCCCTCTCCCAAGCCGTCAGCCGGAAGCACCCCCGCAGGGCGGCGCGGAGACACCCATACCGTTCCACTCGCCCGGCGCGGGGCCGATGAGTGGAACGGTATGGGTGTCAAACGGGGCCGGAGACACCTCTCCCGTTCCACTCGCCCGGCCCGCAGCCGATGGGTGGAACGGGAGGGGTGTCAACCAGGCGGCACCAGTGCCAGGGCGGCACCAGTGCCAGGGCGGGAACGGGAACGGGAACGGGGAGGGCGGGGGCGGGAGCAGGAGCAGGAGCGGGACGGGGCGGGGCGGGGCGCGTCAGGTGAGGCGGGCGTCGATGAGGTCGAGGGCGGCGGGCACGCTGTCGGCGACCATCACCAGGTCGAGTGCGGCCGGCTTGAGGAAGTGGCGGTCGGCCAGCGTGCCGAGCCAGTCGAGCAGCGGCCGGTAGAACCCGTCCGCGTCGACAAGCACCATCGGCTTGGTGTGCAGGGCCAGCGTGGCGGTGGTCCAGACCTCGAACAGCTCGTCGAGCGTGCCCAACCCGCCGGGCAGCGTGACGAAGGCGTCCGACTTGTCGACCATCAACGTCTTCCGGCTCGCCATTCCATCGGTGACCAGCAGTTCGTCGGCGGCCAGGTCGGCCGCCTCCAGGACGACCAGCGGCTGCGGGATGACTCCGATCGTGCGCCCCCCGGCGGCCCGGGCGCCGTCCGCCACCGCGCCCATCATGCCGACGCAGCCACCGCCGCTGACCAGGGTGTGCCCGCGTCGGGCCAGTTCGGTGCCGGTCTCGGTGGCAAGCGCCAGCCAGCGGTCGTCGAGGGTGCGCGAGGAGGCGCAGAACACGCAGACGTTTGCCATGTCAGCGCCGACCCGTCGGGCCGTCGGGGGCGGCCTCGGCGGCGGCCCGCTGGTCGGCGGCCACCCGGGCGACCGCCTCCTCGCGGACCGCCTCCTGCTCGGCGGAGAGCACGGCCTCGGCCTCCACGATGTGCCGGACCGCCTCGTTGACGTCGTCGGTGACGCAGATGAGGTCGAGGTCGCCCGACCCGATCTTGCCGTCGGCGGCCATCCGGTCGCGTAGCCAGTCGAGCAGGCCGCCCCAGTAGTCGGCGCCCATCAGCACGACCGGGAACCGGGTCACCTTGCCGGTCTGCACCAGGGTGAGCGCCTCGAAGAGCTCGTCCATGGTGCCGAACCCGCCGGGCAGGACCACGAACGCCTGGGCGTACTTGACGAACATTGTCTTGCGGGCGAAGAAGTAGCGGAAGTCGATGGCGAGGTCGACCCAGTCGTTGAGGCCCTGTTCGAACGGCAACTCGATGCCGAGCCCGACGGAGAGGCCGCCGGCCTCCCCGGCGCCCCGGTTGGCGGCCTCCATCACGCCCGGCCCGCCGCCGGTGATCACCGCGTAGCCGGCCCGGGCCAGGGCGCCGCCCAGTTCCTCGGCCAGGCGGCACTCCGGGCTGTCGGGCTTGCTGCGGGCCGAACCGAAGACGCTGACCGCGGGCGGCAGGTCGGCGAGCGTGTCGAACCCCTCGACGAACTCGGAGAGGATCCGCAGGGCCCGCCAGGCGTCCTTGGTCTTCCAGTCGCTGCGGCCCCGGGAGTCGAGCAGCCGCTGATCTGCGGTACTGTTAGGAATCGCTCGATTGCGCAGCGTGACCGCGCCGCGGTGCCGCTCCCCCCGCGGCGACCCCTGCTCAGCCGACTTCCTGCTGCTCTCAGTCATGGGGCCACCGTAGTGGAGCACCAGCGGGGCGGCGCGTAGACGGGCCTGCCGGAGAAAAACTTCGCGATCAAGGCAACTTTTTCGGTGGCGGACACGTCTTACTATTCACATACCCGGTATGCCCGGGGCGACGCGCCTTCGGGGGAGGAGCAAGCGTTTGATCAGCAACAGCGAGATGATCCGGATCCGCCGGCAGATGCAGCGGCGGATCCACGACGTGGTGGCCGAGCGCCGCCGGGCCCGGATGATGGAGGCCCACCGCGCCGAGTCGGCGGCCGAGACCGACGAGGCGGACACGTCGCTGTCCCCGAGCGTCTGACGATCCGGGGCCCCGCGACGCCGCGCGTGGCCCCGGATCGTCGGTACGTCAGGCCGGGGCGAGCCAGCGATGCAGGGTGGCCGCGCCGTCACGGATCTTGGTCAGTTCGACGTGCTCGTCCTTGTGGTGGGCCAGGTTCGGGTCGCCGGGGCCGAAGTTGAGCGCCGGGATGCCCAGGGCCGCGAACCGGGACACGTCCGTCCAGCCCAGCTTGCCGATCGGGGCGGCGCCGACCGCGGCCAGGAACTCCTGCGCCACCGGGTTGTCCAGCCCCGGGGCCGCCCCGGCAGCCGCGTCGGTGACCCTCAGGTCGAAGCCGGCGAAGACCTCGCGCAGGTGCGCCTCGGCCGTCACCGGATCGCGGTCCGGGGCGTACCGGTAGTTGATCTCGATCTCGCAGAGGTCGGGGATGACGTTGCCGGCCACCCCGCCGTGGATCCCGGTGGCGTTGAGCCCCTCCCGGTAGTCGCAGCCCTCGATGGTCACCCGACGTGCCTCGTACGCGCCCAGGCGGCGCAGCACCTCGCCGGCGCCGTGGACGGCGTTCACCCCGTGCCAGGAGCGCGCCGCGTGGGCCCGCTCGCCGCGCGTGGTGACGACCGCCCGGATGGTGCCCTGGCAGCCCGCCTCGACGATCCCGTAGGTGGGCTCCAGCAGCACCGCGAAGTCGGCCCGCAACCACTCGGGGTGGCTCTCCCCCACCAGGGTGAGGCCGTTGTAGCGCGACTCGATCTCCTCGGCCTCGTAGAAGAAGTAGGTGACGTCGTAGCGCGGGTCGGGCAGCGTCACCGCCAGGTGCAGCGCGAACGCCACCCCCGACTTCATGTCTGAGGTGCCGCAGCCGTACATCAGGTCGCCGCGCATGGTTGACGGGAAGTTGTCGTTGAGCGGAACGGTGTCCAGGTGGCCGGCGAGCACCACCCGCTGCGCCCGGCCCAGCTCGGTGCGGGCCATCACCGTGTTCGAGTGTCGATAGGTACGCAGGTGCGGTACGCCGCGCAGCACCTCCTCGACGCAGTCGGTGATCGCCTTCTCGTTGAGGGAGACCGACTCGATGTCGACCAGGGCGCGGGTGAGCGCCACCGGATCGGCCAGGACCTCGGGGGTCAACGGGTTCTGCATGTCTCGCACGGTACCGTCATCGTCGGTGGGTGTGAGGCACACGTTCCCGCGCCCACGGCCGCGAGCAGCGGCGGACGCCGCCGCCGGAACGAGAGGTGACACCGTGACGTCCGCACCATCCGCCTGGGGCATCGGCCTGGCCACCGTCACCGCCGACGACCAGGTGCTCGACACCTGGTACCCGACCGGCAAGCTGGGGCTCGGCGAGCTGCCCCTGGTGCCCGGGGAGGAGCAGGCCGACGTGCTGGACCTGCCGCCGGGCGCGATCGGCGAGCGGGCGCTGCCCGGTCTGCGTACCGTCGAGGTGACCACGGTGATCGGCTCGCTCGACGACCCGATCAAGGACGCCGCGGACGCGTACCTGCGGTTGCACCTGCTCTCCCACCGCCTGGTGCGGCCCAACGAGCTGAACCTCGACGGCATCTTCGGCAAGCTGGCTAACGTGGCCTGGACCTCGGCCGGACCGTGCCCGCCGGAGCGGGTGGACGAGCTGCGCGTCATCGAGCGGGCCGCCGGCCGCCACCTGGCCGTGTACGGGGTGGACAAGTTCCCCCGGATGACCGACTACGTGGTCCCGGCCGGCGTGCGGATCGCCGACGCGGACCGGGTCCGGCTCGGCGCGCACCTGGCCGCCGGCACCACCGTGATGCACGAGGGCTTCGTCAACTACAACGCCGGCACGCTGGGCACCTCGATGGTGGAGGGGCGGATCGTGCAGGGCGTGGTGGTCGGGGACGGCTCCGACATCGGCGGCGGCGCCTCGATCATGGGCACGCTCTCCGGCGGCGGCACCGAGAGGGTGCGGATCGGCGAGCGCAGCCTGGTCGGCGCGAACGCCGGCGTCGGGATCACCCTCGGCGACGACTGCGTGGTGGAGGCCGGCTGCTACATCACCGCCGCCTCGAAGATCAGCCTGCCGGACGGCCGGGTGGTCAAGGCCCGCGAGCTGTCCGGCGTGGACGGGTTGCTGTTCTGGCGCAACTCGGTGACCGGCGCGCTGGAGGCCAGGCCGCGGACCGGCCGGGGCATCGAGCTGAACGCCGCCCTGCACGCGAACTGACCACCCGCCGGGCCCGCGACGCGAGGTCGCGGGCCCGGACGGGCGGGCTCACCGCAGGCGGTACGCCTGGATGATCCGCTGGGTCACGGTGTTGCCGGCGTCGTCCCGGGCGCAGGCCCGCAGCGACACGTAGCCGGGGCCGGCCGGGTGCTTGACGGTGGCCGTCCAGCCGGCGCCCCGCTTCGTCACGGCCGCCTTCCGCCACGTCTTCCCACCGTCGTAGGAGACGTCGACGGTGAGCGCCACGACCTTGCCGGACGGCGCTCCCGACTGGCGCTGCACCGTCACCGGGACGGTGAACGTCCGGCCGGCCGGCGCGGTGCCGTCCGCCGACAGCGGCGGGGTGAACCGGACCGCCATCGCCGGCAGCCGCGCCGGCTCGTCACCCGGCACCCGCGTGGAGCGGAACGTCCAGCTCGCCGAGACCTCGGTGCTCAGGTCCGTGAAGCTGCGCGTGGCCGTGGTGTCGAGCCGGTAGTTCGCGGCGCCCGGGGGCACCTCGAACTCGCCGTACCCGGCGCTGTCCTCCGCACCGACCAGCTTGCCGTTGCGGTAGAGCGCGGTGCGTGCCGTGTCGGTGAGCGAGAAGCCCTGGTGACCGGCCGCGTCGCTGTGGGTCGGCAGCGAGACCAGGACGGTGTCCCCGGTGCGGGTGATGCCCTCCTCGGGGAAGCGCGGCTGCGGCGCGAAGGACGGGCCGTACGGCGCGTTGTTCCAGACCTCGGAGTAGGCGTGGCCGGCCTGGTAGCGGGTCGGCCCGGCCGTCAGCAACACCTGCGGGTCCAGCCATCCGCTCTCCGGGTTCGGCTGGCCGAAGTCGTGCTCGAAGCTCCAGCGGGTGCGGTCGGTGCTCAGGTGTTCGATCCGCTTCCCCGGCACCTGGGCCGGCAGGATGATCGCCGAGCCGCCCATGTTGTAGTCGAGTTCCGGGTAGATGATCCGCTCGTTGGCCTGCCCGGCGTAGCCGTTGCCGAACCGGCTGGTGACGGTCGCCAGATCGGCCTGTTGGTAGTGCCGGACGAACCCGGTCGGGAACCGGCCGGGGAACACGTCGCTCAACCCGTAGAAGTACGGGCTGCGTTCCGGCGCGGTCGGTTCGGTCCACTGGCTGGCCACTGCGCCGACGAAGACCTTGTCGGAGACGTTGCGGCCGAGCTGGGCCGAGTAGAGGCCGTCGAACCGGTCCGTCAGGAGCCCGAAGGTGGCGTAGTAGTCACCGACGTTCCAGGCGGCGCTGACGTCGATCAGCAGCGGGGCCGCGCCGCGCTGCGGCACGGTGGTGCGGACCGGCTTCGCCCGCCGGGCGTCCAGGGTGAGCCGCTGGTTCCCGGTCACCGCCAGCTCCGGCTGGGTCAGCGTGGAGACCTCCGACCAGCCCTCGTCGCCCTCCACGAAGAGCAGGCTCTGCACCCCGTACCGGCCCTTGGGCACCCGGATGGTGGTCTCGCCGGCGCCGAACACGTCCCGGGTCGAGCCGTCGTCGAGCCCGATCAGGGTGGTGTAGTAGTTGTCGGTGGGCGCGCCGGCCCGGTCCCGGTGGGTCACGGCCAGGTCGTAACTCTCCACCTCCCGGTTGACCGCCAGCGGGGTCACCGCGACGGTGTCGCCGGATCGGGCGACGAGCCGACCGGTCCAGTAGCCGTCGACGCCGAGCCGGGTGTCCACCACGACGGTGGCCTGGGCGGTGCCGCCGGCCGGGACGGTGAGCCGGGAGGCGCTGAGGGTGAGCATGCCGGCCGGCGCGGACCGCCCGCCCGGGCCGGTGAACTCGGCGCCCAGGTCGAGCGTGAGCGGGGCGGCGCTGTCGTTGTGGTAGGTGACGGTCTTGCTGATCGGCTTGTCGTCGGCGTGCGGCCAGAGCGCGAGGCCGAACGAGACCGAGGCCGGCTCGCTCGTCACCTGCTCGGTGATCGCGTGGGCCACGTCGACCCGGCCGGCGCCCTGCTGGAACGCGGTCTGCTCGGGGTGCGGCCGGGCCGAGGCCATCAGCGTGGCCTTGTAGCGGCCCGCGTTCCAGCCGGGGTGCTGCTGGGCGATCAGCGCCGCCGCGCCGGCCACGTGCGGGGCGGCCATCGAGGTGCCGGAGAGGGAGACGTACCCGTCCCCCGCCGGGTCGCCGATCTGGCCGTGCGCGGCCCGCGCCGCCACGATCTCCACGCCCGGCGCGGTGATGTCCGGCTTGATGGCCCCGTCGCCGACCCGGGGCCCACGGCTGGAGAAGATGGCGAGTTCGTCGTCCCGGTCGACCGCGCCGACCGCCAGCGCGGCGTCGGCGGTGGCCGGCGAGCCGACCGAGCCGTCCGCGCCGTCGTTGCCGGCGGAGATCACGAAGAGCGTGCCGGTCTGCGCGGTAAGCGTGTTGACCGCCTGCTCCAGCGGGTCGACCTCCGGCGTGTCGTAGCCGCCCAGGCTCAGGTTGACCACGGTGGCGTGCTGCTCGGCGGCGGCCCACTGCATGCCCGCCAGGATCGCCGAGTCGGTGCAGCCGTAGACCTCGCAGACCTTTCCGGAGAGCAGCGTGGCGTCCGGCGCCACGCCCCGGTACCTGCCGCCGGAGGCGGCGCCGCTGCCGGCGATGATCGAGGCGACGTGGGTGCCGTGTCCGACGATGTCGTCGGGGTTGGTCTCCTCGCTGAAGTTGCGCGACGCGGCGACCTTGCCGGCGAGGTCGGGGTGGGTGAGGTCGACGCCGGTGTCGAGCACCGCGACCGTCACGCCCTTGCCGGTGTATCCGGCGGACCAGGCGGCCGGGGCGCCGATCTGCGGCACGCTGTGGTCGAGCGTCAACTGCCGCCGGCCGTCCAGCCAGAGCCGGTCGACACCCCCCGCCGTGTCGAGCCGGGCGCCGGAGCGGTCCGCTCCGATCGCGTGCCAGAGCGCGCCGGTGTCGGACTTGGTCGCGACGAGCGCCGCGCCGCCGATCGCCGGCAGGTCGCGGATCACCCGGGTGCCGGCGAGCGGGCTCGCGGCCCGCCGGGCCACCCCCTGGCGGTACGCGACAAGCAAGGGCACGGTGTCGCGGTGCGCGTCGTCGTAGCCGGCCGCGATCAGCCCGGTGACGTCGAACAGTCGCGGGTCGAGCCGGCCGGACCGGACCAGGGCCAGGGCGTCCTGGGGCACCACGCTGATGCCGTGCCGCTCGCGGCGGACCACGAACTGCATCCCGGCGCGATCACGGCCGGGGCGTACCGCGATCCGGCCGGCGGTGGCGACGGTGACCCGGTCGCCGGTGATGAGGGTGACGGTGGCCGGTCGGCCGGACGTGGCCGTGGGGGCCGGCGCGCCGGTCGGGGCGGCGGCGTGTGCGGGCACGGGCAGGCCGAGCGCCAGGCCCAGGGCGAGGCCGAGCGCGGCCAGCTTTCTGCGATTCCGGGGCAACCTTTCCTCCTCCGTGAGGCGTTTCATCGACGGATGTCACATCGATGTGGGTTACCAGCATTGCATACCGGGTATGCAATCGGAAGTCACTAATCCGACCGAACCGGTACCAAACCTCCACCCCGGCCGGGATGATCCGTCGATGACTATGAAGGACCGGATGCTGGCCGGCGAGCCGTACGTGGCCGATGATCCCGCGATCATCGCCGACCTGGACCGCGCCGCCCGGCTCACCGAACGCTTCAACCGCAGCTCCGCCGACGACCCGCAGGGTCGCCTCGCCGCCCTGCGCGACCTGCTCGGCTCGCTCGGTGAGGGCGCCTGGATCCGACCGCCGTTCCACTGCGACTACGGATTCCAGACCCACCTCGGGCCGCGCAGCTTCGTCAACTTCAACGCGGTCTTCCTCGACGTCGCCCGGATCACCATCGGCGCGGACGTCCAACTCGGACCGAACGTGCAACTGCTCACCGCCACGCATCCGGTGGAGCCGGAGGCCCGCCGGGCCAAGTGGGAGGCGGCCGAGCCGATCACCATCGGCGACAACGCCTGGCTCGGCGGCGGGGTGATCGTGCTCGCCGGGGTGCGCGTCGGCGACAACACGGTCGTCGGCGCCGGCGCGGTGGTGACCCGCGACCTGCCGGCGAACGTGGTGGCGGTGGGTAACCCCGCCCGCCCGATCAAAAACCTGGCCAAATGTGCCTGAGCTGCCGAAACAACCCCTTCGGGGGGATGCGGATTCCGCAAATGGCGAGCACCCTGGGTAGTGGAACGCTCACTCTGGGGGAACCGCGATGGGGCGCGTGCTGGAACTACGGGTGCACGGGGTGTCCAACACCCCGCCGGATCAGCTCCTGGGCCTCGCCCCCGGGCCATGTGCCGGCGCGCCCCAACCGAATCTGGTCGCCGGCGGACAGGTGACCGGTTTCTACCGCTCCCCCGGCGCCGAGCGGGACGATCCGATCAGCGTCGAGGCGTACAGCTGGGGGACGTTGACCTCCGGCGCGCGGACCCGGCGCGACCTGCAACGCGCGCTCTGGACGCTGCTGCTGCCCTTCGCGCTGGCGAACGTCGCGCTGCACGCCCGGGCCGGCATCCCGGCGGACCCGGACCGGGAACGCTGGGCCAGCCGGTCCGGCATCACCGCCTGGCTCATCCGGCTGTTCTGCCTGAGCCTGACCTGCACACTGGTGGTCACCGTGACCGGGATCGGCGTGGACCTCGTCGGCTGGCAGTGCGTGGGCCCGCAGTGCCTCGGCCAGATCCCCGGCCCGTGGGAGTTCCTCGGCAACTCCTGGTGGCGCGAGGGCACCCGGACGCTCGCCTTCGGGCTGCTGCTGCCGCTGCTCGTGCTGGGCGTGATCGGGCTGCTCGCCTGGCGCACCTACCAGTACGAGGCGGAGATGCCGGCCGAGCCGCGCCCCCGGCCGGCTCGCGGTGACGACCCGGCCGAGCCGCTGGAGAACCCGCTCCAGGACCCGACGTTCTGGAACGGCGAGGGCCAGTTGCGCCGGGCCGCGGTGCTGCACCTGTGCACCGGGGCGGTGACCGCCGCCGCCGTGCCCGTCGCCGCGGTGCTGATCATGGATCCGCCGCGCGGCCTGCGGGCCGCCGTCGCCTGGCCGACCGTGGCGCTGTTCGTCACCGTGGTGACGATCGCCGTGGTCGCGGTGGGCCGGCCCTGGCTCAGCCGCCGCCAGGGCGCCACCCCACTGGGCCGGTGGAGCGTCGCGGTGGCGGTGCTCACCGGGCTCGGGCTGGTCGGCACGTTCGTCCTGCTGCTGCTCCCGGACGGTCCGGCCGGCCGGCCGCTGAGCACGTACCGGCCGCCGGCCGGGTGCGCGACGACACCGGACCTCGCCGGCTGTCTCACCGCGCGCCCGCTGCCCGGCTACGAGACCGGACTCGCCTGGCTGGTCACCTACCAGGTGCTGCTGCTGGTGGCGATCGGCGCGGCCAACCGCTCCGGCCGGCGGGCGCTGACCGGACCGGTGGCCGCCGCCGTGCTGCTGCCGCTCGGCGTGGCCTGGATCGAACGCGGCCTGCCCGGCCTGCCCACCGCCCCGGCCGGACTACGGACCTGGATGCTCGTCGGTCCGGCCATCGCGCTTGCCGTCGCCGGGCTGCTGCTGCCCCGGCTCCGGCCCGCCGTGCCGGCCCAGCCGCTCGGCGCGTACACCGGGCTCGCCTGGCACGGCTGTGCGCCCGCGGTCATCGCCGGCTTCGGCTGGATGATGGCCGTCGCGTACTGCGCCGGGCTGCTCTACTGGGTCAGCGAACGGCTCGCCGGGTCGGCCGGCGCGAGCGGCGTGACGCCGCCGCTCGCCGTCTTCTGGGCCGGGCTGGCCTGCGTGGTCGGGCTGCTCACCCTGCTCGCGCTGCTGGTCCGGGCCGCGGTCCTGCTGCACGGCCTGCGCCGCGCCGAGTACGCCGGGCTGACCGCCGCCGGCGGCCTCTCCGCGCACGACAGGCGCCGCTGCCGCGACGTCAGCACCTACCGGGCGCTGCACCGGCTGGTGGGCGAACACGCGGTCCGGCTGGTCGGCGGCTACGCGGCCGGGTCCGCGGTCCTGATCACCCTCTGCTGCGCCGCCACGCTCTCCGGCCACCGGCCCGGCCCGCTCTCCCCGGGCTGGCAGCTCGCCGTCCACTGGGCCGCCGAACTCGGCGACGCCGTGCTCGGCTGGCTGCCGGTGGTGACGAGCGCGCTCGGCTGGCTTGTCTACCGCACCGACTCGGTACGCCGCTCGGTCGGCGTGATCTGGGACGTGTGCACGTTCTGGCCGCGGGCCGCGCACCCGCTCGCCCCGCCCAGCTATGCCGAACGCGCCGTGCCGGAACTCCAGACCCGGGTGGCCGGGCTGCTGGCGCTGCCGCCCCACCACCCGGACCGGATGGACGGCGTGATCCTCTCCGGGCACAGCCAGGGCACCGTCATCTGCGCCGCGATGCTGCTGCAAATGCCCCGCCGGTGGCGGCGGCGGACCTGGTTCTTCTCCTACGGCTGCCAGCTCACCCGGCTCTACGGCCGGGTCTTCCCGTCGTACTTCGGGCCGGAGCGGCTGCGCTCCCTGGCCCGCGCGGTCACCTGGACCGACGGGCACGTCGCCTGGACGAACTTCTGGCGCGACACCGACCCGCTCGGCTGGCAGGTCAGCGCCGGACAGCGGGATGTGTCGGTGACCGACCCGGAGGCGCTGCACCCGTCCGGCGGCGAGGTCGCCGACCCGCCGATCCGCAGCCACAGCGGCTACCCGGACGCGGTGGAGTTCACCCGCGAGCGGGCCGTGGTGGCCCGGCTGCTGCGCCGCAGTGTGCCGTCACCCCGCCCGGAAGCCCGCTGACCGCCCTCATCCCGGCGGCGGGTCCGCCAACCGGACCACCAGATCGGCGTGCTCGGCCGTGCCGGCGACCAGCCGGGCGTTCCGCTCGTCGCTGCCGAGCGCCCACGCCTGGGCCTGCTCCGGCGACTTCCCGTACGCCACGTGCCGGTCGGTGAGGCGACGCAACCGCAACTCGGCGTCCAGATCGAGGAACCACGCCCGGTGCAGCAGCGACCGCACCTCCTCCCACGGCTCGTTCCGCAGCAGCAGATAGTTGCCCTCGGTGACCACCAGCCGCACCTCCGGCGGCACCTCGATCGCCCCGGCGACCGGCTCCTCCAGGTCGCGGCGGAACTCCGGCGCCCACACCGAGGTCGGCTCCAGCCGCCGCAACCGGCGCAGGGTGGCCACGAAGCCGTTGACGTCGAACGTCTCAGGCGCGCCCTTGCGGCCCGCCCGACCCAGCCGGGCCAGCGCCGACCCGGCCAGGTGGAAACCGTCCATCGGCACCAGCCGGGCGACCGGGCCGACCTCGGCGACGATCCGCTCCGCGAGCGTGGACTTGCCCACTCCGGGCGCGCCCGCGATGCCGAGCAACTGCCGCGGGCCGTCCTCGGCGAGCGCCCGCGCGCGGGCGACCAGCTCGTCGAGCGCGAGCACCTCCGTCCGCGGCATCAGCCGAGCACCGGCTCGCTGATGGTGAACCGCGCCTCCACCGCCGCGTGCACCGGCTGCGGCGCCGGGTCCAGCTCCAGCTCCGGCGCGGACTCGGCGGAACGGGCGTACGCGGCCTTGGCGAGCATCGGCGGGGCGGCGGTCAGGCCGGTGTCGGACAGCTCCCGCAACGCGGTGACGCGGGCGCCGAGCGCCTCCGCGTACTCCCGGGCGCGGGCCAGCGCGTCGGCGATCGCGGCGTGCCGCGCCGCCCGGTAGGCCCCGCTGTCCGGCCGCAGCGACCACACCGGGCCGGCCACCTCGACCTGCTCGTGGTCGGCCAGGCGGAGCATCAGCTCGCCGAGCGCGGTGAAGTCGGTGACCGTGACCGTGGTGCTCACCCTGCCCTGGTAGGCCACCACCCGGTCGCCCGAGCGCTTCGTCACCGGCCAGACGTTCACCTGCCCGGTCTCCCGCCCCTGGACGGCCGGCTCGGCCGCGTCGAGCAGCGCCCGCACCGCGGCGGCCCGTTCCGCCAGCCGGGTCAGCGTGGTCTCCCGATCCCGGTCCCGGGCGACCGCGGTCACCGTGAACCGGGCCAACTCGGGAGCGACCTCCTGGTACGCCTCGCCGCGTACCGCGACCACAGGTGCGTCCGCCATGCCGCTCAGCCTAACGGCGCGACGGCCGGCAGTCGCGCGGTGTATCCGACCGCGCCGCCGGCCACCCGGCACCCGGTGAGGTGGCCCCCCGCCGTGCCGATCTCCCGCAGGTAGGCCAGCTCGCCGGCGTGGTCCGCGTCGGCGGGGAACTCCCGCCGGTGCACGGTGTGGCCACGGTCGCGCAACGCGGCGCGCGCCGCCCGGGCCTCGGCCAGCCGGTCGGCCAGCGCCCCGGCGTCCCCGGCTCGCAGCGCGCCGGTCAGCTCGTCGAGGAAGACGCTCACCTCGGCCAACTCCGCCAGCACCCGGTCCCGGTTGCCCAGCAGCATGTTCGCGGTCCGCTCGGGCGGCCCGCCGGCGACCCGGGTGCCGTCGGAGAAACTGCCGGCCGCGAGCGTCAGCACCGCCTCCCGCAACGCCGACCGCCGTACCGTGCCTGCCAGCGCGCCGGCGAGCACGTGCGGCACGTGCGAGGCGAGCGCCGCGGCGGCGTCGTGCTCCGGGGCCGACATCGGCACCACCCGGGCGTGGAAGACGTCGACGAGCAACGCGGCGAGCCGCCGGAACGCGGCCAGCCCGGTCGGGCCCGGGCAGAGCACCCAGGCCGCGCCGTCGAGCAGCTCCGGGCGGGCCGCGCCCAGCCCGGCCCGGTCGGCGCCGGCCATCGGGTGGCCGGGCACGAACCGGTGCCCGACCCCCTGCGCGCTGGCGACGACGGCGACCTCCGCCTTGACGCTGCCCACGTCCGTGAGCACACACCCGTCGTCGGTGGCGGCGGCCACCCGGGCCAGGGTGGCGGGCAGCGTGGGCAGGGGACCGCAGGCGAACACCACGTCCCGGCCGGTCACCGCTTCCTCGACGGTGTCCGGGACCGCGACCCCCTGCTCGCGCACCTGCCGCCGGGTCTGCGGATCCGGATCCCAGCCGGCGACGTCGAGCCCGGCGTCGCGGAGCCGGAGCAGCACCGAACCGCCGATCAACCCGGTCCCGACCACCGCCGCGCGTGCCAGCCCGTCGGCCTCGCCCACCATCGGTCCACCTCGGCGTCCGCGTCGTCGGCGGAGCCCGGGTGGCCCCGCGGGAAGTCCCCGCCGAGGATATCGCCCACCGTCCCCCCGAGGCCCGGGTGTAAGGCGGGGCCCCTTTTTAACACCTGGTGTTAAGAAGGGGCCCCGCCTCTACCGAAAGCGTTAAGCGGGGGCCCCGCCTTACGAGCGGGCGAGGCGGGTGGGCACCGCGTTGATGTGCGCGTCGGACTCGGTGAGCGCCGCCCGCACGTGCCGGGCGCCGGCCGGGCCGTAGAAGGCGCCGGCGGCGACCAGGATCCCCCGCCGGGCCAGCCAGTCGACGGTGTCCCAGCAGTCCTCGTCGCGGGTCAGCCAGAGGTAGAGCCCGGCCTCGGAGTGCTCGACCGTGAAACCGGCGCCGGTGAACGCCGCCCGCAGCGTCTCCCGGCGGGCCCGGTAGCGCTCCCGCTGCGCGTCGGCGTGCGCCTGGTCGCCGAGCGCGGCCACCATGGCGGCCTGCACCGGCGCCGGCACGATCATGCCGGCGTGCTTGCGGACCTTGAGCAGCTCCGCCGTCAACGCCGGGTCGCCGGCCACGAAGCCGGCCCGGTAGCCGGCCAGGTTGGAGCGCTTGGAGAGCGAGTGCACGGCCAGCACGCCGGCGTACGACCCGCCGCACACCTGCGGGGAGAGGACCGAGACGGGTTCGGCGTCCCAGCCCAGCGGCAGGTAGCACTCGTCGCTGGCGACCACCGCGCCGCGCTCCCGGGCCCACTCGACCACCTTGCGCAGGTGGGCCGCGGGCAGTACCCGACCGGTCGGGTTGCCCGGCGAGTTGACCCAGACCAGGCGGACCCGGGGATCGGGACCGAGCGCGGTCAGCGAGTCGCTGCGCACCGTGGTCGCGCCGGCCAGCCGTGCCCCGTCGGAGTAGGTGGGGTAGGCCACGGACGGCACCACGACCACGTCACCGGGGCCGAGCCCGAGCAGCGTGGGCAGCCAGGCCACCAGCTCCTTGGAGCCGATCGTGGGCAGCACGCCCAGCCCGTCGACGCCCGCGCCGCAGGCACGGGCCACCCAGGCCGCGATGGCGTCCCGCAGAGCGGGCGTGCCGGCGGTCAGCGGATAGCCCGGCGCGTCCGACGCCTCGGCCAGCGCCTGCCGGATCAGCGGCGGCACCGGGTCGACAGGCGTGCCCATGGAGAGGTTGATGAGACCGTCCGGGTGCGCCGCGGCCGTGGTGGCCGCGGCGTCCAGCGTGTCCCAGGTGAACTCGGGCAGCCGCGCCGAGACCGGCGTGGGCCGGCTCAGTGGCCCTCGCCGCGCGGTGGCTGCGCGGCGACGAAGGTGGCGTCCTTCTCCACCTTGCCGACCTTCGAGGCGCCCCCGGGCGAGCCCAGGTCCTCGAAGAACTCGTAGTTCGCGCCGGTGTAGTCCTTCCACTGCTCCGGCACGTCGTCCTCGTAGAAGATCGCTTCGACCGGGCAGACCGGCTCACAGGCACCACAGTCGACGCACTCGTCGGGGTGGATGTAGAGCATCCGGTTGCCCTCGTAGATGCAGTCGACCGGGCACTCCTCGATGCATGCCTTGTCGAGCACATCCACGCACGGCTCGGCGATGATGTAGGTCACCGGTCTTCTCCTCCGCAAGACTCGTCGCGATCATCCGCAACGGTAAGAGCCTAGTATCTCGCCGGGGAGGGGGTCGATCGTGCTCCGACAGCAGGACGTGGGATACCGAATAGTGGTCCGCCGGATTGTGGGGATTCGCGAGGGCCGACCGCTGTTCGCGGACGCGCTCGGCGAGTTGGTCGAGCTGAGCGAGACCCACATCACGTTGGCCACCGACGGCGGGCCGCTGCGCGTCCCGGTCGGCGAGGTGCACCGGGCCCGGCGGGTGCCGCCGGCCCGCCGGCCGACCGCCACCGCGATGATCGCGCTGGAGACGGCCGCCGACGAAGCCTGGCCGGCCCCGGTCCGCGGCCGGCTCGGCGACTGGCGACTGCGCGCCGCCGCCGGCTGGACCGGCCGGGCGAACAGCGCGCTGCCGATCGGCGACCCGGACCGCCCGCTGCCCGCGGCGCTGGACGCGGTGCAACGCTGGTACGCCGACCACGGCCAGCCGGCCCTGGTGAACACGCCGCTGCCGCTGGCCGCCCCGGTCGGCACGGAACTGGACGCGCGCGGCTGGACGTCCCGCCCGCCGGTGCTGGTGCAGACCGTCCCACTGGCCACCCTGACCGCCCCCGCGCCGGGCGCCGCCGACCTGCCGCCCGTGGCGCTGAAAGCCGCCCCCACCGACGACTGGCTGGGTGTCGCCGCCGACCGCAAGGGCGGCCTCCCGGACGCCGCGCGGCACGTGCTCACCGCCGTGGACCGGGTCCGCTTCGCCGAGCTACGGGTCGACGGCCGGCTGCTCGCGGTGGGGCGCGGCACGGTCACCGGCGAGGGCCGGTGGCTCGGTGTGAGCCTGCTCGAGGTGCTGCCGGAGGCCCGCCGGCAGGGGTACGCCGGCACCGTCGTCCGCGCCCTGGCCGGCTGGGCCGCCGCCGAGGGCGCGACCCGCGCGTTCCTCCAGGTGGAGCAGCGCAACGTCGCCGCCGTGGCGCTCTACCGCCGGCTCGGCTTCACCACCCACCACACCTACCTGACCCGGGTGGCGCCCTGACGTCAGCGGCGGACGACCTTGCGGGGCCGCGACTGCTTCAGCTCGGCGTACCGCTTGAGCTGGCGGGAGCGGAAGTCCCGGCCGAGCGCGGTCAGGGTCAGGAAACCGATCAGCACGCCGGCCGCGGTGGCCGCCAGGTAGAGCCAGATCTGGGCGAAGAAGAGGCCGGCGCCGCCGCCGAACGGGTTCTCGCCGACGAGCAGCGGGCCGACGAACACGGTGAGCGCCAGCGCCGTGACCACCGCGACGGCCAGGTCACCGGCCCAGTGCCCCACCGGCCGGTCGGCGCCCCACCGGAACGAGACGCCGGCCAGGATCAGGCCGATCGCCAGGAACATCACGAGCGAGACCCGGTCGGCGGCGGTGTCGTCGTCCGGAAAGGCGAATGTGATGACCAGCCGGGCCACCACGTTCACCAGGAACAACCCGGCCGCCAGCACGCCGACCGCACGCCACCGCTGACCCATCGCACGCCTCCCGCCGTACCGCCCGCCGCCACGGCGGGCCTCTGGCAGAAATGTCTACCACCGTCACCTGTGCCGCGTCAGCACCTCGGCCCGCGCGGGAAGCGGCGCCGGCGTCAGCCCCGGCGCCGGCGCCGGCGTCAGCTCGGCGCGGGCGGCGGTGCCACGAGGTGCCGGAAACCGAGCACCGCGAACGTGACCGCGCCGGCCACGATCAGCGCGAGGCCGAGCACGTTGTCGCCGGCCAGGGCCAGGTCGCCCTCGGTGGTCCGGAACCCGCCCACGACGATCACCAGGAACCACGGCACCGCGGCCAGCGCCACCGCCCACCGGCTGCCGGTCGAGGAGTGCGCGAACCAGCCGAGCAGCACCGTCGACGCCGCCACCGCGGCGATCCCGGCGACCGCCAGCCCGATGCCGACGAGCGCCTGCGCGCCGCCGGAGCGGCCCTGCACCGTCTCCCAGGCCCAGGTCGCGAAGATCAGGTCGAGCAGCGCGACGAGCACGCCGGCCCAGACCGCCACCACGCCGCCGACCACCCGCAACACGCCGTCGAGCGTCCGCTCCGCCCGGCTCGGCGGTGCGGGCGGCTGCGGCTCGGGAAGGACCGACACGGGTACGGCGGGCGACGTCACCGGAGGCCGGCCGCCGCGACCGGGGAACGGTCCGGACCGCCCGGGGCCACCCCGGCGAAGAGGTCGTCCTCCCAGCCGTACGGGCCGGCGCCCGGACCCCTCTCGCCGACCGCGAGCGTGAAGTATTCGACGCCCATGAACTCGGCGCCGAAGTTTCCGGCGATGGCGTAGAGCCAGGAGTTGGCCGGGATCTGGGTGGCGTGCGCGCGCATCGCCGCCTCCTTGGCCGCGTGCTGCTCGGTGGCGTCGATCCGCGCCGCGATCTGCGCGTCCGGGGTGCCGAACGGCAGCTCCGACACGTCGGAGATGCCGGCGAACGGGTTGTCCGACGAGTCGGTGAACGCCTCCAGGCCGGCTTCGAGCACGCTGCGCGGCATGGCCGTCCAGTAGACCTTCGCCGGGGCGATCCCCTCGGCCGCGGCCAACTCCACTCCGCGCATCGCCACCCGGTGCGCCTGGATGTGGTCGGGGTGGCCGTAGAAGCCGTTCGGGTCGTACGTGATCACGACCTGGGGGCGGACCTCCCGGATGACCTCCAGCAGGTGCCCGGCGGCGGTGTCCAGGTCGGCCCGCCAGAACGCCCGCGGATGCTCGTTGGTGACCAGCCCCATCATCCCGGAGTCGCGGTAGCGGCCCGCGCCGCCGAGGAACCGGTGGTCGGTGACGCCGAGCGCGGCGCAGGCCGCGTCCAACTCCCCGATCCGGTAGCCGCCGAGCTGGTCGGCCTCGGCCGCGGCCAGCCGCGCCAGCTCCGGCACGTGGATCTCACCCTCCTCGCCGAGCGTGCAGGTCACCAGCGTGACGTGGGCGCCGGCGGCGGCGTAGTGCGCCATCGTCGCGCCGGTGCCGATCGACTCGTCGTCGGGATGCGCGTGGACCAGCAGGAGGCGTCGGTCGGGCAGCGTCGTCACGCCCGTCACTCTAACCGGCGGTCCTGCCGCCCCGACGGTGATGCGTACGCCCAGGTCGCTCACATCACGCCCGACGCCCGCCTACGATCTGCAGGCGTGGACTTTCCCGAGCTGGCCGCCCGTACCCGTCGGTTCAGCCACGGGGCGCCGCGCGCCGTCACCGTCGCGGGGGACGGCTCCCGGGTGCTCTTCCTGCGTTCCGCGGGACCGGAGGATCCGGCCGACGCGCTCTGGCTGCTCGACGTCGACAGCGGCGAGGAGCGTCTGGTCGCGGACCCGGCGGTGCTGCTGGGCACCGACGCCGAACCGGCGCGGGTGGCGCCGGGCGAGCGGACGCTGCGCGAACGGCTGCGGCTCAGCGCCGGCGGCATCGGCTCGTACGCGCTCGACGCGGCCGGTCGGGTGGCGGTGTTCGCGCTGGCCGGGCGGCTGTTCCGGGCCGACCTCGGGCACGGCGACGTGGTCGAGGTGGCCACCGTCGGGCCGGTGATCGACCCCCGGCCCGACCCGACCGGCGAGCGGCTCGCCTACGTCACCGACACCGCCGAGGGCGTCCGCCGGGGTCAGCTCCGGGTGGTCGAACCGGACGGTACGGACAACCTGCTCGCCGGCGAGGACAGCGGGGTGACCTGGGGGTTGGCCGAGCACATCGCGGCCGAGGAGTTCCGCAGGTACCGGGGCTACTGGTGGGCCCCGGACGGGCGTTCGGTGCTGGCCGCCCGGGTCGACGAGTCCCGCCTGCCCCGCTGGTACCTGCACGACCCGGCCGACCCGGCGAGCCCGCCGACGTCGCTGGCGTACCCCCGCGCGGGTGGCCCGAACGCGGAGGTCAGCCTGCACCTGCTCGACCTCGACGACGGCTGGGTCGACGTGCACTGGGACCGGGAGACCTACCCCTATCTGAGCGCGGTCGAGTGGGCGGACGGCGGGCCGCTGATCACGGTGCTGCGCCGCTCGCAGCAGCACGGCCTGGTGCTCGCGGTGGACCCGCGCACCGGCGAGACGCAGGTGCACGCCGAGCTGGCCGACCCGCGCTGGGTCGAGCCGATCCCCGGCACCCCGGCGCACCTGCCCGACGGGCGGGTGCTGGTCGGCGGCGAACTGGCCCACGACGGGTACGACGCCCGCTGCCTGTTCGCCGACGGCACGCTGCTCACCCCGCCCTCGCTGTATGTGCGGCGGGTGGTCGGACGGCTGCCGGGCGGCCCGAACACGGCCGCCGACCTGCTCGTCGAGGCGAGCGAGGGCGAGCCGAGTCAGAGCCACCTCTATCGGGTGCGGACCACCATCGGCGGTGGGATGGACGCCCGCCGGATGGGCAGCGACCCGGGCTGGCACACCGCCGCGATCGGCGGGTCCACGCTCGCGGTGGGGGTCGCGTCGCTCGAGCACGCCGGGGTCCGCTGGCGGATCTGGCACGGCGACCGTGAGGTGGGCGAGTTGCGCTCGCTTGCCGCCGTCCCGTCGTACGCCCCCCGGCCGACGCTGGTGCGGGTGACCGACCGGCGGCTCCCGAGCGCGGTGCTCTACCCGACCGAGCACGTGAAGGGCACCCGGCTGCCGGTGCTGGTGGACGTCTACGGCGGTCCGGGGCACCAGGAGGTCGTCGCCGTGCGGGGCGCCTGGTTGGAACGGCAGTGGTGGGCCGATCAGGGCTTCGCCGTGGTGACCGTCGACAACCGGGGTACGCCGGGCATCGCGCCCTCGTTCGAGAAGGCGATCCACCGCCGGGTCGCGGACGTGATCCTGACCGACCAGGTGGACGCGCTGACCGCGCTCGCCGGCAAGCACCCCGACCTGGACCTGGACCGGGTGGCGGTGCGCGGATGGTCGTTCGGTGGCTGGCTCGCCGGCCTGGCGGTGCTGCGCCACCCGGAGCTGTTCAAGTGCGCGATCGTCGGCGCGCCGGTCACCGACTGGGCCTGGTACGACACCGCCTACACCGAGCGCTACCTGGGGCTGCCGGAGGACGGCATGGACGTCTACGCCCATCACTCGCTGGTCGAGCTGGCCGCCGAACCGTTCGGTGACCCGGCGGAGGCCCGACCCATGCTGCTGGTGCACGGCCTGGTCGACGACAACGTGCTGGCCGCGCACACGCTGCGGCTCTCCGCCGCGCTGCTGTCCACCGGCCGCCCGCACGCGGTCCTGCCGCTCACCGGCGCCAGCCACCTGGCGGCGGGCGGCGTCGCCGAGCGCCTCCTCCGCCTGGAGCGGGATTTCCTCCTCCGCCACGTGTAAGGCGGGGGCCCCGCTTAACGCATTCGGTATAGGCGGGGGCCCCTATTAACACTCGCGTGCCGGGCGCACCGCCAGAGGCGGTCAGGGCTCGATGTGGCCGAGGTTGCGGATCCGGCTGCGGTAGACCGTGAGGTGCCGGACCCAGCCGAGGAATCTGCCGTAGAGCGCCAACGGGTCGGGCGGAGCCGGGCACAGCCCGGTCATGTCTTCGGTCGCCTCGTTCAGCAGCCCCGCCATGTCCAGCGCCAGGTACTGAGGCTCGCCAGCATACTCGGCGGTCAGCTCCAACCGGGCAGGTCCGCACGGCCAGGGGTGGGCGCAGGCGGTGCAGATCCAGAGCGGCTTGAGCGGGGCGTGTCGCTGCACTTCGACCTCCTGGGTGAGCCGGCTCCGGCACCCCGTCCTGCCGGGCAACGCTAAACCGACGGGGTCTCGCCCCATTGCATCCCGGCACACCCATCCCCGTCAACATTGACGGGTCAACATAGGCGGGATTATTTAATCGCGTCGCCAGCGTCGGGTCAGGCAGCTCCTACCGTCGAAGACGTGACCAAGGAGACGGGGCCAGGCGAACTCGTCGCGGCCGGCGAGATCCTGAAGATGCTCGGTGTGGGCAGGTCGAGGTTTCGGGAGATCCGGCGGCACCCCGCCTTTCCTGCGCCGTACCAGGAACTGTCGGTCGGCGCGGTCTGGCTGAAGCGGGACGTGGAGCGCTACATCCGGGACCACCGACCGCCCCGGCCGGCAGACGATGAGGAGTAGGCCCGACGACTGATCGACACCAGCTCGGTGAAGTGGTGCGATCTTTCCGGCCGGATACCGCCACTGCGCCGAGCTGGCGTCCGGCAGGGCCACCCTGACAACGGGAGGGGTGGGCAGCCGCGGCTGCCCACCCCTCCCGACGTGCGGCCCTACTGCTTGACGTAAGCGTTGATGAAGTTCGGATACCCGAAGACGGAGGAGATGAAGACGCCGCCGGCCTTGGAGCCGTGCACGTTGTACGCCACGTCGACGTAGAGCGGCACCACGGGCGCGAACTCCTTCATGATCCGCTCGTCGAGCTTGCCCCACTCGGGGCCCTGGTCGGCCGGCGGCATGGCCAGGATCCGGTCCATCTCGGCGTTGATCGCGTCGTCGTTGAAGTAGGACTGGTTGCTGTTGCCCTCGGCCTTGATGGTGCGGCCGTCGTAGAGCACCGGCAGGATCGAGGCGCCGCTGGGCCAATCGGCGGCCCAGTTACCGATGTAGAGGTCCCACGGGTTGTCCTTCTTCTTGATCTCGTCCAGCTTCGAGTCGTCCGGGATGTTCCGCACGGTGATCTTGAAGCCGGCGCGCTCCAGGTTCCCCTTGAGCTGCACCCCCTGCTGCTGCTCGGTGGTGTTGTCGGCGACGCCGAGGACCAGCTCGGGCGTCTGACCGCCGAGCAGTTCCTTCGCCTTCTCCATGTTGCCGTTGGCGCCCGCCGGGTAGGCGTCGTACGCCTTGTAGCCGATGGTGGAAGGCGGCATCAGCGTGGTGATCGGCTGGGCGACGGTCTGTCCGCCGAGCGCCTTGACCATGCCCTCGCGGTCGATCGCGTAGTTGAGCGCCTGGCGGATCTTCAGGTCCTTGACCCGCTGGGTGTTGATCACGAGCTGGTTGGCGCTCGGGGTCGGGGACAGCAGCGTCCGCGACTTCAGCGCCGCATCACCGGCGACCTTGGCGACGAGCGAGGCGGGCACCGAGTTGAAGGCGATCGCGCTCTGGTCGGCGCCGTTGTCGGCGATCACCCGGTTGTTGGCGGCGTCCGCGGTCGGGCCGAAGGTCCAGACGAACTGGTCCGGGTACTGGTGCCGCACCGGGTCGGTCTTCGGGTCCCAGTTCGGGTTGCGGTCCAGCGTGAGCTGGACGCCCACCTGGTTGTTGGCGATCTTGTAGGGGCCGGACGAGAACGGGCGCTGGTCCAGGTTGATCCCGGTGTCCTTCTCCGGCTTCAGCGGCGCGGTGGTGGGCAGTGAGACCGCGAACGGCAGGTCGCAGCGGGGCTTGGCGAACTCGAAGCGCAGCGTCTTGTCGTCCGGCGTGGTCAGGCCCGGCGGCAGCGACGTCTTGTTCTTCTTGAAGTCCCACTTGGTGTCGTACTGCGGGCTGTCGGCCAGCCACTCCTGGATGTAGGTCGGGCCGCTGGTGAGGTCCGGGTCGAAGGAGCGGGCGATGCCGTACGCGATCTCCTTGGCGGTGATCGGGCTGCCGTCCTCAAACTTCACCCCGTCCTTGATGGTGAACTCCCAGACCTTGCAGTCGTCGTTGACGTTCTTGCCCGGGGTCTCGGCCAGGTCGCCCACCAGGACGAGGCCGCCCTTGCCGTCGTCCTTCCAGGTGGTCAGGTAGCGCGCGAAGAGCGGGCTGGCCATCAGGCCGGCGAACGAGTACGTCCGCTGCGGGTCCAGGTGGGAGATGGAGGTCTCCCGGATGATGGTGAACGTGCCGCCCTTGGCCGCGCCGTCCACCTCCGCCGCCGGCCCCTGCGAGTCCTTCGGGTCGGTCGCGATGACGCCGGTCTGCTGCCGGTTGCCGTCGACCTCGGTGCCCTCGCCCGTGTTCTTCGAGCAGGCGCCCAGCCCCACCACGAGTGCGATGGCGCCGACGGCGGCCACTGCGCGTGGTCGTCTCATCTTCTACCTCCAGGAATTGGTTTCGATGGGTTCGTTCAGCCCAGCCGCACCCGGGGATCGATGACGGCGTAGAGCAGGTCCACCACCACGTTCGCCAGCACCACGAAGACGGCCGCGATCAGCACGGTCGCCATGATGGTCGGCAGGTCACCGGCGCGGACCGCGTCGACGGCGGTCCGGCCCATCCCGTTCAGGCCGAACGTCGTCTCGGTGATCACGGTCCCGCCGAGCGCGCCGCCGACGTCCAGCCCGGCGATGGTCACCACGGGCGTGATCGCGGCGCGCAGCGCGTGCCGGCCGTAGACGGATCGTTTGGCCAGGCCCTTGGCCCGCGCGGTGCGGACGAAGTCCTCCGACAGCGTCTCCAGCATCTGGGCCCGGGACAGTCGGGCGTAGATGGCGGAGAAGAGGAAGGCGAGCGCCACCCAGGCCAGCACCAGCCCGCTGCCCCACTTCAGCGGATCGTCGAAAAGCGACGTGTAGCGGGGCACCGGCAGCAGCCGCAGGTTGTAGACGAAGACGATGAGCAGCACCGCGCCGACGAAGTAGAGCTGGAGGGAGGCGCCGGTCAGGGAGAAGCCGATCGCCGCCCGGTCCAGCCAGCTACCGCGGCGCAGCGCCGAGAGCATGCCCAGGCCGACGCCGAGCAGCAGCCACAGGACGGCGGCCGGGATGACGATGCTCAGCGTCACCGGCAGCACCCGGGCGATGGTGTCCGACACCGCCTCGTTGGAGACGTACGACCAGCCGAGGCAGGGCGCGTCGCACCGGCCGCCCTGGGCGCTGCCCAGGTCCCGGCCGGTGACGATGCCCTTCATGTAACCGGCGTACTGGCTGATCAGCGGGTCGCGCAGGCCCAACTCCTGGCGGACCCGTTCCAGCCGCTCCGGGTTGCAGTTCTTCGGGCACATGCCGCTGACCGGGTCCCGGGGCAGGGCGAAGAACATCAGGAAGCTGAGCACGCTCACCGCGAAGAGGGTGAGGGCGGCCGAGAGCAGCCGGCGGACGAGGAAACGCGTCATGGGTCGGCCTCCTACCGGGACGACTTCGGGTCGAGCGCGTCGCGCAGCGCGTCGCCGAAGAGGTTGAAGGCGAACACGAGCGCGAAGATCGTGATGCCGGGGAAGAAGACGTACGCCGGATCGGTCTGGAGGTAGTCGAGGCTGCGGTAGATCATCCGCCCGAAGCTCGGCGTCTCGTCGGTCAGTCCGACGCCGATGAACGACAGTGCCGCTTCGCTGGTGATGTATTGCGGCACCGCCAGCGAGAAGGCGACCAGGATCGGCGCCCAGACGTTCGGCAGCAACTGCCGGAACAGCATGTGCCCCAGCCCGGCGCCGCTGGCCCGGGCCGCCTCCACGAACTCGCGCTCGCGCAGCGCGATGATCTGACCCCGGACCAGGCGGGCGGTGCTGGTCCAGCCGAACAGCGCGAAGATCGCGATCAGCACCCCGATCTGGAAGTACGCCGGGACGGCCTCCCGCGGGCCGTAGAAGCGCAGCGCCACGGTCGGCATCAGCGCCAGCGCGATGATCAGGAACGGCATGGCCAGGGTCAGGTCGGTGATCCAGTTGATCACCGTGTCCAGCCAGCCGCCCAGGTAGCCGGCGAGCGTACCCAGCGTCACGCCGATCACGGCGGTCAGCACGGCGGCGGCGAACGCGATGAACAGCGACGTGCGCAGGCCGTGCACCATCCGGACGAAGATGTCCCGGCCCAGGCCGGGTTCCAGCCCGAACCAGTGCTCGCCGGTGACGCCACCGGCGTAGCCCAGCGGCATGCCGTAGCCGTCGAGCCGGCTCTGGAACTGCTCCTTCGGCCCCACCCCGTAGAGCGCCTCGATCAGCGGGACGGCGAGCGCGACGAGCACGAAGAAGACGAGCAGCGCGCCGCTGACCAGGGCGGTGCGGTCCCGCCGCAGCCGCGCCAGGGCGAGTTGGCCGGGCGAGCGGCCGACGAACTCCCGGTCCCGGCGCTCGTCGCCGTCGCCCGGTGAGTCGATCTCGGCGAGCGCCACGCCCTCGACCGGGGACAGGCTCATGTCGGCACCTCCACGGATTGGCTCGTCGGGGTGTTCTCCGGGTGGTGGCAGGCGGTGAGTTGAGCGCCGCCGTCGCGGGTGACGAGCGCCGGTTCCTCGGCGGCACAGCGGTCGGTGGCCTTCCAGCAGCGGGTGCGGAAGCGGCAGCCGGAGGGCGGGTTGAGCGGGGTGGGCACGTCACCGGTGAGGCGGATGCGGCCGGCCGGTCCGAGCGTGGTGACGTCGGGGATGGCCGACAGCAACGCCCGGGTGTACGGGTGTTGCGGGCGGGTGTAGATGGCGTCCCGGTCGCCGATCTCGACGATCCGGCCGAGGTACATGACCGCGACGCGGTGGCTGAAGTGGCGGATCACGGCCAGGTCGTGGGCGATGAACACGAACGCCAGGTCGAGGTCGCGTTGCAGGTCGCGCAGCAGGTTGATGACCTGCGCCTGGATGGAGACGTCGAGCGCGCTGACGGGTTCGTCGGCGACGATCAGCTTCGGTTCCAGGGCCAGGGCCCGGGCGATGCCGATGCGTTGACGTTGCCCGCCGGAGAACTCGTGCGGATATCTGTTGTAGTGCTCCGGGTTCAACCCGACGAGTTCCAGTAACTCCTGTACGCGCTTCTTCACCCCGCCGGGCGGGGTGATCCGGTTGACCTGCAACGGCATCGCCACGATCCGCCCGACGGTGTGACGGGGGTTCAACGACGCGTACGGGTCCTGGAAGATGATCTGTAGGTCCTGCCGCAGCGAGCGGAGGTCACGACGGCCGGCGTGGGTGATGTCCCGGCCGGCGAACGTGATGCTGCCGGCGGTGGGCTCCAGCAGCCGCACCAGCATGCGCCCGGTGGTGGTCTTGCCGCACCCCGACTCCCCCACCAGGCCCAGGGTCTCCCCCGGCCGCACGTCGAAGTCGAGCCCGTCGACCGCCCGCACCACCCCCCTGCCCCGCAGGCCGTCGCGGACGGGGAAGTGTTTGGTCAGCCCCCGCACCGACAGCAGTGCGGTCGAATCGGCACTCATCGGACCACTCCCACCTGGGCAATCTCGTCGCGGTAGATCCGCTGCCGGTCCGCCGCGGACAGGTGACAGGCCACCAGATGCTCCGGCTGGCCGGCGTCACGCAACCGCGGGACCTCGGTACGGGACCGGTCGCCGTTGACGTCGGCGTACCGGCACCGCGGGTGGAACGCGCACCCCGACGGCAGATGGATCAACGACGGCGGGTTGCCCGGGATGGGCACCAGGTCCGCGTCCGCGTCGCCGTGCAACGACGGCACGCTCGACAACAAGCCCCAGGTGTACGGATGCTGCGGCGCCCGCAGCACCTGGGCCACGCTGCCCCGCTCCACCGCCCGTCCCCCGTACATGACGAGCACGTCGTCGGCCACCTGCGACACCACACCCAGGTCATGGGTGATCAGGATGATCGCCGAGCGGAACTCCTCCTGAAGGTCGGCGAGGAGGTCGAGGATCTGCGCCTGCACGGTCACGTCCAACGCCGTGGTCGGCTCGTCGGCGATCAGCAGGTCCGGGTCGTTGACCAGGGCCATCGCGATCATCGCGCGCTGCCGCATGCCACCGGAGAACTCGTGCGGGTACTGCTCGTACCGCCGCTCGGGCTGCGGGATCCCCACCCGGCCCAGCATGTCCACCGCCCGCGTCCGGGCCTCCCGCCGACCGGCCTTCGGGTGGTGCACCCGGTACGCCTCGGCGATCTGCCTGCCCACCGTGAAGTAGGGGTGCAACGCGGACAGCGGATCCTGGAAGATCATCGCCATGTCCCGGCCCCGCAGCCGCCGTACCTCCTCCTCGGGCCGGCCGACGAGCTGACGCCCGCCGACGGAGATCTCCCCGGTGATGGTGGCGCGTGCGGAGTTGTGCAGCCCGAGGATCGCCAACGACGTCACGCTCTTGCCGGAGCCGGACTCGCCCACGATGCCCAGCGTGCGACCCCGCTGGACGGCGAACGACACCCCGTCCACGGCCCGGACCACGCCGTCCTCGGTGTCGAACCGCACCCGCAGGTCTCTGACCTGGAGATACGGCGCGTCGCCGGCGCGTTGCTCCGGCGCCTCGGGGCGGTCCGGCTCCCCGGACGGCGCCGCCTCCGACCTGCTCATGACCGCCTCCCCCTCGGTGATGAAGAGAACCTACAGCAATCCTCTGGAGGCGAAAATAAGCTACATCGAGCGGTCTGTCAGCGGTCAGAGCGTAACGACTGGGTTTCCGACCCGCAGCCCGTCACCTGGGACATTCACCATCGCAACTAGGCGTGACCGCCCCCTTCGTCGCACCCGAGGTGCGACCATGGTCGCGGCGACCACGGGACGATTCCCGCCGACGCGAGGTGGAGGTGACCATGACGGCGGCGGTGTTCGGCCACGACGGCCCATGGACCGAAGAGGAATACCTCGCCCTCGACACGACGCGGCAACGTGTCGAACTCTTCGACGGGAGCCTCCACGTGACGCCGGCACCAACCCCACGGCACCAACGCATCCAGCGCAACCTCGGCAACCTGCTGGAGGCGGCGGCGCGCCGCGTGGGCCTGGAGCTGCTGGAGACGGTGAACGTCCGGCTACGGCCGGGCCGGATCCCCATTCCCGATCTGGTCGTCACCGAGCCGATCGACTTCGACGAGCCGATGATCGAGGCACGGGACGTGCGGCTCGTCTGCGAGGTCATCTCGCCCGGCAACGCGGCCACCGACAAGGTGCTCAAGATGCACTACTACGCCGCTGCCGAGATCGAGTGGTACCTGCTCGTCGAGCAGGAGAACGGCACGCTCCACCTCTACCGGCGGCAGGGGCGGCACTACCGGGAGGTGTCGGTGACCAAGCCCGGCGACGTGCTGGAGCTGTCCGAACCCGTCCGGGCCACGATCCGGCCGGAGGAACTCGTCCCCTGACGGATGTCGGTGCGCTCGCCTAGGGTCGGGCGCATGGGATTCGATGCGGCGACCGCCGCCGTGCAGGCCGCCCTCGACGCGGGGGCCCGCTACGCCGACGCCCGGGTGATGTACCGCCGCTACGAGTCGATGTCGGCCCGCAACGGCGACGTCGAGGAGCTGACCCAGCACGAGAGCATCGGGCTGGGCGTGCGCGCCCTGGTCGGCTCCGGGTGGGGCTTTGACGCCGTACCCGAGCTGTCCGACGCCGCGGCCCGCGACGCCGGCCGGCGCGCCGCGGTGATCGCCGCCGCGAGCGCGCGGGTTCCCGGCCCGCCGATCGACCTGGTGCCGGTCGACGCGGCGGTGGCGAGTTGGGCCTCGGAATGCGCGGTCGATCCGCTCGGGGTGCCGCTGTCGGCAAAGGGCGACCTGCTGGTCGGCGCCACCGCCACGATGCGCGAGCACGGCGCCGACCTTGCCGAGGGGCTCTACCAGATCTGGGACACCACGAAGTGGTTCGTCTCCAGCGAGGGCCACCGGATCGACCAGCACATCCGGGAGTGCGGCGGTGGCATCTCGGCCACCTCGATCGGCGACGGCGAGACGCAACGGCGGTCCTACCCGAGCTACCGCGGGCAGTACGGCACCACCGGTTGGGAGCTGGTCACCTCGCTCGACCTGGCCGCGCACGCGGCCCGGATCGCCGAGGAGTCCCGGGAGCTGCTCACCGCGCCGGAGTGCCCGGCCGGCGAGACCGACCTGATCCTCGGCGGTGAGCAGCTCGCGTTGCAGATCCACGAGTCGGTCGGGCACGCCATCGAGCTGGACCGCATCCTCGGCTGGGAGGCGGCCTTCGCCGGCACGTCCTGGCTCGACCTGGCCCGCCTCGGCTCGCTGCGCTACGGCTCCGAGCTGATGAACGTGACCATCGACCCGACCATCCCGGGAGCGCTCGGCAGCTTCGGCTTCGACGACGAGGGCTCCCCGGCGGTCGCCCGGGACGCGGTCCGCGAGGGTCGGTGGGTCGGCGTGCTCGCCGGCCGGGACTCGGCCGCCGTCGCCGGCCTGGGATACGGCGGCAGCGTACGCGCCGACGGCTGGGCCCGGCTGCCGATGGTGCGGATGACGAACGTGGGCCTCGAACCGGGCCCGCACACGCTCGACGAGATCATCGCGGCCACCGACGACGGGGTGCTGATGGACATCAACAGGTCCTGGTCGATCGACGACAAGCGGCTCAACTTCCAGTTCGGCTGCGAGGTCGGCTGGGAGGTGCGCAACGGCCGGCGGGGGCGGATGCTGCGCAACCCGACCTACACCGGCATCGGGCCGGTCTTCTGGCGCTCGATGGACATGCTCTCCGCGGAGAGCGTCGCCTGGGGCACGCCCAACTGCGGCAAGGGGCAGCCCGGCCAGGTCGGGCACACCGGCCACCCGGCCGCGCCGGCCCGCTTCCGCAACATCCGCGTGGGGGTGCGCGCGTGAGCGAACGCACCGAGCGCAGCGACGAAGGGGATCTCGCGGCCCGGGTGGTGGAGTTGGTCCGGCGCGCGGCCGGACCGGCCGCCGAGGTCGAGGTGCTGGTGACCCGCTCCGAGCTGGCCCTGACCCGGTTCGCCAACTCGTTCATCCACCAGAACGTGGCCGAGAGCGGCACCGCCGTGCACCTGCGGCTGCACGTCGACGGCCGGACCGCCACGGGCGGCGGCAGTCGGTTCGACCCGGACGGGCTGGCCGCGCTTGTCGAGCAGACCCGGGCGGCGGCCCGGCTCGCCCCGCTCGACCCGGCCTGGCCGGGGCTCACCGCGCCGACGCCGACGCCGTCCGGCCCGGCCGTCGACCAGGCCACCGCGTTCGCGTCCCCCGACGACCGGGCCACCCGGGTACGCGCGTTCGTGGACGCGGTCGAGGGATTGGAGGCGGCCGGCTACTGCCGCACGGCGTACCGGTCCGGGGCGTTCGCCAACTCCGCCGGGCATTCGGCGGTGGGGCAGGCGGCCGAGGCGGCCATGGACGGCATCGCCCGCACCGGCGGCGCGGACGGGGTGGCCCGGCACTGCGCCGACCGCCTCGCCGACCTGGACGGCGCCGCGCTCGGTGCCCGCGCGGCGGCGAAGGCGCGGGCCGCGAGCGACCCGGTCGAGCTGCCGGCGGGGCGCTACGAGGTGGTGCTGGAGCCGGCCGCCGTGGCGGACCTGCTGCAGAACCTCGCCTGGTACGGCTTCAACGGCAAGCGGCACACCGAGGGGCAGTCCTTCGCCGAACTGGGCACGGCCCAGTTCGATCCGGCGGTGACGCTTGTGGACGACCCGTTGCACGCCTCGACGCTGCCGTTCGACCTGGAGGGCACGCCCCGGCGGGCGTTGCCCCTGGTGGAGGCGGGCACCACCCGGGCGGTGGCGCACGACCGGCGCAGCGGGGCCGAGGCGGGCGCCGGGTCCACCGGGCACGGCATGCCCGGCGGGTCGACGTTCGGCCCGATCGCGGGCAACGTCCGCCTGCTGCCGGCCGGGAACCCGGCCGGCGGGGTCGCGGCCGGGCCGGTGAGCGCCGGGGTGACCGGGGCGGTGGGCGACCCGGACACCGCGGCCCTGGTCGCCGGCGTGCGGCGCGGGTTGCTGGTGAGCGACTTCTGGTACACGCGGGTGCTCGATCCGAAGCGGTTGGTGATCACCGGGCTGACCCGCAACGGCGTGTGGCTGGTCGAGGACGGCGTGCCGACCCGGGCGGTGCGCGACTTCCGGTTCACCGAGTCCTACCCGCGCGCACTGGGGCCGGGTCGGGTGCTCGGCCTGGGCCGGCGCGCGGTCCGCCAGCCGGACCGCGTCGACGGGTCCTGGTCGGAGGCGCCGGCGCTGCGGTTGGCCTCGTGGAACTTCACCGGCGGCGCGTCCGGCTGACCGGTCGGCTCCGCCAGGTGACCGGTCGGCGCGCCGCGCATCTTGATCATGATTCGGGGCTTTCCAACCAGCGGGACACACGGGACACTGCGTTGCGCGGCCGGGCCGTGAAGATCGGCGTAACGTGTGTCACTTGACCGCGCCGGTTTCGGGGCGCGGTCCCGCATGTGCGCAGGACGTGACAGTGACGTCAGGGAGATGACTCGACATGACATCAACGGCAACGAGACCGCGGGGCGCGCGGGCGCGTGCCGCCATCGCGGCGAAGACGTTGCGGACCGACCGCTGGTGGCTCGCGCCACTGATCACCGTCGTCGGACTCAGTGCCTGGGTCATCTACGCGACCGTCCGGGTCTTCATGCACAAGTGGTACTGGGTCGACCAATACCACTACCTGACGCCGTTCTACTCGCCGTGTGTGACCGAGCGGTGCGTCGAGGGCTCCTCGCACTTCGGCAGCTTCCTGCCCGGCTGGTGGATCATTCCGGACGCGGCGCTGACCCTGCCGTTCCTGCTGCTGTTCCGGCTGACCTGCTACTACTACCGCAAGGCGTACTACCGGTCGTTCTGGCTGTCGCCGCCGGCCTGCGCGGTGCCGGACGGGCACCAGTCGTACAGCGGTGAGACCCGGTTCCCGCTGCTCGGGCAGAACCTGCACCGTTACTTCTTCTACGCCGCCGCGATCATCTCGCTGATCAACACCTGGGACGCGATCTACGCCTTCCACTCCCCGGAGGGCTTCGGTTTCGGCCTGGGCAACATCGTGCTGCTGGTGAACGTGGTGATGCTCTGGGCATACACCATCTCCTGCCACTCCTGCCGACACATCATCGGCGGCCGGCTCAAGCACTTCTCCAAGCACCCGGTGCGCTACAAGGCGTGGACCGGCGTGTCGTGGTTGAACGTCCGGCACATGCAGCTCGCCTGGATCACCCTGGGCACCCTGGCGCTCACCGACTTCTACGTGATGGCGGTGGCCGCCGGCTGGTTCAACGACCTGCGGTTCATCAACTGAGAGCCTGGACATGACTGAGACGCGAATCGAACGACACCACTACGACGTCGTCGTGATCGGGGCCGGTGGCGCCGGCCTGCGCGCGGCGATCGAGGCCCGGCTGGCCGGCAAGAAGACCGCGATCATCTCGAAGTCGCTGTTCGGCAAGGCCCACACGGTGATGGCCGAGGGCGGCGCCGCGGCGGCGATGGGCAACGTGAACTCGCGGGACAACTGGCAGGTGCACTTCCGGGACACCATGCGGGGCGGCAAGTTCCTCAACAACTTCCGGATGGCCGAGCTGCACGCCAAGGAGTCGCCGCAGCGGATCTGGGAGCTGGAGACGTACGGCGCGCTGTTCGACCGGACGAAGGACGGCAAGATCTCGCAGCGCAACTTCGGCGGCCACGAATATCCGCGCCTGGCGCACGTGGGCGACCGGACCGGCCTGGAGCTGATCCGCACGCTCCAGCAGAAGATCGTCTCTCTCCAGCAGGAGGACAAGCGCGAGTTCGGCAGCTACGACGCCCGGATCCGGGTCTTCTCCGAGACCACGATCACCGAGCTGCTGCTCGACGGCGACCGCGTCGCCGGGGCGTTCGGCTACTACCGGGAGTCCGGCGAGTTCGTCCTGTTCGAGGCGCCGGCCGTGGTGCTGGCCACCGGCGGCGTCGGCCGGTCCTACAAGGTCACCTCGAACTCCTGGGAATACACCGGTGACGGTCACGCGCTGGCGCTGCGTTCCGGGGCCACGCTGATCAACATGGAGTTCCTCCAGTTCCACCCGACCGGCATGGTCTGGCCGCCCTCGGTGAAGGGCATCCTGGTCACCGAGTCGGTGCGCGGCGACGGCGGCGTGCTGAAGAACTCCGACGGCAAGCGGTTCATGTTCGACTACGTCCCGGACGTCTTCCGCAAGCAGTACGCGGAGACGGAGGAGGAGGCGGACCGCTGGTACACCGACCCGGACAACAACCGGCGTCCGCCGGAGCTGCTGCCCCGCGACGAGGTCGCCCGGGCGATCAACACCGAGGTCAAGGAGGGCCGGGGTACGCCGGCCGGCGGCGTCTACCTGGACATCGCCTCCCGCAAGTCGGCGGAGGAGATCCGCCGCCGGCTGCCGTCGATGTACCACCAGTTCAAGGAGCTGGCCGACGTCGACATCACCAAGGAGCCGATGGAGGTCGGGCCGACCTGCCACTACGTGATGGGCGGCGTCGAGGTGGACCCGGACACCGGCGCGGCGGCGGGCACCGTACGCGGGCTCTTCGCCGCCGGTGAGGTCTCCGGCGGCATGCACGGCTCCAACCGGCTCGGCGGCAACTCCCTGTCCGACCTGCTGGTCTTCGGCAAGCGGGCGGGCGGGCACGCCGCGACGTACGCGGACGGGCTCAGCGCACGCCCGGCGGTGTCGGTGGCGGCGGTGGAGGCCGCGGTGGAGACGGCGCTGGCGCCGTTGCAGCGCGACACCGGCGAGAGCCCCTACCAGCTCCAGCAGGATCTCCAGGTGGTGATGGGCGACCTGGTCGGCATCATCCGGCGGGAGGGTGAGCTGGCCGACGCGCTGGGCCGGCTGGCCGAGCTGCGGGAACGGGTGGCGAAGGTGAGCGCGGTCGGCGGCCGGCGCTACAACCCGGGCTGGCACCTGGCGCTCGACCTGCGCAACATGCTCGTGGTGTCCGAGTGCACCGCGAAGGCGGCGTTGGAGCGGCAGGAGTCGCGCGGCGGCCACACCCGGGAGGACTACCCGGCGATGGATCCGAAGTGGCGGCGGGTCAACCTGGTCTGCTCGCTCGACGGTGACGCCGTCCGGCTGACCCACAAACCGCTGCCGAAGATGCGGCCGGAGTTGATCGGGCTCTTCGACCGGGCCGAGCTGTCCAAGTATCTGACCGACGAGGAACTCGCCGAGTTCGACGCCCTCACCGAGGAGGCGAACAACTGATGGGAAGCAAGCGCCAGTTCCGCATCTGGCGGGGTGACGAGACCGGCGGCGACCTCAAGGACTACACGGTCGAGGTGAACGAGGGCGAGGTCGTCCTCGACGTGATCCACCGACTCCAGGCCACCGAGGCGCCGGACCTGGCGTGCCGGTGGAACTGCAAGGCCGGAAAGTGCGGCTCCTGCTCGATGGAGATCAACGGCAAGCCGCGGCTGGGCTGCATGACGCGGATGTCGACGTTCGAGGAGGCGGAGACCGTCACGGTCACCCCGCTGCGTACCTTCCCGGTGATCCGGGACCTGGTCACCGACGTCTCGTTCAACTACGAGAAGGCCCGGGAGACGCCGGCGTTCGCGCCTCCGGCGGACGTGGCGCCCGGTGACTACCGGATGCAGCAGGTCGACGTCGAGCGCTCGCAGGAGTTCCGCAAGTGCATCGAGTGCTTCCTCTGCCAGAACGTCTGCCACGTGATCCGTGACCACGACGAGAACAAGCAGGCGTTCTCCGGCCCCCGGTTCTTCATCCGGGCCTCCGAGCTGGACATGCACCCGCTCGACGCGCGCACCGACCGCAAGGAGTACGCGCAGTCCGAGATGGGCCTCGGCTTCTGCAACATCACCAAGTGCTGCACCGAGGTCTGCCCCGAGCACATCAAGATCACCGACAACGGGATCATCCCCATGAAGGAACGGGTCGTCGACCGCAGGTACGATCCCCTCGTATGGCTCGGTAACAAGATCTTCCGGAGGGGTCAGGTGCCTCAGACCAGCGCGACCAGCGGGCATTCGAGCGGCGCGGTGACCGCCGGCGCGGCCCACGGCGGGGTGCACTCGCACGCCGGCGGCTCGCACGACAGCGGCGCCGAGCGCCAGGCCCAGCAGGGCGTCAACTGGCAGCGCGAGGTGCCGCACCCGACGGCCCCGGCGGTCGACGCCAGCGGCCGGCTGCCGCTCACCGAGCTGACCTTCGACCGGGCCGCCGCGCCGTCGCCGTTCGGCGACGACGTGGAGTTCCCGCTGCCGGCGGAGCACCTCAACTTCGCCCACCCGCAGCAGGACGAGCCGAAGCACTGAGCAGCGGCACGACGATGACGGGGGCCAGCGGCACACGCCGCCGGCCCCCGTCCCGTTTCCGACCTGCTGTCCGCTTCGGCGGCGGTCCGGGCCGGCGCGGCTCAGGCGGCGGCGACCCCGCCGGGCGCGCGTCAGGACGGGGCGGCAGCTTCGGCCGGCGCGGCTCAGGACGGGGCGGCGAGCAGGGGGCGCAGCGCGGGCACGATCGGCACGTCGGCCGGCAGCCAGTCGACGCTGTCCAGCTCGGCTGCGGAGAGCCAGCGCAGCTCGGCGTGCTCCAGGGCGGTCGGCTGGTCGCCGTGGAGCAGGCGGGCCGCGTAGATCCGCAGGACCGACCGGCCGTGCGCCATCCGCACGTCCCGCCCGACCCGCGCGCCGACCGCGACCCGGACACCCAACTCCTCGGCGCACTCCCGGGCCAGCGCGTCGGTCTCGGTCTCCCCCGGCTCGACCTTGCCGCCGGGGAACTCCCATCGACCCGCCACCTCGGGGGGCGAGGAGCGTTCGCAGGCGAGGACCCGGCCGGCCACGATGATCGCCGCTCCGACGACCACTCTCGGCTCCCGCCGGTCGGCCTGCCCGCCCTCGCTAAACCGTTCGGTCCGCACGGGCCACCAGCGTGCCAGATCAATCGGCGGTTTGGGTAGCTGAGTCGGCCATCAGGCCAGCAGAACACGGAAGTGTGGGCGTGGACACACCATCTAAGCGACGACAGACTAGAGGGCGTCGACTGGGACACGGGATGGCGACGATTTGGCCACAAGCCGGCAACAACGACGCCTGGGAGGTGCGGTGATGCGCGTGCTGTTCAGCAGCCGGGCGAAGCACGACTACCTCAGCGACGCACTCGCCCTGCTGTCGGGATGGACGCGCGAGGGCGAGCAGATCCGCCGCACGCTGGTCCTCGACGACACCCAGCATGCCGCGCTCACCGAGCGGGTGGCCGTGGTGGCCGACGCCCTGCGCCTGCGCCCCGAGATCAGCCGCCGGGCCGACCACACCCAGATCCGGCTGGGACACGACGACGGCGAGCCACTCACCGAGGGTGAGGTGCTGCTGGCGGCACGCATCGAGGACGCGGTCCGGGCGGTCACCGAGCACTGAGCGCTGGCACGCCTGCCCTACCGTCTAGGGCATGTCTGGCCCGACGTACGACCGCAAGGAACAGTTCCAGCAGATCCAGAGTGGGCTGCTGCCCGGTGAGCAGATCATCGCCGTCTACGACGCCGTCGGCACCGGCACCGGCTTCATCGGCCTGACCGACCGGCGGGTGATCATCCAGGACCGCTCCTTCGTCGGCAAGCGGTACGCCATCACGAGCATCCCGTACTCGAAGATCACCAGCGTGAGCGTGGTGAGCAACAAGTCCTGGGGTGGTTCGTTCTTCTCCACCGGGTCGATCGCCGTGCACGTCGGCGCGCACACCTACGAGGTGGAGTTCCGGGGCTCGGAGAAGAGCCACCACGTGCACAACGTCATCCTGCACCACATCTCCTGACCGGACGGTCGTGACACAATCACCGCCATGCGGGGGCTGATCGCACGGTGGCGCGCCTGGCGCGCCACCCACCGGCGGGCCGTACGCCTGGTCCGCCGGCTCGTCCTGGTCGCCGCGGCCGGGGTGGTGCTGCTGGCCGCGGCGACCGCGGCGAGCGTGGCCTGGATCCGCGCCGACGCCCGGGGGCACCTGTTCACCGCCGCCGGCGTGCCGGACGCGCCGGTGGCCCTGGTGCTGGGCGCCAAGGTGGAGGCCGACGGCAGCCCGTCGCCGTTCCTGGCCGCCCGGCTGGAGATCGCCCGCCAGCTCTACGCCGCCGGCAAGGTCAAGGCGGTCCTGGTCTCCGGCGACCACATGAACTGGGACTACGACGAGCCGGACGCCATGCGTCGCTGGCTCGTCGACCGGGGCGTGCCGGCCGACAAGGTGGTGCTCGACCACGCCGGCTTCGACACCTACGACTCGTGCGTCCGGGCCCGGCGGGTCTTCGGCGTGCGGCGGGCCACCGTGGTCACCCAGTCGTTCCACCTGCCCCGCGCGGTGGCGCTCTGCCGGCACGTCGGCGTCGAGGCCAACGGCGTCGGGGACGACACCGTCCGCCGGTACGCCGGGCAGTGGCGGATCAGCGCCACCCGGGAGTACGGCGCCAGCGTGAAGGCCACGGTGGACGTGCTGTCCGGGCGGGATCCGGTGCACCTCGGCCGCCGGGAGACCGGCGTGGACGACGCGCTGCGGGCGCGGTAATCCGCTTGTCCACCGGGGACGGTCGCTGGTCTGCTGGCGTCATGTCAGTCTTCGATGACCCCGGCCTCTTCGGCCGGCTCTGGGCCGCCGGCTACGACAGCCCCGGCAATCCCGACCCCGCGCCGGCGGTCGACTTCCTCGCGCCGCTGGCCGAGGACGGTCCGGTGCTCGAACTGGCCGTCGGCACCGGTCGGGTGGCTCTGCCGCTGGCCGCCCGCGGCCTGGCCGTGGAGGGCGTCGAGGCGTCCCCGGAGATGGTGGCGCACCTGCGCGCCAAGCCGGGCGGCGAGCACATGCCGGTCACCATCGGCGACATGGCGGACGTGCCGGTTACCGGGCCGTACCGTCTGGTCTTCCTGGTCTTCAACACGCTGTTCAACCTGGTCGACGCGGAGCGTCAGGCGGCGTGTTTCCGCAACGTGGCCCGGGTGCTGGCCCCGGGCGGGGCGTTCGTCATCGAGACCTTCGTGCCGAACCCGGCCGGCTTCGACCGGGACGAGCAGGTCCAGGTCCGCGAGGTGACCGAGGACTCGGCCACCATCCGGATGCATCAGTACGACCGGGCGGCGCAGACGTTCGTGCGTCAGACGATCACGTTCGACGCCGGCGGTGTGCACCTCAAGCCGTTCGCCATGCGGTACGCCTGGCCGGAGCAGATCGACGAGATGGCGGAACGGGCCGGCCTCCACCTCGCCGAGCGGTACGCCGACTGGGACCGGACGCCGTTCGACGCGGACAGCCGCGCCCACATCTCCGTCTACCGCCTCCGGTAGCGTTCCCGTCGATGACAGCCACCGTTGCCGCGATGGACGACGCGCACGCCGACGCCGTGCTGGAGATCTACCGCCTCGGCATCGACGAGGGCGACGCCACGTTCGAGACCGAGCCGCCGGGCTGGGACCGGTTCACCGCCGGCCGGCTGCCCGGCCACCGGTGGGTGGCGCTCGACCCGACCGGGCGGGTGCTCGGTTGGGTGGCCTGCTCGGCGGTCTCCGACAGGTGCGTCTACGCCGGGGTGGTCGAGCACTCCGTCTACGTGCATCCCGAGGCGCGCGGGCGCGGCGTCGGCCGGATGCTGCTGGACGCGCTGATCGCCTCCACCGAGGCGGCCGGCGTCTGGACCATCCAGTCCGGCGTGTTCCCGGAGAACACCGCCAGCCTGGCCCTGCACGCGGCCCGCGGGTTCCGGGTGGTCGGCACCCGGGAGCGGATCGGCCGTCACCACGGCATCTGGCGGGACGTCACGCTCATCGAACGGCGCAGCCCCCGGATCCGCTGACGACGGACCGGGGGCTTCGCGCCGGGTCTAGCGGTTGAACAGCCGCCTCGACCAGAGGTAGCCGCCGAGCGCGATGGCGGCGCACCAGCCGAGCGCGATCCAGCCGTCGTGCCCGATCGGCTCGTTCATGAGCAGCCCGCGCAGGCTCTCGATCATCGGGGTGAACGGCTGGTGCTCGGCGAACCAGCGCAGGCCGGCCGGCATCGAGTCGGTGGGCACGAACCCGCTGCCGAGGAACGGCAGCAGGATCAGCGGCATGGGCAGGTTGCTCGCCGTCTCGACGCTCTCGCTCACCTGGCCGAGCGCGACGGCCAACCAGACAAGCGCGAACGTCACCGCCGCGAGGAGACCGACCGCGCCCAGCCAACCGGCCGCACCGGCGGTGGGGCGGAAGCCGACGAGCAACGCCACGCCGATCACCACGGTCAGGCTGATCGCCGCCTGGATCATGCTGCCGAGGACGTGGCCGGTCAGCACCGACACCCGGGCGATGTGCATGGTGCGGAACCGGGCGATGATGCCCTCGGTCATGTCCATGGCGATCGAGATCGCGGTCCCCTGGACGGTGGCCGCCACGGTCATCAGGATGATCGCCGGCGCCACGTAGTTGGCGTACTCGGCGCGCCCGCCGCCGCTGCCCAGCCCGGCCCCCAGCGTGCCGCCGAGCACATAGACGAAGAGCAGTAGGAAGACCACGGGCATCCCGACGAGCATCACCGTCATCGACGGGTAGCGCAGCATGCGCCTGAGGTTGCGACGCAGCATCGTCACCGAGTCGCGCAGCGGGTGGAAGCGGAGGCCGGTGAGGGCGGGGGTGCTCATGGCGTGGTCACCTTCCGGTCGGTGAGGGCGAGGAAGACGTCGTCGAGGTCGGGGGTGTGCACGGACAGCTCGTCGACCTCGATGCCACCGTCGTCGAGCCGCCCGATCAGGGCCTTCAGCGAGCGCAGGCTGCCGTCGCCGGGCACCCGCAGGGCGAGCGCGTCGGGCTCGCGCGTGGCCCGGTCGAGCACCCGTACCGCCTGGTCGAGACGCTGCGGGTCGGCGAACCGCAGCCGGACGTGCCCGCCGGGGATGCGGCGCTTCAACTCCTCGGCCGTGCCCTCGGCGACCACCCGGCCGTGGTCCAGGACCGCGATCCGGTCGGACAGCTCGTCGGCCTCCTCCAGATACTGGGTGGTCAGGAGGATGGTGACGCCGTCGGCCACCAGGTCGCGGACGATCTGCCACATGTCGCGGCGGCTGCGCGGGTCCAGCCCGGTGGTCGGCTCGTCCAGGAAGATCACGCGCGGGTTGCCGACGAGCGTCATCGCCAGGTCGAGCCGCCGCAGCATCCCACCGGAGTAGGTGGACGCCGGCTTGCCGGCCGCGTCGGTCAGGCCGAACCGGTCCAGCAGCCCGGCCACGCGCCGCCGGCCCTCGTCCCGGCGCAGGTGGTGCAGGTCCGCCATCAGGCGCAGGTTCTCCGCGCCGGTGAGCAGCCTGTCCACCGCGGAGAACTGACCGGTGACGCCGATCGCGGCGCGGACCGCGTCCGGCTCGCGGGCGAGGTCGTGCCCGGCGACCCGGGCCTCGCCGCCGTCGGCGGCGAGCAGCGTGGACAGGATCCGCACCGTCGTGGTCTTGCCCGCGCCGTTCGCGCCGAGCAGCGCGAAGACCGTTCCTTCGGGTACGCGCAGATCGATGCCGTCGAGCACGACGTGGTCGCCGGACGACTTCCGCAACCCGGTGACGGCGATCTGGTTCGTGGTCATGGTCGTCCTCCCTCAGGACCGGTGGATGGTGATGTCGCCGTAGGAGGTGCTGCCACGCACCTCGACGGTCTCCTCGGCGTCGCCGGGCCGGGCGGTGTTCTCCAGCAGGTTGTGTACCTGCCCGAAGCCGGTGTTGACCTCCAGCCACGCGGCGGTGCCCGGCGCGACCCCGATGTCCAGGTCGCCCATGGCCGTGCGGAGCACGACCGAGCCGCGCGCCACCTCGCCGACGCGGATGCCGCCGTTGGAGGTCTTCGCGTCGACGCCCGCGCCGGCGCGGGTGACCTCGACGGCGCCGTTCGCGTTGCGCACCCGCACGTCGCCGGTGGCCGCGTCGATCGTGGTGCCGCCGTTGGAGTTCTTGACCGCCACGGCGCCCTCGACCGCGCCGACCCGGACCGTGCCGGAGCCGGTGGAGATCTCCGCGTCGCCCGTGACCCCGTCGACGGCGACGTGGCCGACACCGGTGTGCAGGCGCAGCGGGCCGGTCCGCTCCAGCCGGACGTCGCCGGTGGTCTTCACCTGGGTCTCGCCGAGCCGGCCGGTGCCGCTGACGCCGCCCATCAGCAGGTGCGCGGAGAGCCGGGAGTCGCTCGGCAGCTCGATCGAGACGTCCACCGAACGGCTCTTCTTCGAGAAGTCGAAGGCGCGCCTCGGGCCGGTGACCTGGAGCGCGCCGTTGGCGAAGTCGACGCGTACCTGCGCGGCGGCCTGGACGTCGGACTCGTCGGCGGCGTTGCTCGGGCGGACCTCCACCACGGTGTCGGCGCGGTCGCCGGCGGCGATCCACACGGAGGCGACGCCGAGGTCCATCGTGACGGTGATCGATTCGGGCGTGTCGAAAACAGGCATGGTTGTCCCCGCATTCCGGGTCGGTGGGTCGTCCCCGCAGGTCAGGGGGACGTGAGAGGAAAAGACGAGTGGATCGGTGCGGTCTAGTGCACCCAGCCGGTCAGGCGCTGCTGGGACCGCTTGCCGCCGTGGCGCGGCTCGGGACGCGACTCCCGGTCGGCCCGGGGCAGGCCGGCGGCGGCGGCCCGGACCAGCCAGGCGTTGACCGACCGGCCCTCTGCCGCGGCGGCCTCCTCGACCGCGGCCTTGAGTTGCTCGGGCATGCGGACGTTGATCCGGGCGACCGGACCGTCCTCGGCGATCGGCAGGTCGATGTCGGGTGCCGCGCTCTCCCCGGGGGAGGCGAGGAGCGGCTCGCCGGGTGGCGTCGTCACCACGAAGTCCGGGTCCCGGCCGCGCAGGCGCAGCTCCACCGAGCCGGGGGCCAGCTCCCGGGTTATCTCGTCGGCGGCGGCCGACAGCGCGTCCAGCAGGGTCATCCGGATCGCCGACTCCAGCGGCCCGGTCAGGCGCTCGACCAGCGCACGCGACTCGTCACCGCCGGCCTCGGCGAGGGCGGCGAACTCCCGCCCGAGGTTGCTCACATACGAGGTCAAGTCCATGGCACTACTGTGGCACACAGGATGGCACCACCGCAAGCCTAGATGGCATCACTTTGGCACGCGGTGACCTCGGTGCAAGGAATCGTTGCTGCTCAAACGTCGTCCAACCCGTGGCATCATCGTGACGCCACGGCGGCATTCGCCGGTGCCGCAACGCTGGCATTGCCCATCCGGCGCGCCGGCAGGATGAGCGCGCAGGTCGGGCCGTTGCCGAGCGCTAGCATGAGGTCATGACTGCGGTGCCCGAGTGGATGCGGCCGCCTCGCCCGGAGGGCTGGTACTCCGAGGACTTGGACCAGCTCACCGAAGCACCACGTCACACCGAACTCATCGACGGAGCACTCGTCTTCATGATGTCTCCCCAACGGGTCTGGCACGCCCGGATGGTCACCGCCCTGGTGAACGCCCTGACGGAGCAGGCACCGACCGGCGTCGAGGTCGACCGGGAGATCACGATCCGGCTCGACAGATGGAATCGCCCCGAGCCCGACCTCCTGGCCACGACCGCGCCGTACGATCCATCCCGCACCTTCTACACGCCCGAAGAGACGCTGCTGGTCGTGGAGGTGGTCTCGCCCGAGTCGGCGCATCGCGACCGCACCGTCAAGCTGCGCAAGTATGCGGAAGCGGGTATCGCGAACTACTGGCGGGTCGAGGACGCGGACGGATCACCGGTGGTCCACACTTACGAGATCGACGGCCCCACCCGGTCGTACGCGCCGACCGGAATCCATCGGAACGAGCTGCACACCTCAACGCCGTTCGCAGTCAAGATCGATCTTGATGGCCTGGTGCCCGGGCATAAGAGCTGAGCCTTCATCCGCCGGCAGTGGAGTCGGGCTGACAGCGGTGCGGGTGTTTCGCTCGCAATCGCCGATCAGGTCACCGGCCAAGCGATCGGCTCGATCGTACTCATGCTTCGGCCGCAGCCGGGCGTGGTCGGCTTCGGCTACTGGGTCATCCCTTCGATGCGGGGGCGAGGCATCGCCACGCGTGCGGTGATGCTGGCGTCCGCCTGGGCGTTGGACGTCGCGGGCATCGAGCGGGTGGAGGCGTGGGTGGAGCCGGACAACCGGGCGTCCCAGCGGGTTCTCGCCGCCGCCGGCTTCGCGCAGGAGGGCGTGCTGCGCAGCTTCCTGGCCTTTCCCGGCCGCCGCGCCGACGCGGTTGTCTTCTCCAGGATCCGGAATGGCCCAGGCGTGAGCAGCCTCGCGCGCCCGCCTTCTCGATGAGGACGGGCGCGCTCGGGCGTGACGATCAGCAGCTACAGGTCGCGGCCCCGCTGGTGGCCGGCTCCTTCCCGTCGGCCGGGGTGCAGCACGCGCTCTCGGCGACCTTGTCCAACTGGGCCGAGTCGGCCTTGACGGTGTAGACCTCCCACGGCTCGTTGCCGGGGCCGCGTACCCAGACCTTGTCCTGGAGGGCGTAGCAGCACTCGGTGTCGTTCTCCTCAAGCGTGATCAGGCCGGCGTCGGTGAGGCGGCTGGTCGCGGCGTTGACCTCGTCGGTGCTCGCCACCTCGACGCCCAGGTGGTCCATGACGGTGGGCTGGTCGCCCTCGCCTTCGAGGAGGACGAGCTTCAGGGGCGGGTTCTCGACCGCGAAGTTGGCGTACCCGGGGCGACGCTTGGCCGGCTCGACGCCGAAGAGCTTGGCGTAGAAGGCCACGGAGCCTTCGAGGTCGGACACGCGCAGGGCGAGCTGGACACGGGACATGAGCACCTCCAGATTAGATCTTTGTCGAAGCAAGGCCCAGGTTGCAGCCTGTTTTGAATTCTGTCAACCTAGAGGCATGTCGAAACAAGCCCTGCCGGGGGTGGCGTGCTGCCCCCCGATCGCGGCCCGCCCGATGGACGCCGAGCAGGCGGCCGTGGTCGCGCCGATGTTCAAGGCCCTGGGCGACCCGGTCCGGCTGCGGCTGATGTCGATGATCGCCTCGGTGCCCGAGATGTGCGTCTGCGACCTGACCCCGGCGTTCGACCTCTCCGGGCCGACCATCTCCCACCACCTGAAGGTGCTGCGCGAGGCCGGCCTGGTCTACTCGGAGCGGCGCGGCACGTGGGTGTGGTACCGGGTGCGGCCGGAGGCGTTCCGGCAGCTCGGCGCGTTGCTCGACATCTCCGCCACCCCCGCCGGCACCGTCGCGTGAGCCTCGCCCTGCCCCGGCGGGCCTCGGCGGAGTTCGCCGGCACCGCCCTGCTCGTCGCCGCCGTGGTCGGCTCCGGGATCGCCGCCACCCGGCTCTCCCCCACCGACGTCGGTCTCCAACTGCTGGAGAACGCGCTCGCCACCGCCCTGGCACTGGGTGCGCTGATCCTGACCTTCGGGCCGGTCTCCGGGGCGCACTTCAACCCGGTCGTCTCCGCCGTCGACTGGTGGATCGGCCGCCGCGCCGGCACCGGCCTCACCGGCCGGGACCTCGCCGCCTACGTCCCGGCCCAGATCGGGGGCGCCATCGCCGGCGCGGTGCTGGCCGATCTGATGTTCGGCCTGCCGGCCGTGGCCTGGTCGCGCACCGGCCGGGCCGGAGGCAACCTGTGGCTGGCCGAAGTGGTCGCCACCACCGGCCTGATCCTCCTGGTCTTCGCCCTCGCCCGATCCGGCCGCACCGCCGCCGCGCCGGCCGCCGTGGGCGCCTGGATCGGGGCCGCCTACTGGTTCACCTCGTCGACGTCGTTCGCCAATCCGGCCGTCACCATCGGCCGGGCCTTCACCGACACCTTCGCCGGCATCGCCCCGGCGTCCGTGCCCGGCTTCGTCGCCGCCCAGCTCGCCGGCGGCCTGGTCGCCACCGCCGCCCTCGCCGTCTGGTATCCGCACGCCGCCGACACGGCTGACGCCGTGGTCGTGCCCCACCTCGCACCGGAGACCGAAGCCCGATGAGCGACAAACCCAGCGTCCTGTTCGTCTGCGTCCACAACGCCGGCCGCTCCCAGATGGCCGCCGGCTGGCTGCGCCACCTCGCCGGCGACACCGTCGAGGTCCGCTCCGCCGGCAGCGAGCCCGCCGACCGGATCAACCCCGTCGCCGTCGAGGCCATGCGTGAGGTCGGCATCGACATCACCGACCAGACGCCCGCCAAACTCACCTGGGACACGGCCGAAGCCAGCGACGTCATCGTCACCATGGGCTGCGGCGACGCCTGCCCGGTCTTCCCCGGCAAGCGCTACGAGGACTGGACGCTCATCGACCCCGCCGGCCAGCCCCTGGACGTCGTACGCCGGGTGCGCGACGACATCCGCACCCGGGTCCAGAAGCTGGTCGACGACCTCCGCCCGTAGTTCTCGGCGACGTCCGACCGGCCTGGCGGTTCAGTTGTAGACCTTGGAAGAAATTGGCCCCTGGAGGGGCCTTCCGCTTCCAAGATCTCGCACTCTCCCGGGTCGCTCGGTCGACTTCCGGGCCCGCAGGCCGGGTTTTGTACGCGATGCAGGTGCTACGGATCAAGGGCATGACCGAGACGCTGCCGGGCGTAGGCGCCTTCGTCGCCGAATAGCCGGTCGGCACGCCTCAGGCACGCCGGATTCAGACGTTGAAGCGGAACTCGACCACGTCGCCGTCCTGCATGACGTACTCCTTGCCCTCGATCCGGACCTTGCCGGCGGCCTTCGCCGCCGCCATCGATCCGGCCGCGACCAGGTCGTCGTAGGAGACCACCTCGGCCTTGATGAAGCCGCGCTGGAAGTCGCTGTGGATCACCCCGGCGGCCTCCGGCGCGGTCGCCCCGATCGAGACGGTCCAGGCCCGCGCCTCCTTGGGGCCGGCGGTGAGGTACGTCTGAAGCCCGAGCGTCCGGAAGCCCACCCGGACGAGTTGGTCGAGCCCCGGCTCGGACTGCCCGATCGACTCCAGCAGCTCGCGGGCCTCGTCCTCGGGCAGGTCCACCAGCTCCGACTCGATCTTCGCGTCCATGAAGACCGCTTCGGCGGGCGCGACCAGGGCGCGCAGCTCGTCGAGGAACGCGGCGTTGCCCAGCTCGGCCTCGTCGACGTTGAAGACGTAGATGAACGGCTTGGTGGTGAGCAGGTGCAACTCGCGCAGGTGCTCCAGCTCGACCTTGGCGGCGGCGGCGCCCGCGTACAGGGTGATGCCGTTGTCGAGGACCTCGGCGGCCTTCTTCGCGGCCTCGACGGCGGCGGCCCGGTCCTTGCGGAGCTTGGCCTCCTTCTCCAGTCGGGGCAGCGCCTTCTCCAGCGTCTGAAGGTCGGCCAGGATCAGCTCGGTGTTGATCGTCTCGATGTCGTCGGCCGGGGAGACCTTGCCGTCGACGTGCACCACGTTCGGGTCGGAGAAGGCGCGCACCACCTGGCAGATCGCCGAGGCGTCGCGGATGTTGGCCAGGAACGCGTTGCCCCGGCCCTGCCCCTTGGAGGCGCCCCGGACCAGGCCGGCGATGTCGACGAACGAGACCGGCGCCGGCAGCACCTTCTGCGAGGAGAAGATCTCGGCGAGCTTGCCCAGGCGCTCGTCGGGGAGCCCGACCACGCCGACGTTCGGCTCGATGGTGGCGAACGGGTAGTTCGCGGCGAGCACGTCGTTCTTGGTAAGCGCGTTGAACAGGGTGCTCTTGCCCACGTTGGGCAGGCCGACGATGCCGATGGTGAGACTCACGACGAGCCAGCTTACGCGGTCGGTCGGTCGTCCGGCCCGGTGGGCAGCAGCCGGGGTTCGATCCGGGTCTCCCGCACCGTGCCGTCGTCGGCGCGGACCAGCTCGTACGCGGCCACGCCGGCCCGGTCGGCCACCGCCTCGACCAGCCGGGTGCCCCGGTAGACCAGCCCGACGCCGTCGTCGGTGCAGTGGCTGGTCGGCAGCGTGCCGTCGGCGACCAGCCGGTGCATCAGCGGCCGGCGCTGCTCCTCGCTGTCGTAGTGCACGCCGTTGCCGTACGGCAGCCAGGCCAGCCCGTCGGTGAAGGGGCGCAGGTCCGGGCCGTAGCTGTCGGTGGCGCCGCCGACGTGCCAGCAGATCGAGCCGGCGGAGACGCCGGCGAGCACCACGCCGGCCTGCCAGCACTCGTGCAGGATCTCCGGCAGGTCGTGCACCCGCCACACCGCGCACAGGTTGGCCACGCTGCCGCCGCCGACCCAGATGATGTCCTGGGCGAGCAGGTGGGCGCGTACGTCCGCGACGTTCGGCATCGGGTAGAGCGCCAGGTGGGAGGCGCGGAACCGGGTGCCGGCGAACGCGCCGTAGAACATCGCGAGGCCGGTGGGCTGGTCGCCGACGGCCTGGCCGAGATAGCAGACCCGGGGCGCGTCGCCGGCCCGCGCCAGCTCGGCCATGAGGTCGAAGAGCTGACTGGGCCGGGCGTCCCAGGGGCCACGCCGCCGGCTGAAGTAGCCCATGCTGGTGGCGACGAGGGTCGGTTCGGTGGCGGGCACGGGGGTCCTTGCGGTCGGCTACGGTGACGCTGGTCATCCTGCCCGACGGCGGGCCGGCCGACCGATCGGGGTCAGCCGGCCCGCAGCCGACGCCGGCCCGCCGGGTGGGTGTCGGCGGCCACCTCCGCGGGCAGCGCGCCGGGCGGCAGCTCCGCGGCGGCGGCGAGCGGCAGGGTGAACCGGTGGGCGGCGGCGGCCCCGGCCGCGTGTGACCGGTCCAGCAGCCAGCGCACCTCGTCGACGGTCCAGCCGAGGCCGGGCCGGGCGGCGATCTCGCGGACCAGGCGCAGGCCGACACGGGTGTCGTCGTCGTAGAAGCGCATGCACCAGTGGTGCGCCCACATGCCGAGCGCGCGCAGCCCGGCCGGGTCGAGCGAGCCGACGAGCCGGCCGCAGGCGGTGTCGGCGAAGGGCCGCCCGGGGTCGTCGGCCCGGTCGCGCTCGATCGCGCCGTAGGCGGCCGGCGCGACGGCCCGCATCCGGTCGTAGAAGCCCTGCACCACCGCGGCGTCGATTCGTGCTCGCCCCGATCGCATATGCCCCGCACCTCTTCTTGAGTTGGTGGCGGGACGGTACCGACCACTTACGACACTTTCCCGGCCGGGTCCCCAAGATCCACGCCACCTCGCCGAGGTGGCGGCATCCGGGGGCCGGGGAAACCGCCACCTCGGCGACCTGGCGCAACTGCCTCATGCCACGTCCGATTCCCGCCAGCCCGGCGCGTGGCCTGCGAGGCAGTATCGGTGGCATGGAGCTGGACTTCGAGCGGTGCTACCGGGCCGTCGACAGCCGCGACCCGCGGTTCGACGGCTGGTTCTACACCGGCGTGACGTCGACCGGGATCTACTGCCGGCCGTCCTGTCCGGCGATGACGCCGAAGCGGCAGAATGTCCGGTTCTTTCCGTCGGCCGCCGCCGCGCAGGGCGCCGGGCTGCGGGCCTGCCGCCGGTGCCGGCCGGACGCCGCGCCGGGCTCCCCGCACTGGGACGTCCGGGCCGACCTGGTCGGTCGCGCGATGCGGCTGATCGCCGACGGCGTGGTCGACCGGGACGGCGTGCCCGGGCTGGCCGTCCGCCTGGGCTACACCGAACGGCACCTGCACCGGATGCTCCGGGCCGAGCTGGGCGCCGGCCCGCTGGCGCTGGCCCGGGCACAACGCGCGCAGACCGCCCGGATCCTGGTCGAGACCACCGGCCTCGGCCTGGCCGAGGTGGCGTTCGCCGCCGGCTTCGGCAGCGTGCGGCAGTTCAACGACACGATCCGCGAGGTGTACGGCATCACCCCGTCCGAGCTGCGGGTCGCCCGGAGCAGCCGACAACCGGCCGGCGGGGCGGGCGCCATCACGCTGCGCCTGGCCTACCGGCCACCGCTGCACGCCGGCGCGCTGCTGGACTTCCTCGCGCTGCGCGCGCTGCCCGGCGTCGAGGAGGTGCGCGACGGGGCGTACCACCGGGGCCTGCGGCTGCCGCACGGACCCGGCACGGCGGTGCTGACCCCGGCCGACGGGCACGTCGCGGCCACGCTGCGGCTGGCCGACATGCGCGACCTCGCGCCCGCGGTGGCCCGCTGCCGGCGCCTGCTCGACCTGGACGCCGACCCGGTCGCGGTGGACGCCACCCTCGCCGGCGACCCGGCCCTGGCCCCGGCGGTCGCCGCGGAGCCGGGCGTCCGGCTGCCGCACACGGTGGACGGTTTCGAGACGGCCGTCCGCGCCGTCACCACCCAGCAGGTCTCGCTCCGGTCGGCCCGGACCACGCTCACCCGCCTGATCGCCGGTGCCCGCCCCGACGGCGGCCCGGTCGTCGACGGGTTACCGGGCGGTCCGCGGGCGTTCCCCACTCCGGCGGAGGTGCTCGCCGCGCCGGACGAGGCGTTCCGGATGCCGGCGGCCCGGCGGGCGACGATCCGGGCGGTGGCCCGGGCCGTCGCGGACGGCGAGCTGGACCTCGAACCCGGCGGCGACCGCGCGGAGGCCGCCCGGCACCTGGCCGAGCTGCCCGGCATCGGGCCGTGGACCGCCGGCTACCTGGCCATGCGCGCGCTCGGCGATCCCGACGTCATCCTCGCCACCGACCTGGGCGTCCGCCGCGGCGCCGCCGCGCTCGGCCTGCCCGACGACCCGAAAACCCTGACCGCGTACGCGGACCGCTGGCGCCCCTGGCGGTCCTACGCGACGATCCGACTCTGGAGAGCGGCATGACCACTGTGGACAGCACCGTCATCGACACTCCCGCCGGGCCGCTGAGCGTGCTCGCCGGGCCCGGCGGGGCGGTACGCGCGGCCGGCTTCACCGCCGACCCGACGGCACTGGTGCCGTTGACGCACCCGAGCCTGCGCGGCGACCTGCGGGAGCGGGCCGACCTCGGCCCGGTGACCGCCGCCGTGCGGGCCTACCTCGACGGCGACCTGGCGGCGATCGACGCGATCGAGGTGGAGCAGCGCACCGACGGCCTGTTCCTGACGCACGCCTGGCAGGTGCTGCGCGACGTCAAACCGGGCGACCCGGTGACCTACACCGGGTTCGCCGCGCTGGCCGGCCGACCGGCCGCGATCCGCGCCGCCGCGGCGGCCTGCGCCCGCAACGCCGCCGCGCTCTTCGTGCCCTGCCACCGGGTGCTGCGCACCGACGGGACGCTCGGCGGCTACCGCTGGGGGCTGGACGTGAAGAAATGGCTTCTCGGGCATGAGGGACGGCTGACGGCTAGCTGACCCCGAGTGACGCCCCCGGCCGTTACCGTCGGTTGGTGCCCGCGCCCAGCGACAGCAATGCCGCGGCGCATCCCGACGCCCGGTTCCAGCCGCTGCGCAACCTCTGGCGGCTGCGGCCCTACCTGCGCCCGTACGCGACGGAGTTCGCCTGGCTGCTGCTCGCGGCGCTGACCGCGACCGCGGCGAGCCTGGCGGTCCCGCTCGTGGTGCAGCGGGTGGTGGACGGACCGGTGGCCCGGCACGACGGGGCCGGGCTGCTGCGACTCGGCGGCCTGGCGCTGCTGCTCGGCGTCGCCGAGGCGGTGCTGATCTTCATCCGGCGGTGGACACAGTCGTCCTCCTCGGTGGGCATGGAGGCGGCCATCCGGGCCGACCTCTACGCCCACCTGCAACGGCTGCCGCCCAGCTTCCACGACCGCTGGCAGTCCGGCCAACTGCTCTCCCGGGTGACGAGCGACCTCTCGGTGATCCGCCGGTTCCTCTCCTTCGGGCTGCTCTTCCTGGTGCTCAACCTGACCACCTACGCCGCCGTGGTGGTGCTGTTGATCCGGCTGCACCTCTGGCTGGGCCTGCTGGTGGCGGCAAGCGCCATTCCGCTGTTCCTGATCAGCCGCCGGTTCGCCCGGCACTACCACGCGGCCTCCCGCCGCATGCAGGATCAGCAGGGCGACGTGGCGACGCTCGTCGAGGAGACGGCGCAGGGGCTGCGCACCATGCGGGCGTACGGGCGGGGTCCGGAGCTGGCGGCCCGGTTCGCCGTCGGCGCCCGCCGGCTGCACGACACCGGGATCGGCAAGGCCCGGTTGCTGGCCCGCACCTCCGCGCTGTTCGACCTGGTGCCCAACCTGACCCTCGGCGCGGTCCTGGTCGCCGGCGCCGCCGCCGTGGCCGGAGGCGCGCTCACCATCGGGCAACTCGTCGCCTTCGTCAGCCTCCAGCTCATGCTGATCTGGCCGGTGCAGTCACTCGGCTGGATCATCGCGAACGGGCAGGAGGCCGCCACCGCCGCCGACCGCATCCAGGAGGTTCTCGACACCCGCCCGGCGATCGTGGACCGTCCGCGCGCGCGGACGCTGGACCGGTCGCAGGTGCGCGGCCGGCTCCGGTTCGAGCGGGTGACCTTTCGCTACCCCGGCGCGTCCGCTCCGGTCCTGCACGAGCTGGACCTGACCGTCGAGCCGGGCGAGACGCTCGCGCTCGTCGGCGCCACCGGCTGCGGCAAGAGCACGCTGCTCTCGCTGGTCCCCCGGCTGCACGAGGTGACCGGCGGCCGGCTCACGCTCGACGGGCACGACGTGCGTGACCTGCGGCTCGGTTCGCTGCGAGAGCTGGTCGGGATGGCCTTCGAGGAGCCCACCCTGTTCTCCATGTCGGTGCGGGAAAACCTCACCCTGGGCCGGCCGGACGCCGGCGAGGAGGAGATCCGGGCCGCGCTGACGCTGGCGCAGGCGGACTTCGCGTACGAGCTGCCGTGGGGGCTCGCCACCCGGATCGGCGAGCAGGGGCTGTCGCTCTCCGGCGGGCAGCGGCAGCGGCTGGCGCTGGCCCGGGTGGTCCTCGGCCGACCCGCCCTGCTGGTCCTCGACGACCCGCTCTCCGCGCTCGACGTGCACACCGAGGCGCTTGTCGAGGCCGCCCTGCGACGGGTGCTGCGCGGCACCACGGCCCTGCTGGTGGTGCACCGGCCCTCCACGGTGGCGCTCGCCGACCGGGTGGCGCTGCTGGAAGGCGGCCGGATCGTCGCCGTCGGCACCCACTCCGAGATGCTGGCCGGGGTGCCGGCCTACCGCGCGGTGCTCTCCGCCGAGCCGGAACGCCGGCCGGGCGGCATCGGCCTGGTGCGGTCGTGACCGGCCGCGTCCCACGATCCCGCCGCCGCGACGCCGCCCCGCCCGACGCCGACGCCGCCGACGACGAGCTGACCCGGTGGCGGGGCCTGGCCACCGACCCGGACGCCGACCGCAGCCGCGCCGAGGACTCGTCCCCCGCGGCGGTGACCCGGCTCCGCGCCCGCAGCCGGCTCCTGCTGCGCCGCCTGCTGCGCCCGCACCGACGCCCGCTCGGGGTGGCGGTGGCGCTGCTGCTGGCCCAGAACGCCGCCGCGATGACCGGCCCGTACCTGGTCATGCTCGGCATCGACCGGGGCATCGGGCCGCTGCGGGCCGGCGACCCCGGCCCGCTGATCGCGGTCGCCGCCGCGTTCGTCGTCGCCACCGCCGTCGAGTACGCGGCCCGGCGCGCGTTCCTCGCCCTCGCCGCCCGGATCGGCCAGGCCGTCCTGCTCGACCTCCGCCGCCGGGTGTACGCGCACTTCCTCCGCCTCGACGTCGGCTTCCACGAGCGCTACACGTCCGGCCGGATGGTGTCCCGGCTGACCAGCGACCTGGAGTCGATCGGCGAACTGGTGGACGGCGGGATCGACCGGCTGGTGATGGCCGTGCTGTCGGTGCTGTCGGTGGCGGGCATCCTGCTCTGGCTGGACCTGCCGCTGGCCGCGGTCACCCTGTTCGCCTTCCCGTTCCTGTTCTGGCTGTCCCGCTGGTTCGCCCGCGCCTCCGCCGGGGCGTACCGGCGCACCCGGGAGGCGGTGGCGCTCGTCATCGTGCACTTCGTCGAGTCGCTGCGCGGGATCCGGGCGGTGCAGGCGTACCGCCGCGAGGCCCGCAACCAGCGCATCTTCGACGCGGTGAACGACGACTACCGGCAGGCCAGCCTCAGCGCGTTCCGGCTGATCGCGATCTACTCGCCGGGCATCCGGCTGATCGGCAACCTCACCGCCGCGACGGTGCTGGCGTACGGCGGTTGGCGGGTGCTGGACGGCCACACCGAGGTCGGCGTGCTCGCCGCGTTCCTGCTCTACCTGCGCCGCTTCTTCGAGCCGATGGAGGAACTGAGCCAGTTCTACAACTCGCTCCAGTCGGCGACCGCCGCGCTGGAGAAGCTGGCCGGGGTGCTGGACGAACGCCCGGCGGTGGCCGAACCGACGCGGCCGGTGCCACTGCCCGCCGGGCCGCCGCGCGGCGCGGTGGACTTCCGCTCGGTCTCCTTCGGCTACCGGCCGGACACGCCGATCCTGTCCGGCCTGGAGCTGACCGTGCCGGCCGGGCAGACCGTCGCGCTGATCGGGCCCACCGGCGCCGGCAAGTCCACCGTCGCCAAGCTGCTGGCCCGCTTCCACGACCCGGACGCCGGCGCGGTCCGCCTGGACGGCATCGACCTGCGCGACCTGGCCGACGCCGAGCTGCGCCGGGCGGTGGTGCTCGTCACCCAGGAAACCCACCTGTTCAGCGGCACCGTCGCGGAGAACATCCGGTTCGGCCGCCCGGACGCCGACGACGCCGCCGTGATCGCCGCCGCCCGGGCCATCGGCGCGCACGAATTCATCGCCGCGCTGCCCGACGGGTACGCCACCGACGTGCACCGGCGCGGCGGCCGGCTCTCCGCCGGGCAGCGGCAACTTGTCGTGTTCGCCCGGGCGTTCCTGGCCGACCCCCGGGTGCTGATCCTCGACGAGGCCACCTCGTCGCTCGACGTGCCGACCGAACGGCTGGTGCAGCGGGCGTTGCGGAGCGTGCTGTGCGACCGGACCGCGCTGGTGATCGCGCACCGGCTCTCCACCGTGGAGATCGCCGACCGGGTGCTGGTGCTGGACGCCGGCGGGATCGTCGAGGACGGCCCCCCGGCCGAACTGGCCGCCGCCGGAGGCCGTTACGCCGCCCTGCACCGCCAGTGGCGCGACTCCCTGCTCTGAGCGCGAGGCGCGAGGCGCGAGGCGCGAGGCGCGAGGCGCGAGGCGCGAGGCGCGAGGCGCGAGGCGCGAGGCGCGAGGCGCGAGGCGCGAGGCGCGAGGCGCGAGGCGCGAGGCGCGAGGCGCGAGGCGCGAGGCGCGAGGCGCGAGGCGCGAGGCGCGAGGCGCGAGGCGCGAGGCGCGAGGCGCGAGGCGCGAGGCGCGAGGCGCGAGGCGCGAGGCGCGAGTAGATCTTGGTACGAAATGGCCCCCGGAGGGGCACTTTCGTACCAAGATCTCCACGGTGGGCCTACGCCTCGTCGTCAACCTCACCGAGATGCGGGCGGTGCTCTCGAATCCAAGCCTCGACATCGACCTTCAGCCAGACAGCGCCCATGCCCAGCCGGTCGTACGGCTTCGGGAAGTCGGGCCGGTCGATGATCTGCCGAGCCCGTTGGCGACTGACGCCCAGCCGGGCCGTGATCTCGCCCGCCCCGTACAGGTGGCGTGGCACGGCCGCAGGGTAGCCAGGAGTGAAGTAGTCAAACCGCATCTCGGCTTAGTGCAGGTTACACCTTGACAAGGGGTGAGCTGAAGGCGACGCTCGATCGATGCCGCACAACACTCCATCTGCGCCCAACCGCCCGTCCCGCACAGTCCGCCCACATCACCCGATGCGGCCCACCTGGCTCTGCCGAGTGTGTGCGGCCCCTTGGCCCTGCCAGCCAGCGCGGCTCTTACTCGGCATGGAGTATCGGGGCGACCGGGCAGGGCTCGCGGTCTACATGGCGGGCATGCTGTTCGACGCGATCGGGGATCTCCTCAGGCTCAACCCGAACCCCGGCCCGCAGCCGGACGAGATGTTCTCCCGCTTCATCAGTTGGACCGGCCCTGCCGTCCGGTGAGGCGCAGTCCGCCCCGGCTCGGAACCCGCAACGGCCCTTCCGGCCTCAGCGGCACCGACCGGCCGCCCCGCGAAAGCCGTGGAGCGGCCGGGTGCGGGTGCCTACCATCGGCGGATGACCGACACGACGAGGACCGCCCGCGCCGGCGTCCCTGAGCGGCCGAGCCTGGACGGGCTCGAGGAGACCTGGGCCCGTCGCTGGCAGTCCGACGGCACGTACGCGTTCGACCGCTCGAAGGAGCGCGCCGACGTCTACTCGATCGACACCCCGCCGCCGACCGTGTCGGGCGAGCTGCACATGGGGCACGTCTTCTCCTACACGCACACCGACACGGTGGCCCGGTTCCAGCGGATGCGCGGGCGGACCGTGTTCTATCCGCTGGGCTGGGACGACAACGGGCTGCCCACCGAACGCCGGGTGCAGAACGTCTACGGCGTGCGCCCCGACCCGGCGCTGCCGTACGACCCGGACTGGCGACCGCCGGCCGCCCCGGTCGGCGACGACGCGCGGACGAACCCGACCGCGATCTCCCGGCGCAACTTCATCGAGCTGTGCGAGTTCCTGACCGTGGAGGACGAGAAGGTCTTCGAGGCGCTGTGGCGACGGCTCGGCCTGTCGGTGGACTGGTCCCTGACGTACACCACGATCGGGCCGGCGGCGCGGGCGGCCAGCCAGCGCGCGTTCCTGCGCAACCTGGCCCGAGGTGAGGCATACCAGGCGGAGGCGCCGACGCTGTGGGACATCGGGTTCGGCACCGCGGTCGCGCAGGCGGAACTGGAGGACCGGGAGCGGCCGGGCGCCTACCACCGGCTGCGGTTCACCGGGCCGGGCGGGCGCGAGGTGCTCATCGACACCACCCGGCCGGAGCTGCTGCCGGCCTGCGTGGCGCTGGTCTGCCACCCCGACGACGAGCGGTACGCGGACCTGGTCGACACGTCTGTGCGTACCCCGGTCTTCGGGGTCGAGGTGCCGGTGCGCGCGCACCCGCTGGCGGACCCGGCCAAGGGCACGGGCATCGCGATGGTGTGCACGTTCGGTGACCTGGCGGACGTGACCTGGTGGCGGGAGCTGCGGCTGGACACCCGGGTGGTGGTCGGCCGGGACGGCCGGCTGCTGCCGGAGCCGCCGGCCGGCGTGCCGGCGGAGCCCTACGCGGCGTTGGCCGGGCAGACGGTCAACGGCGCCCGGCGGACGGTCGTGGCGCTGCTGGGCGACGCCGGTGACCTGGTCGGCAAGCCGCGCCCGATCACCCACCCGGTCAGGTTCTACGAGCGCGGCGACCGGCCGCTGGAGATCGTGTCGACCCGGCAGTGGTATCTGCGTAACGGCGGCCGGGACGCCGGCCTGCGCGACGAGCTGCTGGCCCGCGGGCGCGAGCTGCGCTGGGTGCCGGAGCACATGCGGCACCGGTACGAGCACTGGGTGGGTGGCCTCACCGGCGACTGGCTGGTCAGCCGGCAGCGGTTCTTCGGCGTGCCGGTGCCGGTGTGGTACCGGCTCGACGACGCTGGCGAACCGGACTGGAACCACCCTCTCACACCGGACGAGGCGACGCTGCCGATCGATCCGACGAGCGAGCCGCCGCCCGGATTCACGGAGGCCCAGCGCGGCCGGCCCGGCGGCTTCACCGGCGATCCGGACGTGCTCGACACCTGGGCCACGTCGTCGCTGACCCCGCAGATCGTCGGCGGGTGGGTGACGGACCCGGACCTGTTCGGCCGGGTCTTCCCGATGGACCTGCGCCCGCAGGGGCACGACATCATCCGCACCTGGCTGTTCGCCACCGTGGTCCGGTCCCATCTGGAGCACGGCGCGCTGCCCTGGCGCACGGCGGTGCTCTCCGGCTGGATCCTCGACCCGGACCGGAAGAAGATGTCCAAGTCCAAGGGGAACGTGGTCACGCCGATGGCGCTGCTGGCGCAGCACGGCTCCGACGCGGTGCGCTACTGGGCCGCCAACGGCAAGCCCGGCATGGACCTGGCGTTCGACCCGGCGCAGGTCAAGGTGGGTCGGCGGCTGGCCACCAAGCTGCTCCACGCGTCCCGGTTCGCGCTCGGGCTGGGCGCCGCCGACGCGCTGCGGGCCCCGGCCACGGAACCACTCGACACCGCGATGCTCGCCGAACTGTCCGGCGTGGTCGCGACCGCGACCACCGCCTTCGACGGGTACGACCACACGGCCGCGCTGATGGCCACCGAGGCGTTCTTCTGGCGGTTCTGCGACGACTACATCGAGTTGGTGAAGGAGCGCGCCTACGGCGAGGGGCCGGCGGCCGACTCGGCGCGGGCGGCGCTGGCGACCGCGTTGTCGGTGCAGTTGCGGCTCTTCGCCCCGGTGCTGCCGTTCGTCACCGAGGAGGTGTGGTCGTGGTGGCGGTACGGCTCGGTGCACCTGTCGACGTGGCCGACCACGTACGAGGTGGGCCGCGCGATGCGCGCGCCGGGCGACCCGGCGTTGCTGCGGCTGGCCGCCGACGCGCTGGGGCAGGTCCGGCGGGCCAAGTCGGAGCGGAAACTGTCGATGAAGGCGGAGGTGCCGCTGGCCGAGGCGCTCGGGCCGGCGGCCCTGCTCGACCAGCTCACCACGATCGCCGGCGACCTGCGCGCGGCGGGGCGCATCGCCACGCTCGACCTGCTGCCCGACCGCACTCCCGAGCTGGTCATCGCCTGCGCCTTCTGACCCCTCGCCGGTTAGGCGGGGGCCCTTATTAACACGTGGGTGTTAACAAGGGCCCCCGCCTCTACCGAATGCGTTAAGCGGGGCCCCCGCCTTACTAGCTGGTCTCCCCCGCCACGCTGAACGAACGCAGCCGGTCGATGGCCAGCACCGTGAAGCCGATCGCCACCAGCGCGGTCAACACGGCCGCGACCGGCACCGAGACGGTGGTGCCGAGCAGCGGGGTGGGCGCCATCTTGTCGGCGAGCGCGATCACCCACTGCTGGATCGAGAGCACCTTGGTGCCGTTGACGAACCGGCCGAGCAGACCCTCCCAGATCAGCACGTAGACCAGGCCGAGCAGCACCGGCCGCCGGGTCACCAGGCTGAGCGCCAGGAACAGCGCCGAGTACGCCAGCGCGCCCGCCGCCGAGGCCGCCACCAGGGCCAGGCCGAGGCGTACCGAGTCGGCAAGCACGCCCGCGACGTAGAGCGGGACACCGACGGTGACCGCGCTGACCGCAGCCGCCACCGCCAGCTTCGGCAGCACGATCTGCCAGCGGGGCAGCGGCTTGGTGAGGATGTGCACCACGGTGCCGTCGTCGATCTCGGCGCCGAGCACACCGGTGCCCACGATCAGGGCCACCACCGGCAGCACCACGGCCAGGCCGAGACCGACGAGCACCGGCGGCCCCCACTGGCCCGGGTCCACCCCGAGCGACCGGCAGAGCACCGCCAGGCCGATCAGGATCAGCGGCAACGGCAGCAGCATGAGGAACCGGCTTCGGCCGAACAGACCACGGGCGGTGATCCAGGTGACTGTCGACATCATGCCTCCACCAGATACGAGAAGACGCTCTCCAGCGACTCGTCCGCCGGCAGCAGTTGCCGGACCCGGATGTCGTGGCGGAGTGCGATCCTGGGCAACGCCCGGGTGAAGGCGCCGTAGTCGTTCGCCTTCACGGTCAGGCCGGTGCGGTCCAGCTCGACGCCGGAGACGGAGGTCTCGGCCATCAGCGCCACCGCGAGCGCCCGGTCGTCGGTGGAGCGCACCCCGAAGACGTGCGGGCGGTTCGTCATCAACCGGCGGATGGTCCGGTAGTCGCCGGAGGCGGCCAGCCGGCCGGCGACCATCACCTGGACGGTGCCGGAGACCTGCTCGACCTCCTCCAGGATGTGCGAGCTGAACAGGATGGTCCGGCCGTCGTCGCCGAGCCGGTGCAGCAGCCCCATCATGTGCAGCCGCTGCCGGGGGTCCATGCCGTTGAACGGCTCGTCGAGCAGCAGCACCTGCGGGTCGTGCACGAGCGCGGCGGCCACCCGGGTGCGCTGCCGCATGCCCTTGGAGTAGGTGCCGATCCGGCGACCCTGCGCGTCCTGCATCTCGACCATCTCGATCGCCCGCCGGGCCGCCGCCTCCGGCTCCGGCAGCCGGTGCAGCTTCGCGCTCGCCAGCACGAACTCGTAGGCGGTGAGGAAGGTGTGCACCGCCTCCCGTTCGCTGACCAGGCCGAGCCGCCGGTAGACACCCGGGTTGCGCCAGGTCGGCTCCCCGTCCAGCGTCACCGCGCCCCGGGACGGGGCGAGGAAACCGGCCATCATGTGCAGCAGCGTGGTCTTCCCCGCGCCGTTCGGGCCGAGCAGACCGGTCACCCCGGGGCCGAGCCGCATGGTGACGTCGTTGACCGCCACCACGTTGCCGTACCAGCGGGAGACGCCCGCCAGGTCGAGGGTGCTGGCCGCGGCGGCGGACACGCCGGCCGCCGGTTGTGTGCTGAGCGCCGTCATCGGGCGGCCACCTTCCGGTATCGCAGGAACAGCAGGCTGACGCAGGCGGCGACCAGCAGCACGGCGACCACGGCGTAGACCGGGCCGAAGTCGCCGATCGGTATGCCGCCCTCCTGTCCCTGGGTCAGCAGGCTGCCGAGCGCCCAGGTGCCCACGCCACTGACCAGCGACGACGGAGAGGCGAGGAAGGCCAACTCGTTGACCGTCCGGGAGGGCAGGATGGAGAGCACGCCGACCACCGGCGTGGTCATCAGGAAGACCGCCACGATGCCGCCGGCGGCGAAGGCCCGCTTGCCGGTCAGCGAGGCGACAAGCAGGGCGATCGAGGCGAAGACCACCGCCCACAGCCCGGCGTAGAGCAGGCCGGGCAGCAGGTCGAGCAACTCGTCCCAGACCCCGCGCACCCCCCGCGAGGTGGTGAACGCCGCGCCCAGGAACATCACCAACTGCGGGCCGCCGAGCAGCAGCCAGAGCGACGTGACAAGCGCCAGCAGCTTGGCCAGCGCGTAGTCGCCGCGCGGCAGCGGCCGGGAGAAGTAGAGCGGCAGCACGCCGCTGCGCAGGTCGCGGGAGACCAGCTCGGGGGCGGCCACCGCGGCGAAGAAGATGACCAGCCAGCTCATCGCGTCGGCGAACTGGGCGTACGTCATCACCACCTGGCCGGTCTGGCTGCGCACCGCGGTCAGCCCGGCGGCCACCACGGTGACCACGGAGACCACCAGCCACGGGAAGATCTTCGCCTTGGCGCTGCGGCCCAGCCCGAAGACGGTACGCACGCCGTGACCGTAGAGCGCGCCGAAGACCTGCCAGCGGCCCAGCCGCGGGCCGGTGTAGCGCTGGTAGCCGATGTCGTGGATGACGCCGGTGGCTTCAGGCATGGCTGGGCTCCCTCGGGGCGAAGAGCTCGGCCACCCGGTGCCGTCGCTGGTCCAGCCGGTGCAGGGGCAGGTCCAGCTCGGCGACCGCGCCGAGGATCAGGTCGTAGGTGTGGTCGTCGGCGAGCGGGACGAGCAGCAGCCGGCCGTCCCGGGACACCGGCAGGTCGAGCGCGGCGAGCCGGGCGGCCAACTCCTCCGTACCCTCGCTCACCTCGACGGCGAGCACGTCGGTGGCGGTGGTCATCGCGGCGACCCGGTCGGCGCGCAGCAGCCGGCCGCCGTCGATCGCGACGAGCGTGTCGCAGATCCGCTCCACCTCGCCGAGCAGGTGCGAGCAGACGACCACGGAGATGCCGAACTCGGTGCCGATCCGGTGGATCAGGGCGAGCATGGCGTCCCGACCGGCCGGGTCGAGGCCGTTCGTGGGCTCGTCGAGCAGCAGCAGGTCGGGGTCGTGCACGAGCGCCTGGGCGAGCTTCACCCGCTGCTTCATGCCGGTGGAGTAGCCACCGACGGCCCGGTGCCGCTCCTCGTGCAGGCCGACGTGGCGCAGCGCCTCGGAGGCCCGTTCCCGGGCGACCGTGCGCGGCAGCCCGCTCATCCGGCCCAGGTGGGTGACCAGCTCGGCGGCGGAGAGGTCCGGCGGGAGGGCGTCGTGCTCGGGCATGTAGCCCACCCGGGCGCGGACCGCGGCCGGGTCGGTGGTGGGGTCGAGGCCGAGCACCTGCACCCGGCCGTTGGTCGGCGGGAGCAGACCCAGCAGGATCTTGATCAGGGTGGACTTGCCGGCGCCGTTGGCGCCCACCAGCCCGATGATCCCCGGCTCGACCGACACGGTGAGGTCGGCCAACGCGGTGACCCGGCCTCCGTACGTCTTGGTCAGCGACTCGGTCGCGAGCAGTGTCACGCTGACAGCCTAGAAACCCCCGTCCCGTCCGGGCACCAGGAAACGCTCGGGGTTGTCCCTGATTCCGCCCCGACGCGCGCCCGGCGCCGGCCGGTTCCCGTTTCCCGCCCGCCGTCCCAACAGGTGTCGACGGGGTGGCGGGCGCGTGCGGAAACTGCGACCGTGTGGAGCGGATCGGCCCCGAACGGGGCGGGCGCGGTCCGTTCGACCGTTGGGGGAACGGCATGGGTGGCGGTACGGACCGGCCCGGGGTGAGCGTCGTGGTGCCCACCCACAACAGCGGGCCGCACCTCGGTCCCCTGGTCAGCTCGCTGAGCCGGCAGGGGTTGCCGCCCGGCGGCTACGAGGTGATCTTCGCCGACGACGGGTCGACGGACGACACCCCGCAGCGCCTGGACGAGCTGGCCGCCGCGGATCCGCACGTGCGGGTGCTGCACCTGGAGCACTCGGGCTGGCCGTCGCGCCCCCGCAACCTGGGCGTCGAGGCGGCGCGCGGTGAGTACGTCTTCTTCGCCGACGACGACGACTGGTTCGGTGACGAGGCGCTGGCCCGGCTGCTCGCCTGTGCCCGGGAGCACGACGCGGACATCGTGATCGGCCGGATCGTCGGGCACGGCCGGGGCGTGCCGCGGGAGCTGTTCCGGGAGAACCGGTTCGACGCCGACCTGACGAACGCGCCACTTGCCGACAGCATGACCTGCCACAAGCTGTTCCGGCGGGCCTTCCTCGAACGGCACGGGCTGCGGTTCCCGGAGGGGCGCCCCCGCCGCCTCGAGGACCACCGGCTGGTGGCGGAGGCGTACGTGCTCGCCGGGCGCGTCTGCGTGCTGGCCGATCATCCCTGCTACCACCACGTCCGCCGCGCGGACGCCGGCAACGTCACCGCGACCCGGATGGACCCGGCCGAATACTACGCCGCTCTCCGGGCGGCGATGGATGTCGTGGACGCGCACGAGCCTCCCGCCGTGGCCCGACTCCGGCTGCACCGCCGCTGGCTGCGCCAGGAGGTGTTGAACCGGCTCCGGGGGTGTGCCCTGCTGGCCGCGCCGGAGCCGTGGCTCGAACAGGTCGTGCACGAGGTGGGACCGCTCATCCGGGACCGTTTCGCGCCGGAGGCCGTCGCCGGGGTGCCGCCGCTCTACCGGGTGACCGCGCACCTCGCCGAGCAGGGACGGGTCGCGGACCTGCGCCGGTTGGCGGAGTGGGAGGTGGGCGTCCGGGCACACGCCACCGTCGACGACGCCACGGTCGTGGGCCGGACGCTGACGATTGACCTCTCCGCCCACCTGACCGCCGGAGAGGAGCCGCTCCGGTTCGACGACCGGGGCCTGCCGGTGCTCCCGGTGGCCGGGGCGGAACCGCCGAGCGGGGCCGCGATGCGGGCCAGCGGCGCGAGGACGGATGTCGTCGTGCGCCGCCGGGAGACCCGGGACGAGTTCTTCCTGCCGTCCGTCACCACGACCGAGCGGATCCCGACCGGCACCGGCGCGGACGCCCAGGTGCGGCACCGGACCACCGCCACGGTCGACTTCGCGGCGCTCAACGGCGGCCGGACCCGGGGCGCCTGGGAGGTCCGGGCCCGGGTGACGCAGGCGGGATGGGCCTTGGATACCCGCCTGCCCCTGGTCGTGCACTGCGCCACCGACGGCGGTGTGCCGCGCGTGGAGGACCCGCGCCGATCCCGCTCCCGCCTCCGCCGGGCGGTCCGGCGGATCCGCCGCGCGCTCCGCCGGACGGCGCGCGTCGGCAGCCGGTCGCCCGATCGACCCGTCGGGTCCCGTCGGTGAGGATTCGGTGTCCCTGACTCCATCCGTGACCAGTTCACCGGCGGTCCTCGGAACGTGCGGTTGCCGGCGGGTGGAGTGGCGCTCTCGACCGATCGCCGGTGGGCTGCGAAACTGTGTGCCGGCCGGCGAGTTGGGGGTTCGATGAGCAACGGGTGGATCCTGCCCGAGGATGTGCTGCGGGATGCGCCGGCGTACGCGCCAAGACCCGCTGAACTGGCCGATCTCGAGTTGCTGTTGACCGGGGCGTACGCGCCGTTGAGCGGCTTCATGACCCGGGCGGACCTGGCGTCGCTGGGCCGGCGCGGCCGGCTCGCCGACGGCACGCCCTGGCCGGTGCCGGTGACGTTGCAGGTGCCGGCGGCGCTCGTCGAGGGGCTGGAGCTGGCCGATCCGGCCCGCCGTGCGCTGGTGCTCACCGACGGCGAGGGCGCGCCGGTGGCGGCCATGGATGTGACCGACGTCTGGCCGGCGCGCGCGGGCACGGTGGGGGTCGGGGGCGCGGTACACCGGCTGGGTGACGGCGGTCACGGTCCGTTCCAGCGGCTGCGGCGCGCTCCGGGCGAGGTGCGGGGGCTGCTGCCGCCGGGCCGGGTGCTCGGCGTCTTCGCCGACCGCCCGCTGCACCGCCCGCAGTTGGCCCAGATCGCGCACGCGGCCCGCACGCTCGGTGCGCACCTGTTGGTGCTCATCCCGGTCGGCGAGGAGTCGACGGGCGGCCTGCCGGCCGAGGCGCTGGTGCGTAGCGTGTTCGCGGCCCGCGACCGGATGCCGCCGGCGACGCTTGTGGCGGTGCCGCTGGCCGGTCGCGCCGACGAGATCAGCGAGGCGTTGCTGCGGGCCCGGGTGGCCGCCGCGTACGGGGTGACCCATCTGCTCTCCACCGAGGGCATGCTCTCCGGCGCCGGCCTGCGGGTGCTGGTGCCCCGGGAGTTGGCGTACGACAACCGGGACGGGCAGTGGCGCTGGCGGGAGGACATCCCGCCGCGCAACCGCCGGCTGGCGTTGAGCCAGGAGGAGATCGACGACCTGCTCGACCGGGGGTTCCCGCTGCCGGAGTGGCACACTCCGCCCGCGGTGGCCCGGGAGCTGGCCCGGGCCCGCCCGCCACGACGGCACCGCGGTCTGGTGATCTTCCTGACCGGCCTCTCCGGCTCGGGGAAGTCGACGGTCGCCCGAGGTCTCGCCGACGCGCTCCGGGAGCAGGGCGATCGCACGCTCACGCTGCTCGACGGCGACGTGGTGCGCCGGGAGCTGTCGGCCGGGCTGGGCTTCAGCAAGGCCGACCGCGATCTCAACGTGCGCCGGATCGGCTGGGTGGCCGCCGAGATCGCCCGGCACCGCGGGGTCGGCATCTGCTGCCCGATCGCGCCGTACGCGGCGGCCCGGGCGACCGCCCGGGAGATGGCGGAGGCGGCCGGGGCGGGTTTCCTGCTGGTCCACGTGGCGACCCCGCTGGCGGTCTGCGAGCAGCGCGACCGCAAGGGCCTCTACGCCCGGGCCCGCGCCGGCCTGATCACCGGGATGACCGGGATCGACGACCCCTACGAGGAGCCCACCGACGCCGACCTGGTGGTCAACACCGCGGACCTGACCGTCGAGGAGGCGGTGCAGCGGGTGATGCAGCACCTCACCGAGACCGGCTGGGTGGAGCCCCGCCTACAGCCCGCCTGATCTGCTCCGCGTCGCCGTAGTCCACCTCGCGTCCCCGTCAACCTGCCCGGTAGTGTTCGGCTTTGTTGGAACACGTTCGACCGCGTTCGTGCGGTCGGGGAGGCTCGGGAGGTGACCGGGGATGCTCGCGCGGCAGCGGCAGACGGCCATCCTGGAACGGGTCCGCGCCGCCGGCGGGGTCCGGGTCACCGACCTGGCCGCCGAGTTCGGCGTGTCGGACATGACCATCCGGCGGGACCTGGAGACGCTTCACGATCAGGGCCTGCTCGCCAAGGTGCACGGCGGGGCGACGCTGGCCGGGCCGGGCTCGACCGACGAGCCCGGCTTCGCGGCCAAGTCCGTCCGCCAGTCGGCCGAGAAGGCGGCCATCGCCGCCCACGCCGCCCGACTGGTCCGCCCCGGCGCCGCGATCGCCCTCTCCGCCGGCACCACCACCGCCGAGTTGGCCCGCCGCCTGATCGACGTGCCCGGCCTGACGGTGGTCACCAACTCCCTGCCGGTGGCGGAGATCCTGCACACCGCCGGCCGGCCGGACCACACAGTCGTGCTCACCGGCGGCGTACGCACCCCGTCGGACGCGCTCGTCGGCCCGCTGGCCGTGGCCGCGATCGCCGCGCTCCACCTGGACCTGCTCTTCCTCGGCGTGCACGGGATCAGCGAACGGGCCGGGTTCACCACGCCCAACCTGATGGAGGCGGACACGAACCGGGCGCTGGTGACGGCCGCCGACGCGCTCGTGGTGCTGGCCGACCACACCAAGTGGGGCACGGTCGGCATCTCCTCGATCGTCGGCCTGGACGCGGCGGACGTGCTGGTCACCGACGACCGGTTGGCATCCGACGCACGACGGGTACTCGAGGACAGGGTGGGTGAGCTGGTGACGGTGCCGGCGACGAGGGGGGCGGCGTGAAGCGTACGCAGATCGAGCTGGCCGACGGCCGCGAGCTGATCTACTTCGACGAGCGGGACGACGCGGTGCGCGACCAGCCGGACCGGCGGGAACTACCCCCGCCACCCCCCGCCTCACAGCTACGGTACGACCCGTTGACCGACGAGTGGGTGGCGGTGGCGGTGCACCGGCAGACCCGCACCTTCCTGCCCCCGGCCGACCAGTGCCCGCTCTGCCCCTCCCGCGGTGACCGGCACAGCGAGATCCCGGCGCCCGAGTACGACGTGGTCGTCTTCGAGAACCGGTTCCCGTCGCTGAGCCAGCGGGTGGCCGAGGAGCCCGCCGAGATCACGCCGTTCACCCCGGTCCGCCCCGGGGTCGGCAGGTGCGAGGTTGTCTGCTTCACCGACGACCACAACGCCTCGTTCGCCCGGCTCTCCCCGCTGCGGGTGCGGACGGTGCTGGACGCGCTCGCCGACCGCACCGCCGCGCTGAGCGCGCTGCCCGGCGTGGAGCAGGTGTTCCCGTTCGAGAACCGGGGCGTGGAGATCGGGGTGACGCTGCACCACCCGCACGGGCAGATCTACGCGTACCCGTTCGTCACGCCACGGACCCGCACCATGCTGGCCGCCGCCCGGCGGCACGCCGAGCGCACCGGGGGCAACCTCTACGCCGACGTGCTGACCGCCGAGCGCGCCGCCGGCGACCGGGTGGTGGCGAGCAACGAGCACTGGACCGCGTACGTGCCGGCGGCGGCCCGCTGGCCGTTCGAGGTGCACGTGGCCCCGCACCGGCCGGTGCCGGACATCCCGGCGCTCGACGACGCCGAGCGGGACGCCTTCGGGCCGCTCTATCTCGACCTGCTGCGCCGCTTCGACGGGCTGTTCGAGATGCCGATGCCCTACATCGCGGCCTGGCACCAGGCGCCGGTGCGGGTCGACCGCGAGTTGGGCCACCTGCACCTGCAGTTGTTCAGCGTCCGGCGGGCGAAGGACAAGCTGAAGTACCTGGCCGGTTCGGAGTCCGCCATGGGCGTCTTCATCAACGACATCGCCCCCGAGCGCGCCGCCGAGCTGCTGCGCGCCGCGTGACAGGCGCGAGGTGTTAATAAGGGCCCCTTCTACAACGCCAGGCGTTAAGAAGGGGCCCTTCCTTGCACGTCAGGCGGCGAGCTTGCGGGACAGGTTCTCGTTGAGCGCGCCCATGAACTCGTCCGTGGTCAGCCACGGGGCGTCCCGCGAGATGAGCAGCGCCAGGTCCTTGGTCATCTGGCCGCCCTCGACGGTCTCCACGATGACCTGCTCCAGCGTGTCGGCGAACTCGGTGACCGCCGGGGTGCCGTCCAGCTTGCCCCGGTGGGCCAGGCCCCGGGTCCAGGCATAGATCGAGGCGATCGGGTTGGTCGAGGTCTTCTCGCCCTTCTGGTACTGCCGGTAGTGCCGGGTGACGGTGCCGTGCGCCGCCTCCGCCTCGACGGTGCGGCCGTCCGGGGAGAGCAGCACCGAGGTCATCAGGCCCAGCGAGCCGAAGCCCTGCGCGACGGTGTCGGACTGCACGTCGCCGTCGTAGTTCTTGCAGGCCCAGACGTACCCGCCCTCCCACTTGAGCGCGGCGGCGACCATGTCGTCGATCAGCCGGTGCTCGTAGGTGAGCCCGGCGGCCTCGAACTCGGCCTTGAACTCGGACTCGAACACCTCGGCGAAGATGTCCTTGAACCGACCGTCGTACGCCTTGAGGATGGTGTTCTTGGTCGACATGTAGACCGGGTAGTTGCGGTCCAGGCCGTACCGGAACGAGGCGCGGGCGAAGTCCCGGATCGACTCGTCGAAGTTGTACATGCCCATGGCGATGCCGCCGCCGGGGAAGTTGGCGACCTCCATCTCCATCGGCGCGCCACCGTCGGCCGGGGCGTACGTGATGGTGACCTTGCCCGGGCCGGGCACGACGAAATCGGTGGCCTTGTACTGGTCGCCGTGCGCGTGCCGGCCGATGATGATCGGCTTGGTCCAGCCCGGGACGAGTCGCGGCACGTTCGACATGATGATCGGCTCGCGGAAGACCACGCCGCCGAGGATGTTGCGGATGGTGCCGTTCGGCGACCGCCACATCTTCTTCAGGCCGAACTCCTCCACCCGGGCCTCGTCCGGGGTGATGGTGGCGCACTTGACGCCGACGCCGTGCTCCTTGATGGCGTTCGCGGCGTCGACGGTGACCTGGTCGTCGGTCTCGTCACGGTGCTGGATCGACAGGTCGTAGTAGTGCAGGTCGACGTCGAGGTAGGGCAGGATCAGCTCCTCCCGGATCTGCTTCCAGATGATCCGGGTCATCTCGTCGCCGTCGATCTCCACGACCGGGTTGTTTACCTTGATCTTCGCCATCGGCCGGCGCTCCTCTCGGGGGACACGTGCTCAAGCAGTACGAGCGTACTGGAAACGGCTCGGGGCGCCCCAGCCGGCCTCACCCCGGGAGAACGGGATCGCCCGGAACGGGTCGCGAGGGCATCCTTCCCGGATGCCGCCGGCACACACGTGGGGACCCGTCACGATCACCGCCCTGCTCGACGGGACGGGGCCCGTTCTTCCAGCCGCGCCGGGAGGCGTTCCCGGACGCCACCGAGGCCCAGTGGCGCGAGGCGGACCGCCGGGACCCGGACGCGGTCGGCCCGGACGGCGGCCGGCGGCTGCCGTTCCGCGCGTGCGCTGATTCACGGAAAGAGTGGCCATCCCGGGCGGAATGGCCACTCTTTCCGTGAATTTGCTCCCGCGGAGCGGGGGGTGCGGGGTGGGTGGGGTCAGAGGGAGGAGATGTCGTTCTGCTTGGCGCGGACGGCCTCGGCGGCCTCCTTCAGGGCGGCCAGCTCGTCGGTGTCCAGGTCGGTCTCGACGACCCGCTTCACGCCCCCGGCGCCGATCTCGGCCTCGACGCCCAGGTAGACGCCGGAGATGCCGTACTCGCCGTCGACCCAGGCGCACACCGGCATGACGTCGCCGGAGTCCTCGGCCACGGCCTTCGCCATCCGGGCCGCGGCGGCGGACGGGGCGTAGTACGCGGAGCCCGTCTTGAGCAGCGCCACCACCTCGGCGCCACCGTTGCGGGTCTTGACGACCAGCTCCTCGATCTGCTCGGCCGGCATGACGTCGCGCAGCGGCTTGCCGTTCACCGTGCTCTGCGACGGCACCGGGACCATGGTGTCGCCGTGCGAGCCGAGGGTCAGGGTCCGCACCGACTTCACCGGTACGCTCAGCGCCTCGGCGACGAAGTTGGTGAACCGGGCGGTGTCGAGCATGCCGGCCTGGCCGAGCACCCGGTTCTTCGGAAACTGCGTGGCGAGCTGCGCCAGCGCGGTCATCTCGTCGAGCGGGTTCGACACCACGATGACGACGGCGTTCGGGGCGTACTTGGCGACGTTCTCGGCGACCTGACGCACGATCTTGGCGTTGGTCTCCAGCAGGTCCATCCGGCTCATGCCCGGCTTGCGGGGCAGACCGGCGGTGATGACGACCACGTCGGAGCCCTCGATGGCCTCGTAGCCCTCGCCGTTCGGGCCGGTGGTGACGCCGACGACAGTGGTCTCGAAGCCCTCGACCGCGCGCGACTGGTTGAGGTCCAGCGCGAGGCCCGCCGGCTTGCCCTCCACGATGTCGGTGATCACGACGGTGTCGAAGATGTCGTACTCGGCCAGACGCTGTGCGGTGGTGGAGCCGTAGAAGCCGGCTCCGACGACAGTGACCTTCTTACCCATGGTCGTCCCACTCCCTGTTACCAGTCGGTTTCCCGGACCGTATCAGCCATCCTGGCACCGAACCGGCCAGGGGCGGACGGTTATGACCTGTCTGGGTGGTCAGCGGGCCCGCTCGGCCCGCTCCACCACGTTGGTCAGCAGCATGGCCCGGGTCATCGGCCCGACGCCGCCGGGCATCGGCACCACCTTGCCGGCCACCTCGAACACCTCCGGGTCGACGTCGCCGGTGTAGCGCCCCTTGCCGTCGTCGCCGATCACCCGGGTGATGCCGACGTCCACCACCGTCGCGCCGGGGGCGACCATGTCGGCGGTGAGCAGCCCCGGCACCCCGGCGGCGACGATGACGATCTCGGCGGCGCGGGTGTGGGCGGCGAGGTCGAGGGTGCCGGTGTGGCAGAGCGTGACGGTGGCGTTCTCGCTGCGCCGGGTGAGCAGCAGGCCGAGCGGCCGGCCGACCGTGTTGCCGCGGCCGACCACGGCGACGTTCGCGCCGCGCAGCGGCACGTCGTGCCGGCGCAGCAGCTCGACCACGCCGCGCGGGGTGCAGGGCAGCGGGGCGTCGTAGCCGAGCACGAGTCGGCCCAGGTTGACCGGGTGCAGGCCGTCGGCGTCCTTGTCCGGGTCGATGGACTCCAGCGCCCGCTGGGTGTCCAGGTGGGCCGGGAGCGGGAGCTGGACGATGTAGCCGTGGCAGGCCGGGTCGGCGTTCAGCTCGGCGAGCGCCGCGTCGAGCTGCGGCTGACCGGCGTCGGCCGGCAGCGTGACGCGCAGCGAGGCGATGCCGACCTCGGCGCAGTCGCGGTGCTTGCCGTTGACGTACGCCTGGGAGCCCGGGTCCTCCCCGACCAGGACGGTGCCGAGCCCGGGGGTGATGCCGCGCTCGGCGAGCGCCTTGACCCGCGCCCGCAACTCGTCCTTGATCTCCGCCGCGGTGGCCTTGCCGTCCAGGATCGTCGCCGTCACGTCGTGATCGTCTCACGTCCGCGACCGGGCCGGACGACGACCGCAGGTGATCACGCTCCGCAGCGTGGGTTCCGTCACTAAGTGTAATTAGACGGAGACCCAAACGGGACGTCGGGACACACTCCGTTACCAGCTCGCAACGCTTCCGTTGTCGATCCGCCGCACCGCGACCTACCGTTACGGCTCGTTGCGCAGAGTCACCCAACGTCGGGCCGACCGCGCAGCGTGAGGAGATGAGGAGACCCCATGCGTGTTCGTAGGCTCGCGGCCTGGGCCGCTCTCCCGCTCGCGGTGACGCTGGGCCTGACGGCCTGCGGCCCGGGCGGCGGCAGCGGCGGCGCAAGCGACCCCGACGCGGCCGTGCGGATCGAGATCGCCGAGCCGCAGCACCTGGTGCCGACCAACACCAACGAGACGAGTGGCTCGCAGGTGTTGTCGGCCCTGTTCAGCCCGCTCGTCGACTACGACGAGGCGAACAAGCCGCACGAGGTGGCGGCCGAATCGGTGACGTCGCCGGACAACAAGGTCTGGACGATCAAGCTGAAGCCCGGCTACACGTTCCACAACGGCGAGAAGGTCACCGCCGACAACTACGTCGACGCCTGGAACTACGGCGCGTACGCCCCGAACGGGCAGAACTCCAGCTACTTCTTCGAGAAGATCGCCGGGTACGACGACCTCCAGGGCGAGAAGCCGAAGGCCGAGACGCTGAGCGGGCTGGAGAAGGTCGACGACCTGACCTTCACCGTGACGCTCACCGAGCCGTACGTGGACTTCAAGACCATGCTCGGCTACACCGCCTTCTACCCGCTGCCCGAGGCGGCCTTCTCCGCGCCGGGCGTGCTCGCCGAGGGCTTCGAGCAGGCGCCGATCGGCCAGGGCCCGTTCAAGATGAAGGGCACCTGGCAGCACGACGCCCGGGTCGAGGTGGAGAAGTACGACGCCTTCCCGGGCCAGCAGCCCAAGGTCGAGGGCGTCGAGTTCCGGATCTACCAGCAGCCGACCGCCGCGTACGCGGACGTGCTGGCGGACAACCTCGACGTGATCAAGACGATCCCGACCGAGAACCTGTCGACCGCCGCCACCGACCTCGGCGACCGGTTCCAGCAGAGTCCGGCCTCGTCGCTCCAGGTGCTGGCGTTCCCGACGTTCCAGAAGGAGTTCAGCAAGCCCGAGGTGCGCAAGGCCATCTCGATGGCGATCGACCGGGACGAGATCACGAAGTCGATCTTCAAGGACTCGCAGCAGCCGGCGCGCTCGTTCGTCTCGCCGGTGGTCGCGGGCTACCGGGAGAACACCATCGGCACCGCCGGCGCGTTCGACCCGGCCAAGGCCAAGGCCATGTACGACGCCGCGGGCGGCCCGAAGAAGATCGAGCTGTCCTACAACGGCGACGGCGGCCACAAGGACTGGATCGACGCCACCTGTAACCAGCTCAAGGCCAACCTGGGCGTGGAGTGCGTGGGCAACGCCGAGCCGAAGTTCGCGGACCTGCTGACCAAGCTCAAGCAGAAGCAGTCGGTGGGCCTGTTCCGGATGGGCTGGGTGATGGACTACCCGTCGATGGAGAACTACCTGGGCCCGCTGTACAGCACCAACGGCTCGTCGAACTACTACGGCTACTCGAACCCGGAGTTCGACAAGCTGCTCGCCGAGGGCGCCCGGGCGGAGACCGAGGATGCGGCGATCGAGAAGTACCAGGCGGCGGAGGACCTGCTCGCGCACGACCTGCCGGTGATCCCGCTGCGGTACGGGCAGAACAACTTCGGCCACTCCACCAAGGTCACGAACGTGCACGTGGACCTCTTCGACCGGGTGGACCTGCTGGAGATCGAACTCGCCTGACACCCGCGTCACGGGCCGGGCCACCCCCACCGGGTGGCCCGGCCCTGGCATTGGCCCGCATTTCGCCCGCTTTCGGCAAACTTGCCAGCATGCTCCGCTTCATCCTGCGGCGACTGCTCCAGATGGTCCTCGCCTTCTTCGGGACCACGCTCATCGTCTACGCGCTGATGTTCGCCGGGCAGGGCGACCCGATCCAGGCGCTCGCCGGGGAACGGCCCGTCACCGCGGCCCAGCGCGCCTACCTGACCGAGAAGTACCACCTGGACGCCACCGGCATCGGCGGCTTCTTCTACCGCTACCTCAACTACCTGGGCGGCCTGCTCCGGGGCGACCTCGGCCAGTCGCTGACCGGTCGGCAGATCGGCGACATCCTCGCCGCCGCCTGGCCGGTCACCGTGAAGCTGGCGCTGATCGCGATAGCCGTGACCATCGGAGTCGGAGTCACCGCCGGGGTGATCGCCGGCATCCGCCGGGCCGGCGTCTTCGACTACGCGACGCTCGTGCTCACGCTGCTGGTGCTCGGCATACCCACGATCGTGCTGGCCCCGCTGGCGCAGTACTTCCTCGGCGTACGCTGGCCGATCTTCCCGCCCACCGCCGGCGCCCAGCCCTCGCTGTGGGCGCTGCTGCTGCCCGGCCTCGTGCTCGGCTCGCTGTCGCTGGCCACCGCGCTGCGGCTGACCCGGACGTCGGTGTCGGAGAACCTGCGCGCCGACTACGTGCGCACCGCCCGGTCGAAGGGCCTGGTGCGGCGGCGCATCGTCGGCGTGCACGTGCTCCGTAACTCGCTCATTCCGGTGGTCACCTTCCTCGGCGTCGAGCTGGGCAACCTGATGAGCGGCGCGATCATCACCGAGGGCGTGTTCAACATCCCCGGCGTCGGCTTCAACCTGTTCCGCGGCATCCGGACCGAGGACGGGCCGCTCGTGGTGGGCATCGTCAGCGTGCTCGTCGTGGTCTACCTGCTGTCCAACCTCGTGGTGGACGTGCTCTACGCCGTACTCGACCCGAGGATCAGATATGAGTGACTTCGAGACGGTGGCGGCGACCGAGGACCAGTCGGCACGACGCGGCGTCTCCGGCGAGCCGGCCACCCCGGACCGGGCCGGCGAGCCGCGCCGGCCCCGCAGCCTGGCCGGCGACGCCTGGCGGGACCTGCGCCGCAACCCGGTCTTCTGGCTCAGCCTGCTGCTCGTCGCGCTTGTCGCCGCGATGGCCGTCGCGCCCGGGCTGTTCACCGCCAACGACCCGCGCGACTGCGTGCTCTCCCGGCAGCACGCCGGGCCGTCCGGCGGGGCCATCTTCGGGTACGACTTCCAGGGCTGCGACACGTTCGCCCGCGCCGTCTACGGGGCCCGCGCGTCGCTGCTGGTCGGGGCGTTCTCGGCGCTGATCACCGGCGCGATCGCGCTCGTCGTCGGCATGGTCGCCGGCTTCTTCGGCGGCTGGGTCGACGCGGTGCTCTCCCGGGTGATCGACATCGTGCTCGGCATCCCGCTGCTGCTGGCCGCCATCGTGCTGCTCAAGCGCGTGAGCACGAGCGGCGAGACGGTACGCCTGTTCGCGGTCATCCTGGTGCTGGCGCTGCTCGGCTGGACCACCGCGGCCCGCGTGGTGCGCTCCTCGGTCATCACCGCCCGGGAGCAGGACTACGTGGCGGCGGCCCGGATGCTCGGCGCCGGCAACGGCCGGATCATGTGGCGGCACATCCTGCCGAACGCGCTCGCGCCGGCCATCGTGGTGCTCACCATCGCGCTCGGGTCGTTCATCGCGGCCGAGGCGACGCTGAGCTTCCTCGGCATCGGCCTGAAGGCCCCAACCATCTCCTGGGGCATCGAGATCGACGCCGGCCGGGTGCACATGCGCGAGTCGGCGACGCCGCTGATCGTGCCGTCGGCCTTCCTCGCGCTGACCGTGCTCGCCTTCATCATGCTCGGCGACGCGATCCGCGACGCCTTCGACCCGAAACTGCGGTGAGACCCATGGCGACGCCGGCCTCCCCCACCCCGCCCGGCGGGCACCTGCTTGAGGTGCGGGACCTGCACGTCGAGTTCCGCACCCGCGAGGGCGTGGCCCGGGTGATCAACGGGGTGACGTACCACCTGGACGCCGGCGAGACGCTCGCCGTACTCGGCGAGTCCGGCTCCGGCAAGTCGGTCACCGCCCAGGCGATCATGGGCATCCTGGACACCCCACCGGCGTACGTCCGCGCCGGCGAGATCCGCTACCAGGGGCGGGACCTGCTCACCCGGTCGGAGTCCGAACGCCGGCAGGTACGCGGCGCGGAGATCGCGATGATCTTCCAGGACGCGCTGTCGGCGTTGAACCCGGTCTTCCCGGTCGGCTGGCAGATCGGCGAGTCCCTGCGGCAACGGGCCGGGCTGTCCCGGGCCGACGCGCGCCGACGCGCGGTCGAGCTGATGGACCTGGTCCGGATCCCGGCCGCGGCGAAGCGTCTCGGCGACCACCCGCACCAGTTCTCCGGCGGGATGCGCCAACGGGTCATGATCGCCATGGCGCTGGCCCTGGACCCGAAGGTGCTGATCGCCGACGAGCCCACCACCGCCCTCGACGTCACCGTGCAGGCCCAGATCATGGACCTGCTGGCCGACCTGCGCCGGGACCTCGGCATGGCGCTCATCCTGATCACCCACGACCTCGGGGTGGTGGCCGAGGTGGCGGACCGGATCGCGGTCATGTACGCCGGCCGGATCGTCGAGCACGCCGACGTGCGCGCGCTGTACCGGGCGCCCGCCCACCCGTACACCAAGGGGTTGTTGGAGTCGATCCCCCGGCTCGACGTGCGCGGCCAGGCGCTGTCGACCATCCGGGGGCTGCCGCCGAACCTGATGCGAATCCCCTCCGGCTGCCCGTTCCACCCCCGCTGCCCGTACGCGCGGCAGGTCTGCGTGGACGAGGTGCCGCACGACCTCGTCCTCGGCGACGGCCGGACCAGCGCGTGCCACTTCGCGCAGGAGGTCCACGATGACCGCTGACCCGGGCAAGGTTCGCGGCGAGACGATCCTCGCGGTGGACGAGTTGGTCAAGCACTTCCCGATCACCCGGGGCGTGCTGTTCAAGCGGCAGATCGGCGCGGTGCGGGCGGTCGACGGGGTGAGCTTCGAGCTGCGCCGCGGCGAGACGCTCGGCGTCGTCGGCGAGTCCGGCTGCGGCAAGTCCACGCTCGCCCGGCTGCTGATGCGGCTGGAGACGCCCACCGCCGGGCGGGCCACCCTGGAGGGGCGGGACCTGTTCCGGGCCGGGGGCGCCGAGCTGCGGCGGGTGCGGCGGAACATGCAGATGGTGATGCAGGACCCGTACACGTCGCTCAACCCGCGGATGACGGTGGGCGACATCGTCGGCGAGCCGTTCGCGATCCACCCGGACGCCGCGCCGAAGGGCAGCCGGCGGCAGCGGGTGCGGGAGCTGCTGGACGTGGTCGGCCTCAACCCGGAGCACATCAACCGCTACCCGCACCAGTTCTCCGGCGGCCAGCGGCAACGCATCGGCATCGCCCGCGCGCTCGCGCTGCGCCCCGAGATCATCGTCTGCGACGAGCCGGTGTCGGCCCTGGACGTCTCCATCCAGGCCCAGGTGATCAACCTGTTGCGGCAGCTCCAGGACGAGTTCGGGCTCTCCTACATCTTCATCGCGCACGACCTGTCGGTGGTCCGGCACATCTGCGACCGGGTGGCGGTGATGTACCTGGGCCGGATCGTGGAGATCGGCACCGAGGAGCAGATCTACCAGCGGGCCACCCACCCGTACACCCAGGCGCTGCTGTCGGCGGTGCCGGTGCCCGACCCGGAGGCCCGCGACCGGCGGACCGTCATCCGGCTCACCGGCGACGTGCCCAGCCCGGCCGACCCGCCGTCCGGCTGCCGGTTCCGCACCCGGTGCTGGAAGGCGGAGGAGGTGTGCGCCGTCCAGGACCCGCAGACGGTGCCCCGCGCCGCCGACCCGCACCCGTCGGCCTGCCACTTCGCCGAGGTGCGCCCGGACGTGTGAGCCACGAGGTCGGGTGCGTCCGCCGGACGCACCCGGTCCCCCGAGCGTCAGTGGAAGAAGTGCCGGGTGCCGGTGAGGTACATCGTCACGCCGGCCTCCTTGCAGGCCGCGATCGTCTCCTCGTCGCGGATCGAACCGCCGGGCTGCACGATCGCCCGCACGCCGGCGTCGATCAGGATCTGCGGGCCGTCGGCGAACGGGAAGAACGCGTCCGAGGCGCAGACCGAGCCCCGGGCCCGCTCGTCGCCGGCCCGGGCGACCGCCAGCCGCGCCGAGTCCACCCGGTTGACCTGGCCCATCCCCACCCCGACGGTCGCGCCGTCGCGGGCCAGCAGGATCGCGTTGCTCTTCACCGCGCGGACCGCCCGCCAGGCGAACGCCAGGTCGCGCAGCGTCGCCTCGTCGGCCGGGTCGCCCGTGGCGAGCGTCCAGCCGGCCGGGTCGTCGCCGGGCGCGTCCACCGCGTCCCGCGCCTGCACCAGCACGCCGCCGCTGACCGGCCGCCACTCCGCCGGCCGCGGCGCGTACGCCGGCGCGCGCAGCAGCCGGAGGTTCTTCTTCGCCCGCAGCAGCTCCAGCGCGTCCGCGTCGAAGCCGGGCGCCACGAGCACCTCGGTGAAGATCTCCGCGACCTGCCGGGCCAACTCCACGCCGACCGGGCCGTTCACCGCGATCACGCCACCGAACGCGGAGACCGGGTCGCAGGCGTGCGCCTTGCGGTGCGCCTCGGCCACGTCCGCGCCGACCGCGATGCCGCACGGGTTGGCGTGCTTGATCACCGCCACCGCCGGCTGGCCGGGGAAGTCGTGCACGGCCCGCCAGGCGGCGTCCGCGTCGACGTAGTTGTTGTAGGACATCTCCTTGCCGTGCAGTTGCTCGGCCTGGGCCAGCCCGGCCGGGGCGCCCGGGTCGGTGTAGAGCGCGGCCGACTGGTGCGGGTTCTCGCCGTACCGCAGCACGGCCCGGCGGCGCAGCGCCAGGCCCGCGAACTCCGGCCAGCCGTCCTCGGCCGGGGCCACCGTGGCGGCGAACCAGTCGGCCACCGCCACGTCGTAGTCGGCGATGTCGGCGAACGCCCGGGCCGCGAGCGCGCGGCGGCGGGCCAGGGTGAAGCCGCCGTCGGAGATCGCGGCCACCACCGCCGGGTACGCGGTCGGGTCGGTCACCACCGCGACCGAGGCGTGGTTCTTCGCGGCGGCCCGGACCATCGCCGGACCACCGATGTCGATCTGCTCGACGCACTCGTCCTGGTCGGCGCCGGAGGCGACCGTGGCCTGGAACGGGTAGAGGTTGGAGACCAGCAGGTCGATGCCGGCGATGCCGTGCTCGTCGAGCTGGCCGGCGTGCGCGTCCCGGCGCAGGTCGGCGAGGAGCCCGCCGTGGATCTTCGGGTGCAGCGTCTTCACCCGGCCGTCGAGGATCTCCGGGAAGCCGGTGACCTGCTCGACCGGGGTGACCGGCACGCCCGCGCCGGAGATCGTCGACGCGGTGCTGCCGGTCGAGACGATCTCCACGCCGGCCCCGTGCAGAGCGCGGGCCAGCTCGACCAGGCCGGTCTTGTCGTAGACGCTTACCAGCGCGCGCCGGATCGGGCGACGGCCGTCCTCTGTCGTGCTCACGGAATGCTGACCTTTCTGCCGGTGATCGTCCAACCTTCACGGACCAGGCGGCCCACCTGCTCGACGAGCTGGCGGCGCTCGGCGGACTTGATGCGCTCGGTGAGCGTCTCCACGTCGTCGCCGTCGAGCACCGGTACGGCGACCTGGGCGACGATCGGGCCGGTGTCCATGCCGGCGTCGACGAAGAACAGCGTGGCCCCGGTGACCTTCACGCCGTACGCGAGCGCGTCACGGGGGCCGTGGATGCCGGGGAACGCCGGGAGCAGGGTGTTGTGCGTGTTCAGGTAGCGGTCGCCGAACGCGGTCAGGAACTCCGGCCCGACCAGCTTGAGGAAGCCCGCGCTGACGACCAGGTCGGGGCGGTGCTCGGCGACCCGGGCGGTGAGCGCCTTGTCCCAGTCGCCACGGGTCGGGTGGTCGGAGACCCGCTCGACGAAGGACGGCACGCCCGCGGCGGCGGCCCGGTCCAGGCCGGCGATCCCGTCCCGGTCGGCGCCCACCGCCACCACCCGGGCCCCGTAGCCGGGGTCGGCGGTCGCGTCCAGCAGCGCCTGGAGGTTGCTGCCGGAACCGGAGACGAGGACGACGAGGCGGGCGACGGACGCGGGCTCGGTCACCCGGCAACCCTATCGGGCAGGCCGGGCGGTCCGGCTGCCGGGCGGCGGCCCGTCGGGTGACCTCACCGGTGGCGTCCTCGCGGTACGCTGCCGGTCGCCCGGTGTTCGGCGTACGCCCGACCCGCACCAGTCAGACCAGGCACGCCGTGCCGCCGGACCGAGGAGTCACCCCGATGCAGCCCGGATACCCCCAGCAGCAGCCGCCGCAGCTCGACAACAACATGACGATGTCCATCGTCACGATCTTCCTGTTCTGGCCGCTCGCGATCCCGGCGATCATCAACGCCTCCAAGGTCAACCCGCTGCTCCAGCAGGGTGACTACGCTGGCGCCCAGGCCGCCGCGGCCGAGTCCAGGAAGTGGTCCAAGTGGGCCCTGATCGTCGGCCTGGTCTGGATCGGCATCATCGTGGTGTGTTGCCTGTTCGGTGGCCTGGCGACCTTCGTCGGCGGCAGCACCGGCACAAACTGACCGACAGCGACACCAATCTGAGGAGTTCCCCGACATGCAGCCCGGTTACCCCGGACAGGACCCGTACGGCCAGCAGCCGAACCAGGACCCGACCGCCCAGCCGCACGACCCGTACGGCCAGCCGCCGCAGGCCCCGCAGTACGGGCAGCAGCCGACCTCCGGCCAGCCGTACGGCCAGCCCACCTCCGGCCAGCCCTACGGCCAGGACCCGTACGCGCAACAGCAGCAGCCGTACGGCGCCGCGCCGCAGTACCCGGCCGCCGGTTACCCGGCCGGCCCCGGCCAGGGTCAGGGCCAGAACAACACCATGGGCCTGATCGGCATGATCGTCGGCATCGCCTCGATCGTGCTCGGCCTCTGCTGCCCGCTGCTCGGCGTCCCGGCCGGCATCGCCGGCGTGGTGCTCGGCGTGCTCGGCCAGAAGAAGGTCCAGGCGGGCGAGGCCAGCAACCCGGGCCAGGCCAAGGCCGCCCTGATCTGCGGTGGCGTCGGCGTGGTCCTCGGCATCATCAGCGCCATCGCCGGCACCCTGATCAACGCGGGCAACTTCTCCTGACCGGCGGGAACGAGGGGCGTCCGGCGACCGCCGGGCGCCCCTCGTCGTGTCCCGTGGGCCGGGCGCGCTCAGCTCGACGCGGCGGGCCGCCTCGCCGGGTCGCCCGGGCGGCGCACGTCGGCTCGACGTGGCGGGTCGGCCGGGTGCGACGGAGGCTCGGGGCGGGGACGCCGGCGGGGCGGCGGGCCCGGACGGGTCAGGGTGCGGGTGGCCGCGGCGCCGAGCATCGCGCCCACGGCGATGACAAGCGTGGCCACCCCGGCCACCGGCCAGGGCGACGGGCCGATCTCGGCCAGCCGGCCACCGCCGAGGGACCCGCCGGACGCCGCCGCGGCCAGCCCCAGCAGCACGCCCGCGACCGGGCCGGCGAGCGCGGCCGGGACCAGCAGTTCCGGCCATCCGACCTCGACCCGCGCCTCGGCCGCCGCGCGCAGCAGCCGCCGCGCCAGCAGCCAGCCGGCCGCCATCGCGGCCAGCACCGGCACCGCGAGCAGCGCGGCCTCGAGCCCGTCCACCGGGCCGCGCGGCAGGCCGGCAAGCAACGGTACGGCCGGCAGCGCGCCGACCGACACCTCGCTCGTGCGTACCGCGGTGTCCGTGCCGACGGCGAACCCGGGGCCGAGCAGGTAGCTGGCCGCCCAGGCGGTGGCGTTCGGCGCGTAGGCGAGGCTGACAAGCGTGATGCCCGCCTGACCGGCCACCCCGGTCCGGTACGCCCCGATCATGTCGGCCGCGTCACCACCGCCGGTGGCCACCGCGAGCCCGGCCGCCCCGGCGCTGGCGGCGAGCAGCAGCAGGGCCGCGACCAGCCCGGCGCGCAGCCCGTCGCGGACGACCGGCGGGCAACGCCGCGCCAGCAGCGCCCAGACGCCCGTGGTGCGCAACGCGCCGACCAGGGCGGCCGGGGCGCCGAACGCGGCGAACGTGAGCGCGGCGGTCACCGGCGAGACCCGCAGCCCGCCCGCGCCGACCACGAGCGCGGCGAGCGCGCCGAGCAGCGCGTACCCGAAGCCGACCGCGACCGCGACGGTGAGTGCCTGCCGGGGTGAGCCGGCGCCGCGGGCGCCCACGGCCCGGCTGACGTGCACCCCGGCGCGGGTGAGTCGCCAGGCGACGAGCACGCTCAGGGCGAGCGGCGCCAGGCCGAGCGGCCCGGCGTCGGTCTGCAACGGCACCCCGTGCCCGAGCAGCCAGCCGGCCAGGCCGGCGCGCAGGGCGCCGGGCAGCGAGCCGGCGTCCTCGGTGAGTTGGGCGAGGCCGAGCACCACGGTGACCGGCAGCCAGGAGGTCACCGCGGCCCAGAGCGCGGCCACGCCGGCGGCGACGGGCAGCGGGGCCCGGCCCCGGGACGGCTCGCCCGGCCGGGGCGCGGGCACGCGGGCGGCGGGGCGAGCGCGGCCTCGGGGCCGGGCGCCGGCAGCGGGACCGGTGGCGCGGCGGGGCTGGTCAGGGGTGGGACGTGACATCGTCGTCTACTCTGGCACGCCGCGCGGCGGACGGCAGTCCGATACCGGGCCGGGACCGGGGCGAGTTCGCCGAACCCCCGGATCGGCGGCGGTGATCCGGTCTAGCCTCGGCTTCAGGCGCGACCTTTCCTGTCGCGGCACCGACCGCCCGGAGGAAGCCGTGAACGCTCCCTACCCGCCGCCACCGCCGCCACCGGCCGCCGGCCGGGACCGGACCACGCTCTGGGGCGTCCTCGGCATCGTGCTCGGCCTGCTCTGCTGCGGCATCCTGGGCATCGTCCTCGGCTGGTTGTCGATCCGGGACGCCCGGCGCTTCGGCAGGTCGCCGCTGCTCGGCTGGCTGGCCGTCGCGTTCGGCGTCGTCAACATCATCGCCAGCGCGATCGTGCGGGCCCGCGGCAACTACTACTACCCGTACTGGTACCGCTGACCGACGAGGGGGCCGACGGCGAACCGGTCGACCCCCTCGGCACGGTACGGACCGCTCAGCGGCCGGACATGATCTCCCGCATCAGGTTGGCGGTCTCGGTCGGGGTCTTGCCGACCTTGACGCCGACCGCCTCCAGCGCCGCCTTCTTGGCGTCGGCGGTGCCGGCCGAGCCGGAGATGATCGCGCCGGCGTGACCCATGGTCTTGCCGGGCGGAGCGGTGAAGCCGGCGATGTAGCCGACCACCGGCTTGGTGACGTTGGCCTTGATGAACTCGGCCGCGCGCTCCTCGGCGTCGCCGCCGATCTCACCGATCATGACGATCGCGTCGGTCTCCGGGTCCGCCTCGAAGGCGGCCAGCGCGTCGATGTGGGTGGTGCCGATGATCGGGTCACCACCGATGCCGACGCAGGTGGAGAAGCCGATGTCGCGCAGCTCGTACATCATCTGGTAGGTCAGCGTGCCGCTCTTGCTGACCAGGCCGATCCGGCCGGCGCCGGTGATGTCGGCCGGGATGATGCCGGCGTTCGACGCGCCCGGCGAGGCGATGCCCGGGCAGTTCGGACCGATGATCCGGGTCCGCTCGCCCTGGGACACGTTGTACGCCCAGAACGCGGCGGTGTCGTGCACCGGCACACCCTCGGTGATCACCACGGCCAGGTCGATGCCGGCGTCGATCGCCTCGACCACCGCGGCCTTGGTGAACTGCGGCGGCACGAAGATGACCGTGACGTCGGCACCGGTCTCCTTCATCGCATCCGCGACGGAGGCGAACACCGGCAGCTCGGTCCCGTCGAAATCGACCGTGGTGCCGGCCTTGCGCGGGTTGACGCCGCCGACCACGGTGGTGCCCGCGGCGAGCATCCGCCGGGTGTGCTTGGAACCCTCGGAACCGGTCATGCCCTGCACGATGACCTTGGAGTCCTTGGTCAGCCAGATAGCCATTGTCTAGACCCCCGAAGCAGCCAGCTCGGCGGCCCGCTCGGCCGCGCCGTCCATGGTGTCGACCCGCTGGATGAGCGGGTTCGCCGCGCCGTCGAGGATGGCCCGACCGGCCTCGGCGTTGTTGCCGTCGAGGCGGACCACGAGCGGCTTGGTGGCCGTCTCGCCACGCTGCTCGAGCAGCGCCAGCGCCTGCACGATGCCGTTGGCGACCGCGTCGCAGGCGGTGATGCCGCCGAAGACGTTGACGAAGACGCTCCGCACCGACGGGTCGGAGAGCACGATCTCCAGGCCGTTCGCCATCACCTCGGCGCTCGCGCCGCCGCCGATGTCGAGGAAGTTGGCCGGCTTGACGCCGCCGTGCCGCTCACCCGCGTACGCGACCACGTCGAGCGTGGACATGACCAGGCCGGCGCCGTTGCCGATGATGCCGACCTCGCCGTCGAGCTTGACGTAGTTGAGGTTCTTCTCCTTGGCCGCCTGCTCCAGCGGGTCCACCGACGCCTGGTCGACCAGGGCCTCGTGGTCCGGGTGCCGGAACGCGGCGTTCTCGTCCAGGGTGACCTTGGCGTCCAGGAGCAGCAGCTTGCCGTCCTTCGTGGTGGCCAGCGGGTTCACCTCGACCAGGGTGGCGTCCTCGGCGACGAACGCCTGCCACAGCCCGACCGCGACGTCGACGACCTGGTCGGCGACCTCGGTGGGGAAGCCGGCCGCGGTGACGATCTCCCGGGCCGTGGCCTCGTCCACGCCGGTGTTGGCGTCGATCGGCGCCTTGACGACCTTGTCGGGGGTCTCGGCGGCGACCGCCTCGATGTCCATGCCGCCGGCCACGCTGGCGATGCAGAGGAAGGTGCGGTTCGCCCGGTCGAGGAGGTACGAGAAGTAGTACTCCTCGGCCACGTCCGCGGTCACCGTGATCATGACCTTGTGGACGGTGTGGCCCTTGATGTCCATGCCGAGGATGTCGGTGGCCCGGGCCACCGTCTCCTCCGCGCCCTCGGCCAGCTTCACGCCGCCGGCCTTGCCGCGGCCACCGACCTTCACCTGTGCCTTGACGACCACCCGGCCGCCGAGGCGTTCGGCGATCGCGCGGGCCTCCTCCGGGGTCGTGGCGACGCCGCCGGCCAGCACGGGCAAGCCGTGCCGCTCGAACAGGTCCCGCCCCTGGTACTCGTACAGGTCCACGATTGCGCGTCCCGTCCCGTCTCCGCGGCGCGCCGTCGCGCCGCTACCAGCGTTGGAAAAAATCAGTTTGACGCCTGTCCTCAGAACGGACAGGCCATTTGCCGCAGCCTAACGAGATGGAAACCGGGGGCAACCGAGCGGGTGTCCGGTGTGCGGTAATGCACAGCCGTCGTCGTGGGCCGGGGCCGGCGTGCGGGGTGCGGGTCAGCCGTCCGGGGGATCTCCCGGCCGGGGCGTAACCCCCGGTCAGGGGCGTCGTTGAGTGTGATGTCGGAGCGCTGGTCAAGCGCGATGACGGGAGCGGCCGATGCCCTGTCGGTCGAGGGGTGGCGGCGGGGCATCGTGCATAGAGGGGCCGGGCGTGTGAGGGGTGCGTCCGGCCCTTCCCCCTGCCCGCGTTCCGGTGCCGGCGCTCTCAGCCGACCGGCTGGGCGACATTTTCCCGCACCCAGTCCACGATCGACCCGGTGGTGGCCCCCGGGGTGAAGATCTTCGCGACCCCGAGCCGTTCCAGCTCCGGGATGTCGCCCTCCGGGATGATGCCGCCGCCGAAGACCACGATGTCGGCGGCCTCGCGCCCGGCGAGCAGTTCGAGCACCCGCTTGAAGAGGGTCATGTGCGCGCCGGAGAGCACCGAGAGGCCGACCGCGTCCGCGTCCTCCTGGATCGCCGTCTCGACGATCTGTTCGGGAGTCTGGTGCAGACCGGTGTAGATGACCTCCATGCCCGCGTCGCGCAGGGCACGGGCCACGACCTTCGCCCCCCGGTCGTGGCCGTCCAGGCCGGGCTTCGCGACGACGACCCGGATACGAGAGCTCATCTACGTACACCTTTCCCCGGCGGCACTCCTGACCTGAACGAACGGTAACCCGGCCGGGTGGGGTGCCGGAACCCGGGCCGACCCCTACCGCCCGATCGCGTACGCCGGAAGCCGGACACCTCCGCCGAATGGTCACCGTCCGCTACGAATGGACGGTGGCGGGGCCGTCCAACCGGCGGCACGAAACCTGACAAGGACGGACGGAAACGGACATAAAGAATCGCCGGTTCGGCGCTTCAGCTTGTGACAGGAGTGGCGGTTGGCTAACGTGTGCTCGGTTGTCATCGAGTCCACGGACGGGTGACGACGCGACACCGGAGGTTCGACCGAGCTTCACCGAACGGTCCGAGGTCGCATCGGATCCCCGACAACGGAGGGTGTGCGTGCGCCAGCGCCTGTCGTCTGAGCCCGATAGATATCGCGGCCGTCGCCGCGTACCCACCCCCCCGCGGAGCCGCTACGCGGCGGTCGTCACCACCGCCTTCGTCGGCGCCGGCATCGTCGCCCTCGGCGCGAACGCCCTCCCCGACGCCAAGAGCGTCAGCCCCTCGGTGCTGGACGAGCTCCGGCAGGCGTCGATCGCCAGCCAGGACGCCGCCGCCCGGGCCGACAGCGCCGACCGGGCCACCCGTGCCGAACGGTCGAGCGACGCGACCACGGACGCCGCGGAGCAGGACCCCTACCTCCTCCCCCTGCACGGCTACGACTTCAAGTCGCCCTACGGCGTGCGCTGGGGCAAGCTGCACACCGGCATCGACCTGGTCGCCCCGGAGGGCACCCCCTACCAGGCCATCCACTCCGGCACGGTCACCAAGGCCGGCTGGTTCGGCGGCTACGGCTACGCCGTGATCGTCCGGCACGCCGACGGCACCGAGGCGATCTACGGCCACTCCTCCGCCGTGACGGTCAAGGAGGGCCAGCAGGTGAAGGCCGGCGACCAGCTCGGCCTCGTCGGTAACACCGGCCACTCGTACGGCTCGCACCTGCACCTGGAAGTGCATGTCAACGGCCAGCCGCTGGACCCGGTGCCGTGGCTCCAGGAGCGCGGAGTGGACATCAAGCTCGAAACCGAGGCACTCTACGGCGACGTAGCCGCCTCCTGACTCTGCGCACCGCCCGATAGCCGCCCGGATCGCGTGATCCGGGCGGTTTCGCGTCTCGGCACGTGGGGCGCGTCACACCTGCGGATGTGAGCGGTCCCACAGCCCTCGATGATCGACTCTTTCGCCGAACCACCCAGTCGATCCGAAAGCCGGACACGATCCCGCGACGCCCACGCCGTCGCCACGAACCCGCCACCGGTCCAGCCATACCCCGACCCCAGTATTTCGAGGTCCCACCTGCCCCTCGACTGGTGAAGGTTCCCGTGCAGCACCGCAGCCCCACCCCCGCCCGGCACCGGCGCACCGGCCGGCGTACCGCATACCTGGCCACCGCCGCGGTGGCCCTGCTCGGCCTCGGCCTCGGCGGCGTCGTGGTCGCCACCACCGACGACCCGCCCCCGGCCCCCGCCGCGATCGACCTCGACGCGCGGGCGCGCGCCGACGCCGCCGCCCGGGCCGACCGGTCGGCCCGCGAGCCGGTCGCTCCGGTCACCCCGTCCGCCAGCCCGGCCAGCCCGTCCCCGAGCCCGAGCGCGACCACCCCGAAGCCGAAGAAGACGGTGAAGGCGACGGCGAAGCCGAAGCCGAAGCCCAAGAAGGCCGCGCCGAAGCCGAGCTGGGTCATCCCGATGGAGGGCGCCGACATCACCTCCTGCTTCGGGCAGCGGTGGGGCACCCTGCACGCCGGTATCGACTTCGCCATGCCCGCCGGCACCCCGATCCGGGCCGCCGCGGCCGGCACCGTGGTCAAGGCCGGCGACGTGGGCGACGGGTACGGCAACTCCGTCTTCGTCGACCACCACAACGGCTACCTGACCCACTACGCACACCAGAGCCGGCTCCTCGTCGACGTCGGCGACCGGGTGAAGGTCGGCCAGGTCATCGGCTACGAGGGCGCCACCGGCGACGCCACCGGCCCGCACCTGCACTTCGAGGTGCACCAGGGCGCCATGTGGAACCAGATCGACCCGGCGCCGTTCCTGCGCGCCCGGGGCGTCGACGTGGCCTGCTGACCGCCACCGCACGAGGACGGGGCCGGTCCGGCGTCGCGTCGGACCGGCCCCGCGCTCAGAGCTTGTCGATCGGCGCGTGCCGCAGCACCAGCCACATGGTCTGGTCACCGAAGTCGATCTGGGCCCGCGCGCCCGGCCCGGCGCCCTCCACCGCCAGCACCCGGCCCAGGCCGTAGCGCTGGTGGTTGACCCGGTCGCCCGCCGAGACCTTGGGCGCCTGCTTCAACTCGCTCGCGGTGGCCAGCCGGCTGGCGTCCACACCGAGACGCTTGGCGAGCTGGGTGGCCTTGGGCGTGCCGCCGGTGAAGCCACCCGACGACCGGTCCGCCCGGCCGCCGACCCCGGCCCCACCACCACCCCACGAGGTGTACGACCCCTCGGTGCGCTCCCAGCGCACCAGCTCCGGCGGCAACTCCTCCAGGAACCGCGACGGCGGGTTGTAGGCGGGTGCGCCCCAGGCCGAGCGGGTGACCGCCCGGGACAGGTAGAGCCGCTGCCGGGCGCGGGTGATCCCCACGTACGCCAGGCGACGCTCCTCCTCCAGCTCGCGGGTGTCGCCGAGCGAGCGCAGGTGCGGGAAGACCCCGTCCTCCAGGCCGCTCAGGAAGACCACCGGGAACTCCAGCCCCTTGGCGGTGTGCAGGGTCATGAGGGTGACCACGCCCTGGTGGTCGGGATCGTCGGAGGGGATCTGGTCGGCGTCGGCGACGAGCGCCACCTGCTCCAGGAAACCGGCCAGGGTGGCCCGCTCGTCGTCGGCGCCGAGCGCCTCGATCCGCTCGGTGTATTCCCGGGCGACGCTCACCAGCTCCTGGAGGTTGTCCACCCGGCCGGCGTCCTGCGGATCGAGGCTCTCCTCCAGCTCGGCCAGGTAGCCCGAGCGGGTCAGGACCGCCTCCAGGACCTCCTCCGGGGTGCCGGTGGCGGCCAGCTCGCGCGCGGCGTCGAGCAGCGCGACGAAATCGGCGATGCCGTTGGCGGCCCGGCTGGAGATCCCCGGCGCGTCCTTCGCCCGGCGCAGCGCGGCGCCGAACGAGATGCGGTCCCGCCCGGCAAGCGCCTCGACGCACGCCTCGGCCCGCTCGCCGATGCCCCGCCGGGGGGTGTTGAGGATCCGGCGCAGGCTGACCGTGTCGTCGTCGTTGACCACCGCCCGCAGGTAGGCAAGCGCGTCGCGGACCTCCTTGCGCTCGTAGAAGCGCACCCCGCCGACCACCTTGTAGGGCAGGCCGACCCGGATGAACACCTCCTCGAACACCCGGGACATCGCGTTGGTGCGGTAGAAGACGGCCACGTCGCCCGGGCGGGTGTCACCGGCGTCGACCAGCCGGTCGATCTCCCGCGCCACCCAGTCCGCCTCGGCGTGCTCGGTGTCGGCCACGTAGCCGACGATCTGCTCGCCGGCGCCGGCGTCGCTCCACAGCCGCTTGGGTTTGCGCGAGGTGTTCCGGTCGATCACCGCATTGGCCGCGTTGAGGATGGTCTGGGTGGAGCGGTAGTTCTGCTCCAGCAGGATGGTGCGCGCGTCGGTGAAGTCCCGCTCGAACTCCAGGATGTTGCGGATGGTCGCGCCCCGGAAGGCGTAGATGGACTGGTCGGCGTCGCCCACCACGCACAGCTCGGCCGGCGGGATCCCCTCGGTGCCGGAGACCAGCTCCTTGATCAGCACGTACTGGGCGTGGTTGGTGTCCTGGTATTCGTCCACGAGCACGTGCCGGAACCGGCGACGGTAGCTCTCCGCCACGTGCGGGTGCGACTGGAGCAGGTGCACCGTGGTCATGATCAGGTCGTCGAAGTCGAGCGCGTGCGCCTCGCGCAGCCGCCGCTGGTAGAGCGCGTACGCCTCGGCGAGCGCCCGCTCGTTGGGCCCCTTGGCCCGGCCGGCGAACTCCTCCGGATCGACCAGCTCGTTCTTCAGGTTGGACACCTGGGCGGCCAGGCCCCGGGCCGGGTAGCGCTTCGGGTCGAGGTCCAGCTCGCGGGCCACCATCTGCATCAGCCGCCGCGAGTCGTCCGCGTCGTAGATCGAGAAGGTCGACTTGAGGCCGGCGTGCTCGTGCTCGGCGCGCAGGATCCGGACGCAGGCCGAGTGGAACGTCGACACCCACATCAGCCGGGCGCGCGGGCCGACGAGCGCGGCCACCCGTTCCTTCATCTCGCCGGCGGCCTTGTTGGTGAAGGTGATCGCGATGATCTCGCCGGGGTGCACGTCCCGGGCGGCGAGCAGGTAGGCGATCCGGTTGGTGAGCACCCGGGTCTTGCCCGAGCCGGCGCCGGCCACGATCAGCAGTGGGGAGCCGGCGTGGGTCACCGCGTCCCGTTGGGGGCCGTTCAGGCCGTCGAGGAGGGCCTGCGGATCCGACCGCGCGCCCCCGGAACGGCGCGGCGGGGTCGGCCGGGACTCCGGCGCGGGCGGGGACGCGGGAATGTCGAAGAGAGGATGCATCGCAGCACGAGTCTATGCCGTCGGCCGGACACTTCCCCGCCCGCGCGGCCGGTCCCACCGCCGGGCCGCGTCCCACCTGTTGGCCGACTTCCTTGCGCGCCCACCCCGGCGGTCGGCATACTCGACGACGTGTTCGATCAGCACTTCTTTTACTACGGCACCGGGAGTCCGGCAGCCGTGGGTCGCGCCTGATCGACAGACCTACGAAAAAGCCCCGGGCTCCCCGAGCCCGGGGCTTTTCCGTCCCGGGATCCGGGTACCGGGCCCGACCCCCGAGAGGGACGACGATGATGACTGACGTGGTGGAGTCCAGCGGCGGCCTGGCGCGGCACGAACGGCCGGTGGGCGGCGACCCGACCGGTGCCGCGGCGGCGCGGACCGGCACCGACGACTCGGCCGCGGCCGAGCGTATCGGCGACATCCGGCGGCGGATCGACGAGATCGACAGCACGCTCATCGCGCTCTGGCAGGAGCGGGCCGCGCTCTCCCAGGAGGTCGGCGCGACGCGGATGGCCTCCGGCGGGACCCGGCTGGTGCTCTCCCGCGAGCGGCAGATCCTGGAGCGGTTCCGGGCGGAGCTCGGCGCCGACGGCACGCAGCTCGCGCTGCTGCTGCTGCGCGCCGGTCGCGGCCCGTTGTGACCCGCCCACCGGAGACGCGGACGGCCTGCGGGCCGCCGGAAACGACGGACCGCCTGCCGGCGTCGGGGTGACGCCGGCAGGCGGTCCGGTCTGGTTCAGGCCACCTCGTGGGTGACGACCATATTCCGCTTCTCCGCGAAGTGGCAGGCGCTCGGGTGGTCCGAGCCCGGCCGGATCTGAAGCAGCGGCACCTCCTGGGCGCAGATGTCCTGCGCCTTCCAGCACCTGGTGCGGAATCGGCACCCCGAGGGCGGGCTGACCGGCGAGGGCACGTCACCCTGGAGCCGGATGATCGCCTTGCTCTCCCGCAGGGTCGGATCCGGCACCGGCACCGCCGACAGCAGCGCCTGGGTGTACGGGTGGGTGGGCCGCTCGTAGATCTCGTCCTCGGTGCCCACCTCCACCATCTTGCCCAGGTACATCACGGCCACCCGGTCCGACAGGTGCCGTACGACCGACAGGTCGTGGGCGATGAAGACGTACGACAGACCCAGCTCACCCTGGAGCTTCTCCAGCAGGTTCATCACCTGGGCCTGGATGGAGACGTCCAGGGCCGACACCGGCTCGTCGCAGACGATCACCTCGGGCCGCAGCGCCAGCGCCCGGGCGATGCCGATGCGCTGCCGCTGGCCGCCGGAGAACTGGTGCGGGTAGCGGTTGATGTGCTCCGGGTTCAGGCCGACCAGGTCGAGCAGTTCCTTGACCTTGTCCCGCCGGCTGCCGCGCGGAGCCACGTCGGGGTGGATCTCGAACGGCTCGCCGATCAGGTCGCCGACCGTCATCCGCGGGTTGAGCGAGGTGTACGGGTCCTGCATCACCAACTGGATCTGCCGGCGCAGCCGCCGCAGCGCGCCACCGGAGAGCTTGGAGATGTCCTGACCCTTGTAGAGCACCTGGCCCGCCGTCGGCTTCTCCAGGTTCATCAGCACCCGGGCGAGCGTCGACTTGCCGCAGCCGGACTCGCCGACCACACCGAGCGTCTCGCCGGCCTTGAGGTCGAAGGAGACGCCGTCGACCGCCTTGACGTGACCGATGGTCTTCTTGAACACGACGCCCCGGGTCACGGGGTAGTGCTTGACCAGATCACGAACCTCGATGATGTTCTCAGTCACGGTTCACGAGCTCCTCGGCGAAGTGGCAGGCGCTGGTCCGGCCGTTGCCCAGTTGCAGCAGCGGCGGGACCTTCTCCCGGCACACCGGCTGCGCCATCGGGCAGCGCGGGTTGAAGGAGCAGCCCGGCGGGATGTTCATCAGGTTCGGCGGGAGCCCCTTGATGGTCCGGAGCTCAAGCCCCTTCTCGTCCATCCGCGGGATCGAGTTGAGCAGGCCCAGGGTGTACGGGTGCGCCGGCTTGGCGTACAGCTCGTAGACGCTGGCCTCCTCGACGATCCGGCCGGCGTACATGACCGCGATCCGGTCCGCGACGTCGGCGACCACGCCGAGGTCGTGGGTGATCAGGATCATGCCCATCTGCCGCTCCCGCTGGAGTTCGCCGAGCAGGTCCATGATCTGGGCCTGCACGGTCACGTCCAGCGCGGTGGTCGGCTCGTCCGCGATCAGCACCTCGGGGTCCAGCGCCAGCGACATGGCGATCATGGCGCGCTGCCGCATACCGCCGGAGAACTGGTGCGGGTAGTTGCTGAACCGGCCCTTGGCGTTGGGGATCTTCACCTGGTCGAGCATCTCGATCGCGCGCTTCTTGGCGTCCGAGCGGCTGAGGCCGCGCCGGATGCGGAACTGCTCGGCGATCTGGAAGCCGACGGTGAAAACCGGGTTGAGGGCCGAGAGCGAGTCCTGGAAGATCATGGCGATGCCCTCGCCACGGATCCGTCGCCGCTGCTCGGCGGACTGCTTGAGCATGTCCTTGCCGTGGAAGCGGACCTCGCCGCCGGTGACGAAGCCGGGCGGGGTGTCCAGGATGCCCATGATCGTCTGCGCGGTGACGCTCTTGCCGGAGCCGGACTCGCCGAGCACGGCGAGGGTCTCCCCCGCCTCGACGTGGTACGTCACACCGTTGATGACCTTGGCGACGCCGTCCCGGGTGCGGAACTCCACCCGCAGGTCGTCGACCTCGAGCAGGCGGCCCGAGGGGCGGCCGGATCCGCCGGCGCCGGCCGCGGACTGCTCGGACACGAGAATGTCGGACAACTCAGTTCCCCTATCGGAGCTTCGGGTCGAGGGCCTCGCGGACCGTCTCGCCGAGCATCACGAAGCTCAGCACGGCGGTGACGAGGAAGGCGGAGGGGAAGAACAGCAGGAACGGCGAGACGCGGATGTAGTTCTGCGCCTCGCTGATCATGATGCCCCAGGAGACCACCGGGCTCTTCAGGCCGATGCCCAGGAACGACAGCGTGGCCTCGGCCCCGATGAACGAGCCGACCATGATCGTGCCGTAGACCAACAGCGGCGCCAGGCAGTTCGGCAGCAGGTGCTTGAGGATGATCCGGCCGGTGCCGGCACCGAGCGCGCGGGCCGCCACGATGTAGTCGGCCTCCTTGGTGGCGAGCACCGAGGAGCGCATCAGCCGCATCACCACCGGCCAGCTCAGCACGCTCAGGGACAGGATGACCAGCCCCATGATCGTCCACTCGCCGTTGTCGGTGCCGGACCCGTTGAACGTGGTCAGGATGACGATCGCGCCGAGCACGAACGGCAGGCCGAAGAAGATGTCCGCGATCCGGGAGAGCAGCGCGTCCACCCAGCCGCCGCGGTAACCGGCGATGATGCCCATCGCGCCACCGAACAGCAGGGTGAGGGTGGTGGAGACCAGGGCCACCACGATCGACGCCCGGGCGCCGTAGATGACCCGGGAGTAGACGTCACGGCCCTGCACGTCGTAGCCGAACCAGGCGGAGGACGACGGCTCGACCCGGCTGCGCTCAAGCGCGCCGTTGACCGCGTCGCCGGAGGTGAACAGCGACGGGAACGCCGCCATCACGATGAAGAGCAGGATGAACGCCGCCGAGATCCAGAACAGCGGCTTGCGGCGCAGGTCGAGCCAGGCGTCGCCGAGCAGGCCGCGCGGCTTGTGCTGCTTGGCGTTCTCCGGCAGGCCGGCGTCGGCGGGCGCGCCGGACCCGGCCTCGGTGGGCATGGTCGACGGCGGCGGCGCCACGACCGACGCGCTGTTCGGTTCACTCATGCCCGCACCTCGATGCGCTCGGCGCGGGCGTGGTTACCCGCGCAGACTGCTGGGACGATTCGTTCGCTGCGGCGGTCACTCATAGCGGATCCTCGGGTCGAGGGCGGCGTAGAGCAGGTCCACCAGCAGGTTCATCACGAGGTAGACGAGCACGAGCACCACCACGATGCCCACAACGGTAGCGCTCTCCTTCGTGACGATGGAGCGCAGCACCTGCCGGCCGATGCCGTTGATGCCGAAGATGCCCTCGGTGACGATCGCGCCACCCATCAGCGCGCCGAGGTCGGTGCCGAGCAGCGTGACCACCGGGATGAGCGAGTTGCGCAGCAGGTGCACGCCGACCACCCGGCGCATCGGGAGGCCCTTGGCGATCGCGGTGCGGACGTAGTCGGCCCGCCGGTTCTCGGCGATGCTCGTGCGCGCCACCCGGGCGATGTACGCCATCGAGGCGCTGCCGAGCACGAAACCGGGCACGATCAGTTCGCTGAACGGCATCTCGTTGGAGACGGTCGGGGTGATGATGCCCCACTTGACGCCGAGCACCCACTGGAGCACGAAGCCGATGACGAAGACCGGCAGGGCGATCAGGAAGAGGGTGGAGATCAGGACCAGGTTGTCCAGGAAGCCGTTGCGTCGCAGACCGGTCAGGACACCCGCGCCGAGGCCGATCACGGCCTCGATGGCGAGAGCGACCACCGCCAACTTCAGGGTGTTCGGGTACGACGTGGCGATGATGTCGCTGATCTCGCGACCGCCGAACGTGATACCGAAGTCACCCTGGAACAGGTTCTTCATGTAGCTGGCGTACTGCACCCAGATCGAGTCGTCGAGATGGTATTTCTCGGTCATCATGGCCCGGTAGTTCGGCGGGCAACCGCGGTCGCCGCACTTGCCGGCGAAGGGGTCACCGGGCACCGACCAGACGAGCCAATAGATCAGGAACGTCGTGCCGATGAACACCGGCACGAGTTGCAGCAGCCGTCTCAAGAGATAACGGCCCATGGGGTGGTCCTCCAGACAGGGAGCGCCGGGCACCCGACGCGGTGACGACAACGTGCGAGGGGTTCGTTGTACACCCCCTCGCGGAACGGCCCCGGGTCGGGCTCACCGGTTAGGCGAGCCCGACCCGGGGTCAGACCGTTCGGATCAGAGCTCGACCGAGGTGATGTCGAGTTCGCCGACGTTGGTCAGTTCCAGCTTCTTGATCTTCTCCGAGTGGCCGGACTGCTCGCCACTGAAGTAGATCGGCATCGTCGGGACGTCCTCGTCGATCAGCTTGACGGCCTCGGCGAACTTCTTGTGGGACTCCTCGAGGCTGGGGGCCGCGGAGGCCTCCTTGGCGAGGGCGTCCACCTGCGGGTTGCTGTACTTGCCGTCGTTCGAGGAACCGCCGGTCACGTAGAGCGGGTTGACCCAGTTCTCCACGTCCGGGTAGTCCTGCTGCCAACCGGCCCGGTACGCGCCGTCCATCTTGTAGCCGTTGATGTTGGCACGGAAGACCGCGAAGGTCGGCACGCCGACGGCGACCGCGTCGATGCCCAGGTTGGTCTTGATCTGCTGGGCGACGGCCTCCATCCACTCCTTGTGGCTGGCGTCCGCGTTGTAGGACAGGGTCAGCTTGCCCTGGAAGCCGCCGGCCTCCTGGAGGAGCTGCTTGGCCTGGGTCGGGTCGAACTTGCAGGCGGTGCAGTTGCCCGGCTCGGCGCCCGGGGTCAGCGGGTTGGCCCAGCTGTCGGCCGGCTTGCGGTTACCGAAGAAGATCTTGTCGGTGATCGCCTGACGGTCGATGGACAGCGAGATCGCCTTACGCAGCTTCGCGTTCTGGAAGCGCTTGTCGTAGATCGGGAAGGCGATGATGCCGGTCGACGGGACGGTGGTCTGGATCGCCCGCTCGCCCAGGTCGGTCTTCCACTTGTCACCGGCCAGCGACGAGACCGGAACCTGCTGCTGGAAGTCCAGGTTGCCGGCGAGCAGGTCGTTGTAGGCCGCCGTGTCGTCCTGGTAGATCTTGACGGTGACGTCCTTGATCTTCATCTTGTCGCGCAGGCTGTAGTCGTCGAAGCGGGTCAGCTTGATCTCGACGTCGTCCTGCCAGGAGACGAGCTGGACCGGGCCGTTGCCGATCGGCTTCTTGCCGAACTCCGCCGGGGTGGTGGCGAAGAACGCGTCCGGCAGCGGCATGAAGGCGCTGTAGCCGAGCTTCACCGGGAACACGGCGGTCGGCGCGGCGAGCGTGACCTCGAAGTTCCAGTCGTCGACGACCTTGAGGCCGGACATCTCCTTGGCCTTCGGCTCCGGGGCCTTCTTCGGGCCGTCCGGGCCGTCCGGGTCCTCGGTGTAGACGTCCTCGAAGCCCTGGATGTCGGAGAAGAACGAGGCGTTCTGCGCGCCGTTCGGGCCGTACGCCGCCCAGTTCCAGGCCTTGACGAAGCTCTCGGCCTTGACGGTGGTGCCGTCGTGGAACTTGGTGTTCTGCTTGATCTTGATCTTGAAGACCTTCGAGTCGGTCGTGTCGATCGACTCGGCGAGCAGGTTCTGCGGCGCCCCACCGTTGTTGGGGTACTCGACCAGGCCACTCCAGACCCAGTCGATGATCTTGCCGCCACCGGTCTCGGTGGTGTTCGCCGGAACCAGGGGGTTCTCCGGCTGGGTGCCGTCGATGACGATGGCGCCATCCGAGCTGGCGCCGGTCTCGCCACCGTCGTTGTCGCCGCTGGAGCAGCCGGACGCGATGAGCGCGAATGCCGCGCCCACCGCGAGCGCGCTGCTCGCCCGCTTCGAGACTCTCATTCCGAGGGGCCTCCTCTTTCTAACCTGGTTCCGTCGTGGGTTTCACGCACGTGTGGGGGGTGACACCGCCGACGACCCGAATCACAGGTCGCCGGTTTACCGCAGAGGAAATCGGGACACCCCTGGGGTACCGATCCGCCGGGCGCCACACCCTTCGACGAGGACACCGCGCAGATCGACGACCACGGGCGGCGCGGGTAGCGGCGTTCCGCGGTCGGTGGACCCGACGAGATGCCTCACACCGGGGGGTGAGGTGCTGCCACTGTGACACCCACCGGCCCATTCCGTGAAGGTGCCGTTATCAAGCCGTTAGTTGCCCGCCACGTTGCCGATACTTGAGAAAAGATCACAAAGAGCGCGGATCACACGCCCGTGAACAGGTAAGACACGTCCATACCGACGAAGACCACCCGGGCCGCCCGGCTCGGCGAGCGCGCTCCCACCCACCGCGACGCTCTCCGAATTGGTGCCAATCACACCGAGTTCTGCCCATCCGGCTGATGGCGTCGTCCGCTGTGCGGGCACCACCTCTGGCTGGGCGGACGAGGGCGTCGCGGGTGCCCGGGGTCGCGGTCAGACGAGCCGGCGGTCGGCGGCCCACCGGGACAACTCGTACCGGTTCGACATCTGGAGCTTGCGCAGCACGTTGGACACGTGCGTCTCGACCGTCTTGATCGAGATGAAGAGCTCCTTGGCGATCTCCTTGTACGCGTACCCCCGGGCGAGCAGCCGCAGGACCTCGCGCTCCCGGTTGGTGAGCTGGTCCAGCTCGGGGTCGGCGACCGGCGTGTCCGGCCGGGACGCGAACGCGTCGAGCACGAACCCGGCCAGCCGCGGGCTGAACACGGCGTCACCGTCGGCCACCCGGCGGATCGCGTCGGTCAGCTCCTCCGGCGAGATGGTCTTGGTGACGTAGCCCCGGGCGCCGGCCCGGATCAGCCCGATCACGTCCTCCGCCGCGTCGGACACGCTCAGCGCCAGGAACTTCACCTGCGGGTGGGTCCGCCGCATCGCCTCCAGCACGGCCCGGCCGCCCCCGTCCGGCATGTGCACGTCGAGCAGCACCACATCCGGGCCGGTGGCCGCGATCCGGGTCACCGCCTCGGCCACCGAACTGGCCTCGCCCACGACGTCGACCCGGGTGCCCAGCTCGGCGCGGACGCCGGCCCGGAACATGGCGTGGTCGTCGACGAGGAACACCCGCAGCGGGCCGCGCGGCGTCGCACTCTCGACCGGTTCCTGCTCGGACATGGTCACCTGTCCCTTTCCGCAGTGGCGCCGGAGCCGCTGATCGGCAGGATCAGCCGGACCTCGGTCCCTTCTCCCGGCTCGGACCGGATCTCCGCCCGGCCACCGTGCCGTCTCATCCGTCCGATGATCGAACCGCTGACGCCGTGCCGGTGATTCTCCACCGTATCCGGGTCGAAGCCCTTGCCCCGGTCGCGGACGAACACGCTCACCTGCTCCGGCTCCACCTCCGCGTAGAGCGACACCGTCTGCACCCCGGCGTGCCGGGCCGCGTTGACAAGCGCCTCCCGGGCGGCGGCGACGAGCGCGCCGACCCGCTCGTCGGTCTCCCGGTCACCGACCACGACCGCCTCGACCGTGATCCCGAACGTGTCCTCCACCTCGGCGGCGGCCTGCTCCAGCGCGGCGGCGAAACGCTCCGTCGGCGAGGCGGTCGGCTTGTAGAGCCAGTTGCGCAGCGAGCGCTCCTGGCCCCGGGCGAGGCGCTGCACCGTCTTGACGTCGGCGGCGTTGCGCTGGATCAGCGCGAGCGTGTGCAGCACCTGGTCGTGCACCATGGCGGCCAGCTCGGCCCGTTCCTGCTCGCGGATGCGGCCCTCCCGCTCCGACCGGAGCTGGTTCCAGGTGCGCCAGAGCACCGGGCCGGTGACCACACCCACCCCGGCGAGCCCGACCAGCGCGAAGATGACGCCGTTGAGCACCGCGTCGAAGTTCTGCGCCGGCGAGTAGACCGCGGCCACGCCGATGATCCCGACCGCGACGAGCACCCCACCGCCGATGAAACGGAGCACGAAGGCCCGGCGGTCGCTCTCCTCCACCACCGCGCCCAGCCAGGGCACCGCGGAGTCGCCCCACTGCCGGCGCCGCTCCGGGCCGGACTGGTGCCAGATCACCCCGGCGCCCACCGCGATGATCGCAACCAGCCAACCGGCGGTGCCGGCCGCGCCGACCGAGTCGAACGCGACCACCTGGAGCAGCAGGACACCCAGCCCGATCGCCACGAACGGCAACAGCTCGGCGAGGTCGCGGCGGGGCGGGGCGGCGGTGTCGCCGGGCCGGGGCGGCACCACCGCCCAGAAGGCCGCGTAGAGCAGCAACCCGAGCCCGCTCAGCCCGAGCAGCACCATGAACGCCACCCGTACCCGGAGCACCGGGATGCCCAGGTGGTCGGCGATGCCGGAGGCCACCCCGGCGCCCAACCGGTGCCCGGTGGCCCGGTAGAGACGTGGGGGGTGCGGCGTGACGGTGCTGCTGATCGGAAGCTCCCGGGTCGGCGCGGAGATGCCGGCGGCGGCCGACGCTCCGATCGTCACACGGCGGAAGGCCCGGGACCACGGGGACGCCCCGGACATTCGCCGCCACCGGATCTCAGGGTGGGGTCAGGGTCGGGTCCTGAGGTCGTCCGGGCCGCCGGGGCAGCAGTATCGAAGGCATGACCGAGGACGCTGCCCGTCCGCCCCGCCCCTGGGCGGCAGCACAGGACGATCCGCCGCCGCCCCCGCCGGGGCCGGCACCCTCCGCCGACGGCGCGCCACCGCCCGGTGGCGACGCGCCGTTCGCCGGCCCACCACCAGGTGGGTACGCCCCACCGCCCGGCGCCGCCGGATTCACCACCCGGTACGGCCTGGTCCGTCCCCGGGAGGGTCGCTACCTGGCCGGGGTGTGCGCGGCCATCGGCCGGGCCACGAACACCGACCCGGTGCTGTGGCGCGTCCTCCTGGCCGTGCTCGGCTTCTTCGGCGGCATCGGGCTGCTCGTCTACGTCGCCGCCTGGCTGATCATCCCCGGCGAGGGCGACACCGCCTCCCCGGTGGAGTCGATGCTCGGCCGGGGCCGCTCCAGCATGTCCCCGGTCACCGTGATCGTCCTCGGCATCGTGGTCGCGGTCGGCTTCGGCTACGTCGTCACCGACGGATTCCGGGCCATCCTGCTCGGCGCGGTGATCCTGATCGGGGGCGCGCTGATGCTCAACCGCGACCAACGCGGACCCGCCTTCCGCACCGGCGCCCCCGGCCAGCCGCCCGGAACGGGTCCGGTGCCGCCGGTCGCCTGGCCGCCGCCGGCGACCGCGCCGGGCGCCGGGCCGCAGGCCGCGTCCTGGGCCGGTCCGCCGGCCGGTCCGGGGGCGCCGTGGACCGGCGAGTCCACCGGGTACGCGGCACCCGCCGGGACGGCCGCCCCGTCCGGACCCGGCGAACCGGCCGGATCCGCGTCGCCGGGCTGGCCCGCCGGCCGGGCCGGGGGTGACACCGGCTCCCCGCCCTCGCCCACCGCCCCTGCCGAACCCGGCTATCCGACCCCGCGCGTCGAACCCGGCTATCCGGCCACGCCGCTGTCCGCCCCGGGCTGGCCCGCCGCGGCAAGCACCCGACCGACCCCCGGGCCGGTGACCGCCGCGCTGCCCGGGACGGCCGGGGACACCACCCCGGCGTGGCCCGCCCCCCCGACCACAGGTGGCCCGGTGGGCGAACCGTTCACCGCGCCGCCGCCCGCTCCGACCGGCGCACCGCTGCCACCCGGCGGCTACCGACCGCCGTTCGCGCCACACGGCCCGTACGCCGGCTCGCCTCCCGCCCCGGCGCCGGTCCGGCCGCCGCGTCCGCCGAAGCGGCCGAAGGAACGCTCCCCGCTCGGTGCGATCACCTTCTCGCTGATCTTCCTGGCGCTGGGTCTGGTGGCGATGCTCGACCTGCTTGACGTGTTCCCCGTCGGCGCCGCCGGCTACTTCGCCGCGACGCTCGCCACCATCGGCCTCGGGCTGCTCGTGGGCACCTGGTTCGGCCGGGCCCGGTGGCTGATCGCTCTCGGCCTGGTGACCGCGGCGGCGCTCGGCGTCGCCACCGTCGCCGAGTCCTACGACCGGGTCCGGGGCATCGACGGCAACGTCACCTGGGCGCCACCCGACCGCCGCGACCTGGCCGACCGGTACGAGAACAACTTCGGCGACGCGGTGCTCGACCTGCGGGCGATCGACTTCGACGGACAGGACACCCAGGTGACCGTCGCGGTCAACTTCGGCAAGGCGACGGTGGTGGTGCCGCCGGACGTGGACGTGACCACGGTGGCCGACGTCAACGCCGGTGACGCCTCCGTCTTCGGCCGGCGCACCGGTGGGCTCAACGGCCGGCTCTGGGAGAGCACCGATGCCGGCGCGGACGGCCCCGGTGGGGGCACGCTCCGGCTCTACATCCACGTGAACGCCGGAAACCTGGAGGTGACCCGATGAAGGCCCACCGCACGGACCTCGTGTCGTTCGCGTTCGGCCTGATCTTCCTCGGGCTCGCCCTGTGGTGGCTGCTGGCCCGGATCCTCGGGCTGGCCGTACCGCCGGTCGGCTGGTTCCTGGCCGGCGGGCTTGTCGTGATCGGGTTGCTCGGCCTGGTCGGCGCGCTGCGCTCGGCCCGCGGCCCGGAACAACCATCCCCGCCGGGCGGGCCGGAGACGACGGTGGCCGCGCCGTACCGCGACGGCACCCCGGCCGGCGCCTTCGCGGCCCCCGCCGAGGCCGACGAGTGGGCCCCCGCCGGGGCCGACGAGTGGGCCACCGCCGCGGTGACCGACGAGCCGACGCCGGCGCGGGAGGACCGGCCCGCCGACGCTGAGCCGGTCCGGTCACCGGCCGAACCGGCGACCGGGGGACCGTCCACCGTCGAGCCCGAGGGCCGGTCCGGACCGGCCACCCGCGAGCTGCCGCCGGTGCGCCAGGAGACCGAGGAACCACGCGCCTCCGGTGGACCGCCGGTCTGAGACCGCGCCGGTGTGACGGCGCGAAGACGCGGCCTATGCTGGCTGAGGGAGATCTCGCCGCCGACGTCCGGTCCGAGCCACCCGACCGCGCCGGGCGCACCCGGTCGGCCGGCCGGGTCGCCGAGGCGGTCCCCGTCCGTCCCTACCTCGTCAGGAGCTCGCCCGACATGACCCAGTCCCCCGCCGTGCGCGTCACCGGACCGTCCGGTGCGGTCCGCCTCGGCGAGCGCGCCGCCCGTACGCTCGTCGCCGAGTTCGCCCGGCGTAACGACCCGAAGGCCGGCCTGCTGGTCGGCGCCACCCCGGAGTCCGCGGTGCTGGCCGCGGCGATCGAGGCGCTGCTCCCGGGCGACCGGCTGGTGGTGACGCCGGCCGAGGGCGCCGCGACGGTGGCGCTGCGGGAGCACGTGACGGCCCAGGGCCGCTGGGTCGCCGACCGGGTACGGGTGGTCGACACGCTCTCCGAGGCGGACGCGGCTGCGGTGGTGATCGTCGCCGAGCCGTTCACCGGCACCGCCGAGGAGGCCCGCGCCGCGGTGGACGGGCTCGCCAAATACCTCGCCGAGGGCGCGGTGCTCAGTGTCGCCGCGCCGCTGTTCCGCACCGAGGGCGCCGGCCCGGAACTGGACCGGCAGGGCGTGCTGCACGGCGTCCGCACCGACGTGGTGCTGCGTAACTCCCCGCCGGTGCGCGTGCACCACCTGCGCTTCACCCCGGCACCGGTCACGCTTGCCGCCTCGCTGTCGCCCGCGTACCGGCCGTCCAGCGTGCCGTTGACCCGCCGGATGCACATCGACTCCAACGGGGTGGCCGCCGCCGGCATCACGCTCGGCCTGGCCGCCCTGGCCCGGGCCGCCCGGCCGAAGTCCCGGCTCTGGCTGCTGCCGGCGCTCGCCACGGCACCTGTGGCCGCGTTCTTCCGGGACCCGGAGCGGGACGTCCCGGAGGACCCGACGGCCGTGGTCGCCTCGGCGGACGGCCAGGTCCTGTCCGTGCAGCGGCTCACCGACGAGCGCTTCGGCGACGGCGAGTGGCTGCGGATCGCGGTCTTCCTGTCGGTGCTGGACGTGCACGTCAACCGCGCCCCGGTGGCCGGCAAGGTGGTCGACTACTTCGTCGCCGACGGCGGCTTCGTCAACGCGATGAAGCCGGACGCCGAGCACAACGTGGCGGCGTACACGGTGCTGGACACCGATCACGGCACGGTGGTCGTGGCCCAGCGCACCGGGTTGATCGCCCGCCGGATCGTGCAGCGGGCGGCGGTCGGGTCACTGCTCGCGAAGGGCGAACGCTTCGGGCTGATCCGGTTCGGTTCGCGTACCGACGTCTACCTGCCGGCCGAGGCGGCGGAACCGCTGGTCGGCCCCGGCGACAAGGTGGTCGGCGGCGCCACGGTCATCGCGCGCTGGCGCTGACCCGCCGGACATGCGAGAAGGGCGCCGCTCGTGCGAGCGGCGCCCTTCTCGTCGTACGTGGTGTGCGTGTGCCTCAGGCGGCGCGACGCTGGTGCAGCCAGAGCAGCGGGCCGCTGACCAGGTAGCCCACCACCACGAGGGCGAAGGTGAGCCGGATGTCGACGAGCGCGCCGACCACCGGGGCGAGCCAGAGCCACGGCGGCAGCTTCACCAGCCGGGCCAGCTTCGCGTACGGGAAGCTGGACACCATGGCGAAGGCGAGCAGCGCCACGCCGGCGACCATGACCAGTCCGGGGACCGGGAGCCCGATCGCCACGGTCAGGGCGAGCACCGCCGCCGCCATGGTGGTCGGTACGCCGCAGAAGAAGCGGCCGTCCTTCGGCGAGACGTTGAACCGGGCGAGCCGGATGGCCGCGCACGACGCGACCAGGGCGCAGGCGACCGCGGCGGCGGCCGGCGGCGCCGAGCCGACCAGGGAGGCGTAGACCACCACCGGAGCGGCGAGGCCGAACGAGCACATGTCGGCAAGTGAGTCCATCTGCGCGCCGAACGGGCTGGCCACGCCGAGCTTGCGGGCCAGCGCGCCGTCGAGACCGTCGAACGCGACGCACGCGATCAGGCAGACCGCGGCGATCCGCACCTCACCCTGCATGGCCAGGAAGATGGCCAGCATGCCGAGCATCAGGCTGCTCAGGGTGCACGCGTTGACAAGCGCGAACTTGGCCCGCCGAGCGGCGGTGCGGTCACCCGGCAGCAGCGGGATCGACATCGCCGGAGCGTCGTCGTCAACCGGGGCGACCGGAACGACCGGGGCGACCGCCGGGCTGATCGGGCGTACCGCTTCGAGGTCGGCGTCGAACCGGCCGTAGCGACGGCGCTGGCGGTCGGCGTAGCGGTGGTCGGGGGTGACCAGGTCGGTCCTGGAACCGGCCGGGCCGTCCCGGCGGCCCACCCGGACCAGCAGCACCTGGCGGGCGAACGTGCTGCTGCGGCGCAACCGGCCCGCCCAGCGACGCCCTGCGGGGCGCGGACTGTCAGTCGTACGACGCCGGCGCCATGGGGCTCTCGGCACGCTTCCTCCATCACCGGATCGACTGGCCGCCCACGTCGGGGCGGGTGTCCGGCTGTCTCGTGCCGGACCTTTCGGGCCCGGCAGCCCATTTGCGGAGTACACCATTGCACAGGGGACAAGGGCTTGGCGATAGCTGCCGGCGGTACTTATAACTCCCATAACCGCGCGAAGCGCTCAGTTATTCCCATCTCGGGCCGCAACGCCCATTTTCCTTGGCTCGTCCCAACTCCTGACTGTACCGGAGGTGGCCCAGGGCGGCTCGGCGAGCGTTTCAGCTCACCCGCTGCCCGGTCGCCCACCTGGCCACGTCGGTCATCGACAGACCGGTGACCTGCTCCCGCGTGAACCAGGCGGCCCGGGCGGTCGAGCCACCGGCCAGCTCGGTCACCACCGCCTCGGTCGGCGCGTCCACCCGTACCCGGTAGATCACCCGGACGCCGTGCCAGTCCAGCGGCCGGCCCTCGGGGCCGAGCGCGGCGGGAGTGTGCAGGTTGTCCACGGCCAGCAGGTCGACCACCCGGCCCAGCTGCCCGGCCTCCTCCACCAGTTCGCGGAGCAGCCCGGCGGCCGGCTGTTCCCCGTGCTCGGTGCCGCCGCCGGGCAGGTGCCACCGCCCCGCGCCCGGGTAGCCGTCGGCGATCATCGTCAGCAACACCCGGTCGTCCGGGTCGGTGACCAGCCCGTACGCGGCGAAGCGCTGCCGCCGGTCGGCAGCCGGCCCGGTCGGCGCGACCGGGAGCGCCCGGGGCAGGTCGGCCGGCAGTGGGGAGACAGGCAGGCCGAGCAGCTCGGCGGTGAACGGCATCAGCGGCCGGGCGGCTGCCTCGCCGAGAGTGAACCAGGCCACCTCGTCGCTGCCACCGTCCGACTCGGGCCGCAGCCGCCCACCGCGGGCCTCGATCTCGAAGATCAGCCGATCGGTGTGCACCGCCACCCCGTCGGGCGGGTAGGTGGACACGTCGGCGATGGCGGCGGCGATCCGGCCGACCGTCACGGTCAGCCCGGTCTCCTCGGCGAACTCGCGGGCCACGGCGACGGCCGGGTGCTCGGCGTGCTCGACCCCGCCGCCCGGCAACTGCCACACCCCCGGGTACGGACACCGGACGCCCCCACGCGCCAGCAGCACCCGCCCACCCGCGTCCCGCAGAACCCCAAAGGCCCCCACCCGCCGCAGCCGCTCCACCCGCACCACCCCTTCCCACTGCGTCGATCATGAACCTATTGCCCACCGCAACGGCGTGTCGTGGCAATAACTTCATGATCGACCCCGGGGGTGGGGGTGGGGTGGGGTTGTTAGAGGAGGTGGGCGGCCTGGACTGCTTCGGCGGTTACCTCGGTGAGGCGGTCGGTGGGGAGGGCGCCCAGCTCCTCGCGGCGGAACCAGCGGGCCTCGCACGTGGAGCCGCCGACGTCCGCCACCGTGGGTGGGGCGGGCTGGTCGACGACCACCCGGTAGAAGGCGCGGACGCCGTGCCAGTCGATCGGGTAGCCCTCCGGGCCTAGCGAGGCCGCATCGCGGTGGCTGGCCACCCCGAGCAACTCGACCAGGCGGCCGGTCTGCCCGGTCTCCTCGACCAGCTCGCGGATCAGCGCCGCGGCGGGCTGCTCACCGTAGTCGGTGCCGCCGCCGGGCAGGTGCCAGCAACCGGCACCCGGGTAACCGTCGGAGACGCGGGTCAGCAGCACCCGCTCCTCCGGGTCGGTCACCACCGCGTACGCGGCGAAGCGCTGCGCCCGGTGCAACCCGTCCGGACCGGGGACGGCGTAGAACGAGGGGAACTCCGGAACCTCCTCCGGCACGACGTCGTGGCTGGAGGTGGGCAGGCCCAGGGCGCGCGCGGTGAACGACCGCAACGGCAGCTCGCGGGCCTCGTCGAGGGTGAACCAGCGGGCCAGGTCGGTCGGGCGGTCGACCCGCTCGGTGAGCGTCCCGCCGCGGACCGAGACGGTGTAGAGCAGGCGGTCGGTGTGGATCGTGATGCGCCGCTCGGGCAGCGCCCGCATGTCGGCGAGCACGTCCTGGAGGCCGGCGACGGCGACCGAGAGGCCGGTCTCGGCCGCGGTCTCCCGAACGACCGTGTGCTTGGGGTCCTCACCGTGGTCGACCGCGCCGCCGGGGAGCGACCAGGTGCCGGGGGTGCCGGAGCGCTCCGATGCGCGGACCAGCAACACTCGGCCGTTTGAATCAGCACAAACTGCGTATGCCGCGATCCTGCGCAGCGGCTCCAGCGAGGTGGTCACGGGAGCAAATTCTCCCCGGAGCGGGTTACCTCCATCGAAAAGAGTCAGATTCCTGACACACTGCTGGTGCCTCAGGGACGGATCAGGGTAAGCGTCCGGGCGGTCACCGAGGTCGCCCGCCGTCCGGCGCGGGACCGTGGAGACATGACCTACCCGAACCCTTCCCAGGCCCCGTACAAGCAGCTCCGCCGACCGGTGAGCGACCGCATGATCGCCGGGGTGGCCAGCGGTGTCGGCCGCTACTTCGCCCTCGACCCCACCCTGGTGCGGGTGGTCTTCGCCACCGCCACGGTGCTCACCGGCGGGCTGGCCGCGCTCGCGTACCCGATCATGTGGTTCCTGATGCCCGAGGAGCCGGCCGGCGCGCCCGCCTGGCCGCACCCGCCGGGCACCGCGCCCGGATGGCCGCCGGTCCCGCCGAGCGCGCCGGGGACTGCGCCTCGGCCGGAGGCCGGGCCGCCGCCGGCCGCGTGACCCGGCGTCACTCCCACTCGATGGTGCCCGGCGGCTTACTGGTGACGTCCAGCACCACGCGGTTGACCTCGGCCACCTCGTTGGTGATCCGGGTGGAGATCCGGGCCACCACGTCGTAGGGCAGGCGGGACCAGTCGGCCGTCATCGCGTCCTCGCTGGAGACCGGGCGCAGCACCACCGGGTGCCCGTAGGTGCGTCCGTCGCCCTGCACGCCGACGCTGCGCACGTCGGCGAGCAGCACCACCGGAAACTGCCAGACCCCCCGGTCCAGGCCGGCCGCGGTGAGTTCCTGCCGGGCGATCAGGTCGGCCTTACGGAGCAGCGCGAGGCGCTCCTCGTCGACCGCGCCGATGATCCGGATGGCCAGGCCCGGGCCGGGGAACGGGTGCCGCCACACCATCGCCTCGGGCAGCCCCAACTCCAGGCCGATCGTGCGTACCTCGTCCTTGAAGAGCGTGCGCAGCGGCTCGACCAGGGCGAACTTCAGGTCCTCGGGCAGGCCGCCGACGTTGTGGTGGCTCTTGATGTTGGCGGTGCCGGTGCCGCCGCCGGACTCCACCACGTCCGGGTAGAGCGTGCCCTGCACCAGGAACTCCACGTCACCGTGGGCGGCGATCTCCCGGGCGGCGGCCTCGAAGACCCGGATGAACTCGCGGCCGATGATCTTGCGCTTCTGTTCCGGATCGGTCACCCCGGCGAGCGCGCCGAGGAACCGCTCCCGGGCGTCGACCACCCTGAGCGTGATCCCGGTCGCCGCCACGTAGTCCTTCTCCACCTGCTCGGCCTCGCCGGCCCGCAGCAGCCCGTGGTCGACGAAGACGCAGGTGAGCTGGTCGCCCACCGCCCGGTGCACGAGCGCCGCCGCGACCGCCGAGTCCACGCCGCCGGACAGGCCGCAGATGACCTCCTTGTCGCCGACCTGCTCGCGGATCCGGGCGACCTGCTCGTCGATGATGCTCTCCGGCGTCCAGGTCGGCGCGACCCCGGCGATGTCGTAGAGGAAGCGGGTCAGCATCTCCTGCCCGTGCGCGGTGTGCCCCACCTCGGGGTGGAACTGCACCCCGGCCCGCCGACCGGCCACGTCCTCGAACGCGGCGACCGGGGCACCGGCCGACTCGGCGGTGACCGTGAAGCCGGCCGGCGCCTCGGTCACGCAGTCGCCGTGGCTCATCCAGACCGGCAGGTCCGCCGGCAGGTCGCGCAGCAGCACACCGGGCTCGGTCAGGCGCGGACGCAGCGGGGTGCCGCCGTACTCCCGGTTGCCGGTGCGCGAGACCGTGCCGCCGAGCGCCTGCGCCATGGCCTGGAAGCCGTAGCAGATGCCGAACACCGGCACACCGGCGTCGAACACGCCGGCGTCGATCTGCGGGGCGCCCGGGGCGTAGACGCTCGACGGGCCACCGGACAGGATGATCGCGGCCGGGTTCTTCGCCAGCATCTCGGACACCGGCATGGAGTGCGGGACGATCTCCGAGTAGACCTTCGCCTCGCGGACACGGCGCGCGATGAGCTGGGCGTACTGGGCTCCGAAGTCCACCACGAGGACGGGGCGAGGCGTGCTCATGTGCGCAAAGCCTACCGACAGTCACCGGCCGCGCGGACGCGCCCCGGCGGTGTCGCGGCTGGAACGTGTTAATAAGGGGCCCCGCCTCTACCGAAGGCGTTAAAAGGGGCCCCCTCCTTTCACCGCAGCGCGGCGGGAGCGTGCGCCGGCACCGCCGGCGCACGCGGGGGGACCGGGGCCACGCGGGTGTACGGGGAGCCGAGCGGCGGGCGCGGATCGGCCTCGCCCCGGTTGGGCCAGAACGACATGGCGCGCTCCGCCTGCGCGGTGATCGTCAGCGACGGGTTGACGCCCAGGTTCGCCGAGACCGCCGCGCCGTCCACCACGTGCAGCCCCGGGTGGCCGTACACCCGGTGCCAGGGATCGACGACGCCGTCGGCCGGGGTCGCGCCGATCACCGCGCCACCGAGGAGGTGCGCGGTCACCGGAATGTTGAACGGCTCGGTCACCGCGCCGCCAGGGGTGCCGTCGATCTCCTCGGCGAGCAGCCGGACCGCCTCGTTGCCGGCCGGGATCCAGGTCGGGTTGGGTGCGCCGTGGCCCGGGCCGGAGACCAGCCGGCGACCCCGCCAGCGGGTGGTGAGGGAGTTGTCGACCGACTGCATGACAAGCGCGATGACGGTGCGCTCGGACCAGCCGCGTACCGACAGCATCCGCGCGGCCAGCCCCGGCTGCCGGACGATGCTGCCCAGCCAGCGCCGGACCCGGTGCGGCCCGCCGTCGACGAGCAGCGACTGGAGCAGTCCCATCGCGTTGGAGCCCTTGCCGTAGCGGACCGGCTCGATGTGGGTCTGCGGGTCCGGATGGAACGAGCTGGTGATCGCCACACCCTCGGAGAAGTCGAGGCCACGCCGCCGGGCCGCCCCGGAGGCCACCGAGGCGCCGAGGATCGCCTCCGAGTTGGTGCGGGTCAGCTCGCCCAGCCGGGGCGAGAGCCCGGGCAACGCGCCGGTCGCCTTCATCCGGTGCAGCAGCCGCTGGGTGCCGAGCGCGCCGGCGGCGAAGACCACCTGGTCGGCGTGGATCACCTGGCGACGCTTGCGCAACCAGGCCCCGGTGCGCTCGGTGTGCACCGCGTAACCGCCCGCCGGGTCCGGCCGCACGGCGGTCACCGTGGTCAGCGGGTGCACCTGCGCGCCGATCCGCTCGGCCAGCCAGAGGTAGTTCTTGACCAGGGTGTTCTTCGCGCCGTGCCGGCAGCCGGTCATGCACGAGCCGCAGTGGCGGCACCCGGTGCGGTCGGGCCCGACCCCGCCGAAGTACGGGTCCGGCACCCGCTGCCCCGGCCGCCCGATGTGCACGCCGACCGGGGTCGGGTGGAAGGTGTGCGCCACCCCCATCCGCTCGGCCACCGCCCGCATGGCCCGGTCCGCGCCGGTGTCGAGCGGGTACGCGGTGACGCCGAGCATCCGCTTCGCCTGGTCGTAGTGGCGGGCCAGCTCGTCGCGCCAGTCCGTGACGTCCCGCCACTGCGGGTCGGCGTAGAAGGCGTCGAGCGGCTCGTAGAGCGTGTTCGCGTAGACGAGCGAGCCGCCGCCCACCCCGGCCCCGGAGAGCACCAGCACACCACCGCCGGTCCGCCGGCCGGCGGAGCGGAGCAGGGTGATCCGTTGCAGCCCGAAGCAGCCGAGCCGCGGCGCCCACAGGAACCGCCGCGCCTGCCAGGACGTCTTCGGGAACTCGTCGTCGGCGAAGCGCCGGCCGGCCTCCAGGACCCCTACCGAGTAGCCCTTCTCGGCCAGCCGGAGCGCGGTGACGCCGCCGCCGAAGCCCGATCCGATGACCACCACGTCGTAGTGCATGAACGCATCATTACCGACGGGTAGCTATGGCGCCAGGTCGAGCTTTCGCAGATCATGCAGAGCGCTCGACCGCCGGTGCAACCTTTGGTGCCCCCGGCCGCGTCGAACCACACGGGGAGAGGACGAAAACGTGACGAGACGACGCCTGCTGGGCCTGGCCGTCCTGGTGGCGGCGTTGCTGGTCGCCGGCGGCGCGGTGGTGACCACCCGGCTGGTCGGGCACCACTCGCCGACCGGGGCCGCCGCCCCGGCCACCTCGCCGCCCGGCTCACCCACGCCGGCAGCGACGAGCGCCAGCCCGACCCCACCGCCCGGCGCCGACCTGACCGGCCCGCTCAACCTGATGCTCGTCGGCGTCGACACCCGGGTCAGCATCCCCGGCTGGGAACCGCACGCCGACGCCGTGCTGGTGCTGCACGTGCCCGCCGGGCTGGACCGGGCGTACCTCTTCTCCCTCCCCCGCGACCTGGTGGTCGACATCCCCGCCTACCCGAAGGCGCGCTACCCGGGCGGGAAGACCAAGCTCACCCACGCGATGAGCTACGGCAGCCGGGTCCCGGGCGACAAGGCCCACCCCAGCACCGCCCAGGGGTACGAGCTGCTGCGCACCACCGTCTCCCGCTACACCGGGCTGCGCATCGACGCCGGCGCCGTGATCACCTTCGGTGGCTTCGACAAGCTGGTGGACACGCTCGGCGGCGTCGACCTCTACGTCGACCAGAAGGTCGCCTCCCGGCACCGCCGCCCGGACGGGACGATGCGACCGCTGAGCGGAGGCGGCTACCACGGGCCGCAGATGGTCTATCAGAAGGGCAACCGGCACCTCACCGGCTGGCAGGCGCTCGACTACGCGCGGCAGCGTTACACCGCCGGCGGCGACTACACCCGGCAGCGGCACCAGCAGCAGCTCATCCGCGCGCTTGCCGGCAAGCTCGTCGGGCAGGGCACGGCCCGCGACCCGCAGCGGGTCGAGCAGGTCGTCGCCGCGCTCGGCAAGACCCTGGTGTACGTCGGGGGCGCGCGGAAACTGATCGACTTCTCCTACGCCCTGGGCGGGATCCCGGCGGACCGGATCACCCTGGTCGGGCTCCCCGGCAGCGGCGTGGGCAGCGGCGCGTCCTACCGCGGCGAGCAGCTCCAGAAGCTGGGCCGGGACTTCCTCACCGCGCTGCGCGGCGGCCGGGTCGAGGCGTTCCTGACCGCGCACCCGTCCCTGCGCGTCAAGACCTGAGGTGTTAGGCGGGGGCCCCGGTTATGCAGAAAGCGTTAAGCGGGGGCCCTTCCTTACCGGGGCTTGGGGGTGGGTGGCCGCTCGGTGCCGAACAGCCAGGCGTCGAAGAGCTTGTCGAGCTTCTTCCCGGACACCCGCTCCGCCAGCGCCACGAAGTCCGCCGTGGTGGCGTTGCCGTCCTTCCACTCCGCCGCCCAGGTGCGCAGGATCGTGAAGAACGCGGTGTCGCCCACCGCCACCCGCAGCGCGTGCACGGTCATCCCGCCCCGGTCGTAGACCGAGCTGCCGAACAGGTTCTCCACCCCCGGCTTGCCCGGCGGCGTCCGCCAGAGCAGGGTGGAGGCACCGGCGTACTTCTGCTCGAACGTGCGCTGCACGGTCGACTTTCCGGTGTGCTCGGCCCACAGCCACTCCGCGTACGTGGCCAGCCCCTCGTTGAGCCAGATGTCCTGCCAGCGCCGGATCGAGACGCTGTCGCCGTACCACTGGTGGGCCAGCTCGTGCGCCACCACGTCGGTGTTGTCGCCCTGTCGGAAGAAGCTGGCCCCGTAGACCGGCCGGCTCTGCGTCTCCAGCGCGTACCGGATCCGGCTGTCCGCCACCACCACACCGCCGTACGCGCCGAACGGGTACGGCCCGAAGATGCTCTCCAGGTAGTCGGCGACCTCGACGGTGCGGGCGATCGAACGGTCCGGCGCGCCCTCCGGCAGTTGCGTGGTGACCGCGCTCCAGACCGGGCGGCCCTTGTGCTCGTCGGTGGTGACGCGGAACTTCCCGATCACCACGGTGGTCAGGTAACTGGCCATCGGCGAGCCCTCCGACCAGCGCCAGGTGGTCCAGTCGCCGCTGGTCGTCTTCCCCTTCGGCACGCCGTTGCCGACCGCCGTCAACCCCTTCGGCACGGTGATCTCGACGTCGTAGGTGGCCTTGTCCGACGGGTGGTCGTTGACCGGAAACCAGGTGCTCGCCGACTGCGGCTGGCCGAGCGCGATCGCCCCGTCCGCGGTGTGCAGCCAGCCGCCCTCGCCGAGCGCCTCGCTGCGCAGCGCCTCCGGCCGGCCGCCGTACCGGATCTCGGCGACGAACCCGTTGCCGGAGGTGAGGCCGGCGGCCGGCGTGACCACCAGTTCGTCGTCGGTGCGGGCGTGCCGGGCGGCGGCGCCGTCCACGGTGACCGAGCGGACGGTGAGCCCGGCCAGGTCCAGGTTGAACGCGGACAGGTCGGCCGTCGCGGTGGCCCGCACCGTCGTGGTGCCGGTGAGCTTGTCGGTGTCCGGGTCGTAACGCACCTTGATCGTGTAGCTCGCGACGTCGTAGCCGCCGTTGCCGTAGGTGGGGAAGTAGGCGTCGCCCGCGCCGGCTGCGCCGGGCGCGAAGCTGCGGGAGGCGGTCGGGCCGGGGTCGGAGGGCGCCGCGGCGCTCCGGTCCGGCTCGGCCGATCCGCAGCCGGCCAGCAGCAGCGTCCCGCAGGCCAGCAGCCCGAGCCGTCGTCGTCCGCCGCGCCGTGCCATCGCCTCGATCCTTCCCCGGGCCCGTTCGGCGGCCCCGCCCCGGGGCCGCTTCGCCCGCGGCAGCCTACCCAGTGCCGATCACGCCCGCGTCACGGCAACCCCGCGTCCGGGCGGGGCCCTCAGGGCAGGCCCGGCGGTGTCCCGCCGACCAGCCAGGCGTCCAGGAGCGCCCGCAGCGGGCGGCCGGCGGCCCGCTCCGCGTACCCGATGAAGTCGGCGGTGGTGACGTTGCCGTCGCGTCGCTCGGCCAGCCACCCGCGCAGCACGCGGTAGAACGTCTCGTCGCCGACCGCGCGGCGCAGCGCGTGCACCGCCAACGCGCCCCGCTGGTAGACCGCGTCACCGAACATGCCGGCCCGGCCCGGGTCGACCGACGGCTTCGACCAGTCGGTGGCGGCGTACCGGTCGGCGACGGTCCGCGCCACGGTCCGCCCGCCGTCGTGCTCGGCCCAGAGCCATTCGGCGTACGTGGCGAAGCCCTCGTTGAGCCAGATGTCGCTCCACCGGGCCACCGACACGCTGTCGCCGAACCACTGGTGGGCCAGCTCGTGCGCGACCACCTCGGTGTTCGGCCGTCCACTCCGGAAGAAGCCGGGCCCGTAGACCGGGCGCGTCTGGGTCTCCAGCGCGTACCGGATCCGGTCGTCGGCGACCGCCACCCCGCCGTACGCGTCGAACGGGTACGGCCCGAAGCGCGCGGCCAGGAAGTCGACCACCTCGCCGGTGCGGGCCACCGACGCGGCGGCCGGCCCGTCCGCGGGCAGCGTCGCGGCGACGGCGGTGACGAGCGGTTTACCGCCGTGGGTGCCGGTGGTGACCCGGTAGTCGCCGATCACCAGCGTGGTCAGGTAGCTGGCCATCGGCGAACGCTCCGACCAGCGCCAGGTGGTCCAGCCGCCGGCGGTCGTCCGCCCCTTCGGGACGCCGTTGGCGAGCGCGGCGAGCCCGTCCGGCACGGTGACCGCGACGTCGTAGGTGGCCTTGTCCGACGGGTGGTCGTTGACCGGAAACCAGGTGCTCGCCGACTGCGGCTGGCCGAGCGCGATCGCCCCGTCCGGCGTGTGGTGGAAGCCGCCGTCGCCCAGCACGGGGTCGGGCAGCGGCCGGGGCACCCCGCCGTACGCCACCTCGACGGTGAACCGCTTCCCGGCCGGCAGCCCGTGCGCGGGCGTGACGATCAGCTCCGCGCCGTCCCGCCGGTGCCGGGCCGGCGCGCCGTCCACCGCGACCCGGTCGACGGTGAGGCCGGCCAGGTCGAGTTGGAACGCCGACAGCGCCCGGGTGGCGGTGACGGTGAGCGTGGCGGTGCCGGTCAGCCGGTCGTCGGCCGGGTCGTAGCGGACGTCGAGCGCGTAGTGCCCGACGTCGTAGCCGCCGTTGCCGGCCCCCGGCACGTACGGGTCACCGGCGTCCGCCGCGCCCGGCCGGAACCCGCCGTCGTCGGCGCCCGTGCACCCGCCGGCGGCGAGCGCCACCGCCAGCACGCCCGCCACCCAGACCCGCCTGTGCGTCATCCTCCGACCCTAGGGGCCGGACGGCGTGAGCCGGCGGCGTTGCGGCCACGTGTCAGGGGCGGTCCAGGACCAGGCTGACCTTCTGGAACTCCTTGAGGTCGCGGTAGCCGCACTTGGCCATCGCGCGGCGCAGCCCGCCGAAGAGGTTGAGCTGGCCGTCCGGCTCGTCCGCCGGGCCGAACAGCAGCTTCTCCATCGAGCCGAGCGGCTCGCCGGCCACCTCGAACGCGCCCCGGGGCAGCGACGGGTGGCTGGCTGCGGAGTGCCACCAGGCGCCGCCGGCCGGCGCCTCCGCGCAGAGCGAGAGCGGCTCGCCGAGCATCACCGCGTCCGCGCCGCAGCCGAGCGCCTTGGCGATGTCGCCGGAGGTCTGCATGTCGCCGTCGGCGATCAGGTGCACGTACCGGCCGCCGGTCTCGTCCAGGTAGTCGCGGCGGGCCGCGGCGGCGTCGGCGATCGCGGTGGCCATCGGCACCCGGATGCCGAGCACCGACTCGGTGGTCGACCAGTCGTCGCCGCCGATGCCCACGATCACGCCGGCCGCGCCGGTGCGCATCAGGTGCAGCGCGGTCTTGTAGTCGGTGCAGCCTCCGACGATGACCGGCAGGTCGAGGTCGGCGATGAACTCCTTGAGGTTGAGCGGCTCGTCGGTGGTGGAGACGTGCTCGGCGGAGACGAGGGTGCCCTGGATGACCAGGATGTCCACGCCCGCGTCGAGGATCACCGGGGCCAGCGCCAGGGTGTGCTGCGGCGAGACCCGGACCGCCACCGTGCCGCCGCCGGCCCGCAGCTCGCGGACCCGCTCGGCGATCAGGTCGGGGCGGATCGGCTCGGCGTAGACCTCCTGGAGGCGCTTCGTGGTGCGGGCGTCCTCGCCGAGGCCGGCCAGCTCCTCCAGGATCTTGGTCGGGTTCTCGTACCGGGTCCAGAGGCCCTCGACGTTGAGCACGCCGAGGCCGCCCAGCTCACCGAGGCGCACCGCGGAGGCGGGGCTCATGGTGGCGTCCGAGGGGTGCGCGACGCAGGGGATGCCGAACGGGTAGGCGTCGAGCTGCCACGCGGTGGAGACGTCGTCGACGTCCCGGGTGCGGCGGCTCGGCACGATGGCGATGTCGTCCAGGTGGTAACCGCGCTGCGCGGTCTTGCCCAGCCCGATCTCGACCACGTCACGCATGGGTACTCCAGGTGTGTTCGGGGGTGGAGGGAGGGGTCAGCGGGAGTGGTAGTTGGGCGCCTCGACGGTCATCTGGATGTCGTGCGGGTGGCTCTCCTTGAGCCCGGCCGCGGTGATCCGGATGAGCTGCCCACGCCGGTGCAGCTCCGGGATGCTCTCCGCGCCGACGTATCCCATCGCGGCGCGCAGGCCGCCGGCGAGCTGGTGGGCGACCTGGGCCAGCGGGCCGCGGTAGGGCACCTGCCCCTCGACGCCCTCGGGGACCAGCTTGTCCTCGGCCATCACGTCCTGCTGGAAGTAGCGGTCCTTGGAGTAGGACTTGCCCTGACCGCGGGACTGCATCGCGCCGAGCGAGCCCATCCCCCGGTATGCCTTGTACTGCTTGCCGTTGATGAAGATCAGCTCGCCGGGGCTCTCCTCGCAGCCGGCCAGCAGGCTGCCGAGCATCACCGCGTCGGCGCCGGCCACGAGCGCCTTGGCGATGTCACCGGAGTATTGGATGCCGCCGTCGCCGATCACCGGCACGCCGGCCGGACGGGCGGCCCGGGCCGCCTCCATGATCGCGGTGATCTGCGGGACGCCCACCCCGGCCACGATCCGGGTGGTGCAGATGGCGCCCGGCCCGACGCCCACCTTGATGCCGTCGGCGCCGGCGTCGACGAGCGCCTTCGCGCCCGCGTACGTGGCGACGTTGCCGCCCACGATGTCGATCGTCACGTCCCGCTTGAGCCGGGCGACCATCTCCAGCACGGCCCGCTGGTGGCCGTGCGCGGTGTCCACGACGACCACGTCGACACCGGCGTCGACCAGGGCGCGGGCCCGCTTGTAGCCGTCCTCGCCCACGCCGACCGCGGCGGCGACCCGGAGCCGGCCCGCCTCGTCCTTGGTGGCGTTCGGGTACTGCTCGCTCTTGGTGAAGTCCTTGACCGTGATCAGCCCGCGCAGCTTGCCGGAGTCGTCGACGATCGGCAGCTTCTCCACCTTGTGGCGGCGCAGCAGGGCGAGCGCCTCGTCCTTGCTCACCCCGACCGGCGCGGTGATCAGCGGGGTGCGGGTCATGATGTCGCGGACCGGCGTGGCCGGGTCGGAGACGAAGCGCATGTCACGGTTGGTGACGATGCCGACCAGTTGCCCCTGGCCGTCGACGAGCGGGACGCCGGAGATGCGGTAGCGACCGCAGAGCGCGTCCACGTCGCGGAGCGTGTCGTCCGGGCTGGCGGTCACCGGGTTGGTGATCATGCCGGACTCGGAGCGCTTGACCAGGTCCACCTGGAGTGCCTGGTCCTCGACGGAGAGGTTGCGGTGCAGCACGCCGATGCCGCCCTGGCGGGCCATGGCGATCGCCATCCGCCCCTCGGTGACGGTGTCCATCGCGCTGGAGAGCAGCGGCACGGTCAGCTCGATGGTGCGGGTGAGCCGCGTGCGGGTGTTGACCCGGCTGGGCACCACGTCCGACTCGCCCGGCTGGAGGAGCACGTCGTCGAAGGTCAGCCCGAGCGGCACCACCCGGGCGGAGCCGGCCGGCAGCTCGGGCAGATGGCCGCCCAGCTCGCCGTCCGGGCCGGTCGGGATCTCGGTGCTGGGCGAATTCTCCACGATTGCTCCCCTAGGTGACGGCGCGTCGCCTCATCGTACCCATTGGCCCGGCCGGCTCCGGCCGGTGTCGGGCCCTGCGTAGGCGGGGCCACAGCGCGGCCGGGGGCGGGCTTTCCGGCGGCGCGGGGTCTACGGTGAGGGGGTGCACGACGAGCCCATCGACCCGTTCAACGGCGACCCGGCCGATCCGGCTGCCGGCCTGCACGATTCCGGCGAGGAGGACGCACTCGACCCGCTGACCGAGGTCGAGCGGCAGGACGTGCTCGAGGATCTGGCCGATCTGGAGATCTACCAGGCGTTGCTCCAGCCGATCGGGGTGCGTGGCCTGGTGATCGAGTGTGAGGACTGCCGCGAGCCGCACTACTTCGACTGGGACCTGCTCCGGGGCAACCTGCGGCACCTGCTCAACTCGGGCCGCCCCCGGGTGCACGAGCCGGCCTACGACCCGGATCCCGACCACTACGTGAGCTGGGACTACGCCCGCGGCTACGCCGACGGGGTGCACGACACGCTCACCGAGAGCGCCGACGACGCCACGGAGTGACGTCCCGCCGTTGATCAGGCCACCAGGCCGGCCCGGAAGCCGGCCGCCACGGCGTGCGCCCGGTCGCGTGCGCCGAGCTTGCGGAACAGCCGCCGGGCGTGCGTCTTGACGGTGTCCTCGGAGACGAACAGCTCCCGCCCGATCTCCGCGTTGCTCTTGCCCTCCGCCATACCGAGCAGCACCTGAAGCTCGCGTTCGGTCAGCCCGACCGTGCCGCGCGCTGACCGCGCCGGGCGCTGGCCGGCACCCGGCTGGGTCTCCGTCCCCTCCGGCGCCGGGTCGTTCGCGTCCTCGCCGCGTTGCACCGGCACCATCGTGGGCAGGCCCGCGGGATCCGTCGGCGCCCCCGGCCAGCCGGGCCCACCCGGGGTACGCCCCGGCGCCGTCGCCCGGGTCGGCCCGCCGACCGCCGCCGTGTCCCGGGCCGTGTCGGCCACCCGGTTCCGGTGGGTCCGGCCGGGGGCGGAGAGCAGCAGCAGGGCCTTCGCCACCGCGCTGGTCAGGTCGTGGTCCGCGTTCTGGATCAGACCGCGCGCGCCGGCGCTGATGGTGGCCGCCGCCGACTCCGACTCCTCGACGCCGAGCAGCAACACCGCGGCCTGCGGGGCACGGGCGAGCACCCGACGCACGAAGCCGGCGCTGTCCGGCCGGGTCAGGGCGGTGTCGGCGAGCACCACGTCGACCGGGCGCTCAGCCAGCCGCAGCATCACCTCGGGATCGGAGACGGCCGTCCGGACCACGCCGGACAGCCCGAGCCGCGCCGCCGCCGAGGTCAGATGCTGGGCCGCCAATGGTGTCCGAACGCACACGAGAACGCTACGCACAGTGGGCTCCTCTCCGACTCAGAGCAGACCACGTACGGGTGGGGTCGGGAGGGGGTTCCGAGCAATCATCCGAACTTTTCCGGCATATGGGTCATATGCCACCGGTTGTCCGAGGTTTTCGATCACAGATGTGTGAGCCGGGGACGGCTCGGGTACCGGGACGTTCATCCGGAACCGGCATCCCGCGCGGACCGCCGCCCGGTAGCTGGCCACGAACATTCTCGCGGTGCCGCGCGGGAGGAGGGGTGCTGATGTCGAACGTACGTAGGCTGCCTGGACCCATCGTCGATCTCTGGGACTGGCAGCGGCTCGGCGCGTGCCGGGGCCGCGACAGCGCCCAGTTCTTCCACCCGGACGGCGAGCGCGGCTCGTCCCGGCTGCGCCGCGAGTCCGGCGCGAAGTCGGTCTGCCGCGCCTGCCCGGTGCGCGCCGAGTGCGCCGCCCACGCCCTCGCCGTCCGCGAGCCGTACGGCGTCTGGGGCGGGTTCAGCGAGTCCGAGCGGCTGCGGCTGCTCGCCCTCGGTTGGGAGGACCTGGCCGACCGCCGGCAGTCCCGGGTGGACGTCGCCCGGCTCGAAGCCCGCCTCGGCCGGTCGCACAAGACCGCCGTGCCGGACCAGCGCAAGGTCGCCTGACCCGCACACACTTCCCGCCGCCGTGTCCCGCATCTCCGGGGCACGGCGGCGCTTCTTCTTGCTAGGCGGTCAGGGCACGGTCACCTTGACGGTGTGCCAGCCGGTCGCGCCGTCCGGGGCCACCGGGCTACGCCGCTCCGGCTGCGTCTCGCCGCCCGCGTCGGTGGCGCGTACCGCGAGGGTGTGCTCGCCCGGTGTCGCGTCCCAGCGCCACGACCACTGGACCCAGGTGTCCGACGACACCGCCGGGGCCAGCGTCGCCTCGCGCCAGGGGCCATCGTCGACCCGTACCTCCACCCGGCGGATGCCCCGGTGCTGGGCCCACGCCACGCCGGCGACCGTCACGGGGCCGGCGGCGGGACGGCTGCGCGCGCGGGGCGTGTCGATCCGGGACTGCGTCTTCACCGGGCCCTGCGCGGACCAGCCACGCGGCACCCAGTACGCGTCGAAATCGGCGAAGCTGGTCAGCTCCAGCTCCGTCACCCACTTGCACGCCGACACGTATCCGAAGAGGCCGGGCACCACCATCCGCACCGGGAAGCCGTGCTCGATCGGCAGCGGCTCGCCGTTCATCCCCACCGCGAGCAGCGCGTCCCGCCCGTCGCGCAGCACCGACGTGGGGGTGCCGCAGGTCCAGCCGTCCACCGCGCGCCCGACCACCTGGTCCGCGCCGTCCTCCGGGTCGGCCTCGTCCAGCAGCTCCTTGAGCGGTACGCCGAGCCAGCGGGCGTTGCCGATGAGGTCGCCACCCACCTCGTTGGAGACGCAGGCAAGCGTCACGTAGCGCTCGACCATCGGCCGGGCGAGCAGCTCGTCGAAGCTCAGCTCGATCGGGTTGCGGATCCGGCCGTGGATGCGCAGCCGCCAGGTGACCGGGTCCACCTGCGGCACCACGAGCGCGGTGTCGATCCGGTAGAACTCCCGGTTGGGCGTGACGTAGGGGGCGAGCCGGGGCAGGGACAGGTCCGCGCCGGCCGGCACCGGTGAAGCCGGTGTCGCCGGGGCGGGCAGCGTCACCGCCTCCCGGGCCGCCGAGACGCCCCGCCGTCCGGCCAGCCAGTGGCCGCCGAGCCCGGCCACCGCCGCCGCGCCGGTCAGCAGGCCGGCGCCGCGCAGGAACCGGCGTCGTGACTCCGCGTCGCGGCTCTCCAGCGGCTCCCAGCCACCCGGAGTCTCCTCCTCGCCCGCGAGCGCGGCCACCGCCGGAGGCGGCACCGGCCGGTGCCGGGACGCGGGCCCGGTGACCTCGGGAGGCGGCGTGGGTCCGGGCCGGGATGCCGGCGCGGGCCCGCCGGCGCCGCCGGAGAACGTCGCCGGATCGCCCGGCCGCAGCGGGCCGGCCACGAGCGCCCAGAGCGTGAGCCCGCCGACGGCGGCACCGACGAGCGAGGGCAGTGCGTCGAACGCATTCGCGCCGGCCCGGGTCAGCGCGGCGGCCACGCCGAGCACGGCGAACACGCCGATGCCGGCCAGGCCGACCACCAGCCGCCGGGCCGCCGCCAGGCCGAGCAGCGCCGCGAAGCCGGCCAGCAGCAGCGCGGTGCCGACCAGCAGCGCGATCTTGTCGTACGTGCCGAAGAGGTCGATGGCGAACTGCTTGAGCGGCTCGGGCACCAGGTCGACCACGAGGCCGCCGACGGCGATCAGCGGCGCGGACCGGGGACCGGTCAGGACGGCCACCGGCTCGGCGACGCCGAGTGCCACCACGGCGGCGACGACACCGGCCAGTGCCGCGGAGCGGCGGGAGATCGTGCTCACGCGGCCCAGTCTGGTCGACCGGTCGGGTCCGCCGCCAATTCCGTCAGCGTTCCGTAAGCGAATACGCCTCAGGGCACACCGCCGGCTCGGCGGTGTGCCCTGAGGTCGGGTCGTACTCCTCGGGTCAGAAGCCCGGGCCGTGCTGGTGGCCGTGGCCGTGCGAGTGGCCGTGCCCACCGGCGGCGGCCGGCTCCGGCTCGGCCGGCTTCTCCACGATCAGGCTCTCCGTGGTGAGCAGCAGGCCGGCGATCGAGGCGGCGTTGGTGACCGCGTTGCGGGTCACCTTCACCGGGTCGAGGATGCCGGCCTTGGCCAGGTCGACGTATTCGCCGACGGCGGCGTCGAGGCCGGTGCCCCATTCCTGGCCGGCGACCTTCTGCACCACCACGTAGCCGTCGTGGCCGGCGTTCTGGGCGATCCAGCGCAGCGGCTCGACGAGCGCCTTGCGCACGATCGAGACGCCGACCTTCTCGTCACCGGTGAAGCCCAGGTCGTCGTCGAGCACCGGCAGGATCTGGGCCAGGGCGGCACCGCCACCGGGGACCGTGCCCTCCTCCACCGCGGCCTTGGTCGCGGCGATGGCGTCCTCGATGCGGTGCTTGCGCTCCTTCATCTCGACCTCGGTGGCCGCGCCGACCTTGATCACCGCGATGCCGCCGGAGAGCTTCGCCAGCCGCTCGGCCAGCTTCTCCCGGTCCCACTCGGAGTCGGAGGCCTCGATCTCCTTGCGGATCTGGGCGACCCGGTCGGCGACCTCGGCGGACTGGCCGCCGCCGTCGACGACAGTGGTGTTCTCCTTGTCGACCACGACGCGGCGGGCGGTACCGAGCACCTCCAGGCCGACCTGGTCGAGCTTGTAGCCCAGCTCCGGGGCGACCAGCTCGGCGCCGGTCAGGATCGCCATGTCCTGGAGCATCGCCTTGCGCCGGTCGCCGAAGCCGGGGGCCTTCACCGCGCAGACCTTGACGGTCTTGCGGATGGCGTTGACCACGAGCGTGGACAGGGCCTGGCCCTCGACGTCCTCGGCGATGATGAGCAGCGGCTTGCTGTTCTGGAGGACCTTCTCCAGCAGCGGCAGCAGCTCCTCGATCGCCGAGATCTTCTGCGTGGTGATCAGGATGTACGGGTCCTCCAGGACCGATTCCTGTCCCTCCGCGTCGGTGACGAAGTTCGGCGAGATGAAGCCCTTGTCGAACTGGAGACCTTCGGTGACCTCCAGCTCGGTGGTGAGCGCGGAGCCCTCCTCGACGGTGATCACACCGTCGCGGCCGACCCGCTCCATCGCCTCGGCGATCAGCTCGCCGATGGTGGCGTCCTGCGCGGAGACGGTCGCCACGTGGGCGATCGACTCCTTGCTGGCGACCTCGACGGCCTTGTCGAGCAGCGCCTCGGAGACCTTCGTGGCCGCCGCGTCGATGCCCCGCTTCAGGCCGGTCGGGTTGGTGCCGGCGGCCACGTTGCGCAGGCCCTCGCGGACCATGGCCTGGGCCAGCACGGTCGCGGTGGTGGTCCCGTCGCCGGCGACGTCGTTGGTCTTCGTCGCCACCTCCTTGACCAACTGCGCGCCGAGGTTCTCGTACGGGTTGGTGAGCTCGATCTCCTTGGCGATGGTCACGCCGTCGTTGGTGATCGTAGGCACACCGAACTTCTTGTCCAGGACGACGTTGCGCCCGCGGGGGCCGAGGGTGACCTTGACCGCGTCCGCGAGGGCGTTGACACCGTGTTCGAGCAGGTGCCGGGCGTCATCCGAGAAGCTCAGGATCTTTGCCATCAGTATCCCTTCGAAGCGACGTTGCCCCGGCCCGGCGAGCCGGACCGGGGCAACGACACTGATCGGTTGCTTACTTCTCGATGACCGCGAGGACGTCGCGGGCGGAGAGCACCAGGTACTCCTCGCCGGCGTACTTGACCTCGGTGCCGCCGTACTTGGAGTAGAGAACGGTGTCGCCGACCTTCACGTCGACCGGCACGCGGTTGCCCTTGTCGTCGATCCGGCCCGGGCCGACAGCGAGGACGGTGCCCTCCTGCGGCTTCTCCTTGGCGGTGTCGGGGATCACGATGCCCGAGGCGGTGGTGGTCTCGGCCTCGTTCGCCTGCACCACGATGCGGTCCTCGAGCGGCTTGATCGCAACCTTGGTCGCGGTAGTCACGGGCATACCCTCCTGGGGTACTTGGTGTCGTTACCGGTCGGCACGCCGACCAGCGTCAATCTGCCACATGCCACCGGGCGGGGCCGTCGTCGCGGGTGCCGGTCCGCCTGGCGTTCAACCCCCGGACACCAGGGCCCGGAGGTTGGCACCCTCAGGGTGAGAGTGCTAATCGCAGGTTATTCCTCGGCTAGCACTCCGTCAAGGAGAGTGCCAGCGCGTCGTCCGCCGTGTCGCCCCGCGAGGCGGGTCGGGACAATGGGCGGGTGGATCTCGACCAGCTCGCCGCCCTGCGTACCCCCGAGGGGTCGGCCGCGCTCGCCGCGGCGGCGGAGGTGGCCGGCGGCGACCCCCTGGTCGCGGCGGGCGCGCTGCGCTCGGCCGGAATCCCGGGTGGGCTCGCGGCGGCGGCGCTGACCCAGGCGGAGCTGCGCCGCCGGGCGGCCGGCAAGTTCGGCGCGGCGGCGGCCGGGATGTTCCTCACCCGGCCCGGGCTGGAACAGGCCACCCGCCGGGTGGTCGCCGACCGGCGGGCCGCCCGGTTGCGCGCCGCGGGCGTGACCACGCTCGCCGACCTCGGGTGCGGGCTGGGCGCCGACGCGCTCGCCGCGGCCCGCGCCGGCATCCGGGTGTACGCGGTGGAGGCCGACCCGGTGACCGCCGCGATGGCCGCCGCGAACGCCGAGGCGGCCGGGCTGGCCGAGCTGGTGACGGTCGAGTGCGGCGACGCCACGGCGTTCGACGTGCGCCGGGTCGACGGCGCGTTCTGCGACCCGGCGCGGCGGCGCACCGGCACCGGTCGGCGCGTCTTCGACCCGAACGCCTACTCGCCGCCGTGGGGCTTCGTCACCGACCTGGCCGCGCGGGTGCCGCACACCGTGGTCAAGGTGGCGCCCGGCCTGGACCACGCGCTGATCCCGACCGGCGCCGAGGCGGAGTGGGTGAGCGTCGACGGCGACCTGGTCGAGGCCACCCTCTGGTGCGGCGCCCTGGCCACCGTCCCCCGCCGCGCCACCCTCCTGCGGTGCAAGGAGGGGCCCCCGCTTAACGCCTCCGGTAGAGGAGGGGGCCCTTCTTATCACCTCACCGGCACCGGTGGACAGGAGGCGACGGTGGGGCCCGTGCGGCGTTTCCTGTACGACCCGGACCCGGCCGTGGTGCGGGCGCACCTGGTCGCGGAGCTGGCCGCCGACCTCGACGCCACCCTCGCCGACCCGTCGATCGCCTACCTCTACGCGGACGCGGCGCGTCCCACCCCGTTCGCCCGCTGCCTGGAGATCACCGACGTGCTGCCGTTCTCGCTGAAGCGGCTGCGCGCCCTGCTGCGGGAGCGCCGGGTCGGCCGGGTGGAGATCCGCAAGCGGGGATCGGCGCTGGAGCCGGAGAAGCTGCGCCGCGACCTGCGGCTGGCCGGCGACGAGGCGGCCAGCCTGGTGCTGACCCGCGTGGCCGACGCGCCCACCGTGCTGATCTGCCGCCCGGCGCCGGCCGCCGCCTGATCGCCGTCCCCGCCGCCGCTTCCCGCTCGCGGGGAAGCGGCGGCGGGGTTAGCTTGGCGGTCATGGCGGGACAGGGCACTCCGGCGACCGCGCTGCTGACCAGGCGCAGGATCGCGCACCGCACGCATGCGTACGACGTCTCGCCGGACGCGCCGAACTACGGCGCGCTCGTCGCCGCCGCGCTCGGGGTGCCGCCGGAGCGGGTGTTCAAGACGCTCGTCACGGACGTCGACGGCGGGCTGACCGTGGCGGTGGTGCCGGTGACCGGCGAACTGGACCTGAAGGCGCTGGCCGCGGCCGTCGGCGGCAAGCGGGCCACGCTGGCCGACCGGATCGCGGCCGAGCGGGCGACCGGGTACGTGCGGGGCGGGATCAGTCCGCTCGGGCCACGCCGGGCGCTGCCGACAGTGGTCGACGCCTCCGCGCTGGCGCACCCGACGGTGTACGTCTCGGCCGGCCGCCGGGGTCTGCAGGTGCAGCTCGCCCCGGCCGACCTGGTCGCGCTGACCGGGGCCGTGACCGCGCCCGTCGCCGGGCGCTGAGCGGGCGGTTCCTCCCGCCGGTGTCGACCGGGTGACAACCGCGTTGCTGAATTGTTACCGCCGCCAACAAACTTCTGACCTCGGCACTCTTGCGGAGGGCGGGAAGCGCGGAATACGTTGCCGGACACAACAAAACAACCGAATGCAATTTCCCCCACCCCCGAAAGGACCCGTGCACATGCGCAAGGGCTTCCTCACCTTCGCGGCCGTCGGCCTCCTCGCGACCGGCGGCCTGACCGCCTGCGGTGACGACGGCGGTTCCGACCAGGCCGGTTCGAACGACAAGAAGCCGAAGATCGGCGTGATCCTGCCGGACAGCAAGTCCTCCGCCCGCTGGGAGGGCGCGGACCGCAAGTACCTGAAGGAGGCGTTCGACGCCGCCGGGGTCGAGTCCGACATCCAGAACGCGCAGAACGACAAGACCGCGTTCCAGACCATCGCCGACCAGATGATCACCAACGGCGTCAACGTGCTGATGATCGTCAACCTGGACTCCGGCACCGGCAAGGCCGTGCTCGACAAGGCCAAGTCGCAGGGCGTGGCCACCATCGACTACGACCGGCTGACCCTGGGCGGATCCGCCCAGTACTACGTCAGCTTCGACAACGAGGCGGTCGGCAAGCTCCAGGGCGAGGGCCTGGTCAAGTGCCTGACCGACAAGAACGTCAAGAACCCGGCGATCTCCTACCTGAACGGCTCGCCGACCGACAACAACGCCACCCTGTTCAAGAACGGCTACGACTCGGTGCTCAAGCCGAAGTTCGACGCGAACGAATACACCAAGGTCGCCGACGACTCGGTGCCGGCGTGGGACAACGCGCAGGCCGCCACCATCTTCGAGCAGCAGCTCACCAAGGCCCGCGGCAAGATCGACGGCGTGCTCGCCGCGAACGACGGCCTCGGCAACGCGGCCATCTCGGTGCTGAAGAAGAACAAGCTCAACGGCAAGGTCCCGGTGACCGGCCAGGACGCCACCAAGGAGGGTCTGCAGAACATCCTCGCCGGTGACCAGTGCATGACCGTCTACAAGGCGGTCAAGAAGGAGGCGGACGCCGCCTCCGAGCTGGCCATCGCGCTCGCCAAGGGCGAGAAGAAGGACACCGGACAGACCGTCAAGGACCCGGAGGGCAACCGGGACGTCCCGTCCGTGCTGCTGGAGCCGAAGGCCATCTACAAGGACAACGTCAACGACGTCGTGGCCGACGGTTACGTCACCAAGGAAGAGCTCTGCACCGGCGACTTCGCCAAGCTCTGCACCGAAGCCGGCGTGAGCTGACCCACCCGCATCAGGCGGCGCCGCCCGGCCCGGGACCACTCCCGCGCCGGGCGGCGCTCCCCGCCCACGCCGGACGGGATCCGAGACCTCCCCTCCGTTCGAAGGAGACCCCCCGTGTCCGCAACCCCCCTGCTGGAGCTACGCGGGATCGACAAGAGCTTCGGTCCCGTCCAGGTGCTGCGTGACGTCGCGCTCACGGCACATCCCGGCGAGGTGACCGCGCTCGTCGGTGACAACGGCGCCGGCAAGTCGACCCTGGTCAAGTGCATCAGCGGCATCTACCCCATCGACGCCGGCCAGTTCCTCTTCGACGGCAGGCCGGTGAGCATCAACAGCCCCCGGGACGCCGCCGCGCTCGGGATCGAGGTCGTCTACCAGGACCTGGCGCTCTGCGACAACCTCGACATCGTGCAGAACATGTTCCTCGGCCGGGAGAAGCACAGCGGCATCGTGCTCGACGAGCCGACCATGGAACAGATGGCCGCCGAGACCCTGGACGGGCTCAGCGTCCGCACCGTGAAGTCGCTGCGCCAGCACGTGTCCAGCCTCTCCGGCGGGCAGCGGCAGACCGTGGCCATCGCCAAGGCCGTGCTCTGGAACAGCAAGCTGGTCATCCTGGACGAGCCCACCGCCGCGCTCGGCGTCGCGCAGACCGCCCAGGTGCTGGAGCTGGTCCGCCGGCTCGCCGACAACGGCCTGGCCGTGGTGCTCATCTCGCACAACATGAACGACGTCTTCGCGGTCTCCGACCGGATCGCCGCGCTCTACCTCGGCCAGATGGTCGCCCAGGTGAAGACCACCGACATCACCCACTCGCAGGTGGTCGAGCTGATCACCGCCGGCCGCTCCGGCGACCTCGGCCTCGCCGGCGAACCGGGCAGCAACGGCATCGGCGCCGCGCCCGTCGACACCACTCCAGGAGCCGTCCGATGACCGCCACCGCCGTGAAGAGGGAACGCCCGGCCGGCCCGGCGCCGGCACCGACCGTGGGCACCCACGTGAACAACTACTGGCGCCGGGTACGCGGGGGCGACATCGGCGCCCTGCCGGCCGTGGTGATGCTTCTCGCGCTCGCCGTGGGCTTCTCGATCGCCCGCCCGTCGTTCTTCACCGCCGGCAACCTCGCCAACCTGTTCACCCAGGGCGCGGCCGTCACGCTCATCGCGATGGGCCTGGTCTTCGTCCTGCTGCTCGGCGAGATCGACCTCTCCGCCGGTTTCGCCAGCGGCGTCTGCGCCGCCATCCTGGCCAACACCGTCACCGTGCTCGGCTACCCCTGGTACGTGGCCGTGCTCGCCGCCGTCGGCACCGGCGTGGTGATCGGCATCGGGCTCGGCCTGCTGGTCGCGAAGGTGGGCATCCCGTCCTTCGTGGTCACGCTCGCCGGCTTCCTCGCGTTCCAGGGCGTCGTGCTGACGCTGATGGACGAGGGCGCCAACATCTCGGTCCGGGACAGCGTGCTGGTGGCGATCGCCAACCGCAACCTCCCGCCCGTGCTGGGCTGGGCGCTGGCCGCGGCGGCCGTCGCCGGGTACGCGGCCGTCCAGTTGCTGCGCTACCGCAACCGGTCCACCCGTGGTCTGGTCACCGACCCGATCGCGGTGGTGGCCGCGCGGATCGGCGGCCTCGCCGTGATCCTCGGCGTCGCGGTCTACGTGCTCAACCTGGAGCGCAGCCGCAACGTCCTGGTGGTCTCGCTCAAGGGCGTGCCGATCGTGGTGCCGATCATCGCGCTGCTGCTCGTCGTCTGGACGTTCGTGCTCCAGCGGACCAGCTACGGCCGGCACATCTACGCGGTCGGCGGCAACGCCGAGGCGGCCCGCCGGGCCGGCATCAACGTGGACCGGATCCGCGTCTCCGTCTTCGTCATCTGCTCCGGGATGGCGGCCATCGGCGGCATCGTGGCGGCCAGCCGGGCCAACTCGGTCGACCCCAACACCGGCGGCAGCAACGTGCTGCTGTACGCCGTCGGCGCGGCGGTGATCGGCGGCACCAGCCTCTTCGGCGGCAAGGGCCGCGTCCTCGACGCCGTGCTCGGTGGCGCGGTGGTCGCGGTGATCGACAACGGCATGGGACTGATGGGGTACAGCTCGGGCGTCAAGTTCGTGGTCACCGGCGTGGTCCTGCTCGCCGCCGCGACCATCGACGCGCTGTCGAGGCGGCGAGCCGCCTCCACCGGCACGCGCTGACCTCGGGCGCGGACACACCATGGCAGTGGCAATGCGCGCGGGTCCCAGCCAGGACGAGATCCGCCGGCAGAACCTTGGCGCATTGCTCCGCTACGTGCACGTGCACGGCGCCACCACCCGCGCCGAGCTGACCACCGCGCTCGGGCTCAACCGCAGCACCATCGGCGCGCTGACCGCGGACCTGGCCGGCGCCGGTCTGGTCAGCGAGGGGACGCCGAAGGAGACCGGCCGGGCCGGACGACCGTCACTCGTCGTCCGGCCCGAGTCGGGCCGGGTCTACGCGTACGCGTACAGCGTCGAGGTGGACCGGCTGCGGGCCGCGCGGGTCGGGCTCGGCGGTGAGGTGCTCGATCGTCGCGAGCTGGACCGGCCCCGCAACCTGGTCGCCGGGGAGGCCGCCCCGCTGTTGGCCGGCGCGGTCAAGGAGATGCACCAGACGGTGCCGGCGGAGTCGTTCTGCGTCGGCGCCGGGGTCGCGGTCTGCGGCATGGTCCGCCGCGACGACGGGCTGGTGCGGCTCAGCCCCACCACCGGTTGGGTCGACGAGCCGATCGGCGCGGCGCTCGCCGCCGAGCTGGGCATCGACGTACCGATCACGGTGGGCAACGTGGCCGACGTGGCCGCCTACGCCGAACACGCCCGCGGCGCGGCCACCGGCTGCGACAACGTCATCTACCTGTACGGCGACGTGGGCGTCGGCGCCGGCATCATCGCCGGCGGGCGGCGGCTGACCGGGCACGGCGGCTACGGCGGCGAGGTCGGCCACATGGTGGTGGTCCGCGACGGCGCGCGCTGCGACTGCGGCCGGCGCGGCTGCTGGGAGACCGAGATCGGCGAGTACGGGCTGCTGCGCGCCGCCGGTCACGCCGAGGCACGCGGGCGGGAGGCCCTGCTCAGCGTCTTCGACGCGGCCGACCGGGGGGACGCCCGCGCGCAGAGCGCGCTCCGGCAGGCCGGCGACTGGCTCGGCTTCGGCGTGGCCAACCTGGTCAACATCTTCAACCCGGAGATGGTCATCTTCGGTGGCACCATGCGTGACCTCTACCTGGCCGCCGCCGCCCAGGTGCGCAGCCGGCTCAACCGCAACGGGCTGCCCGCCTGCCTGGAGCACGTGCGGCTGCGTACCCCGGAACTCGGCGACGACGCGGCGCTGATCGGCGCCGCCGAGTTGGCTTTCGAACGCCTCCTGGCCGACCCGCTGAACTGATCGGCCCGGCGATCCGTATCAGTGTGCGGACGGAGGGACGGCCGGCGGGTGCGGCCGTCCGCGACCCGCGTACCGGTCCGGACCGAGGAGGCACCGCAAACCATGGCATCGCTGGAATCCGCACGTCGCCGGCTGGCTCGCCGGGTGACCCTGCTGCTCGTCGCGATCGGCGCGGGGATCGGCGTTCTTCCCGGCGCGGCGCTGGCCGCGCCCAATCCCGGCGTGCAGATGAACGCCGCCGACATGACGCTGCTCAACGGCGTCCGGCTGGCCGGGCTCTGGGAGATGCCGGCCGGGATGATGGCCGCCGAGAGGGGCCAGTCCCCTCGGGTACGGGAGGTCGGCGCGGAGATCGCCCGCCAGCACGGCGTGCTTGACGAGTTGGTGGTCCAGGCGGCCAACAAGCTGGGCGCGGTCCTGCCGACGGACCCGACGACCCAGCAGAAGGGGTGGCTGACCGAGATGCAGAACGCCACCGGCGCCCAGTTCGACCAGATCTTCGTCACCCGGCTCCGGGTCGCCCACGGCAACATCTTCCCGGTGATCGGCGCGGTCCGGGCCAGCACCAAGGACCCGGTCGTGCGCAAGCTCGCCGAGGACGCGAACAAGTTCGTCAACGACCACATGACCATGCTGGAGAGCACCGGGCTGGTCCGCTGGCAGCAGTTGCCGCCGCCCGCGCTGCCTGCGGCGCAGCGGGACTCGCTTGTCGCCGCCGCCCAGGCCAACGCCGCCAGCGGCGGTGGGCTCCAGGTGGGCACCGGGATCGTGTGGGCGGTCTTCCTGATCGCGCTGGGCACCGGCGGATACACGACCTGGCGGTTGATGCGCCGCTCGTGAGCAGGTGTTAAGAGGGGGCCCCGCCTATACCGAAAACGTTAAGCGGGGCCCCCTCCTTACGCTCTCAGCGGTCGACGGAGGTGAAGTCCCAACTGTGCGGCGGGCGGGCGACCAGGCGCATGGGGGGCTCGGGCAGCTCGCGCGGGTTGCTCCGCCACTTCGAGATCACCACCAGCCGATGGTCGGTGGAGGAGAACACCTCGCTGGCGACGTGCATCGGGTCGTGCTCGAACTCGGGCAGCGCGGTCTCGCAGACCCAGGTGATCAGGTCGGCGAAGCCGTACGGCTCGGCCTTCGCCTCCCACATCCGGACGATCATTCGGTCCCCTCCTGCGGTCCGACGCTGACCACGGTCAGCGGCATCGCCGAGTCGGCCGGCAGGTCCAGCCGGCTCGGAGCGACACCCGCGGCGACCAGGTGCGAACCGAGCGCCGCCACCATCGCGCCGTTGTCCGTGCAGAGCTTCGGCCGGGGCGTACGCACCCGGACGCCGTGCTTCGCGGCCCGCTGCTCGGCCATCGCCCGCAGCCGCGAGTTGGCCGCCACCCCGCCGCCGATCACCAGCGTGTCGATCCCGCTGCCACGGCAGGCGTCGAGCGCCTTGCCGACAAGCACGTCGCAGACCGCCTCCTGGAAGGACGCCGCCACGTCGGCCACCGGCACCGGCTCACCGGCCCGTTGCCGCGCCTCCACCCAGCGGGCCACCGCCGTCTTCAGGCCGGAGAAGGAGAAGTCGAAGCGGTGCCCGGCCAGGTCCTTCGCGGCGGTCAGCCCACGCGGGAACGCGATCGAGGCCGGATCCCCGGCCCGCGCCTCCCGGTCGATGTACGGGCCGCCGGGGAACGGCAACCCGAGCAGCCGGGCCACCTTGTCGAACGCCTCCCCGGCCGCGTCGTCGATGGTGGCGCCGAGCGGGACGACGCCCCGGGCCAGGTCGTCGACGCGCAGCAGCGACGAGTGCCCGCCGGAGACCAGCAGCGCGATCGCCGGCTCGGGCAGCGGGCCGTGCTCCAGCGTGTCCACGGCCACGTGCGCGGCGAGGTGGTTCACCCCGTACACCGGCTTCTCCGCGGCCACCGCGTAGCCCTTCGCGGCGGCGACGCCGACGAGCAGCGCGCCGGCCAGGCCCGGCCCGGAGGTCACCGCGATCGCGTCCACGTCGGCGATGGTGACGCCGGCTTCCTTGAGCGCCCGGTCCATGGTCGGCACGATCGCCTCCAGGTGGGCCCGGCTGGCCACCTCCGGCACCACCCCGCCGAACCGGGCGTGCTCCTCGACGCTCGAGGCGAGCGCGTCGGCCAGCAGCGTGTGCCCGCGCACGATGCCCACGCCGGTCTCGTCGCAGGAGGTCTCGATGCCGAGGATCAGTGGTTCGTCAGCCATCCGCGTCAGTCCTCGTGGCGCTGCATGACCAGCGCGTCGGTGTTGCTCGGTTGGTAGTAGCCGCGCCGCACGCCGATCGGCTCGAAGCCGTACGTGGCGTACAGCCGCTGGGCCGGGGCGTTGTCGGCGGCGACCTCCAGCAGCGTGCTGCGGACGCCGCGCCGGGCCGCCTCGGCCAGCAGCGCCTCCAGCAGGGCCCGACCCACCCCGCGGCGCTGGGCGTCCCGCCGGACCGCGATGTTCTGCACCCACGCCTCGTCCGGCGGGGCCACGGCCAGCCCGGCGTAGCCGGCCACGCCGCCGTCGTCGTCGTCGACCGCGACCAGATAGAAGTGCCCGTTGGCGAGCTCGTTCCAGAACATCCCCGGCGACCACCGCTCGGCGCCGAACAGATCCGCCTCGATGGGCAGCACCTCGTCCACGTGCCACCAGCGGAACCGGCTCAGCCTCATCGCAGGACCGGCTTGTGGCCGGTGGCCGCCACCGCGTCCGGCCGGCGCAGGTAGAGCGGGGTGAGCGCCTCACCCGGGGCACCCGCGCGGATCCGCTCGGCGGCGAGTCGGGCCAGCGCCAGCGGGTCCGGGTAGCGCGGCTCGGCCCGCACCGGCAGGCCGAGCACGTCCGCGTACCGCTGGGCGCCGTCGCCGACCGCGACGGTGACCGCCAGGTCGCGCGCCCGCTCGGCGACGACCGCCGGGGCGGCCACGTCCGGGCCGGAGACGCGCTGCCCGGCGCCGTCGTAGACGGCCCAGTAGACCTCCCGCCGCCGCGCGTCGCTCGCCGCCAGCACCGGCCCACCGGCCGCCGCCGGTTCGCGGGCCGCCGCCGGGTGGCCGAGGCCGTCGAGCGAGCAGACGCCGTACGTCGGCACGCCGAGCACCTGGCCCATGGTGGCGGCGGTGACCAGGCCCACCCGCAGGCCGGTGAACGGCCCGGGGCCGAGCCCGGCGACGATCGCGGCCAGGTCGGCAGGGCGCGCGCCCGCGTCGGCGAGGATCGCGTCGACCTGCGGCGCGAGCAGCTCGCCGTGGGCCCGGGCGTCGACCGTGCACCGGGACGCGCGGAGCGCGACGCCGTCCGCCGAGACCTCGGCCAGCGCCGCGGTCACCGCGGGCGTCGAGGAGTCCACCACGAGTACGAGCACGGTTTGCCAGCCTATCCGGCCCGGTCCGGCCGGCGCGGGTCAGCCCGGCGCCGGCCGGATCGAGTACCCGGCGCGGGCCGGATCGTTCAGTCCGGCGCCGGCCGGATCGGGGTGAGCCGGACGACCGGCAGCGGTCGGCCGCCGGCCCGCTCGGCCAACTCGCCGTAGAGCGGCCAGCCCCGGACCAGCTCGGCCCAGACCGCCGTCCGCTCCCCCTCGTCCAGCAGGTGGGCGACCACCGGCCGGCGAGCGGCGTCGACCTCGATCGTCGCGGTCGGTTCCGCGAGCAGGTTCAGCAGCCAGGCCGGCCGCCCGCCGGCGCCCCAGTTGGAGCCGACCACCAGATAGCCGTCCTGCTTCCGGGTGTAGATCAGGGGGGTGGTGCGGGGCTCGCCGGAGCGCCGGCCGGTGGTGGTCAGCAGCAACGTCCGGCCGGCCCCCGGGCTCGACGTGAGCCGCCCCCCGGTCCACCTGTGCAGTCGTACGTCCAGCCGCGGCAGCACCCGGCGGGCCCACCGGACGAAACCCGGGCTGTCCATCGCCCGCCGCCGCAGCCCCTCGATCACGCTCATGGGATCACGTCCCTCCTCCTGTCGCGGATCAGTAGCGCAGGGCGTACCGGAGGCGGCGGCGCAGCGACCGGTCCCGGTCGGCCGCCATCTCCCGGGCGTGCCGCTCCAGCACGTCGGTCGCCTCCCGGACGCGCCGCCCCGCCAGCTCGATCGCCTCGTCCACCGGCACGACGACAGGCAACCGGTGCAGCTCCAGGATCTTCGCGACCCGCTCCGCGACGGTGCCCCCGACGATGTCGTAGGGGACGCCGATCTCCTCCAACGTCTCGATCAGCAGCCGGTCGGAGAGGAGGCGGAACGGTTCCGAGACCGGCCGGTGGCCGTCCCGCTCCATCTCGAACTCGACCGGCAGGTGCACGTAGGCGTCGTACAGCCGGGCCGCCCGGTTCTTCACGATGATCCCGTAGGCGTCCATGTAGCTCTGGTAGAAGCGGCGGTACGGCAGGCCGACCACCGCCTTGACGGTCCGCAGCGCCCACCTGGCACCCGGGTTGATGCCGACCCGCATCCGCGCCTCGCCGTAGACCCACTCGTGGATCACCGAGCCGTCGGAGACGAAGGAACCGGGGATTTCGGCCTCGTTGTGGATCCGCTCCTCCAACCGGCGCAGGCCGAGCAGCAGCAGCTCCGTCGCGGACAGTTCCTGAACGGTTTTCCCCGGCACCAGGTCACGCAGAATCTCGCGCGAGGTCAGGGCATGGGTACGGGGAATTCCGGCGGCAATTGCCACGGCCTCGGCGGTGGTGGTCTTACCCACGCCGAAAGTGCCGGAAATGGCGAGTCGTAGGGCTTTTTCCGTGGGTACCGACACGGGGTCGACCTCCGTCAGATCGAGGACAGGATTTCGGTCGGCTGTAGGTAGGCCAGCGAGGCGGTGGTCTCGATTCCCTGGCAGACTCCGCTCAGGTCGTAGAGACTCCACCGGGCGCCGGCCCGGTCGATGTGCCTACCGTTCACCACCATTCCGTTGGCGACGAACGCATTCGTGATCGGCTGGTACGGCGTACGCGCGGACATGGCGACCCGGCGCATCCAGAGATTGCCGGTCTCGGCGCGTTCGACGCCGTCGCAGTCGTACATGAGCACCTGGGCGAGCTGGGCCATCGCGATGAGGCAGTCCACCATCGACAGGGCCGGCTCGTAGTGGGCGGAGAAGCCGGTCCAGCCGCCGGGCGGCGGCGCCGCGTCGGTCATCAGCATGAGCCCGCGCACCGCCCCCGCCGGCACGTCCACCTCAAGATCGGTGATGAGCTGTTGCCGGCGGGTGAACCCCCGCCCGTAGACCCGGCTGGCCGAGTCACCGAGCAGCTCGCTGATCTCGGACCACTCCCCCGACGACGCGCCGTCCCCGCCGTCGTGACCGATGTCACAGGTGACCCGGATCGTGCCCACCTTGATGTCGAAGCGGGACACCAGCGCGCCCGGGCCGTCGAGCGCCGGCAGGACGCTCTCCCGGCGGCCGGTCGCCGGGATGCCGACCAGGTGCAGTTGCGGCGTCGCGCCCGCCTTCATGGCGAACGACCGCAACCACATCCGTCGCCGGCGTTCCTCGTCGAGACCGTGCACCCGCACCAGCAGGGCCTCGGCCAGTTGCACCGCCACGACCAGCGCGTCCACGGTGCTCAGGTGCGGTCGGGGCGCGTCGACGACCGGCTTGCTCGACCAGTCGTCCGGGTACTCGACGTCGACCACCGCGGAGACGAGGTCGCCCGGCCCACCGGCGACGACACGCAACTCGCGCACCCGGTGCCCGACCCGCCGGAACCCCTGGCCGAAATAGCGCGACCCGCTTCTTCCCAGGCAATGATCAATTGCCGCGTACCGGACCGTTCTCTGATCCACTTTGTTCCCCCCGTTGCCCGAAACTCGACATGTTGTTTGCCGAGCGCATGCTGGAATGGCGCGGGCGTAAGATTTGGTTCGGCCGATTTCGCGATCAACGACTACCGCCGACCCGCCCACCGCCACCAGTTCCAGCGTGCCAGGGCGCCGTGTACCGCTCATCTAACGAGGGTCTATCGAGAGAATCGGCAACAGGCAGCCGGCGACGACCCGGCCGCCGTACGGGGGAGGAATGTCCGCATGTCCATGCGATTCGGGCTGCTCGGACCCGTGGCGTTATGCCACGACCAGCGACAGTTCGTCATCACTTCGACCAAGCAACGCGCCCTCCTCGCCGCGCTGCTGTTGGAACCCAACCGGTTCATTTCCGCCGAACGTCTGGCCGAGGCCATCTGGGGCGAAGGACCACCGTCGAGCGCCGAGGGGTTGATCCGCACCTACGCCTGGCGTCTGCGTCGCCTGCTGGACGACGAGCGGGACCGGCTGGTCGGCCGGTCCGGCGGATACCGGCTCCGGGTCGAGCCGGGGGAACTCGACACGGACCGGTTCGCGCGACTCGCCGTGCGGGGGCAACTGCTGTTGCGCGCCGGCGAACCGAGCGCGGCCTCGGAGGTGCTGTCCGAGGCGCTGGCGCAGTGGCGGGGTCCGCTGCTCGCCGACACGGAACTGCACGGAAGCGTGCTCGCCGAACTGGGGCGGCTGGAGGAACTGCGGCTGACCACGGTGGAATACCGGATCGACGCCGAGCTCGCGGTCGGGCGGCACCGGCTCGCCGTACCGGAGTTGCTTGATCTGGTGGCGCGGCACCCGCTGCGCGAGCGGCTCACCGCGCAGCTCATGGTGGCCCTGTATCGCAGTGGCCGGCGCGCCGAGGCCCTGGCGGCGTACGCGCAGGCGGCCCGCGTCCTCCGGGCCGAGCTGGGGCTCGATCCCGGCGCGACGCTCGGCCGGTTGCAGGGTCAGGTGCTGCGGGACGACCCGGCGCTCCGGCTCGACGAACCACCGCCGGCGGACGACGACCACTCGCCGGCCGCGCACAGCCTCTTCATCACCTACGGGGTGGACAGCGGCGCCCGCGGCTGACGGGCTTCGGCGCTGACGGGCTTCGGACAGGAAAGGGGTCCCCTCGCGGGACGGGAGAAAGGTAGTCTGAGAAAACGATAGAGTTATCTGATCATCGGAAAACACTGTGGAGGATGTATGTCCGCACCGAACCCCGCGGTCAGCTCCGGGGACCCCCCGGCGACCGCGCCGGACGTGCCGGTCACCGGCCCGTCCCCCACCCGGTGGTGGACCCTGGCCATCGTCACCGCCGGGACGTTCATGCTGACCCTCGACCTGACCGTGGTGAACGTCGCGCTGCCCGAGCTGCGCAACACGCTCCACGCCGACTTCTCCGGGTTGCAGTGGGTCATCGACGCCTACGCGCTGACCCTGGCGGTGTTCCTGCTGACCGGCGGCTCGTTGGCCGACCGGCTCGGCGGCAAACGGGTCTTCCTGGCCGGCCTGACCATCTTCACCGCCGCGTCGGTGGCCTGCGGGGTGGCCACCGACATCCTGGCGCTGAACCTCGCCCGGGGTGTGCAGGGCATGGGCGCCGCCGTCCTCTACGCGGTCGGTCCGGCGCTCATCGGGCGGGAGTTCCAGGGGCGCAGCCGGGGAGCCGCCTTCGGCATCTTCGGCGCCGGCTCGGGCCTGGCGATCGCCCTCGGACCGTTGATCGGCGGCGCGCTGACCAGCGGCGTCAGTTGGCGATGGATCTTCCTGGTGAACCTTCCCGTGGGCGTGGTCGCGTTCGCCCTCGGGATGCTGCGGATGCCGAACACGCCGGGGCACGGGGCCCGACGTGTCGACTGGCCGGGCCTGGCCAGCTTCTCCGTGGCGCTCACCCTGCTGGTGCTCGGCCTGCTGCGCGGCGAGCAGGAGGGCTGGTCGAGCCCGTGGATCGTCGGGGCGTTCGTCGGGTCCGCGGTGCTGTTCGCAGGCTTCGTCCTGATCGAACGGCACCGCGGCGAGGCGGCCATGCTCGACCTCGGCTTCTTCCGGATCACCAGCTACCGCACCATCTCGCTCGCGGCGATCCTGGTGGCCTCCAGCGGCATGTCGGCGATCTTCCTGCTGATCTCCTACGTGCAGAACGTCCTCGGCTACTCCCCCTGGGAGTCCGGGCTGCGTTTCCTGCCGCTGACCGTGGCGCTGTTCGTCGCCGCGATCTTCGCGGGGTCGCTGACCGCCCGGCTGCCGCACCGGGTGCTCGTCGCGTTCGCCGCCGCCTGCGTCTGGCTGGGACTGCTGCTGTTCAAGCCGCTTGTGGACGCCACAAGCGACTGGACCGCGCTGCTGCCCACGATGGTGCTGATCGGCGTCGGTCTCGGCGCGTTCAACCCACCCCGCGCCGCGCTCTCGGTGGGCGTGGTCGAGCCCGCCAAGTCCGGTGCCGCGTCCGGCACGAACGTCACCTTCCAGCAGGTCGGCCTGGCCCTCGGCATCGCCGGCTTCGGCGCGCTGTTCCAGCACCGGGTGATCGACCACCTGGGCGCGCCCGACCTCGGTCGCGCGGTGGCGGCCGGAGCCGCGCCGCAGGCGGGCGAGGCCGGGCGGGCCGCCTTCGTCGCCGGGCTCGGGGACGTGCTGCTGGTGAGCTCGTTCCTCGCGCTGGCCGCGGCCGTCGTCGCGTTCGGCTGGATCCGCGACCGCGACCTGCACGCGACGGCCGTGGCCGAGCGGGCCGACGGCTGAGCGCCGGCGGGCGCTGGCCGTACGATGAGGCCGAACCGGCGTCCGCGCCGGACGGCGACGACCGGAGGTGGCGAGTGGCACGGCCGAGTTCCGCCGGTACGCCGCCGCCGAGCCTCCTGCGGGACCACACGGGCTACCTGCTCCACCGCGCCGGGCTGCTGATGATCCGGGCGGTGGAGCAGGCGCTCGTCACGCACGGGCTGACCGGTCGCAAGTTCTTCGCGCTGACCGCGGTGCACTCCCTGGCCCCGCTGTCCCAGCAGGAACTGAGCAACCTGTTCGCGCTCGACCCGACCACCGTCGTCGCCATGGTCGACGAGTTCGAGACGGCCGGCTTGGTGCGTCGCCAACGCAGCGAGACCGACCGGCGGCGCTACGACCTCATCCCCACCGAGGCCGGCCTGCGGTTGCTGGCCACCGCCACCGAGGCCGTCACCGACGTCGAGGAGACGTTCCTCGCCCCGCTCACCGATCGGCAACGGACCGCGCTGCACCGCAGCCTGACCGCCGTGCTGCACGACGACCCGCACGCCTGAGGCGGGGACGGTCAGCCCGCGGAGCGCGCCCAGTCGACGGTGGGCAGGCCCGCGTCGGCGAGCGCCTTGTCGGCCGCGCTGAACGGACGGCTGCCCAGGAAACCCTTCGGGTTCATCGGGCTGGGATGCCCGGCCTCCAGCACGACGTGCCGCGGGTTGGTGACCAGGGCCGCCTTCTTGCGCGCGTAGCCGCCCCAGAGCAGGAAGACCACCCGCCGGTCGAGATCGTCGAGCGCCCGGATGGTGGCGTCGGTGAACTCCTCCCAACCCCGGTTGGCGTGCGAGCCGGGGCTGGCCTGCCGGACCGTCAGCACCGAGTTGAGCAGCAGCACACCCTGCGCCGCCCAGCCGTCCAGGTTGCCGCCGCGCGGCTTCGGCACGCCCAGATCCGCCTCCAACTCCTTGAAGACGTTGCGCAGCGACGGCGGCACCGGCACGCCGTCGCGCACGCTGAAGCTCAGGCCGTGCGCCTGCCCCACCTTGTGGTAGGGGTCCTGACCGAGGATGAGCACCCGCGTCTGACCCGGCGCGCACAACCGGTAGGCGGAGAACAGGTCGGCCAGCGGCGGAAAGACCGTGGCGGTGGCGTATTCCCGGGCGACGAACTCGGCCAACGCCGCGGTGCGGGCCGGGTCGAGGTGCGGGGTGAGGGCCGCACGCCACGGCTCGGGCAGGAGCGCCAACAGGTCGAGGGCGGGGGCATCGTCGGGCATCGGCAACCTTTCGCAGTCGTCCCCGGGACTGTAGGCAGCGGGTACGACAGCGCTCAGTCGAGGGTGGCCAGCCGGGCCGCCCAGTCGCCGCCGGCCGGTTCCAGGGTGACCACCCGGCTGTCGTCGTCCCGCCGGTCGATGCGGACCCGCAGGTGCGCGTCGACCAACTGCTCGACCATCCCCTCGCCCCACTCCACCACGGTCACCGCCTCGTCGACCGAGGCGTCCAGGTCGAGGTCGTCGATCTCGGCCCGCGGATCCGCGGCCTCACCCAGGCGGTACGCGTCGGCGTGCACGAGCGTCACCCGGCCGCCCCGCGCCGGGTCCGGCCGGTGCACCCGGGCGATGACGAAGGTGGGCGAGGTGATGTCGCCGCGCACCCCGAGGCCGGCGCCGACGCCCTGGGTCAGCGCGGTCTTGCCGGCCCCCAGCGGACCGCTGAGCAGCAGCAGGTCCCCCGCGCGCAGCACGCCGGCCAGCCGCCGGCCGAACTCGCGGGTGTCGTCGACGGTCTTCAGCTCCACCACGACCACGCTCACGCCAGTGACTCCAGGAATCTCGCCAACGCCGCGTTGACCTCGTCGGCGTGCTCAAGCATCACCACGTGCCCGCTGTCGTGGATCTGCACGAACTCGGCCTCCGGCAGCCGCCGGACGATCTCCTCCGAGTGCGTCACCGGCGTGATCATGTCCTTGTCCCCCACGATCACCAGCACCGGCGTTCCGGCGAGCGCGGCCAGCGCCGGGAAGCGCGAGTGGGTGGCCAGGGTCCGCAGGTAGCGGGTGACCGTGTCGGCCGAGGTGCGGGAGTTCATCGTCTCCACGTACGACACCAGGGCCGGGCTCGGCTTCGGGGTGCCGAAGCCGTACCTGCGGGTCAGCAACCAGGCCACGTTCGAGGTGGACCGCCGGGCCCTGTCGATCACCGGGCCGCCGTACCGGGTGGCGTTGCTCATCACGTGCAGCACCGGTGAGCCGACCCGGCCGAGCAGCGCGGGGGCCACCAGCTTGGTCTCCGCCGCCAGGCCGCCGGAGGTGGCCATCAGCACCGTGCCGACCACCCGGTCGCCGAACAGCTCCGGATAGAGCTCGGCCAACGCCATGATGGTCATGCCGCCCATCGAGTGCCCGACCAGCACCAGCGGCCCGTCCGGGGCCACCTCGTCGAGGACCCGGCGCAACGTGCGGCCCAGCGCGGCCAGGTCGTACTCACCGGTCTCCAGTCTCCCGGAGCGGCCGTGCCCCGGCTGGTCGTACGCGACCACCCGGTAGTCGCCCCGGTCGGCGAGCATCTTGCGCTGGAAGTGGAACGTGCCCATGTCCAGACAGAAGCCGTGCACCAGCACGACCGTCGGGTGCCCGGCGACCGGCCGGGTCGGCTCGACCACCTCGACGTGGATGTCGGTGCCGTCCGGCATCTCCAGGAGGTACGCCTCGTCGTGACGCTGCCGGCCGAACACCTCGTGGGCGTACGGGTCGGCGGGGTCGTTCTTCAACCGGCGGACCAGGACCCGCTCGCTTGCCACACCCGCCGCGAGGCCGGCGGCGGCCACCCCGACGGCGGCGCCGACCAGCCCGGCCACCTTGCCGGCGGCGCCACGCGGCCGAGGCACCCGCAGGCGGGGGCTCATGTCTTCTCGCCGTCGTAGACGCGCGGGACCCGGACACCGCCGAACCGGGTGACGATCTCGTAGTTGATGGTGCCGACCGCCTCGGCCCAGTCGTCGGCGGTGGGCTCGCCGTCCGCGCCGCTGCCGAACAGCGTCGCCACGTCGCCGGCGGCCACCTCGTCGTCGCCGCAGTCGACCACGAACTGATCCATGCAGACCCGCCCGGAAATGGTCCGCCGCTCGCCGCCGAGCAGCACCGGACCGGTGTTCGAGGCGTGCCGGGGCACCCCGTCGGCGTAGCCGAGCGGCACCACGGCCAGGTTGCTCTCGTTCTCGGTGAGGTAGGTGTGCCCGTAGGAGACGCCGGTGCCGGCCGGGACCCGCTTGGTGAGCATCACCCGGGCCCGCGCGGTCATCGCCGGGCGCAGGCCGAACCGTTCGCCCGCGACCGGCGACAGGCCGTAGATGGCGATGCCCGGACGGACCAGGTCGAAGTGGGTGTCCGGTCGGGTCAGCGTGGCCGCCGAGTTGGCCAGGTGGCGGTAGCGGGGGCGCAGGCCGGCCCGCGCCACCATCTCCAGCCCCTCGTGGAAGACGGCGAGCTGGCGGTCCGTGGTGGGGTGGCCGGGCGAGTCGGCGTAGACGAAGTGGCTCCACACGCCGACCACCTCGACCAGGCCGTCGGCCTGGGCCTTCGCGGCGGCTTCCAGCAGCGCCGGCCAGTCGGCGACGGTCGCGCCGCCGCGGGACAATCCGGTATCGATCTTGAGGTGCAGCCGGGCCGGCCGGTCCGCCCGCCGGCTCGCCTCGGTCATCTCGTCGAGCTGGGCCAGGCTCGCGCAGCCGAGATCGACGCCGACCGCGATCCCGTCGTGCAACGGCAGGCCCGGGTCGAGCAGCCACGCCAGCACCGGCGCGGTGATCCCCTCCTGGCGCAGCCGGAGCGCCTCGTCGAGGGTGCAGACACCGAGCTGGTCCGCCCCGGCGTCGAGCGCCGCGCGGGCCGCCGGCACCATGCCGTGCCCGTACCCGTCGGCCTTGACCACGGCCATCAGCTCGGCGCTCGTTCCGGCCTTCAGGCGGGACACGTTCTCCCGGATCGCGTCGAGATCGACCCGCACCTCGGACTGCCACATGCCCCCAGCCTACTTCCGCCGGTGATCATCCTGGCCGTGAGCCGTGCGGCCGGCCCCGCCGAGCGGGTGCCGCCGGGCCCTGGATCAGCCCAGACGGGCCAGCACCGGACGCAACGCCGCGGCCACGTCGGGCGCGGTCACCGGGCCGCCGCCCGCCGCCTCCCGGCCGGCCAGCCCGTGCAGGTACGCCGCGGCGGTGGCCGCCCGCTCGGGAGCCAGCCCGGCGGCGAGCAGCGAACCGAGCAGCCCGGCCAGCACGTCGCCGGTGCCGCCGGTGGCCAGCGCCGGGGTGCCGGTCGGATTGACGTACGCCCGGCCGTCGGGGGTGCCGACGATCGTCCGGTCGCCCTTCAACAGCACCACCGCGTTCATCCAGGCGGCCAGTCGCAGCGCCGCGGCGACCCGGTCCTCCCCCGGCATCTCGCCGCAGAGCCGGGCGAACTCCCGGTCGTGCGGAGTCACCACGATCGGGGCGTCCCGCCCGCGCAGCCGGTCGGCGAGCTTGCCGTCGACAAGCAGCGTCAGCGCGTCGGCGTCGAGCACCACCGGCACCGGCGCGGCCAGCACCGCGCGCAGCTCGGCGGCGGAGTCCTCGCCGGTGCCGAGCCCCGAGCCGCAGACCCAGGCCTGCACCCGGCCGGCGTCGGCGACCCGGCCGGTGGCGATCACCGACGGGTGCTGGTGCACCACCTCGGCCCGGGCGCCGCCGGCATAGCGGACCAGGCCGGTGGGACCGGCAAGCGCACCGCCGACCGAGAGCACGGCCGCACCCGGATAGGTGGCCGAGCCGGTCGCCACCCCGACCACGCCTCGGGTGTATTTCTCCGACGAGTCGCCGAGCGCCGGCCACCAGTCGGCCACGTCGGACCACTCCGTCACCCGCAGCGCCGGCGAACCGCGCAGCCACGGCGTGAGCCCGATGTCGACCAGGTCGACCTGACCGGCGAGCGGGGCGGCCGGGCCGACCACCAGGGCCGGCTTGAGCGCGCCGAACGCCACGGTCACGTCGGCGCGGACCGCGCCGGGCCGGCCGGCGTCGGTGAGCGGGACGTGGCCGGTGTCCACCGCGACGCCACTCGGAACGTCCACCGCGACCACCGTGGCCCGGGCGCCGTCCCGGCCGACACGCTCGGCCAGGCTCCCGGCGAGCTGGTCGGCCGTCTCCCGCAGGCCGCCGGTGCCGCCGATGCCCACGATGCCGTCGAGGACCAGATCGACCACGGCGGACGGCCGGTCGACCACCCGCCCGCCGGCGGCGCGCAGCGCGGCCAGCCCGCCAACGTGCGCCCGCTCGGGGCTGAGGAGCAGGGCGTCGACCGCGGCACCCCGACCGGCCAGGCGCGCGCCGGCGTAGAGCGCGTCGCCGCCGTTGTCGCCGGAGCCCACGAGCAGCAACACCCGGGCGCCGTAGACCCCGCCCCGGTCCGCCAGCAGCAGCGCGCACCGGCGGGCCAGCCCGGCCGCGGCCCGTTGCATCAGCGCCCCGGACGGGAGGGTCGCCATCAGCCCCGCCTCCGCCGCGCGGACATCCGCGACCCGCCACACCGGTCTCATGCCATCCCGTCCCGTTCGTCCCCGCCGGCCGGATCGGCCTCGATCACGAATTCACCCTACCGGCGGGCCGGGTCCCCGGCGGGCCGGCGAACGCCCGCTGTGGAAAACCGGCGACGTTGTCCACAGGGCCGGCGCGAACGGTGCCGTCCCGCCTAGCGTCGCCGCTGTCCGGGTCCGGCTGGTGGGGCCGGCGAGGTGGGGAGGTGGTCGTGGTCGAGGAGCTGTTCGCCGTCGATCCGGAGTTGCTGCGCGCGGTGGCCCGGGGGCTGACCGACGACGCCTACCGGCTGGCGCACGGGCCGGGCGGGATGCCGACGCCGGTGGCGCCCCCGGCGGACGGCTGGCGGACCGGGGTGGCGCTCGACGATCTGGAGACCGCGGCGCGGCGCTGGTCCGGCACGGTCGCGGCCGGGGTGGCCGCCAGCGCCGAGGCGCTACGCGGCGGCGCGGACGGCTACGAGGCGGTGGACGAGCGGGCCGCCCGGCGCATCGCTGGGGCGTCGCGATGAGCGGCGACGGCGTCCGCGCCCGCCCGCGTCCGGCGGTCGCCACCGGCCCGGAGCCGATCGGCCACCCACAGCCACGGCGAGCCGGCGCGGGTGCCGTCGGCCGCCCACAGCCACGGCAAGCCGGCGCCCGTGCCGTCGGCCACCCACCACCACGGCGAGCCGGCGCGGGCCCCGTCGGCTACGCGCAGTTGTGGCGGGCGGATCCGGGTGCCTGGCTCGCCGCCGGAGCGGCCTGGCGCGGGCTCGCCGACCCGGTGCGCCGCCGGGCCGACGGGCTGACCGCCCGGGCCGGCGACCTCCGGCCGGGCTGGTCCGGTACCGCCTCGACGGCCGCCCAGCGGCGTCTCGCCGAGTTGCGCACCGCGCTCACCGACGGGCTGCCCGCCCTGTTCGAGATCGACCAGGCGCTCGCCGAGTTCGCCGCCCGGGTGGGCGCGGCGAAGGCCCGGCTCGGCGCCGAGGTGGCCCGCGCCGAGACCGGTGGCCTGTCCGTCGACCGCACCGGCGCCGTCCGGCCCCCGCCGGCCCAGCCCGTCGACCGGGCCGGGCCCGCGGTGGTTCAGGCGCAGGCCGGGATCCGTGGCGCGCTGGCCCTGGCGGGCGCGGCGGATCGGGAGGCGGTCGACCGGCTGACGGAGATCGCCACGGCGGCGGTGACCGGGTGGGTGAGCGTCCCACCCGGCTGGCGACCGGGGCCCGGAGCCGGGCCGGTCGAGGTGAGTCGCTGGTGGGCCGGTCTGAGCCCGGCCGAGCGGCGGTGGCTGGTCGGGCACGAGCCGGATCGGGTGGGCCGATGGGACGGAGTGCCCGCCGCCGCCCGCGACCAGGCCAACCGGCTGTTGCTCGCCGACCGGCGCCAGGAGTTGCTCGCACGCCGCCTCGCCCTGCTACGCCCGCTGCCGGCCGGGCCGATCGAGGTGACCCGCCGGGCCCGGCTGGCCGGGGTGGAGGCGGCGCTGCGCGGCCTGGACGGGCTGGGTGAGCGGCTGGCGACGCCGTCCGCGCCGCGGGCGTACCTGCTGGGGCTCGACCTCGCCGGGGACGGGCGGGCGGTGGTGGCGCTCGGCAACCCGGACCGGGCCGGCGCGGTGCTGACCTACGTCCCCGGCATGACTGCCGACCTCGCCGACGCCCCGGCCGAACTGGGCCGGGCCGCCCGGGTGCTGGACCGGTGCGCGGCGATCGGGCCGGGCGAGGAGACGGCGGCGGTGCTCTGGCTGGACTACGACGCGCCGGACTTCCTCACCGAGGCGGCCGGTGCCCGGCAGGCCGAGGACGCCGGGCCGGCCCTGCACCGGTTCCAGGAGGGGCTGCGGGCCACGCACGAGGGGCCACCGGCCCGGCAGACCGTGCTCGGGCACAGCTACGGCTCGCTCGTGGTCGGCGCCGCCGCTCGCGACCACGGGCTGGGCGCGGACGCGCTTGTCTTCGTCGGGTCGCCCGGCGTCGGCGTCGACCACGCCACCGAGCTACGGATGCCGGCCGGGCAGGTCTGGGCGTCGACCGCGCCGGACGACGTGATCCGGCTCGCCCGCCAGCCGGACGAGCTGGCCCGCCGTGCCGTGCTGGCCGGTACGCCGCTCGGGCCGGCGCTGGCCGTGCTCGACCCGCGCTCCGACCGGCTCTGGTTCGGGGCCGACCCGAGCGCGCCGGGCTTCGGTGGCCGGCGCTTCCCGAGCGCACGACACGGCCATACCGGCTACTGGGACGCCGACAACCCGGCCCTGGACGCGATGGCGCGGATCGTGCTGGGCCGGTGAGACGCCTCGGCCCCCTCCGTCGTGGGGCGGAGAGGGCCGGGGCGTCGATCCGAGCTACTCGACCGTGACCGACTTGGCGAGGTTCCGCGGCTGGTCGACGTCGTGTCCGCGGGCCGCGGCGATCTCGGCGGCGAGCACCTGGAGCGGCACGGTGGTCACCAGCGGCGCGAGCAGCGTCGGCGTACGCGGCACGTAGATCAGATGATCGGCGTAACGGACCACCGCCTGGTCGCCCTCCTCCGCGATCACGATGGTGCGGGCGCCCCGGGCGCGCACCTCCTGGATGTTGGAGACGACCTTGTCGTGCAGCATGCCCCGGCCGACCGGGGACGGCACGATGCAGATCACCGGCGTGCCCTTGTCGATCAAGGCGATCGGGCCGTGCTTCAGCTCGCCGGCGGCGAAGCCCTCGGCGTGCATGTACGCCAACTCCTTGAGCTTCAGCGCGCCCTCCAGCGCCACCGGGTAGCCCACGTGCCGGCCGATGAACAGCACGGTCGGCTCGGCCTTCAGCTCACGGGCCAGCTCGCGGACCGGCTCGATCCGGTCCAGCAGCTCGCGCAGCTTGCCCGGCATCTCCTGGAGCTGGGACACCACCGCGCCCACCTCGTCGGCGAACTTGATGCCCCGCACCTGGGCCAGGTGCAGCCCGATCAGATAGCAGGCGACGACCTGGGTGAGGAACGCCTTGGTGGAGGCCACCGCGATCTCCGGGCCACCGTGGGTGTAGAGCACCGCGTCGGACTCGCGCGGGATGGTCGAGCCGTTGGTGTTGCAGACGGCCAGCACCCGGGCCTTCTGCTCCTTGGCGTGACGCAGCGCCATCAGCGTGTCCATGGTCTCGCCGGACTGCGAGATCACCACGATCAGGGTGGAGCGGTCGAGCACCGGGTCGCGGTAACGGAACTCGCTCGCCAGCTCCACCTCGCAGGGGATCCGGGTCCAGTGCTCGATGGCGTACTTGGCGACCAGACCGGCGTGGTAGGCGGTGCCGCAGGCGACGATGAAGATCTTGTCGACGTCGCGCAGGTCCTGCTCGCTCAGGCGAACCTCGTCGAGTGCGATCTCGCCGCTCTCGGTGAGCCGGCCGAGCAGCGTGTCGGCGATGGCCTGCGGCTGCTCCTCGATCTCCTTGAGCATGAACCAGTCGTAGCCGCCCTTCTCGGCAGCCGACGAGTCCCAGTCGATGTGGAAGTCCTTGCCGGCCGCGGGCTGGCCGGCGAAGTCGGTGATCTCGATGCTGTCACCGGTGATCAGGACGATCTGGTCCTGCCCCAGCTCGACCGCCTCCCGGGTGTGCTCGATGAACGCGGCCACGTCGCTGGCGAGGTAGTTCTCGCCGTCACCCCGGCCCACCACCAGCGGCGAGTTGCGCCGGGCGCCGACCACCGCGCCGGGGATGGCCGCGTCCACGGCGAGCAGGGTGAACGCCCCTTCGAGTCGCCCGCAGACCACCCGCATGGCCGAGGCGAGCAACTGCGGGCTGTCGGCCTCGCCGGCTGACCGCAGATCGGCGAGCGCACGGGCGATCAGGTGCGCGGCGCACTCGGTGTCGGTGTCGCTGGCGAACTCGACACCCTCGTCCTCAAGCTCGCCGCGGAGCTTCGCGAAGTTTTCGATGATGCCGTTGTGGATGACCGCGACCCGGCCGTCCGGCGAGAGGTGCGGGTGGGCGTTGCGGTCGGTCGGCCCGCCGTGCGTGGCCCACCGGGTGTGGCCGATGCCGGTGGTGCCGTCGCCGATGCCGATCGGGCTGGCGGCGCAGTCCTCGGGGTTGTCGGCGGCCCGCTCGGAGAGAACCTTCTCCAGGTTGGCCAGCTTGCCGGCCTTCTTCTCGGTCAGCAGCTCGTCGTCGCAGACCACGGCGACGCCGGCCGAGTCGTAGCCGCGGTATTCCAGCCGCCGCAGTCCGTCGAGCACGATGCCGAGCGCCGGGCGCGCACCGGCGTAACCCACGATTCCACACATGGTCCGCAGCCTAACCCAGTTTCGCTCACCGCGCGTGCGCGGAAGGCGGGTGATCGATCACCAAGCATGAGCGAACCGATCAACATTGCTCCCCCAGCAGACAAATCACCCCGGCGCGACCTCCTTCATCCCATCCCGTCCGTGTCGCCGAGCCGCCTCGACGGATCTTGGAAGATTTCGGCCCCCGGAAGGGCCGTCACCTTCCAAGATCTCCGACGGGGCGAGGTGAAGCGGGCGGGGGGCGGGCGGGGGCGCGGGGATGGCTGGCACGTCCTACATTGAGGGCCCGGGCGGCATCCCCGGGGTCCATCCCTCCGCGGTCGCCCGCCGCCGTACCCCTGTGAGCTGAGCCGATGTCCGAGACGGCCCCCACCCCCGAGCCGACCCCCAGGCCGAGCGACCCGACGGCGCCGCCGCCCTCCGGCGAGCCCGCCACCTGGACGCCGCCGGACCCGCTGGCTGCGCCGCAGCCCTGGGCGCCGCCCGCGCCATGGACACCGACGCCCTGGGAGCCGACCCCCTGGACACCCGGGGCCGGCACGAGCGGCCAGGCAGGCGGCACCACCGACCAAGCCGGCGTCGAAGGACAGCCCCGCACCACCGGGCAGCCGACTCCGGACACGCCGGGATGGCCACCGGCCGCGCATCAGCCCGGGCCCTACCAGCCCGGACCGTATCCGCCCGGGCCCTACCCATCTGGGCCGTATCCGCCGGGACCGTATCCGCCGCCGTTCGCGTACCCCGGGGGGACGCCGCGCCGGTCGGGCGCGGGCTGGGTGCTCGGGGTGGTCATCGCCGCGGTCGTCGCGCTTGTGCTTGCCGTCTGCGGGTGCGTCGGCCTGGGCGTGCTCGGCAGCGTCGTCGAAGGGTCGACCACGTCCGGGGAGCCGTACGAGCCGCCGTTCGTCGACGGGTCCGGGGCGCCGGGCTGGCCGGACGGACCCGGCGGCCTCACCGACGAGCCGACCACGGCGCCGGTGGTCCCGGCCACCACCCCGTCCGCCGGGCGCGGCCGGTTCGCGGTGGTGTACGAGATCACCGGCACGGGAGCCGCCGGCGTCGAGTTCTATGACGCCAACGGCGAATTCCTCACCGTGAACGGGATGCAGCCACCGTGGCGGCTGGCGTTCACCGCGAACGACCGGAAACGGGTGCAGATCGTCGCCATTCCCGAGGACCAGCAGCGCGACGGGGTGAGCTGCCGGATCACCGTGGACGGGAAGGTCGTCTCCCGGGATTCGAGCGCGACGGGCGGGATGGCGTCCTGCTTCGGATGGTGACACCGCAGGCGGGGTGGGCGGTGGTGGTCTTGCGACGCCGGCGGCGGGCCGTAGGCTGGCCGCCGTGACGACGACGGATCCGCTGGTGGCCCGCATGCGGCCGTTCGGCACCACCATCTTCGCCGAGATGTCGGCGCTGGCCGTACGCACCGGCGCGGTCAACCTGGGGCAGGGCTTCCCGGACACCGACGGGCCGCCGGAGATGCTCGCCGCCGCCGCCGAGGCGCTGCGTACCGGCCACAACCAGTACCCGCCGGGCCCGGGCATCCCCGCGTTGCGCGCGGCCGTCGCCGCCCACCAGCGGCGGTTCTGGGATCTGGAGTACGACCCGGACGGCGAGATCGTGGTGACCGCCGGCGCGACGGAGGCGATCGCGGCGAGCATCCTCGCGCTCTGCGAGCCGGGTGACGAGGTGGTCTGCTTCGAGCCGTACTACGACTCGTACGCCGCCTCGATCGCGCTGGCCGGCGCGGTGCGCCGCCCGGTGACGCTGCGCCCGGGGGCGGACGGCCGGTACGCCTTCGACCCGGCCGAGCTGCGCGCCGCGTTCGGGCCGCGGACCCGGCTGGTGCTGCTGAACTCGCCGCACAACCCGACCGGGAAGGTGTTCACCGCCGACGAGTTGGCCCTGGTCGCCGAGCTGTGCCGGGAGCACGGCACGTACGCGGTCACCGACGAGGTCTACGAGCATCTGGTGTTCACCGACGCCGCCGCGCCGCACGTGCCGCTGGCCACGCTGCCGGGCATGCGGGAGCGGACGCTGCGGGTGTCCTCGGCGGGCAAGACGTTCTCCTGCACCGGCTGGAAGGTCGGCTGGGTGAGCGGCCCGGCGTCGCTCGTCGCCGCCGTGCTGCGGGTGAAGCAGTTCCTCACGTTCGTCAACGCGGGTCCGCTGCAACCGGCCGTGGCGGTGGCACTCGGCCTGCCGGACGCGTACTTCACCGGTTTCCGGGACGACCTGCAACGCCGGCGGGACCAACTGGTCGCCGGCCTCGCCGACGCCGGGTTCGGCGTGCTCGCGCCGGAGGGGACCTACTTCGTCACCGCCGACGTGTCCCCGCTCGGTGGCCGGGACGGGGTGGAGTTCTGCCGGGCCCTGCCGGAGCGGTGCGGGGTGGTGGCGGTGCCCACGCAGGTCTTCTACGACGACGTGGCGGCGGGTCGCCGGCTGGTCCGGTTCGCGTTCTGCAAGCGGCCGGAGGTGCTCGCCGAGGCGGTGACCCGGCTGGGCCGGCTCGGGGCGGACGGATGAGCGACGGGTACGCCGAGCGGCTGCGCCGGCTGGCCGCCCAGCGCGGCTGCGACACGATGCTCTCCGGCGTACGTCCGGAATCGGTGCGGGAGCAGGTGGCCGCGCTCGGCGCGGTGGCCGGTGACGACCTGCCCGACGTCTACGGCGAGGGCGGCCCGGTCGCGGAGCTGGAGGCGCGGGTGGCCGGGCTGCTCGGCACGGAGGCGGCCGTCCTGTTCCCGTCCGGCACGATGGCCCAGCAGGTCGTGATGCGGTACGGCGCGGAGGCGACCGGCCGGGCGGGGGTCGGCCTGCACCCGCTGAGCCACCCGCTGCTGCACGAGCGGGACGCGTACGCGCTGCTCACCGGCGTTCGGGCGGTGCGCACGACGACCGCGCCGCGCAATCCGACGGCCGCCGAGGTGGCCGCGCTCGACGAGCCGATCGGCACGCTCTGCCTGGAGTTGCCGCTGCGCGACGCCGGGTTCGTGCTGCCGACCTGGGACGACCTGGTCGCCGTCGTCGCGGCGGCCCGGGCGCGGGGCGCGCGGGTGCACTTCGACGGCGCCCGGCTCTGGGAGTCGACCGTGCATCTGGGCTACTCGACGGCCGAGATCGCGGCGTTGGCCGACAGCACGTACGTCTCGCTCTACAAGTCGCTCGGCGGCCACTCGGGCGCGGCGCTTGCCGGCGACGCCGACCTGGTCCGGTATGCCCGCGCCTGGCGGCACCGGTACGGCGGCACGCTGTTCCAGCAGTGGCCGGCGGCGCTCGCCGGGCTCGCCGGGTTGGAGCGGGAGCTGCCCCGGCTCGGCGGCTACGTGGGGCACGCGAAGGTGGTGGCCGAGGCGTTGGCCGCCCTGCCCGGCGCCCGGGTGTATCCGGCGCCGCCGCACACCCACCAGTTCCGGTTCTGGTTGCCGTATCCGGCGGCGGTGCTCGACGCGGCGAACCTGGCGCTCGCCGAACAGGAGCGGGCGTGGTTCGTCGGCGGCTGGCGGGACAGCGAGGTGCCGGGGCTGGCGCTGGCCGAGGTGACGGTCGCCGGGCCGGCGCTGGAGCTGGACGCCGACGCGGTCACCGACCTGGCCGTCCGCTTCCTGCGCCGCCTCCCGGCGACCTGACCGCCAGGTCGCCGGACCGGGCGACCACCGGGCGGCCGGGCCGGGGCAGGCCGCCGGAGCGGTCAGGCGACCGGGCTGGCGGAGCGGACCTGCTCGGCGATGCGTTCGGCGACCTCGCGCGCGGTGGCCTCGGTGGCCGCCTCGACCATGACCCGCACCAGCGGCTCGGTGCCGGACGGGCGGAGCAGCACCCGGCCGGTCTCGCCCAGTTCGGCCTCGGCCCGCTCGACCTCGGCGCGGACGGCCGGCGCGGCGGCGCCGACGGTACGGTCGCCCACCGGCACGTTGATCAGCACCTGGGGCAGCTTGGTGACCACGGCGGCCAGCTCGGCCAGGGACGTGCCGGTGGCCGCCATCCGGGCCATCAGGTGCAGGCCGGTGAGCACACCGTCGCCGGTGGTGGCGAACGCGGGCAGCACGATGTGGCCGCTCTGCTCGCCGCCCAGGGCCAGGCCGGAGGCGCGCAGCTCCTCCAGCACGTACCGGTCGCCGACCTTCGTCTCGACCAGCCGGATGCCGTGCGCGGACATGGCCAGCCGCAGGCCGAGGTTGCTCATCACGGTGGCGACCAGGGTGTCCTGGGTCAGCTCGCCGGCGTCGCGCATGGCCAGGGCGAGGATGGCCATCACCTGGTCGCCGTCGACCTCCGTGCCGTCGGCGCTGACCGCGACGCAGCGGTCGGCGTCGCCGTCGTGGGCGAGGCCGAGGTGCGCGCCGTGCTCGACCACCGCGGCGCGCAGCGCCTCGATGTGGTTGGAGCCGCACCCGTCGTTGATGTTCAGCCCGTCCGGCTCGGCGTGGATGGCGATCACCTCGGCGCCGGCCTCCCGGTAGGCGACCGGGGCGACGTCGGCCGCCGCGCCGTTGGCGCAGTCGACCACGACCCTGATCCCGTCGAGGCGGTGCGGCACGGTGCCGACGAGGTGCTGGACGTAGTGGTCGGCGCCGTCGAGCAGGTCGTTGACCCGGCCGACACCGGCGCCGGTCGGGCGTTTCCAGGCGGTGGTGGCGTTCGCTTCGACGGCCGCCTCGATCCGCATCTCGATATCGTCGGGCAGTTTGTGCCCGCCGGCGGCGAAGAGCTTGATGCCGTTGTCCGGCATCGGGTTGTGCGAGGCGGAGAGCATGACGCCGAGGTCGGCCTTGATCTCGGCGGTGAGGAACGCCACCGCCGGGGTGGGCAGCACGCCGACCCGGACCACGTTGGCGCCCGCGCTGGTCAGGCCGGCGACCACCGCCGCCTCCAACATCTCGCCGCTGGCCCGGGTGTCCCGGCCCACCACCGCGAGCGGCGGATGGCTCCGGTCGGTCTCGGCCAGGGTGTGTGCCGCGGCCACCGCGACCGCGAGCGCCACCTCCGGGGTGAGATCCGCGTTCGCCCGCCCGCGTACGCCGTCCGTGCCGAACAACCGGCCCATACCCGCCAACCTCCGTGGAACTGCCGTTGTGGAGAGAAACACGGAACGGCCGGGCCGCCTCCGCAGAAGGGAGGCGGACCCGGCCGTCCGTCAGAAGTACAAGACGCCGCTGGAGATCAGCGCTTCGAGTACTGGGGAGCCTTACGGGCCTTCTTGAGGCCGTACTTCTTGCTCTCCTTGACCCGGGCGTCACGGGTCAGGAAGCCGGCCTTCTTCAGGGCCGGACGGTCGTCGGGCTCGTTGACGATCAGCGCCCGGGCGATGGCGAGCCGCAGCGCGCCGGCCTGGCCGGTGGTGCCGCCGCCCCGCAGGTTGGCGATCACGTCGAACGCCTCGGGCTTCTCGGCGGTGACCAGCGGGTCCTTGATGAGCTGCTGGTGCACCTTGCTCGGGAAGTAGGCCTCGAGGTCGCGGCCGTTGCAGGTGATCTTGCCGCTGCCGGGGACGATCCGGACCCGGACGATGGCTTCCTTGCGACGGCCCACGGTCTGGATCGGGCGGTCACCGCGGGGCGCGCGCGCGACGGGCGCCGGCGCCTCGGTGGCCTCGGGGGCGACCTCGGTCTCGGTGATGTCGGTCATGCTGCTTCCTTCGCCCGCGCTCACTGCGCGATCTGCTTGATCTCGAACGGCGCCGGCTGCTGCGCGCTGTGCGGGTGCTCGGCACCGGCGTAGACCTTCAGCTTCTTGAGAATCTGACGGCCCAGCTTGTTGTGCGGGAGCATGCCCTTCACGGCCAGCTCGACGGCCCGCTCGGGCCGCTTGCTGAGCAGCTCGTCGTAGCCGACCCGCTTCAGGCCACCCGGGTAGCCGGAGTGGCGGTAAGCAACCTTGGTCTGACGCTTGTTGCCGGTCAGCGCGACCTTGCCCGCGTTCACGATGACGACGAAGTCGCCCGTGTCGACGTGCGGCGCGAAAGTCGGCTTGTGCTTGCCACGCAGCAGCGTGGCGGCGTGGGTCGCGAGGCGGCCCAGCACGACGTCAGAGGCGTCGATGACGTGCCACTGACGCTCGATCTCACCCGGCTTCGGGCTGTACGTACGCACAGGTCTACCTTGTCTCGTCGTCGGTCTGGGGTCGCGCGCCGAGGTAACCGGGGCTTCCCAGTCGAACCAGCGCGCACGAACGACCAAGCGTACCTGATGCGGCACGCCTAAGAATGTCGTACAACAGCAGGCAACGATACCCGGCCGGCCGGCGGCTGGTCAAAACGGGGTGGCCCGGCGTGCGCCCATGGCGCGGGTCACACGCCGACCAGCGTACGCGGCCCCGGCCGCAGGTAGACCGCCCAGGTCACCAGGAAGCAGAGCGCATACCAGCCGATGAAGGCCAGATAGGCGGCGTCGGCGGTGCCGGAGGTCAGGAACGACTGCCGGAACGCCACGTTCACCAGCACCCCGCCGGACGCGCCGACCGCGCCGGCGATGCCGATCAACGCGCCGGCGAGCCGCCGGGCCCGCCGCTGCGCCGCCTCCCGGTCCCCGGTCAGCTCGGCCTCGGCGGTGGCCCGGGCCCGGAAGATCGCCGGGATCATCTTGTACGTCGAGCCGTTGCCGATCCCGGAGAACACGAACAGCGCCAGGAAGCCGACCAGATAGAGCGGGAAGGAGTGCTCACGGGCGGCGTAGAGCACCAGCCCGGCCCCGCCGGCCATCGCGACGAAGTTCCAGAACGTGACCCGGGCTCCGCCGAGCCGGTCGGCGAGCTGACCCCCGAACGGCCGGACCAGCGAGCCGACGAGCGGACCGAGGAAGGTCAGCCAGGCGGCGTCGACCGGGGTGGGGAACCGGTCGTGGAACTGGAGCTGGAGCACCTGGCCGAAGGCGAAGCCGAAGCCGATGAACGAGCCGAACGTGCCGACGTAGAGCAGCGACATCACCCAGGTGTGCGGGTCGCGGGCGGCCTCGCGCAGCGCCCCCGGCTCGTTGCGCGCCCCCGGCACGTTGTCCAGCCAGCGCGCCGCGGCCAGCGCGGCGAGCACGATCAGCGGCAGGTAGACGGCCGGCACGAGCCGGGGGTACGCGGCCCCCGCGGTGGCCAGCACCGCCAGCCCGACGAGCTGCACCGCCGGCACGCCGAGGTTGCCGCCGCCGGCGTTGAGCCCCAGCGCCCGCCCCTTGAGCCGCTCCGGGAAGAACAGGTTGATGTTCGCCATCGAGGAGGCGAAGTTGCCGCCGCCCACGCCGGACAGGCAGGCCAGCACCATGAGCGTGGTGTACGACACCCCGGGCTCGATCAGCACCGTCATCGGCACCGCCGGCACCAGCAGCAGCAACACGCTGACGATGGTCCAGTTCCGGCCCCCGAAGCGGGCCACCGCGAGCGTGTAGGGCAGTCGCAGCACCGCGCCCAGCGCGGCCGGCACGGCGGTGAGCAGGAATTTCCCGGCCGGGTCGATGCCGTACGCCGGGCCGAGGAAGAGCACCGTCACCGACCAGAGGCTCCACACGGAGAAGCCGACGTGCTCGGCGAAGATCGACACGTACAGGTTGCGGCGGGCGATCCGGGCGCCGCCGGCGGCCCAGAACGCCGGGTCCTCCGGACGCCATTCGGTGATCCGTCCCGACCGGTCGGTGGCGACCGGGGCCGGGGTGGTGGCTGTGGTGGCTGAAGCGAGCGTGCTCACGGCGACTCCTCCTCGTCGGTGACGAGGGGGACGCTAGGAACCGGCGGTTTCCGTCCGGTGCCCCGTGCGCGTCGGCACGGATACGGAGATCGCACGTCCGCCGGACGGCGGCGGTGAGGCGGTCACAGCTCCTGGAGGATCCGCAGCGCGCGCCCGACCCGCTGCATGGTCTCGGTGTCCGCCACGTCCACGCACTCGGTGAACCACTTCTTCATCGGCGAGGAGAGCCGGTCGGGCATCACCACGAAGCCACCCATGCGTACGGCCAGCGGCGAGTCGCGCAGCAACGACTCGTCGACCACCTCCGCCACCATCACGATCGGCACCGCGGTGGAGTTGTAGACGTCGGAGCTGATGATCAGGCCGAACCGGTCCCGGGCGCCGGAGATGCGCCAGATCTCTCCCCTACGCAGCACGCGGGCGACCGCCACGGAACAGGGCGTCGTCGACCATGGCGGCCTCCTGGTCGTCGGCCAGGGCGTCGGCCTCCAGGTCCAGGCCGGCGCGGCCGACCGCGGCGGCGTGCGCGGTGAACACCTCGCGCAGCGCCTTCTCCCGGGCGGCCTGGTCCATCCAGGCGGAGAGGGAGAGCCCTTCCCGCTTGGCGAACCGGCGCGCTTCCTCGATCGTCTCGTCGGAGAACGACAGTGTCACCTTGGCGGTCATGCCGAGCAGACTACCCAGCGGTATGACCAGTAGTCATCCCTCCGGCGACGCGGCGAGAAATCAGACATCCGGCGCACGGCCGCCGAAGACGGCGAAACGCCACTCCTTGAAGAAGCAGTCCACGTCGGTCAGCCCGGCCTCACCCAGCCAGCGGCACTGGTCGGCGACCGTGGCGGGCCGGTCGTGCCGCATCCGCTCCCGGGAGGCGGCGATCTCCTCGGCGTCGGAGCCCAGCTCGGTGATCCGCGCCGTCCACACCTCGTCGTAGCGCCGGTCGAGCGCCGGTGTCGGCCCGGCCACCTGCTCGGCGTTGACGAACACACCGCCGGGCGCCAGCGCCGCGGCCGAGCGCCGGTAGAGCGCCCGCTTGCCGTCGTCGTCGAGGTGGTGGATGGCGAGCGCGGAGACCACCGCGTCGTAGCGGCCGGCGGGCAGCGGGTCGGCCAGGTCGGCGTGGACCGTGCGGTGCGGCACGCCGCGCGCGGACAGGTGGCCGGTGGCCACGGCCAGCATGCCGGGCGCGCCGTCCACGAGCGTCAGCCGCACGCCGGGGATGGCGGCGGTCAGCAGCAGGGAGAGCAGGCCGGTGCCCGCGCCCAGGTCCAGCACCTCGGGGGTACGCCCGGCCGCGAGCGCCGCCCGCAGCGGCGGTGCGGCCACCTCGACCGCGGTGCCGTAGAAGGCGTCGAAGCAGGGCACCAGTCGACGTCGGGCCTGGTCGTAACTGCCGGCCACGGCGTCGAACGCATCCGTCACACTCATCCGGCCTCCCGCAGTATGAGACGACTTTCTCACATTCTAAACCTCGCCGTCCGTTCCGTCACGCACGTGCGGTGTGAGGCGCTCTTGACAGGACCGAAACAGAAGGGACCCGGGCCGGAAACCGCCCGGCGGCACGCTTTTCCGACATGACAGACGGTGCGCACGTGGCGACACAATCCGGGGTACGCCCCCGGGAGGCGGCCACGCACTGCCCGTACTGCGCGTTGCAGTGCGGCATGCTGCTGCGCGCGACCGGCGACGGCGTCGAGGTCGCTCCCCGGGACTTCCCCACCAACCGGGGCGGGCTGTGCCAGAAGGGCTGGACCGCCGCCGAGCTGCTCGACCACCCGGACCGGCTCACCACGCCGCTGCTGCGCGACCGGGCCGGCGGCGAGCTGCGCCCGGCGAGCTGGGACGAGGCGCTGGACCGGATCGCCACCGGGCTGCGGACGGTCACCGACCAACACGGACCGGACGCGGTCGCGGTCTTCGGCGGCGGCGGGCTGACGAACGAGAAGGCGTACGCGCTGGGCCGGTTCGCCCGCGTGTCGCTGCGCACCCGGCACATCGACTACAACGGACGCTGGTGCATGTCGTCGGCCGCCGCGGCCGGCAACCGGGCCTTCGGCGTCGACCGGGGGCTGCCGTTCCCGCTCGCCGACCTGGGCCGGGCGGACACGCTGATGCTCGTCGGCGCGAACCCGGCCGAAACCATGCCGCCGCTGATGCGCCACGTCACCGACCAGCGGGAACGCGGCGGCCGGCTGATCGTGGTCGACCCCCGGGCCACCGCCACCGCCCGCCAGGCCGACCTGCACCTGCAACCGCTGCCCGGCACCGACCTGGCGGTGGCCAACGCGCTGCTGCACATCGCGCTCACCGAGGGCTGGCTGGACCGCGCGTACGTGGCGGCGCGGACCACCGGGTTCGACGAGGTCCGGCGCACCGTGGCCGGCTACTGGCCGGCGGAGGTGGAACGCCTCTCCGGGGTGCCGGTGGCCGATCTGGAGGACGCCGCCCGCGCGCTCGCCGGCGCGGACCGGGCGATCATCCTCACCGCCCGGGGCGCCGAGCAGCACGCCAAGGGCGTGGACACCGTCACCGCCTTCGTCAACCTGGCGCTCGCCCTGGGCCTGCCCGGCCGCCCCGGCTCCGGCTACGGCTGCCTGACCGGGCAGGGCAACGGGCAGGGCGGACGGGAGCACGGGCAGAAGGCCGACCAGCTCCCCGGCTACCGGCGGATCGACGACCCGGCGGCCCGGGAGCACGTGGCCCGGGTGTGGGGGGTCGACCCGGCGACGCTGCCCGGGCCCGGGGTGCCGGCCTACCAGTTGCTCGACTCGCTCGGCACCCCGTCCGGGCCGAAGGCGCTGCTGGTCTTCGGCTCGAACCCGGTCGTCTCCGCGCCCCGGGCCGCCCGGATCGAGTCCCGGTTGCGCGACCTGGACCTGCTCGTGGTCGCCGACTTCCTCCGCTCGGAGACCGCCGAGCTGGCCGACGTGGTGCTGCCGGTCACCCAGTGGGCCGAGGAGGACGGCACGATGACCAACCTGGAGGGTCGGGTGCTGCGCCGGCGCGCGGTCCGCGTACCGCCCGGTGGGGTCCGGACCGACCTGGAGATCCTCGCCGGGCTCGCCGCCCGGCTGACCGACGACGCGCCGTTGCCGACCGACCCGCGGGAGGTGTTCGAGGAGCTGCGGCGGGCCTCGGCCGGTGGCCCGGCCGACTACGCCGGGATCACCTGGGACCGGATCGACGCCGACACCGGCGTGTTCTGGCCCTGCCCGGACCCGGACGGCCCGGACCGTCCCCGCCTCTTCGCCGACCGGTTCCCCACCCCGGACGGCCGGGCCCGGTTCCACCCGGTGACCCACCGCCCGGCCGCCGAGCCGGTCTGCGCCGACTACCCGCTGCACTTCACCACCGGCCGGGTGCTGGCGCACTACCAGTCCGGCGCGCAGACCCGACGGGTCGCCGCGCTGCGCCGGGCCGCGCCGGAGGGCTTCGTCGAGGTGCACCCCGACCTGGCCGCCCGGCTCGGCGTGACCGAGGGGACGCCGGTGCGGGTGGTCTCCCGCCGGGGCGAGCTGCGCGCGCCGGCCCGGCTCAGCCCGGCGATCCGGCCGGACACCGTCTTCGCGCCGTTCCACTGGCCCGGCGCGGCGCGGGCCAACTCGGTCACCAACGACGCCCTCGACCCGGTCTCCGGGATGCCCGAGTTCAAGATCTGCGCGGTCCGGGTGGAGCGGGCATGACCGGGCGGACCGTCGTCGTCGGATACGGCATGGCCGGCGCCCGGCTCGTCGCCGAGCTGCACGCGCGCGGCGGCGACCGGCGGATCACCGTGCTCGGGGCGGAGCCGCACCGCGCGTACAACCGGATCATGCTCTCCACGCTGCTGGCCGGGAAGATCGACGAACCGGACGTGGAGCTGGTCGAGGCCGTCGGCCCGGCCGTCGACGTGCGGACCGGCACGCCGGTCACCGCCATCGACCGGGACGCCCGGGAGGTACGCACCGCCGACGGCGGTCGGCACGGCTACGACCACCTGGTGCTCGCCACCGGCAGCCGGGCCGTGGTGCCGCCGCTGCCCGGGCTCGACCCGTTGCCCGCCCGGGTGATCCCGTTCCGCACCCTGGCCGACTGCCGGCGGATCCTCGCCGCCGCCCGGGACGCGGGCCGCGCCCTGGTGCTCGGCGGCGGGCTGCTCGGGCTGGAGGCGGCCCGTGGCCTCGCCGCCCGGGGCCTCGACGTGACCGTGGTCCACCCGGTCGGGCACCTGATGGACCGGCAGCTCGACCCGGCCGCCGGCACGGTTCTCGCCGGCACTCTCGCCGGGCTGGGCGTCCGGGTCCGGCTCGGCGTGACCGCGACCGGGGTGACCGCCGACGCCGACGGCGTCCGGCTGCACCTGGACGCCGGTGCGCCGCTCGCGGCCGACCTGCTGGTCCTCTGCTGCGGCGTACGCCCCGACACCGCGCTGGCCCGGGCGGCCGGGCTCGCCGTGGACCGGGGCGTGGTGGTGGACGACCGGATGCGCACCAGCGACCGGCGGATCTCGGCGATCGGCGACTGCGCCCAGCACGGCGGGACGCTGACCGGGCTGGTCGCGCCGGCCTGGGCCCAGGCACGGGTGGTGGCGGACGTGCTGACCGGGGCCGGACCGCTGGTCCGCTACCGACCCCGGCCGGTGGTGACCCGGCTCAAGGCGGCCGGCATCGACCTGGCCGCGATGGGCGACATGGCCGGGAGCGGCCGGGACGCCCCCGGCCCGCCGGCCGGGGGCGGTGCGGTGGAGGAGTTGACGTTCACCGACCCGGCCCGGGGCACCTACGCCCGGCTGCGGATCCGCGACGAGCGACTGACCGGCGCGATCCTGCTCGGCGACAACCCGGCCGTCGGCACCGTCGTGCAACTGTTCGACCGGGGCGCGCCGGTGCCGGCGGACCGGCGTTCGCTGCTGCTCGGCCGGGCGGTCGGCGCGGTGGCCGAGCCGACCGCCTCCCCGGCGCTGATGCCCGACGCGGCCACCGTGTGCCGGTGCAACGACGTGACCAAGGGTGCGCTCGTGGCGTGCTGGCGGGCCGGCGCCCGGTCCGCGGCGGCGCTGTCCGCGGCGACCCGGGCCGCCACCGGCTGCGGCAGTTGCCGGGACGCGGTCGCCGGCATCGCCGGCTGGCTGGCCGAGGCGGACCCGCCCGCGGGCGCGGGCGAACGAGGCGCGAGGACGGAGCGCGAAGCGGTGGAGGTGGCGTCATGACCGAACCGGTCAGCAGGGTGGTCGTCGTCGGCAACGGCATGGTCGGGCAACGGTTCGTCGAGGCGCTGCGCGCCCGCGACCGGGACGGGCGATGGCGGGTCACGGTGCTCGCCGAGGAGCGACGCCCGGCGTACGACCGGGTGCGGCTCTCGGCCGTCTTCGACGGGGTGAGCGCCGAGGAGCTGAGCCTGCACACCCCCGACGACGGGGTGGAGCTGCGGCTGGGCGAGCCGGCCACCGGCATCGACCGGGTGCGGCGGGTGGTGACCACGGCGGCCGGGGAGCACCCGTACGACGCGCTGGTGCTGGCCACCGGGTCGTACCCGTTCGTCCCGCCGGTCGACGGCGCCGACCTGCCGGGCGTCTTCGTCTACCGGACCCTGGACGACCTGGCCGCGATCCGGGCGCACGCCCGGGACCGGCGGACCGGCGCGGTGATCGGCGGCGGGCTGCTCGGCCTGGAGGCGGCCAACGCGCTGCGCCTGCTCGGGCTCGCGACGAGTGTGGTGGAGTTCGCGCCCCGGCTGATGCCGGTGCAGGTGGACGACGCGGGCGGGGCGATGCTCCGCCGGTACGTGGAGGAGTTGGGCGTCACGCCGTACCTCGGGGTGGCCACCACGGCGTTGCGGCCCGGCCCGGACGGCACGGTGGCGGCGCTCGACCTCGCCGACGGTCGCACGGTCGACGCGGAGCTGGTCGTGGTGGCGGCCGGGATCCGGCCCCGGGACGAGTTGGCGCGGGCGGCCGGGTTGCCGCTGGGCCCGCGCGGCGGGGTGCTCGTGGACGCGGCCTGCCGCAGCGCCGACGAACGCATCTGGGCGGTCGGCGAGTGCGCGGCGGTGGACGGCACGTGTCACGGCCTGGTCGCGCCCGGGTACGCGACCGCCGAGGTGGTCGCCGACCGGCTGCTCGGTGGGACGGCCACCTTCCCGGGCGCGGACACCGCGACCAAGCTCAAGCTGCTCGGCGTGGACGTGGCCTCGTTCGGCGACGCCCACGGCGTCACCGCCGGCTGCCTCGACGTGACGTACACCGATCCGGCCACCCGCTCGTACGCGAAGCTGGTCCTCTCCGACGACGCGCGGACGCTGCTCGGTGGCGTGCTGGTCGGGGACGCGAGCGCGTACCCGACGTTGCGGGCGAGCGTCGGCGGGCCGTTGCCCGCTCCCCCGCTGGCGCTGCTCGCCCCGGCCGCCGGTCCGGGCGCCGGAGCGGGCGCGTTGCCGGCCGCCGCCCAGGTCTGCTCCTGCAACGCGGTGACCCGGGCGGACCTGGACGCGGCGATCGCCGGCGGGGCGACCGACGTGCCGGCGTTGAAGGCGTGCACCCGGGCCGGCACGAGTTGCGGCTCCTGCGTGCCGATGCTGAAGCAGTTGCTGGACGCCGCCGGGGTGCGGCAGTCCACCGCGCTGTGCGAGCATTTCGACCTCAGCCGGCAGGAGCTGTTCGACCTGATCCGGGTCCGGGGCATCCGCACCTTCTCCCGCCTGGTCGCCGAGCACGGGCGCGGGCGGGGTTGCGACATCTGCAAGCCGGTGGTGGCGTCGATCCTCGCCTCCCTCGGCAGCGGCCACGTGCTCGACGGCGAGCAGGCGTCGCTCCAGGACACCAACGACCACTTCCTGGCGAACCTGCAACGCGACGGCAGCTACTCGGTGGTGCCCCGGATACCCGGCGGGGAGATCACCCCGGAGAAGCTGATCGTGATCGGCGAGGTGGCCCGGGACTTCCGGCTCTACACCAAGATCACCGGCGGGCAGCGGATCGACCTGTTCGGCGCGCGGGTGGACCAGTTGCCGCAGATCTGGCGCCGGCTCGTCGACGCCGGCTTCGAGTCGGGTCACGCGTACGGCAAGGCGCTGCGCACGGTGAAGTCCTGCGTCGGCGACACCTGGTGCCGGTACGGGGTGCAGGACGCGGTCGGGCTGGCGGTCGCGCTGGAGCTGCGCTATCGCGGCCTGCGCGCGCCGCACAAGCTGAAGTCCGCGGTCTCCGGCTGCGCCCGGGAGTGCGCCGAGGCCCGCGGCAAGGACTTCGGCGTCATCGCCACCGAGACCGGATGGAACCTGTACGTCGGCGGCAACGGCGGTTTCCGGCCCCGGCACGCCGACCTGTTCGCCACGGACCTGTCGACCGAGGCGCTGATCACGGTGATCGACAGGTTCCTGATGTACTACGTCCGCACCGCCGACCGGTTGCAGCGCACGGCCGCCTGGATCGAGGCCATGGACGGCGGCCTCGACCACCTCCGGTCGGTGATCGTGGAGGACTCGCTCGGGCTCTGCGCCGACCTCGACGCGGCCATGGCCCGGCACGTCGCCGCCTACTCCGACGAGTGGCGGGACGTGCTTGAGGACCCGGAGCGGCTGCGCCGCTTCACCTCCTTCGTCAACGCCCCGGACGTGCCGGACCCGTCCATCACCTTCGCCGTGGAACGGGGCCAGCCGGTGCCGGCCCGCGGGGCGCCACCTGGCTCCGGGCACCGCCGGCAGCCGGTCGCGCTGGGCCTGCCGGAGGTACGGCGATGAGCCCGGCCGCGACGCTGCGCTGGACCCCGGTCTGCCCGCTGGACCGGCTCGACCTCGACCGGGGCGCCGCCGCCCTTGTGGACGGGGTGCAGGTCGCGCTCTTCCGGACGGCCGCCGGGCTGTTCGCGGTGGACAACCTCGACCCGGTCGGCGGCGCGTACGTGATGTCGCGGGGACTGGTGGGCAGCCGGGGCGGCGTGCCGACGCTCGCCTCCCCTCTGCACAAACAGGTCTACGACCTCACCACCGGCCGCTGCCTGGACCTTCCCGGGGTGACGCTGCGGCGGCACCGGGTGCGCTGCCGGGACGGCCTGGTCGAGGTGCGGCTGCGGCAGGAGGAGTGAATGCGGGACGAACTGGCGGGCTTCACCATCGGGGTCACCGCGGACCGGCGGCGCGACGAACTGGCCGCCCTGTTCCAGCGACGTGGCGCCCGGGTGGTGCTCGCCCCGGCGCTGCGGATCGTGCCGCTGGCCGACGACAGCGACCTGCGTGAGGCGACCCGGGCCTGCCTGGAGCACCCGCCGGACGTGCTGATGGCCAACACCGGCATCGGGATGCGGGGCTGGCTGGAGGCGGCGGAGGGCTGGGGGCTGGCCGAGCCGCTGCGCGCCACGATCGCCCGCGCGTACGTGGTGTCGCGGGGGCCGAAGGCGACCGGGGCGATCCGCGCCGCCGGCCTGCGTGAGCACTGGTCCCCCAGCTCGGAGAGCTGTGAGGAGGTGGTCGAGCACCTGGTCCGGCGTGGCATCGCCGGTCAGGTGGTGGCGCTCCAACTGCACGGCGACCGGCAGCCGGAGTGCACCGAGGCGCTTGTCGCGGCCGGGGCCACGGTGATCGAGGTGCCGGTCTACCGGTGGGCGCCGCCGGCCGACCCGGCGCCGCTGCACCGGCTCATCGACCTGGTCGCCGGGCGGCTCGTCGACGCGGTCACGTTCACCTCCGCCCCGGCGGCCGAGGCGCTGCTGCGGGCGGCCGGGGACCGCACCGAGACGGTGCTGGAGGCGCTGCGCGGCGACGTGCTGGCCGGGTGCGTCGGCACGGTCACCGCCGAGCCGCTGGTGCGGCGGGGGGTGCCGGTGAGCGCGCCGAGCCGGGCCCGGCTCGGCGCGTTGGTCCGGACGATCGTCGAGGAGCTGCCCCGCCGGACGATCTCGGTGAAGGCCGCCGGGCACGTGCTCACGCTGCGCGGTCACGCCGCGGTGGTGGACGGGGAGCTACGCCAGTTGGCGCCGGCGCCGATGGCCGTGCTGCGGGCCCTGGCGGCGTCTCCGGGGAAGGTGCTCTCCCGCACCGCGCTGCTGCGGACGCTGCCGCGCGGTGCGGACGAGCACGCGGTCGAGATGGCGGTCGCCCGGCTGCGGGTGGGGCTGAAGGCCCCCCGGGTGGTGCAGACCGTGGTGAAGCGCGGCTACCGCCTGCGGGTGGACTGAACGCCCGGCTCAGCCCACCGAGGTCGCGTAGCCGTGCTCCGCCTGGAGCCGGAGCATGGCGTGCTCCACCACGGTCACCAGCACCTGCTTGACCGAGTCCCGCCGCCGCGCGTCGCACATCACCAGCGGCACGTCCAGCGGGATCGCGAGCGCCTCCCGGATCTCCTCCAGCTCGTAGTGCGGCGCGTCGTCGAACCGGTTCAGCGCCACCACGTACGGCAGCTTGCGGTTCTCGAAGTAGTCCAGCGGCGCGAACGCGTCGGTGATTCGACGCGTGTCCACAAGCACCGCCGCGCCCACCGCGCCCCGGATGATCTCGTCCCACATGAACCAGAAACGGGTCTGTCCCGGCGTGCCGAAGAGGTAGAGGATCAGGTCCTCGGCCATGGTGATCCGGCCGAAGTCCATGGCGACCGTGGTGGTCTCCTTGCCCGGCACCTTCGACGGGTCGTCGATGCCCACGCCGGCAGCGGTCATCAACGCCTCGGTGGTCAGCGGCTGGATCTCGGAGATCGCCCCGACCAGGGTGGTCTTGCCCACCCCGAAGCCACCCGCGATCACGATCTTCGCGGAGATGATCTCCCGGCCGCGGTTCGCCCCGTCGGGGTCATAGTTCGCGAAGTCCACTTAGCACCCTTCCAAGCAGGTTCATCCGCGCCGCGAACCCTGTCGCGGGAGCGGCGCTGTGTAGCGTCAGCAGGCCCTCGGCCACCATGTCGGCGACCAGCACCCGGGTGACGCCCAGCGGCATCCGGGTGTAAGCGGCGATCTCCGCCAGCGACTGTGCCCGGCCTTCACAGACCGAGGAGATGCGGTACTTGTCGTGCCCGGCGAAGCGCGCCTCGGCGGACTGGGTGGCCGTGCTCGACAGCACCGCCTCGAGCGCGATGTTCTGCAACGGCTCGGTGCGGCCCCGGGTGACCGCGTACGGTCGCACCAGCGCGCCGCGCGGATCACGTCGCGGTTCCATCTCGCGATCACCTCCCCTCGTACGGAGCCGGACCGGCCCCGGATCCCCAGGTCAACGGCCGGTCAGGACCGGACGGCGTCCCTCGGCAGCGGCACCAGCGCCTGGCCGACCCGTTCCACGAGCAGCGCCATCTCGTAGCCCACCTGGCCGACGTCGCAGCTACGCGCCGCGAGCACGGCCATCGACGAGCCGTCGCTGATGGACATCAGGAAGAGGTATCCGCTGTCCATCTCGATCACGGTCTGCAACACCCCGCCGGCGCTGAACATCCGCGCCGCGCCCTCGGTGAGGCTGACCACGCCGGAGGTGATCGCGGCGAGCTGGTCGGCGCGGTCCTGGGGCAGGTCCCGGGAGGAGGCGAGGAGCAACCCGTCCGCGGAAACCGCCACCACGTGGGCGATTCCCGCCACGCTGTCGGCGAAGTTGGTGAGCAACCAACCCATGTCCTGCATGGCCGCCGGCCTGTTCATCGGTTCGTCTCCTTGGTCGAGGTGCTGTTCAGGTCGGTGCCGGCGGAGCGGCCCCGCTGGACGCCACGGTGGTAGGCGGAGAGCAGGCCCCGCACTTCGTCCGGGCTGCGCCGGCTGCGGTCGCGGCCACTCTTCGGTTCGATCCCGCCGGGCACGAGCTGCGCCTGCGGCACCCGCTTGGGCAGGCCCGAACGGGTGGTGCCGCCGGTGGTGGGCTCCGCGGCCCGGCTGGCCCGGTTCCAGCCCTCGTCCGCCGCGGTCCGCCAGGCGTCGGCGTCGACAGGCGCCCCGGCCGGCTCCGGGGCCGGCTCCGGGGTGGGCGTCGGCGCGGGCGGGGGCGACACCGGGTTCGCCGGCGCGGGCGGCGGCGCGGCGGGCGACGCGAACGGCACCGCGGGCGAGCTGTACGCCGCCGGTGTGGTCAGCCCGGACGCCTGGGCACCCGGGGTGCGGGTGGGCAGCGGTGGCCGTGCCGACGCGGCGGGTTGCGCCGGCGCGGGCGGCGGCTCGTCGAACCGGGGCCGGGTGAAGATGGTGGTCTCGTCCTCTCCGTGCGAGCGGAACCAGACCGCCTCCATCTCCCGGAATATCGGTGCCTCGGCCGGCCGGTCCGGCCGGGCCATCACCGGCGCCGCCGGGGTGGTCTCGACCGCCGGCGGCGCGGCGAGCGGCTGGTAGGCCGGCGGGGCCGAAAGGCCGGACGGCGTGCTCTCACTGCCCGGCGTCCGCTTGGGCAGCGGATCGACAGCCGGGTAGGCGACCGTCGGACCGCCCGCCGACCAACCGGCGCCCGAGACCGGCGCGGGCGCGGCGGTGCCCGGCGCGGCAGCGGTCACGGTGGGCAGCGTGCCGGCCGCCCCGCCGAGCTGGACACCGGGGGTGTTGTCCCGCACCTCGGCGGGCGCCTGCCAGCGGGCGGGCTGTGGGGTGTGCACGTCGCGCCACTGCTCGGCCAGCGTGGCGGTGCCGCCCCGGCCGGCTCCGGCCAGCGTGTCGGCGGCGCCGACCTGGCTGAGCGGCGACGGTTCGACGGCCAGCGGCTGACGCGGCCGGGTCAGCGGGGCCTGCCCCCGGTTGGCCGGCAGCACCACCGTCGAGTTGGGCAGGGTGACCTGGGCCACGGTGCCGCCCTCGACGTTGCGGCGCAGCTCGACCCGGATGCCGTAGCGGGAGGCGAGCCGGCTGACCACGGCCAGGCCCATCAGCCGGAACGCGGCCACGTCGACCGTCGGCGGCGCGGCCAGCCGCCGGTTGAGCGAGTCGAGCTGGTCGTCGGTGAGTCCGAGCCCGCGGTCCTCGACCTGGATCAGCACGTAGTCGCGGATCCGCCGGCCGTCGGCCACCACCACCGTGTTCGGCGGCGAGAACCGGCTGGCGTTGTCGAGCAGCTCCGCGACCAGCCGGACCACGTCGTTGACGGCGTGCGCGGCGACCGAGATGTCGGTGTCGACGGTGCCGAACTCGATCCGGTTGTAGAGCTCCACCTCGGACTGGGCGGCGCGCAGCACGTCGACCAGGAGCGCGTCGTCGCGACGCGGCACGGCCGAGTCCGCACCGGCCAGGACCAGCAGGTTCTCGTCGTTGCGGCGCATCCGGGTGGCCAGGTGGTCCAGCTCGAAGAGCTGGGCCAGCCGCTTCGGGTCCTCCTCGCCGCGCTCGATCGCGTCCAGCTCACCGATCATCCGGTCGACCAGGTTCTGCGAGCGGCGGGCCAGGTTGAGGAACATCGCCGAGACGCTGGTACGCAGCGCGGCCTGCTCGGCCGCCACCCGGACCGCCTCCCGGTGGACCACGTTGAAGGCCACCGCCACCTGACCGACCTCGTCGCGGTTGGTCAGCTTGATCGGGTCCCGCACCTGCTGGACGATCTCGTCCACGCCGCCGTCGCCGATGGCGTTGACGTTCTGCAGCCGGCTCACCGCGTCCGGCAGGTCGTGGTTGGCCACGGCGAGCGCGCCCTCACGCAGCCGGCGCAGCGAGTCGTTGAGCGAGCGGGCCAGCACCACCGCGAGCGTCACGGCGACCGCCAGGGTGAGCAGCACGAGCAGGCTCTCCACGACGGCCTGCCGGATCACGTCGCTGCGCGCCGCGTCGGCGTCGGCGAGCAGCTCGTCCAGGAGCTGGATCTCGGCCCACCGCATCAGGTCGTCGACCGCGCCGATGGCGACGGACACCTCGTCCCGGTCGACGAGCGCGGCCTTCCCGACCGACCGGGTCAGGTCGCCAGCCATCCGGTCGGCGAGCTGGACCGCGTCGCCGGAGACCGTGCGGTCGACCAGGGCCCGCTGGTCCGGGGCGGCGGCCCGGGAGAAGGAGAGCAACGCCTCCTGCTGGCCGGTGAGCGTGGCCACGAAGGAGGAGAACTGCTCCTCGTCGATCCGCTTGCTGGCGGCGAGCGCGGTGAAGGCGACCGCCTGCTCCTCCGCCACCTCGGCCTTGGCGTGGGCGAACGCGGCCACCGCGCGGCGGGCGTCGGCGAGGCCCTCCGCACCGGGTAGCTGGGCCAGCGTGTCGCCGTACGCCACCAGGTCGTCGAGGACGATGCCGTAGCGCAGGCTCGCCTCGGCCACCGGCATCTGCGCCCGGTCGAGCACCTCCTGGCGGGTGCCGTTGAGCGTCTCCAGGTGGTCGTCGATCACCTTGAGCCGGTCCCGGACCGCGGCCGGCAGGTCGCCGAGCGTGCCGCGCTCCTCCCGGTACGCCGCGATCCGCTCGTCGGTCTGTCGCACCCGCAGGTTGTAGGCGTCCGGCTTCTGGTTCGGGTCGACGAGGAAGGCGGACGCCGCCATGCGTTCCTTGTGCAGGTCCTGGGCGAGCGCCGAGACATCGACCGACACCGCGGTCAGCGCGCGGACCTGGTCCGCGTCGTACGCGCCCTGACCCACCGCGATGAGTCGGATTGTTGCCAGTGCGATGACAGCGGCGACCGGGACGACGAGGATGAGGGCGAGTTTGGAGCGGATCCGCGCGTCACGCAGCCTGGGCAGGCGCCGTCGCCGGTTCGGCTGTTCGGCGTTTGGGCTCCCGGGCAGGGTCGTCGGTCGGGTGCTCACGACATCGCCTCCGTCGTTTCTTCCACGTGCGACCCGCTGACCCGTGCCTGATGCAGCGGCCACCGCCACGCGCGGCACGGCCGCGATTTCATCAGACGAGATCCTTTTTGGGAAGCCGCGGTGAGGCAGGAATCGGTCGAGGGCGGCTCAACCCGTGATCCGGTCACCTAATACCTTCTTTTCTTCAACCCTCTGAACTGGGGATGTCACTCCAGAGTGGCCACGTGTATCTGGGCAGTAATTGTCAGTTAACGTTTCGTGTCCCCACCATGTGGGATGAGCGTCCCGAAACGGCATCCCGCATCCTCGGCTTGACCGCAGGGCCCGGCATTGGCAAGGTTTTGCAGGCTTCGCGCACACCGTACGGCACACCAATCCCGTTCCTCCACTGAGGACGGACAAGCGGCGGTGATCGGGCGCCGGCCCGTGTCGCACCCTGGAGGACTGAGTTGAGCCCCATCCGCTCCGCGAGCATCGCGGTGCTCGCATCGGCCGTGCTGGCCACCACGCTCACCGGCTGCGGGATCGGCGAGGAACCGCAGGACACCAGCCCGATCGTCATCGCCGCCGACCTCGAACTCTCCGGCGCCTCCGCGCCGATCGGCAAGGTGTACCAAAGGGCTCTGGAACTGAAGAAGGACGAGCTGAACGCCTCCGGCGCGCTGGGCGGCCGGAAGATCGAGCTGAGGATCAAGGACAACCGCTCGGACGCGGCCGAGTCCCTGCGGAACATCAACGATTTCAGCGGCGACTCACAGGTGAGCGCCGTCATCATGGGTGGCTGCAACGAATGCGCGGTCGGCGCGGCCCGCACGATCAACGACAAGCGCATTCCGACCATCGCGCTCGCCGCCGCCGGCGCCGTCACCGAACCGGTGGACCAGCGGCGGTACGTCTTCAAGCTGGCCCCGAACGCGGTCGACAGCGCAGCCGCCCTCACCACCGAACTGACCCGGCGCGGCATCCGGAAGGTGGCGGTGCTGCACAGCGCCGACGGGTACGGCCAGGAGGGGCTCACCGCGCTGCGTCGCGAGTTCGACAAGACCACGGTGCGGCTGGTGGCCGCCGAGTCGGTGCGGCCCACCGACACCGAGGTGAGCACGCAGATCGACGAGCTGACCGACCGCAAGCCACAGGCCCTGATCCTCTGGACGCCCCCGGAGCAGGCGACGCTCGCCGCCACGACCGCCCGGCAGGACAAGTTCGACGGGTCGCTGTTCTTCGACGCCTCGGCCGCCGGTGACCTGTTCCTCGGCCCGTCGGCCCGCTCCACCGAGCAGGCCACGTTGATCTTCACGCAGACGATGGTGATCGACGACGTCATCGCCACCACCCCGGCCAAGGCGGCCCGGCGGCAGTGGTTCCAGGACTACACCGCCAGGTGGGGCGGCTACAACGGCTTCTCCTCGTTCGCCGCGGACGCGATCCAGTTGATCGCCGACGCCGAGCAGCGCGCCGGCGGGAAGGCCGGCGAGATCAACCGGGACGCGCTGCGTGACCTGCTGGAGACGGCGCAGCTCGACGGCCTCTCCGGGCCGATCCGGATGACGCCGGACAACCACTCGGGGCTGATGCCGCAGGCGTTGACGACGTTGGTCGCGCGGGGCGGTCGTTGGCGGTTGGCCGGGTAGTCACGGCGGCGGGTGTGGCCCCGGGGCACGCCGGGGCCACACCGGCCGGGCTCAGCGCGCGGAGGTGGTGGCCCGCACCCAGGGCAGAGCGAGCCGCTCGATCGCGCTCAGGGCCGCGTAGAGCACGATGCTCATCAGTGCCACGAGCATGATGGCCGCCCAGGCGGTCGCGGTGTCGCCGACACCGTTGTACTGGAGGATCTGGTAGCCCAGGCCGGGCCGGTCCGAATAGAACTCCCCGATCACCGCGCCGATCGCGGCCAGCGGCATGGACACCTTGAGGCCGACGAAGATCTGCGGCAGCGCGGCCGGCAGGCGCACCTTGCGGAACGACTGCCACCAGGAGGCGTTGAGCGACCGGCCCAGCTCCGCCAGGTCGGCCGGGGTGGTGGTCAGCCCGGTGGCGGTGGAGAGCACGATCGGGAAGAAGCAGAGCAGGAACACCATGGTCAGGATGGGCTTCTGGCCGAAGCCCACAGCCACCACGAGCAGCGGGCCGAAAGCGATCTTCGGAACCGCGTTCACCGCCACCAGCAGCGGCGCGAACATCCGCTCCACCCGGCGGGACGCGGCCAGCGCCATCCCGATCAGCACGCCGACGATCGACGAGAGCAGGAAGCCGGACAGGGTCATCCAGGTGGTGAACCCCAGGGCGGGCAGCAGCACGTCGGTGGTGTCCGCAAGCGAACGGGCCACCGCCTGCGGCGGCGGCAACGCGGCCGGGTGCACCAGGTGCAGCACGGACGTGACAAGCCACCAGACGGCCACCGCGATGACCAGCCCGAGCGCCGGCAACCCGACCACGGCCGGACGGACGACCCGGCCGCGCCGGACGCCCACCGCCGGGGCCGGCTCCTCCGGCGCGCCGGGCCGGGCCTCGGTCAACTGCGTCAACGTGTCCTCCTTCTCCGGCCGGTCGGACGACCGGCACGCGAAGGGGGTGCGACCCGCCGGAGGTCCGGCCGGTCGCACCCCCGTGCCCGAGCCGACCGGTCAGGCCTTCGGCGCGAGGTCGAAGTTGATGATCTGGTCGGGGGTGAGGTTCTGCTTGAGTGCGCCCGCGCCCTGGAGCAGCGCGATGCTCTTGGCCACCCGGCCGCTGTCGAGCGTGCCGATCGCGGTGCCCGAGTTGCTCGACCGGACGTACGCGGCCATCAGCTTCAGCTCGGCGGAGGCGGCGGCCGGGATGGCGGCCGGCACGTTCTTCTTCAGGATCTCGCCCGCCTCGTCCGGGTGCTCCAGCGCGTACTCCAGGCCCTTGAGCAGCGCGGCGGTGAACTTCTTCACCATCTCCGGCTTCTCCTTGGCGATCTTGCTGGAGGTGATCAGCGCGTTGCCGTAGAGGTCCTGCATCACGTTGCTGTAGGGCAGGACGACCGGCTTCTTCTTCGCCACCGTCTCGACCGTGGGCTGGCCGACGACGAACTGGCCGATACCGTCCACCGAACCGGCGGCGAGCAGGCCGATCAGGCCCTGCGCGTCACCGTTGACCCAGGTCACCTTGCTGCCGTCGATGCCGGCCAGCCGGGCGTACGTGGGGAAGAGGTTGCGCACGACGGAGGTCGGGGTGTCGGCGAGCTTCTTGCCCTCGAGGTCCTTCGGGGTGGCGATGTTCTTGCCCTCGACCGAGACGATGGCGGCCATGGTGCGCTGCTGGATCGCCGCCACCGCGACGAAGTCCTTGGCGTCGCCGTTGCCGAGCTGGAGGATGCCACCGGTCAGGTCGATCGGACCGAAGTCGGCCTGGCCGCCGGTGATTGTCTGGATGACGGAACCGGTGCCCTGGCCCGGCTTGATGTCGACGTCGAAGCCGGCCTCCTTGAAGAAGCCCTTGTCCTTCGCCACCCAGGCGTAGGAGTCACGGCCGAAGTTACCGAACGAGGTGAGGTAGGTCACCTTCTCCAGCGCCCCGCCGTTGCCGCTGCCGCCGTCGGAGGAGTCCGAGTCGCTGCTGCAGCCGCCCACGAGGGCGAGGGCGGTCGCCAGCGCCGCGGCGGCGACCGTACGGGTCAACCTTCTCATCAGTACACCATGTCCTTTCCGACCAGGACATCTACGCCGGTCGGGTCGTGGGTCCGACGGGGTCGGCAGGGGGATCGACCGACTGGACCGTCGCGAGGGGACTCTTCGCGCGCAACAGCGTACGAGAAGGCTGATGACGCGCCACAACCGTCCGGGTTGCGGAAAGGAAACGAAGTGGAGTGACGGGAAGCGGAGTGACGTCCACCCCGGACGGTGCTATAAGCACGGTTCCCGCTAGGCTGGCCGGGCTCGTGATCGCGACGACGGTGGAAGGGAGCCGGCGGGAGATGATCCGACTGTCCGGGGTGTCCCGCACCTTCGACGGCCGATCCGGCCGGGTGGAGGCGCTGCGCGGCATCGACCTCGACGTCGCCGACGGCGAGTTCGTCGCCGTCCTCGGCCGCTCCGGCTGCGGGAAGTCCACCCTGCTGCGCATGATCGCCGGCCTGCTGCCGGCCACCGCCGGTCAGATCACCGTCGCCGGCACGCCGATCACGAAGCCGCGCCAGGACGTCGCCATGCTGTTCCAACGCCCGGCGCTGCTGCCCTGGCGCTCGGTGCTCGACAACGTCCTGCTGCCGGTGGAGATCTTCGGCTGGAGCCGGGCGAAGCACCGCGACCGCGCCCGCGAGCTGCTGGAGATGGCCGGGCTGGGCGGCTTCGAGAAGCGCCTGCCGCACGAGCTCTCCGGCGGCATGCAGCAGCGCGTCTCGCTCTGCCGCTCGCTGATCGGCTCCCCCCGGGTGATGCTGATGGACGAGCCGTTCTCCGCGCTCGACGCGCTCACGCGGGAGGAACTCTCCGGCGAGCTCCAGCGGGTGCACATGGACACGAAGGCGACAATCGTCTTCGTCACCCACTCGATCGACGAGGCGGTGCTGCTCGCCGACCGCGTCGTCGTGCTCAGCCCGCGTCCCGGCCGGATCCGCCAGGTGGTCGAGGTGGCCGTGCCCCGGCCCCGCACCCTGGGCCGGCACGCGCACCTGGCCGACGTGGCGCGGATCAGCGCCGAGCTGCACGAACTCCTGATGGAGCGGGACGCCCCCGGCGTACCCGCGTCGACCGACACGCCGTCGCGGGCCGCGGCGGCGGGAGGACGGTGAGCATGCGGGTCTCGGTCTTCACCGAACCCCACCGCGGAGCGGACTACGACGACCAGCTCCGGTTCGCTCGGCTGGTCGAGGAGACCGGCTTCGAGGGCTTCTTCCGCGCCGACCACTACCGGGCCATGGGGGACGAGCCGGCGCTGCCCGGCCCCACCGACGCCTGGTTGACGCTCGCCGCGCTGGCCCGGGAGACCACCCGGATCCGCCTCGGCACGCTCGTCAGCTCCGCCACCTTCCGCCTCCCCGGGCCACTGGCCGTCATGGTCGCCCAGGTCGACCGGATGAGCGGCGGCCGGGTCGAGCTGGGCATCGGCGCCGGCTGGTTCGAGCGGGAGCACACCGCGTACGGCATCCCGTTCCCGCCCGTCGGCGAGCGGTTCGACCGGCTGGCCGAGCAACTGGAGATCGTCACCGGGTTGTGGCGCACCCCGCCCGGCGAGACGTACGACTTCAGCGGCGACCACTACCGGCTGACCGACGCGCCCGCGCTGCCCAAGCCGGTGCAGCAACCCGGCCCGCCGGTGATCGTCGGTGGCCGGGGCCCGAAGCGCACCCCCGAGCTGGCCGCCCGGTACGCCGACGAGTTCAACATGCCGTTCAAGAGCGTCGGGGAGACGGCCGCCGCGTACGAGCGGGTTCGCGAGGCGTGCGACCGCTTCGGGCGCGGCGCGTCCGGACGCGCGCCGCTGACGCTCTCCGCCGGCATCGTCGTGGCCATCGGGCGCACCGACGCCGAGGCACGACGGCGGGCCGCGCCGCTGCACGTCACGAGCGCCCTCCCGCCGGAGGACCCGGTGGTCGGCTCCCCCGCCCAACTCGTCGACCGGCTCGGCGAGTTCGCCGCGGTCGGGACGACCCGGGCGCACCTGCGGCTGATCGACTTCGACGACCTCGACCACGTGGAGCTGATCGCCGCCGAGGTGCTCCCCCAACTGGACGGAACGCGATGAGCGAACTCTCCACCGACCTCGAACTCGGCCCGGTGGGCCAGGAGATCGTCTACGAGAACGACCGGGTCCGCGTCTGGCACATCCGGCTGGAGCCGGGCGAACGCCAGCCGCTGCACCGCCACGACCACCCCTACCTGGTGGTGGCGATCGAGGGCGCGAAGAACGTGGTGCAGACGGTCGACGGCACCACGATCGACGCCGACGAGCCCACCGGCGGGGTGGTCTACCGCGACCCGGGGGCCGTGCACATGTTGACGAACGTCGGCGACACCACCTACCTCGCCCGACTGGTCGAATTGAAGTAGCCACGCCGACGCGGTTCAGCGCGCCGCGCGGTGGCAAGGTGGCGAACCACCCCACCGGGCCGTAACGTGCCCGACATGGCCTTTCGGACGTGGGGCAGGCTGCTGCTCACGGCGCTCGGCGTGAGTGTGTTGGCCGGCGCCGGCCAACTGGGCGTGGCGTACGGCTTCGGCATCGTCCGCCTCGACGGCGCGTTCGTCGACGGCTCGGTCAACAGGTGGCCCGCCCAGCTCGCCTGGGTCGCCTGGTTCGCCGCGGTCGCCACCGTCGCCGGTGCCGTCCTCACCGAACGTCTCGGCGGCCGGGACGACCGTCCCGGCGGCACCACCGAGCTGCTCGCCGTCGCCGGCGTCAGCGCGTTGGGCGCGATCGTGGTCGCCCCGCTCTGCATGCAACCGGCCCGCGCGGCCGAGCTGGGCGGCTCCGTCGACCCGGCCTGGGCCGCCGGCATCTGCGCCGTCCTCGGCGCGGTGGTGGGCGCGGGCGCGGCGATCGCCGTACGACTCAAGCCGCCGTTCGGCTGGGGCGTCGCGTGCACGGCCGGGGTCGTCTGGTTGCTGGCCCTGCTCTCCGTCGCCCCGACGGTCGTCGCCAACCGGTCGCTGGCCACCGTACGCCTCGGCGTCCTTGAGCCGTCCTGGCTGGATGCCGCCGCGGCGCAACGCCTGTCGATGCTGCTGCTGCCCACGCTGGCCCTGCTCGCGGGCGCCGCGATCGGCGTGCTGGCCCGTCGGGCCGGGCACCCGCCGCTTGTCGGCGGGGCGGCCGGGGCGGCCGGGCCGGTGCTCGTGGCGTTCGCCTACCTGACCGCGGGTCCGGGCACGTCGGCCGACCGTTACCAGCTCGCGCCCTACTACGGCGCGCTGATCGCGATCGTCGCCGGCGCCCTCGGTTCGACCGCCACCTCGGTGCTGCGCCGGCCGGTCCCCGAGGGCACCGGCGCCGTCGAGCCCACCGACATCCTCGCGCCACTGCCGGCCGGGGCTACCACCCCGGCCACCCCGCCCACCGCGGCCTCCGCCGTGGCGACCCCGACCCCGACCTCGGCCGGCGCGCCGGCACCCGCGCACTGGGACTGGCCGGAGGCCGGCGGGTCGGACGACCAGAGCGCCACCCGCGGCCTGCCGATGCCCGGCCTGTTGCCGCCGGGCCGGCGGACCTCGGCCATCGACGTCCTGGCCGCCGGCCGCCCCGGTCGGCAGCCCTCGGCCGGGCCGGATCCGCTCGGGAGCGGGGCGCCGGCGGGCGACCCGGCCGGAGCCGAGCCACCGGCGACGGCCGGTCCGGACCGGACCGGACCCGACGCCCGGACGGCCCCGCCGACAACCGACGTCGAACCACGCACGGCGACGATCGATGCCGAACCACGCACGGCGACGATCGGTGCCGAACCACGCACGGCGACGGCCGACGCCGCGCCCGTCGACGCGGCCACGCCGGCCGCGACGCCGCGGGCCACCCGGCCGCGGCGGGGCCGCACCGCCGCCCGGTCCACGCCGACGCCGGACGGGCCGACGCCGACGGACCGTCCCGCGGAGCCGGCGGGGGGCGGGGCCACGCCGGCCGGCGGCCCTGCTCCGGCGCCCATCGGGAACGACGCCGCGCCGACCACCGCCCGGCGGCCCGCCGCCCGCCGCCCCGTGGCCCCGCCGGCCGCCGCTCCGTCACCCGTGACCCCGCCACCTGCCGCCCCGCAGCCCGTGACCCCGCCGCCCACCGCCCCGCAGCCCGTGACCCCGCCGCCCACCGCCCCGCAGCCGGTGGCCCCGCCGGCAGCCGCCCCGCAGCCCGTGACCCCGCCGGCAGCCACCCGGCCGGCACCCGGAGCCGCCACGGCCGGTACGTCCGTCCCGACGCCGGACGGCCCCGTCGCTCAGGCCGACCCCGTCGCTCAGGCCGACCCCGTCGCGACGGGCGAGCCGCCGGCCGCGGCGCCGAAGCCGGCCCGCCGCCCGCGCAGCTTCTTCTTCGCCGCCGAGCCGGCCGACAGCCCCGCCCCGCCCACGTCGCCCCGGCCACGGTTCCCCATCTTCGACGACGTGACCGAACGACCGGGCGACGTGCGGCCGGCCTGGCCGATCCCCCCGGCGGCGAGCCGCCCGGCCGACGCCACCGCCCCGGGCGGACCGTCGACCGGCCCCGGGAAGCCGCCGACCGCACCCGGTCAGCCGACCGCACCCGGTCAGATGGCCGCACCTGGTGAGCCGGCCGGCGCACCGGGCCGCGCCGTGGCCCGGCGGGACGGCGACGGCGCGACGGCCCGGGCCGAGTCGGCGCCCCGTCCACGCCACCAGGGTTTGCCCGAGCCGGGCCGGAGCCCGGGATGGGACGCCCTCGCCACAAATGCCCGCCCCGCCGGCCGGACCGGACCCCGCGCGACCGAGCCGACCCAGGGCGGCGACGCGGAACCGGACACGACCGGTCCCGACCGGGAAGCGACGCCGGGCCGGCACGCCGGGGCGGACGACGCCGAGGCCACCGGCGGGAAGTCGAAGGGCCGGCGCGGCCTGTTCCGGCGCAACCGGGACCGGAGCGGTCCGGAACCGGCCGACGACGCGGCCGGGCCGAGCGCCACCCCGGACGAGGAGTACGTCGACTGGGTCGCCGGTCTCGCCGCCGACGACAACGCCGACGACGCCCGTTCCCTGCGCACCGGCCGACACCACCGCGACTGAGTCCGGGGCCCAGGTCTCGGTCATGGTCGACGCCACTACGGCGAAGTGGTGGCATCCGCGCCGGCCGGACACCGCCACTTCGCCGAGCTGGCGTCCGGCCACCACGAGGTCGGACGGACGGGGTGCTCAGGCCAGCGGCAGGTAGACCCGGGAGCCGCCGGCGACGAACTCCTCGGACTTGCCGCGCATGCCCCGCGCCGCGTAGTCCTTCAGCTCCTGGGTGATCTTCATAGAGCAGAACTTCGGCCCGCACATCGAGCAGAAGTGCGCGGTCTTCGCCGGCTCGGCCGGCAGCGTGGCGTCGTGGTAGGCCCGCGCCGTCTCCGGGTCGAGCGCCAGGTTGAACTGGTCCTCCCAGCGGAACTCGAACCGGGCCTTCGACAGCGCGTCGTCCCAGGCCTGCGCGCCCGGGTGCCCCTTGGCCAGGTCGGCCGCGTGCGCCGCGATCTTGTAGGCGATCACGCCGGCCTTCACGTCGTCGCGGTCCGGCAGGCCGAGATGCTCCTTCGGCGTGACGTAGCAGAGCATCGCGGTGCCGAACATGCCGATCATCGCCGCGCCGATCGCGGACGTGATGTGGTCGTACGCGGGGGCGATGTCGGTGGTCAGCGGGCCGAGCGTGTAGAACGGCGCCTCGTGGCACCACTCCTGCTGGAGGTCCACGTTCTCCTTGATCTTGTGCATCGGCACGTGCCCCGGCCCCTCGATCATCACCTGGACGTCGTGCTCCCAGGCCACAGTGGTCAGCTCGCCGAGCGTCCGCAGCTCCGCGAGCTGCGCCTCGTCGTTGGCGTCCGCGATCGACCCGGGACGCAGCCCGTCGCCGAGGGAGAACGTCACGTCGTAGCGCGCGAGCAGCGCACACAGCTCACGGAAGTTGGTGTAGAGGAAGTTCTCCTCGTGGTGCGCCAGGCACCAGGCCGCCATGATCGACCCGCCCCGGGAGACGATGCCCGTCACCCGGTCCACGGCCAGCGGCACGTACGGCAGCAGCACGCCGGCGTGCACCGTCATGTAGTCGACGCCCTGCTCGGCCTGCTCGATCACGGTCTCGCGGAACACCTCCCAGCTCAGCTTCACCGGGTCGCCGCCGACCTTCTCCAGCGCCTGGTAGATCGGCACGGTGCCGATCGGCACCGGCGCGTTGCGCACGATCGCCTCGCGGGTCTCGTGGATCCGCTTCCCGGTGGACAGGTCCATCACGGTGTCCGCGCCCCACCGGGTGGCCCAGGTCAGCTTCTCCACCTCCTCGGCCACCGACGACGTCACCGCCGAGGTGCCGATGTTGGCGTTCACCTTCACCAGGAACGCCTTGCCGATGATCGCCGGCTCGCACTCCGGGTGGTTGACGTTGAGCGGCAGCACCGCCCGGCCGGCCGCGATCTCGTCCCGGACGAACTCCGGCGTCACCCCCTCCCGGATCGCCACGAACTCCATCTCCGGCGTGACGGTCCCGGCCCGGGCGTACGCGAGCTGGGTCGGCCGGGTCCCGGCCAGCGGGCTGCCCGCGCCCCGCACCGGCGCGACGTCCCCGCGCTCCGCGATCCACGGCCCGCGCAGCGCGGGCAGGCCCACCTCCGGGTCCGAGCCGGGGCCGGAGGTGTCGTAGAGCCGCACCGGCGGGTTGTCCCCGGTCAGCGTCACCTCGGCGAACGGCACCCGGACGTCCGGCCGGGTCCCCTCCACATACACCTTGCGACGTGCCTGCATGACAGCCTCCCTGTCGCTCAAGCGGACCAACCGAAGTGGTCCAGCGGGCCGCGTCCCGCGCCCAACTCCCAGTCCCGCGCGCCGGTCAGCGCGCGGGTCACGTACTCCTTGGCGGCGGCCACCGCGACCGGCACCGCGTCGCCGGCCGCCAGCCGGACCGCGACGGCCGCCGCGAACGAACAGCCGGTGCCGTGGTTGTGCCGCGTCGCCACCCGGGGCGCCCGCAGCAGCCGCGTCGTGCCACCGCCGGCCAGCACGTCCACCGACTCACCGGCCGCGTCGATGTCGCCGCCGGTGACCACCACGAACGCCGGGCCGCGCGCCGCCAGCGCCTCCGCCGCGGCGACCATCTCCTCGACCGTCTCCACCCGGCGTCCGGTGAGGGCGGCGGCCTCCGCGCAGTTCGGCGTCGCCACCCGGGCGTACGGGAGCAGCCGCTCGACCGCCTCCACCACGCCGAGCCGGTGCCCGCTCGTGGCGACGAGCACCGGGTCGACGACGAGCCGGGGCAGCCGACCGTCCCGGGCCGCCTCCGCCACCGCCTCGGCGACCGCCGGGGTGCCGAGCATCCCGGTCTTCACCGCGCGCACGTCGAAGTCGCCGAGCACGCTGTCGAGCTGGTCGCGCACCGTCTGCGGGGGCAACGGCAGGACCGCGTCCACGCCCCGGGTGTTCTGCGCGGTGACGGCCGTGAGCACGCTTGTTCCGTACGCCCCGAGCGCGGCGAACGTCTTGAGGTCGGCCTGGATGCCGGCGCCACCCCCGGAGTCGGAGCCGGCGATGGTGAGGATGGTCCTCGGCGTCACTGTCTTTCCTCCGGGGTTGCGGTGGGGGGCTCCTCGAAGGCGCTGCCCAGCGTGGCAGCGACGCCCCTCGGGTCGGGGGCGCGCATGAGCGCGCCGAGGACGGCGACGCCTGTGGCGCCCGCGTCGACGCAGGCCCGCACCTGGTCCGGGGTTTCGATGCCGCCGAGGGCGAGCACCGGGACCGGGCTCGCGTCGACAAGCGCGCGCAACCCTTCCGGCCGCAGCGGCGGGCCGTAGCCGGGCTTCGTCCGGGTGGGAAAGGCCGGCGACAGGGTCGCGTAGTCCTCGGTGGTCAGCCGGGCCAGTTCGTCGGCGTCGTGGCAGGAGCGGCCGACCAGCCCGAGTCGCGGCGGCGGGTACGGGCCGGCGGCGGGCAGGTGCACGGCGTCCCCGTCGAGCGGGTCGGGGCCGGCGACGACAAGCGTGCCGCCGACATCGGCGAGCACCGCCCGCAACTCGACGGCGAGGGCGAGGCGCTCGGCACGTGGCAGATCCTTCTCCCGCAGCACCACCCACCGCACTCCCCCACCCACCGCCGAGGCGACCACCTCGACGAGCGCCCCCCGAGCCACCCGCCGATCCGTCAGCAGCACCAACCCGCTCGGACGCCGGCGGACCTTGGTACGCATCCGCCCCTGGAGGGGCGTGCGCATACCAAGATCGCCCTCGATGGGCGGGGGCTCGGCGGGGTTGGTCACAGGTTGGGTCGTCCCTCGTCGGGGGTGGACGGGAGGGCGTGGTCGCGGCGGGGGATGCGGCCCGCGTGGTGGGCCAGGTGGCCGGCCTCGACGGCGTGGCGCATCGCGGTGGCCATCGCCACCGGGTCGACGGCCCGGGTGACGGCGCTGGCGAGCAGCACCCCGTCGCATCCCAACTCCATCGCGAGCGCCGCGTCGGAGGCGGTGCCGATGCCGGCGTCGAGGATCACCGGCACGTCCACGGCCTGCCGGATCAGCCGGATGTGGTGCGGGTTGCCGATGCCCAGGCCGGAGCCGATCGGCGAGCCGGCCGGCATCACCGCCGCGCAGCCCACGTCCGCCAGCCGCCGGGCCAGCACCGGATCGTCCGAGGTGTACGGCAGCACGGTGAACCCGTCGGCCACCAGGTCCTCGGCGGCGCGCAGCAGTTCCACCCCGTCGGGCAGGAGCGTGCGCTCGTCGCCGATCACCTCGAGCTTCACCCAGTCGGTGTCGAACGCCTCCCGGGCCAGGTGCGCCACCTTCACCGCCTCCACCGCGGTCCGGCAGCCGGCCGTGTTCGGCAGCAGCCGCACCCCGCAGCGTTCCAGCAGGTCGAGCAGCCCACCCGGCGTGCTGCCCACCCGGCGCAGCGCCAGCGTCACCAGCTCGGTGCCGGAGGCGTGGATCGCCGCCTCCAGCACGTGCAGGTTGGCCGCGCCGCCGGTGCCGAGCACCAGCCGGGAGCCGAACGCGACGCCGCCGATCTCCAGAGGCATCCCGCTCACCCGCCCTGCGCGGCGCTGAGCACCTCGACGCGGTCGCCGTCGCGCAGCACACTCGCCGGCCAGCCGCCGCGCGGCACCACCTCGCCGTTGACCGCGACCGCGAGGCCGCGCTGCTGCCCGGTGACCGCACGCACCACGTCGGCGACCGTGACGCCGTCGGGTAGCGTCCGCTCCGCGCCGTTGACGATCAGTTCCACGTGCGCTCCTTCCCGAACCGGTCGGGGCTGAAGGGGGCGAGCGCCGGATCCGGCTCGCCGGTGATGATCAGGTCGGTGACCAGGTCGGCGGTGACCGGGGTGAGCACGATGCCGTGCCGGTGGTGGCCGGTGGCGACGAGCACGCCGGGCCGTCCGGGCAGCGCCCCGAGGATCGGCGCGTTGTCCGGCGTGCCGGGGCGCTGCCCGGCGACGGTCTCCACCAGCTCGTACTCGGTCAGCTCCGGCACCAGCTCGACGGCGGCGCGGAGCAGCGTCAGCACCCCGCCGGCGGTGACCTCGGTGTCCGCGCGTTCCTCCACGGTCGCGCCGACCACCACCTCGCCGCTGTCCCGGGGCACCAGATAGACCGGCTCGCCGTCGGCGTACCCCCGGATCACGTGCCGGAAGCCCGGCGGACCGCCGCCGGGCGCGCGGAGCCGGAGCACCTGACCCTTCACCGGCCGCACCGGCAGGCTGGTGAGCGTGGCCGCGCCGCAGCCGGCCGCGACCACCGTGACCCGGGCGTCCACCTCGGACAACGCGCCGACGTGCGCCGGCCGCAGCGTCACGCCGGCCCGCTCGGCCGCCGTGCGCAGCGCGGTGACCAGCCGGCGCGGGTCGACCTGGTGGTCGCCGGGCGCGACCGCGCCGCCGCGTACCCGGGTGGTCAACGCCGGTTCGAGGTCGCGCAGCGCCGACGGGCGCAGCCGGGTGATCGGCAGCCCCAACCCCTGTTGGTACGCCCACAGCCGCCCCGCCACGGCCACGTCGTCGGCGGTGAGCCCGACCACGAGCGTGCCGTCGGTGCGGTGGCCGAGGTCGACGCCGCTCGCCTCGGCCAGCTCGGCGGCGAAGCCGGGCCAGCGCTTCGCGGACTCGACGAGCAGCCCGGTCAGCTCGTGCTCACCGAAGTACGCCTCGGCGACCGGGGAGAGCATCCCGGCGGCCACCCGGGACGCGCCCGACCCGGGCCGGTCGTCGTGCACCACCACCCGCAGCCCGCGCTGCGCGCACCGCCACGCGACCGCGAGTCCCACCGGCCCCGCCCCCACCACCCCCACATCGGTAAGGAAGGGGCCCCGCTTAACGCTTTTGGTAGAGGAAGGGGCCCCGCTTAACACGTCAGCGCCCGCAGCAGCTCGGCGGTGGCGCGCGCCGGGTCGGCCGCTGCGCTGAGCGCGCCGACCACCGCCACCCCGTACGCCCCGGCCGCCCGCAACGCCGGCACCGACCCGGCGGTCACCCCGCCGATGGCGATCACCGGCACGGTCACCGACCCGGCGACGGCGCGTACCCCGTCCGGGCCGATCGGCGCGGGCAGGCCCGACTTGGTGGTGGTGGCGTGGCAGGGGCCCACGCCCAGGTAGGTCGCCCCGGCGTCGACGGCCGCGCGGGCGGCGCCCGGCTCCCGGGCGGTCGCGCCGAGCACCGCGCCGGCGCCGAGCACCCGACGGGCGGCGGCCACCGGCAGGTCGTCCGCCCCGACGTGACCGCCGGCTGCGCCCACCGCGAGCGCCACGTGCAACCGGTCGTTGACCAGGCAGCACGCCCCGTACGGCAGGCACGCCCCGACCACCCGGCAGGCCAGGTCGTACGCCTCCCGATCGGTGGCGTCGTCGGTCACGCGCACCTGCACGACGAGGTCGTCGCGCGCCACCGGCAGGGCGGCACGCAACACGGCGAGCGGATCCCGCCCCGGCCGGGTGTCGGTGATGAGATGCAGTCGTCCCAGGGACGGCACGGCAACGCTCCTCCCTGCGCCGGCATTACCCGGATCAGGTTCGACGGTCGGGGGCTGGCAGCCCCCCTCTCAGCCCGGTCCACACCGGGCTCCCGTGGGTCACTTGCGGCCTACCGTACGACGCGCCCCCGGCCGTACGGAAGACCAGGTGACGTTTTTCCCAGGACCACACCACTCGGCGGACCGGGGCGACGGGTGGGTGTCGCATCCCGACACGCTGTCCTGGTGGCCATCTCCGCTCGCGTCCCGCAGTGCCTTTCCCACCTGCCGTTCCGGGGCAGCCACGCGGTCGCCGCCGGGCTCCTGACCCGCACGATGCTGCGCGGTCCGACGTGGCTGCGGCTGCTACCTGACGTGTACGTGCACCGGGACGCGCACCGCGCCGACGACCACCGGACATGGTGCGAAGCGGTCGCGTTGCGGTTGCCGCCGGACGCGGTGCTCGCCGGCCGCAGCGCGGCCTGGCTGTACGGTGTAGACCTGCTCACCCGGGGTGATCCGGTGACGGTGCTCCTGCCGACGACCGCCCGCCTGCGCCCGCATCCCCGGCTGTCGCTCGTGCGTTCGCCGCTGCCCGAGCCGGATCGCACCCGCTTCGCCGGGCTGCCGGTCACCACCGCGCTGCGTACCGCGTTCGACCTGGGTCGGCACGGTGCCCGCGTCGAGGCCCTGGTCGCCGTGGACGCGCTGCTGGGCCGCCGGGTGGTGGAGCTGCCCGCCCTGCGCGACTACGCCGCGGCACGCGCCCGCTGGCCGGGATCGCCCCTGATACGCGAGGTGCTGGCGCTGGCCGAGCCACTGAGCGAGTCCCCGATGGAGACGAGGCTCCGACTGCTCCTTCTCGACGCCGGTCTCGGCCCGCTGACCGCCCAGCACGAGGTGCGCCACGGCGGGCGCTTCGTGGCCCGGGTCGACCTGGCCTGGCCGGCGCTGCGCATCGCGGTCGAGTACGACGGAGACCACCATCGGGAGCGGGCACACTTCCGGCGGGACGTGGCCCGGCTCAACGCGCTCCGCTCAGCCGGCTGGACCGTGCTCCGGTTCACCGCCGACGACGTGCTGCGCCGTCCGGAGGCGACGGTCGCGTTGGTCCGCCAGGCCCTCGCGGAACGCCACACCACCCCGACGCGCTGACGCACGCCCCGGTTCACGCTGACGCCCGCCCCGCTACGCGCGCTGCCGCGCTCATGCGTACCCGCCGCGCTGAGCGCGCCACGCCGCTCAGGCGGGCACGCCGCGCTGAAGCGGGGCGTCACGCCCCAGATGCCCCGCCGCGCTCAGGTGTGCCCACTGGAACGCCACGGGTGTCAAACCCGCCCGCAGAGACCCCTACCGTTCCACTCATCGACGCCATCGAACTGGAGTGGAACGGTATGGGTGTCTCACCGCCCTTTTGACACCCATACCGTTCCACTCGTCGCCAGCGCCGTCTGCGGGTGGAACGGTATGGGTGCCTCGAGGGCGGATGGGCTGAGGGCGGTCAGGCCAGTGGCGAGGGCGAGCAGCACCACCGCAAGCAGCGCGAGGCAACGCCCGACGCACAACGCGCGGCCGGGCAACCGGGAGAGGGCGAAGGCGGGGGGCGGGGCGGCTAGAGGAGGGCGTCGAGGGCGGTCAGGTCCTCGTCGGTGGGCTGCCAGGTGCCGGCGTCGGCGTTGGCGCGTACCTGGTCGGCCGTGGTCGCGCCGGCGATCACCGAGGTCACCGCGGGTCGGGCGGCGAGTCCGCCAATGGCCACCTTCAGGATGCTCACTCCGCGCTCCGCCGCGTACGCCTCGATCGCCTCGATGGTGTCCCAACGCGCCGCGGCCAGCCGTTCGGCGTACCGGCCGCCACCGGCGAGCCGGCTGCCCGCCGGTGGCTCCTGGCCCCGCTTGTACTTGCCGGTGAGCAGCCCGTTGGCGAGCGGGAAGAACGGCAGCATGCCGAGGCCGAACCGCTCGCAGGCCGGGATGATCTCCTCCTCCACGCCCCGTTCCAGCAGCGAGTAGTGGTTCTGCGCGGAGATGAACCGGGTGCGGCCCGCCGACGACGCGGTCCAGTCGGCGTCGGCGATCTGCCAGCCGGCGAAGTTGGAGTTGCCGAGGTAGCGCACCTTGCCGGCGGTCACCAGGTCGTCGAGCGCGGCGAGCGTCTCGTCGATCGGCGTGCCCGGGTCGGGCTCGTGCATCTGGTAGAGGTCGATGTGGTCGGTGCCGAGCCGGCGCAGCGACGCCTCGACCGCGCGGGCGATGTAGCGGCGGGCGCCCCGGGCGCCGTGGTCCGGCCCGTTCGCCCCGTTCATCTCCATGCCGAACTTGGTGGCGACCACCACGTCGTCCCGGCGGCCCTTGAGCGCCAGGCCGAGCAGTTCCTCGGAGCCGCCCTGAGGCTCACCGTAGATGTCGGCGGTGTCGAAGAAGTTGATCCCGGCGTCGAGCGCGGCGTCCACCACCGCCCGGGTGCCGTCGAGGTCGAGCTTGCGGCCGAAGTTGTTGCAGCCGATGCCGACCACGGACACCACGAGCCCGGAGTCGCCCAGCCGGCGATAGGTCATCTCACTCACGAGATCCACCCTATGCCCGCCGCCGTGCCGTCACCGGGCGAGCGGACCATCGCCGAGCTGAGTCGTCCACGACATCACGTTCCTAGCCGCCACCGCCCACCGTCCGGACGTCGAACCTCCAACCGACGCCGGCCTGCCGGCCGAGACCGTACCGCCGGCCCGCACCAGCAGGCGACGGCGGCTCAGCCGAGCACGTCGGCGGCCAACGTCCGGGCGGCACCGACCGTCGCCGACAGCTCGACGGGGGTACGCCCCACCGCGCCGAGCAGCGCCTGCGCCCGGTCGGTGAAGCCCGTGGGCGCGCCGGGCAGCCGACCCGCGGAGGCGAGCATGCCCTTCTCGTTGACCAGCCACCGGCCGGCCCGCCCGTGCAGCGCCTGCGTCAGCACGCCGACCGCCCGGAACAGGCAGCCGGCCACGTACCCGGCGTCGCCGGAGGCCGCGCCCTTGGCCGCGGCGTCCAGCAGCAGGCCGGTCTCCCATCCGCCGACCAGGAGCGCCGCGCCGAGCGCCGGTGGGTAGTCGACGGTCTCGGCCCGCAGCGTGGTCAGCTCGCCGGTCGGGTCGCCGAGCACCCGGCCGAGCGCCACCTCCCCGGCGTACGCGTGGGAGTAGAACCCGAGCGGATGCCCGGCCTGCGTCGCCACCGTGTAGCGGCCGGCCCGGCAGTCGGCCCAGACCCGGCGTACCCGGTCCAGGTCGCGGTAGATCCAGTCCACCGCGACCCCGCCGACGCGCAGCCATCCGCCGCCGTCGACCCAGGGCCCCCAGCCACCGGGCGCGGTGAGGTCCACCGGGCCGTCGGCGATCGAGGCGGCGACCGCCCGCAGGCCGGCCACGTCCGGCGTACCCCGGTAGTAGAGGCCGATGTCCCAGTCGGAGTCGGGCCGGTGGTCGCCGCGGGCCCGGCTGCCGCCGAGCGCCACCGCGACCACGCCGTCGACCGCGCAGAGCCGGTCGACCAGCTCCTCGTCGATCACCCCACGTCCCAGACCGGCTCCGGCGTCTCCACCACGTCCCCGTCGCCGCGGAACAGCACGAACCGGTCGAAGGTGCGGGTGAACCACCGGTCGTGGGTGACCGCGATCACCGTGCCGTCGAACGCGGTCAGGCCGGCTTCCAGCGCCTCGGCGGAGGCCAGGTCGAGGTTGTCGGTCGGCTCGTCGAGCAGCAGCAGCGTGGCCCCGGACAGCTCCAGCAGCAGCACCAGGAAGCGGGCCTGCTGGCCGCCGGAGAGCGTGCCGAAGCGCTGGTCGCCCTGCCCGGCCAGCTCGTAGCGGGACAGCACCCCCATGGCCGCGTGCCGGTCCATGCCGGCCCGGTGCTCGTCGCCCCGCCAGAGGATCTCGACGAGCGTCCGCTCCATCAGTTCCGGCCGGTCGTGGGTCTGCGAGAAGTGACCGGGCCGGACCCGGGCGCCGAGCCGGACCACACCGTCGTGCGCGACCGGCGTGAGCGCGGCGGCGCCGTCGACCGGGGTGTTGCCCGGGTCGGGGTCGGTGCCACCGCGGGCCAGCAGCCGCAGGAAGTGCGACTTGCCGGTCCCGTTCGCGCCCAGCACCGCGACCCGGTCGCCATACCAGATCTCCAGGTCGAAGGGGTAGGTCAGGCCGTCCAGCTCGAGCTGCTCGGCGATCACCGCGCGCTTGCCGGTCCGCCCGCCGGTCAGCCGCATCCGGATGTCCTGGTCCTTCGGGGGTACGGGCGGCGGCCCGGCCTCCTCGAACTTGCGCAGCCGGGTCTGCGCGGCCTGGTAGCGGGAGGCCAGCCCGTCGTTGTATGCGGCCTTCTGCTTGTACATCAGCATCAGCTCGCGCAGCTTCTGGTGTTCCTCGTCCCAGCGCCGGCGCAGCTCGTCGAGGCGGGCGTGCCGGGCCACCCGCGCGTTGTGCCAGCTCGCGAAGCCGCCGGGGTGCACCCACGCGCTGCCGCCTTCGACGGCCACCACCCGGTCGGCGGTCTGGGCCAGCAGCTCCCGGTCGTGCGAGACGTAGAGCACCGACTTGCCGGACTCGCGCAGCCGGGCCTCCAGCCAGCGTTTGCCCGGCACGTCCAGGAAGTTGTCCGGCTCGTCGAGCAGCAGCACCTCGTCCGGGCCACGCAGCAGCAGCTCCAGGGCGAAGCGTTTCTGCTGGCCACCGGAGAGGGTCCGGACCGGCCGGTCGCGGGCGTCGTCCCACGGCAGGTCGAGCACGATCGTGCTGACGGTGTCGAAGAGCACCTCGGCGTCGTACCCGCCGCTCTCGCCCCAGGCGGCGAGCGCGTCGGCGTACGCGAGCTGGGCCTTGCCGGCGGCGGAGCTGTACTTGCCGCGGACCTCGGCCGTCCGCATGGCCGCCTCGGTCTCGACGAGCCGGTGCCCGGCGTCGCGCAACGCGGGCGGGGCGAGCGACAGGGCCAGGTCGGCGAGCGTCGACTCGTCGCCGATCATGCCGATGAACTGCCGCATCACGCCCAGACCGCCGGAGCGGGCGATCGCGCCGGTGCGCACCGGCAGGTCGCCGGCGACCATCCGGAGCAGGGTCGTCTTGCCGGCGCCGTTGGGGCCGACGAGCGCCACCTTGGCGCCCTCACCGACCCGGAACGACACCTCGCCGAACAGCTCCCGCCCGTCCGGGAGGATGTGCCCGACCCCTGCCACGTCCACGTATCCCACGCCGGCATCCTGCCCGAGTCGGTGGTGCGGGCGACACCCGATTACCGGGTGACCCGGAGCACCCGGTAGCCCTTCTGGCTGGCGTGCCGCTCGACCCGCCATCCCTGCTCGACCAGCCAGCGGTGCAGCGAGTCGCCGCCGAGGTGGCGGGCGACGACCAGCCATGCCACGCCGTCCGGGGTGAGCCGGGGCAGCCAGCGCAGCAGCAGGTCGTGCAGTTCCGCCTTGCCGATGTGGATCGGCGGGTTCGACCAGATCTGGGCGAACGTGACGTCCGGCGGCAGTTGGTCGGGGGCGACGGCCCGGACCCGGTCGGCGGCGCCGATCCGGTCGGCGTTGGCGGTGGTGAGGGCGCGGGCCCGCTCGTTGACGTCGACCGCCCAGACGGTGGCGGCCGGCGCGACGGTGGCCAGGACGCAGGTGATCGGGCCGAAGCCGCAGCCGATGTCGAGCAGCGGGCCGGTGACGTCGGCGCCCGGCAGGTCGGCCTTGCGCAGCAGCACGGCGGTGCCGGGGTCGAGCCGGTCGGCGGAGAAGACGCCGCTGGCCGAGCTGAGGGCGTAGTCGCGCCCGGCGACGGAGAACTCGACCTCGCGCGGGCGGGCCGGGGTGGCGGGTTGAGCGGTGAAGTAGTGGTCGCCGGTCACGCCGGCATTCTCGCACCGGCCGGGCGAGGGGCCGTCGGCGCACGCCACTCTGCCGGAATTTCCCGATATTCCCCCTGAAAGGGACAATCGGCCCTACTCTATCTCGCATGGTGTATCGGTACGAGTCCGATGAGGACGCCTTCCTGGAGTACCCGCAGCCCGGGTCGGCCCCGACCGGGCCCGCGACGCCGCCACCGGCGGGCCCGTCGCCCTCCCGATTCCCCACGCCGTCGCTGCCGCCGGCCCGGGGCGCCGGCCCGGCCCCCGACGGCGCCCGCGCGCCCGCCCCCGCGCCGCCCGCCCCGACGCCGGGCCGACCCGCGCCGCCACCGGCGCCCGCTCCGGTTCCGCAACCCGCGCCGCCGGTGCCGCAGCCGGTGCCGGCGGCCACCGCACGGCCCACCGTGCCGATCCCGGCCAGCCCGTCCTTCCGTGCCACGACCGTGTCCGAGCTGCCCCGCAGCCGACGGGCCGACCGCCGCGGCGGCGGCCTCTGGCGGACGCTCATCGGCGGCGCCGCCGTGCTGCTCCTGCTCTCACTCACCGGGCTGGCCGTGGCGGCGCTGCTCGACGACCGGGCCACCACGCCACCGGCCAGCGCGCCGACCATCCAGCCGGGCGAGGCCGACCCGGACATCGACCGGTCCGACCTGGACTCCCGGGACACCGACCAGGCGGCGCTCACCACCAAGGAACTCTTCCCCGGCAAGCAACTCGTGGTCACCGACGGCAAGCCCGCCTACCGGGTGCTCAAGACCCAGGCGAGTGCGAACTGCGCGGTGTCGGCCACCGGCGAGATCGCCGACCTGCTGACGCGGCTCGGCTGCAACCAGGTCGTCCGGGGCACGCTCCGCTCCCCCGACGACGACCACCTGCTCACCGCCGGGCTGTTCAACCTGACCGACGTGGCCAGCGCCCAACGGGTACGCGACCGGCTCCGGCCGCTGCTCGACGACCGGCAGGGGCGGTTCCGGGGAATGGCCGCGGGTGAGGGCACCGAGGTGGTGGAGAAGGCCGCCGCCCGGGTCGGCTGGCAGGTACGCGGCCACTACCTCGCCTTCTGCCTGGTCACGCGCGCGGACGGGGAGCGGATCCCGACCGACGACGCGACCGCCCGCGAGATCATGTACGACCTGATCGAACTGCACCTCAACCGGCAGGTGCTGGAACGCCGGGCCTCCGGCGGCACGGCCGGCCAGCCCACCGACGGCCCCACCGACGACAGCGCCGGCCAGCAGGGCTCGGACGACTGACCCGCGCCCGCCACGGCCCGTCACCTGATCCGGTGGCGGGCCGCTCGGCGTCACCGGCGCCGTCCCGGGGCGGCGGGCTCAGCCCTCCGCGACCGGCACCCGGAGCCGGCGGGTGAGATCGGCGCGGCGGGCGTACCCGGCCGGGTCGGCCGGGTAACCCACCTCGACCAGGGCCAGGCCGTGCGCGGGCGCCACGGTGACCTCGCTCGACCGTTCCCGGCGGGTGAGCAGGCCGGCCGGCCACCGGACCGGCCGCCGCCCGTCGCCGGCCACCAGCATGGCCCCGACCAGGCTGCGCACCATGTTCTGGCAGAACGCGTCGGCCTGCACGGTGGCGACCAGGATGCCGTCCGGGTCGCGCCGCCAGTCCAGCCGGGTCACCTCGCGCAGCGTGGTGGCGTTCTCCTTGCGCCGGCAGTACGCGGCGAAGTCGTGCTCGCCGACCAGACCGGCCGCGGCCTCGTTCAACGCCGCCAGGTCCAGCGGCTTCGGCCAGGCCAGGGTGTCCCGCCGGCGCAGCGGCTCGGCGCCCCACGGCGCGTCGGTGACCCGGTACTCGTAGCGGCGGAAGGTGGCCGAGAACCGGGCGTCGAAGTCGGCCGGCACCTCGGTCATCGCGCGTACCCGGGCGTCCGGGGGCAGGAGCCGCGCCAGCCGGCGCAGCAGCCGCCCCTCGTGCGCGCGCCACACCTCGGTCGGCAGGTCGAGGTGGCAGACCTGCCCGGTGGCGTGCACCCCGGCGTCGGTGCGACCGGCCACGGTCAGGCCGGTGACCGTGCCGGCGCCGAGGACGAGATCGAGCGTCTGCATGAGCACCCCTGCCACCGTGCGCCGGGTGGGCTGCGGGGCCCAACCGGAGAAGTCGGTGCCGTCGTACGAGACGTCCAGCCGCAGCCGGGTCCGCTCGTCCACCTCGTACCTCCCGTTGACGGCGTCGGGCCCGGCACCCCGCGAGGGGATGCCGGGCCCGACGGTGCTGCCTGCGATCAGGCCTTGTCGTTCTCGGTGGCCTCGTCGCTGTCCTCGCGGGCGGCGGCGGTGTCGCCGGAGGCGGAGACCGGAGCCTCCGCGTCCTGGTCACCGGCGCTCGCCTTCGGGGCCTCCTCGGCCGGGGCCAGGGCCTCGACCTTGTCCTGCTGGGCGGCCTTACGGGCGGCGGTCTTCCGGTTCGCCTTCGGCTCGGCGACGGCAAGCTCCTCCACCAGCTCGATGATCGCCATCGGAGCGGCGTCACCCTTGCGCGGACCGGTCTTCACGATCCGGGTGTAGCCACCGTTGCGGTTGGCGTACCGGGGCGCGATCTGGTCGAACAGGGAGTAGACCACGTCCTTGTCCTTGACGACGCCCGCCACCCGCCGACGCGAGGCGAGGTCGCCGCGCTTGGCCTTGGTGATGAGCTGCTCGGCCAGCGGGCGGAGCCGCCGGGCCTTCGTCTCGGTGGTCTGGATCTTGCCGTGCTGGAACAGCGCGGTGGCCAGGTTGGCCAGCATCAGCCGCTCGTGCGCGGGGCTGCCGCCGAGGCGGGGGCCCTTGGTGGGCGTGGGCATGCTTGGTGCTCCTCAGGTGTGGCGGCAGCGCGGACTAGAGCTGCTCGGTCTCGCGGTAGTCGTCGGTGTCGTAGTCGGCCTCGCCGAAGGCGTCCACGACGTGCGCCGGGTCGAAGTTCGGAGCCGAGTCCTTCAGCCCCAGGCCCATCCCGGCGAGCTTCATCTTGACCTCGTCGATCGACTTCTGACCGAAGTTGCGGATGTCGAGAAGGTCGGCCTCGGTACGCCCGATCAGCTCACCAACGGAGTTGATGCCCTCGCGCTTGAGGCAGTTGTAGGAGCGGACGGTCAGGTCCAGCTCCTCGATCGGCAGAGCCAGGTCCGCGGCCAACTGGGCGTCCTGCGGGGACGGCCCGATGTCGATGCCCTCGGCGGTCTCGTCCAGCTCACGGGCGAGGCCGAACAGCTCCACGAGCGTCGAGCCGGCGGAGGCCAGCGCGGTACGCGGACCCATCGACGGCTTGGTCTCGACGTCGATGATCAGCCGGTCGAAGTCGGTCCGCTGCTCGACCCGGGTCGCCTCGACGCGGTACGTCACCTTGAGCACCGGCGAGTAGATCGAGTCGACCGGGATCCGGCCGATCTCGGCGCCCGCCTGCTTGTTCTGCGCCGCCGTGACGTAGCCCCGACCCCGCTCGACGGTCAGCTCCATGTCGAGCCGGCCCTTGCCGTTGAGGGTGGCGAGCTTCAGGTCCGGGTTGTGCACCGAGACACCGGCCGGGGGCTGGATGTCACCGGCGGTCACGTCGCCCGGGCCCTGCTTGCGCAGGTACATGCTGACCGGCTCGTCGTGCTCGGAGCTGACGCACAGCTCCTTGATGTTCATGACGAGCTCGACCACGTCCTCCTTGACCCCGGGGATCGTGGTGAACTCGTGCAGGACACCGTCGATCTTGATCGAGGTGACCGCCGCGCCCGGGATGGACGACAGCAGCGTACGCCGCAGGGAGTTGCCGAGCGTGTAGCCGAAGCCGGGCTCCAGCGGCTCGATGGTGAACCGGGACCGGGTCTCGTTGATCGACTCTTCGGAGAGAGACGGTCGCTGGCTGATGAGCATCTTTTCTCTTCTCTTCCGGGGCGCCCGCTATTTGACGCCCACGACACAACTGTTCCGGTGGCCCGCCCCGCCGGGGCGGGCCACCGCAACGAGCCCTACTTGGAGTAGAGCTCGACGATCAGCTGCTCCTGGACCTGGGTGTCGATCACCTGACGGGCCGGGAGCGAGTGCACGAGGACCTTCATCTGGCTGGGGATGGCCTCGAGCCACGCCGGAACGGTCTTGGAGCCGGCCTCGGCCTGCGCGACGATGAACGGGGTGAGCTCCTTGCTCTTGCCCCGGACCTCGATGATGTCGTGCTCCTTGACGCGGAACGACGGGATGTCGACCTTCTTGCCGTTCACCGTGAAGTGACCGTGCTTGACGAGCTGACGGGCCATGTCCCGGGACTTGGCGTAGCCGGCCCGGTAGACCACGTTGTCCAGCCGCGACTCGAGGATCTGCAGCAGAACCTCACCGGTCTTGGCCTTCTTGCCCACGGCCTCTTCGTAGTAGCCGCGGAACTGCTTCTCCAGCACGCCGTAGACCCGGCGGGCCTTCTGCTTCTCACGGAGCTGGAGCAGGTACTCCGTCTCCTTCGTCCGGCCACGGCCGTGCTGCCCGGGCGGGAACGGCCGGGACTCGAACGGGCACTTCGGGCCATCGCACTTGCTGCCCTTGAGGAACAGCTTCATCTTCTCCCGCCGGCAACGGCGGCAGTCAGCACCGGTGTAACGAGCCATCTCTCTCTAACCTCTCAGACCCGGCGACGCTTCGGCGGACGGCACCCGTTGTGCGGCTGCGGCGTGACGTCGGAGATCTGCCCGACCTCGAGGCCCGCGGCCTGCAGCGAACGGATGGCGGTCTCCCGGCCGGAGCCGGGTCCCTTGACGAACACGTCGACCTTGCGCATGCCGTGTTCCATGGCCCGACGCGCGGCGGCCTCGGCGGCAAGCTGCGCGGCGAACGGGGTCGACTTGCGGGAGCCCTTGAAGCCCACCTGGCCGGAGGAGGCCCAGGAGATGACCGCACCGGTCGGGTCCGTGATGGACACGATGGTGTTGTTGAAGGTGCTCTTGATGTGCGCCTGCCCGTGGGCGACGTTCTTGCGTTCCTTGCGCCGGACCTTCTTGACAGCGGCTCCGGCACGAGCCTTCGGTGGCATAAGTCTTCTGCGCTCCTAGTTGACTTTCCGGAACGGGTTGCGGCCTGGCCCACCTCTGCGGCGGCCGACCCGTCATCCGGGTAAGAACTACTTCTTGCCGGGCTTCTTCTTGCCGGCCACGGTCCGCTTCGGGCCCTTCCGGGTCCGCGCGTTGGTCTTGGTGCGCTGACCGCGCACGGGCAGACCGCGACGGTGGCGGATGCCGGCGTAGCAGCCGATCTCGACCTTGCGGCGGATGTCGGCGGCGACCTCGCGGCGCAGGTCGCCTTCAACCTTGTAGTTGCCCTCGATGTGGTTCCGGAGCTCGACCAGCTCCTCGTCCGTGAGGTCCCGAACGCGCTTGTCCGGCGAGATGCCGGTGGCGGTGAGGGTCTCCAGGGCGCGGGTGCGACCGACCCCGAAGATGTAGGTGAGCGCGATCTCCATCCGCTTCTCGCGGGGGAGATCGACGCCGACTAGACGTGCCATGTGCGGGCGTGCTCCTCAAATGTGTGCGGAGGTGTGGACCCGTCCCACCCCGCTGCCCGAGCGGGCCCCGGCCTCCGACCGGGGGTCAACCACGAGGGGGTACGCGCGAAGCGCACCGTCCGCGGCTGGGACGAGCTGTGACGTGTGGGGCGTCAGCCCTGGCGCTGCTTGTGGCGCGGGTCGGTGCAGATGACCATGACCCGGCCGTGCCGGCGGATCACCCGGCACTTGTTGCAGATCCTCTTGACGCTCGGCTTGACCTTCACGGTTGCCTTACTTCCCATCCGGCCCGGAACGCGACGAGTCGCGACCCGGACGTCGAAGACGGACACGGGGACGTCCCGGCCGTCGTCAGGCTTACTTGTAGCGGTAGACGATGCGCCCGCGGGTCAGGTCGTACGGCGAGAGTTCGACGACGACCCGGTCCTCCGGCAGGATGCGGATGTAGTGCTGCCGCATCTTGCCGCTGATGTGAGCCAGCACCTTGTGACCGTTCGCGAGCTCCACCCGGAACATGGCGTTCGGCAGGGGCTCGATGACCCGACCCTCGATCTCGATGGCTCCGTCTTTTTTCGGCATGTACTCCGCTGTCCTGACGTCGGTTACTCCGGACGGCTCACAACGTCTTACACGGATCGCCCAATCAAGATCAGTTGATCCGCGCCAGCCGCGGCTCCGACTCCCACCGAAGCGCAGGGTGGGCATGGCGGAGTGGACGCTGTGCGCCGATCAGAAAGTGTACGCCGGCCGCAGCGCTGCCGCCAAACCGGCCGGGCCGCGCGCCCCGCGTACGTCCGATTTCCGCACTTACTGTGACCAGCGGCACAGCGGCGGAAGGCCGCGACCGTCGCCGCACCCCGCTGGCACGCACGCTCAGCCCCGGCGGTCGTGCCGCTTCCGGCCGTGATCCGCACCGATCAGCCCGACCGACTGCATCAGCACCAGGCCACCCCACGGGCCCAGCACCCAGAGCGGCCAGACGCCCGCGACGTGGCCCGACGCGACCACGCTGATCAGCCAGATCGGCAGCAGAATCGCGGCCACCCGTAGCCAGGGCATCCAGAGCCAGAGCAGCCGGGAGCGGGTCTCCGGCGACCCGGATCCTCCGGACGCCGCCGGCGCTCCGGACGGGCCGGGCCCGGTCGAGGTGGCCGGCTCGGAGCCGGCGGGCGCGGCGGGCGGCGGAGTCGGCGCGGTCGGCGCCAGGGCGGATCGCTCGGCGGACGCCACACCCGGCAGGTCGGCGACCAGCTCGTCCAGCTCGCCGTAGGTCCGGGCGCCGTACGCGCGGGCCAGCCGCTCGTCGTACTCGTGCAGACCGAGCCGGCCCTCCTCCAGCGCCACCCGGAGCCGCTCCGCGACGGCCTCCCGGTCGCGGTCGGCCGCTCGCATCTCCCGCCGCCCGTCCATGCCGGCAAGAATGCCACCACCCCGCCACCGCACGAAACCGCCCGGCCCTCCGTGATCCACACCAGTTCGCTGAAGTGGCCGCATCACACCCACCCCGATACCGCCAGAACGCCGAAACGGAGTTGATCACGCAAGCCGAGGCCCGGAAGCCGGACCGAACCAGAACCAACCGGGCCTGGGTGGGCGGGCCCGGCCGGGTCAGCGCGCCGGGGAGTCGGCGGGCTGGCGGGAGGTGACCAGGTCGCCGAGGCGGGCCCGGCCGCCGTCGGCGGCGGTCAGCACCCACACGCCGTCGGGCAGCAGCGCCATCGAGTGCTCGACGTGCACCGCCATCGACCGGTCCCGCGTCACCACGGTCCAGCCGTCGGACAGCTCGACCGTACGCGGGGAACCCGCCGTGATCATCGGCTCGATGGCCAACGCCATGCCGGGCACCAGGCGCGGGCCCTTGCCCGGGCGACCGTGGTTGAGCACGTGCGGATCCTGGTGCATCTCGGTGCCGATGCCGTGGCCGCCGTAGCCGTCGACGATGCCGTACCGGCCGCCCTTGCGGACTGCGGTCTCCACCGCGTGCGAGATGTCGGTGAGCCGGCCCCGGCCGGAGGCCGCCCCCCGGGCCGCGGCGGCGATCCCGGCCCACATCGCGTCCTCGGCCACCTCGGCCATCCGCAGCAGGGCCGGGTCGACCTCGCCCACGGCAACGGTGACGGCCGCGTCGCCGTGCCAGCCGTCGAGCACCGCGCCGCAGTCGATCGAGATCAGGTCACCGGAGCGCAGCACCTGCTCCGGCGACGGGATGGCGTGCACCACCTGCTCGTTGACCGAGGAGCAGATCGACGCCGGAAAGCCGTGGTAGCCCTTGAACGACGGGACCGCCCCGGCCTCGCGGATGGTGGCCTCGGCGATCGCGTCCAGGTCGGCCGTGGTCACGCCGGGCGCGACCGCCTCCCGCATCCGGCCCAGGGCGCGGGCGACCACCAGACCGGCGGCCCGCATCAGCTCGATCTGTTCGGGGGTCTTCAGCTGGATGTCCAGCTGGGGACGGCGCATGACGGCGACACCTTTCTCGTTACACGGAACAGCGGGGCACGTCAGGCGTACCCCGCTGTTCGTACTCTATCCGCCGGGCGGCGGTGGGCGGTCAGCCTCCGTACGACCGCAGCGCGTCGATGGCGCGGACGGTGACGTCCTCCACCGGCCCGGTCGCGTCGATGCCCACCAGCTTGCCCTGGGCACCGTAGTAGTCGACGAGTGGCGCGGTCTTGTCCGCGTACTCCCGCAGCCGGGCGGCGATGGTCTCCGGCTTGTCGTCGTCGCGCTGGAACAGCTCCGCGCCGCACCTGTCGCAGATGCCGTCCCGGGTGGTCGCGTCGAACTCGACGTGCCAGATCTTGCCGCAGCCACGACAGGTGCGCCGGCCGGAGAGCCGCCGGATCACCTCGTCGTCGTCGACGACCAACTCCAGCACCAGGTCCAGCGAGCCGCCCAGGTCGGCGAGGAGCTTGTCCAGCTCGGCGGCCTGCGGCGTGGTCCGCGGGAAGCCGTCGAGCAGGAAGCCCTCACCGGCGTCCGGCTCGGCGAGCCGGCCCCGGACCATGTTGATGGTGACGTCGTCCGGGACCAGCTTGCCGGCGTCCATGTATCGCTTGGCCTCGACCCCCAGCGGCGTGCCCTGGGTGACGTTGGCCCGGAAGATGTCACCGGTGGAGATCTTCGGCACCGAGAGGTGAGCGGCGATGAACTCCGCCTGTGTGCCCTTGCCCGCGCCCGGCGGGCCAACCAGAACGAGTCGCATCTACCGCAGGAACCCTTCGTAGTTCCGCTGCATGAGTTGGCTCTCGATCTGCTTCACGGTCTCCAGACCGACGCCGACCATGATGAGCACAGCGGTGCCGCCGAACGGGAAGTTCTGGAACTGCTGGTTGTCCAGCCAGATGAAGAAGAAGTTCGGCAGGATCGCGACGATGCCCAGGTAGAGCGCGCCCGGCAGGGTGATCCGGCTGAGGATGAAGTCCAGATATTCGGCGGTCGGCTTGCCGGGGCGGATGCCCGGCACGAAGCCGCCGTACTTCTTCATGTTGTCCGCGACCTCGGTCGGGTTGAACGTGATCGACACGTAGAAGTAGGTGAAGAAGATGATCAGCAGGAAGTAGATCGCGATGTGCTCCGGCGCGCTCGCCTTGACGATGTGGTTCTGGATCCACGCCTGGGTCTTGCCCGGGTCGTTCTGATCGAAGAACTGGAGCGCGAGCGTCGGCAGGTAGAGCAGCGACGAGGCGAAGATGACCGGGATGACGCCGGCCTGGTTCACCTTGAGCGGGATGTAGGTCGACGTGCCGCCGTACATCCGCCGGCCGATCATGCGCTTCGCGTACTGGACCGGGATCCGGCGCTGCGCCTGCTCGATGAACGTGACCGCGGTGATGACCAGCAGCACCAGGGCGATGACGAGGAGGAACATCCCCCAGCCCTTGGTGGTCTTGATCTTCCAGCCCTCGCTGGGGAGCCGGGCCGCGATCGACGTGAAGATCAGCACCGACATGCCGTTGCCGACGCCCCGGTCGGTGATCAGCTCGCCGAGCCACATCACCACGCCGGTGCCGGCGGTCATCGTCATGACCAGCACGGTGAGCGTCAGCCAGTCCGGGATGCCGGTGCCCTTGGGCACGATCGGGAACTGGTCGCACTGGTTGTTGAACAACTGCCCGGAACGGGCAAGCGCCACGAACGCCGAGGACTGGAGGATGCCCAGGCCCAGCGTCAGGTAGCGGGTGTACTGGGTGATCTTCGCCTGACCGGCCTGGCCCTCCTTGCGGAGCTGCTCCAGGCGCGGGATCACCACCGTCAGGAGCTGCAGGATGATCGACGCGGTGATGTAGGGCATGATGCCCAGCGCGAAGACCGAGAGCTGGAGCAGCGCGCCACCGGAGAAGAGATCCAGCAGGTTGAGCACGCCGGTGCTGCCCTGGATGGTGTCGAGGCACTTCTGCACGTTGCCGTACGAGACGCCCGGGCTGGGCAGCGTGGCGCCCAGCCGGTAGACCGCGATGATGCCTACTGTGAACAGCAGCTTCTTGCGCAGGTCAGGCGTACGGAACGCACTGAGAAAGGCGGACAGCAACTTCTTCCTCCTGCGCGACGCGGGCCGCCGGTGACGATCCCTGGCGGGGCGGGGTGAATGTCGGGCCCAGTGCCCGATATCCATGGCTGGGAACGGACTCTAACAGCCCGGACCCCGTCCGGGCAGATGTGCCCGGCTACATAAACCGAATCCGATGTTACCCGGCGCACACGTCGCCGGTAGACCATGGCGCCCGCCCAGTCACGAACAACTGAGCGGGCGCCACGAACATGCCTTACAGCTCGGTGACCGAGCCGCCGGCCGCAGTGATCTTCTCCTTGGCCGACGCGCTGAACGCGTGCGCCGACACCTGGAGCGAGACACCACCGAGGTCGCCGGTGCCGAGGATCTTGACCGGGTGGCCCTTGCGGACCGCGCCGGACTCGACCAGCTCGACCGGGCCGATCTCGCCGCCGTTCGGGAACAGCTCGGCGAGACGGTCCAGGTTGACCACCTGGAACACGACCTTGAACTTGTTCTTGAAGCCCTTCATCTTCGGCAGGCGCATGTGGATGGGCATCTGCCCACCCTCGAACGCCGCCGAGATGTTCTTCCGGGCCTTCGAACCCTTGGTACCGCGACCGGCGGTCTTGCCCTTGGAGCCCTCACCGCGACCCACACGGGTCTTGGCGGTCTTGGCGCCGGGTGCCGGACGCAGGTGGTGCACCTTGATCGTCATTACTCGACCTCCTCGACCTTCACGAGGTGGTTGACCGTGAAGATCATGCCTCGGATCTCCGGCCGGTCCTCCTTGACCACCACGTCGTTGATCCGCTTGAGCCCGAGCGAACGCAGCGAGTCACGCTGGTTCTGCTTGCGCCCGATCCCGGACCGGACCTGGGTGACCTTCAGACGTGCCATCAGGACGCCACCCCCGCACGCGACGCCAGCATGGCAGCCGGCGCGACGTCCTCCACCGGCAGGCCACGACGCGCCGCGACCTGCTCGGGGGACTCGAGCCCCCGCAGGGCCGCCACGGTGGCGTGCACGATGTTGATCGGGTTGGACGAGCCGAGGCTCTTGGAGAGCACGTCGTGGATGCCCGCGCACTCCAGCACGGCACGGACCGGACCACCGGCGATGACACCCGTACCGGCCGAGGCCGGCTTGAGCAGCACCACACCGGCGGCGTCCTCGCCCGTGACCGGGTGCGGGATCGACTGACCGATCCGCGGCACCTTGAAGAAGTGCTTCTTGGCCTCCTCGACACCCTTGGCGATCGCCGCGGGCACCTCCTTGGCCTTTCCGTAGCCCACGCCGACGGTGCCGTCGCCGTCGCCCACGATCACCAGGGCGGTGAAGCTGAAGCGACGACCACCCTTCACGACCTTGGCGACGCGATTGATCGCGACGACCCGCTCGAGGTGCGGGGTCTTCTCGACGGGCGCGTTTCCGCGGCCGCCCTCACGGCGGTTGTCGCGGCGACCACCCTCGTTGCCACCGGACCCGCCGCCACGGCGCTGTTGACCTGGCATCAGCAGCCTTCCTTCTCTCTCGTGACGGGGTTGTTAGAACTCGAGCCCGGCTTCGCGGGCGGCGTCGGCAAGCGCGGCGACACGCCCCGCGTACCGGTTGCCACCGCGGTCGAAGACGACCTTCGAGACGCCGGCGGCCTTGGCGCGCTCGGCGAGCAGCGCGCCGACCTTACCGGCCAGGGCGCTCTTGTCGCCCTCCGCGCCACGCAGCGAGGCGTCCATGGTCGAGGCCGACGCCAGGGTGTGACCCTTGGTGTCGTCCACGACCTGGGCGACCACGTGCCGCAGGGAGCGGGTGACGACGAGGCGGGGACGCTCGCCGGTGCCGCTGACGTTCTTGCGGACCCGGAAGTGCCGACGCGCACGCCCGACGGCACGCTTGGCGGCGACGCCGCGGCGGCGCTTGAGCAGCGTGGCGCTCACTTCTTACCTGCCTTTCTCACGGCCTCACGGCCGGCGGACGACCTCGCCCGGGTGTTGATGGCCGCGGTCACTTCTTGCCCGCCTTACCAGCCTTGCGGCGGATGACCTCGCCCTGGTACTTCACGCCCTTGCCCTTGTAGGGCTCCGGCGGGCGGATCTTCCGGATGTTGGCGGCGATCTCGCCGACCTGCTGCTTGTCGATGCCGGCCACGTGGAACAGCGTCGGCCGCTCGACGGTGAAGGTGATGCCGTCCGGCGCCTGCACCAGCACCGGGTGCGAGAACCCGAGCGCGAACTCCAGGTCCTTGCCCTTGGCGGTGACGCGGTAACCGGTGCCGGCGATCTCCAGGCTCTTGCGGTAGCCCTCGGTCACCCCGACGATCATGTTGGCCACCAGCGTACGGCTCAGGCCGTGCAGCTCCTTGGCCTTGCGCTCGTCGTTCGGCCGGTTGACGACCAGCTCGCCGTTCTCGCTGCGCTCCGCCGTGATCGGCTCGGCCAGCACATGGCTCAGCTCGCCCTTGGGGCCCTTGACCTTGACGGTCTGGCCGTCGATCGTGATGTCGACGCCGGAAGGCACCGGGATCGACTTACGTCCAATACGCGACATTTCTACCTGTCTCCCGTTACCAGACGAAGGCGAGGACTTCCCCGCCAACGCTCCGCTTGCGGGCCTGCCGGTCGGTGAGCAGCCCCTGGGACGTCGAAATGATCGCCACACCCAGTCCGCCGAGCACCCGCGGGAGCCCGTCCGACTTGGCGTACACCCGGAGACCGGGCTTGGACACGCGCTTGATGCCGGCCAGGCTCCGCTCGCGGTTCTGGCCGTACTTCAGCTCGACGACCAGTCGCTTGCCGACGGCGCCCTCCTCGGGGTCATCGACCGACCAGGTGGCGATGTAACCCTCGGCCTTGAGGACCTCGGCGATGTTCGCCTTGATCTTCGAGTAGGGCATCGTCACCCGGTCGTGGTACGCCTGGTTGGCGTTACGCAGACGCGTGAGCATGTCTGCGATCGGGTCGGTCATCGTCATGAAAACTCGTCAACCTTTCTCGCCGGGGTTCCCCGGGCCAGGCCCGGGGCCTACGGCGAAGAGACAGTTCAGCTGACGCGCCGGAGCGCGCCGGGCTATTACCAGGAAGCCTTGGACACGCCGGGCAGCTCACCGCGGTGGGCCATCTCCCGGATGCACACCCGGCAGAGACCGAACTTGCGGTAGACCGCCTTCGGACGCCCGCACCGCTGGCAGCGGGTGTACGCGCGAACCGAGAACTTCGGCTTCGCGGCCGCCTTGAGGATCAGCGCCTTCTTGGCCATCTCAGTTCTCCTTGAACGGGAAGCCCAGGAGCTTGAGCAGCGCCCGGCCCTCGTCGTCGGTCGTGGCGGTCGTGACCACCGTGATGTCCATGCCCCGCTGGCGATCGATCTTGTCCTGGTCGATCTCGTGGAACACCGACTGCTCGGTCAGACCGAACGTGTAGTTGCCGTGCCCGTCCAGCTTGCGCCCGTCCAGGCCGCGGAAGTCGCGGATACGCGGCAGCGCGATGGAGAGCAGCCGGTCCAGGAACTCCCACATCCGGTCGCCCCGCAGGGTGACCTTCGCGCCGATCGGCATGCCCTCACGGAGCTTGAACTGCGCGATCGACTTGGTCGCCCGCCGGACCAGCGGCTTCTGGCCGGTGATCGTGGCCAGGTCGCGGACCGCGCCGTCGATCAGCTTGGCGTCGCGAGCGGCCTCGCCGACACCCATGTTGACGACGATCTTGACCAGGCCGGGCACCTGCATGGGGTTGCCGTAGGCGTACTGCTCCTGCAGCTTCGCCACGACCTCGTTGCGGTACCGCTCCTTGAGACGCGGCAGGGTCTTCGTTTCGGTAGCCGTGGTCATCACAGGTCCTTACCGGTGCTACGCGCGATGCGGACCTTCTGGCCGTTGTCGTCGATCCGGTAGCCGACGCGGGTCGGCTTGCCGTCGGAGTCCATGACCATCACGTTCGAGACGTGGATCGGGGCCTCCTGGGTGACGATGCCACCGGTCTTGGCGCCACGCTGGGTGGTGCTGATGCGAGTGTGCTTCTTGACCCGGTTCACGCCCTCGACCAGGACCTTGTCCTGCCGCGGGTAGGCCGCGATGACCTTGCCCTTGGCACCCTTGTCCTTGCCGGCGATGACGACGACCGTGTCGCCCTTCTTGACCTTCACGGTCACAACACCTCCGGCGCGAGAGAGATGATCTTCATGAACCGCTTGTCCCGCAGCTCGCGACCCACCGGGCCGAAGATACGGGTACCGCGCGGGTCCCCACCGTCCTTGATGATGACGGCGGCGTTCTCGTCGAAGCGGATGTACGACCCGTCCGGCCGCCGCCTCTCCTTGGCGGTCCGAACGACGACGGCCTTGACGACGTCGCCCTTCTTCACGCCGGCACCGGGGATCGCGTCCTTGACCGTTGCCACGATGACGTCGCCGATGCTCGCGTAGCGCCGACCGGAGCCACCGAGAACCCGGATGCACAGGATCTCCCGGGCACCCGTGTTGTCGGCGACGCGCAGTCGCGACTCCTGCTGAATCACGTCTATCTCCTATGTCTGCCGGTTCTCCGGCCGCCGAGGGCGGCCGGAGCCTGGCGGAACGTTCGCCCGACCGATACCGGCCGAGCTCGAGCCTTCGCTACTTGGCCTTCTCGAGGATTTCCACGAGCCGCCACCGCTTGGTGGCGGAGAGCGGCCGGGTCTCCATGATCAGGACCCGGTCGCCGGTGCCGGCCGAGTTCTGCTCGTCATGCACCTTCAACTTGCTGGTACGGCGCATGATCTTGCCGTACAGCGCGTGCTTGACCCGGTCCTCGACCTCGACCACGACGGTCTTGTCCATCTTGTCGCTCACCACGAGGCCCTCCCGGACCTTGCGGCGGGCCCGCACGGTGGCGGTCGTGTTCTCGTCACTCATGATGCAGTCACCTCAGTCGGCGCGGCCGAGAGACCCAGCTCACGCTCACGCATGATCGTGTAGATCCGGGCGATCTCCCGACGGATGACCTGCAGCCGCCGGTTGTTGTCCAGCTGCCCGGTTGCGCCCTGCACGCGGAGGTTGAACAGCTCCGCCTTCGCCTCGCGCAGCTTCGTGACCAGCTCCTCGTCGGAGAGCTCACGCAGCTCGGAGGCCTTGACGCCCGCTGCCATCAGGATTCACCCACTTCGCGCGTAACAATGCGGCACTTCATCGGGAGCTTGTGGATCGCGCGACGCATCGCCTCTCGCGCGATCTGCTCGTTCGGGAAGGACATCTCGAAGAGAACCCGTCCCGGCTTGACGTTGGCGACCCACCACTCGGGCGAACCCTTACCGGAACCCATCCGGGTCTCGGCCGGCTTCTTGGTGAGGGCCTGGTCCGGGAAGATCGTGATCCAGACCTTGCCGCCACGCTTGATGTGACGGGTCATCGCGATACGCGCCGACTCGATCTGGCGGTTGGTCACGTACGCCGGCTCGAGAGCCTGGATCCCGAACTCGCCGAACACCACCCGGTTACCACCCTTGGACGCGCCGTGGCGGTCCGGGTGGTGCGGCTTGCGGAAGCCCTTCGGGGGCTTGCGCGGCATCAGCATCTGTCAGCCCTCCTGCTGCGTTTCTGCCGGCTGCTGGGTCGCGGCTGCGGCCACGGCTCCGGCGTCGACCGGCTCACCGGCCGGCGTCTCCGCCTGCTGCGCGATGGTGGTCGCGGCAGCCCGGCCGGCCTCGGTGCCACCGGCGGTCGTACCCGAGGAGCCCGAACGGCCACGGCGCGGCCGGTCCGGCCGGTCGCCACGGTCACGGCGCGGGCCGCGCGACGGGGCGGTCTCGGCCGGAGTCTCCCGACCCGGGACGGCGTCGCCCTTGTAGATCCAGACCTTCACGCCGATCCGGCCGAACGTGGTACGGGCCTCGAAGAAGCCGTACTCGATGTTGGCCCGCAGCGTGTGCAGCGGGACGCGGCCCTCACGGTAGAACTCGGTCCGGCTCATCTCGGCGCCGCCCAGACGACCCGAGACCTGGACCCGGATGCCCTTGCAGGCCGGGTTCTTCATCGCGGACTGCATCGACTTGCGCATCGCCCGACGGAAGCTGACCCGGCTGGAGAGCTGCTCGGCCACGCCCTGGGCGACCAGCTGCGCGTCCGACTCGGGGTTCTTCACCTCGATGATGTTCAGCTGAACCTGCTTGCCGGTGAGCTTCTCCAGCTCGCCGCGGATCCGGTCGGCCTCCGCACCCTTACGGCCGATGACGATGCCCGGCCGGGCGGTGTGGATGTCGACGCGGACCCGGTCCCGGGTGCGCTCGATGTCGACCTTGGAAATGCCGGCGCGCTCGAGGCCCTTGGACATCATCCGGCGGATCTTGACATCCTCGCCGATGTAGTCCTTGTAGAGCTTGTCCGCGAACCAGCGGGACTTCCAGTCGGTCGAGATGCCGAGCCGGAACCCAGTGGGGTGAACCTTCTGACCCATTACTCGGCACCCTCCGTCGTGCTCTGCCCCTCGGCCGGCGCGGCCGACTCGGCCTGCTTGGCCGGAGCGGCCTTCTTTGCCGACTTCTTCGGCGCAGCCGGCGCCACCGCCTCGACCGCCACGGTGATGTGGCAGGTCCGCTTGCGGATCCGGTACGCCCGGCCCTGCGCCCGCGGCCGGAACCGCTTCATCGTCGGGCCCTCGTCGACGAACGCCTCGCTGACGAGCAGCGCGTCGGGGTCCAGCCGCTCGTTGTTCTCCGCGTTGGCGATCGCGCTCGCGAGCACCTTGAATACCTGCTCGCTCGCAGCCTGCGGCGCGAACTGCAGCACCGTGAGCGCCTCCTTCGCGGGCAGGCCGCGGACGAGGTTGACCACCCGGCGCGCCTTCATCGGCGAGATGCGCACGTGCCGCGCAACCGCCCGCGCGCCCGGAAGCACCGGAGCGTCGCCCTTTCCTGGCATCGCTGTAACCCCTTGTTCCTCTATCCGTATGCCCGCGGCGTCAGCGCCGGCGGCTCTTCCGGTCGTCCTTCTCGTGACCCTTGAACGTGCGGGTCAGCGCGAACTCGCCGAGCTTGTGCCCGACCATTGCTTCGGTCACGAAGACCGGAACGTGCTTGCGTCCGTCGTGCACGGCGATCGTGTGACCCAGCATGTCCGGGATGATCGTCGAACGCCGCGACCAAGTCTTGATCACGTTCTTCGAGCCCTTGTCGTTCTGCGTCTCCACCTTCTTGAGCAGGTGGTCGTCGACGAACGGGCCCTTCTTCAGGCTGCGAGGCATGTCTTATCTCCCTCAGCCGCGCTTACGCGTGGCGTAGCGGCGGCGGACGATCAGCCGGTCGCTCGGCTGGCCCTTACGACGGGTGCGGCCCTCGGGCTTACCCTGCGGGTTGACCGGGTGGCGACCACCGGAGGTCTTACCCTCACCACCACCGTGCGGGTGGTCGACCGGGTTCATGGCGACACCACGGACGGTCGGGCGCTTGCCCTTCCACCGCATCCGGCCGGCCTTGCCCCAGTTGATGTTCGACTGGTCGGCGTTGCCGATCTCGCCGACGCTGGCGCGGCAGCGCACGTCGACGCGCCGGATCTCACCGGACGGCATACGCAGGGTCGCGTACGCGCCCTCCCGGCCGAGCAGCTGGATGCCGACGCCGGCCGAGCGGGCCAGCTTGGCGCCGCCGCCCGGACGCAGCTCCACGTTGTGCACGGTGGTACCGACCGGGATGTTGCGCAGCGGCAGGTTGTTGCCCGGCTTGATGTCGGCGCCCGGGCCGGACTCGACACGGTCGCCCTGCTTCAGGTCCTTCGGCGCGAGGATGTAGCGCTTCTCGCCGTCGGCGTAGTGCAGCAGCGCGATGCGCGCGGTGCGGTTCGGGTCGTACTCGATGTGCGCGACCTTCGCCGGCACGCCGTCCTTGTCGACCCGCTTGAAGTCGATCAGGCGGTACTGGCGCTTGTGGCCGCCGCCGTGGTGCCGCGTGGTGATCCGGCCGTGGGCGTTGCGTCCGCCCTTCTTCGGCAGCGGAGCCAGCAGCGACTTCTCCGGCGTCGACCGGGTGATCTCAGCGAAGTCGGCGACGCTGGAGCCACGCCGGCCCGGCGTCGTCGGCTTGTACTTACGGATAGCCATTGTCTACACCCCTCAGCTGACCGGGCCGCCGAAGGCCTCGATACGGTCACCGTCAGCCAGCTTCACCATCGCGCGCTTGGTGTCCTTGCGCTTGCCGAACCCGGTACGGGTCCGCTTGCGCTTGCCCTCGCGGTTGAGCGTGTTGACCGTCAGGACGCGGACGTTGAAGATCTGCTGGATAGCGATCTTGATCTCGGTCTTGTTCGCGTCCGGGTGCACCAGGAAGGTGTACCAGTTCCGGTTCAGCTCGCTGTAGCTCTTCTCCGAGACGACCGGCGCGACGATGACGTCACGCGGGTCGGCGATCGTGCTCACTTGCCACCCTCCTCGGTGGTCTCGGCTGGCACGCCCAGGAACTCGTCCAGGGCCTCCTTGGTGAAGACCACGTCGTCGGCCACCAGCACGTCGTAGGTGTTGAGCTGGCCGGCCTCGAGCAGGTGCACCCGCGGCTCGTTGCGCAGCGACACCCAGTTCAGCTCGTCGGTGCTGCTGAGCACGACCAGGACCCGCCGGGCCTCGGTCAGCTTCGCCAGCGTGGCCAGAGCGGCCTTGGTCGACGGCTTCTCGCCCGAGACGAACGCCTCGACGACGTGTACCTGGCCGGCGCGGGCCCGGTCGGAGAGGGCGCCACGCAGGGCGGCGGCCTTCATCTTCTTCGGGGTCCGCTGGCTGTAGTCACGCGGCACCGGGCCGTGGACCACGCCACCGCCGGCGAACTGCGGCGCGCGGGTCGAGCCCTGGCGGGCACGACCGGTGCCCTTCTGCTTGTACGGCTTCCGGCCACCGCCGGAGACCTCGCCGCGGGACTTGGTCTTGTGCGTGCCCTGTCGGGCCGCCGCGAGCTGAGCCACCACGACCTGGTGCATCAGCGCGATGTTCGCCTGCGCGTCGAAGATGTCGGCCGGCAGCTCGACCGAGCCGCTCTTGCCGCCTTCGACGTCGAGGACGTCAACGGTGGTCACTTGGCCACACCGCCCTTCTTCACCTTCGCCTTGGCCGCGGTGCGGACCAGGACCAGCGCGCCCTTGGGGCCGGGGATGGCACCACGAACGAGCAGGAGGTTCTTCTCGGTGTCGACCGCCTGGACGGTGAGGTTCTGGACGGTGTAGCGCACGCCACCCATCCGACCCGCCATCCGGGTGCCCTTGAAGACGCGACCCGGGGTCGCGCAGGCGCCGATCGAGCCGGGCGAGCGGTGCTTGCGCTCGACACCGTGGCTGGCGCGCAGACCGTGGAAGCCGTGCCGCTTCATCGGGCCGGCGTAGCCCTTGCCCTTGGTCTTGCCGGTCACGTCGATCACGACGCCGGGCGGGAACTCGTCGACCGTGACCTCCTGGCCCGGTGCGTAGTCCGCGGCGTCGGAGGTGCGCAGCTCGACGATGTGCCGGCGCGGCGCGACGTCCGCCTTCGCGTAGTGCCCGGCGATCGGCTTCTTGACCTTGCGCGGGTCGATGGCTCCGTAGGCGAGCTGAACGGCGGCGTAGCCGTCCTTCTCGGCGTTACGAACCTGGCTCACGACGCACGGGCCGGCCTCGACCACGGTCACGGGGACAACCTTGTTGTTGTCCCAGACCTGGGTCATGCCGAGCTTGGCGCCCAGGATCCCCTTGACTTGCCTGTCCATTTGATCGATCCCTACAGCTTGATCTCGATGTCGACGCCAGCCGGCAGGTCGAGGCGCATGAGCGAGTCGACCGTCTTCGGGGTCGGGTCGATGATGTCGATCAGACGCTTGTGCGTGCGCATCTCGAAGTGCTCGCGCGAGTCCTTGTACTTGTGCGGCGAGCGGATGACGCAGAAACGGTTGATCTCCGTGGGCAGCGGCACCGGGCCAGCGACCTGCGCCCCGGTACGCGTCACCGTCTCGACGATCTTCCGAGCCGAGGAGTCGACGACCTCGTGGTCATAGGCCTTGAGCCGGATGCGGATCTTCTGTCCCGCCATGGTGGCTTCTGTTCCTTCTCTCGATGCCGCTGTGTTGCGGGCGCCTGTACCGGCTGGTACCGGCCCACTTCCGCCGACCCCCGCGGTCGGGCGTGTCGCGCCCGTGGACCAAGCTCCGCCCCGGGACTCCGGAGCGATCCTCTTGACCACGCGGTGGGTCATGACGCCGGTCGCGAGAACCGCGACCTGAACGCCGCGCGAGGGTGGTTGACCGCCGATGGCGATCAACCACCCTACGCGAGACTGTCTGTCTCCCGGAGTCCGGCCTCAACCGGACGCAGGTGACCGACCGTCGTTACGCAACCTGACTAGTATGCCGCACGACCGGCGGCGACGCTAATCGGGGTTACCCAGCTCACTTGATGATCTTGGTGACGCGACCCGCGCCGACCGTACGACCACCCTCGCGGATCGCGAACTTCAGGTTGTCCTCCATGGCGATGGGCTGGATCAGCTTCACCGACATCGAGGTGTTGTCGCCCGGCATGACCATCTCGGTGCCCTCGGGCAGCGTGACGACGCCGGTGACGTCCGTGGTCCGGAAGTAGAACTGCGGGCGGTAGTTCTGGAAGAACGGGGTGTGGCGGCCACCCTCCTCCTTGGAGAGGATGTAGACCGTCGCCTCGAACTCCGTGTGCGGGGTCGTGGTGCCCGGCTTGATGACGACCATGCCGCGCTCGACGTCCTCGCGCTTGGTGCCACGCAGCAGCAGGCCGACGTTCTCACCTGCGCGGGCGTCGTCCAGGGTCTTCCGGAACATCTCGATCGCGGTGACCTTGGTCTTGAAGCCCTTCTCGCGGATGCCGACGACCTCGACGTCCTCGTTCGGGAGCAGCACGCCACGCTCGACACGACCGGTGACGACGGTGCCACGACCGGTGATCGTGAACACGTCCTCGACCGGCATGAGGAACGGCTTCTCGGTCTCGCGCTCCGGCTGCGGGATCGCGGTGTCGACCGCGCTCATCAGCTCGAGCAGCTTCTCGGTCCAGACCGGGTCGCCCTCGAGCGCCTTCAGCGCGGAGACCTGGACGACCGGCAGGTCGTCACCCGGGTACTCCTGCGAGGAGAGCAGCTCGCGGACCTCGAGCTCGACGAGCTCCAGGAGCTCCTCGTCGTCGACCATGTCGCTCTTGTTGAGCGCCACGACGATGTACGGCACGCCGACCTGACGGGCCAGCAGCACGTGCTCGCGGGTCTGCGGCATCGGGCCGTCGGTCGCCGCCACCACCAGGATCGCGCCGTCCATCTGCGCGGCACCGGTGATCATGTTCTTGATGTAGTCGGCGTGACCGGGGCAGTCGACGTGCGCGTAGTGACGCGCCTCGGTCTGGTACTCGACGTGTGCGATCGAGATCGTGATGCCGCGGGCCTTCTCCTCCGGCGCCTTGTCGATCTCGTCGAACGGCGTGTACGGGTTCAGGTCCGGGTACTGGTCGTGCAGGACCTTGGTGATGGCCGCCGTCAGCGTCGTCTTACCGTGGTCGATGTGACCAATGGTGCCGATGTTGACGTGCGGCTTAGTCCGCTCGAACTTCGCCTTCGCCACTGGTGTCCTCCTGTGGACTTTCTTGGTTCGTTCGCCCCGGTGCGCCGGTCGGCGCGTAGGACTCTGTCGACAGCCTTTCCGGCCTGACGGCCGGAGAGCCTTTGTGGGTTCTGCGGCGATGAAGCCTACAGGCCCGGATTCACACAACCCGACCGAGGTGGCCGCGGGCGGGAACACCCTCCCGCGACCGCCCTCGGATCATCTCCGCCGGCTCAGGTGAGCGTCACTCACCCGTCGCCTTGGCGATGATCTCCTTCGCCACGCTCTGCGGCACTTCGGCGTAGGAGTCGAACTGCATGCTGTAGCTAGCCCGGCCCTGGGTCTTCGACCGCAGGTCGCCGACGTAGCCGAACATCTCCGACAGCGGCACCAGAGCCCGGACGACGCGAGCGCCGCTGCGCTCCTCCATCGCCTGGATGATGCCCCGACGGGAGTTGAGGTCGCCGATGACGTCACCCATGTTCTCCTCGGGAGTGGTGACCTCAACGGCCATCATCGGCTCGAGCAGTGCGGGGTCGGCCTTGCGGGCCGCCTCCTTCATCACCATCGAACCGGCGATCTTGAACGCCATCTCGGACGAGTCGACCTCGTGGTACTGGCCGTCCAGCAGCGTCAACTTGAGACCCACGAGCGGGAAGCCGGCGAGGATGCCGTACTGCATGGCGTCCTGGGCGCCCGCGTCCACCGACGGGATGAACTCCCGGGGGATGCGGCCACCGGTGACGGCGTTCGCGAACTCGTAGGTCGGCGAGTCGTTGCCGAGCGGCAGCGGCTCGACGCTCACGATGACGCGGGCGTACTGGCCGGAACCACCGGTCTGCTTCTTGTGGGTGTACTCGACCTTGTCCACCTTGCGGCGGATGGTCTCACGGTACGCCACCTGCGGCTTGCCGATGTTCGCCTCGACGTTGAACTCGCGGCGCATCCGGTCGACCAGGATGTCCAGGTGCAGCTCGCCCATGCCGGAGATGACCGTCTGACCGGTCTGGTCGTCCAGCTTGACGCGGAAGGTCGGGTCCTCCTCGGCCAGCCGCTGGATGGCGGTGCTGAGCTTCTCCTGGTCGGCCTTGGTCTTCGGCTCGATGGCCACCTCGATGACCGGCTCCGGGAAGGTCATCGACTCCAGGATGACCGGGTTCGCCGGGTCGCACAGGGTGTCACCGGTGGTGGTCTGCTTCAGACCCTGGACCGCGATGATGTCGCCGGCCTTGGCGGAGCCGCGCTCCTCCCGCTTGTTGGCGTGCATCTGGTAGATCTTGCCGATGCGCTCCTTGCGGTCCTTGGTGGAGTTGACCACCTGGGACCCGGACTCGACCACGCCGGAGTAGACCCGGACGTAGGTGAGCTTGCCGAGGTGCTTGTCGGTCTGGATCTTGAACGCCAGGCCGGAGAACGGCTCGGACGTCGACGGCTTGCGCAGCATCGGCGTCTCGCCGTCGGTGGCCGTGCCCTCGATCGCCGGAACGTCGAGCGGCGACGGCAGGAAGTCGATCACGGCGTCGAGCATGGGCTGCACGCCCTTGTTCTTGAACGCCGAGCCGCAGAGCACCGGGTTCGCCTTGCCCGCGATGGTGGAGCGCCGGATGGCGGCCTTGATCTCCTCGGCGGAGATCTCCTCGCCCTCCAGGTACTTCTCCATCACCGAGTCGTCGACGTCGGCAAGCGTCTCCATCAGCTTCTCGCGCCACTCGGCCGCGGAGTCGGCCAGGTCGGCCGGGATCTCCTCGATCGCGTAGTCCTCACCCTTCTGGGTCTCCCCGCGCCAGGTGAGGGCGCGCATGCCGATCAGGTCGACGACGCCGATGTGGTCGCCCTCGAGGCCGATCGGGATCTGGAGCACCAGCGGGGTGGCGTTCAGCCGGTCGATCATCATCTGCACGCAGCGGAAGAAGTCGGCGCCGGTCCGGTCGAGCTTGTTGACGAAGCACATCCGGGGGACGTTGTACTTGTCCGCCTGGCGCCAGACGTTCTCCGTCTGCGGCTCCACACCGGCCACGCCGTCGTACACCGCGACCGCACCGTCCAGGACACGCAGCGACCGCTCGACCTCGACCGTGAAGTCGACGTGACCGGGCGTGTCGATGATCTGGATCGTGTGGCCCTTCCACTCGCACTTCGTGGCGGCGGAAGTGATGGTGATACCGCGCTCCTGCTCCTGCTCCATCCAGTCCATGACGGCGGCGCCCTCGTGGACCTCACCGATCTTGTACGTGATGCCGGTGTAGAACAGGATTCGCTCGGTGGTAGTGGTCTTACCGGCATCGATGTGCGCCATGATGCCGATGTTGCGTACGTTGGCGAGCGCGTCTGCGGCGGCCACTTCAATCCCTACTTATCGTCGTCTCGACACAACTGGTGGCGGTTCCGGCGCCTCGTGGGCGCCGGAACCTCAGGTGTTACCAGCGGTAGTGCGCGAAGGCCTTGTTGGACTCGGCCATCTTGTGCGTGTCCTCGCGCCGCTTGACGGCGGCACCGAGGCCGTTGCTCGCGTCCAGCAGCTCGTTCATCAGCCGCTCGATCATGGTCTTCTCACGCCGGGCCCGGGAGTAGGTCACCAGCCAGCGCAGACCGAGGGTGGTCGCGCGGGCCGGACGGACCTCGACCGGAACCTGGTAGGTGGCGCCACCGACCCGGCGGCTGCGCACCTCGAGGGTCGGCTTCACGTTGTCCATCGCGCGCTTGAGCGTGACGACGGGGTCGGTGCCCGACTTCTCCCGGCAGCCCTCCAGGGCGGCGTAAACGATGCGCTCGGCGAGCTGACGCTTGCCGCGCAGCAGGATCTTGTTCACCAGCTGGGTGACCAGCGGCGAGTTGTACACCGGGTCAGCGACCAGCGGCTTCCGCGGAGCGGGTCCCTTACGCGGCATGTCAGCTCTTCTCCTTCTTCGCGCCGTAACGGCTGCGAGCCTGCTTGCGGTTGCGGACACCCTGGGTGTCCAGCGAGCCGCGAACGATCTTGTACCGCACGCCGGGGAGGTCCTTCACACGGCCGCCACGCACGAGCACGATCGAGTGCTCCTGCAGGTTGTGGCCGACGCCCGGGATGTAGGCGGTCACCTCGATCTGGCTGCTGAGCTTGACGCGAGCGACCTTGCGCAGCGCCGAGTTCGGCTTCTTGGGAGTGGTGGTGTACACGCGGGTGCACACGCCGCGCCGCTGGGGAGACCCCTTGAGCGCCGGGGTCTTGGTCTTGGTCGTCTTGGCCTGTCGGCCCTTCCGGACCAGCTGCTGAATGGTGGGCACCGGGTTTCTCCGCTCCCTTCGGCCGCTGCGAGGCGACCGCGCCGTCTGCTCTAGCCGGCCTGATGGACGGCTCTCCTACATTTCGACCGGGGCCACGCGGACCCCAGCACCCGCGGTCGGGCGTGTCGCCCGAGTCACGGTCCCCGGTGCCGGTCGCTCGCGCGTCGTCCCGGGTTCTTTGGTCTTGGTGGTGCGACCACGCGATCACCGGGATGACCGGCTCCAGCGCACGCACGCATTGCCCGGGCGAGCCCGGGCGCAAGGGGAAAGAGTACCCACCACAGGCGCGCCGGTCAAAACGGAACGGCTCGCCGGGACTGCTCGCAGCCCCGCCGGCCGGTTTCCGGGTCGCCGTTACGCCCCCGATAGGCACCTACGGTGACAAGTGTACCGGCTGATCCGGCCCACGACCCGGCGGCCCCGACACCCCCGGGGCCGGCGAGACGCGACATTCCGCCAAACGACGACGAATCCGTCGCCGAGTCTCACGTGATCTGCACCACCAGGGCCAGCCCGAGCCCGATCACGCTCAGCAGCAGCCCGACCGCGCCGCAACTGAGCCCGGCCACGGCCAGGCCGGCGCCGGTGAACCGGACCGCGGGCGGCGGCGCCGGCCGCCGGATCTGCCGCCGGGCGAAGAACCAGGCCACGACCGCCCCGACACCGCCGAGCGCACCGAGCACGGTGAAGGCGCCCGCCGCCCAGGCGCCGCCGTAGTTCGGACCCGCGATGCCGAAACAGAAGACCAGCAGCGACACCAGGATCGAGGCGATCCCGGCGATCAGCGAGCCGATGGCCAGCCCGGAGGTGACCGGCGGCACGTCGAGATGGACCACCCCGAACGGGGTGCCCGGCACCGCGTCGACCCGCTTCGGCGGCCGTGGCGCCTCGGGCGGGGGCGGCGGCCCGACGGCCGGTCCCCACCCACCGCCGGGCGCCTGCCCCGGCGTCCCCCACCCACCGCCGTGGCCGGGCCCGCTCCCCGGGTACGCCCCCGGCCCGCCGTACCCGGGCGGCCCCGGGCGGTACGCCGGCGCACCCGGCCCGGACGCCGGAGGGTGCACCTCAGGCGGGTACGGTCCCGCCGGCGGCCAGGGGCCGGGCGGCCCGGAAGCCGGCCCGACGCCCAGGTCCGCGCGCCCTCCACCGGCCGGGTCGGCGCGGTGTCCGACGGCCGGGTCGGCGCGCTCCCCACCGGCCGGCGGGGGCGCCCACGGGCTGGTCGGAGCCGGGTCCCGCGGTGGCTCGGCGGGATCCGACCCGGCACCGGGGCGGGTCGGATCGCCGCCCGGCGCAGCCGGTTCCGTCACGGGGTCCTCCTGTCCATGGCCGCCCGCCGTGCGGCGGACACCGGCCAGGCTACCGTCGCGGGTCACCGCCGGGTGGCCGGCGCGGAGCCCGCTCCCCCACCGGGTCAGTCGATGTTCGGGGCGAAGTCGTGCCCGAACGAGGCATCGGTGTGCCGGACCACCCCGATCACCACCGCGGCCACCACGGCGACGGCGGCGAGCACCAGGCCGACCAGGGCCAGCCGCTCGCCGCGACGCAGCCAGTCCGCGCCGGTCAGATAACCCCCCGAGGCGTACGCCTCCCGGCGGGCCTGCCGGACCAACGTGAGCGCGATCGTCGACGGCACCACCCCACCGACGAAGAGGCCGGTCAGCGCACCGATCAGGCCGAGAGCGAAGACGGCACGGGCCTTCGTGGAGCGGACCGGCTCCGGATCGTGCGGGTGGCGGTGCGCCTGCGGCACGACGGGCACCTGCCCGGGCACGGTCGTCATGCCCTCCATCATGCCTTCCGCCCCGGCGGTTCGACTCGTTGATCCAGAGCCGCCGGCATCCGCCGGAACACGACGAGGCCCCCGGCGGGTGCCGGGGGCCTCGTCGTTCGTGCGGTTTAGCGGTACGACCCGAAGTCGAAGTCGTCAAGCGGCACCGCCTGGCCGCTGGCCGGCCCGAAGCCGTAGTCGGTCTCCGGGTAGCCGGTCATCGAGTAGACCTTGGCCTTCGCCTCCTCGGTCGGCTCGACCCGGACGTTGCGGTACTTGCTGATGCCCGTACCGGCCGGGATGAGCTTACCGATGATCACGTTCTCCTTGAGGCCGATCAGCGAGTCGCTGCGGGCGTGGATCGCCGCGTCCGTCAGCACCCGGGTGGTCTCCTGGAAGGAGGCCGCCGACAGCCAGGAGTCCGTGGCCAGCGAGGCCTTGGTGATACCCATCAGCACCGGACGACCGGCGGCGGGCTCGCCACCCTCGCCGACGAGCCGGCGGTTCTCCGACTCGAACAGCGCCCGGTCGACGAGCACACCCGGCAGGAACTCGGTCGAGCCGGAGTCGATGACCGTCACCCGCTTGAGCATCTGGCGGATGATGATCTCGATGTGCTTGTCGTGGATGAGCACACCCTGCGAGCGGTAGACCTCCTGGACCTCCTGGGTCAGGTGGACCTGGACCGCGCGCGGGCCGAGGATACGCAGCAACTCGTGCGGGTCGATGGTGCCCTCGGTGAGCTTCTCGCCGACCTCGACGTGGTCGCCGTCGTGCGCCCGGAGCCGGACCCGCTTGGAGATCTTGTCGTAGACGATCTCGTCGCTGCCGTCGTCCGGGATGACCACGATCTTGCGGGACCGCTCGCCGTCCTCGATCCGGATCCGGCCGGGGGTGTCGGCGATGGGCGCCTTACCCTTCGGCACCCGGGCCTCGAAGATCTCCTGGACACGGGGCAGACCCTGGGTGATGTCCTCACCCGCGACACCACCGGTGTGGAAGGTACGCATGGTCAGCTGCGTACCCGGCTCACCGATCGACTGGGCGGCGATGATGCCGACCGCCTCGCCGACGTCCACGGTCTTGCCGGTCGGCAGCGAGCGACCGTAGCACGCACCGCAGACGCCCAGCTTCGACTCGCAGGTGAGCACGCTGCGCACCCGCACCGTCTCCACGCCGGCGGCGACGATGGCGTCGACCCCGATGGAGTTGATGTCCTGGCCGCGGTGGGCCACCACGGTGCCGTCCGGCCCCTTGATGTCGTCGGCGAGCGTCCGGGCGTGCACGCTGGTCTCGGCGTGCTCGTGCACGACCAGCTTGCCGTCCAGGTGCTCACCGATCTGCATCGGGATGGCCCGGTCGGTGCCGCAGTCCTCCTCGCGGATGATGACGTCCTGCGAGACGTCCACCAGACGCCGGGTCAGGTAACCCGAGTCGGCGGTACGCAGGGCGGTGTCCGCGAGGCCCTTCCGGGCGCCGTGCGTGGAGATGAAGTATTCCAGCACGGACAGACCCTCCCGGTAGCTGGCCTTGATCGGCCGCGGGATGATCTCGCCCTTCGGGTTGGCCACCAGACCACGGATCGCCGCGATCTGCCGGAGCTGGAGCAGGTTACCGCGGGCACCCGAGTTGATCATCTTCCACAGTGGGTTCTCCTGCGGCAGCGCGGTGTCCATCTCCTTGGCGACCTCGTTCGTCGCCTTGGTCCAGATCTCGATGAGTTCGCCGCGACGCTCCTCGGCGGTCATCAGACCACGCTGGTACTGCTTGTCGATCCGGTCGGCTTCCTTCTCGTACCGCTCCAGGATCTCCCGCTTGCGCGGCGGAGCGATGACGTCCTCCATGCCGATGGTGACGCCGGACCAGGTGGCCCAGTGGAAACCGGCCTCCTTGAGCCCGTCCAGGGTGGCCGCCAGGGCCACCTTCGGGAAGCGCTCGGCGAGGTCGTTGACGATCGCGGACAGCTGGCCCTTGCGGATCTCGTAGTTCACGAAGCGGTAGCCCGGAGGCAGCGTCTCGTTGAACAGGACCCGGCCCAGGGTGGTCTCCACCGTCACCGGCTCGCCCTCGACCCAGCCCTCGGGCGCGGTCCACGGCTGCGCGCCGGCGCCGTTGTCGACACCGATCACGTCGTGCAGCCGGATCTTGACCGGGGTCTGCAGGTGCAGCTCGCCGTTGTCGTACGCCATCCGCGCCTCGGCGTCCGAGCTGAACGCCCGGCCCTCCCCCGTGCCACCCGGAGTGAGGTGGGTGAGGTGGTAGAGACCGATGACCATGTCCTGGGTGGGCATGGTGACCGGCTTGCCGTCGGCCGGCTTGAGGATGTTGTTCGACGACAGCATCAGGATCCGCGCCTCGGCCTGGGCCTCGGCGGACAGCGGCACGTGGACCGCCATCTGGTCACCGTCGAAGTCGGCGTTGAACGCGGTGCAGACCAGCGGGTGGATCTGGATCGCCTTGCCCTCGACCAACTGCGGCTCGAAGGCCTGGATGCCCAGGCGGTGCAGGGTGGGCGCCCGGTTCAGCAGGACCGGGTGCTCGCCGATGACCTCTTCCAGCACGTCCCACACGACCGGCCGCTGCCGCTCGACCATCCGCTTGGCGGACTTGATGTTCTGCGCGTGGTTGAGGTCGACCAGCCGCTTCATCACGAACGGCTTGAACAGCTCCAGCGCCATCTGCTTGGGCAGGCCGCACTGGTGCAGCTTGAGCTTCGGGCCGACCACGATGACCGAACGGCCGGAGTAGTCGACGCGCTTGCCGAGCAGGTTCTGGCGGAACCGGCCCTGCTTGCCCTTGAGCATGTCGGAGAGCGACTTCAGCGGCCGGTTACCCGGACCGGTGACCGGACGACCGCGACGGCCGTTGTCGAACAGCGCGTCGACGGCCTCCTGGAGCATCCGCTTCTCGTTGTTGACGATGATCTCGGGCGCGCCGAGATCGATCAGCCGCTTGAGGCGGTTGTTCCGGTTGATCACGCGACGGTAGAGGTCGTTCAGGTCGGACGTCGCGAAGCGGCCACCGTCGAGCTGCACCATCGGGCGCAGGTCCGGCGGGATGACCGGGACGCAGTCGAGCACCATCCCGAGCGGCGAGTTCCGGGTGTTCTGGAACGCCGCGACGACCTTCAGCCGCTTGAGCGCCCGGATCTTCCGCTGGCCCTTGCCGGAGCGGATGGTCTCGCGCAGGTTCTCCGCCTCGGCGGTGAGGTCCATGTTCTGGACCAGCGCCTTGATCGCCTCGGCGCCCATGCTGCCGGTGAAGTACTCACCGAAGCGGTCCCGCAGCTCGCGGTAGAGCAGCTCGTCGGTGACCAGCTGCTTCGGCTCCAGCTTGCGGAAGGTGTCGAGGACCTCGTCGAGGCGGTCGATCTCGCGCTGGGCCCGGTCGCGGATCTGGCGCATCTCGCGCTCTCCGCCCTCCTTGACCTTGCGCCGGACGTCCGCCTTCGCGCCCTCGGCCTCCAGCTCGGCCAGGTCGGCCTCGAGCTTGGCGGCCCGCTTCTCGATCTCCGAGTCACGGCTGTTCTCGGACTGCCGCTTCTCGGCCAGGATCTCGTTCTCGATGGTCGAGAGGTCGCGGTGACGCGCGTCGGCGTCCACGCTCGTCACGACGTACGAGGCGAAGTAGATGATCTTTTCGAGGTCCTTCGGGGCGAGGTCCAGCAGGTAGCCCAGCCGGCTCGGCACGCCCTTGAAGTACCAGATGTGGGTCACCGGAGCGGCCAGCTCGATGTGACCCATCCGCTCCCGGCGCACCTTGGAGCGGGTCACCTCGACGCCGCAGCGCTCGCAGATGATGCCCTTGAAGCGGACCCGCTTGTACTTACCGCAGTAGCACTCCCAGTCCCGCTGCGGACCGAAGATCTTCTCGCAGAAGAGCCCGTCCTTCTCCGGCTTCAGGGTGCGGTAGTTGATGGTCTCGGGCTTCTTGACCTCGCCGTGGGACCACTGACGGATGTCGTCGGCGGTGGCGAGACCGATGCGCAGCTCGTCGAAGAAGTTGACGTCGAGCACTATGTCCCCTATGTCGTCGTCTGTACTGCTAGCTAACGGGCGGGAGCGGGGGCCGGCGAGCCGACCCCCGACTCACCGCCTCAGACCTCTTCGACCGAGCTCGGCTCGCGCCGGGACAGGTCGATGCCCAGCTCCTCCGCGGCCCGGAACACCTCGTCGTCGGTCTCGCGCATCTCGAGGGCCACACCGTCGCTGGAGAGCACCTCGACGTTGAGGCACAGCGACTGCAGCTCCTTGAGCAGCACCTTGAACGACTCCGGGATGCCCGGCTCCGGGATGTTCTCGCCCTTGACGATGGCCTCGTAGACCTTGACCCGGCCGAGGACGTCGTCGGACTTGATGGTCAGCAGCTCCTGGAGGGCGTAGGCGGCGCCGTACGCCTGCATGGCCCAGCACTCCATCTCGCCGAAGCGCTGGCCACCGAACTGCGCCTTACCACCCAGCGGCTGCTGCGTGATCATCGAGTACGGGCCGGTCGACCGGGCGTGGATCTTGTCGTCGACCAGGTGGTTGAGCTTCAGGATGTAGACGTAGCCGACCGCGATCGGATCGGGCAGCGGCTCGCCGGAACGACCGTCGAACAGCTGCGCCTTGCCGGTGCGCCCGATGAGCTGGTTGCCGTCCCGGTTGGGCAGGGTCGACGCCAGCAGGCCGGAGATCTCCTCCTCGCGGGCACCGTCGAAGACCGGAGTGGCCACGTTGGTGTCCGGCTCGGACTCGTGCGCGTTGATCGACTTGAGCTGGCGCTTCCACTCCTCGTCGTCACCGTCGACACTCCAGCCGGTCTTGGCCACCCACCCGAGGTGGGTCTCCAGGACCTGGCCGATGTTCATCCGGGACGGCACGCCGAGCGGGTTCAGCACGATGTCGACCGGGGTGCCGTCCTCCAGGAACGGCATGTCCTCGATCGGCAGGATCTTGGAGATGACGCCCTTGTTGCCGTGGCGGCCCGCGAGCTTGTCACCGTCCTGGATCTTGCGCTTCTGGGCCACGTAGACCCGCACCAGCTCGTTCACGCCCGGGGGCAGCTCGTCGCCGTCCTCGCGGGAGAAGGTGCGTACGCCGATGACCGTGCCGGTCTCGCCGTGCGGCACCTTCAGCGAGGTGTCACGGACCTCGCGCGCCTTCTCCCCGAAGATCGCGCGGAGCAGCCGCTCCTCCGGGGTCAGCTCGGTCTCGCCCTTCGGCGTGACCTTGCCGACCAGGATGTCACCGGGGACGACCTCGGCGCCGATCCGGATGATGCCGCGCTCGTCGAGGTCGGCGAGCATCTCCTCGCTGACGTTCGGGATGTCGCGGGTGATCTCCTCCGGGCCGAGCTTGGTGTCCCGGGCGTCGACCTCGTGCTCCTCGATGTGGATCGAGGTGAGCACGTCCTGCTGCACGAGGCGCTGCGACAGGATGATCGCGTCCTCGTAGTTGTGGCCCTCCCAGCACATGAACGCCACCAGCAGGTTGCGTCCGAGCGCCATCTCGCCCTCGTCGGTGCACGGACCGTCGGCGACGACCTGGCCGGCCTCGACGCGGTCGCCCTCGAAGACGACCGGCTTCTGGTTGACGCAGGAGCCGGCGTTGGAGCGGCGGAACTTGTGCAGCAGGTACGTCCGGCGGTGGCCGTCGTCCTGGTGGACGGTGATGTAGTCCGCGCACAGGTCCTCGACCACACCGCCGACCTCGGCGACGACCACGTCGCCGGCGTCCACGGCCGCACGGTATTCCATGCCCGTACCGACGAGCGGGGCCTCGGCCTTGACCAGCGGCACCGCCTGACGCTGCATGTTCGCGCCCATGAGCGCGCGGTTGGCGTCGTCGTGCTCCAGGAACGGGATCATCGCGGTGGCGACCGAGGTCATCTGCCGCGGCGACACGTCCATGTAGTCCACGGCCCCGGGCGCCACGTCCTCGGTCTCGCCGCCCTTACGGCGGACCAGGACGCGGTCCTCCGCGAACGTGCCGTCGGACCGCAGCGGCGCGTTGGCCTGCGCCTTGACGAACCGGTCCTCCTCGTCCGCGGTCAGGTAGTCGATCTGGTCGGTGACCCGACCGTCGATGACCTTCCGGTACGGCGTCTCGATGAAGCCGAACGGGTTGACCCGGGCGAAGGTGGAGAGCGCGCCGATCAGGCCGATGTTCGGGCCTTCCGGCGTCTCGATCGGGCACATCCGGCCGTAGTGGGACGGGTGCACGTCGCGGACCTCGAAGCCGGCCCGCTCACGGGACAGACCACCCGGGCCGAGCGCGCTCAGCCGGCGCCGGTGGGTCAGACCCGCCAGCGGGTTGGTCTGGTCCATGAACTGGGACAGCTGCGACGTGCCGAAGAACTCCTTGATCGCCGCCACCACCGGGCGGATGTTGATCAGGGTCTGCGGCGTGATCGCCTCGACGTCCTGGGTGGTCATCCGCTCGCGGACGACCCGCTCCATCCGGGAGAGACCCACCCGGACCTGGTTCTGGATCAGCTCGCCCACGGTGCGCAGGCGACGGTTGCCGAAGTGGTCGATGTCGTCGGCCTCGTAGCCCTCCTCACCGGCGTGCAGCCGGCAGAGGTATTCCACGGTGGCGACGATGTCGTCCTCGGTCAGCGTGCCGGTGTTCATCGGCACGTCGACTTCGAGCTTCTTGTTGAACTTGTAGCGCCCGACCTTGGCGACGTCGTACCGCTTCGGGTTGAAGAAGAGGTTGTCGAGCAGGGTCTGGGCGTTCTCGCGGGTCGGCGGCTCGCCAGGACGGAGCTTCCGGTAGATGTCCAGCAACGCCTCGTCCTGGCCGGCGATGTGGTCCTTCTCCAGGGTGGTCATCATGAGCTCGGACCAGCCGAACTTCTCGCGGATGCGCTCCGCGGACCACCCGATGGCCTTCAGCAGGACGGTGACGGCCTGCCGGCGCTTGCGGTCGATGCGTACGCCGACCGTGTCGCGCTTGTCGATGTCGAACTCCAGCCAGGCACCCCGGCTCGGGATGACCTTGACGCTGGAGAGGTCGCGGTCGGAGGTCTTGTCCGGCTGCTTGTCGAAGTAGACGCCCGGCGAGCGGACGAGCTGGCTGACCACGACGCGCTCGGTGCCGTTGATGATGAAGGTGCCCTTCGGCGTCATCATCGGGAAGTCACCCATGAACACCGTCTGGCTCTTGATCTCGCCAGTGGTGTTGTTGGTGAACTCCGCGGTCACGAACAGCGGCGCGCAGTAGGTCAGGTCCTTCTCCTTGCACTCCTCGATCGAGGCCTTGACCTCGTCGAAGCGCGGAGCGGAGAAGGACAGCGACATGGTGCCGGAGAAGTCCTCAATGGGACTGATCTCGTCGAGGATCTCCGCGAGACCCGAGCGTGCGTGCGGGTCGTCCGCCGACCGGCCCTGCCAAGCCTCGTTGCCGACGAGCCAGTCGAAGGACTCGTTCTGAATGGCGAGGAGGTTGGGGACCTCGAGATGTTCGGTGATCCGACCGAAAGAAACTCGGCGGGGCGCGAAAGCGCTCGACGTACGACTGGTCTTCGCAGGGCGGGAAGCTGCCAAGATGCGTCCTTCCGAGGACCGGTGCTGCAGAACGGCTGGTACGCGTGCACTCCAATGACCCCACCAGAAATATCCACAATCGGACATTTCCGAGCAGGGGTCAAGTCGGAAGGCAGCGCAAACTAGCAGTGTAGCCGAGAGGCTAACCGCTGTCCAGCCCACCCCGCAGGTCGTCGCGGAACAAGCCCTGAACCCTGGGAAAACCGGGTCCACCGGGCCGCTCGGAACGCGACGCTCCTGCCGGTCCGCCCGGGTGCCGTGGCGGCGGTGGTGCCGTCGCCTTTACCCGAGTGGCGGCCGTTGCAAGCGCGGAAGGTCTTGCTGATGTCAGCGTGCCTGCCGGGCCGTGTCGCGTCAAGGGCCGGTTACCGCTCGGGGTGTCTTTCCCCCGACGGGACGACCTGCCCCTGGTCGCTGGGAAATCGGTGCGAGGATGCTGTACGCCCTGCTCACGCGGGTGCCACCGACAGCACGAACACGGCGGGCGGTGATCCGCTTCCGGATCACCGCCCGCCGCGACGCGGTGTGCCCCGGCTCACGTGAGCCGGACGCGCGTCAGGTCAGACCGAGGTCACTTGAGGGTGACCTTGGCGCCCTCGCCCTCGAGCTTGGCCTTCGCCTTCTCGGCGGTCTCCTTGTTGGCCTTCTCCAGGATGGCCTTCGGAGCGGCCTCGACCAGGTCCTTGGCCTCCTTGAGGCCCAGGCCGGTCAGCTCGCGCACGACCTTGATGACCTGGATCTTCTTGCCACCGTCGGCGTCGAGGATGACGTCGAACTCGTCCTTCTCCTCCTCCGCCGGAGCGGCGGCGGCGCCACCGGCACCGCCGGCCGCGGCAACCGCGACCGGAGCGGCGGCGGTGACCTCGAAGGTCTCCTCGAACTGCTTCACGAACTCGGAGAGCTCGATCAGCGTCATCTCCTTGAACGCGTCGAGCAGCTCGTCGGTGCTGAGCTTCGCCATGTCTGGCGTCCTTTCTGCAAGTGGAAACTAAGAATGTGGTGCGCCGCGGGGCCTCAGGCCGCCTCGGCGCCCTCCTGCTCGCGCTTCTTGTCCGCCAGGGCAGCCGCCGCGCGGGCGGCCTTGGAGAGCGGGGCCTGGAACAGGGCCGCGGCCTTGCTCAGGTTGCCCTTCATGGCGCCGGCCAGCTTGGCCAGCAGCACCTCGCGGGACTCCAGGTCGGCGAGCTTCGTGACCTCGGCCGCGGAAATGGCCTTGCCCTCGAAGACACCGCCCTTGATGACGAGCTTCGGGTTGGCCTTCGCGAAGTCGCGAAGACCCTTCGCCGCCTCGACGACGTCACCCGAAACGAAAGTCAGCGCGGTAGGACCGGTGAACAGCTCGTCGAGGCCGGAGATGCCCGCATCGGCCGCGGCACGCTTGGCCAGCGTGTTCTTCGCGACCGTGTAGCTGGTCTCCTTGCCGAGCGTGCGCCGCAGCTGGGTGAGCTGCGAAACCGTGAGCCCGCGGTACTCGGTGAGCACGGTGGCTCCCGACGAGCGGAAGCTCTCGGTCAGCTCGGAGACGGCCGTGGCCTTGTCGGCCCGGATCGGCTTGTCCGCCATGTCCCTCCTCTCTCGTTGCTCGGAGCTGGCACGCCGCGACGAGCGGAGGCTCGCGACGGCGGCGGAGGGACCGCGAACAACGAAAAAGCCCCGGCGCGGGGCGCACGGGGCGAGGGCCGGGATCATGGGGCACAGTCGGCGGACCGTGCGTGACACCGAGTTTCGCTTGCCGCCCTGCGCGGGTCGCCCGTCGTCGCGGGACCTTCGACCGTGCCGGGGCACGGTGACCAGCGGTCTTTGGGTGGAACTACCGCACCAGGTTACGCGACGTGAGCCGGAGCGCCAAATCGCCCCCGGGTGCGCCCGGTCACCCGCCGGTCAGGCCCGGTCGCGCCGCACCCAGGCGTAGCCGGCCAGCACCACCGCGGTCCAGAGCGCCGCCCAGCCGGTGAGCAGCAGGCCGGTGCCGGCAGCGATCGGCCCGTTGACCGCCCGCGCGGTCGCCATCACCGGTGGGACCAGCCACGGCACCACCGAGCCGGACAGCCCGCACACCACCACCCCGACCAGCCCGACCGCCAGCACGGCCGCGCCGTAGCCGGCGCTGCGGGTGATCGCTCGGCTGGCCAGCGCGCCGAGAGCCACCGCGGCGGGCAACCCGAGCAGGTGCGCCCAGACGCCGAGCGCCACCCCGACGAGAGCCGGCCGGCCCTCCGGCCCGCTCGACAGCGACACCGCGCCGAGCGGCCACGGCATCGCCAGCGCGAGCAGCACCAGGACGAGCCCGGCGACGAGCGCCGCGAGCAGGCCGGCGGCCCGTTCCCGGGCCGGCCCGACGGCGACCCGGGCCAACCGACGCTGCACGTCGGGTTCGACGTCCAGCAGGACCTTGGTCTGCCAGGCCAGCACCGGGAAGATCACCACCGCGGAGACGCCGTAGACACCCGCGGGCCGGCCCCCGCCACCGCCGCCGTAGAGGACGCCCAGGGCGAGCAGGCCGGCCAGCATCGGTGCCAGCACCCGCCCGGTCTGCACGAAGCCGGCCAGCCGCATCCGCACCAGCGCGATCACCGGTTCACCTCCGATGTCGTCCCGTCCCGGCCCGTCCGGACGGCCGGGACCTCCCCGGCCGGATCGTCACCCGGCGCGAGGTCGACGGACGGCGTCTCGTCGGACGGAACGCCCGGCGGCTCGGCGAGCGCCGGCTGCGGGGGCGTGGCTGCGGCGGGGACGGCGTGGTCGCGTACCCGAAGGATCTGGTGGCCGTCGGCGCGCAGGCGGGCGACGGTGGTGGCGAGCCTCGCGGCCGGCACCGCCAGCTCGACCACGGCGACGGCCGAACCCCCGGACGGCGCCGTCTCGGCGAGCGTGCCGTCGGCGACCGACCAATGCCGGGCGCCGGGCAGGCGGACGGTCTCCCCCCGATGGTCACTGACCAGCACCGCACCGCCGCCCGCCAGCACCTCCCCGATCAGCTCGGGGACCAGCTCGCGGGCCGCCGCGTCCAGCCCCTCCCAGGGCTCGTCGAGCACGAGCAGGCCGGGCGGGCGCACCAGCGCCTGCGCCAGGCCGACCTTCTGCGCGGTGCCCTTCGACAGTTGAGGCAGGCGCACGTCGTGGAACCGGGTCAGGCCCAACCGGTCCACCCAGTGGCGCACCGCCCGGTCGGCGGCGGGCCCGGGCAGGCCGGCGACCCGGCCCATCGCGGCCAGGTAGGCCCCGACGGTGAACGGCTGGTCGGCCGGAAAACGCTCGGGCACCCAACCGACGGCGGCCGGCCGGTCGACCACCCGGCCCCGGCCCGGACGCAACACCCCGGCGGCGAGCTGGAGCAGCGTGGACTTGCCCGCCCCGTTACGGCCGAGCACGACCACGACGTCACCCGGGTTGATCGCCGCGTCGACCTGCCGCAACACCCACGGGCCTCGCCTGTGGTAGCGGAGCCAAACCCCGTCGAACCGCATGCGCCGAGCCTGCCACACCGGACAGACGGACGGGGCCCCGCCACGGCGTGGTGGCGGGGCCCCGTCCGGGAAGCGCGCGTGCTCAGCTCTCGGCGGAGCCCTCCTGGAGGTTCTTGACCACCTTCGGGTCGACCGGGACGCCCGGACCCATGGTGGTGGTCAGGGTGACCTTCCGGAGGTAGGTGCCCTTGGCCGCGGACGGCTTGGCGCGGAGCACCTCGTCCAGCACCGCGGCGTAGTTGTCCACCAGCTGGGTCTCCGAGAAGGAGGCCTTGCCGATGATCAGGTGCAGGTTGGAGTGCTTGTCCACCCGGAAGGTGATCTTGCCGCCCTTGATGTCCGCGACCGCCTTGGTGACGTCCATGGTCACGGTGCCCGTCTTCGGGTTCGGCATCAGGCCGCGCGGGCCCAGGATCCGCGCGATCCGGCCGATCTTGGCCATCTGGTCCGGCGTGGCGATGGCCGCGTCGAAGTCCAGCCAACCACCCTGGATGCGGGCGACCAGCTCGTCGGTGCCCACCTCGTCCGCACCCGCCGCGGCGGCCTCCTCGGCCTTCGCGCCGGCGGCGAAGACGATCACGCGGGCGGTCTTACCGGTGCCGTGCGGCAGGTTGACCGTGCCGCGGACCATCTGGTCCGCCTTGCGGGGGTCGACGCCGAGGCGCATCGCGACCTCGACCGTGGCGTCGAACTTGACGTTGGTGTTCTCCTTGGCCAGCTTGACGGCCTCGGCGGGGGCGTAGAGCTTGGACCGGTCGATGACCTCGGCGGCCTTGCGGTAGCTCTTGCTGCGCTGCATTTCTGGTGACTCCTGTGGTCTCTGGCGGGCGCGCGGCATCGCGGCCCTCCCACGAACGGATCGGGTGGAGCGGTGGAGCGAGATCAGTCGGCGACGGTCAGGCCCATCGACCGGGCGGTGCCGGCGATGATCTTCTCGGCCTGGTCGATGTCGTTGGCGTTGAGGTCCGCCATCTTCTTCTCGGCGATCTCGCGCAGCTGGGCGCGGGTGACCGAGCCAACCTTCTCCTTGTGCGGGACGCCCGAGCCCTTCTGCACGCCAGCGGCCTTGATCAGCAGCCGGGCGGCGGGCGGGGTCTTCAGCACGAAGGTGAAGGTGCGGTCCTCGTAGACGCTGATCTCGGCGGGGACGACGTCGCCCCGCTGGGACTCGGTCTGCGCGTTGTAGGACTTGCAGAACTCCATGATGTTCACGCCGTGCTGGCCGAGCGCGGGGCCGACCGGCGGCGCCGGGGTGGCCTGGCCCGCCGGCAGCTGAAGCGTGAACGTCTTGACGAGCTTCTTCTTCGGAGGCATGTCTCTTCCTGGGGCTTGGAACCGGGATTTTCGCCGTCCGCGGGCGCGCACGGTCAGCGCGGTGCGGACGGCCGACGTTCAAGAGTAGCGCAGTCCGACACGACACCGGCGGCCGGCCCGCGAAGGCCGACCGCCGGTGCGGACGTACGTCAGATCTTGGCGACCTGGTTGAAGTTCAGCTCGACCGGCGTCTCCCGGCCGAAGATCGACACCAGCACCTTGAGCTTCTGCTGATCGGCGTTGATCTCGCTGATCGTCGCCGGCAGCGACGCGAACGCGCCGTCGGTGACGGTGACGGAGTCACCGACCTCGAAGTCGAGGACCTTGACCTCGGGCTTCGCCTTCTTCTGCTCGGTCTCGACCGCCGGGGCGAGCCACTTGAGCACCTCGTCGAGGCTCAGCGGCGCCGGCCGGTCGGCCCGGTCGGTGGCACCGACGAAGCCGGTGACCCCCGGGGTGTTCCGGACGCAGGAGTAGGACTCGGCGGTCAACTCCATCCGGACCAGGATGTAGCCCGGGAAGACCTTGGCCTGGACCTGCGACCGCTTGCCGTTCTTGACCTCGACCTCTTCCCGGGTCGGCACCTCGACCTGGTAGATGTAGTCCTCCATGTCGAGGGACGTGATCCGGGTCTCGAGGTTGGTCTTGACCTTGTTCTCGTAGCCGGCGTACGAGTGCACCACGTACCAGTCGCCGGGCGCGTAGCGCAGCTTCTGGCGCAGCTCGGCCACCGGATCGAAGTCCTCGTCCGGGGCCGGCTCGGTGGTCGGGAACTCCGGCTCGCTGGCGGCCTCGACCGACTCGTTGCTGTCCGCCGTCGCCACCGCGGACTGCTCGTCCGGGGTCTCGGCGGTCTCGTCGTACTCAGGCACGCTCGCTCACTTCCGTCAGTATCGCTGTCCGCAGGTCAGCTGGGGTTGCCGAAGACCCACAGCACCGCCTTGGCGAAGCCGTAGTCCAGGCCGGCCACGATCGCCAGCATCACCGCGACGAAGGTGACCACCACGGCCGTGTAGGTCAGCAGCTCCTTGCGGGTCGGCCAGATGACCTTACGCAGTTCGGCCACGACCTCGCGGAAGAACCGCGCGATGCGGGCGAACAGCCCGATCCGCTCGGTGTCCTTACGGGTCTTCCGGCCCTCGGCGGGCTCGGCGTGGGCCCGCTTGCGGGTCGCCGTGCCGCCCCGGGAGACCGGCTCGTCCACGTCGGCGGCGTCGTCGGCCACGTCGTCGTCGGCCACGCCGTCGACAGTCGCGTCGTCGTTCAGACGCTCGTCGCCGTCGTCCTCGCCGCGCCGCTTCTTCTCGGCCACTTCGCCCTCCGTGCGGGGTATGGGGTCGCACGCCGGACGGCGTACGCGGCGTGTTGGTCACGCCGGCCGGACCAACCGTCCCGCGACGGGCCGCGGCCGGCGGACCGGTCAGGAGGGCCCCGAACGCCTCGGGACCACCCCACCGATGCCACCACCACGGGCCGGACGCCACCGCTGACGGCGGCGCGACCCACGGGAACGGTCAGGCCTGAGGCGCAGGGGTGACAGGACTTGAACCTGCAGCCTGCGGTTTTGGAGACCGCTGCTCTGCCAATTGAGCTACACCCCTGTGCGACAACTCACCTCCACCCGGACACGTGGTGCCGAGCGGGGGTCACTTGCCCCACGGCGGACCAGTGTACGGGTAGTCGTACGACTTTCCCAACCGGTCCACCCCACGCGCGTCGGGTCGATCCTCAGCGAGACGTGCGGATCAGCGCCCGGGCCTGCGAGAGCACCTTCTCGCCCTGGCACGTCGCGGTGATGTCGAGCCTGGTCAGACCCGCCTCGGTGACCTCCTTGACCACCGCGGCGACCTCGATCTCGGTGCCCTCGTCGGTGTCCGGGACGACCACCGGCCGGGTGAAGCGGACGCCGAAGTCGACCACCGCGTCCGGCGAACCGGCCCAGCCGGCGACCGCGCGGCCGACCAGGGCCATGGTGAACATGCCGTGGGCGATCACCCCGGGCAGGCCCACCCCGGTGGCGGTCCGGTCGCTCCAGTGGATCGGGTTGAAGTCCCCCGAGGCGCCCGCGTAGCGGACCAGGTCCGCCCGGTTCACCCGGTACGTCTGGACGGGCAGTTCCATCCTCACGCCTCCCCGCGTACGACGATCTTGGACCAGACCGCGACCACCGGCTCACCGTCGGAGGTGCGCACGTCGGTGCGGGTGGTCAGGAAGCCGTGGCCGCCCCGGCTGCTGACGTCCTCGATGGTGTTCACGCACACCAGCTCGTCCCCGGCCACCACCGGTCGGGTGTACGCGAACCGCTGGTCGCCGTGGACCACCCGGCTGTAGTCGACGCCCAGCTCCGGGTCCTCGACGATCTGCCGATTGGCCGCCATCGTCACGATCACCGGGAACGTCGGCGGCGCCACCACGTCGGGGTGGCCGAGCGCGCGGGCCGCCTCCGGGTCGTGGTGTGCCGGGTCGGTCGCGCCGACGGCGGTCGCGAACTCGCGGATCTTTTCTCGGCCCACCTGGTAGGGGGCGGTCGGCGGATACGTCCGGCCGACGAAGGACGGGTCCAGGGACATGCCGCGAACCTACACGTAGAGCACAAACGCCGATCCGAGCGGTCGGCTGGCCCTCCAGGGCCGTCGACCGGGCGGATCGGCGTCGGTGAAGCTGCTGCGGGCCGGCGGCGCCGGCCGTGCGTCAGCGGGTCTCGCGGTGGACGGTGTGCTTGCCGTCCCGGGGGCAGAACTTCTTCAGCTCGATGCGGTCCGGGTCGTTACGGCGGTTCTTGCGCGTGATGTAGTTACGCTCCTTGCACTCCACACACGCCAAAGTGATCTTCGGCCGGACATCGGTCGCCTTCGCCACGGCGGAGTGCCTTCCTCGCTCACGGGTATCAACTACGGCGTGTCAGCTTACGTGCTGACGCCGCGGACATGCAAAGTGGGCGCCTGTGGCGCCCATCCCACCGGCCACCGGGCGGGCCCGGAGGACGAGAGTAGCGGTGGCCGGACTTGAACCGGCGACACAGCGATTATGAGCCGCTTGCTCTGCCATCTGAGCTACACCGCCGTGGCGGGTCCAGCCGGACCCTCTGAGCCCCCTTACGGAATCGAACCGTAGACCTTCTCCTTACCATGGAGACGCTCTGCCGACTGAGCTAAGGGGGCCTGCCCGATCACCCCAGGGGGTGTCGCGCAGAGGAAACAGTACACGACCGCGTCGGCGAGGTGAAATCGGATCCCCCCGACAGGTGGCGTACCTGCTCAGGGCACCACACGCAGGCGCGGCAGCTCGCCGGCGACGACCGTCTCGGGGTCGACCTGGGCGCCGAACCACGCCTCCAGGCGCTCGTACGGCAGCGGCCGGCTGAACAGGTAGCCCTGGCCGATCTCGCAGCCGATGTCCTGGAGCAGTTCCAGCGTCAGCTCGCTCTCCACCCCCTCGGCCACCACGGTCAGGCCGAACTGCTGCGAAAGCGTCACCACCGCGTTGACGATGGCCAGGTCACCCGGGTCGGTCGCCATCCCCTGCACGAACGACCGGTCCACCTTGACCTCGTGCACCGGCAACCGGCGGAGCTGGGCCAGGGACGAGTTGCCGGTGCCGAAGTCGTCCACCGCCAGTCGGACCCCGAGGTCACGGAGGCTCCGCAGGGTCGGGATGGGGCGCTCGGTGCCGTCCAGCACGCCGGACTCGGTGATCTCCAGCGTGAGCCGCTGCGGCGGTACGCCGTACTCGGCCAGCAGATCCCGGACCAACGCCGGGAAGTGCTGGTCGTTGAGCGTACGGGCGGCGAGGTTGACCGACACGGAGAGCGCCCGCTCGCCGTGACTCCAGTCGCGGCTGCGCCGCAGGCTCTCCCGCAGCACGAACTCGGTGAGCCGGCCGAGCTGGCCGGTGTGCGCGGCCACCGCCACGAAGTCGTCCGGCGCGACCGTGCCGTGCGCCGGGTGCTCCCAGCGGGCCAGGCACTCCACGCCCACCAGGCGGCGGTCCCCCAGCGTGACCTTCGGCTGGAAGTAGACCTCCAGCTCACCGTCCGCCAGCGCCCGTTGCAGGTCGCCGGCGAGACCGAGCCGGCGCAGCGAGCGCGACTCCAGCGCCGGGCTGTAGAGCTGCACGCTGCCCGGCACCGACTTGGCCGCGTTGGCAGCCAGGTCGACCCGCTGGAGCAGGGCCACCGCGTCGCTGCCGTGGTCGGGGTGGACGGCCACGCCGACGGCGGTGTCCACGTCCAGGGTGAGCGCGTCGAAGACCATCTCGTCCCGGATCTGCTCCCGGAGCCGGGCCGCCAGCTCCAGAGCCGCGTCGGCGCTCTCCAGCCGGAGCGTCACCAGGAACTCGTCGCCACCGGCCCGGCCCACGAGCGCGGACGAGGGAGCGCAGGCCCGCAGCCGTTCGGCCACCTCGATCAGCACCTTGTCACCGGCCGCGTGGCCGAGCGACTCGTTGACCTGGCGGAGCCGGTCGACGTCGAAGAGCAGCAGCGCCACCACCTCGTCCGGCGCGCCGACCTTGACCGCCTCGGCCACCGCGGCGGTGAGCCGCCGGCGGTTCGGCAACTTGGTGAGCGCGTCGTGCTCGGCGTCGTGCCGGAGGCGGTCGACCAGGCGGGAGTTCTCCAGGGCGACGGCGGCGTGCGCCGCCACCGTCTCCAGCAGGGCGATGTCGGCCGCGGTGAAGTGGTTGCCGTCGCCCACCCGGTTGGCCACCTCCAGGGTGCCGATCACCACCTGCCCGGACCGCAGTGGCGTCGCGACCGCGTCCTTGATCCGCCGCTCCCCCAGCTCCGCCCGGAACTCACCGTCCGTGGTCACGCCGTGTCCCACCGCGACCGTACGCCGGGTGCTGCGCACCTTGTCGCGCAACGCCTGCGGGGTGTGCGCCACGTCCAGCAGCCCGGGGTCGTCGGCCCGGGAGGTCAGCAACGTCTCCGGGTGGCGGCTCTGCGCCGGCACCCAGAGCGTGGCGTACTCGGCCTGCATCAGGGCACGGACGCGGACGAGCAGGGCGTCCGCAAGCGTGCCGCTCTGGCCGCTCTCCACCACGGCCCGCGTCAGCTCGTAGAGATCGGTGAGGGTGCGGTGCTGCCGGAAGAACTGGGAGTATGAGCGGTAGACCGGCACCAGGCCGATGCCGAGCCCGGCCAGCAGCAGCACCGACCACCAGTTGCTGCGCACCAGGATCAGCATGATCAGGCCGATGCACACGTTGATCGCGGCGGTCAGCAGCGCCGTCCTGGCGCTGCGCAGCGCACCCCGGCCGGTCTGCCAGCCGTGCAGCAGCGTGTGCACGGCGACCACGGCCGTGATGCTGACCAGCATCACCACACCGACGGCGGCGAAGATGCTCAGCCAGGTCCGCGGACCGACCCCCGACATCGGCGGCAGCGCCTGGAGCAGCAGCACGGCCAGCGAGGTGCCGGCTGCCGCGCGGGCGCCGTTGAACCAGACCTTCGGCGCCGAGAACCGGTGCCGGATGTGGGCGATGAGCGTCGCCGCGGTGTACGTGATCACCACCGTCAGCGGCGGAAGGAAGAAGAGCGCCAGGACCAGGGGCAGCTCCGTGAGGGTGATCGCGACCGAGTGCCGACGCACGACCAGGCTCAGCATCGGCATCCCCGCGACCACCATGAGGCCGAGGAGAAGAGCCGCCTGCGGCCACCTGCCGACGGGATGATCGGAGACCAGGCCGGTGACGACGGAACAGGCGACGGCGATCAACGCCATCGGCGCCGTGATGATCCAGGCGTCCTCGGACGACCGGCGGCGTGGTTGGCCGCGACCGATCATGCCGCTCCTTCGGGTTGGCGGTGCACCGCTTCGCCGCCGACGCGAGCCGTTTGCCCGGCCGTCACATGGAGGCGGCAGCCGGGCCCCAAACGGTCAACGACCGGAAAAGCCGGTCAGTTCCACACGAAGTCCTGCGTTTGAATGCCCCCGTTGCTGCCATCGAAATCGACCCCAGCGACACCACCGAGGAGGGTGGCGAGAACGAGAAGCGAGCCAAGCAGCCGGCCCAACCTTCGACCAGACATGATTGCTCCTGTCGGGAGAGTTACAGCGATGGTGGAGGTTCCACGATCGTGCCACACGGCAGGCACCCGCAACAGCGGTGCGGACCCCTGCTAGGGGTGACCGGACCAGGAAATCATCCGTTCGACAGGCTGGCTACGACCTCCGGCCCAGGGCGACGTGACGATCAGCCCCGCGGTCGCTACGCAAAGCGCGCACAACGACTTCACACGTAAACCGTGCGTAAGGCCTGATTCTCCTGTCAGGCCCGCCGGTCGCGACCCCCGACCACAGTGGAGGACCCGCCTCCCCGCGGACCGGCTCCCCGGACAGCCTCCACCATCATCGATGTCTGAGGCAAGGTTTCACGCCTACGAACCCGAGTGAATCATCAGTCATGCATCACCTTCGTCGCATCCTCGTGCAGAAGCATGGAAACGTTCGTTCACGGTGCGATTGACACCTGAATTATCCGCTCCGCCTCACAAATATCGGTTGATGTCGGATATGACAGCCGTAGCGTGTCTCCTGATTTCCGGAGCACCCGACGATGACCGACTCCACCCACACGGCTGTCGTCACCGGCCCGAGTCACCGCCCATGCGCCTGATCTGGGTGCACTTGTCGTCGCCCTGACGACAACAACCGCACCCAGTCCGCCGAACGACAGCACCCTCCGGCGCCATCGCCGAGGCCCCGGCCGCGCCAGCGGACTCCCGGCATCGAGCTGACGGTGCGGTCGCGCGACGGACCGAGGCCGCCCCGCCGGTCGAATAAGGGACATTCCTGCCGGGTATGACGCATCCATGCGCGAGGAGGAAGCATCCGTCGACCGTCACCACGCCCGACCTCGGGGCGTCGACGACACCACGATCGAAGCGCTCGGCGAGTTGAGCAAGGCCCTGGAGACGATCCACCGCGTACGCGGTCACCTCTACTCGGCCCATCAGCTCGTCGGCGGCGCGGACCTCACCCTCGACCGGGTGGTGCAACTGTTCCGCGAGGCCGGCCACGACGAGATGGCCGACCGGGTCGAGCAGGAACTGCTGGGACGCAACCTGCTACCCGGACGATGGACGTTCCAGATCGTGGAGGAGTTCGACGACGGCTACTACGCCGTGTTCCAGGAGATCGAGCGGGACGCCCGGGAGAAGCTGGTCGGGGGCCGGCGGCACATCTACGAGGCCGAGATGAAGCAGCGGCGCCGCACCCACGGCAGGCCGGGGCACGAGGCAACACCGCCGGAGGCGTGAGCCGGACCGACGACAGCGGCCCCTGATCAGCATCTCTGCTGGTCAGGGGCCGCTTCTGCACCTGGTGGCGGGTAGAGGATTCGAACCTCTGAAGCTTTCGCGACGGATTTACAGGGGGTCCGCGATCTTGCACGGGTCAACTGCGTTGAGCTGCTGGTTCTCCCAACCCGGCGGGTACTGATCGGTGGATCGCCCACCATCTGCCCACGCCATCCAACCCGGGGGGCAGCGCAGCGAGCCGCCTCAAACACCGAGCCAGGTTCGCCTGAGTGTCCAAGCAGTTAGGACGAGCCGATTTTTTTTAAAAGGCTCGGCGACCCGAGCGAAGCTGCTGCCTGTGCGCCCAGCGCCCCGAGCACCCCAGCCAGGCCGACCATCCAAATTTGGAAGGACTCTGGCGCAGTTCCCGGGGTCGCGAGCAGCGTGCACACCGAGGACCCGCCAGCCAAGAGGGCGGACAGTCCCCCGATGAGTAACCGTCGAGTACCGCGCACGTCCCGACTCTGCCATAGCCCGTCCATCCAGCCGCGTCACCGCAGCGCGTCACCGATTTTGTCGTTCATGGTGTCGTCGCCGCCGTCGATGCAGTTGGCGTAGACGCGGAGCAGGACGGCGACGCCGTGGCCCAGGCGCCGGGCGACCTCGGTCGGCGGGACGCCGGCATTCAGCCAGAGCGAGGCCGCCGCGTGCCGCAGGTCGTACGGCCGACGTACCAGCGGCGACGCGACCTGAGATTCCGTCAGCGCTCTCTCGCGGGCGAGCTTCCACCACCGGTCGTAGACCGACTCGGAAAGCGGCCCGCCGTGCAGGCCCCGAAAGAACCGACCATCCGGACCTATCCCGTGATTCTCGACGTGCGCGCACAGCAGCTCAACGAGCCGAGGCGGGACCGGAACCGTCCGAGTCTCGGCCTTCCCCCGGTGCTTGAGTCCGCGCCGCTCGTGGGAGCCGCCATCGTCGGTCCAGTGGGAGCCGGCGCGCGGTGAGGTGCCGGCGAGCACCAGGCGGCCCCAGCGATATTCGATCTTCTCGTGATCGCAGGACCGGGAAGGCTTGACCGCCGCCAGGTCGTCGAAGTCCGCGCCGCAGTCGGCGCACCGGCCGGAAAGGTCGCAGTCTTCCCGCCGCAGATCGGCCGCTTCCGAGGGCCGCATGCCCGCGTAGTAGAGGCAGCCGAAGAACGCCGTGACCTTGTCGGCCCGTTTGCCGAGAGATTTGACCGCCTCCAGCAGCGTGGCGACCTGGGCCGGGTTCGCCACCACCCGCCGGTCGATGGACTGGGCAACCTCGGGAGCGGTCCACTGGACCTTGTCGACCGGGTTGGAGTCGATCAGCTCCAGCTCGACGGCGTACCCGAGCACGTTGTAGAAGGTGGCCCGCTTCCGCTGGACAGTGGAGGCAGCCGCCGGCTTGCCGTCGAGGCGTACGCAGAGGCTGTCGAGCACGCGGCGGACCATCGCGGGCGAGTCCAGCTCGACGACTGGGAGGGACGCGGTTTCCAGCCAGGCGAGGGCCGCCGCGTGCTCGGTGGGGATCTCGTCGGACCAGCGACGCGGGTTGAGGCCGTAGAGGTACAGCGCCTCACGGAGCAGGGCGTCAGCCGGTCGGCCCCGCTTGGCCGGGCGGGTCAGGGTCACCGTGATCGAGGTCAGCGCCTCGACGATCGACCGCCGGGTCTTGGCCGCTGCCCGGGGCCACTTCATCTCGATGTACGCGCGGCTGTGGGCGTACCAGGTGGTGGGGTTCCTGGTTCTGGCCTCGGAGACCGGGCGGCCGGTGGCCGGATCGAAGGGCTCCCCCGCGTTGGCTGCCTGGACCAGCTCGGCGCGGAACGAGTGCGCCAGGGCTTTGGTACGGAACATCTCCTCGAAGCGTTGGCCGCTCACCGCCCAGCGGACCCGCCAGGGCCGAGCCTTCCGGTCAGCGCGCTTGCCGATCTCCCAGATCTGGACCTCGTAGCTCTTCACGCCGCGTCCTGCTCCAGCTCACCGAGCCACCGACCGAGCGCCGACCGGCGTACCCGAAGCTGCCCGTTCGGAAGCTTGATGACCCGTGGCCCCTTTCCGGTCTGGCGCCAGTAGAACCAGGTCGAGCGCGGCACCCGCAGTTCGGCGAGCACTTCCGGCACGGTCAACAACTCCTCGTTCACTGCGTCTCCTCCCCGTCGTGCTGTGCGCTGTGCTGAGTTGCCGAAAGATCTGCGGACCCCTGCGCGGCCCGGTCCTTGGCGGCGAGCAGTTCTGAGCGCCAGCGGGCGCGTTCGCTGATCGACCGCATGAGCCGGTGGGCCAGCGGTCCCACATCGGGGTCGTCGGGTCGGGCGAGTTCCCAGGCGTGCCGGACCCGTTCGGCGGTGGCGCCCTGGTCGTCGACGAGCTGCCCGGCCGTGGCGCTGTCGGTAGTTGCGCCGAGCAGTGCCCGCACCCAGGCCCGCGCGTCGTGCTTGTGGTCCGCGAGGGTCTTGCCGGACCAGTCGCGGGAGATGAGGATGCGCCGGCCGCCGATGCCGAGGGTGTCGCGCTGGTGGACCTTGCCCTTGCAGCGGCCGGGCTTGAGCTTGGCGTGTGCCTTCTTGGGCTGGACGCCGTAGAGCAGCCAGTTGGCGCACCGCTCGGTGCAGGGGGTGAGCTGGAGTTGCTGCCAGAGCCGGTCGAGGTGCTTGCGCTGCCGGTCGGTGGTCGCCTTGTGGACGTCGCCGGTGTGCTTGGTGATGTATTTCGTGACGTACCGGATGGTCCGTTCGGCGTCCTCGGTGCCGGGCATGACGCCGCGGGCGTCGACCTGGGCGCCGAAGCGAACCACGTGCACCGGTTCGGCGTCCGGGTCGTCGTCGATGGCGTCGAGGGCTTCCGTCCAGGTGGTCAGCGGCTGCCCGGTGTCCGGGTCGACCCACGCCGCCGCCTGCTCGTCCCAGACCGGGAGCCGGTCGAGGGTGTAGCGCTGGACGTCGACCGCCGGCCACCACACCTGGTGATAGGTCGCCGCCGCGACGGTGCGCAGCACGTCCCGGGGGATGGTGCCCCGGATGGCGAAGTGGGCGTGTGGGGCGAGCCGGCGTTGCGGCTCGACGCAGCCGGCGTACTGGACGTTCCAGCCCTCACAGCGGCGCAGGTTCTGCCAGAACCGGTCGAGCAGACGCGGGAAGTGCACGGCGTCCCAGGCGGCACGGCGGTAGTCGTACCGGTCGGGGTTGAGCGGGGTGGCGTCGGGGCGGACCGGGCCGTACGAGTCGAGGGTGAGCGTGAGCCACATCGACGGCCGGAACGTCGCGCCGTCCGGAGCGGTGTAGGTCTTGCCGACGGTGCGCCGCTCGACCTTGCGCCGAGGTAGCTCGGGGGCGTCCTGACGTCGCTTGGTGGAGCGCTTGCGCCGGCGGCCGGGCTCGCCGTCGGAGTCCTCGTCGTCGGTGGCCTGGGGTGGCCCGACGCGCCCGCGCAGACCTTCAGCGGCGATGGCTTCCTCTACCTCACGGATCGCCTCGTCGAGGTCGGTCACCTGATCCCACTGGGCGCCGCGTACGGCCTCGTCGCGGGAGAACTCAAGGTGTGCGCGGAACAGGATCAGGGACTTCTGCGCCTCGGTCGCGGGTTCCGGGCCGGGTAGCGGTTCGTCGTCACGGTGCCAGCCCTCGCGGATCTGGGCCTGCCGTAGCCGGCGGTTCTTCTTGGCGCAGGGCGCGCACTTGTCCTCGCGGGTCGCGCCGCAGGGCAGGTCGATGACCTCGGTCAGGCCGGTGTCGAGGTCGGTGCGACGCATGGCGAGGGGGCGCACGCAGACGCCGTACTCGGCGGCGATCTCCTTGAGCACGTCGACCGAGCGGGGTAGTGCCATGCGGGCCGCCCGCGACCCCGGCCGAGGAGCAACCGGGGTCGGGGCGGCCGGGGCGAGGCCGGGCAGGGTGGGAGCGGTCATCGGATGATCCCGACGACCTGGGGTCGGTTGGGCTGGACGACGCCCAGCGGAGGCAGCACCGCGGCCGGTGCCGGGCGGACCGCCGGAGCGGGCATGGTCGGCTGCTGGGGCTCAGGCTCGGTGACGGCCTGCGCCGGGACCTCGGAGGTCCAGTCGACCGGCGGTTGGTCCGGTTCGGGTGCCGGGGCGGGTGGGCTGGACAGGACGACCTTGACCAGGGCGAGGAACGCCAGCGACGGCACGGCGGCCACGATCCAGCCCCACACGGACGGTTCGGCTTCCGCGACCTGGGCGGCGAGGGAGAGCAGGGCGAACGCGACCAGGAGCACGCCGACCAGGCCGACCGGGCGACCCGCGCGACGGCGGGCGCGAAGTTCCAGGCCGAGGTAGATCGCCATCAGCTCGACCGCCACGGCGTTGGCCCAGCCAATCCAGTCGGGCTGGCCGTGGGCCACGGTCAGGTCATGGACGTGGGTGAACGCGGCGGCGCCGGCCATGGTCCCGATGGCGAGCAGGATCAGCACCCGGACGCCGGACTCGGCTCGGTGGCGGATCATTCGAAGTCGCCTTCGGGGATGCGGATGGTGACGTTGATGCGGATGCGCTGCCCGTCGAGGTCGTCCCGGCGGCGGACCATGTGCGCCAAGCCGTGCAGGGCGGCGGCGAGCCGGTCCGGGGAGCCGTCCAGGTCGATGTTCAGCGGCTTGAGGCGGTGGGTGCCGAGGAAGAAGCGCTTGAGGGACATCGGGCTACCTCCGGTCCGGGTTGACGCGGGTACGGATGTGGTCGGGTGGGTCGCCGAGGGAGGCGACCGCTTCGGAGAGGCAGCGCCAGAGCGCCCACGCCTCGTCGGGGGTCAGGTGCATGCGGCGCCGGCCACCGCCGACGGCGAGATAGACCGGGTACGGGTCGGGCCGGTCGGGGTCGACGCGGACGGACACCGCAGTGCTGCTCGCGCCGTCCGGGTTGGGTGCGCGGAGCCGGTAGAAGGTCGGGGCGGTCACCGCGACTCATCCCCGTCGGCGTCGAGGATGTTGCGCAGTGCGTCGGGCAGCAGTGGCCCGCGACGCTGCCGGGGCAGGGCCGGCCGGACCGGTTCGGGCGTCGACTCGCGGCCGACCTGGGCGAGGATGTCCGCGGCGTCGGCCGGGGCCGGGTACTGCTGGGCCAGTTCCCGGATGTGGTCGTCGGTGACGTAGGAGAACCGGACCCGCATCGGTTCCGGGGTGCCGTCGAGGATCACGTAGCCGACGCCTTTGGCCCATCGGGGCATCTGGTCGGCGAGGGCGCCCCGGTTGCGGGCACCGTCGCCCAACACGAGGTCGACCTGAGCCGCCTCGGTCAGGCCGAGCGCGATGCGAGTCGGGAACAGGTCCCGGAACGGCAGCACCTCCTTGCGGGGGTCCTGCAACGCGGCGACCACCAGGACTCCGACGCCGGCGCCCTGGGACAGCAGCAGCCCGAGCGAGCCGGCGATGCGCTTGCGCAGGTCGACGTCTTGCAGGTACGCGGTCAGCGCGGCCATCTCGTCGATGACGACGACGACCAGGGGGTCAGCCTCGGTCGGGGTGTGCACCCGGACAGTGCCGGCGAGCCGGGTCTGTCGCTCCCGCATGACGGTGACGGCCTCGTCGAGGAGGTCGGCCATGGCATCGAAGGACTTGCAGGCGAACCGGGCGAACAGCGGCCGGCCCATGGCGAACTCCATCCCGCCCTTGGGGTCGATCACCCAGAGCCGGACCAGGCCGGAGGTAATGCCGCCGGCCAGCGAGCGGACCAGCGACCAGAGCACCGAGCCCTTGCCGGACCGGGTGGCCCCGCCGATGAGGACGTGCGTGGCGAGCAGGTGCAAGGACCAGATGCCCAGGTCTTCCCGCCGCGCCAGCGGCAGAGCGGTGAGGTCCGGGACGGCCGGGGCGTCGAACGGCGCCACGACGGGCCGCAGGGCGTCGGTGCGGACGACGACCAGGTAGACGACGGTCGGCCGGTCCCGGAACCGCACCCGGTCCAACCAGCCCAGCAGCAGCGCCCAGTAGCCGGTACGGGCCGGCGGGTCGTCGGGCCGCTCGGAGTAGATCCGGGCGTGCCGCCGGCCGAAGGCGTACGCAAGGTTTGCCGTGACCCGTTGGAAGTCGGCCGGGGTCTGCCCACGGACCATGCGGATGGTCAGCACGTCGAGGGCCTGATCCGAGCGCACGCGCAGCAGCTCGGGCAGGACGGTCCGATGGTCGTACGTCTCGGCCAGGCCGCACAGGGTCATGGCCTCGCGCCACGCTCGCCGGTAGACGAAGACCTGACGGAACCGGCCGAGCAGCGGCCCGGCGCACCACCGCCACCAGGACGCTTCGTCCCGCCACCGCCACAGTGCCGACACCACCGACGCCAGGACCAGCGGCACGACCAGGCCCGCCCAGCCGTAGTCGGCGTAGAGGACGACCAGGCCGACGGTGACCGGGTGACGCAGGCACCACCAGCAGCCCCGGGCGAGCCAGCGCAACACCAGGACGAGCACGGAAGCCCACATCGGCAGCTCGAACCGCTTCGGCCGGATCACGATCAGATCCCCGGCGGTCGTCATCACCACCTCGCCACGCGGCCGGCGCATCATCGCGCACCCCGCAGCGACACGAACCGACCCGACGAGTCCCGGACCGGCGGAAAGGGAAGAACGAGCTGCCCGATGCAGAGCGGGCAGCGGTGAGCCGCACCGCCGGCCGGGTCGAACCGGGACTGACACACGCCGCACCGAGGCTGAGCCGGGGCAGGCGAACGCCTACGCTTGGACACGTCACTACCTCTCTCGACAGAGCAGGGGAAAGAGACAGAGGGCGGGGCTGCCGTCCGCCAAGACCTGACAGCCCCGCCCCCACCAGATGCGGCTACGCCGCCGCCTTCTTGGCCACGCCCGCCGGAGCGCGCATGCCGGTCGCCCGCAGCGAGTACGCCATCCGGTTGTTGTTGGTCACGTATGGCGTGATCGTCATGCCGTCGAACTCCACCGCCTCGAACGGGGCGCCCGTCGGCGGGACCGGCTGGTGGTCGGCGGAGATCTTGACCGTCGTCTCCCGGGAGCGCTTGCCAAGCTCCGGGTCCAGGTCCATCACTCGCACCTGCCACACGCGCTGGCCGGTCAGCTTGTCCTTCGCCGGGCTACGCCGGCCGGTTTTCTCGTCGTAGTCCTCGACCTCACCGAGGGACTCGGGGACCAGGGCGCATCCCGCAGGGAACACGTCCTCACAACGCACGGCGAACCTCGTACCGCCACGCAGAGCCATCGCGCAACCTCCAGGTTGTTGGCATGTCTGCCAAGTTGAGACTCCAAGGTAGACGGCACTTGGCAGACAAGTCAACAAGTAGCGTCGGCGAATCTCGGGGCCGCCCTCGGAGCCCAACCGTCATGGGGCACCATCAAGCGATGGAAGCGCGGAGGAGCCCCAAGTACTTGAAGTTCGTTGCGGACGCAGTTGTGAGCTTTCGGACAGAGTTCTCCCGATTTATGGAGCTTCACACGGAAAATAAGGTATTGGCTCGCGGCATTGCGCCAGCCGTATTTCCTCTCGATGGCGCAGACCCCGCAGAAATTGCCAAGGTGCGGTCTCAAGTCTCGCGCGCAGCAGGTCGAGCGCTGGAGGCAGTCCCTTTAACCAATAGCTACATGATGGTCCAAGGCATCGGACAGGTTGACCCGATTGCCAACTGGGCGTCAATCACCGACCCAAAGCCGATTGTTGAACCGAATAATGTCCTGGGGATCTGCGATCAAATTCTTGGACGCCTGGAATCCATGATCGCCAAAGCCGAAGCTGAGGCACATCCGCCCATCGGGGTCGAGGCGATGCATCCTGTTGTATGGAGCGCGGCGGGAAAGCTTTGGCGCGACGGCCATTACCGCCACGCCGTCGCTGCCGCAGCGGAGGGCGTGGTCGCGGTGGTGAAAGCACGCACGGGAAGAAATGACGTCGCGGAGACAGCGCTGTGGCAAGAAGTTTTCTCGGAGCGGGATCCGAGTCCGGGGAAGCCCCGCTTGAGGTGGCCGGGGTTGGCGAGCGACCGTGATGTCAAGACCATGAACGACGGCCTTCGGCAATTTGCTCCAGGCGTCCAGATGACCATTCGCAATTCGGCGACCCACGGAACAGAGGAAATCAGCGAACAGGCGGCGCTGGAGCGGATGGCTGTGCTCAGCCTGCTCGCAAAGTGGGTCGACGAGTGCGAACTGACCGCAATCGCAACCGTGAATGACAAGGACCAGTCTTAACCGAGATCGAGTTTTCTGCATGCATGACGCGCGGGTTGTCGTTCAGAACATCATCGTCGTCACGGTGATCAAGGACCTCCGTAAGCCCTGCACGCCACAGCACTCCGTCATGCCGCGTGAGGTATGCCTGATTCTGGGTACTGGCATGCCCGTGTCAGAGAATGAAGAGCGACGAGCGGTCGACGAGGCGCACCAGCGCCAGCCTGGACTGAACGATACGACTGTCGATGCTTTGGGTGAGCTAAGCAAGGCGTTGGAGACGATCCACCGTGTACGCGGTCACTTGTACTCGGTACACCAGCTTGTCGGCGGTGCGGATCTCACTCTCGACCGCGTGGTGAAGCTGCTCCGCGAGGCGGGGCACGGGGAAATGGCAGACCGGGTCGAGCAAGAGCTGCTGGGGCGCAACCTGCTACCGGGCCGCTGGACCTTCCAGATCATGGAGGAGTTCGACGACGGCTACTACGCCGCGTTCCAGGAGATCGAGCGGGATGCGCGGGAGAAGCTAGCCGGCGGCCGGCGGCACATCTACGAGGCGGAGATGAAGGAGCGCCGGCGCACTCACGGCATGCCGGGGCATGAGGCTACGCCAGAGGGGTGAGCGGTAGACCGTTCGGCAGCATCGAGGCCAGGGCGTTGGCCCTGGCCTCGATGATCCTCATTCGGGCCTGATACTCGGCCGGTTCCCGGTGCGCGGCTTGGCTGGTGACCTGTCCGGGCCACTTGCGGTAGAGCAGCCCGTACTCCCGGGTGAAGTAGCCGGCGCTGACGGCGTTGGCGGCGAGCAGCAGACCCGTGTCCTCGGAGGCAGGAAGCGCCATCCAGCCGCCCAGGGCGAAGACGAGATCCCGCCGCAGGCACAGCGTCGCCGGGTGCACCGATGCCCGGTAGTCGTTGGCTTGCCAAAACGAAAGGACCGCGCCGCGGTCGACGACCCCGCCGGCCGGGTCCTTGTCCCACCCGGCGGTCGAGCCATCGGGCAGCAGATCGAGTACCCGCGAGGTGGTCCAACCGATCTGCGGGTGCGCGTCGAACGCGGCGATGTCCCGGGCGAGCGCACCGAGGGTCAACTGGTCGTCAGCGTCTAAGACCTTGATGAGTTGCCCGGCGACTCGGGAAAGGGCGAGGGTGCGGGCAACACCAGGCCCACCGGGACGGCCGGTACCGAGACTGATCCGGGAATCGTCAGGCAGCGCGTCGGCCAAGGCGCCGGTCTGCCCGTCCTCCTGGACGAGCCATTGCCAGTCCCACCCGGTGGGCATTTCCTGCTTGGCCAACGACGCGTAGGCGCCAGCAAGGTGCTCGATGCTAGGCGCATGGACCGGAGTTACGACCGAGACGAGCTGCGTCAAGTTTTCCACCGCTGGAGTTTGTGGGAGTACACGAGCTCAGTCCGGTCACCCGGCATCACCACGTCGGCGACCTCGACGACCCGGCCCGTGGTGTCGACCGAGGTCTTGCGCACGGTGAGCACGGAGACGCCCGGGTCGATGTCCAGGAGTTCGGCCTCATCCGGGGAAGGCGGACGCGCCCGGATCTCGTCGTCGATCCGGTCCAGCTCGATGCCGAGCGTGTAGAGCTGGTGTTGGGTGCCGCCCGGCCACGGTTCCTTGCCCTCGTCGAGCAGGTCCGGGTTCGCGGCCACCAGGTCGTAGGGCAGGTAGGAGTACGACACGGTCAGCGGCGCGCTCTCGTGGCGGGAAGAGGTCCAGTAGACCCGGCGCAGCAGCGGCGTGCCTGGCTCGACCTGCAAGGCCGCCGCCATCTCCGTATCAGCCTCGACCCGCGAGTATTCGGCGTGGAACTTTAGGTCGTCGACGGTCAGGCCGGTGTCGTGCTCGGTGGCGCCGGTCTTCAGCCGCTCGCCCTCGTCGAGCAGGACCCGATCCTTTTCCCACTGGTACCGCTCATTGTTGCGACGGCGTACCCGCTGCCGAGGTGCCCGGACGTAGGTCCCGCGCCCCTGCTCGGCCCGGACCAGGCCCCATTCCCGGAGCTGCCGGATGGCATTGCGGACGCTGGTGCGGGAGAGGCCGGACGACTCCGCCAACTCGGTCTCGCTCGGCATGAGCGTGCCCGGAGCCATCTCTCCGCTCATGATCTTTACCCGCAACTCTTCGGCGAGTTGCAGGTAGCGAGGGCGCCAGTCCCGGCCTTGCATACCGGACACCGTACCCCCAAGACGTTCCAACGACTGCCAGGTGGTCCCCCTAGCCGGACGTTCCGGGAGCGGGGCGACCGGAGGCGCAGGCCGCTTGGTCTGTCGCCCAGCCGGAGAGGGAGGCCGGCCGGTACGCCGATGCTTACGAGTGCTCATCGTCTTCTTCCAGATGTAGGCCCTTGGTCATCATCACCAGGCGGACGTAGGTCAGTTCGTAGATGAGTCGGTCCAGACGGATCCGATCGAGCAGGACGGGCTGGATCACGCCGTCGCGGGTGGCGTCGAGTTTCACGGCCAGGTCCCGTCGCCCGAACCGGTCGAGCAGCATCTGAACGCTGACCCAGCCCGTCCGCTCCTGACCGACGGTGGCGAGGAAACCTCGGTGCATCGGGTCATCCGGCCCGCACCCTTGGCACCACGCGGGGCATCCAACGACGTCAGTCACCGACCCCAGGGCGTACTTCGGCATGCTCTCTGAATCAGTCATCATGGCTCCCGGGATCTACGCCCGCCTCGATCACCAGGCCGCGCAGACATTCGGCCAGTCGAACGGCCTGCGTCAGGGACAGCTCACCCCAGCCGATACCAGCCCGGCACGTCGCATGCACCGCGACCAGGGGCGTCCGAGCGTCAACGCCGACGAGGTACGCGACCACCATCCCGCCCGCACGAGCGTTGCCGATCCGGTGCATCGCACCGCGATGGTTGCGAGTCATCTCCGTCATCAGCGGCGGCACGAGGTGACCGCAGCGATCGGGGGCACACCAGTCCGGATGGATCGTCACGTCAGCGCGCTCGTTTGTAGACGTCACCGCGGCCATCGCCCGACGCCGTCCCGGTAGACCTGGACTTGCGTGATCAGCAGGGTAGGCGGCAACGCGGACGACTCGCTCGTCTGCTCTACCGACCATCGCGCCGACATCGGGACCGCCGGCCGCGCACCCGCCTGGACACTGCCCATGCCCGATTGCGTCGGGTACCGCTTTCGGAGCCACCACGGGGAGAGCCGGCGGCGTCGATGAGGACGGCTGGACATCGCACCTCCACAGGTAGAAGAGAGCTGGCGGCCGAGCACGGGGGAATTGCAGCCGGCCACCGGCTCGGATGAAGGCACGGCGCACCGTCCGACGGGACGGGCCGGGTATCGCCGAGCCAACTTGTCCGCGCGGCTACCGCAACCGGTCCGACAGGACGCCGCGCATCAGGTGCGACCAGGGCCGGCGCGAGACCACCCCTGACACGAGCCGTCACCCTGGCCGCACACCTCGAAACGTATCTACAAGTGGACGAGTTGTCTAGACGTCGAAACGGGTCGTTTGGTTGGCACTTGGTAAGACAAGTGCCATGTACGGTAGGCAGGTGCCCACCCCGCACTACGGACAGCCCCGCTACCGCACCATCGCCAACGAACTGAGGCGGCGCATCGAGAGCGGAGTAATCCCGTCGGGCAGCCTCTTGCCGGCGGAGAGCACGCTTACCGCCGAGTTTCGGTCGAGTCGTGGAACAATCCGCCAGGCCATCGCCGTCTTGCGGGATGAGAATTTGGTCGCGACCGAACACGGCCGCGGCACATACGCCAACCCATATCGCCCAGAGGACAGACCAGGCGAAGTTCCCAAGGTTGAGACACGGGAGCGGCAAGTGGCAGCCGATCCGGAGCTTGCAACGCTCTTCGCTGTCGACGTAGGTGCAGCCCTGGTCGAACAACAGAACATCACTGTGATGAATGGAGCGGTCGAAGCCGTCGTCAGGATCTACCGGCTACCTGAAGCACCACAGTAGGTCCCTTTGCCGCACCTTGAACCCTCTCCAAGGTGGCCATGAGCGGGCCGCTTCGTCGCCGCCTAGGCACGCGCCCACCGCCGCCGCCGTCGCTCTGGGGTCGACACGCCTGACGCCCGGCGGCTGGCGCGGAGAGCGCTGTGGTCGGCCGGCAGCCGGCCGGGCCGCGGCCGCGAGTCCGCACGGCGCAGGGTAGGCACGACAGCGGTCGTCAAACTGGCGGCGGTCAGAGCTGCGGCTATGCGCCTTCGACGGGGGCGCTCCCGCCCAGGATGGCCAGGGCACCGTTGGCGGGTCGCGGTCCTTGAGTAGTTGCGGCAGGCCATTCCGCCCGCCATCGACCCCGGCAAGCCGAGCAGACGCGCCTGAACCGCCAGCGTCTGTACACCCGTCAAGGTCGACTTGACGGGCGGGCCGAACGACAGCCCACTCTCCTGAAGGGGCAGGTCGCGGGCATATCGGATGGGAACAGTCGGGGCCATCGAAGTTGTCGTCCAAGTGCGGGATGCTCTGTCTTGATGTGGCTACCGAACAGGTAGCACCACACCACGGGCAGGGCTGGCCTACAACTGATGACCGTCCACCGCTTTGTCTGTCGGCTATTTGATGCATGTCTTTTTTCCGACCTCCTCACTGGTAACCTCCCCAGTCATCTTGAATATCGGGAGCGAGCGAAATGTCTCAAGCGGGCACCGCAAATACAATCGATAATGACCAGCCGGTGGATAGCTCGGGAGATCTTCTTAACCGAAGGAGACTGGCCAAGGCAATATCTCAGGACGTTGCAGCAATCGATACGCGGGGTGGGGCGGTTATTGGCATAACCGGACCTTGGGGCATAGGCAAAACCTCCCTGCTGAAGATGATCGAAGAAGAACTCCTCAAGTCGGAAGTTACCTTCCTTCAGTTCAACCCATGGCTGTTCTCCGGGACGGACCAGCTTGTGTCCTTCTTTTTCTCAGAATTATCTAACCAGGTCAAGGTGAAAGAGCCACGCCTACAACGTGTCGCCCAGCGTCTAGATGAATATGGGGCTGTGCTTTCGCCGCTCAAGTTCATCCCCTTTGCAGGCACATGGATTGACCGAGTGGGCGCGGGGATGAGCGGTACGGCGCAGGCAATCCGGAAAGCAGGGCGCCAAGACACTGGCGTGGCGCAAAAGCGAAACCAGCTACAGGCCGCTCTTAAAGAGTCTAACCAGCTCGTGGTTGTAGCGATCGATGATATCGATCGCCTAGAGGCATCTTCAATCCGCGAGGTTCTGAAACTCGTTCGACTGACCGGAGGTTTCGATAACTTCGTCTATCTTCTTGCGTTCGACCGGCAGCAGGTTGAACGGGCACTTGAGCACGACAACGTTTCCGGACGCGCCTACTTGGAAAAAATCGTCCAAGTAATGCACGAGGTTCCCGCAATACCACCTACCGCCCTTCGCGCTATATTCCTAAAACGACTTCAGGCGGCGCTAGGAGATTCAGAAGATCCGACCTTTGATCCCGATCGGTGGTCCGCCATCTACTTCGGGATCATTGAGCCACTGCTTTCAACGGTTCGAGATGTTAAGCATTACGTCGCTTCTGTCTCTGCGGTAATCCGTTCCCTGGAAAGCGCTGTATCAACGCCAGACATTCTGGCCCTAGAGGCGCTTCGCATCTTTGTCCCAGAATCATTCAGACTTCTCCAAAAGAGTGCGGAGGCGCTGACCGACCTCAGTGATAGCAGAGGGAGCAAGGAGGAGCAACTCAAAGAGAAGGTAACCAAGTTCGTCGGGTCGTCTCCTGAACACGCAGGCACCCTGCGGGAAATCGTGAGATTACTCTTCCCTGCGGCGCTGCGGCATATGGAGGGCGCTAGGTACGCTTCTGATTTCGCGAGCACCTGGTTGCGCGCTAAACGTGTGGCACACAGAGACCACCTCGATAGCTACCTCTATCGATCAAGCCTCGGGATGACGGAGACGTTGCCAATGGTCGAAAAGCTCTACAGGGCCATGGGCTCATCGAGCGAAGACTTCCAGGAGATGTTGCAGAATGTTAACGCGCAACGAGCGGAAGAATTGATCGAAAGTCTTGAGCTTTTCGAAAACGAATTCGAGCCCGAGCATGCCCGAAACGGCATCGCTCCGCTACTTAATCAACTGCCGAGGCTACGGAGAGAACCTTCAGGCGTATTCGACTTCGGGCCTGAGCTACGAGTTTCCCGGGTCGTGCTTCGCCTGATCAGAAAGATTGAGGAGCAAGGGCTGAGAGTGGAGCTTGTAAAAGAATCCCTTTCTCAGATTCACAACTTGCCGGGGAAACTCTCGCTTCTTAGAACTGTTGGGCATGAAGAAAACGCTGGCCACAAGCTAATCCCCTCTGAGGTCGCGACTCAGCTTGAGCGATCCTTAGCGCAGGAGATCCTTTCCTCTTCGCCAGCTGAGCTTGCGGCATCGGAGCAGTCCTCCCAGCTGCTACGTTGGGCTCGTAAGCGGGTGGACCCGTCCTGGACGGTTCCCCCAGCGTGGCTGCGCGAGCCGAACTTTTCTATCGCGCTCCTGCGCTCATCGCGGTCAGATGTTCAGTCTTCGCTATTAGGTTCGTCGAGGGTAACGGTAGAGCCGCGTCTCTACTGGGATGGGCTTGTCGAGATTCTGGGATCTGAAAATAGAATACGCAGCGAGTTGTTGCCTTCTGCTCTGGAGTCAGACGCGACTGACGAAGATGTCGAGTCGCTAGCACTTGCGGGTAGGTATTTGGACGGCTGGAGACCCAGAGAGCTTTAGACGGTGCGCAGCGGCAGTTGGCGCCCTAACGGAGATGGCTTGCCCGAAAGTCCTCGGTCCCGTGTCTTGCTATGGGCCCCCCGGAGGCGAATGCACCGGCGCTGGCGCACTGCTGGCGCGGGTGAGGTGGACAGCGAGGTAGCTCCGCTGTGTGGTGACCCGCCGTCGGGGTCTCAGGACCTGCCCGACTGTGATCGCGCCGCTGTAGTGGCTCCGTGTGCGTCACCTATTGCGCGCGTGCGTGCGCTGCTGCCGATTTCCTCTGTTTTGGATCAAGGCGCCGCGCTCCGCGCGGCGCGGGGCGGAGAGCCACCGACTGCCGCCGGACCGCCGCCCCGAGTCTGTTGATCCGGCCCCGCGGCACGATCACGGCCAGGCGGTACGGAAGCCGAACCGGTCGGCCTGGTCGACGGTCAGGGCTTCCGACTGCCGCGCCAGTCCAACCCCGGGACTGGCTTGCCCCCGCCCTATCGCCCGCAGCCGGCGACACCTCACTCCGGAAGCCCTCAGCCGGTCGCTACACGCATGGCGCCTGCGACCGGACCCTCACGGCCAGCCCAAGCGTTCACAGCCCCAGAAGAGCGCTCAGGCGGCAAGATCGACCTGCCCACCATCTGCCCACAACCAGTTGTGAACGGCTGGACTCAGCCGGACTCGGCTAGATCAACGACAACGGCCCCCGATCAGCATCTCTGCTGGTCAGGGGCCGTATCTGCACCTGGTGGCGGGTAGAGGATTCGAACCTCTGAAGCTTTCGCGACGGATTTACAGTCCGCTCCCATTGGCCGCTCGGGCAACCCGCCAGGGCACCCCACCGCGTCGCAACGCGGCGGCGGAAGCAAGGATAGCGGTTGCCCCCCGCCCCATCGCAACGGGGTACCGTCGGGGTGTCCCACGCTGGTCAGTGCGGGACGGAACAGGACACACCGCCGGACAGCAGGAGCATGAGCATGGCAGCGAACCCGTCCTTCGACATCGTGAGCAAGGTCGACCGTCAGGAGGTCGACAACGCCCTCCGCCAGGCGGAGAAGGAGCTCGCGACGCGGTTCGACTTCCGCGGCACCGGCGCCGAGATCTCCTGGTCGGGTGAGGAGGCGGTCAGTCTCCAGGCGGAGACCGAGGAGCGGGTGCGGGCCGCCCTCGACGTCTTCAAGGAGAAGCTGGTCAAGCGGAACATCTCCCTGAAGTCGCTGGACGCCGGTGACCCGAGGTCCTCCGGCAAGACCTTCAAGATCGACGCCAAGGTCATCCAGGGCATCGACATGGACAAGGCGAAGGCGATCAGCAAGAAGATCCGCGACGAGGGCCCCAAGGGCGTCCAGGCGCAGATCCAGGGCGATCAGCTCCGCGTCACCGGAAAGAAGAAGGACGACCTCCAGGCCGTCATCTCGCTGCTCAAGGGCGAGGACTTCGGGGTCGCGCTCCAGTTCACCAACTACCGGTAGCCGCGCGCCGGCCGGGACACCGATCGGGTGCGCGACCTGAGCCCGCTGCGACGTGACCGTCAGGCGGCGAGCGACTGTTCGGCGCGTACCGCGGTCGCCTCGGCCCGGGCGATCGGACCGCGGGGTGGCGCGGCGACCGCGGCCCCGACGGCGACCGCCGCCCCGGCGAAGACGAACGCCCACGGCACGCCACCGGCGTGGTCGACGATCAGGCCGGCGACGGCGCCTCCGGCGGCGCTCGCCGCCACCGACATGGTGACCACCCAGGTGTACGCCTCGTTCAGCATGCCGGCCGGGGCGATCCGCCCGACGAGCGTGTTCTCCAGGGTGAGCGCGGGGGCGATGGCGGCGCCGCCGAGCGCCAGCGCGACGCCGAGCGGGGCCGGGCCGGGCATGACCGCGAAGACGGCGAAGCTGGCCGCCACGGTGCCGAGCAGCCAGGCGAACTGGCGGGTCATGTTGACGGCCGGCTTGCGTACGCCGAACCAGAAGCCACCGGCGGCGCTGCCGATGCCCCAGACGGCGAGCAGCAGGCCGGCCAGGCTCTCCGGGTCCTCGGCGCCGGTGTCCCCGGCGAAGGCCGGCACGATCACGCCGGAGGCGCCGAACGCGATGCCGAGGCTTGCCACGCAGACCAGCAGGGCGGGGAAGCCGCCGACCCGCAGCGGGCCGAGTCCTCGGGCGTGGTGCTCGCGCGGGTGTGGGCGCCAGGCGCGCATCACCCGGCCGAGGGCGACCGAGCCGGTGCCGACCAGGGTGACCACGGCGGCGCCGAGCAGCGCGGCGGAGGCGTCGGCGACGAGCACGAAGCCGGCCACCAGCAGCGGGCCGAGCACGAAGACGATCTCGAACAGGGACGTCTCGGCGGCGAGCGCGGTGTTGCGCAGGTGGCCTCGGCCGGTGGCCGGCGCGGTGAGGTCGTTCCAGGCGCCCCGGATCGCGGCGGTCAGCGGTGGGTACGTGGCACCGGCGACGCCCGCGGCCAGGTAGATCAGGGCGAGGTTGGCGGCGCCGGAGCGGCTGGCGGCGAGGAGCCCGAGCAGGGCGAGCGGGTGGGCCAGTGCGGTGGCCAGCAGCACCGGCGTGGGGCCCACCCGGTCAGCGACGCGGCCGGCGACCGGGCTGAGCGCGGCGCCGGAGAGCGCGTAGATGCCGCCGGCGACTGCGGCGAGGGAGTAGCGGCCGGTGACCTGCGCGACCACGAGCAGGAGCGCCAGCGGGGTCATGCCGATCCCGAGCCGGCCGACGATGCCGAGGATCAGCAGCAGCGGCGCGCCGGGGACCCGCCAGACGCCCAGGTACTGGCGCAGTGCGGCCACGGTCGACCTCCCGGATGTAATGAGTCAGATGCTATTCGACCCTAACGCCGGCCGAGGGCTGGGGAAACGGTCGGCTGCCTCACAGCGGTCCGCCTTTCCGGAATGTCGTCCCACGTGGGCACCGGGTGTCGGAGAGCCGGGGCGCGCCCGACCGACCGGCGGTTTGGCAGAAGTGACGCCTACCTGACCTGCGGGGCAAAGGACAGGGGCTGCCGTACGGGCCGGGAGGGAGTAGGTTCCTGATCGAACTGAGTCCATGCCTGGGGCGGCGGGATGGGCCGCCGGCGCGTGCGGAGGTCGGGATGAGCGGCATGGCGGTCGCACCGCTGCGGGTCGAGGAAGCGGACCCGTCGAAGCGATGACCGACACCGCGACGCCCGCCCCCGGCTACCGCGCGCTGTTCCGGCACCCGGTCGCGTCCCGGTTGCTTGTCGCCCGGGGCATCTCCGAGCTGGGCGACTTCGTCGGGCTGGCCGCCCTGCTGCTGCTCGCCTACGACCAGACGCGCTCGGTGCTCGGGCCGGCCGCCGTGTACGCCGCCCGGGCGCTGCCCGCGCTTCTTGTCGCGACCGTGTTCAGCGGCTGGCTGGACGTGCTGGCCCGACGCACCATGCTGATCGGGCTCACGCTGGCCGGCGCGGCGCTCATCGCCGTACCGGCGGCGGTTCCCCGGGCGCTGCCGGCGATCGTGGCGGCCGGCCTGCTCGGCGCGGTCCGGGCCGCGTACGGGAGCGTGCACGTGGCGATCATCGCCGAGGCGGTGGCGCCCCCGCTGCGGCTGCCGCTGTTCGGGCTCGCCGCCTTCGCCAACCAGAGCGGCCAGGTCGTCGGCCTGCTGGCCGGGGCGAGCGTCACGGTGGCGATCGGTCCCCGGGTGGCACTGCTGATCGACCTGGCCTCGTTCCTGCTCGCGGCCGTGGTCCTCGCCGGGCTGCGGGTAGGCCAGCAGGAGCGCCGGGGCCCACGACCACCGGCCACCGCGGGCGCGCGGATCATCGCCGCCCATCCGATCCTGCGCGGGGTCGCCCTGCTCACGCTGGCCACCATGCTGGCCGGCGGGCTGCCGGAGACGCTCGCACCGGACCTGTCCGGAGGCGCGTGGCGGCCGGTGGTGCTTGCCGCCTCGTCGTTCGGTGGCGCGGTGTTCGTGCTGCTGGTCGGGCGTCGCGGCTGGCTGGCCCGGGTGTCCGGCCAGGTGGTGGCCGCCGGCGCGCTCGCCACGGCGCTGCTGCTGGCCGGCCTGCTGGCGGCCGTCGACGCCCCGGCCTGGGCTCTCGCCGTGGCGAACGCGCTGATCGGAGCCGGCGGCGGCTGGCTGATCGGCGCGCAGGCGACGTTCGCGCGGCTGGCGCCCAGGGAGCGGATGGGGCAGGTGGAGGCGACAATCGTCGCCGGGAACATCATGCTCTCCGGTGTCGGTGTCTTCCTGCTCGGCGGCGCCGCCGCGTTGTTCGGCCCGGCGGTGGCCTACCTGGCGGCGGGGCTGGTGCTGCTCTCCACGGTGCTGTTGACCCGGCCGGACCGGCTGCCCGAGCCGGCCTGAGCCGCCGCCCGCGGCCCGCACTCGGCAACCGCCCGCACGCCGCACGCCACCGCCCGAACGCGGCTCCGCCCGCGTCCGGGGAGACGGACGCGGGCGGAGGAGGGCGGACGGGTCAGCGCTGGAACTGCACCGGGCCGGAGTTGCGGGCCATCTGCTCCAGCCGGGCCACCCGCTGCTCCATCGGCGGGTGGGTGGCGAACATCGCGGCGATGCCGCCACCCCGCTTGAACGGGTTGTCGATCATCAGGTGCGCGGTGCTGGTGAGCTGGCCCTGCGGCGCGAGCGGGCGGGCCTGCGTACCCATGTGGATCTTTTTGAGGGCGCTGGCCAGGGCCAGCGGGTCGCGGCTCAGCTCGGCGCCGGAGGCGTCGGCCTGGTATTCGCGGCTGCGACTGATCGCCAACTGGATCACGGTGGCCGCGATCGGGCCGAGGATCAGGGTGAGCAGCAGCACCGCCGGGTTCGGGCCGTCCTCGTCGTCGGATGAGCCCAGCGGGATGAACCAGGCCAGGTTGGCCAGCATGGTGATGATGCCGGCCAGGCCGGCGGCCACGCTGGAGATCAGGATGTCCCGGTTGTAGACGTGGGACAGCTCGTGCCCGATCACGCCCCGCAGCTCCCGGTAGTCGAGGATCTCCACGATCCCCTGGGTGACGCAGACCGCCGCGTGCTGCGGGTTGCGCCCGGTGGCGAACGCGTTGGGCTGCGACGTGGGGCTCACGTAGAGGCGGGGCATCGGCTTGCCGGCCTGGGTGGACAGCTCCCGCACCATCCGGTACAGCTCGGGGAACTGTGCCTCGCTGACCGGTTGCGCCTTCATCGAGCGCAACGCGAGCTTGTCCGAGAAGAAGTAGGTCACGCCGTTCATCAGCAACGAGACGAGCACGGCGATGACAAGTCCGCCGCTACCGCCGAACCAGTAGCCGACCGCGAGGATCAGCGAGGTCAACAGGCCGAGCAGCGCTGCGGTCTTGAGACGGTTGTGGTGCACGGTCGATCGCTCCTTCGGTGCCGCGGGCCCACCCGGGTAACCCGCTGACCGGTTCAACACACCGGTACCCGTCAACCATCCTTCCCATGGCTGAAAGTTGGCTGAGGATTCCGGTGCGCCGGGCTGGGCGGACCGCCCAGCCGGGCACGAACCGGTCAGCGCGCCGCGACGTCGAGCACGAGCTGCGGTGCGAAACCGATCACCACGGCGGCCACGGTGACCACCCCGAGGGCGATCGCCACGGTGCGGGCCGGGCGGGTCGCGGCGACGCCGCTGGGGACCGCGTAGAGCGTCGCGGCCACCCGCAGGTAGTAGGCCAGGCCGAGCACCGCGTTCAACGCCACCATCAGGGCCAGCCAGCCGGCGTGCCCGGCCAGCAGCGACCGGACCACCGTGACCTTGGCGAACAGCCCGGCCAGCCCCGGCGGCAGGCCGGCCAGCCCGATCAGCGCCAGCGCCAACGCGCCACCCACCCACGGGTGCCGCCGCGCCGCGCCGCGCAGGTCGGCGAGCGTGCCGCCGTCACCGTCCGCCGGCCGCAACGCGACCACCGCGGCGAACGCGGCCAACTCCAGCAGCACGAAGAAGACGGCGTACGCGACGGCCGCGGCGTACGCGCCGTCCCGCGCGTCTGCGGTGCGCCCCGCGGCCAGCGCCAGCGCGCCCAGCGGGGCCAGGATGTAACCCGCCTGGGCCACCGAGGACCACGCGAGCAGCCGGACGGTACGCCGCTGGCGCAGCGCCACCAGGTTGCCCACGGTCATGGTCAGCGCCGCCAGCGCCGCCAGCACCGGGCCGGTCACGCCGGCCGGCAGCGCCCGCTGCACCACCGCCAGCAACGCCACCACCCCGCCCAGCTTCGAGGCGGTCGACAGGTAGGCGGCCACCGGCAGCGGCGCGCCGTCGTAGGTGACCGGCGCCCAGGCGTGGAACGGCACGGCGGCGACCTTGAACGCCAGCCCGGCCACCACGAGCGCCACCGCGACCGTGGTGAGCGGCAGGTCACGCAGGTCGTCCCGGGCGGCCAGGGTGGCGCCGAGCCGGTCCAGGTGCAGGCTGCCGGTGACCGCGTAGAGCAGCGCCGCGCCGAGCAGCGTGACCGTGGTGGCGACCACGCTGACCACGAAGAACGTCACCGCCGCCTCGGCCCCGGCCAGGCTGGCCCGGCGCAGCCCGACC